>NZ_JACJTT010000001.1 GCF_014698825.1 Richelia sinica FACHB-800
GTTATGTTCATTGGCTTGAGGAGATAATGTTATGTTGACTATTTTAGGCTTTTTAGAGCTACTCTATCTAAAGATGTAAAGTTTTGTATCGACATTCAACATTTCTGATATTGTCCCTTTGAGTTTAAAATTCCATATCTAAATCTATACCTAATTGGGACAACATATCTTCTAGCATCTCTTCTACGATTCTTTCATTGCTAGCCCGGAGTGATTCTGGCCCTGCTAAAAATTCTTTGATAGTGATTTTTTTATCTTTGAAATCTTGGACAAAATCGCGAATACCAGCAATAATTTTAACTTGTGATTCAACAGCTTTTAACATTAAGCCAATCCCATCTATATTTTGTTTAGCAGCTTTCCGATAGTCAGAAACCATTGCTCCTTCAGGAGTATTTTTGGCTAAACGCAGTTCACGTTTGAGATTTTCGTATTGAGTTTTGAGAATTTCATTTTGCTGCTCTATAATTCGACATTTACGACTTAAATCGCTTTCGCTATTTTTATCGATTTCTTCACCTAATTCATATTTTTTTTCTATTTCTAATAACCTTGCTAGGTCTCCTTCTTGGTAAGCTTTATTAATTTCTTTCATGATTTCAGTGTGGGACATTTGGGTTTCGGAGTCCGTCACTTTATCAGGATGGAATATTTCTGCTAATTTTAAGAATGTTTGTCGAATTCTGCGGGATTCATCGGTTTTAGGTTTACTGACTGATGACACTTCTTCCCGTCCTACTTGTCGCTGTTGATAGCCATATGTATTTTCTGATTGAAAATTGTCATCATCAGATTTAAAATTTTCAAACATTTCATCTAATTCTGTATCATCTTCCTCAATTTGGATTTTTTTAGTGATGATACCTGATGCTTGGAGATTAAAATAAACCTTTTCTACCTTTTCCTGAGTTTGCTTGCCAAATTTCCTACTGGCAAAAATCTCTTTAAATAAGGCATGAATTTCTTGGTCTATTTCTGCTATTTTGACAAAACTAGGACTAATGCGGTGGAACATTTCTGTAGCTAAAGACCGCATTTGTTCAACAAAATTATTTAATTCTGTGCGCTTTTTTTTAATTTGTTTTAATAAAGATTGATGCTCTTTTTCCAGGGAATCTAGATAAATATGTAAGTCAGAGAGAGCCAGTGTGGCTGGCTGGGGTGGAGATGCTAATGTTTTTTTGCGCGGCATAACTAAAGTGGTGAAAAGTTATGTTTAAAAAATAACATAACTATCCTTGAGTTTATACATGTCACTGTAGCAGTGTGATGACAATCAAACCTCTGACTTAAGACAAAAATGGGGTGAGGTCTAAATGTTTTTCAATTTCATTACCTAAGTGGTCTAACATTTGTTCTCGCTGTTCTCGGTAGTTAGCAACCCCTGTAGGTAAGGATTTTAAACCCCGTTGTTGACGAAGGCGATTTAACCAAGCGCGTCGCCAAGGGCCATTATCAAAGATGCCGTGTAAATATGTTCCCCAAATGGATTGACAGTTATCAACTAAGCCCAGACTAGGGTCATCAAATAGGGGTTGACAGGATGGTTTATCTATGAGTTGTTCTACACGCGATCGCCCTTGATGAATTTCAAACCCATTTACAGGTAATCCCATTTGGGGATAATTAGATGTAACTTGCCGTTGACGGGCGATTTTCTGACCTGTAATGATGGTTTTCAAGGGAAATAAATTGAACCCTTGATATTTACCAGCTTGTCCCTCAATTCCTTCTGGATCAGCGATAGTTTGACCTAACATTTGAAAGCCACCGCAAATACCTAATACTGTTCCTCCAGAAGCAGCATAATGTTGAATGGCTTCGGCAATGCCAGTTTTTTGCATCAGTAACAGGTCAGCAATAGTGGTTTTTGTACCAGGGATAATTACTGCGTCTGGATGACCTAAATCTTGTCGAGGATGGATGTATTTAACTGAAACTGTGGGTTCCGATTCTAGGGGGTCAAAATCAGTAAAATTGGCAATTCTTGGTAAACGGATGACAGCTATATTTAAGTCAGCTTGGATTTTGGTAGAATTGCGTTCTAGTAAATCGAGGGAATCTTCAGCGGGGAAAATTGTTTCTAAATAAGGAATCACACCGACAACAGGAATACCAGTCCGCTGTTCTAACCATTTAATTCCTGGTTCGAGAATTGAACGTTGTCCCCGGAACTTGTTGATAACAACTCCCTTAATTAATTCTCTTTCTTCTGGTTCTAGTAACTCTAAAGTTCCTACTACATGGGCAAACGCACCACCCCTATCAATATCAACTACTAATAATGTGGGTGCATTCAAATGTTTAGCCACACGCATATTAGTTAAATCTCGGTGTTTGAGATTAATTTCTGCTGGACTACCAGCACCTTCACACACCAAGACATCAAAATCTGTTGATAAATGTTGCAAACATTCTTGAATAGTTTGCCAGCCTATTTCGAAATATTGCTGATAGTAATCTGCGGCAGTGACTTTTCCTACCGCTTTACCTCTGAGGATGACTTGGGATGTCATATCTCCTTGGGGCTTGAGTAAAATCGGGTTCATTTCTACCCAAGGCGTTACCCCTGCGGCCCAAGCTTGCACGGCCTGTGCATAACCCATTTCCCCACCACTGGCAGTAACGTAGGCGTTTAAAGCCATATTTTGACCTTTAAAGGGTGCTACTCGCCAGCCTCGACGTGAGAGAATACGGCAAATAGCGGTGCTGATAAGTGATTTTCCAGCGTGGGATGTGGTTCCCACTACCATAATTGATTTCATCTTTGATTTAGTACCGCCGTGGGGAATTTAATATTAACTATTTATGGTTCACAGTTGAAAAAGCCTTTGAGGTCAGCTTTTCAAAATTTTTGAATGGTTGCTTGATTTCACCGTGCTGCGTGACTACAGCATGGCGTGGGAATTTTAAGTTTGAATAGTAATATGGCAATCTACTCATCAAAAGTCAAATTTTGACTTGATGTGGTGTAAACGTCAATTGTGGGTTTAGAAGGGTAGACGAAACCAACGGGTAATGAAATCTGCCAGGCGATCGCCTAATGTGGGTGTAGGTAACTCTTGGTTGGAAAACTTTTCCACTAATTGATAACCAAGGGGAGTGAGCCGAAAACTATCTGTAATCCCCTGTCCGTCCACCTCTCGCCGCAATATACCCACTTCAATCAGCCAGCCTAAAGCCTGGTCACAGGCTAACTCAGATAGGGGTTTTTTAGTATATCCATGCTGAATACCATTGTCCATGGCGATCGCTCCCAAGGAAATACTTTGGTTGGTCATGGTGACTACTAAAGCTAATTTGAAGGGAGAACAAATGAGCGATCGCTCGGCTCTTGCTAAGGTTTTACTAGGATAGACTAGGGGTTTGTAATTTTGAGAATTAACGGCTGCCATAGGTTTAGAGTTGAGGGATGGAAGAGTAAGAGGGAGTAAAAACCTTAATTACTGTAACTTCTACTAAATATTGTAAATTATTGTAAAATTTCAAGTGCATAGAGAATCTCATACAGGAACGGTGAATTATGGCTCTAGCAGTTGGTACAGTCGCACCTGCATTTACCACCAAAGACACTAACGGTAATACAGTTTCCCTCTCTGATTTTGCTGGTAAAACAGTAGTTCTCTACTTTTACCCCAAAGATGACACCCCTGGCTGCACCAAACAAGCTTGCAGTTTCCGCGATGCCAAAGATGAATATGTAAGTAAAGGCATAGTAGTGCTGGGAGTTAGTGCTGATGATGAAGCTGCTCACCAAGCATTTACAGCTAAATATAGTCTGAATTTCCCCCTCTTAGCTGACACCGATAAAAGCATCATCAAAGCTTACGATGTTGATGGTGGTGGTTATGCCAAGCGTGTCACCTATGTAATTAGCCCAGAAGGCAAAATTGCTCATGTTGATGCTAATGTCAACACTCCTACCCACGCTAGCGATGTATTGAAGGTGTTGGGTCTGTAATTTGGACAAGTAGGGGCGGGTTAATCAATATCTTGAATTGCTTAACCAGGATACTTGTAAACCCGCCCCTACCACTAATTTAAATATCTTGAATTGCTCAACCAGGCTACTTGTAAACCCGCCCCTACCACTAATTTAAACATCTTGAATTGCTCAACCAGGCTACTTGTAAACCCGCCCCTACCACTAATTTAAACATCTTGAATCGCTCAACCAGTCTACTTGTAAACCTGCCCCTACCACTAATTTAAACATCTTGAATCGCTCAACCAGTCTACTTGTAAACCCCGCCATACCACTAATTTAAATCTTCCAGTTTAATCCGTGGGTCAGCAGCCTTCAGCATCAAGTCAGCAATTAAATTACCCACAATTAACAACACCGCACTCATCACCAAGCTAGCCATAACTAAATACTGGTCTTTGGCTAACACAGCTTGTAGGGTTAACTTGCCCAAACCCGGCCAGTTAAAGAAGTTTTCTGTAATAAATGCACCACTTAACAAACTAGCTAACTCAAACCCCAATAAAGTTATCAAGGGATTAATAGCATTCCGCAGTGCATGAACAAAAATCACCCGATTTTCTGGTAAACCTTTAGCACGGGCTGTTTGAATGTAATCTTGGCGCAGCACATCCAATAATTCACCACGAGTTATCCGTTGCAAACCAGCAAAACTGGTGATACTCAAGGCAATAATCGGTAAAATCATGTGCCAACCGATATCTAAAATTTTCCCCAACCATGTAAGTTCACCGTGGTTGATACTGGTCATATTCCCTACGGGAAACAAGGGGGTAGTAATTTGAGCTAAGAATAATAAAAATAGGGCAGTGATAAAGCTGGGGAAGCCTTGTCCAGTGTAGCTAATGACTTGTAAAACCCTATCGACAGTGCGATTTTGTTTAACAGCTGCGAGAATGCCCAAGGGAATAGCAATAGACCAGGTTGTAATTAAAGAAGCGATCGCTAATAATAAAGTCGCTGGCACCCGTTCCCACAATAGAGACGCAACGGAACGCTGATAAACAAAGCTAGTACCAAAATCACCCTTGGTGACAATTTGCCTCAACCACAACCAAAACTGCTGCGGCCAAGATTTATCTAAACCAAATTGCTTCCTAATTTCTTCGATGCGTTCAGGAGAAATTTTCGGATTTTGCCGCAGGGTATCCACATAATCCCCTGGAGACAGTTTCATAATAAAAAACGATAGTGCAGATGCTAAAAAAATCGTTAATAGTGCCTGCAATAAGCGTTTTACCACATAAATAAAAGTGTCGCTGGTGACTAGCCTAATTAGCCAATCTCGACTCATCTCCAAGGAAATTTTTGTATGTGCCATAGTTTATCAGTTGTCACCTCTGGAAAACTTCATGACTAATCGCCAATCACCAATGACTAATACTGGACTAAGGATATGATCGGCACATCTGGTAGATTTTTTCGCCCCTGCAAATCTTCTAGCTCGATGATAAACCCAAAGCCTACCAACTCACAGCCAATCTTTTCTAACAACTGTGCAGTGGCGCTAGCAGTGCCACCAGTAGCAATTAAATCATCGACAATCAACACTCTGCTGCCCACATGCAAAGCATCCTGGTGCATTTCCAGCATATCTGTACCATACTCTAGTTCATATTCAACCTGATGAACTGCGGCTGGTAACTTGCCTTTCTTCCGCACAGGCACAAAACCCGCCTCTAGCTTATAAGCCAAAGGGGCACCAAAAATAAAACCACGAGACTCCATCCCCACAACGTAATCCGGCTGGAAATCCAAATCTATGCACTTTTGTGCTAAAAAGTCAATTGTGTAGCGTAAACCATCGCGATCGCGTAATAGAGTAGTAATATCCCGAAATAAAATTCCTGGCTTAGGGAAATCTGGTATGTCACGAATTAAAGCTTTCAAATCCATAGGACAAAATTTAGAAATAGGTCACAGACAATGGGTCAGAGGTCTAAGTCAAAACTCTTGCACTGGGAAATTCCACACCAGATTTTGACCAAAACAGTTGATACAGCCTAGCTTGAGGCGTTATCTGATAACTGTCTTCCGTCTTCAACTCCAGATACCTGAAAAATCGTACACTATAATGTCATACGCTGGAGGTTAAAGCCATTGTTTCGTCATCTATTGACAATAACTCAGACTTTAACCCAACCTAAAGAATAAATTCTGAATTCTCAATTGTTTTACTGATTTTATTGGCATAGCATAGGGTATTTTATAGAATGAATGTTTCCGCCGATGTCAAAGCTTTCAACAGTCCAGCGTCCGAGGCCATGCCAATGATTTTGGACACTTTACCAGATCCTGCGATCGCTGGACATGGATGTCCCCGCAGAACCGCAGTACAAATTGACTTGATGTTACTAGCAATAGAAGCATTAGAACTAGGTGGTTCTGAAGCTATATTGGCATTCGCTGATGAATTAGACCTCAAAAACATCATTAAAGACCGAGTCAATTTATGGCGAATGCGAAGTTCTAACCCCCTCCGTCGAGCGCATATTCGTCGCCCTTTAAGCATCTTAGAAGCTAAGGCTTTAGTCATCATTACCTGCTATATAGCCAGACGCTTAACAGTAGTTATCCGCCAACTACTCACCATATATCAACAACTGGATGAAAAGCAAATTCCCCTGGAGCAAAACTTACGTTTAGGTAACTATCTAGAGCGATTTAGAAGACATTTTAAAAGTCGTATGAATGCCAGACGCTCAGGGCTAATTGCTTTAAATTCCGATGACAAACTAGATGAATTAGCTATAGATTTGTTAGGTAAACTACTATTTTGCACCGGCACTACGGGAATGCAGCGCTTTTGGATTAGCCTGTTTGATGGAGAA
Organism: Richelia sinica FACHB-800; assembly: GCF_014698825.1. Lineage (GTDB taxonomy): Bacteria > Cyanobacteriota > Cyanobacteriia > Cyanobacteriales > Nostocaceae > FACHB-800. Next base: position 6,817 of record NZ_JACJTT010000001.1, read on the forward strand.
GTAGATTAAATATCCTTAAATTTATAACTCATAAATTATATAGGTGATAACTTACGCCCACAATAATCAATATGCAGGTTGGTTTTATTCATCAAAAAATCATTTTCCTGGGTTAAGTAAATTACGCTGTAAAACGAGATGCGTCCCCTGACGCATCAAAAATTTATGAAATTAAGTTTGCCATAACAAGGAATTTTACTGTGCATAAATTCTAAGATTGTTTATTTATGTGACAGTTATGATAACTAGATTCATTAAATGCTTTGAGGTGATATGAATATTCAACGTAAATATAGTTTACCTAATTGTACCCTGCTGTTAGAAGGCTTAAGTAATGTCACAAAAACCACCCAATTTCAAGAACTGCGTCCAGAACTTTCGATATTAGTAAATGCAGAATGCCATTTATCTTGTGCCGATCAACCAATCTCTGGAGGCAGGAAGTTTTTTGAGAGTTTAATTCGGGCAGTTAGTGCCTATGCCCAAGAATTTTTAAGTAGCGTCCCCAACCCCCAAGCTCACAATCAGGAATCAGAGTTGGTAGCCCTGCAAAAAATTGGTAGTAATCGACATAAATTAATAGTTTATTCAGAACCTAGCACCCCAGAGGTAGAATCTCATCAAAATAATCGACAATCACCAATTCAAATAGAACTAAACACATTACAACTATTTGATTTAGTAGAAGCCATAGATCAATTTTTTGCGGATACTCAAACATTGCCAGAGTTATCATTAGAGTTGCAACCGGTCACTAGGCGTTATAGTGGAACCAGCCAAGTTTTACTCAAGCAAGCAGTACCTGCAACCTTGGGGGTTTCCAGTCTAGCAGTAGCCGCAGTTGCTTTCAGCTTAATTCCTGCACCCCCAGTCCGTTCCCCAGATACAAAACCACAGGAACAAACTACCTCTAGTCAACCTACTAGTAGTCCTGTCACCGCTACACCAACACCTATAGCTTCAGCTACACCAACAGATGCACCTTCTCCCACCCCTACACCAACAGATTCACCTTCTCCCACCCCTACACCAACAGATTCACCCTCTCCTACCCCCTCACCCATAGCCTCAGCTACCCCCGTCCTGACAGATTTGCAAGCCCTTTTAAAATCCGTCCCCGAAATTACTGACCCTTCCCAATTACGGGCTTTAAATCGCCAAGTTTATAACCAAATCAACCCAGCTTGGACTGGTCGTTCTGAATGGGAAAATGATTTAATCTTCCGGTTAGGTGTAGCAGCTGATGGTAGCATTGTCGGTTACAAAGCAGTCAATCAATCAGCTAATGATGATGTCAACAAAACCCCATTACCAAGTCTGCTTTATAACCCTGCTAATCGGCGTATTACTAACGAACCTATTGCTCAATTTCGAGTCGTTTTTACTAAGCAAGGAGTCTTAGAAGTTAGCCCTTGGGCAGGATACGCTAAAAAACCGGAAGTAGTAGGGGAAAAAATTGCTGATAGCAATGTAGTTAAAGAGTTAAATCAAAAACTTTATAATACTATTCGTCAAGGATGGAGTATTACTCCCACATTTACAAAAGAATTGAAATATCGAGTAGCAGTAAATAAAGATGGCATCATCGCTGACTATGAACCGCTAAACCAAGTTGCTTTTGATCATTTTCGGGAAACACCCCTTCCCCAGATGTTCCAATCAATTTATGGTTCTAACGCTGCTGCACCTAATAATAAAGACCCACTAGCCCATTTTCAAGTGACATTCCAGCCCAAAGGCACACTTGAGGTTAAACCTTGGCAAGGCTATTAATTTCTCGAATATTCTATGATTTCTGGCGAAATATAGCAGGTGACAGGTGAAAGCGATCAAAACCTTTCATTGTGTAAGTTTTAGTATTAGTTAATATCCTAACTTCCTTCCGGCTATATTTATGCTTCAGCTAATAGGGGGAAGCAGGGGTAGAAGGTGAGAAGATTCTTACCCTACACCCTACATTCCACAACTTATACCGCAGCTACTTGCTTAGACTGGGCTTGAGTGCGCCGTTCTTTCAAATAGGAGAAGAACTCTGCACCTTCTCGTAGACGACGAACTAACATCTGTCTATCTGTGATCATTTCCCGCACAATAGGAATAATCGCTTTGGGACGGAAGTAAAAACGGCGATACATCTGCTCAACAGCATCTTCAATTTCTGCACTAGAAAGGGTGGGATATTGCAAAGTAGAAGTTTGAATTCCAGAGTTAGCAACTAAAGATTCATTGGCAAACCAACCATTTTCTTGGGCCTGTGCATACAATTCTGTACCTGGATAAGGTGCAGCAATGGAAACTTGAATAGTATGGGGACTCAGTTCACAAGCAAAACGGATAGTTTCTTCTACGGTTTCTTTGGTTTCAATCGGTAAGCCAATGATGAAGGTGCCATGTACCGTAATACCTAGCTTGTGGCAGTTTTTCATAAATTCCCTTGCCACTTCCAATTTAATGCCTTTTTTGATGCGGTTGAGAGTGTCTTGATTTCCCGATTCAAACCCAACTAACAGCAAGCGTAAGCCATTATCCCGCAAGGTTTTCAAGGTATCGTAATCTAAATTAGCACGCGCATTACAACTCCAGGTGAGGTTGAGTCGTTTCATGTGTTCGCTAATGGCGATCGCTCGATGTTTGTCGATGGTGAATGTGTCATCATCAAACATATACTCCCGTACCTTGTCCCCAAACAAGGCTTTAGCCTCTTCCATCTCCCGTCCCACTGCATCTGGGCTTTTATGGCGATAAAGATGTCCACCAATAGTTTGAGGCCACAAGCAAAAAGTACATTTAGCAGGACAACCACGCCCAGTGTAGAAGGAAATGTAAGGGTGCTGCAAATAGCCAATGAAATATTTACGAATATCTAAATCACGGGCATAAACAGGTAATACGCTGGGCATTGCATCCCAGTCATGAATTAACGGACGTTCTTCGTTATGACGGATATTTCCTAATTTATCTCGATAGCTTAAGCCCTTGATTTCATCCCAAGGTTTACCTTCCGCCAATTCCTTACAGGTATAATCAAATTCATTGCGGCAGACAAAATCTATAACTGGATGATCCCGCAAAGTTTCTTCCGGTAACACCGCCACATGGGCCCCCACAAACCCTATTTGCACACCGGGATTTTGTGCCTTGATAGCTTCTGCACACTTCACATCATTGGCTAAAGAAGGTGTGCTAGTGTGCATAATTACTAATTCATAATCCTTAGCAATTGCCAACACATCCTCCACAGTTTGACCATGGGGTGGTGCATCTACTAGCTTACTCCCAGGCACTAAAGCCGCAGGTTGTGCCAACCAAGTAGGATACCAAAAAGAGGTAATCTCTCGCTTGGCTTGGTATCGAGAACCAGCACCACCATCAAACCCATCAAAGGAAGGTGGACTTAGAAATAAAGTTGTTTTCACAGACATCTCCTCCCACGTACAAAGATTTAGGCAATAGGTAATACCAATTTGAGATTTTGGATGAAAAGCCTTGATTTATAAACTATTGCACTAATTTGCAACCAGAATATTTGTCTCCAATTAAACAAAGACAGCACAACTAACACCAAAACATCTAGTTGCTTGTGGCTCTAAGATATTGATATGGGCAAATCTAACTTGCTTTGATATTTATCTCCATGAGATTTTGCAGGAGAGCATACACATCACTACGGCTGAGTTTTTCCTTACCACTAGCCAAAGCCTCAAGAGTACCATGAGCCAAAGCGAGAGGAATTTGACAAAATTGCAAAGCTGGCCCAGGAGGTAAGGAACTAGTATAGGCATCAGCTAATGCTAAATTGCGCTGTGCATATTCATGTAACTTGGCTGCACTCCATCCTGTGGGAAAGAAATCAACTCCTCGTTTTAAATCTTCATCGTGATTACGGAGGATATTGACTGATTGTAAACCGCGACCAAATGCGATCGCTTGGGTACGGTTTGTTTGTGTCCCATCATACCAAGTCCACAAATCTGACAACAACAAGCCAACAGCACCTGCTACCCCAAATGTATAACGGTCTAAGTCTGACTCTGTATCAATTTGCCAATTCTTTTCTGCCCAAAATGCCATTCTATCTGCCATGGCTGCGGTAGCATCCCATATCCGTGGGGCGATTGTTTCCGGTGCTAAGATAGACCATTCTCTCACCCGCAAACTGACTTCTGGTAAAATATTTTCGTAGCCAGTAAATCCTGTCGAGAAGGCATCTACAGCAAAACCATCCACCCCAGCTTGCAATGTTAAGCTGATGTTACGTAAGATGGCGCTTTTAGCAGTATTATCCAATTCTGGATGGTCTTCAATTTCATCAATGGCACGCATACACAAGTATGCTGAAGTTACGGCTTCCTGCAACCCAGAGGGTAAAATGCTAATGGGGATATAAAAAGTGCGACTAGTTTCTTTGAGGATTTGCAGGGCATCGCTACGTAAATCCATTATACTCACTCCTCTCCTACGCTTTACACCACATAAATCTTTGACTTTTTGATGATACTGGATAAAGTTTTTACTAAACTGGAAAAACTATAGTTACCCTAGTGTTTCATCTAAAAATTAACAATTTATAGTATCGCAATTAACCAAAATCTCAAATCTATTAAAGTTTAGTCTAATATATTGGCTCTTGGTAGCAATCGTTGTGCGGCCAGTTGCCATCCCAATCCGATCAAATTTTTTGTATAAAAATCAACTAATCTACTCAAATTAGCAAAAAAATTAACTGTATTTGGTATATTCCGTCAATCTCCAGTCAAGTTTCGTCCGAAAATTTCAGTATGACTGCACTCAAGTGGACATAGGAGATGCAGTCACAATCACCCCAATCAAGCCTTTTAGCACAGTTACCTGTGATGTACTGAATTTCGACTACGAGGTAGTTGAGCGTAGTCGAAACTCGAAAACCATGCAGTCGTATTCCTCAAGCCTTAGACAGCGTGGCTTTCACCATAATTTCCCCTGCTATAGGACTCCTATTTGATTTTCTTTCTATCTATATCCTCATTTGCCATAGCTGTTGAATTTTTGGCAAATAGATCATGAACAAAATTTTAATTAACTCTTGACAAGTGGCAGATGCAATCAACTTTTATTTTCATGTATTCTGGTGTACACAGTTGATGAAAGCTACTGAATTCCCAACTACTCAACTAAAGTAAAGTGTTGCGATACTATTTTTATAATGTAAATCAGATAACATAAACTTATGGAGCCAGACTCTCTACCAACTGAAGTAATTTTAACCAACCCTCGCCAGTCACTGGGGAAATTACAACTGGATTGGACACCCCAACCGGGAAACTATCTGGATTTCCAAGGCAAAACCTATGCTGTATTAGAGCGTCGTCACCGCTATCAATTTAAAGCTGGACGTTATCGGTTGCATAACATTGCTATTTACGTACAGTCTGCTAAACGTCCTTCTGAAAAAACTTTAGTCGCAGGACGCTGGGTAATTGGAGATGCGACTTGTGACTATAATGCTCTGTCAGAAATCATTCGCTGTGCAGTTAACCCTAATGGCCCTTGTGAATCTTGTCGGTATTACGAAAACTCCCAGCAAAACAGTCCGCAATAATTTAGGGATGGGGAATTGGTGATTAGTTTTTGTCCTCATCTCAACCATTCCCTAAAACTTCCCCCACTGCTAACCGAGTACCATTGACAAAATCCCATCCAGATTGAGGACGCTTCCCTGCTAATTGTACTTCCTGCAACAGTAATAGACCTGCTCCTGTTTGAACGATCGCACCTATACCTTTAACAACACTCACCACTTCACCAGGTTGACCAGATAAACTAGACAGATTAGGGACTTTATTCACGACAGTTTGTAACGATTCTGGCAACTTCTGGATAGATTCAGCATCTAAGGGCAATGTCGCAGTTATCTTCAAGGACTGATGACGAAAACTACTCAGGCAGTTAGGGTAAAAGCCACGAATTTGATTATGTAATTGCATGGCGCTTTTTGACCAATCGATATTGTAGTCTGGTTTTTGAATTAACGGTGCATAGGTAGCAACCGCAGAGTCTTGGGGAATAGGCTGAATTTCCTGTCGTTCTAATTGCCACAATGTTTCCACCAATAAATCAGCACCGATGGTGGACAGTCTTTGCGCTAAGGTCAGGCTATTATCCACCAATTCAATTGGTGTCACAGCTTTTAGTAGCATATCGCCTGTATCCATCCCCACATCCATTAACATGGTGGTGATGCCAGTTTCCTTTTCTCCGTTATATAGACACCATTGAATAGGGGCTGCACCTCGGTACTGGGGTAAAATCGAGCCATGTACATTAATACAGCCTAATTTGGGCATAGCGAGAATTTTCTTGGAGAGAATTTGTCCATAGGCCACGACGACAAACACATCAGCTTGCAACTGTTCCAGAGCAGTTAAAGTTTCTGTATCCTTCTTAATCCGTTCTGGTTGCCAAACTGGGAGATGGTGGGTGATCGCTAAATTTTTGACTGGAGAAGGTGTTAATTTATTCCCCCTTTCTCGGCGTTTATCTGGTTGGGTAACAACTGCTAATACTTCAAAATTAGGGTTTTCTAGCAATTTTTCTAGAGTGGGTACAGCAAATTGGGGCGTACCAAAAAATACTACTTTCATCACTATCCAAATTTAATTTTGTGAATTTAATTGACTGCGGTGACACCGACTGCTTTAATCCAATAGTCAATAAATCATGAAATACCAACCGTTAAGAGTCTGACTCTTTTAGCTGATTTAGTGGTAAAATTGGCATTGTCAGTTAGTCAAAAAGTTCCATTAGAAACTATAATGATCTAGCAATTAGATTAGCTAGTATCAACTGCATCTGCTGCTGGAGTAACTTAGCATTTGCCTATGTCTCCTGGCAAGTGAAGCAGGTATCTATGACTCTCAAAGTTCTGTGATAACAACCCAAAAGTCAGTATCTTAATTGCATAAGCGAATTCTATGCTAGCTGATTTGCAATTTTATGATTTTGGGTAGATGAGAGCAAGATTTTTGATTATGATGTATTCTGCACCCGCAGCGCCAGAGTTTTCAAGAACAATGGTTTTTTATAATGATCAGGGCCTGCACCGTTAGGTCAGAGAATTGACAAGGCGAAACTCGTGGGATTTAGCTGGTGTTAAATTCTGGACTTAAAGCCTCGGTAGATAAATTTTTGGGTAAAACTTTTTAGTCACCCAAAGATAAAATTGGCGTTTTTGGCACGATTGTTAATCTATCTGTGCAAATTGTTCATAGGAGCAAAAAAATGCTCTGTATTTTCTGATTACTGATAGAAAAATATCGGTAATATTTCCGTATACGTTCATGAAAAATCACACAATTTTGAAAATTATAAAGGTGTAGATAATGATACTAAAACTTTTGTAAAGCGATGCAAAATTTGCAGAAATTATCTCGATCTAGCATGTAGTTTGTTGTTATACATATAGTCATAACTTTTTCCATTCCTGCATCAACCTTGCCCCTCACACAGCAACCGCCCCCCTAGAGAGTCCACACATGTTTAAACCCCTTTTGCTGTCAGGATGGTTCCGCGTACAACCATATTTCAAGTACGTTGTCTTTTTTATACTAATTACACCCTTACTAGGTTTATCCGTTCACTCCACCTTGGCAAAACAAGCACAGGTAGGAAAAACCAATTCTGAGTCAGGACAATCTGAAGCTAAGTCTCAGGTAGCAGATACAGCTAAAACCGGGGAAATTGATGCAACTAAAATAAATGCCTTAGCTGCTAGATTAGATTCTTTGCTAATCAACAAAGATAGATTTGGGGGGTTACAAGTATTACCAACAGATAAAATTAATTCTGGGGTAATCAAAGAAAATAACCAGTCTAGCAATGATGGGGCTGAAGCTGATGTTGTGGCAGTAGTTAAACTCTCACCTACTGGTCAACTATCGGCAGATCAAGTTAGTTTAATTCAAAGAATAAAAGAAGCAAAAATTAAATCTTTGCTGGGAGATGTCAGTTTAGCAGATGGGGCATTAGCAACTGTTAAAACCAATCCTAGTATTACCAACCCACAGCCATCACCATCGGAGATCCAAGTAGAAGGACAACCCAAAGACACAGAGATGGTGCAAAACGATCCTCTTGGTAGTCCTCATCCCATTCCTTGGAAATGGATTATGGCAACTCAAGAAGTCATTAGTAACAAACAGGGTTCTGGGGTTCGTTACTATCGCAGTATACCGGTGATTTCTCCTGACGGAAAATATGCTGTGTATAGCCGAGTACAGTTGGATGTGAAGCCAGAAATGTATAACAGCCGTGTTACCAGCATTTTGTTTGTACAAGATGTACAATCTAAACGGTTGCGGGTAATGGCTGCTACATCTTCCGGGAAAGACCCATTGTTAAACAGAGCAGGGAATTCAGAAGTTGTCACAGAAACGGATGGCAAGATAGGGGTGTTGGTTCCCGTTAGTTGGTCTGAAAAAGGCGATCGCTTCCTCGCACGTAAATTTGAGGGCATATTCAACACGGCTGATTCTACAGATTCAGCAGTCATCTGGGATCGGCAAAATCATCGCACTGTTACCGTCGCACCCACTGAAGAACAGCATGAACATGAAAAAATTGCGATTTTGTTGGGCTGGAGTCAAAAACAACCTGATAGCGTATTGTTTAAAGCGGGTGAACTAGGGGAAGAAGATTGGCCTCTAGTCCAAGTATCCAGCAATGGCAAAATCGTCACTTTATCTAGCGATGAAGATAAGCCAGTAACATTTGGAGAAAAGATTACCCAAGTGTGGGCAGAACCACAAGTAGCGTCTAGATAATTAATTAATGAATAATGATTGAAATTCCCGTTGTTACTGATAGTGACATCGGGAATTTTTTTGTATTTATAGCAGGAGGCAGGGGGGAAACGGAGGACAAGGGGGACAAGGACGAAATCTTCTTTTACCTCCCCCTCTCCCCCTCTCTTTGATCTAACTAACCAAGTGCAACTGAGTCAGCACTGTACTAACGAGATGTTGAGTAATCGGTAAACTATCAATTACCATCCCCAAACACAACAGCATCATGTAGGAGATGGAATACAGGAATAATTCCCTTGCAATGGTTTTATCCTCTGGATTTTGTAATAAGCGCCAAGACTTGTGAACAAACACTCCACCCAAGGTCATAGCAATTACTACATATACAATGCCACTAGCATGTAAGGGATAGAACAGCATCACAGTTGCTGTGACTGTAATCACTGTATAAAACCAAATTTGCCTAACGGTGGCTTTATCACCTGCAATCACAGGTAACATTGGTACACCCACCTTTGCGTAGTCATCCCGAATCATTAAAGCCAATGCCCAAAAGTGTGGTGGTGTCCATAAAAAGACAATGGCAAAAATTAGCCAAGCTGCCCAGCTTAAAGTATCTGTCACCGCAGCCCAACCCACTAAAGCGGGAATTGCTCCCGCAGCACCACCAATCACAATATTTTGAGTGCTGTGACGTTTCAACCAATGGGTATAGACTAAAACGTAAAAAACTATGCCAGAAAATGCTAAAAGTGCGGAGAGAAGATTGGCAAATACTGTTAATAGGGTAAAAGAAGCAACTGCTAGAGCGATCGCGAAAATAAATGCGTCCCGTGCTTGTATCCGACCAGAAGGCATAGGCCGATGCCGTGTGCGTTCCATTTCATAATCTATATCTCGGTCGTAGATACAGTTAATAGTCTGGGCGCTAGCGGCTGCTAAAGTGCCACCAATCATTGTTACTATCAACAGCCAAGGATCTACTTGTCCCTTAGCTGCTATCCACATACTACCCGCAGTAGTAATTAGCAGCAAAGGAATAATACGCGGCTTAGTTAGCTGGTAATAACTTTGAACAACTTGGAAAAATGTTTCGTGGTGACGACGAGAGACGTTAGTCTCAATCATGTTGTATGTCTTTCCTTATGTTTCAAGAACTTATCAGCAACCCCGACTCAGTTTAATGGGAGAATTTCTCCACACAGCTATCTGAGAAGAGGTTGTCAACCACATCCCGTCAAGATTAGTCATAAAGCTTTGTCTAGCTGTATACAAGGCAGTTAGGACATTAACTACAGCTAAAAACTGAGATACCCAAAGGCTTTTAGCACTGTCACCTGCTATATGTAGAGTCAAAGCTATTTGTATTGTTTATGGAAGCAGGGAGGAATACTTTCACCTATCACCTGTTGCCAACATCATTTCCCGATGAGCAAGCTGGTCACGCCATGCTAATACTGTGAACACTACTAAAGTTCCCAACAAAGTAGCACCAATAGCCTGGTGAGACACGGTGAGAGGTTCAACTTGTAAATGTAAGCGGAAAGTAGCAACTCCCAATCCCAGTTGTAAAAGCAACAAACTACCAGCTAGATTTGCTATTTTTCGTAAAGCTGGATGCAGTGCTGGTGTGCGCCAGGAGATGAATACTAATGCTAGGGTGGCGACAGTAGGTGGAACTAATCCAAAAATATGGCTGTACATCATGGTACAGAGTTGATACCCAGCAAAGCATTGATGTAAAGCCCAACGAGAACCAACTAAAGCACCTAAGAGACTTTGTAGGTAGACCAAAACAGCAGCCGTTAAACCCACCCAAGGCAATTTTCCAACTGTTCCCGTTCCCTGGTAGGGAATGAGTGTAGTGCCAATAATTAAAAGGGTAGTGAAAAATAAAAGTGCTGTTCCTAAATGGGCAGTAACAATATCAAAGCGGAGTAATTCTGTAACAGTGAGACCCCCTAGAATACCTTGGAACACGATTAAAAATAGGGCAAATGAAGAAGCCCAAGGTAGCCAATTGGGTAAGGACCGACGATGCCACCAAGATAAACCACAAAGTGCGATCGCACTCATACCAATTAAAGCTGCATCCAGTCTGTGAAACCATTCCAAGAATACTTGGAGATTCATTTGCTTGGCTGGTACTAATTCGCCATAGCATAAAGGCCAATCTGGACAAGCAAGTCCAGCATTCATCACACGGGTGGCGCTGCCTATAGCCATCAAAATCAACGTAGCTATACACATCTTCCACACCAAGCGACGAATCATATCTTTTGGCTGTTGCTGGGTGGCTGTTTCATTTTCTGGTTGTAGGACAAATTCGTTCATTAACGATACCTTCTGCCCGCCTTTGTGAGCGCTGCTGAAAATTTTCGATCTTGATTCAGTACCAAACTTATCTCTAACCTAACTGATTCAGTTGAGGTGAAGAGATGAGCTTTCCCTTATACTTTGGCTCACTTGAGTTACTTCGCGCTGTAAGATTTAGGCATTTTTTAAGATGTAAATAATCAATAAAAAACAATTAACGAAAATTATGGAAAATTTACCTAATTTTTGTTTTTAATTGTCTTAAGCTCAGGGCAATCCTGCCTAACTCACTTTTACTCAAAATTAGGATATTACCTGAAAAAATTAATAAAAATTTCATGCGATCGCCCATCATCTCCCCAATGCTGCACTACCTTAGTAAGTGAGCAACGTTAAGATAACGTAGTAAATTCTTTTTCTTGAGCCGTGAAAATTCCAAGTTCAATCTGGACATTACTCATAGGCATCGTCTTAACGTTAGTCAGCCTCTGGTACGGTCAAAATCATGGACTGTTACCAACTGCTGCCACAGATGAAGCCACCTTAGTAGATGGTCTGTTCAACACAATGATGACAGTCTCTACAGGTATATTTTTGATAGTAGAAGGGTTTTTAATTTATTGTGTTTTTAAATACCGTCGTCGCCCAGGAGACAATCAAGACGGGCCACCCATAGAAGGTAATGTACCTTTAGAAATACTTTGGACAGCCATACCCGCAATTATCGTCCTGGGAATTTCTGTATACAGCTTTGATGTCTACAACGAAATCGGTGGATTTGATCCCCACGCCATGCATGAACCACCCATCATGCAAGAATCAATGGCCATGCCGGGAACTGCTATTGCTGCCACCTTAACGGATACTCCTCCCAGTACCCAACCAAACCTCAATCAAGAAAAGTCCGATGCAGCGATGCAAGACCCAGCAACCGCAGCAGTTCGCAACGCTGACCAAATTCCCCAATTGCGAGATGCGCCTGGTGCAGGTAGTGTAGCGCCTACTTTAGGGGCAAGTTCTGACAAACAAGGAAAACCACCAGAATTACTTGTGAATGTCACCGGACTGCAATATGCTTGGCTATTTACCTATCCAGAAACTGGTATAAGTACAGGTGAACTACACCTCCCCATCGGTCGGGAAGTGAAAATTAATATGACAGCCAATGATGTGATTCATGCCTTTTGGGTGCCAGAGTTTCGCCTCAAACAAGATGCGATCCCCGGTAGACAAACAGAATTGCGTTTCACACCGAAAACAGCTGGTGACTATGCCCTAATTTGTGCTGAACTGTGTGGCCCTTACCATGGTGCAATGAGAACTCAGGTAGTGGTAGAGTCTCCAGAAGCTTTTAACAAATGGATGCAAGAGCAAGTTGTCGCTAGTCAAGAGACAATGAATCAAGCGGTGGCAGTTAACCCAGCAGATATGTCACCAGAAGAATTCCTCGCGCCCTATACCAAGGAGATGGGCATTCACCCAGAAATGTTGCAGCACATTCATTAATGATGGGAAATGACTGCACCTTTGATGCAGCTTGAAGACTTGAACAACCTCAACGCCAAAATTTTCTGGCACAGTCAATGGTGAAGACAAACACCTGATGACAAATGACAAATAAAAAACTTTTATGACTCAAGCACAATTACAAGAAACTGCCAACATTCCCAGTTCTGGGTCAGAATCAGGGGTGCGAAAGTGGTGGGAATTCTTTACTTTCAACACCGACCATAAGGTAATTGGCATTCAATACCTGGTAACATCCTTTATCTTTTACTGTATTGGTGGTGTGTTAGCTGATTTGGTACGGACAGAATTACGCACACCAGACGTAGATTTTGTCACACCTGAAGTGTATAACAGCTTGTTCACACTCCACGCCACAATCATGATTTTCCTGTGGATTGTGCCAGCCGGGGCAGGATTTGCTAACTATTTGATCCCCTTGATGATTGGGGCCAAGGATATGGCATTTCCACGGTTGAATGCTGTGGCATTTTGGATGATACCTCCAGCAGGTGTGTTGCTCATCGCCAGTTTAGCTGTAGGTGATGCCCCAGATGCAGGTTGGACTTCCTACCCTCCCTTGAGTTTGGTTACAGGTCAAGTGGGTGAGGGCATTTGGATTATGAGTGTCCTCTTGTTGGGGACTTCATCCATTTTGGGGGCGATTAACTTTATTGTTACCCTCCTGAAAATGCGAATTCCAGGGATGGGCTTTCATCAAATGCCTTTATTTTGTTGGGCAATGTTGGCCACTTCTGCCCTGGTTTTACTTTCTACACCTGTGTTAGCCGCAGGTTTGATTTTGTTGGCCTTTGATTTAATTGCGGGGACAACATTTTTTAATCCCAGTGGTGGTGGTGACCCGGTGGTTTATCAGCATATGTTCTGGTTCTATTCCCACCCGGCAGTGTACATCATGATTTTGCCGTTTTTCGGGGCAATTTCTGAGGTGATCCCAGTCCACTCCCGTAAGCCTATTTTCGGTTATAAGGCGATCGCTTATTCTTCTCTAGCCATCAGTTTTTTGGGACTCATCGTCTGGGCCCACCACATGTTCACCAGTGGTATTCCTGGCTGGTTGCGGATGTTTTTCATGATCACTACCATGATCATCGCTGTACCCACAGGGATCAAAATTTTTAGCTGGTTAGCAACCTTGTGGGGAGGCAAAATTCAATTCAACAGCGCCATGCTATTTGCACTGGGTTTTGTTGGTACTTTCGTGATTGGTGGGATTAGTGGCGTGATGTTAGCCTCTGTCCCCTTTGATATCCATGTTCACGATACCTACTTCGTCGTTGCTCATCTCCACTACGTTCTTTTTGGTGGTAGCGTTTTAGGCATTTTTGCCGCTATCTATCATTGGTTCCCGAAAATGACCGGTAGGATGCTCAATGAGTTTTGGGGTAAGGTTCACTTTGTTCTCACTATTGTGGGTCTGAATATGTGCTTCTTACCCATGCACAAATTGGGAATGATGGGGATGAATCGCCGTGTTGCTCAATATGACCCCAAATTTACCTTTTTGAATGAAATTTGCACCTACGGCGCTTATATTCTCGCAGTTTCTACCTTGCCATTTATCATTAACGCCATTTGGAGTTGGTTATATGGTCAAAAAGCTAGTAATAACCCTTGGCAAGCATTGACCTTAGAGTGGATGACAACCTCACCACCAGCCATTGAGAATTTTGATACAGACCCTGTGTTGACTACAGGCCCCTATGATTATGGCTCACATAGTCAAAATGTTGATATCAATGCTGTATTAAGTGTGAAGCCTGACGAACCCTATCCCACAATTGAGTCTGGTGTTTAAATGCGTCCATAGGTAACAGGTGGGCTATTTGATGAAAGTTTTTCCCTGTTCCCTATTTCCTGTTCTCTTACCATTCATAAATTCATGCAAAGTCAGACAATTGACCCCGCAAAAACTGCGCTCAATCATCACCATACAGCCACTGTTGCTCACCATGCAGATCATCCAGACCATCGCTTATTTGGGCTAATTTTCTTTCTGGTGGCAGAAGGGATGATTTTTATGGGTTTGTTTGGTGCTTACCTAACATTTCGTTCCACTATTCCTGTGTGGCCACCAGCCGGCACACCAGATTTAGAACTGTTGTTACCAGGAGTGAATACAGCCAATTTGATTGCTAGTAGCTTTGTTATGCACAATGCTGACTCCGCAATTAAAAAGAATGATGTGAAAGGGATGCGGGTTTGGTTAACCCTGACCGCGATAATGGGTACAGTGTTCTTGGTGGGTCAGGTTTATGAATATACCCATTTGGAATTTGGTTTAACAACAAATTTGTTTGCCAGTGCCTTTTATGTGTTGACTGGTTTTCACGGTTTGCACGTGACCATAGGGGTTTTAGCAATTTTAGCAGTGTTGTGGCGATCGCTTAAACCTGGCCACTACACCAGTGAAAAACGTTTCGGCATTGAAGCCGCAGAAATTTATTGGCACTTTGTTGATGTAATTTGGATCATTTTGTTCGGATTACTCTATTTACTCTAAGAATGAATTAATAGTTGTTCATTCCACTAAATAAATGACAGACCCCCTCCAGGGGTTTTTTATTATCAGTACATTTGCTACTTCATGACTAGCAAGTATGAATATCAAGCAGAAAAATTAAGATTATTAAATAAAAGCCTCAGCAAATAGATAAATTTGATTTAATTACGCATTTTTACTGAAAATTATAATTTTCCCGGTTTTTATCAAGGAGACAAATTTTTCAAGCCACCATAAATAAACCTACAAATGTATTTGTTGAAAATTTAATCTGCAACTAGTCCATGTTAATTGAAACTACTGAAATTTCTCAGCACTTCGTGAATGTGATTGGGATCATTTTATGCGGATAACTATGTTGACTCTGAGTATGAATTAGTAGTTGTTCACTCCACTAAATAAATGACAGACCCCCCCCGCTAGGGGGTTTTTATTTTAGCTTCTATTCAAATGTACTATATATTAGTATCGCTAAAACATTTTTAATCCAATATTATCCTAGACTATAGCCGTAGAAAAAGCAGTTAGGACATTAACTACAGCTAAAACTGAGATATCCAAAAGCTTCTAGCACTGTCACCTGTCACCTGCTATAAATCTCTCAAAGGTTTACCCAATCGGCTTTTTGGCATTTCATTCAACTCTACCAAACAGTATGTCAGTAAAATATAACTTTGTGTACTAATAAAAATAGAACATGTCAGAATATCATGACATTTTGATCCCGCAAGAGCCGGTAAATACGTCAAATCGTTGATAAAGCATCTTTGCACCCCTTGATCCCGATAAAGACTTAGTGGTTAATATTTACTTAACAAAATAAAAAAATGCTCCTGTAAACCTCGGTCATTGCTCAACCAAGCATGAACAGGAATGTCAAGGGAGTAATAAAAACGAACTAAACAACCTTAAAAACTGGGCAATACCAGGAGTCAGGAATAACAAATTCATCTGTGGTGTCTTAAATGCAATAAAACATTTTATAACCCAGAGAAGATATTGACCGTTAAAACGACTGGAGGCCAAATTAATGGCAAAAGAACGCCCGCCGCTAGAGGAGATGACACTACGACAACTACGTAAAGTTGCCAGTGAATATGGGATATCTCGCTATAGCCGAATGCGTAAATCACAATTGCTGGCATCAATTCAAGAAGTCCAGCGAACTAAATTTTCTCTCAGTACATCTCGTTCACTGGAGGCACAGGAAAGCGTGGAAGCAGCAAAGTTTGAGCTAGGTCAAGAAGACCGTACTGGTGGTTCTCTTGCGGATGTTGATGAAGGACTGGCAGATTTACCAGGTGGTTACGGTGAAAGCCGGGTTGTACTGCTACCGCGTGACCCTCAGTGGGCTTATGCTTATTGGGACATTCCTAACGACCATAAAGAACAACTCCGTCGTGAAGGTGGACAACAATTAGCACTACGGATTTATGATGTCACTGACATTGACTTAGACTATCAAAGTCCCCATAGCATCCAAGAGTATCCTGCGGATGAACTAGCCAGAGAATGGTACTTGCCAATTCCCGTGAGCGATCGCGATTATGTTATAGATATCGGATATCGTACAGTTGATGGGCGTTGGTTAGTATTAGCTCGTTCTGCCAGAGTACACATTCCACCAGTGTATCCTTCCGATTGGATTGAAGATGTCTTCATCACAGTAGACTTTGAAGAAGACCTACGTGGCAAAACCTTATACGAACTCGTACCTCCTGCCAAGAAAATCGCCACAGGTGCTACTGCTAGCAACCCCATCTATGACCAAATCTTTGGTTTAGCTGAATCTGCGGAAGCTCAACGAGTTGCTGGTTCTATCTTTGGTTCCATGCAGCATGTACCTGGTTCCGTCCGTCCAGAACAAGCAATCAGTTCCTACATTTTCCCCTCTGGAGTCGGAATGTGGGCAGTTCCTACCGCATCTGGAATCAACATGTCCGGTGTAGGTATGTCTGGAGTTGGTTTCTCAGCTTCTGCTGTACCAGTACGTCCCCGCAAATTCTGGTTAGTTGCTGATGCAGAATTAATTGTTTACGGTGCAACCGAACCAGACGCAACTGTTACCATTGGTGGTCGTCCCATCAAACTGAATTCAGATGGTACATTCCGCTTCCAAATGTCCTTCCAAGATGGTTTAATCGACTATCCCATTTTGGCAGTTGCAGCTGATGGTGAACAAACCCGTTCTATCCATATGAAATTTGAACGTGAAACACCATCTCGCAATACCAACACCAAAGAAGAAGCCGTTTTAGAATGGTTTGCTTAAAAATTTAACTTTCACATTACGCCATAACTGCAATTTACATTTTTCCCCGCTATAGTTATCTGTAGCGGTTTTTTTTATTGATTCTATGTCTGACCACAAATTATTTTTATTATCTATTTTGCTCATCTCTACAGGCTTAATCTCTGGGTGTAAAGATATGGTTGCTAAATCAGCACCCAAACCTGTTACCAATTGTCCTGGTCAAGACCCCAATTTTAGTATTGAATTTTTTAAAACTAATAATCGTGGTGAAAGATTTGCTAAAGGCATTAATCATGTGATTATTTTTAACCCTAAGTCACCACAATTAGACTTTAAAGTTAATGTGGGTTTAGGTCATAAAATATATACTAAAGATACTAAAAGTAAATTTCGTCGTGATTATATACCTAAACAATTTCGAGACCTGATTACTGATCAAAATTCAACATTATCAGGTAAAAAACCCATTGCTGCCATTAACGCTGACTATATAGGTACTGATAATAAACCCCAAGGGTTAAATATCTCGCGAGGTATTGAGTATTCTGGTGCATTTAAAAATAAACGCTCCTCCTTTGGTATTTCTGGAGGAAGTCCAAGACAAAGAATAGCAACCATTGATAAAGGAAGAAGAGGTAACGATAACCTCAATTACAATTTAGTCGGTGGCAATGGGAGATTTTATACTGATGGACAATTTAAAGATATCTGTAAAGCTTTGGGAGAATTTGCCTGCAAAGGAGCAACTAATCGCTCAATGGCAGCAATTACCAGTCGAGGATTTGTGATTCTTTTAGTTAATGATATGAAAGCTAATTCTAGCTTAGAAATATCTAGTAACAACAAAGAATTACTACCCAGTCAATTTGATGATGTTTTAGAAGGAATAGCCAGAAAAAATTGTTTAGGTCGTATTGAAGAGGGACTTTTATTTGATGGCGGTATGTCTCCTGGATTGTATTACAATAATAAAGTTTACGTCGATAATTTTGGGCCAATTGGCTCTGTGTTTTTAATTTATAAAAAATAATTAATTATCCTGTACTTTATTCATTTTTTCGTTTACCAATAAACATCAGATTTATTGCAAAATCCCTAATTTCTGGTCTTGCTTGGTTGCTTGATTGCATTTATTTTCTCTCAGCACAACCTTCCAACACTCGGTTACCCAAAATCAAAGTAGTAGCGTAAGGATATTTTTGATCAGACATTCCATCACTACACTCTTTCACTTTTGTAATAATTAAAGTATTATTTCTACCTCTCAACTTATACACTCGAACCAAATCAGCAGAACGACCCTCAGCCTTCAATGGTGTTACATAGGGGAAATTTAGCTTTTTCCCATTAATATCAGTATAAAAAATACCTCGTCTACTTACGTTGATATTCCAAAAAGGTTCTGTTCCTCGTGCAATAAAAACTTCATTTTGTGAATTTTGCGACACAATCATATCTTGAGTATTAAGTGTTTTTTCCACAGCATCAGCCTGCAAACCAATTACCGTACTAGCCAAGCAAACAGATAAAACAATTATATTTTTCATAATTTTATCTTCAGGTAAATAATCTTCGATGACTCTATACATTTAGCATTTTAAATGCCTACATTCTTACCCTGTTGTTGATCAACTAAAAAACGTAAAACTGATAAACCCACAATTATCAAAAATAAAACTAAGCCAATAGAGCAAGCATAACTAGTTTCCAAGTTAGCAAATGCTTGTTCATACAAATAATAAACGATGGTCTTAGAACTGTTAAGGGGGCCTCCTTGAGTCATAATATAAACCTCTTCAAATACCTTAGTCGCTGAAATAGAAGAAATAACAGCCACCAAGGCCAAGTAAGGTTGCATTAAAGGTAAGGTAATATCTAAATGTTTATAAATGCCATCAGAACCATCAATTGCAGCAGCTTCGTAAATATCATTAGGAATAGATTGCAATCCTGCTAAATAAATGACCATGTAGTAACCTAACCCTTTCCAAATAGTCACGGCCATGACACTAGCTAGAGAAATGGGTACTATACCTAATAATTTACTTGAGCTAGTCAACCATGGTATACCTTCAGGAGAAATACCGATAGTTTTTAGCACTTGATTTAATAAACCATTCTCTGCATACAACCATTTCCAAGCTATTCCTGCCACAACCATAGAAATTACTACTGGTGCATAGTATGCAGTTCTAAACCAAGTCATCCCTCGTAATTTTTGATTGACTAATATTGCTAACCCTAAAGGTGCAATTACCAAAATGGGGACAACGCAAACTAAATAAAGGAATGTGTTAGTTAAGGTTTTCCAAAACACTTCATCCTTTGCCAAACGCCAAAAGTTTTTAAAACCTACCCATTGAGCAGATTCACCAATAATTTGATAACTGGTAAAACTTAAATAGAATGCCTGTATAGCAGGCCAAAATACAGTTAAAGTTAAAATTAATAAAGCAGGAGCGATAAATATATAAGGGATGAGTTGTTGTTGCAGTATAATCCAATCTTGAGATTTTAATTTATACATAAAATATAATTTTTTTAGCTGAGTTTAAGCACAACGGGTGAGAATTATTATTTACTTTGAGACCTTAGATATAGGCAATGTGAAGAATACAATTATTTTTTCACAAACACATCTACAACAATAACTATAAACGCAAAAATCAAATTTTCCCCAAATTTATTGATTGTTACACTCATTTGTCAAGTTATAGTTTATCATTCTTATCATCTAAAGATAGTCGTAGCCAGCATTAAACTAACACCTCACCTACTGAGATGCTTCAGTCAAGCACCAGAAAAGAGGGTGAGTTAAGCTTTGTATGATACACCCTCCAATTGAAGATTTACTTTATCAAGTATCTCTTAGCTCAAGTTTATTTCTATGCCTTTGATTAGATATTGGCTGTTAACCCTAAGCGAAAAGTAAAACCTGGACTATAGATACGATTGACTCGCTCATATTGCTCACCTAGCAAATTTTCTAAGTGAAGCATCAATCCCACATTTTTACTGACTGGAATACGTCCACTAAAATCCAGATTTACAAAACTGGGTGAAAAATCTGTATTTTTGTCACCAGGTTTATTGTAGAGAGAGCGACGAGAACCACTATTATAAGTCAAATACAAATTAGCTTGCCATCCGGCATTTTCATAAGCGATACCAGTTTGTAGTAAAGAATAAGGTATTAATCCTAATTGCAAACCCGTTTCTGTGCCTGTTTTGATTTCTGCATCTGTGTAGGTGTAATTGACAAAAGTAGACCATGTTCGGTTAATTTCCAACTGTAGCGCTGCTTCTAAACCATTGGTATCAACTAAACCAATATTTTCCCATCTACCATTAATAATGCCTAGTCGGTTATCTAAACTACTACCAAAATAAGTAAACTGCCCTTGCAAATTGCTAGATAAATTTATATCTACTCCCGCAGTCCAAGCTGAACCAGTTTCTGGTTTTAAGTCTGGGTTTGGTTCCCAACCATGAACTGTATCATACACATACAATTGGTCTAAACCTGGATTACGCTGTGCTCCTATCCAACTACCTCGAATAGCTATAGTTGGTGAAATTTCATAGCGTATCCCTACACTAGGATTGAGATAGTTGCCAAATTGTCCATCAAAGGTTTGTCTTACACCTAAATCGACTAAAAATTTATCGCTAATGTTCCAAGTATTGACTGCAAATAATGCAGTATTGACTACACTTCTATCCTCTCGCTCATTATTATTAGCTCTATTAGGACTGGTACTAAATACGTCACCATTTAAATCTGTATTTTTTAAATCTATTCCCCAGCGTAAGCGATTATCTTGATTAAATTTCCACTCATGGTCTACTCTAGCAGAAAACTGTTTTGTATCTAAAATAGCTGTGCGGTAATATTCTGTCCCCTGAAAAACAGTTGGGCCGTAGGTGCTAAAGTAGTCTTGATTATAACCAATTGTCGTTGTCAAAATAGAATTTCTTTTATCATCAAGTTGTGTTTTCCAAGCCAAACCAATATTCAAACCATCATGGTCTAATCTATCTTTTTGCAATGGAAAACCAAAATAAATTAATCCTCGACGACTACTCAAGGTTTTGATATCTAAATTTAATGAATTTTTGGGATTAATATCAACAGCAATACTGCCAAAATATGTACTTGTTGCTGTATCCGCGTTAAATAAAAAACCTTGGGAGTCGCGATTTGCAGCACCTACAGGTACAGGATAACGATTATCGACAAAATATCTTTCAAAGCTAAAGTTATATTTAACAGCATCGGTACTACCACCATAGCTAACTTGTTGATTATTTAAGCTGAGTGATCCAAATTCAACAGTACCTGTGAATCTGGGTTTACCATCACCTTGCTTAGTAATGATGTTGACAATTCCACCAAAGGCTGATGAACCATATAAAGAAGAAGCTGCACCACTATATAATTCTACTCTTTCGATAGATTCAACAGGAATACTATTTAAATCTGTATTACCGTGATAAGTGCTAATGTTGTTGTTAATAGGTCTGCCATTAATCAAAAATACAGATTGATTAATAGACGCTCCTCGGTAGTATGTACCCGTATGAATATCTGCACCATAGCCTACATCATTAATGGCAAAACCAGGTAGTCTTTTGAGAATTTCAGCAACGCTACTAGCTCCCTGCTTTTGAATCTCTTCCTTCTCAATGACATAAGTTGGTGTAGATTCAGGAAGAGAATCTTTCTCTCCAATAGCTTCAAGAAAAATATCTGCATCATCAGTAATGGTAGTATTTCCTTCTGCCTCGGTTTCTTTTTCATTATCATTTGTTTTTGGCTGTTGAGTTAATAACTCAGCCCTAGTTACAGGTATGAAATTTTCACTCAAATTGGGAATATCTAACGTGTTTTTTTGTGATTGATTACTATTTTTTGGCGAATTTTCTTCAACGGCAAACACAGGAGAAAATGCCAGTAAATTTAGCAAAGACACTGGCAATAGAAAAATATACTTATTCATTTTTGCTCACACACACATGTAAAAACAGTCACACCATTCTTTATCTGATAATGAAAATGTGTCAACAGACAAGTCGTCATACTTATTAGTGAAGATGACCATTGCTATTTGATGGCTGATGGCAGAGATTTTCTGCGCTAAACTAAAAATAATGGGATAATCTCTGGCGTTAAGTTCTACGCAAAATTTATCCTTATCACTCCAGTGACATGTCTCAAGAGCCTAAAAAATCACTACAGATTCAGGAGATTATTGGACTTAAACCACAACATTTTGCTGATCTAATCAGAGCATCTCAATTAATTTTTGATCCTAGCGGGGGTATTTCTGGAAGAAGATTAAAAGTTGATTGGGAAAGTTTTGGTATTCCGCAAAATGTAGCGAATAATCTCAAGTGTCTTGGAGAAGAGTTTCAATATACTTCTCCTTATATTTCTGCCGAAGTTATCTGGAATAAGTTAATTCCAGAAACGAGAATTTGGTTTATCGAAAATAAAGATAAGTTGTGGCAGTTTGAAGAAATATTCCCTGCACTTGACGAAGACTAAAATTCAAACTTGCCTATGACTTTTGTTAGCAATTAGGATGTAGCGATGCCGTAAATAATTACCTGTCAGCAGGTGTACAATGTAGGGTGTGTAATAATTGACTTTTTTATACCAATTCTCTGTGAAGTGATGTTATATTAGCCTACAGCATATCATCTAGGTTAATACACAATCCTAAAGTCTGCTGCTAATGCAGCGCAGATTAATACAGAATTGGTATAAACACACCCTATATTAATAATATGAATGCAAATTTACTAGATAATTAAATTGACTTGTTAACCCGGAATGAGGGTATAAATCACGAAATTAAATACTAATATCTAATAGAGAAATGATGTTTATGAAAATGTTGGTTGCTAGAGTAGCATTGGCTACGGTGTGTTTAATTGGCGGAGTTACTACTACCGATTCCCATCATAGTAGCATTGTTTTGGCAGATAATCCTCCTGAAACTTCTGAAGCAGAAAATGATCAAGAGGTGATTGTTAATAATGCTGAATTTGGAATTAAAAGAATTAATCGGGGCAAAGCAAATTTTATTCCCACGACTCAAGTACCGCTACAAGAAGGATATGTTTATGGCTGGCGAATTCAATTAGATAAATATCAAGGAGAGGTGAAATGGCGGGAGGTACTGCGGTTACCAAAGGCCCCAGAGACTTGGAGTACAGAGTTTAGTGAAGATTTTTCGATCTCAAAAGATGGGAAAACAGCTACTTCTAAACGGAGTCAAACGCCTGTAAATGGTGTAATTGAGAACTTTTGGACGATCGCACCAGGAGATCCCGTTGGCAAGCATCAAATAGAAGTATATATCGATGAGCGGTTGATAGCAACCTTTGATTTTGAAGTGGTAGAAGAAAAATAGGTTGACACTAAAATCAACTTCATAAAAAAGTCTGAACTACACATCAGGTTCAGACTTTCATGAGATTTCCCTAATTCAATTTGCTGATTATTCTTCCTCTAAATCCACTTCTTCTTCTTCCTCATCGTCCTGATTCTTCGCTACGGAATTAGCAGAAACGACTGCACCTTTATCTAATTTTTCCCTCACTAAGTCTTTAATTTTGTCAGCAAATTCGGTCTTTTCTTCTAAATACTTAATGGCGTTATCTCTTCCTTGGGAAATGTTTTCACCGTTATAGCTGTACCAAGCACCTTTACGAATCAACACTCCGGTTTCTTCTGCGAGGTCTACTAAACAACCTAAAGTAGAAACGCCTTTACCGAAGATAATATCAAACTCAGCAACTCTAAAGGGTGGTGCAACTTTGTTTTTAGCTACCTTCACTTTCACACGGTTGCCAAATTCATCAGAACCTTTTTTCAAGGTTTGAATACGACGGATATCTAAACGCACAGATGCGTAAAATTTCAAAGCGTTACCACCAGTGGTGGTTTCTGGACTACCATAGGTGACTCCAATCTTTTGCCGCAATTGGTTGATAAAGATGACGGTGCAACCAGATTTACCAATGTTACCTGTAATTTTACGTAAGGCTTGGCTCATTAACCTGGCTTGCAAACCAACGTGAGCATCACCCATATCACCTTCGATTTCTGCACGGGGTACAAGGGCGGCTACTGAGTCTATGACTACAATATCAACTGCGGCGGAACGGACTAATTGATCAACAATTTCTAAGGCTGATTCACCTGTGTCTGGCTGAGAAACCAGGAGGTTTTCAATATCTACACCCAAGGCGGCTGCATAGGTAGGGTCTAGGGCGTGTTCTGCGTCTACAAAGGCGGCAATACCACCATTTCTTTGAACTTCAGCGATCGCATGGAGTGCTACTGTAGTTTTACCAGAACTTTCCGGGCCATAAATCTCGATGACTCGCCCTTTTGGTAAACCACCACCCAAAGCTAAATCTAAGGTTAGCGCCCCAGTGGAAATGGTTTCTACCCGCATCCGAGTAGCATCTCCCAGGCGCATAATCGCTCCCTTACCAAAGCTACGCTCAATTTGGTTGAGTACCATATTTAGCGCTTTTTGCTTGCCCGCAGTGTCTGTGTTGATAGCCATTAGAGCCTCTAAATATATTGATTTAAGAAGAATTGGGTTTGGGGGTTTATTAGAACAGATATACTATTTTAACTGGAAAATGTGACAATAGTACAACTCATAACAATTTTAGATTTTGAATTTTCGATTTTGGATGAGTAATACCCCTTAAATGCGATGATGACGGTGCTTTGGAGTAGATCCTAACTCACCACATCCCTAATTTTGGGTTTTGGGGTAAAAGATTTTCGTCGATGTAGGGGGAAAGTAGATAGATGGAATTCTTGCCTATGCCAATCTGTAGCTAGATAGCATCCTGTTAGGGCACTCCAAAAAATAAATTATGCCAAATTGGAGGGGTGGGGTTATCCTGCCCCTATGAGTTGCGGGTTTCGTAAGTTACTGGTCAATTTGCAAACCCTCGACCTCAGCAATAATCAACTCAGTAGTCTGCCTGAGGGGATCAGGAACTTAGGGAATTCCAGAGAATAAGTTATTCCAAAAAAAACAAAAGACAGCATCTGCATGAGAATGATTATTATTATTGATGATGACATAGTTTATTTTCTGGAAGTCTCTTATGCTCTAATTATCTGCTATCCATAACCTGGATACATGCAAAAAGTGAGAAAATATATACGGTAAATTAGACAATTATTTAAAATGTCTGGAAATTGAACAAAATCAAAAATCTAGAGTTTAAATAGTGAGCTTTTAACTAGATGACTAACGATAATCTTTGAGTAAGTCAATATCGCTGCCACATTTCTATCTTTACGTCTTATACCTAAAGGTAGAAAATAAGGTCTACTCCTAATTGGTTACACTTGAGATACTTCCTCCTCAAGATGTATCTACTCAGGAATGAGCGACCTATCTTTTTGAATAGAGCAACTGAGGGCAGATGACAAAACCTTTAAATCAACTCAAAGATTGGGAACAGAGTTTTCAAGCCGCCAATTATTGCTATAAACAAGGTAAATTCCAGGAATATCTGCAAATTGCTAGGGAAAATTTGCACTTAGCTAGGGCAATTCCTGACCGAGCAAAAGAAGGCTATGCTTTAAATAATCTTGGGTTAGCCTACCTCAGTTGCTGTCAACCTCAAAAAGCATTAGATTATTTTCATCAAGCAGTTAATATCGCTGTAGAACTTGGCTATCAGCAAGGAGAAGCGATTGCTTTAAGTAATTTAGGTTCAACCTACAGCAGATTGTCAAAATATGACATTGCTTTACAATATTTGGAAAAATCACTGCAAATTTTGAGAAAACTAGAAGACATACCAGGTGAAATTTCTAGTTTGAATGAAGTGGCTCTGATATATACTAAATTGGGAGAACCGAAAAGAGCCTTATTACTGCATCACCAAATTTTGAATATGCGTCAATTTATTGGTGATTTTTCTGGTGAAGCTGTGACATTAAATGGGATTGGCTTTGCTTATAGTGTGCAAGGTAAATTTAAAACAGCACTGAAATATTTTCAACAAGCGTTACCAATTCAAAAAGCTGTCAAAAATTTGTCAGGAGAGGCGATTACATTAAATAATGTGGCTTCTACTTATTGCGATTTAGGTAAACCAAAGCAAGCACTACTACTTTATCATCTGGTTTTGTTGGCACGTCAAACATTAAACGATAGAGCCGGTGAAGCAGCAACGCTGAATAATATTGGCTATACCTACAGTTTGATTCCTAATAACTATAAAGCGATCAAGTTTTATAAACAAGCGATCGCTATTTATCAAGAATTGGGTGATGGGCTAGGAGAAATATCAGCTTGGTTAAATCTGGGTAATCTTTATGCCACAACCAAGCGCAAAAAATTAGCACGTTCTTGCTATGACAATGCTCAAGACTTAGCCAAGCAAATGGAAAATCAGCCCCTACTCAAAAAAGTACAGCAATTTATCGACAATATTTAGGCTGGATGGGACAAATTCCCGCACTACTTCCCATAGAATTGGTAGAAGGTATTGCCAATGTGGGAATGTAGAAAAACTATGTTACGTGATTTTCAAAGTCGCGATGAGTTAGTAACTTATCTTCGCAGCCAATTTCCCCAAGTAGTGGAACGAGGGGAAGAAATCAGCACCATAGTGGGAGGAAGAAAGGCAGCACAAAAAGCACTACAAAAAGTAGACCCAGTTACCTATGGTAAAACTCGTAACTTTTTAACAGGTGCAGTGACTAAACTTTCACCTTATATTCGCTATGGTGTCTTAAGTTTGCGGGAAATTCGTGATTATATCCTTGAGCAGGTTGAAAATAAAGACGATGCTGCTAAATTAATTAATGAATTAGCTTGGCGTGACTATTGGCAGAGATTGTATGTCAAGCTAGGAAATAATATTTGGCAAGACCAAGAAGAATATAAAACAGGTTATCAAGCGAAAGATTATGCACCAGAGTTAGCCTCAGATATTCAAGCTGGGACAACTGGTAGAGTGTGTATTGATAGCTTTAGCCATGAGTTAAAAGCAACAGGCTATTTACATAATCACATGCGAATGTGGTTAGCAGCTTATATTATTCATTGGCGCAAAATTCAATGGCAAGCTGGGGCGAAATGGTTTCTACAACATTTGCTAGATGGAGACCCCGCTAGTAATAATATGTCTTGGCAGTGGGTAGCTAGTACGTTTAGTCATAAACCCTATTTTTTTAATAGAGAAAATTTAGAAAAATACACTAAAGGTGTTTATTGTCGTCAATGTTCTCTTTACGGTAATTGTGATTTTGAAGGCAGTTATACAGAATTAGAAAAGCGTCTATTTCCCCAGGGAGAATTTACAAAACAGCCCAATAGTCAAACTTGGCAGAAAGGGAAAAGACGAAAATAATCAAATGAGAAGTGATGGGCATATGAAATCCATTGCTCATGATTATCTGTGTTCATCTGCGTTTATCCGCGTTCAATTATTAATTCTAGAATGAATAAACCGATTATTTGGATACATGGAGACTGTCTTAGTCCCTACAACCCTGCACTGCAAGAATATCCTAATACCCCGGCTATTTGGGTGTGGGATGAGGCGTTAATTGAAGCATGGCAACTGAGTTTTAAACGTCTCACTTTTATTTACGAATGCCTGTTAGAGTTACCTGTGGAAATTCGCCGTGGTGATGTGGCTAAGGAAATTTTGACTTTTGCTCAAGAACATGATGCCAGTTTAGTAGTTACTACTGATAGCCCCAGTCCCCGATTTGATGATATTTGCACGGAAGTTGAGAGGTCTTTAGAATTAGAAGTTTTAGAAGTGGAGCCTTTTTTTGATTATGATGGTTACATTGACTTGAAAAGATTTTCCCGCTATTGGAAAGTAGCTGACAAGTACGTCTGGGATTGACATTATCCTCAATTTAGGTTCTCACCGAGAAATGCCAAATATACTTGCTGACGCTCAAAATTTACTGACTGACCTCATTGCCCGTTATGCTTCCCGTGTTGATTATTTGATGATTCGGTTGGAGGAAGCAGAAGACACGGATATTGTGTTGCGTGGCAATAAGGTGGAGACTCTCAGCGAAGGTATATCGATTGGTGGGCATATTCGCGCTTGTTATAAGGGTGGCTGGGGTTTGAGCAGTTTTAACCAGCTAGCCACAATTAGTGAGAGGATAGAAGAAGCGATCGCAGCAGCACGATTAGTGGGTGATGAAGAAACCATCCTCGCACCCATCGACCCCGTACAAGCCATTTGCCAATTACCCCTCACAGGCACTGACCCAAGGCAAATATCTTTGCAACAAAAAAAAGAATTGTGCGATCGCTATACTAACCTACTCAAAAGTTTCGATCCCCGCATCACCACAACCTCAGTCCGTTATGGTGACAGCACCCAACGAGTTATCATTGCTTCCTCCGAAGGAACCTTGATAGAACAATCTTGGGTAGACATGGAAATGCGCTTCGCTGCCACAGCCAGAAATGGTGACACAGTGCAAACAGGCAGAGAAACCACAGGTTCCCGCAAAGCCTACGAAGACTTAACCAATTTAGATGAGCAAATTACCAGTGCAGCCCAAAGGGCAGTAGCAGCCCTATCTTTACCACCAGTTAAAGGCAACACCTACACCGTAGTTATTGACCCCATTCTCACCGGCTTATTTGTCCATGAAGCATTTGGCCATCTTTCCGAAGCTGATATGGCCTATGAAAACCCCGATTTATTAGAAGTCATGACCATCGGCCGACGTTTCGGCCCAGAAGAATTGCAAATTTGGGATGGGGCAGCACCAGAAGGTCATCGTGGCAGCTATTTTTATGACGATGAAGGTACTCCTGCCACCACTACCCAATTAATCAAAGATGGAGTGCTAGTAGGCAGACTACATTCCCGTGAAACCGCTGGCAAATTAGACGAAACACCCACAGGTAACGCACGTTGCCTCAATTATCATTTTTCCCCCATCGTTCGCATGACGAACACCTGGATTGAAAGAGGTAAAACACCAGTTGCAGATTTATTTACAGATATTAAAGAAGGAGTTTACGCCCGTAATTGGTTAGGAGGCATGACCAACGGCGAAATGTTTACCTTCAGTGCTGGGGAAGCCTGGATGATTAGAAACGGCAAAATCGCTGAACCAGTTCGAGACGTGACACTTTCAGGTAACGTTTTTCAAACCTTAGCAGATATCGAAGCCATTGGTGATGACTTTTACTGGGATGAATCAGGTGGTTGTGGCAAAGGTGGACAAAATGGCTTACCTGTAGGTTGTGGTGGGCCAAGTTTACGCATTCAAGAAGTGGTAGTTGGCGGTGAAACCTGATATAACATGTGAAACCAATAGACCTCTCCAGAAAAGATTGTAGAGACGTTCCATGGAACGTCTCTACAAGGGTTTCAAATCACGCACATTTAATACCAATTCTCTAAAAGCCAGCTACAGATAAAGCCATCAAAATATATTGCCTTCGGGCAATAGATGCAATAATGTGTTTGGTTAATTTCCCAATTTCAGCGTAGAGAGCAGTACGTAAATCATCAAGTTTTTTGGGTAGTAACCAACGCAGTCGGCGCTTAAGATATTGCCAAACCTGTTCAATTGGGTTTAATTCGGGAGAATGTGCAGGCTGAAATAATAAAATGATGTTATCTGGTACTTGAAGACGTTTGGCTTGATGAAAGGCACCATTATCCAGTTGAATAATTAGTACCGAATCAGTAAAATGTTGAGAAATATAAAGAGCTACTAATACGTTATTCCGACCCCACACACAACACGAAAACCAAAATAGTTGTCGTAACGGGAATCGCGACCGTAGTAGTTGCGATACGCGGAACGGCAGATCTCAGGATTGCCGAACCAAGAACCGCCCCGCAGCATGGCTTGTCCTGTTTTGTCAATAAGGTTTTTATCACTATTAAACCAAGCACTGCCATCTGTAGGCGCTCCTTCATAATTACTGTGCCAATCGTCAAGACACCATTCCCAGACGTTTCCGTGCATATCGTATAAGCCAAAGTTATTGGCTACTCCAAAACTCCCTACTTCTGTTGTTTCTTGTCTATAAACTCCTTTTGGGCCTTGTCCATAAGAACCTGACCATTGATTATTTTCACCGTCTGTACCATCATAGTTAGCCAAATCCGTTGTAATTGTCTCGCCAAAGTGAAATGGCGTGGTTGTTCCGGCTCGACAGGCATATTCCCATTCAGCTTCACTGGGGAGACGATAATTTCTACCTGTATGTTGAGAAAGGCGTGAGCAAAACTCGACTGCATCGTACCAAGACACTTGCTCAACTGGGCGATTTGCACCTTTAAAATTAGAAGGATTGGGGTTAAGTTCTCGGTTAACTTGCGGCATGGCGGCTACTGCTTGCCATTGTGCTTGAGTGACTGGAAATTTACCCATACAACATAGCTGAATGTTAACTAAATGCTGAGGGCTTTCTGAGTCACGACGTTCTAGCTCATCTTCTGGTGAACCCATCATAAAGCTGCCTCTTGGAATCAAGACCATTTCTAGTTCAATTCCATTACCCAAGTCTTCTACATAGCATTTTGCTGTCTTCTGTATCCGGTTGATAACTATTTTTGGCATTTATTATCACTGGCTTTTGTAATTTTGCAAAAAAAATTTTAAACGCTCCGCTTTGCTCCGCTAAAAAGAGTAGAAAAGAAAAAGTGCAAAGAGTAAAAAGAGCTATTAAGCTTACGCAGGAGAACATGCAACACGAAACCCGAAGCAGTATGCCGTTGAGCCGAGATCCTTGTTGCTGCGATAAGCCGAACGGCAATTTCTAGGATTGGTGTACCAAGAACCACCACGCAGTATACGATTATTATCATCTAGCCATACGCTTCCGTCTGTTGGCGCACTTTTATAATTCTCATGCCAATGGTCTTGACACCATTCCCATACGTTTCCGTGCATATCATACAATCCAAAGTTATTAGCTACTTTAAGAATCCCTACTTCTGTTGTTTCTTGTCTGTAAATTCCTTTGGGTCCTTGACCATAAGAACCTGACCATTGATTTTTTTCATCATCTGTACCACGATAATTAGCTAAATCAGTTGTAATTGTCTCGCCAAAGTGAAATGGTGTCTTTGTTCCGGCTCGACAGGCATATTCCCATTCAGCTTCACTCGGAAGGCGGTAGGGTCTACCTGTATATTGAGAGAGGCGATGGCAAAACTCAACAGCATCATCCCAAGAAACTTGCTCTACAGGGCGATTTTCTCCTTTAAAATTAGATGGGTCGGGATTTAAATCCCGATTCACTTGGGGCAACTGAGCTACAAATTGCCACTGTGCTTGGGTGACTGGATATTTACCCATAAAAAATGGCTGCACTGTTACTGTATGTTGTGGACTTTCACTACTTCGGCGTTCTAATTCCTTTGATGGAGAACCCATGACAAATTCACCACCGGGAATTGCTACCATTTCTAGCCCTATAATTCTTTGTTGTGTTTGTTGTAGTGGTACTGGTAGCGTTAGTGGTAGTTCTTCTAAAGCCTTTTCGATTTGAGAAATTTCTTCGTCAACCTTTGATATCTCTAATGATATATCTTCCTGTATCCTAAACCTTTCAACATGAGAATTTTCATATATAAAATTGCTTACAAAATTATGCTCCAATGTCTTTTTTTCTTTGGATAAGTAAAATAACTGCCGTTGAAGTTTTGCTCTTTGTTGCTGTTTTATTTGTTGTGTTTGTTGTGGTGATAGCCTTTTTAAAGTCTCATCTATTTCAGAAATTCGCTCATTAATTTTTATTAAATTGAAATAAGTCTTTTTTTCATCAATAGTAGTTTGTTGATATGTTAAATTTTGTGATAATTCTTGTGTAACTTTTATTAGTCTATCTTTCTCTTCTAATAAAATTAATTTTTCTTTGAGTTTTTCTGACTCCTCAAAGTCTACTTGGTTGTCATCACCTAACAACTCTACAAAATAAAACCCTCGTTGTTTTTCTCTGTTAACAACTTGTCCACGAGCATCAACAGTCACTGTTACAAAGTCAAAGGGTTGTAACTCTTCTGTAGGCTCATCTTCTTGAGTAATGATTGCTACTTGAAACTTGACAGGTTGTAGGGTAATTCCCATCTGTGTGGCTATTTTGGTAGCCTCATCCTGAATGGGTTGATTATCGAGTGTTTGTTGCGCCCATTCTAATAACAATGGCTGAAAACCTTTTTCTGATAATAGGTCAGCATAACTTTCTACTAATGCTGCCCATTTGATACGCTCTTTACCATCTGCCGAGCTTGTCAACCGTTGCAATTCTTGTTTAATAGCGTTAATTGCTTCTTGTCCATCAGGACTCAGGTACGCCAATGCTGTCCAGTCGGGGCGTTCTCCCAAAACTAAAACCCGGTTATCGTTGTTGGCCTGCAAACGACTGGCAATATACTCAGACATAAAATTAGCCAGTTCTTTGAGTCGCTGTTCCCCAAACTCATCGCATAACTGGCGAAGTAAGGCATCTCTTGTTTTACCTTCCATTTCATACAGGTCATAGCCTGCGGTTTGGCATAATCCTGAGAGCAATACATCTGCCACTGCATACCAGGGAACATCACGAACAAAATTCTCACGTAAACAATAGAGTAAATCTGAAGTGAGGGTCAGGGGAAAAGCAGCATGGTAGGCCAAATACAGCGCATTCGTTCCGTAGCGTCTTTCAAAAACCCGAATGCGGCGAGTTGCTAAATCGTCTCTATTTTTAGGCGACATTAGATTTGGGGATACATCTGCCATGTCTTAATTTTACTCTCCTGGGAATTTTCTCGTGTTGCCCTTTGCAATCTGGCAGGTTCGTAGGGTAACATTTTGCCATTAAGTACAGCATCAATTGTCCAGGCTGAGGTTTGCTCCCAGCGTATAGGTGGTAGAGGATTCAGCCAGATAATTTGGCGAATACATGGGGTTAATGCTGTCAAAAACTGCGATATTCCCTTAATTCGCTCTTGGCTATAGGTGGCTGTTGCGGCTCCAGCATCACTGAAAATTAAGGCAACGGTGCGGTTACGATGTAGTTTTGGTAAAAGGTTAGTCAGAGATTCGGCTTTGGTTGGATGATTCCAGTGATAAAGATATTCGTCGGGATAATTAGTAAACCGATAGATTTTAGCAGGTGTAATTCTAGCTTCTGTTATTGCTTGAATGAAGGGTTGAAGAACAGGAAAAAAAGGTATCATTGCGGAACTATCATCTATCAGTAGTAAAAGTTCTGTCCGTCTAGTTTGTAACGGACGCATAACTACATCACTAAAAATTCCTTCCTGTTCAATTTTATTAATAGTCGCTTCTATATCTAATTCTTTTTCCAATCCACTTTGATTTACTTGTCGTAGCAACCGCCAAGTTACTTGGATATCATGTAATTTAATGGGCAAATCTGTAGGTCGAAAATGAAATTTTTTTCCCTTTTTGGCCTCCTCAAACGGTGTAGAGACTGGGGTAGGCTTTGGTGTAGTTCCAGTTTGAACAGCAGTTGGAACTTTGACTTCGCTTTGTTTCTGCGTTGATGGAATCCTCCTTCTGGGGGGAATTTGAGGCAGATTTGATGGTGGCTTTATCTGAGGCGGAGGCTCATCTTTTGGTAGTTGTGTTTTTGGTGGAACTGATTCATAGGACTGCACAGGCATCTTATCATGATGCTGCTTTATGTAACGTTCAAAGGTACGGTCAAAAATATTGGCATCATAATCAGCAGATGGTTTTACCCACAATAACCGACACACCCTTTTAATATCTTGCCATCCACCTAATCCATACCCCTGAGTAACTGCTTGTCGCAATAACTCATATTGTTCTAGTGTTAGAGCCATTCCCGCTTTTCGCAACTCTTGGAATAAATCTAACAATAGTGAATCGAGGACAACAGATGAAGAATTGTTCATAAAATTTATATTTCTAGCTTTTGCTTTTCTGATACAACTCCAAATCCTGTTTTGTCTTGATAAGTGTTCCCAGTAACGGTAATTGTTTAGATAAATTCTCTAAATCCTTCGATGCTTTATTAACATCTTCTTTATTTAAAAGAGCAGTAAGAAACTCTAGGAATTCACTTGTTCCTGGTGGTCTACTTCCCGGAACCTTTTCTAAGAGTTTGCGGATTTCATAGAATCTTTCTATGGCTTGATCTACCAGTGATTTTTTATCTTTTACTTCTTCGCCAAACCGTTTATTGATAATCTCCCGTAACTGATCCTCTTGGGGAAATTCTACAAAGAAATACAAACATCGGCGGAGAAAAGGTTCTGGTAAAGGTTTCTCTCGATTACTGGTAATAAAAATAATTGGTTTATGCTCAGGAGTAGGAATTTTCTCTCCAGTTTCTGGAATTTCTAATCGCAATTCTTCTAACTCAAGCAATAAATCATTGGCGAAATCACTATCTGCTTTGTCAATTTCATCAATTAATAAAATAGGACGATGAGAGTGTGGCTTTAATGCTTGACCTAATTTTCCAAACTTCCGATAATTTTCCTTTTTCTGTAATCGTGTCTTTAATTCTTCAGTTTCTTTCTCTCCCAAAAAATCTTTTAATTCCCGTGGGTTATTTCCCATTAATTGGGCATCCCGTAATCTAGCAACAGCATCATAGGTGTACAACCCATCACGAGCGCGAGTTGTAGATTTAATATTCCAAATATAATAATCCCACCATTCTTGTTGACCCTGTTCATTTTTCCGGTCTTGTAGATACTTTTGGGTAAACTCATAAGCAACTGCTCCAGCCAAGCGAGTTTTACCACAACCGGGTTCTCCTTCCAATAATAATGGTCGCTCTAGTGCGATCGCTAAATTAACTGCTTCTATTAAATCAGGGCTAGGTAGATAAGGATAATATATTCGCTTTTCTGGGTCTTTAGTTACACTTTGAGGAGGTTGGAATTTTTCTGCTCCTGTGTATTGATACCTTGGTTTTTGTTGTTTGTTCATTTTAATATCTCCATTTGGCTTCAATTTCAGCAAGACCGTTAGTAAAAGTAAATATAGACTCACAAATATTAGTTAATACATTTTCAGGAATGTCACTCCAACAGGGAATAATATTATTTAACAGCTTATCTATATAACTATCATTCAAATTTAGGCATGATAACACTTCATTTTTTTCCAACCAAGTCTGTATATCATCTGATGAAATTTTCTCAACAGAGGAAAGTAAAAAAACATCTTGTGGTTGTGGATTTTTTTGTTGAATTATTCTCCTAACTTTGTTTTCACTTAGTTTAATAAAATTAAATTTGTTTTCTGGAGTGCAGAATTTATTTTTAAAATCTTTCGGTTCTACTACCATCAATAATACCAGCCGTGATTGAATTTTACGATTTTCCAGTGAACGTACTTGCTGAACTAAGTTTTCCCAAAAATCTAAAATTATATTGATTGTTGGTTGGTCTAAAAAGTTTAATTGACGCATGATAATAATTATAGGTTTATTCTGACACAAGTTAGCTAAATCTTCAATTATTGACTCTTGAGTAGGATTTTCAACCGTGGAAATAGTTGTAAATTCCTGCCAAAAATCTTCTAGATTACCTCTTATAGCATAAGATTGAAAATTAATAAAATATGGATTAGTATGAAGAGAATTAGGTATATTATAAATTAATCTTTCGATTAACCAATCTTGAATTTTGACATTTGAAGCCTGGACTAAAAATGCTGATTCTTTTAAATCAATTATTTTTTTGAAGTATTCTTCATTGGGTCTATAGTCTAAATAACGCAATACTTTTAAACCTGTATCTGGAGATATTTTAGTATTATGTTGATTAGGAAATCTTAAATTATCCTTGGCAATCATTTGACAATGCCAAGCTTGAATATTTTCATTATCCGATTTCTTGCCTTGAACAGTTTTTTGGCTATACTTATTTTGCAAATCTGGGGAGAGGGCATTATAGGTTGCTGTATCAATACAAAAACAACCAGTTTCTGCTCCATAAGCTTCTAATCTCTGAGCAATAGCAATAGGGTTTCCGACTAACTCTCCACCTATATCTTGAGTAATTTCTCCAGTTGCAGCACCAATGCGGAATGGCCAAAATTTTTCATTACAAAGTAAATATTGGGCAAATTGATGAGCCTCATCAACTTTATCAAAAATCAGGTAAGCACCATCTCCTTCTTCTCTAAGAATTATTTTTTGTAGTTTATCTGCTTGATATTCCTCATTTACTGTTTGTAATGCTTTATTCCTTAATTCTTTAATTTGACCAGTAAAACCCTTGATTCCATCTATATTAGCATAATTGTATACTGTATCAGTAACTCCTTTAGAACCAACAAAATCAAATCTAACTATTGTTCCAGTTCGCGTCATTTTCAATAATATAAATAAACAATTTACTGATTACTTATAAATTTCGATAAATAATCAAACTAACCAAAATTGATAATGGAATTACTAATATAGAAGCAATTAAAGTATATATTGCATAAGTAAAAATCTGAAATTTCAAAAAAGCAATTTCCGAGTTAACAGTAATTTGCCCAGAAATATCTTCATATTCTTTTTTATAAGGTGTATTTAATTGACTATCAAAATAGTGTTTATTCAAAGCATCGAGTAGTTCGATGGAATTATATTTCTGTAAATGTCCAAAGAACCAAAAATTATCTGAATCCTTCTTTATATAAGCTGGGTTCTTAGGGGGGCGATTTCGCAGCCACACAACACGCTCTAGATTTGTTTTAGGCAGAAAAGAAAGCGCACAGATTAAAGAACAAATACAAAGGAGAATAGTTGTTAATAACAAACCAATTTTTAATGAATTAGGTATATTCTGCGCTGTGGCTAAAATAGTTATGGTCGCAGTAATAGCAGCACCAGAAAAAGCCAGCAGGATACCATTTTTAGCTTCTGCAAACTTCAGCCACTCATTGACATTCTGGAAAATTGCTACGAGCTTAGAAGAAATTTCATCCATAGAAACATAGATTACATAACTCTACGAGATACTACCAACTGTATGATTAAGTGTTGCTACTTTTAAACAATTCTTAACGAAGTATTGTTATATACAAAAACTATTTATTGCACTACTACACAGTGCTATAGCTAATTCCCTGTGTCCAGCGCTACAGAGAAGTAATAGCAGCCCTCACCGTAGGTATTAGATATCTTCGATCAATGTGGGTAGTGAAACCCTGGTAGGGACATTTCAAAGGTAGGAATTCTCCGCTGTAAAATCTTTGTCGGAAATGTCGATAGAATTGGTTAAAAACAGTATTGAAAGGTGCAGGATTAATGCAAAGCCTTTAGATGGTATTCCATCCCCACCTTTTAAAAATAGTGCAATTGAATATATCTGATGCTCGTAATTCCCTGGTATTACTTGGATACTTTGCGATTGGAGCAAGGGGGGAAATTTTTCTTAAGAGAAAAAGGAAAGGATACAATATTACTTATGATAATGCTGATTATGTCATGTTCGGCAAATCACCCATAATATGTAATTGTAAGCCAAATAAACCTATGTTTCACTATTTAGTTGCTGATAAATTTATTTATGCACAGCTTTTAATAATAACAACACCCTCAAAAAATAATGATTAGCCATCCTACCAAAAAGACCCAAAAATATCGACGAATAAACTTGAGATTAGTCTTAATCTTTCCCTTCGTTCTGCAAATTGTTGGTGCAGTGGGATTGGTGGGTTATCTTTCTTACCGCAGTGGTCAGAAAGCAGTAGAGAATATGGCTAATTCTTTGATGGTAGAAGTAGGCGATCGCATCAATCAAAATCTTGTTAATTATTTGCATAATCCAACGGAAGTTGTTAAAACTAATGCGGCAATTCTGAAACTGGGAATTATCAACTGGCGTGATTTACCAACCTTAGAAAAATATTTTTGGCAACAGTCAAAAATTGTGCATGAAATTAACTCAGTAGCAATAGCCAATGAACAAAAAGAGATTTTAATTATTCAAACCCAGGATGATGGTTCTCGTGTAGTGCGTTTGAGAGATAAATCTACTAACTATAATTGGGATAATTATTTAGCTGATAGTCAAGGTAAACGCATCAAATTAATTAGGCGTTTAACCACTTATGACCCCCATAAAGACCCTCCTAACAACCCTTGGTATGAAGCAACAAAAAAGTCTGGTGGCCCACTCTGGCGACTGAGTGTGGCAATAGTCAAAGAAAATAACCCTGTTCTAGTTGCTGTTTATTTTGAGCCTTTCTACGCTCCTAATCAGACATTTCAAGGAGTGCTTGGTTCTTCTGTTTCTCTATCTAAACTCGGAAGTTATCTGAAAAATTTGAAAATCGGCAAAACTGGACAAGCATTTGTCATTGAAAAAAACGGATTACTGATTGGCACTTCTACCGGCGAAATACCTTTTCGTCAAGGTGTAATTGATCCAGCAAATCCTCACAATTGGGCAAAAAATGTAGACCCGAATCAGCGCCGACTCAATGCTCTTGATAGTAGTAATTTTATCACTAAAGAAACTACCAAGTATTTAAAAAATAAATTTGCTGATTTTCATATTTTTCAGCAACGAAAACAAATGAAGTTGACCTTAAATAATCAATCTTACTTTGTTAAGGTTTTACCATTACATAATCAAGATAAGTTAGATTGGCTGACAATTATCGTTATTCCTGAATCTGACTTTATGGCAGAAATTCAGGCAAATATGAACTTGACAATTTTATTGTGCGGAATCACCCTCGTAGTCGCTACATTAATTGGGATTCTGACAGCAAAATGGATTACTGAGCCAATTCAAAGATTAAATATAGCTAGTCAAGCATTAGCGCAAGGTAATTGGCAAAAATATCTACAAGAAGATAGGGAAAAACTCAGTCAACTCTTACCCGTAAAAGTGATTTCTGAATTAGCTACCTTTGTTGATTCATTTCAAGGTATGGCTGGGCAATTACAATCCTCTTTTGCTACTTTAGAAAACCGAGTTAAGGAAAGAACAGCAGAATTAATAGTTGCCAAAGAAAAAGCAGAGGTTGCAAATCAAGCTAAAAGTACATTTATTGCTAATATGAGCCATGAGTTACGCTCTCCACTGAATGCCATTCTTGGCTTTTCTCAATTGATGTTACGCTCAAAAAACCTGTATTTTGACCATTACGAAAATGTCAGCGTTATTTATCGTAGTGGTGAATATTTACTCACCCTCATTAATAATATTCTTGATTTATCCAAAATTGAAGCCGGAAGAATTACTATTAATTTGAAAAATTGTGATTTATATAGGTTGTTGGATGAGTTGGAAGATATGTTGCATCTGCGGGCAACAAATGCGGGCTTAAAGCTAATCTTTCAATATCATGAAAATATTCCGCGCTATATCTATACAGATGAAGTAAAACTACGGCAGGTATTAATCAATTTACTCAGCAACGCTATCAAGTTTACATCGGTTGGTGAAATTAATCTAAATGTGTTTTTGCAAAACCAAGAAACAACAGATGTTTTTTACCTTTATTTTCAAGTTTGTGATACTGGAGTAGGTATTTCGGCTGTAGAAATACCAAAAATATTTGATGTTTTTACTCAAGCACAAGCGGGTAAAGATTGCCAGGAAGGGACAGGTTTGGGTTTAGCGATTAGCCGCAAATTTGTGCAATTGATGGGTGGAGACATTATGGTGGAAAGTGAGTTAGGAAAAGGTACTACTGTTACATTTTCTATTCAAGCTAAATTAGGAGAACAATCTAAAAATCAAGTTGCACAAGAATATCAATCTGTTTTAGGACTAGTACCAGGACAACCAACCTATAAAATTTTAGTAGTAGATGATAAATCGATTAATTGTCAATTACTAATTAAGCTTTTAGTTCCTTTGGGTTTTGAAGTCCAAGCAGCTAGTAATGGTCAGGAAGCTATAGCTATTTGGGAAGTATGGGAACCGCACCTGATTTTTATGGATATGAGAATGCCTGTGATGGATGGTTATGAAGCTACTAAATATATTAAAGCCCAAATCAAAGGCAGCACTACAGCAGTGATAGCTTTAACTGCAAGTGTTTTAGAAGAGGAAAAAGCCCTTATCTGTTCATCTGGTTGTGATGATTTTCTCCGTAAACCATTTACAATGTATATGATATTTGAAACCCTGTCTAAGCATTTAGGTGTTAAATATATTTATGAAGAAATTAAAGTTAATGTCAATGACCATGATTTAGAGAAATCACTAAAATCAGAAGATTTAAAAATAATGAATCATGAATGGATTGTCAAATTATATGAAATTTCCTTAGAAGCTAATGTGAAGCTAATTAGAGAATTATTAAAAGAAATACCAGATACAGAAACCCATTTAATTCAATCTTTAAATAAACTTGTCCATCAGTCTCAATTTGAAAAAATTGCTGATTTTGTAGAACCGCTTGTATTAAAAAAAAATAAGTGACCATGAATTATCATATCCATCCTAATAGTAAAGGCACTATTTTATTAGTAGATGACCTACCAGAAAACTTAGAGCTACTCAGTAATTTATTACTAGACCTTGGTTATGAAGTGCGTCGAGTAACTAGTGGCAAAATGGCACTAAAAACCGTAAAAATTAAACCACCAGATGTAATTCTTTTAGATATTAAGATGCCAGAAATGGATGGTTATCAAGTTTGTCAAGCATTCAAAGCAGATTTAGAGTTGCGAGATATTCCTGTCATATTTGTTAGTGCTTTAGATGAAGCTTTTGACAAGGTGAAAGCTTTTCAAGTGGGGGGAGTAGATTATATTACCAAACCTTTCCAAATAGAAGAAGTAGTGGCTAGGTTAGAAAACCAATTAACAATTCAGAAGCATAAACTTTTTTTATTAAATGAAATTGCTAAACGCCGAGAAACTGAAGAGATGCTCTATCAGTCCAGGTCAATCCTTTCTAGTATTTTAAATAGTTCTCTAGATGGGATTGCTGCGATGCAAACTATTCGCAATCTCATCACTGGTAAAATTGAAGATTTTCGCTGTTTAGTAGTCAATCCTATGCTTTCTAAGGCTTTAGGAAAAAGCCGTGAAGAATTACTCAAAAAATCATCAGTTAAAGAATTATTGAATTATTTAGATCCCACCCTATTTAATAAGTTTGTGGAAGTGGTAGAAACAGGAAATTGTCTCACCGATGATTTGTACTATCCTCTCGAAGAGTCTTCTTGGTTTCATTATGTGGCAGTAAAAGTAGGAGATGGATTGGCAGTTACAGTCCGTGATATTACAACTCGCAAACAGGCAGAAATTAAGCTGCAAGAATCAGAAACTAAATTTTTAACTATTTTTAATAATAATCCTGATCCAGTTTGGATTGCTACTTTGATAGAAGGCAGATGTTTAAATGTGAATGAAAGTTTCTGTCAATTTTTAGGAGTGACATCGGATGAAGTCGTCAATAAAACCTGCGTAGAATTGGAACTTTGGGATAATATTGAAGATTTATACTACTTTAGAAAAACCTTAACTCAAGTAGGAATAATCCAAAATTTTGAAGT
Organism: Richelia sinica FACHB-800; assembly: GCF_014698825.1. Taxonomy (GTDB): domain Bacteria; phylum Cyanobacteriota; class Cyanobacteriia; order Cyanobacteriales; family Nostocaceae; genus FACHB-800. The sequence continues at coordinate 48,705 of NZ_JACJTT010000001.1, forward strand.
TGTCATCCGCACAAAATCAAGGGTAGCTAAGAATGTTTTGCTTTCTGCGAAACGAGAAAAATTGAATGAACAAGATTGTGTGATTGGTGTACTTAAAGATATCACAGAGCGAAAATTGGCAGAAATAGCTTTAGAACAAGCGAAGGAAGCCGCAGAAGCAGCAACTAAAGCAAAAAGTGAATTTTTAGCCAATATGAGCCATGAAATTCGGACTCCTATGAATGGCATGTTGGGGATGGCAGAGTTACTTGCCAATAGCAATCTCACAGATATACAACAAGATTTTGTCCAAACTATTCGAGATAGCGGTACTGCACTTTTAACTATCATCAATGATATTCTTGATTTCTCGAAAATTGAGTCGGGTGTGGTGGAGTTAGATCAAAATGTTTTTAGTTTAGAAGATGTTTTACAATCTGTTTACAATCTGCTACATCAACAGGCATTAGATAAAAATATTCATTTGCAATATACTAGTCAACCAGATATTCCTAAATTTTTTATTGGTGATAGCACTCGATTTCGGCAAATTATTCTTAATCTTGTGGGAAATGCCATTAAATTTACAGAACAGGGAACTGTGAATATTTCTGTAGTTAGTAATGGAAGGCAGGAGAATGATAAATTACAATTATTATTTTCAATTCAAGATACGGGGATTGGCATTAAGAGCGATCGCATTCTGAAACTGTTTCAACCCTTCATCCAAGCTGACCCGTCTATTAGTCGTAAATATGGCGGTACTGGTCTAGGTTTAACTATCTGCAAGAGTTTAGTGGAGTTGATGGGAGGCGCTATTTGGGTAGAGAGTGGGGGTCATGTTGGCGGTGATCCTCCCCGGAATTGGACACCTGATTTCACTCAACAGGGAACCACGTTCTATTTCCATATTGTATTATCCTTAGTTACCGAGACAGAAAAAACTACACAGCTTTCTGCCACCCAGCTAGAAATTGAGCAAGCGATCGCTCAAACAGGCCCCTTAAAAATTCTATTAGTAGAAGATAATATAGTTAATCAAAAAGTAGCTCGTCAAATCCTCACCAAGCTGGGTTATCAAATCGACCTTGCTAACAATGGCATAGAAGCTGTAACAGCAGTCCAAAACAAATCCTATGATGTTGTTTTGATGGATGTGCAAATGCCAGAGATGGATGGTTTGACGGCAGCGCAACTGATTCGCCAAATGCCAATTAATCAACCTCGTATCGTGGCCATGACAGCCAGTGCGTTAGCAAGCGATCGCTTTGCTTGTTTAGAGGCAGGAATGGATGACTATATTAGTAAGCCGATTACAATTCAACAAATTGTCCAGACTCTTTTAGCATGTACTTCCACAGCCGTTTCCTAGGGTGAAAATAAACTTTTCCCACCTGGGGATGAAAATTATCCTATTTGCTTGAGGAGTGCTATCCACATATCAGCAGGGTCGGAGTAGTAATCAATTTCTTCAATTTGATAGCGGTGTGATTGATTGTCTTTTTTTAAAATAATTTGGTCACCAGCTTTAATATCTTTACCCCAGGCAGTCATGCAGGCTTTTTGTTCTTGCTGTAGCCAATCAAATACGTAATCAATACCCCAAATCAAATGACTATAGTCATGAACTTTTTGTTGTTTTTTTACTTCCTGGACTGGTGAAGAACTAGACCCAAAGAAGTTGAGAATGTTCCAGTTAAATTTTCTACCTGTTTTGATTAAATACATAAGTCAAGTCTCCTCAAACAATCATTTTTAACTGAGATTATGGGTTTTCTGAAACTGGATAAATAAGGGGAAAGATGAATTGATGAGTTACGACTTTTTCGGTTAATAAAGTCAGCACCCGCGAAAAATGATCAGATCAATATCAGGTAGAAACACGGAATATGCTATTTGTATTCAAGTGTTTCTCTCAGTTCCAGGCATAGCTTAATTACTAGTGGCTGAGTTGACAAAATTTGTTTACTAACTCCAGTTGATGGGGTAACTTTAATTTCTTATTTTAAATCAGTAATTCAAGAAGGTTGTTAAATTTTGGATGAATTTCTTGTTAATTCTTTTTATCGAGATCATTTATGTGGGGACTAAGTAAGTAAGCAAATATTCTCAGGGAAAAATGAATTTTGCCAGTATTGGTACTTAGGCGAAAGTCATTATTACTGTAATATTTTCTGTGGATAAATACTGACGATGCAGGTAAGGGGAGGGATAAACCAAGGCATCTCCGAACAAGATTTTAGAGGCGTTAAATGTAACGTCTCTACAAGGGTTATACCGTTTCTTTGTGTGGCTGCATATATTGACCCTCAGTTTCGCTTGGCAAGGGAGGGGGTGTTATTCTGTGCATCTTCAGAAAAAATTGGTATGACAGGAAACGCATATTTAATTCACCAGATGTCTATTAACTACTACTAGCGATGAAATGCTATATCTATCTGCTGAAGCAGAAACTCCAGAGAAGAGGAGTTGTCTAACACCACGTCAGCTAGGGCGACTTTTTCTGCTAAGGGGAACTGGCTGTTAATTCTGGCAGCGGCTTGTTCTGGGGTTAAATGATTACGCTGGATTAATCTCTGCTGTTGTTGTTGTGGAGAACAGGAGACTACCCAAATTTCTGTGGATAGGTGTTGTAACCCAGCTTCAAATAATAAAGGGATGACTAATACTAAGGTTGGGGCGGTAGATTCCATCATAGCTTGACGGAAGCGATCGCCTACATAGGGATGGATAACACTCTCTAACCATTGACGTTCATGGGTTTGGTTAAAGATAATCTCTCCCAATTTTGGACGATTGAGGTTGCCATCTGCAAGTAAAATACCTTCACCATACCTGTGGACAATCTTGGTCAAAATTGGTGAATCTAAAGCCACCGCATCTCTAGCATAGATATCTGCATCTAAAATTGGTACGTGATACTTACTGGCTAAATAGTCAGCTACTGTAGTTTTACCAGTAGCAATACCACCAGTTAAGCCAATTAAGCGTTTGTGTTTTCCCCTATTCATATCCAGAAGTTGCCCATTTAATTAAAGCTTGGGTTAAGCCTTCGAGGGTGTATTCTTGTGCTTCCACATCGACGCGACCGAATAGGGTTTGACAAGTTTTTGAGGTTTGGGGGCCAATGGAGGCAATACAAACGTCTTGCAGGTAAGTTGCTGGTGGTTGAGGAAGGAGATTGGTTGCTAGTTGACAGAAAAATTGCACTGTCTTGGAACTAGCGAAGGTAATTACATCTATGTTGCGGTTGAGTAGGGCAAATTCTGCTGCGGGGGGAATACTTTGGGGACAGCAGGATTCATAAGCGGGAACTTCTAAAACTTCTGCACCTTTAGCGGTTAGTTCTTTAACTAAGACTTCTCGTCCACCGCTTTCTACTCTAGGAAATAAAATCTTTTTACCTGGGAGTTGTTCAGGGAAGTTTTCTACTAGGGAGTCAGCAACGAAGTTAGGGGGGATAAAGTCGGGGTGGATATTTTGGGTTTTTAAACTTTGGGCAGTTTTTTCTCCCACTACAGCAATTTTTACACCAGCTAAGTCATGGAAATTGTGGCCTGCGGTGCGGAGTCTGGAGAAAAAGTAGTCTACACCATTGGTAGAGGTGAGAATTAACCAGTCAAAACTACTTAAATTTGCGATCGCTTGATCTAATGGTTCCCAACTACTAGGGGGGCCAATTTCCAAAGCAGGCATTTCAATCACTTTAGCACCTGCGGCGGTGAGGCGATCGCTAAATTGATTAGACTGACCAAGGGAACGAGTGACCAAAATGGTTTTACCTGCAAGGGGAAGATGGCTGGACATAGATAACTGAGTGGGAATAATAGCTTTAGTTTAGGCTTTCAGTTTTATTCTCGCAGGTCAAGTAGGGTTGTAGGCCTACAACTTCACCAATCACAATGACGACTGGGGAAAGGGAGATGCCCGCAGTTAGTTCCAGAATGTTACCTAGTTCCCCTTGCCAAATTGCTTGACGGGGAGTTCCTGCCCACTGGATGATGGCAATAGGTGTGGAAAGCGATCGCTGATATCGTCGCAGTTGATGGATAATTTCTGGTAAATTCTGACCCCCCATCAAAATCACCAAGGTCTCTAACCGTGACAGTGCTTCCCAGTCTAAAACCTCTGGTTCATGGGCTGTCAATACGGCAAAACACCGACTGAGGACGGTATCTGTTAAAGGTATTCCTGCGAGTAATGGTGCTGCTAAGGCTGAGGAAATACCCGGAACCACCTCAAAATCACAGCCAGCGGCTTTTAAAGCCTCAATTTCTGCCACGCACCGTCCAAAAATAAATGGATCACCAGATTTTAAGCGAACGACTTGTTTTCCTCCCTGGCAATATTTCACTAATAATTGATTAATTTCTGTTTGGGGTGTACTGGGTTTACCACCACGTTTACCGACATCGATTTTTAAACAATCTGGGGGGACACAATCTAATAATTGTTGATCCACCAGGGCATCATAAATTAGGACTTGGGATTTGGCTAAAAGACGGTAAGCTTTCACCGTCAAATATTCCACATCTCCAGGCCCTGCACCTACCAGGTAAACTTTGCCCCTGTTTGCCATCATGGTTAATTTCTAAAATTTAATTGATGCGGCTGTTGATATCTTGGTACAGCTTATTCACCTGTTCCAACATATCTTGATTTTTCTGTGATTGGAATAAATCTCTGGCTTTGTTCAGATGTTTGAGGGCTTCATCTACTCGTTTTTGTTTGTGGAGCGTAATTGCTAAATTATAGTAAGCATAGCCATAATTGGGGTCGATACTAATGGCTTTTTGATAATTACTAATGGCTGCTTGAACTTGACCTTGGTCATCCAAAGTATTAGCTAAACCTGTATAGGCCTTGGCACTTCTAGGTTGCAGTTTAATCACAGTTGAATATTCAGTCGCAGCGGCTGTTAATTGGCCTTGTTCATATAAGGCATTACCTAAATTGTAATGAGCATCGGTGTTTTGCTGGTCGAGACTAATCGCTTTTTGGTATTGAGCGATCGCATCATCCATTTTTCCCTGATCATATAAAGCATTGCCTAGCTTGACATAGGTCTGTGCATAATCAGGACGCAAGCGAATGGTAGTTTGATATTCAGCTATCGCTTCTGCCGTTTTCCCTTGGTCATATAAAGCACTGCCTAAATAATAATGAGGTTCAGCATTCTCAGGGTCAAGACTAATGGCTTGTTGATATTGAGTAATAGCTTCAGTAATTTTATTTTGGTCATATAAAGCATTACCCAAACTAATATAAGCCTTAATATTTTTCGGGTCTAAACGTACTGCTGCTTGATAATTCGTAATGGCAGCTTTTAGGTTATTTTGATAATAATAAATATTCCCCAATGAATAATAAGCACGGGCATATTGGGGATTTAAGTTAATGGTTTTTTGATATTCGGCAATTGCTTCTGCATATCGATCTAATTTGGCCAAAGTTAAACCCAAATTAAAATGGGCTTCTGGAGATTGGGGATCTAATTGAATAGCTTGATTATAACTAGCGATCGCTGCTTGTGATTTGCCTTGGTCATCTAAAGCATTACCCAAACCCACATAAGCTGGGGCAAAAGCTGGGTCTAGTGCGATCGCTTCCCGAAAAGCCGCTTCTGCACCCTTAAAATCTCCTTTTATATAGAGATTTTGTCCTTTTTCAAATCTTGCTAATGCTTGAGGATTACTTTCACCAATTTTTACTTGATAAGTTCCTTGACTTTCTTGAGCATTATCACCCCTACTTTTTCCCCAGGCAACATTAGCCTGTGTCACCCACAAACTGATAATAGCTAATACTAATAACTTGTTTATTTTTTTCATTATCTAATTTCCTGTATTTGGTGATAATCCCGTTTTTAATAATTGTTGATGAATGAATATTTGTTAAATGTTTATGCCAATATTTATAATCATTTTAACCTAAATCAAATCTAGCAATAAATCTATCTTTTCAAAGATTTACATTTACCAACACCAAATAATTTTTAAAACAATATCTTTATAGTCAAATTTATCATTAGGTTGTATGAGATTGGTATAGATATCACCGATGTGGGTAAGGGTTTAGCAATGCTAAACCCAACGAGACATTTATAGTTGTGGACAAAGAAGTTAGGACATGAACTAACACTAAAACTTAGACAGCCAAAGGCTTTTAGCACTGTGGGTTGCCATTTGCTGATGGGGAAAACGGAGGACAAGGAAGACAAAGGAGATAAGGACGAATATCTTCTCTTTCCTTCCCCTCTCTCCCCCTCTCTTTTTGTCACCTGTCACCTACTCTATATGTAACAGTATTGTCATCCAATATTATCAGCAGTTATTTCACCTTGGCTTTAGCATCCATCTTGTCTAATAAAACTGATAACCTTTTGGCTGTTTCTGGTTGACGCTGCTTCATCAGTAAATCCCGCGCTTGTTTTAAATTAATTTGCGCTTCCTCTGTTTGTTCCTGCTGCATGAGAATATTTGCCAGTCTTAAATACGCTTGGGGATTTTTGGGACTGCGATTGATGACTTCTCGAAATAAGGCAATTGCTTCTGTATGATTGCCTTGTTTACTTAAAGTGTCTCCTAACAACAACCGCACTACATCATTAGTAGAATTAATCGCTATCACCTTACGAAAAGCTGCTTCTGCACCTTGATAATCCTCTGCTTGATAAAGATTCGTACCTTGCTGAAATAAATTAGCAGTAATTAAGGTTTTAACTGCAAAGTATACAAGCAAGATAACACTAGCAGATACTACCCCAATGGCAATAATATTAGTGGGCAAGAAATTTTCTAACATGGTGGTAATTTTACCCGAAAATACAAGCAAGAGGAAAAACTAAATATTCAACGAAAAACAGTTTCCAAATAAATTGGTAGAAATTAGCGATCGCACTTTTATTTTCTAAGTCTACTTCCCGGCTTTTTCTCCACATCACTACCAGAATAATGATATGTGTAATTACCAAAAAGATAGGATTTACTTCTGCCAGTTTGAATAAGCCGACAAAAATCATCCCCCCATAGCAAATAGTTAACACCCAACGGGCTAGTTTAAATACCGCTTTCTGTCCCAACTGGATGGTCAAAGTTGTGATATTGTAGAAGCGATCGCCCTCCATATCGGGTATATCTTTAAAAATCGCGATCGCGAAACTAAATACCAAAATAAACACCGTTAGTGCCCAAACTGCCCTAGGTATGCCTTGGCTACGTTGAAATAGCCAACTAAAATGTAAGAATAAACCTAAATTTACGATAGTACCCCGGACGCTAAAAATACATAAAGCCGCCCAAAAAGGATACTGTTTTAAGCGAATTGGTGGTAAAGAATAGGCTGTACCAATAGCTAAACTAATTGCCACCATCCAAAATAAAAATGGCCCACTGAACAAAGCAATAACTAAGGCAAAAATCCCAGTTAAAATGACAATTAATTGTCCTTGGGATTTTGTAAAATCTCCCGATGCTAAAGGCAAATAGGGTTTATTGATTTTATCAATTTCTACATCTTCTAATTGATTTAAACCCACAATATAAATATTGCCACATAAACAAGCTAACCAAGTGGCGAAAAATTGCCCGATGGGAATACCAGGAAATTTACTAGCAGTCACACCCAAGGTGAGCAAATATAACCCCAAAACACTTAAACTGGTGCCAATAATTGTATGGGGACGAGAAAACCGCCAAAAAGCATCAAACCATTTTCCAGGGAAAAACGGATAATTTTGTTGAAAGAATTGATTCATTTTCAGAAGTGAATTTTGAATGGTAATGACATCAAAAACGTGGAGAACAGGAAAAGATTTTTAATACTGTTTCTGCGGGCCTTATTTATTACCGCAGATTAAACCAAAGCGAATTAACCCCCGTTCATAACCGCGACGCATCAACCCCAAAGACAAGGCCCCCTGAATTGTACTCCAACCAGAACGGAATAAGCCGATAATAGCGCTAGGAGTCAGTGCAGAACTAATCACCACCTGCCAAAAAGGTGCAACTGCCATTGACCAATCAGCAGCACGGATATGATGTAATGGTAATTGCCCTGCGATCGCTTCATATTCTGGTAAGGAAATTACATAGGGTAAAAAATATACCCGATAAATATCCTGTAAATGCTTCTGTTCATCCTCAGTTAGTGGTGATGTATCCGTTGGTCGATGACACCAAGTTGCCATAATTAAAGTCCCCCCAGGCTTCAACACCCGATAACACTCCTGTAAAAACTTGACTTTATCTGGCATATGTTCACCACTTTCTAGAGACCACACCAAATCAAAGGAATTATCAACAAAGGGCATTTCTAGGGCATTTGCGACCAAAAACTCACTCCTATGGCTTAAATTCGCAGCTATAGCCCTTTCTGTTGCTCTTTTTGCCTGTACCGGACTCAACGTAATTCCGGTAGCCTTAGCACCGAACTTATCTGCTAAGTATAAAGAACTGCCTCCTATCCCACAACCCACATCTAAAATATTCTCTGCTGTTGTCACCCCTGACCATTGCAGCAACTCTTCAATTAAGTCTATCTGTGCTTGACGACGGTCTTTTTCTTCACTACCGTCGGGTCCATAGTAGCCGTGGTGCATGTGTTCTCCCCAAACTTGTTCCCATAAACTGGAAGAAGCATCATAAAAGTGTCTAATTTGCTGGTAAAGTATTGTACTCATAAACTCACTCGTGTCAAAAACTGAGCAAAATTAAAACAACATATTGGTAGGCTACCATGTGTGCTTTTAATTCAATTAATCTTGTTTTGTAAGTGATAAAAGTACATCAAAGAGTATCCGCCCTTTGAATTCTAACTTTTGACTTTCAGGCAATGGTACTAGCCGCAGTGAGATAATTAATTTTGCGTTGGAAAACTTGAAGTCTTATGACTGTTTCTCGGACAATTTGTTTGGGATTTTTAGCAGTAATCACATTGGGAACCATTCTGTTAATGATGCCCTTTGCCACTAGCAGTGGTAACTGGAATGACCCAATTGTGGCACTGTTTACTTCAACTTCGGCGGTATGCGTCACAGGTTTATCAGTAGTTGACCCTGGCACATATTTCTCTTTTTGGGGTCAATTTTTTATTGCCCTTTTAGCCCAAATTGGCGGTTTGGGTTATATGACCACTACCACTTTTCTGATTTTGTTAATTGGGCGAAAATTTGACCTACGCCAAAAAATAGCAATTCAACAAGCTTTGGATCGACCAGGCATGAGTGGTAGCAGCCAAATTATTCGCTCAATTATTGCGACCACCTTAATTTTTGAAATTACTGGCATCTTTCTACTCTTACCAGCATTTGTGCCTGAACATGGCTGGAATTATGGTCTATGGCTAGCCATATTTCATAGTGTCAATGCTTGGAATAATGCCGGATTTAGCTTATTCAAAGATAATTTAATTGGCTATCAATCCTCGCCTTTAGTGGTTTTCACGATTACTACCTTAATTATCTTTGGCGGTATTGGCTATCAAGTAATTTTAGAAATGTATATTTGGCTCAGGGAAAAAATTAATAAATCAGCCAATAATTTTAATTTATCCTTGGATTTTAAAGTTGCTACTAGCACAACAATCTTGTTATTAGTGCTAGGCACTTTTCTCTTTCTCACTATCGAACAACGGAATCATGAAATATTTGGTAACCTCAATTTAGCAGATAAATTTCTAGTTGCTTGGTTTCAATCTGTTACGCCCAGAACTGCTGGTTTTAACACCGTTGATTTTGGAAAAATGACAGATGCTGCTTTATTTATCACCATCGTTTTAATGTTTATTGGTGCTAGCCCTGGTGGCACTGGCGGGGGGATAAAAACTACTACTTTGCGGGTGTTAACTAGTTGTACAAAATCGATTTTACAGGGCAAAGAAGATGTTTTACTCTACGAGAGAAAAATAGCTGTTTCACTTATTTTAAAGGCTGTAGGAGTCGTATTAGGTTCATTCGCTACGGTGCTTTTTGCCACACTTTTAATTAGTGTAACTGACCCAAAATTTGATTTTATTCAGATTTTGTTTGAAGTGGTATCTGCTTTTGCTACAGTGGGATTATCCACCGGTATAACTAGTAGTCTTTCCGTCGTAGCCAAGATAATTGTTATTACCACAATGTATATCGGTAGAGTCGGGGTTCTATTATTAATGTCAGCAATTTTAGGTGACCCTCGTCCTAGCAGAGTCCACTATCCTGAAGAAAATTTACTGGTGGGCTAATCAATAAAAATTTCCTTGTAAAAACATCAATAACAACAGAAATTATGAATCTGTCATCATTAAAATTCTTGCGGAGTCTCCGAAAAGATAACCACCAATTTGCCGTGATTGGTTTAGGTCGATTTGGTCGGGCTGTTTGTGCCACTCTGCATAATTTAGGTTATCAAGTTTTAGCTACAGATGTAGATGAAAAACGGGTATCAGAGGCATTAACAGAAGATATAGTTGGTCATGCTTTGCAGATAGATTCTACTGAACCTGCGGCTTTGAGAGAAGCAGGGATTTTTGAATTTGATACAGTCATTGTTGCCATTGGTAATTATATTCAAGAAAGTATTATCACCACTCTGAATGTGAAAGAAGGTGGTGTGCCCCATGTAGTAGCAAAAGCTTCTAGTGAAGTTCACTGCAAGTTGCTAAAAAGAGTGGGTGCAGATCATGTTGTGTTTCCTGAATATGAAGCTGGTTCTGCTTTAGCGAGAACCCTGACCAAACCCTCAATTTTAGAACGATTTGACCTTGACCCAGATAACAGTATTGTCGAGTTACTTGTTCCTGATGAATTTCACGGTAAAACCATTACAGAAATTCAATTGCGTAACCGCTATGGCTTAAATTTGTTAGCAGTGAGTCAGGATGGAAAATTTTTGATTAACCCTGAACCTACCAAACGCTTAGAAAGAGGTTCAGCTATGGTTGTGATTGGTTGTAATAAAGATATTAATCGGTTACCAATTTAGTCACAAACCATATTAGACATCTCCAGAAAAGTAGAGACGTTCCATGGAAAATCTCTACAATGTTTCCAGGAAATGCACATTTAATTTTCACCACATGTTTATATTATCGGTGCGTTAAGCGTTGCTATAACGCACCCTACCGTTATCTAAGGTCATCTATTTTATTGCTTCACTTCCGGGGTTTTAGATGTGACATTTTGCCCTAATTGCTGTAACATCTGGGTGATATTTTCAGTTTTTTCTGTGTCGCCTTGTCGGGTATATTCATTTAAAGCCCGACTGAAAGATTTCTTGGCGTTATTGATATCGCCTTGATTGTATAGCGCCACTCCTAAATTATAGAGAGCGAGGGCGTTTTTAGGATTGAGGCGAATTGCTTGTTGATAAACAGTAATTGCTTCGGCATTTTTGCCTTGCATAGACAATAAACTGCCCAAATTATTGTAAGCTACGCCGAGTTCGGGATTTAACTTTAAAACTTGACGGTAGGTGTCAATCGCCTGGTCAATTTGATTGTCCTTTTGCAAAACCAGGGCTAAATTTAAATAAGCATCCGTATTACTGTTATCTAGATTAATTGCCTGTTGATAAGCAGCGATCGCTTCTTGATACTGTCCTTGCTCATACAGTGCTAACCCTAAATTATAATGGGTGGCAGCCATGGTGGGGTTAAAGGTTAAGGCTTGACGGTAGGCACTGACGGCAGCTTGTTGTTGTCCTTGTTTGTGTAAAACCAGACCTAAATTGTAATAAGCTTCACCGAAATTCGGATTTAGCCGAATTGCTTCACTATATTCTTGTCCAGCTAACTCCAGCCGATTTTGTCGCAAGAGAATATTCCCCAGAAAATTCCTCGCTGCGGCAATATTGGGGTCACGCTGCAAAGCTTGACGGAAAGCCGCTTCGGCAGCAGGTAAGTCATTGTTTTGATAACGGATGACTCCCTGTTGATACAAGCTAGCTGTTTCCAAATCTTGTGAGACGACATTTTGTGCCACTAATTTGGTGGGTAGGGTCAAGAGGACAAACAGTGAGGAAGCTAATAATAGCTTTTGTCCTAACTTGCTGGAAAAACCTACCAGGGATAGCCCCTGCAACCATTGACGAGATGAAATTTGCTCAAACATAGATTAGTTTTTTACTTACTATCCCGCCCCTGGTGTACATATTTGATGCTTCGGGGCTAAGTATTTACATAGTCAGGATACCCATAACTACACGAAAAATTTAAACTCTTTTACTCAAAATTTAAATTTTTTACTCAATCCCTTGACCTTCCGGTAAAATCAACATGGCATCACCGAAGGAGTAGAAACGATACAGTGATGCGATCGCTTCTTGGTAAATTTTCAATAGCCTGATTCTGCCTATCAGGGCGCTAACCAACATCAACAAGCTAGAACGGGGTAAGTGAAAATTGGTAATTAGCCCTTCTACCACCTGCCATTCATAGCCAGGGTAAATAAACAAATTAGTTTTACCCACAAAGGGCTGTAATTCCCCTGATTGTGCCGCCCCTTCTAAAGCCCTAACCACCGTTGTTCCCACGGCAATAATGCGCCCTCCAGCCGCCTTAGTAGCCCGAATTTGTTCTACGGTTTCTGGTGGTACTTCTATCCATTCTTCGTGCATTTGGTGAGTGGTGACATCTTCCACTTCCACAGGGCGAAATGTGCCTACACCCACATGGAGGGTGAGAAAAGCTTGATTAATGCCAATATTCCGCAGTTTTTCTAATAATTCCGGTGTAAAATGTAATCCAGCTGTTGGTGCAGCGATCGCACCAGGTTGGTTAGCATACACTGTTTGATACTGGTCGCCAGCCGCCGTTGAACCTGTAATATACGGTGGTAGCGGTATTTCCCCAAACTTTTCTAACACCTGCACCAGGGAAACATGCTCTGGTAAATTAAACTGTAACAATCTCCCCCCAGTGGTTGGGTCTGATGCCATCACTGTAGCTGTTAACGGATGGTCAGATTCTTGTCCATGATGACCATCAAAAATAATTTGACTACCCAATTTAAACCGCTTTCCCGGTTTAACCAAAGCCAACCAACAATTATGCTGCCGTTCTTCTAACAGTAATACTTCCACTTCTGCCCCTGTGGCCTTACGTCCATACAACCGGGCAGGAATGACCTTCGTATTATTCATTACCAACAAATCACCGGGACGGAGAAGTGTAGGCAAATCACGGAAAATATGGTGTAGAGGAGGAAGAGTTTTACCAGTTTCTGGGGAATTGACCACTAGTAAGCGGGAACTGTCTCTAGGAACCACCGGGTTTTGGGCTATCAGTTCTGGTGGCAGCACATAGTCATAACCAGATAAAGATTGGTCTAAATTAATATCTTGTGTTGTTTGTTCCTGCACGTTCACTTTTGATTAACCAAAAAACAAAAATAACGTATGAGCATTCCTTGAGTATTTGCAGTTCGTGGCAAATAACCCCATATTATATGTTCAAAATGGACACTCAAGCGAATTTGAGATAATTTTGAGCATTATTAACCTAATAAATGCCTGGCAGAATCGATTGATATGGTGACAATGCAAATTCCCCATTTTCCCGAAGCTAATCACCCATTGGTGAAGTCGTTGTTTCACCACAGCGACCAAGAATTGCTGAGTTTATTTCAGCAATATCCAGATCATGGCAAGTATTTTACGGTGATTTTTTGCCGTTATAGTCCTATAGTCTACACCTTGATTCGCCATTCGGCGCGATCGCCCGTCCAGGCAGATTATCTATTTGCCCTCACCTGGAGACATATTTACTATGAACTAGGTGGACTCAATCTCAACAGCCCAGAAGTAGGTCAGGATGGTCTTAGCTTGCAAAACTGGCTAATTAACATGACCGCCTTCTGCATCAACGAAATTCAACTACCACCCACCGAAGCTATCCATTATTCTCTTCAAGGGTCTTCTCCACCCCTGTGGTGTTATGTTGAACAGGCATTAGACCAAATACCACCCCTATTACGTTTAATGCTAGTGATGGCACAAACCTTCCATTGGAGCGAAACTAGAATAGCAGCATACCTGCAAGCGGAAGGAGAACAAATTTCCCCCAGTGAAGTTAGTGATCTTCTGCAAGAAGGATATCGTATGCTAGAAGACAAACTGCCGGCCGATATTCGCGTGATTTACTTAGAAGAGAATTTGCCATCTTAAGCTCAAGTATCAACGTGAATATATCCGGTCTTTAATTCCCATTACAGAGATTTTACTGAGAGCCGAAATTTCACGGGTGAGCGTTATGAAACCGAGGCATTTATTACCAGGGCTATCTATTTTAAATTTTCAAAATTGCGGGGAATTTCGCCATATACAAAAATGGCAATCCCGAAGTTTTTATGCTTTATTATTGGCTGTTTTGCTAATGCCAAATTCAGCCATTGCTATTGATATTACCAAACAAATGCACCGTCCTCTATCAGTATCTAGAGATGAACGGACATATAGAGATTATGCTGATAGTTTGCTGCGGATAGGTAGAGAACAATTAGCAGCAGGATTTGCCGCTAAAACTGTAGAATCCGGGCAAGAAGCACTAGATATATATCGCATCCTTGGTGATGTGAACTCTCAAGGTTTAACCTATGATTTATTAGCAGGAGCTTATTTACAATTAGGTAATTTAAAAGATGCCGAAGATGCCTTAAGGCGGAGAGTAGGGATAGCTCGTGATAATAAAGATTTTGAAGCCCAAATCTTTGCCCTCAACAATCTTGGCACCCTGTTATTGCAAAAAGGTGAAGCCAAGGCTGCGGGTCAAACAATTCAAGATGCCTTGGCAATTGCTCGCAACTTAGAAAATATTGAAGGTCAAGGACTTTCTTTAAGCAATTTGGGCTTGGTATATACAAGATTAGGTAACTATAATCAAGCTATAAAAGTTTGTGAAACTGCCTTAATTTTCCGTCGCCAAACCAATGATGTTATTGGTGAAGCCAATACCTTGAATAACTTAGGTGATGCCTATTTAGCCGCAGGAGATTATGACAATACTATTGGTGCTTATGGTGCGGCTATGCGGTTAGCAAAAGTTCATTTTGACCGAGGTAATCAATTACGGGCTATTGATGGTTTAGTGATTGCCCATAGTGCTGTAAAAAGATATGAAAGAGCCATAGAATTACTAGACCAAAGGTTAGCCATCGCCCAATTTTTAAATAATCCTGTAGAAGAACTCAAATATTTTGCCTCTGCTGGGCAAATGTATGAAAAAATTGGTAAATACACCCAAGCCCGGAATTTATATCAACAGGCCCTGACTCTAACTAGAAAGTTAGATGACAAAAAGCAAGAAGCCTTTGTTTTAGATCGGTTGACTAATTTACCCAACAAATAAACACCTTGATGGTTAGTTCAATAAAACTCCACCAGTGTCTTGAATTCGCAACGATTTTCTATCTTGGTTAAAATCTGTTGTTTCTTGCAATGTCACATTCAAATTACCGACATTTTCCCCAGGTTGAGGAGTTACTTGTAAAAATCCACCATCTTCCCGTTGGAATGTTAATGTGATTGGTGCCTTTAACCCTCGTAACATCACGTAGGATTTACCTGTTAATGAACGGGGGGCTGTATCACCAATCACTTGATAGGTGACATTTGCACCAGTATTATTTTCTAACCTGATATTAACTGTGCCATTAGCGAGAGCAATTCTCATGACCGGGACTGGCGCTGGTGGAGTTTGAGTCCTGAATCTTGTTCCTGGTTGAGTAGTGGGTGGTGTTGGCCGAATAGTCGGTTCTGGAAGGGTAGAACCTTCCGACTGCACACCACGGGGGGAACGATTATAAGGTGCTTCATTAAAGATGCTGGGGTTAGGATTAACCACTGAAGGCGCTTCACCACCTACACCGAAGGGAGTCTGTTGTGCTGATGGATTTGCCGCAGAGGGTAAAAGACCTTGTTCCAATAGCCTTTGGGTTAAAGCATTGGGAGGACAACCTCGGGGAACTAAAACGCGATTATTATGAGGTTCTTCGTAAAAAATACGGGGACAGGGGTTAACTTTAGGAGTAGTTTGTTGTGCCATAACTTGATTGATGGCAGGTAACCCCATAAGTAAACCACCACAAATAGTCCCCAATATTTGCACATATTGGCGAAATGTTCGCTGATTTATATTCATTTTTACTCCATGAAAAGATGAAGGAAATTGCTATGAAACAGGTGACAGGTAAGCCAGCGCGGTCTTGGGGGAAACCCCCATGAGCGACTGGCGCACCCCTATGGCTAACGCCACGCTCCGCGAACGGGGTTACAGTGCTAAAAACCTTTGCCTGTCTAAGTGTTAGTTAATGTTCTAACCGTTCTGTCCATTGCTATGAATGTTGAATTTTTAATTGTTCATGCTTCTTGCCACAATTGATGAATATGGTCAGGTAACCAAGTAGCAATTTCTGCAATTCTGTCGGGGGATAATTCGTCTTTGGTGGCAGAAAATACAGCTTTTACCAGAGTTTCCCTCTCTACCGTAGGTGGCATTGGCCCTTCATTTTCCACACGAAACAAAAAGCGATCGCTATCTATCTTGAAAATGCCCGGTCCTTGCCAAGGTGGACGTACTCGACTTAAAAACGCCACAATTGGGTTAGTATCATGCCACAAATCGGCAATTTCTAGTTGTAAAGACCTATCTTCCGTTGTTTCCGCTGGTTTATGTAGTTCTGCTTCCACTCTATCTGCTGCTTCCGTAGTCATTAAATCTCGCATGACGCGAAAGACCACTTCTGTTAAATCTCTGGCATCGAAAATATCATGTACACCACTTTTGGCCATTACCTTCTCTAGAAATGGCAGATTTTTTGTATCTATAGCCTTATGACCATTTTCTGCTGGGGCATTGGCTAAATTATTAGCTAATTTTTCTAGTAATTGTTGTCCTTTTTCTGTGATTTCTGCCTGTTTGAAAGTAATCAAATGGGATAATGGCCCATCCTTCGCACTATAAGTATTAGCTATTCTTAAATCAAATTCTGGAGGATTAATCAAATCAGGTACATCTTCTTGATTTCCATAGGCATTACCTGTGAATTCTGCACGAATATAGTGATTTTGATTTAAATAATCTAAATGTCCTAAAAAATTAGCTATGGTAATATTGTGACCAGGAAAGTCATCTTTGGTAAAATGTACTTCGTGCATTCCTGAGCCAGATTCATTAATTTTTTTGAGTAAAATGTAGGCAACATCTTCTCGGATAGTTATAGGCATCTGTCGCTACACTCCCATAGGAATTTTAACATCATGAAT
This sequence comes from Richelia sinica FACHB-800, assembly GCF_014698825.1. Classification (GTDB taxonomy): domain Bacteria; phylum Cyanobacteriota; class Cyanobacteriia; order Cyanobacteriales; family Nostocaceae; genus FACHB-800. Next base: position 65,921 of record NZ_JACJTT010000001.1, read on the forward strand.
TTCTGTCACCCATGACCAATTATTGAGCCGTCTGCAATGATATGTAAACCTCTCTCTTTCTTCCTATTCCCTGTTCTTTTCCCTAGATTTACAAGTCAAATTAGACTGCTATATTCCTAAATTAATAAGTAAATTAATTAGTCTCCATCTATCACAGGAAGCAAATACAAAAGACGAAATTATGACTCTAGATTTATAGGTAAAGTCACAGTAAATGTAGTACCTTTGCCAAGACTACTTTCGATTTGTATTTGTCCTTGATGATGTTCGACAATAGCTTGAGCGATCGCTAATCCTAATCCTGAACCAGTAGTACGTTCTTTTGCTGGCTTGAGTGTCTGATGAGACCGGGACGGATCAACTCGATAAAAGCGGTCAAATAAGCGGGGGAGAGATTCTGAAGGAATACCAATTCCCGTATCCACGACTTTAATTTGTAATTGGGGATGACTATAACGCAGTCCCGACACCAGATTTATCCCTTCTATCCTGGCTAACTCTACCTTGACTGTCCCCTTGGTTAGAGTATATTGCAGCGCATTACTAATCAAATTGGTACATAACCGCACCAACTGATCCCAATTTCCCATCAAAGTAAACCAATTTTCTAATAGTTCTGGGTCAATATCCTGGGGCGGGTCAATTAAGTGCAAAGATAAGGAAATTCCCTTTTCTGTGGCTAAAAGTTGTTGTTCTTCCACCACTTCCATCAACAGTGCATCGACAGGACAAACAGAAAAAACTTCCTGACTAATGCCACTGTCTTGACGTGCTAGAAATAGCAAATCATTGACCAATTTACCTAACCGTTGAGTGAGGCGTTCAACTAACTTTAATTGTTGTCGATATTGGCAGGCTGTAGATTCTTCCACCTCCACTAAATCCAAATCTGCTAAAGCTACTTGCACATTTGTTTGAATCAAAGCAATGGGACTTCTTAGTTCATGGGAAGCATCCGCAGTAAATTGCTTCAACCGTTGATAAGACTCCCCCACCGGTTCCATGGCTTTACCAGACAAAAACCAGCCACTAGCTGCCACCGATAACACCATTAACCATGTCCCCAAAGCCAAATCCAAAATCAACTGCCGGCTGGGTTTGGTAACTTCAAACCAGGGATGACTAACTCGTAAATAACCAAGCACCTGTCTTCCCATTTCTACCCGTTTGGTCACTTGTCTCAATAACTGTGCAGATTCTCCCCATCCCCCCATACCTACAACCTTGACTGTTTCACCAGTACGATGGTTGTGAACTGGAATATCTAAAGGTGCAGAAAACGTTGACCAAAGTAATTCTCCGGTTTGACTAAACCATTCCAAGTCAATGTGGTCGTCTTCTACACTATCTGCATTGTTGCGAAAACTGGCCTCTATATTGACACGCAGTTTTTCAGTATTTTTATTGAGTGGTTCAATGACTAAAGACCGTTCTACTACTTCCACCACATGGTTCAAGGTGTCATCTATCCTTTCAATCAAGGTACTACGAACATATAAATAAACACCACTAGCAAATAGTAGTAGTAACAGGGCTGTTACAGAGGTATACCAAATAGCGAGACGACGACGTGTGGCTTGGAACATGGTTAAACACCGACAAAATCCCCAGGTAATTAGCTAAACCACATCTGGTGGACATACCTGGACAAACTCACTACAAGTCTTGCCCACCCTGATGATGCAACTCCCATGTGTAACAGCTTACCAATTAAAAATTAAAAATTAAAAACTCAAACAAGTTTTTGCGATTCAATTTGTCCTGTCCTTTGGGCCAATGGGTATAATTTTTCTATCTTGATTTTCCTTGTTAAATATTACTTAACTTGGACTTACTATATTAGTTAGGTCTTCTCCTGTTTAATGGGCAAAATTTCACAGCCCCAGGTCATCATGCCTAAATCTAAAAAGACGACTCCTGCTATTAATCTCACCGAACCCCAATACTATATCAACCGCGAGTTAAGTTGGTTAGAGTTCAACAATCGCGTACTCCATGAAGCTTGTGATCCACGTACCCCACTGTTGGAACGCCTCAAGTTTTTAGGGATTTTCTGTTCTAACTTAGATGAATTTTTTATGGTACGTGTTGCCGGTTTAAAGCAACAGGTAGAAGCAAAAGTAACCCAGTTAACTCCTGATGGTCGCACACCACAACAACAGTTACAAGATATTCGCCTGCATTTGAGTCCTCAAGTCAAGAAACAAAATGAGGAATTTGAACAGGTTCTAAGACCTTTGTTGGCAGAAAACGGTATTTATATTCTTGATTACATAGAACTGAATCAAAAACAAAGAAATTATCTAGATAACTATTTTGAAGACCAGATTTTTCCGGTTTTAACTCCCCTAGCTGTTGACCCTAGCCATCCCTTTCCCTATATTTCTAATCTCAGTTTGAATTTAGCAGTGGTGGTGAAAAACCCAGATACAGAGGAAGAGTTTTTTGCCAGAGTCAAGGTACCGAAAGTATTACCGCGATTTTTGCCCTTACCACCAGAGTTAGGGATTCAGCATCAAGGCAAGCCGGCCCATTGGACAGGTGTACCATTGGAACAAGCGATCGCCCATAATCTGGAATCCCTGTTTCCGGGTATGAATATTCAAGAGTATCACCCCTTCCGTATTACCCGCGACGCTGACCTAGAACTGGAAGAAGACGAAGCTGACGACCTGTTATTAGCCATTGAACAGGAACTGCGGAAACGTCGCATGGGTGGCACACCAGTGAGGCTAGAAATTCAATCTCAAACCCCGGAAACAGTTCGTTCTCGGTTATTACAAGATTTGGAACTGACCGAAAATGATGCCTATGAAGTCGATGGTCTGTTGGGACTGCGGGATTTAATGTATTTCATGTCCCTGCCCTTACCAGAACTCAAAGACCCACCACGTCAATCTGTGGTGCCTCCACGCTTACAACGCATTAGAGAAAGCAGTGTCAATGCTGAAGGGTTGGAAGTTGAAGAGGGAAAAGACTTTTTTGCTGTGATTCGGGAAAAAGACTTATTAGTACACCATCCCTATCAATCATTTTCCGCCACCGTCGTCCGGTTTATTACACATGCGGCCCATGATCCCAATGTCCTGGCCATCAAAATGACCCTTTACCGTACTTCTGGGGATTCACCTATTGTTAATGCTTTAATCGCTGCCGCAGAAAATGGTAAACAAGTATCTGTTTTAGTAGAACTCAAAGCCCGATTTGATGAAGAGAATAATATTTATTGGGCTAGAAGGTTAGAAAGAGTTGGTGTACATGTAGTCTACGGCTTAGTGGGTTTAAAAACCCATAGCAAAATTGTCATGGTGGTGCGGCGAGAAAAAGACAGAATGCGCCGTTATGTACATATTGGTACTGGGAACTATAACCAGAAAACTGCCAGACTGTACACCGATTTAGGCTTATTAAGTTGTCGAGAAGAATTAGGTGCAGACTTAACAGATGTATTTAACTTCTTAACTGGTTATTCACGGCAAAAGTCCTATCGAGAAATTATGGTCGCACCAGTGAATATGCGCGATCGCTTTTTGGAATTAATTCGCCGTGAAATCGACAATGCCCAAAACGGTTTTTCGGGGCGTATCGTTGCTAAAATGAATGCCCTCGTTGACCCACAAATTATCGCGACTCTCTACGAAGCTTCCCGCGCAGGTGTGCAAATTGATCTAATCATTCGCGGTATTTGCTGCTTACGTCCAGGACTCAAAGATATTAGTGAAAATATCCGCGTCATCAGCATTATCGGCCGCTTCTTAGAACACTCCCGCATTTATTACTTCTATAACAATGGACAAGAAGAAATATATATTGGTAGTGCCGATTGGATGCGCCGGAATCTCGACCGGCGAGTCGAGGTAATTACCCCCATCAAAGACCAAGATATTGCTAAAGATTTGCAAGAAATTTTAGGCATCATGTTGGCAGATAATCGCCAAGCCTGGGAATTACAACCTGATGGCAGTTATATTCAAAGACGACCCTGTGAAGACTGCCCAGAAGCCAATTCTCAAAAAATTCTCATGTCTATGGCATTACGCACTGTTGGTATGTCCTAAGATAACTAACCACTCAGTAAAATATGTCAATTTATTTCTGGGTGGTTAACAGAAAACTGATTAATCCTAGAATCAAGATTTTTGACTAGTTTGGATCAGATGACCAAGGGCGGAAATAAGTTACAAATTGCGTTTTTTAATTGAAAATCCAACATCTCAAAGCTCAAATTGCCATGAGATAGGAGATTGTAAAACCCAAATCTAGATATGATTAGTGATGTTACATTCATCACATCTAAACTTTTTTAACTTGGTATAACTTTTTCACCCATAAGATAGAGTGAATAAATAAACCCATCCACATAAACTATATAAATTAACCTACATCTTGTTCCCTGTCCCTGGAATGTTAATGTTGTCCCCTAAGTCCGCGATCGTTCGCGTATTAATAGTTGACGATCATGACCTGACTAGATACTACCTCAAGGTAGCTTTCTCAGCCCAAGAGAATATCCAATTAGTAGGTTTAGCTACTAATGGAGAAGAAGCAATAGAAATGGTGAAAAGCTGTCATCCTCATGTCATCGTTCTCGATTTACAAATGCCAGTGATGGATGGTTGGATTGCTTCAGGAAAAATTAAAGCTATATCTCCACATATTCAGATTGTAGCTTACTCTTCCATAGAAGAATCCCGCATTAAACAAACAAAAGCCATGCCTAGTTTTGATGAAGTCTGCAAAAAAGATATTCCCACTAGCGAATTGATAGCAATTGTTAGAGAACTAGGTTTAAAAGCTGAATATGATTAAAGTAAAAAATTAATCATTCATCCTGCCGTGTACCAGTTCAATTGCATCTTTTACTCTCCTTCTCTCCTCACAACATTTTTTTCCAACATATACCCATTTAAAGCAAAAATTGGACAGATGAAAGCGAAAAAGTCTGAACTAAATATTGCCAATTTTTAATGGGTATTACATCAATTGAAAAAATAGATAGATTATGTACACAAAAAAATTAGATTTTGAGTCTTGAATGTGAACATCCAAAATTCAAAATCTAACACCGAAAATTTAAAATTGCTAATTAGGTTTAATTTCTTTCAGCTTCAGGAATAGTCTTCCGAAATTCATCAATTAAATCATCCAATTCTTCCAAAGCTTGATTCACATCAACTCTTAAAATCCCTAAATTTGATTGTTCCAGTAGATTCAGCAGATACTCCCGCTTACTTTGAACTGCGGCAATTCTTTCCTTGAGTGTCTGTATATCCATTGTCTTTTCCTATTGTTAACTATCCTCACATTTAAGTTAACGCAAAAAGTACAAGCCAGAGATGTTTGAGAAACTCTACCGGAAATTATTAGGTGCGTTATGACCAGATTTAACGCATCTTTTACATGTAATAATCACACCATGTGAATAATGCACCCTATTTGGAGGATGATATAAAAACTAGAATGTAAAGAAATTATACTTATCTGAAATTATGTTCGGCGGACTTTCTTTGGGAACTTTGGGTTTAACAGTTGGTAGCATTCTCACACTTGTAGGCTTTGTCGCCTATGCTACTAACAACGCTACCCTCAATCTTGTGGGCTTTTTTTATGGTTTTCCTCTGTTATTAGGGGGGTTAGCACTCAAAGCTAATGAACTGAAGCCAATACCCTTCAGCCAACCTACCACACCATCTATCTTGGCATTGAGACAGCAGCAAGCCACAATCACTCAAAATAAAATCCGTAAGGACATTACGCGCTATTGTTATGGTCAAAAGGCACATTTAGACCGGGCCTTAGAGTATCTAGGCTTAAGTCCTAGTGACGAAGAAAGACCTGTAGTCACTGGTCTGCGAGAAATAGAAGTCAATGGGGCCTATGCTTTGGTCTTAGAATTTGATTCTCCCGACCTACCCCTAGCTGTTTGGCTGGATAAACAGGAGAAAATGACTAAATATTTTGCACCTGGATTAGAAGTTAAAATTTCTCAGCCTGATGAAAATAAAATTGAACTGACGTTAATTACAGTTCCAGGTTAGTAATTAGGGATGACTGAAAACAGATAAAATTTTCATTCCGTCAAACTGTCAGTTAGAGAACAGGGGATATAACTACCAGTCTTCAGTTTTGAGGCTATTAATTTCTATAGTCTGCCATCCATTGATAACATTCATTCCATCAGGTAGAAGGCAGGGATATACTATTCCCTGTTCTCTGCTATCATGGATATTTCCTAATAGAAAATTTCCCTACCATCAATATACTCTTATTTTTCTAACCTGACTGCGTACCATTCTAAATATTGACCTGGGCCAACATCTAATTCACAACTGGTATCCAGTAAATATTGTGCTTGTTCTGCAACTGTGGTAAATCTCTGCACGTCCGGTGGTAAGTCATTTTCAGGTAGTTTTCCTAGAACTTCTTGCAATTTTTCCAGTAACTCTGATGCCGTGAAAAATTGCTCTGGTTGATTGGTTTCGAGGACAACAAAGTAATCTTGTTGATACATTAATGGATCTGGCATTGGTAATTTTTCCCAATCATTGACAAAATATTGGATTAAGTAGGTCAGATTAGTTAAATATAAAATGTCATTGTGTTGGCTAAGTAGAGCCGTAGACAAGGCAATTATGACATTAACTACAACTAAAACTTAGACACCCAAGAGCTTTTAGCACTGTCACCGTTCGACTGACACGGTAGTCGAAACTCACGTTAAGCCTATCACCTGGTATATGTTGTTAGCCCCGTGAAAACCAGGGAAACTAAGCAATTCCCATAACTGCATTTTACTGTTTTCAATGTAGACCTACTTACCCATAAAATTCCTTTCCGAGAAAACAATGAATTTTTGCATTTTCCATCAAAAATTATAGCAAATTTAGTCAATATTATTGAGTCAGGAGAATACAACTATACAAAAGATACTAAGTGTGAATATGGATGTACAATATGTAAATAAATTTGGTTAACTAGATTGCACGTCAAAAATACTTTTGCGCTCATCCCCCTTGACTACCTGTAGATATAATTTTGCCTATCTTCAGCCCATACTCTCGTTTTCTGTGGAATAAAATTCATGTCCGTCATAAGCCGATTTCCATTTTCCCAGCAACCCCCTCTTATTTTGGTGGCTGATGATGACAAAACGATGCTAATGCTGATGCGTGAAGCTATGGAGCAAGAGGGATATCGTGTGGTGACGGTTTCTGATGGTCAACAATGTCTAGATGCCTACAGTGCTATCAAACCAGATATCGTGTTGTTAGATGCCATCATGCCACAGATAGATGGCTTTAGCTGCTGTCAGCAATTGCTGCAAATAGCTAGAAATAATTTAATTTCGGCTTTAGCTAGTCTGGACAGTGACCCGGCATTAAGCAACACTATTATTTCTCAACTTTGGGATCGGACTCCTATATTGATGATCAGCAGTGCAGATGATGAAGAGTCCATCAACCGTGCTTTTGAGGCTGGTGCAACTGACTACATTCTCAAACCAGTGCATTGGGCAATTTTGCGCCATCGGTTACGAAGGTTGTTGCAACAGGGGCAGGTTTGCAAACAATTGGAGGCGGCAAATCAAGCTTTACAACAATTAGCTAATGTGGATGCTTTAACTGGCTTGGCTAATCGTCGTCGGTTTGATGATTATCTTAATACCCAGTGGATCAATTTAGCACAGTTAGAGTTACCTTTATCGTTGATTTTATGTGATATTGATTATTTTAAACTTTACAATGACAAGTATGGTCATCCAGCTGGTGATGTTTGTCTACAAGCTGTAGGTGCTGTTTTAAATCAAAATGCCCAAAAAAATCAGGATTTAGTTGCTCGTTACGGTGGAGAAGAATTTGCGGTGATTATGCCTAATACCCATGCTCCTGGGGCTGTCCATGTGGCTAAGGGTATGCAAATGGGAGTGAAAGATTTGCAAATTATTCATCATGGATCTGCTATTAGTGATTATGTCACTTTGAGTATGGGAGTTGCTACTGTTATTCCTAGTTGGAATAGTACACCCCTAGATTTAATTGTGGCGGCAGATAATGCTTTATACGAAGCTAAAGCCCAGGGAAGAGATTGCATTATTTCGGTGCAGCAGTGAGGAAGATGGCTAGGCCAGGTTGCCCTATCAGGAACTTACCCGCTAAGGGGGCTAAGAGGGATAAACTGGTAATGTAAAATGGAACCATGCGCCACCGTTAGGACTAGTGTCTACCCAAATTTGACCGTAGTGGGCGCGAATAATTCTTTGACATAAGCAAAGTCCAATTCCGTATCCTTCTGTACCTTCGTCTCGTTGCAAGCGGAAATGATTTTCAAAGATGCGATCGCGATTTTCTTCGGGAATGCCAGGGCCAGTATCACCAATGCTAAATTGTACTTTTTGGGTGGTGCGGTGGAGGGCAGAAATACTGATTTTTCCCCCGACTGGTGTATATTTAATGGCGTTGTCTAATAAATTGACGATGACTTGACGGATGCGTTCTGGGTCAGCGTAGACATAGGGTAAGTCTTGGGGAATATCTTTTTCTATCTTTTGAAATTTGGTAGTGTAGCGATCGCACAGTTCATCTAATACATCTAAGCAAAGTTGACTTAGTTCTAGTTTTTGGGGAGTTATGGGAAACTCAGTATCTTTACCTCTCCCTACTTGCAATAAGTCCGCAATCATGCGATCAATTAGCTTGGTTTGTGACCTGGCTTGTTTTAATAAATGTACTGTCATAGCGGGCTTGAGGCGCTGAAATGCTCCGCTATCTGGATTATAGTTAGATTGCAAAGTTTCTATGGCAATGGCCACTGCTGTGAGGGGATTGCGGAGGTCATGGGCCAGCATGGCAATTACCCGGTCTTTAAATTGTAGCTGTTCGTAAAGCTTTTCTTTTTCCTGTTTGAGGTGAAATATTTCATCGGAAAGTTTGATTAATTCCGCAGAAACGGCCACAGAATGAATTGTAGAGTTGGGAGATGCCACTCCTCTATTCTCATCTATACTGTCTTGTAAGTCTTCCTGTAACTTTAAGAACGTGTCTACAGCTGCTTGCCACCGAGGCCACCAGTTTTTTACTTGGCCAATAATATTGCTACCAGCAATAATTTGTTGTGGTGCTGGGTGAATTTTCACTAAGGCAGGTGTAGCTACTAATTTAAAGTGTTCGGCTAAATAGGGTTGTTGTCCAACATCGATAATTTGAAGTTCAAAACTATACTCAGCCTCTAGCTCTCTGAGGTAAGCACGGATACGCTGTACTTGCTGTCGGGACTTAGGTCGTCCATCAACAAACAACAATAGCTGGAGTGGGGCCTCAGACGAAAGCGGCTGATCGTGGGAAACTTGCATGTAATCGTGTTTCAGCACTGGTAACAACCTGACAACGCTTTACAGAAAGTAAAATAGACTGACGGTTGTTGATGGTCGTTGTTTTTTCCAATTTAATATCTATTTTAGATTTTTCCTACTCTTATCCAGTTTGGTTTTTGAAGATGAAACGAGTATTTTTAGGATTTTTGGCCTCATTAACGTTCACTTCCATAACTGATAGCTCTCTGGCTGAGGAATACCCATTATTTCCCCGTCAGAGTCTAAAACTGGCTGTAGATAGAGATGAACTATTTTATACCATAGCTAGTCAGTTAGTACAGCAGCAGATCAATTTAGTGGCTCGCTTTGAACAAGCATTGAATGACCCAAATCCCAATCCCATGAGGATTGTCCGTGGACAGTTGACTAATCAGGCGATCGCTGTTGATAATTTCCTGATGCGTCGGTACTCCAGCCCAAAAACTTTATGTACAAACGACGGCAATTTTTCCCAGCAGTCACCTTTACCTGTGCAATTAGATGAGTCAAAAGCCAAAATTTACTGCTCGTTGCACGCTGCTAACCAGAATTTATTAAAACTTCGCCCAGTCATTGACCGACTTTTATCACGGCGTGGTGAGTTAGCCTTAGTACGGGAGCTACCTTTGGTATCTGGAGAGCGACAATTAGATCCTGTCCTCACCATTGCACCAGTACAGCGTCCTGATCTGGGTCAACCTTCCACACCCTTTTTAGGCAGGGAACCTAATTTAACTACTTCCTCCTTTCCAGTGGTTGGTAGAACTGCAAAAACAGCTATAGCAAATTATGTACCGCCTCTGCAACCTGCCATCACCCCACCAGAGGATGCACTGACTATTCTTAAAACTGCTAATCAAATTTTGACTACAGTTCAAGCAGCGTTTGCGTCAGAAACTCGATTTATTAATACTCAGGAAACTAACACTACACTTGATCAGTTTGCTTACGACATAGATTCCCACGACAGACAAGTACACGCACAATTTTTGGAGTTGCCTCACACAGGCATTTTCCGAGTTCTTCCTGATTCAGCTTACCGTCGTCAGCCGAATAATCTTGAAAATCGATTAAAAGCAAGTGTTGGTGTTCGCTATCCGTTTCCCTCTGTGGGTAAGTCTGAAGGAGAGCTTAACCCTAGTCTAGCACTTGTCATTGTGGGCGATCGCTTCCAGTTGGTAAATTCGGGTGTAAATTACGGTTTTCTTACAAATGTCGGTGATGTGCCCTTAGAAAAGCTAGATCAGCAACTGGTGGGGGTGTCTCCGCAGATACGGGAGTTTTTCTTCAACTACCAACCACCCCAACAGTTAGAAGCCTTACAGGTAGACAGAAGAAGGTTTATTACAGGCAAAAACCAAAACTGGAACCAAGGGCAAATATTGTTAGCCAGCGCCCCAGTGGCATTAAATCATACTTATTTAGTGCGATCGCTACAATTTCAACTGCCAGAAATTATTTTGCATCGTCAACCAGTCTACCGCCAAAATAGCCGTGCTAGGCAGCAATTAGGACTCGTCCCTAGTAGTGATACCATAATTGCCTTTCGACCTGTCCGTCGTCGTTTAGATGGCAGCTACACCATTCTTTGGCGAGTCATTCACAACCTACCAGCACCCCAAATCGAAGATTTAGAAAAATATGTGCAGTAAATTTTGAAAATTGAGTTAGTCAACAGTGCTAGGTTAGGAATTGACGATAGATTTGTAACTTCCTGTGCTGTCCTCTAACCGTTCATTTTTCCTTGGCTTAGTGGTTGTAATTTCTGGCCTTACAGCCTGTTCTAATAGTCCATCGGCGAAAAATTTAGAGCAGTCTTTAGCCGCAGACCCCAGGCTACAAAACAACTCTCAAATCTTGGGGACAAATGCTCAACCCACTCCCACCAAATCATCTACAGTTCAACTCCCGACGGACTTTCCTCCAGAGATACCCCTTTATGCCAATGCTCAACTAACGGCAGTTCAACCTGCTAGCGGTTCCGAAAATCGAGCTTCCACCCAGTGGCAAAGTTCTGATCCCAGCAACTTTATTGCTAACTTTTATCGTAATCAATTTAAAACCAACAACTGGCAGATTGTGGAACAGCCTACAGATGATGTGGGTGGTACTTTTGTCGCGCGACGCAATGATTTAGAAGTCAAAGTCAACATCAAACCCCAATCTGTCACTACAGGTGCTGCAAATCAACCACAAACTTCCACAGAATTACAAATTGAATACTCAACCAGTGGCAATCTCAATGCTAGTAATTCTCCCCAACCAGGAGACCCCCAATTTATTGGCCCAGTACAACCCAAAACTAATGTAGCTGCCCAGCCCCAAAACTCCACTGTCAAACCGACATTTTTCTCTGACCTGAATAAATTAACACCCCAGTGGCAACAACATATTCAAGATTTAGCAGCCTTGGGTGTCTTAACCACGGAAACAAATATCAATAAAAGTAACTCTAGTTCTGCTACCAACCAGTTTGAACCCGGTAAAATTGTTACCCGACGAGAATTTGCCCGGTGGTTAGTGGCTGCTAATAATGCCATGTATGCTAACAACCCAGCGAAACAAATTCGCTTGGCATCAGAAACTAATCAACCCACCTTTAAAGATGTCCCTGCTACAGATGGGGACTTTCCAGCTATTCAAGGATTAGCAGAAGCTGGTTTAATTCCTAGTGCTTTATCAGGAGATGCCACCGCTGTGTTATTTCGTCCTGATGCTCCTTTAACCAGGGAACAGTTAATACTGTGGAAACTGCCCTTAGATACTCGTCAAGCCTTACCAAATGCCAATTTAGAAGCGGTGAAACAAACCTGGGGTTTTCAAGATGCAGAAAAAATTGACCCCAAAGTCTTAAGAGCAATATTCGCTGACTATCAAAATGCTGAACAGGCAAACATCAGGAGAGTTTTTGGCTATACCACTCTGTTACAACCGAAAAAGCCTGTAACTCGTGGAGAAGCTGCCATTAGTTTGTGGTATTTCGGTACTCAAGGGGAGGGAATATCTGCCACTGAGGCATTGAAACTCAAGAGTTAACAAAACTAAATACCTAAATAAATCAGTAAATCTACTAATCGTGAGTAAAATAAGCGTATATTTGACTAATTAAATTTTGGAAATACTATTTTTCATCCGATGAAAAACCGTAATACCACCCAGGTTTCTCTTTCTTTTCCCACCAAAGTTTTAGCCGCAGGGGTTGTACTGGCTTCTTCATTCCTGCCTCTTTCTGCTTCAGCAGCCCAATTTTCAGGGATTTACTCCTTTGGTGATAGTTTGACGGATACAGGAAACGTATATAATGGTACGTTTGGTCAAATACCTCAGAGTCCTCCCTATGCCGATGGACGCTTCTCCAATGGTTTCATCTGGGTGGAATATTTGAGCCAGCAACTGGGTTTACAACCTACTTTATTTTCTGAGATACCTATTAATCCTCAAGGTGTAAATTTTGCCGTTGGTGGTGCTGCAACTGGTCCAAACAATGCCCTTGTACCTAGTTCACAAACTGGACTACTCTCTCAAGTATGGGCTTTTGCTAATTTCAATCCGCAAGCTGACCCCAATGCCTTATATACTGTTTGGGCAGGGGCGAATGATTTGATTTATGTTAAGCCACAAGACTACGGCGACATAAATCAAACAATATCTACCGCAGTGCAAAACCTAACTAGTGCCTTGGGTTTTTTAGGTGGATTAGGTGCTAAAAATTTGATGGTATTTAACCTGCCAGATTTGGGTAAGTTGCCAGTTGCTCAACTAGGTAATCGTAACCCTGCGGTCTTAAGTGCAGCAACCCAAGCTTATAACTCAGCTTTAGCAACAGCTTTGAATGGTTTTAGCCAAAACCCAGGTCTGAATATTATTTCCGTTGATACTTATTCCCTATTTAATCAGGCGATCGCCTCACCAGCATCATTTGGATTAACCAACGTCACAGACCCTTGTTTAGATACAATTAATCAAACACTGTGCAGTAATCCCAACGAATATTTGTTTTGGGATTATTCTCACCCCGCTACAGGCGTGCACAGGGTAATTGCTGGTGCAGCATTAGCCGCAATTCCTGAACCTTCTGTATTATTAGGAATGTTTGCCCTGGGGATTTTAACTACTACTGGGGTTGTGAAAAGGAAGAAACCATCATCAAAAGTGTCCAATCATCTGGCATCAAGATTGAAACATCAATCAACTCATGTGGAATTACGACCAACTATTTACCATAATTGAAGAACTAGTCATGCACCACTCTCCTAGTGGTGTAGAAACAGAGATAAATGAGTTTTTGTTGCAGCGATTTGCTGAATTGGGAGTAGAAGCATGGTGCGATCGCGCCGATAATATTATCGCCAAAATTCCCGGTCAAAATCCAGAGGGAGCGATCGCTATCACAGCCCACAAAGATGAAATTGGTGGTATTGTCAAAAGTATTGGTGATGCAGGTCGTGTAGAGGTACGGAAGTTAGGTGGTTCCTATCCTTGGGTTTATGGTGAAGGAGTAGTTGACTTAATAGGAGACAACGAAACCATTAGTGGAATTCTCAGCTTTGGTTCTCGTCACGTTTCCCACGAATCACCCCAAAAGGCTCAACAAGAAGACACTCCAGTCAAATGGGAAAACGCCTGGATTGAAACCAAATTAACTATAGAAGAATTAGCAGGCGCAGGTATCAGACCAGGAACCAGAATGGTAGTTGGTAAACATCGGAAACGACCCCTGCGATTGAAAGACCATATTGCCAGTTACACCCTAGATAATAAAGCTTCTGTAGCCATTCTTTTAGCACTAGCAGAAACCTTAAAACAGCCACTTGTTGATGTTTATTTAGTCGCCTCAGCCAAAGAAGAAGTAGGAGCAATTGGGGCTTTATTTTTCACCCAAAATCAGCGTCTAGATGCCTTAATTGCTTTAGAAATTTGTCCTCTTTCCAGCGAATATCCCATAGAAGACGGCAAGAATCCCGTGCTTCTTTATCAAGATGGTTATGGGATTTATGATGAATATTTAAATGGACAACTACGCCAGTCTGCTCAACAATTAGATATATCAGTGCAACTAGCCACCTTGAGCGGATTTGGTAGTGATGCTTCCATTGCTATGAAATTTGGTCATGTTGGCCGTGCAGCTTGTTTAGCCTTTCCCACTCAAAACACTCACGGCTATGAAATTGCTCATTTAGGCGCAATTGCTAACTGTATAGAGTTGTTAAAAGTCTTCTGTCAAAATAAATTAGGGTAAGTTGACTATTCTTCCATGTATTTTATTCAAAATTTTATAGATTGTTGATTCAGCAAAGTGTGAAACATGGAGTTTTTGTAAATTCCTTCTGTCACGCAAACAACATACAATAAATGGATATTTTTGAGCATAACAATAGAGTGGCTACAAACAAAATAGCACTTTATTACCATCGATTCGGGTTAATTTAAAGATAAAAATACCAAGTCAGCTGATTACTGACAAGGTATTTTCCATTAAGTAGAACGGATAATGCTATGCTTTAACTGCCACTTTGTGGCGGTTCCGTTTTATTAGTCCACTCACTCCCACAGCACCCAATGCTAAAACACCCAAAATAGAATTAGATTCGGGAACAGTGGTAGAAGTTCTAAATGTGCTGGTAACGAATAACCCGTACACATTATCATCATTACTTGGGTTACGGGTATTCAAAGTGACAAATGTATCACCGGGCTTAATAAAGGGATTAGGATCAGCACTGTTACCTAATGCCAAATTATAATACTCATCGTCTGTTCTGAAACCACCAGCGTCAGAAGCAAAAGGATCTGGGTTAGTAGGACTATCACCAATACCACCAGCTGTGATCAGAGCACCATTTGCTCCACTTCCATCATCTTGACCACCAGCAGAACTAGTCAAACGCCGGGACGGGGTAGAGTCAGTAGTTACATCTATAGTAGTAAACTGTCCAGATGTCTGAAAACTGAAGCTATCAGCAATAGATACTAAAAAATCACCACCTGTATAAGGTTGAGCAAAGTTGAATGTAGTGGTGTCACCTGTCGTGGCTAATTCTCCATCAAAGATAAACGATGTGAATCCTGTGGTACTAGCATCTTTATAAGCTACTACTAACGTTGAGCCATCATTATCTCCTAACTCTTCTATGGTGTGGTTTTGCAAACCGCTCAAAGAGCCAAGAATACTAGTTACATCCCATAACACAGTGGTGGTTGGATTTGCATCAGGCGTAAGCACCGTTGCATCAGATACTTTGAGTAGATTACCATTCAACTTGACATCATTGACTGGACTAAAATCCCAAACAGATGATGTATAGAGATAGGCTTTGAGAACAGTTGCACCCACAGATACATTGGTTGATATAGTACCACTGTTACTAGTGCTACCAAAAGCATCTATAGAAAGAGCCGCATCATTAAATGTATTACGAGCTAACAAAGCCGCAGATGCAGGTGAACTGAAAGCTGCCAGTCCAAACCCAGCGCATACAATTGCAGACGTTGTCAAACCACCTAATTTGTGTACCAGATTAGGTATTTTCATAGTATTCTCCAGAATTAGTTACAAGTCATTGATTTTGAAGGGGATATAGTGCTATCGACAATTCAGCAAGCAAGTGAAGTTAAAAATTAATCCCCTGTAAAACCCACCACTTTCATATGGAAAGTGAAAAGTTTGCCATTCCCTTTTCCTGAGAAGTCGAATTAATCTGGCTAATTACACCAAAGATACTGTCGATATTGCTATTGGTTTCTACAGATGAGCAAAAGCTTGAGATGGATTTACCAAGAATATACTTAACTTCTGTGGTATGTGACAAGAGTTTTGGAGGACTTAACAGAAAAAACACTTATACTATCTTTAAATTTCCAGGTCATATCTTCATGAAACCTATATATCATCAAGTTTCTCTCCATGACTTCATGAAGTTTTAATATCTAAATTATATGAAGTTTTGATGAAGTTAATTTATTTATCAAGTAAACCTAGTATCAAAAAGAACAATTCCAGACAAGAAATGCAGGAATAAGTTTGGCTGTCAAACACTTTCATAAAAGTTCAGCATCTATTTGATTAAAATTCTATAGCCAATTACATAGATAAAAATTGTATAAATACACACTGTATTAGTTAATTTTAAGCAGCTTTCTCCATGGTTTATAACTGCTCTCTTCTATATATTTCAGTCCTGTGAAAATACTTTAATCTATACCTAGAAATCCATAAATAGTTATACTTACACAATATCTTTCCAGAAATGTTAAATTCTGATACAGAATTTTATATTGTCACTGATGACAAATAATTAGTCACTGTACAGCTATTTGGCAATTGATATTTGTTCACTAAGCCGATGATGGGATTTGAACCCACGGCCTGCTGATTACGAATCAGCTGCTCTACCCCTGAGCTACATCGGCACACACAGTCTAGAAGTATAGCATTATTTACTAATAATGGTAGACCCAAAATCTCAAAATCGTCTCAACTCTGAACAATACGCCCGTCTGAAAGCTGAAGCCGCAGCGCCGTTTCGCGGTCTACGTCAATTTATCTATGTGGGTGTTGGCGCTTCTGGTCTAATAGGAGCATTCGTCTTCTTTTTTCAAGTGCTAGCTGGAAGGAATATAGATACTGCTTTACCAAACTTAGCAATTCAATTGACTGTAGTGGGATTGATGATATTTCTTTGGAAATGGGAAAAAACACGACAAAAAAGCCCATAAATTTGAAATGTTCTGATTCCAATCCAACTTAACGATTATTTTTTTGAACGTGAGTTCGATGACATCTCACCAACCCCTCTCGGAAGTAGAGAGGAACTTAAATATATGAAAAACAAGAAATTCAGGCTTTTCGGTTTCTCTCCTTCGAGGGGAGAAGTTTAGCTGTGGTTTATTTAATCCGTCAAACTCACATTTTTTTAGCTTTTCTTGTAATTAATCTTAATATTAATAACATTTCTTGATTTTTTTCTACAAAAATTTAGGTATAGAGATAAAACATAAAGAAATTATTAGAAAATAGCCGAAATAAAAAATATCTGAGAAACTGGAAAAAGTTCAAACGGGATCAGCCTATATAAAGATCCTGAATATCAATACATTAACTTCAATAGGGTCAACCCCATTTACAGACCCTCTCTTTAATAAGATGCAAAATATATTGAGCGCCAGACTTAACTATGGTCGAGTCTGGCGCTTTTATCTTGGGATAGTTTGATGGCTGTAGACCAGGCAGTGATATCGTGTACGCCTGGTATAGTTTTAAAAATTCCTTACTGAACCTTCACTACGTAGGGAGAAGAAATAGCAGGTGCACGTCCAGCATTCACCAGCGCTTGATAGACAAAGGCAGCAATTTCGGCTCTGGTGGCTTCCCGATTAGGTTCTAGTTGTCTAACAGAGGGATAGTTAATCACTAATTGCCGTAAGGTTGCCGCTGCTACTGGACCTGCCGCATAATTGGGGATTTGGGCAGCATCAGTATAGACACTCAGGGCATTATTATTGCTAGCAGTGAAGCCTAAACCATTTGCCAATGCTACTAAAGCCTGCACTCTAGGAATTTGTTGTTGAGGTTTAAAAGTGCCATCAGGATAACCAGAGACATACTGGCTTTGGTAAGCAGATTGAATAGCTGCAAATGCCCAAAAATTCCTTTGAACATCCCTAAATTCAATTGCTGCACGTTTAGGCGCAGGTGTCAGTGCCTTAGTAATAATGGTAGCAAATTGAGCGCGTGTGACTGGGTCATTGGGTTTAAAACTACCATCAGGAAAACCAGCAATGATATTTTGGGCAGCTAAGGCTTCAATATAGGGTTTAGCCCAGTAATTAGCTGCTACATCCTTAAAGCCAGTACCACTCGGTGGGGAGACAGGTGCTGCCACAAAATCTACCGCACCAAAAATTTTCTTTTCATTGATATCATTCCCAACAGCAATAATTCTTTGGGTTTTGGTGGAATTATTTAGGTCGTAGCGGGTGTTATTACGAATCAGATTTCCACCAGGACTATCATTAGTACCCAGATTAGGGACAGCGTTGACAGTAGACACAATTCCATCCCGTGTATTATTTTGAATGACATTCTTACGCAAGATGGGTTGAGCCGATTCGGTAATATATAAACCGTCTTTGTTTTGGATAATTTGGTTTTCTTCCACTAAAGGTGTGGATGTGCCACTGATGGATAGACCAAAACCAGTATCCTGAAATAAGTTATTGCGAATCTGTCCTTGGGCTGCTCTGGCAATGGAAATCCCGTTACCTTGATTTTTGACAAAGTTATTACTTTCAACGGTGGGATTACCGTTACCTGTAACAAAGACACCTTCGCGCACGCTGTTAGTAAAAGTATTATTTCTGATAATTGGATTACTGGATTCTACCCACACCCCTGTACCCCGTTGATTGGGATTGGTGACTGTGAGTCCAGCAATTACGGTGTTGTTGTTACCCAAGATAGTAATATCTTGTCTAGCAAAGGTACGGCTAGTGTAATAACCACCACCAATCACTACTGTGCCTAAACCTTTGTTAGATTCATCTCCCTTGAGTGTAATTCCTGGAGGCAATAATAGAGGGAAGGTTTCTCCAGAGTCTTTGGTGTAACTACCGGGAGCAAGTTGAATAACTGTACCAGCTTGGGCTTGGGTAAGGGCAAAGGTAATAGTTTTATATGGTGCTTCTGCACTGGCACCAGCACCAGCAGTATCTCTACCAGTGACGGGGTTAACATAAATTACTGTTCCACCCACTGGCACTTGTGCCATTAAAGTAGGGGTAGAATTAGCATTCACTTGATGAGGTAGTAGGGTAGAACCACTAGCAACAACAAACAAAGCTAACAGACTAGTTGATATAGATAAAGCAGAGATATGAAAACCTCGATCTTTCATTTGATTGTGTTGTTATTTAATTAATACGGAAGTTTTAACACAGTCTAAATTAGCAGATGTAGAGAAGGTTGGGCAGAAGCTTTATACCCTCTACCGTTTTTTTTTACATTGTGTTTACTTTGAGATACTCTCAAGTTGAGAAATAGCTGCTGTAACTTGACTCTATAACCCAGAAATAATAAATAAAATATTAAAAAATCCCTCAGTAGTGGACTAAGGGATAGTAATTTTAAACAGGGCGTTGCTAAAAAATTCCGTCGAGAATCTTTGTATTTGCCAGGATGTTAATAAGCTAAGGTTTCTAATGTTTCACGTAAATACTTTTGTACTTGTTGGTCTAAACGTAATCCTTGCAGTTGAGTATGGCGTTCTAGTTGCCAGCGTTGAAAACCGGAACTAGCAGAGATAGCATATTTTAAGTTTTGCCAGATACTAGCATCATCAGAAACAGAGCGATCGCTAGAAGCTAGAAATTGAGCCATAGTTCCCCATTCCTTATTTTTCACTTCCAGAGTCAAAACAATTAGGCATTTTCTATGTAACCCATCAGCAGTATGGGTTGATTTCCATGATAGATTCTGGATCTCTAGTATCCAAATCTAATTATCAGTATCATGGGGTAAGATGCGATTCACCCGTACCCCTAAAATAGTGAAATCCTGCTTAATCTGTTCTAAAGGTAACGGCTCTATACCAGCAAAATCTGTGTCATTCGTCACTAAAACTGGTAATACACTCAAGGGAATTTGCAAAAACAAATTACTAGCAATAAAGGCAAAAGCAGCAAACAACAGTCCAAGACTGTGCCATTGAGGTAAAAACCCAGAAAAGTTAGGGAACAAAGAAGCAACTGGGTATAGCTGCCATAACACTATTACTAATAGTAGTGTTGATAATAAAACTAAGCCAGGATTTAATTTAGTTTTAATTAAACAGAGAATTTTTCTTTGTTGCTCAGTCAGGTTTTCTGGCTTGAGCGCTATTCCTAAAATAGCAAAAATGTAAAAAGGGCGACGTAACTGCATCCACAGTAGTGGCAGAGTTCCAAAAACTGCAACTAGAAGTAACTCTATCCACTCTGGCAACTGGGGTTCACCCACAGATAAAAAAAACAAACACAATGTTAAAAAAATTGGCAGTGTTGTTAGTCCAGCCAGATGAATCCACAATATAGGTTCAGACCGAAATGAAGACATATGAGGGTAATGAGTATTGAGTTATGAATCCTGAGTTATGAGTATTGAACTCAACAAAATCTTAAACTCAACACTCATCAATATGCACTCAGGATTCAACACTTGTTACTCACGACTATCTTGTCATGGTCAAGGTTCGGCGTTTAGTCACCATTTGGTAAGCTTCGATGATGTCGCCTTCAGCCCAATCATGGAACTTATCAATGCCGACACCACATTCATAACCAGAGTTGACTTCACGGGCATCTTCTTTCATCCGTTTGAGGGAATCAAGCACACCTTCGTAAACCATCTTGTTACCACGACGTACCCGCACTTTGCAGTTACGCAGCAGTTTGCCTGATTGAACGTAGCAGCCAGCCACGGCTCCACGACCGACAGGGAAGACAGCACGCACTTCTGTTTGTCCCAATGGTTCTTCCACCAATTCTGGCTCCAGTAGACCTTCCAAAGCTCCTTGGATATCTTCTAGCAGTTTGTAGATGATGTTATATTCCCGCACATCTACACCAGCTTCATCAGCAGCCTGCCTAGCACCACTGGCATAGGTGGTATTGAAGCCGATGATCACAGCATTACTAGCCGCAGCTAAGTCGATATCTGTCTCGGTGATTTCCCCAGGGGCAGCTAACAGCATCCTGATTTGGACTTCGTTTTGGGGAATTTGTTTGAGTGAGCCAATAATAGCTTCTACGGAACCTTGTACGTCTGCTTTCAAGATTAAGTTGAGTTCTTTTAACTCGCCTTCTTGAGCTTGAGCAGAGAGGGTTGTGAGGGTGACACGTCCTTGGAGGAGGCGGGATTGGCGTTGTTTATCAGCCCGGTCAGCAGCGATCGCTCTGGCTTGTTTTTCGTTTTCAAACACCTCGAACTCATCACCAGCCGCAGGGACATCGCTTAAACCTAATACCTCTACTGCAAAGGAGGGGCTAGCTACTTCTACTCGGCGACCTCGGTCATCCACCATCGCGCGGACTTTACCAAATGCCGAGCCAGCCACCAGCATATCACCTACGTGCAAAGTACCATTTTGAATCAGCAGAGTAGCTACTGCTCCCTTAGCTTTATCCAAATGTGCTTCAATGACTGTACCCTTAGCCACCCGATCTGGGTTAGCAGAGAGTTCAGCAACTTCAGCCACCAACAGAATCATCTCTAATAGGGTATCCAGGTTTTCACCACGAATGGCGCTCACAGGCACCATGATAGTTTCACCACCCCATTCTTCCGCAGTTAGGCCATACTGGGTCAACTCTTGTTTAACGCGGTCTGGTTGTGCACCTTCTTTATCAATTTTGTTGATGGCTACAACAATGGGAACACCCGCCGCTTGGGCATGGCTAATGGCTTCAATGGTTTGGGGACGAACACCATCATCTGCTGCTACGACTAACACAGCAATGTCTGTTACCCTTGCACCTCGCGCCCGCATTGCGGTAAAGGCTTCGTGACCAGGAGTATCTAGGAAGACGATTTGTTGTGCCTTGCCGTCATGTTCCAGATCCACATGGTATGCACCAATGTGTTGAGTAATACCCCCAGCTTCCCCAGCCGCCACTTTGGTTTTGCGAATGGAATCAAGCAAGGTGGTTTTACCATGGTCTACGTGACCCATAATTGTCACTACTGGTGGACGACGGTGGAGATTTTCTAGGTCTTCCACATCCAGCATTTCTGTGACTTTACGAGCTTCTGCTTCTGGCTCAGCTGTTTCGACTTCTACTTCTAATTCCTTGGCAATCAGGGTAATGGTGGGAATATCCAAATTTTGGGTGATACTCACTGCCATACCTTTGATGAACAGGATTTTCACAATCTCTGTATCAGCAATGACCAAACCATCAGCCAATTCTTGTACCGTCATTGGCCCAGTGACGACTAATTTTTCTGGGCGTTCGCGTTTTGTTTCTGTTTCTTGGCGACGGTTTTGCTCACGGTTAGTAGCAGCAGCTTTCTTAGCTGCTCTGGTTGTGGGACTAGAAATTGTGGCAACAGGTTGTAAAGCAGGCTTGCTGGACTTAGGTTTAGGAGGACGAGCAATGGAGAGACTCACCTGGACTGCTGCGGGTATGTCTAGACCGTCTTCCCCTAAAAAGTCTTCATCTTCAAAGTCATCTTCCAGAATCGGCTTGACTCGTTTGCCCTTGGCTCCAGATTTTGACTTTTCTTTAACTTCGTCAATAATCTCCTCTTCTTGCCACTTTTTTGGGCCACCCTTAGCTAAACGTGGTGGAGTGGGGCGCTTCAAGTCAAGGATTTCTGGTGTGACAACTTCATCATCCAAAAATTCTTTGTCTTTTTTAGCAGCGGCACCAGCCATGGGTCTGGGAGGGGTGGCAACAGGAACAGCCGCCACTGGTTCTGTGGGACGGGCTGGTCTGGGTCTTTGTCCCTCACCGCCTGGTGCTGGGGGTCTATTCCCACGATGTTCTGGTTTACCAGCACCAGTCCCTGGCCGTCCTGGCTTAGATGGTGCGCCTTGAGGTGCTTCTGCTGTCTGCTTATTGCCTCTGGGCTTAGATGGTTCACGTTCGTCTTCGTTACGACGTTGACGTTCACGTTTGAGGATCGGTTTTTCGACTGGTGATCCTGAATCTGCTGGTGAACCTTTTTCTTCTGCTGGTCTAGACGGTGGTGCCACTAATTGTGGCTTTTGGGGTTTTTCCGGCTTGGGTTTAGCTGGAACTACTTTCTCTGGTTTTTCCGCCGCAGTTTTTTCTGCTGCTGGAGTAGAAGGATTTTTCTTCTCCGGTTCAGCGAGATTGGGTTTTTGCGGGGTCTCAGATTGATTCCGGGGTACAGGTCGAATAGGTGCCGTCGGCTTCATGGGCGAGACTTGTGGTGTAGCGAAAGGCCGTGGAGGTGAGGGAGGATTAACTTCAGACGAAGCAACGTAATTATTGGTAGCAACTGATGCCTCAGGGGCATTGGAGGTAGTGTTTCTCAATATTTTGGGTTTGCGAATTTCCAAAATTTGTTGTTTATGGGATGCAGCAGGTCGGTTTCGGGAGCCAGTTTGGGGTGAATTTGGTTTATGGCTGTGATTACCTTGTTCCTTTCTAGAGGCCGCATGAGTTGCGGGCAGTTTTTCTGCCGCCGACCGAATGCGTTCTGCCTCAGACTCTGAAATTGTGCTGCTATGGCTTTTGACCGCGATATTGAGCTGGTCGCAAATTGCTAATAGCTCCTTGTTATCCAAATTCAATTCCTTTGATAATTCGTAGATTCTAACTTTGCCGTTGTTCATCCACTCTTTCCTTTGTAATCTACAGTTTTAGCGGATGGTTGCCTGGTTAACGACATCTCCATCCTTTGATCACTGTTTTTTCGGTTGCCCTTGGTGATGTTGCCGGTGCCTCCAATTAGGAAAGAGAGATGTTTCGGTTTAATGCTGGCATCCCCACCAGGAATGATGGTTGACGCCGAACTGCGCTGTTGCGCTACCAGGTTGCCATTTTTTAGGTTTTTGTTTTGCTGATTCTGAGTCTTCCACAACACAATCGAGTAAAACTTGTTGGGAGTATTGCCTCGTCCCTCACTATTTTGTTGGAGAGCCGTATGCTTGCTACACCCATTTACTATTTTGGCACTAACCCCAGCGATCCAGAGAGATTTGGTTGAGATTACAGGTTTGAGTCCTGCAATATCTTTGCTCTCAAGATTACCGCCGTCAAGGTCTAGGAAATCTTAAGTTTGGGGATTGCTGTTAGTGAGGCGTTGCCACAATGTTTGATACAGTGCTTCTGGCACTGTTGCATGTAGCGATCGCCCTAGTTTATTCTTTTTTTGAGCCACCTGGAGGCAGCTTGCTTGGGGGCAAATATAGGCTGACCGCCCCATGCCCTCATCTAATTGTACCTTTCCCGATGGAAAGACGCGGACAATTCGCCAAAACTCTTCTTTAGATCCTACTTGGCGACAACTGATACAACGCCGATAATTCGGTTTCATGACTTTTTGCTTTGATCAGGCAGCAGTCTGTCGGTGAAAAAATTCCCCTTGACCAGGTCACTGTGAGATGGTCAGTGAACAGACAACTTCCCAGGCAATTAATTATTCATCCTCGCTAGTGTCAAAGTTATCTTCCTCTAATTCTAATTCTTCTTGCATTTCATCCTCTATTTCCTCCAAATCATTGTCATCATCCTCCGGTTGATATTTAGCTCGTGCAGCAGCAAATTTAGCATCCTCTGCGGCATGATCGTATTTAGCTTTATCTTTAATGTCGATTTTCCAACCAGTGAGGCGAGCAGCTAAGCGGACGTTTTGACCTTCTTTACCAATCGCCAAACTCAGTTGGTCTTCCGCAACTAAGACGTGGGTTTGTCGGGTTTCAGGGTCCATAAGACGCACTTCATCAACCCGTGCTGGACTCAAAGCATTAGCAATATATGTTGCTGGATCTGGAGACCAGCGAATTACATCTATTTTCTCCCCACGTAACTCGTTGACTACCACCTGAATTCGTGAACCTCTAGCACCAATACAAGCGCCAACAGGATCTACATCACGATCTAGGGTATCTACTGCAATTTTAGTCCGAGGGCCTACGTAGCGAGAAGGGGGATTTGCTTCCCGTGCCACAGCAACAATTCGCACTACTTCATCTTCAATTTCTGGGACTTCGTTCGCAAAAAGATAAACTACAAGTCCTGCATCAGCGCGAGACACCATTAATTGGGGTCCCCGTTGTTGACCTTGGGAAACTTTTTTCAGATAGACCTTAAATGTGGCATTAGCTCGATAATTATCGTTGGGTAGCTGCTCCCGTTTTGGTAATTCTGCTTCTACTTCTGGTTGGCCAAAACCGCTACTCACTGCCAAAATTACTGATTGACGCTCAAATCTCAAAACTCTAGCTTGTAATACCGTACTTTCTAGGTCTTGGAACTCTTCTTGCACCATTTGGCGTTGTTGATCTCGCAGCTTTTGAGCTAATACCTGTTTGGTTTGCATCGCTGCCATACGACCAAATTCACCTTGGTCTGGGGTGACATCAAGCACGACAGAATCACCTAATTGTGCTTCTGGTGCTACTTGTTGAACTTCTTCTAAAGAAATTTGATGATCGTTATTACTAACTTCTTCAACAATTGTTTTAGTAGAAAGAACGCGGAATCCTTCACTATCAATATCTAGTTCTACTTCAAAATTATCAAAATAGTCTTCATCAAATTGTTTTCGTTCTAAATTTTGGGCGCGACGATAACGTTCATAACCTTTGAGTAGGGCTTCTCTGATAGCTGACTGTACTGCTAGACGTGGTAAATTGCGTTCACGACTAATATTTTCAATTAAATCTTTTAAACCAGGTAAACTAACCATTGACATAAGCAATCTCCTTAACTTTGATGTAAGCACCCAAGCAAATTTTCGATGTTAAGTTTTGATTTTAAGTTTGGGATTTTTGATTTTTCTTGCCTGAGTATGGGTTACTTGCTAAATACACTCCAATTGACGATATCTGTTCCTGGGGAAACCTACGGAAAACTTAACGATCAAAAGATTGTTATTTTCAGTTTTTGGGATGTTGGGGATGGTAGACCTAGTCCACCATGTTGTCCGAGTGTTTAACACCCACTACCCAATCGCAAATCCAAAATCTAAAATCTAAAATTTAAAATCAATCAGCGGCGCTCATCCAGTTGCACCCTAGTAATTTGGGTGCGGGGAATTTCAACTACACGACCTTTTTGATTTAAGTAAACAGCTGTTTCATCTCGACGAACCAATTGTCCAATCCACTCTTGTTGTCCTTCGTAGGGTGGGGAGGTGGAAATAAGGACAGGAAAACCTTTAAAGGAAATAAATTCCCTATCAGTGGTAATTTGTCGAGAAATTCCAGGACTGGATATTTCTAAGACATAAGCATCTGGAATGATCTCTGCCGCATCTAAGGAGGCTTCCAAGGCACGGCTCATCCGCTCACAATCATCCAGACCTGTGTCCTGTATGGGATTACGGATATCTACCCGCAAAACCGGCGGACGTTGGTTTGTGTGAAAAACTGCACCAACAACTTCTAAACCAAGTTCTGCTGCTACTGGTGTTGCTAATTCAAGAATTTGCGGGACTAAAGGATGAGTCATGCGAGAATTCAATAAAAAAAGTGGGCAACTACCCACTTCCTGCGATAAGGATATCTTCCAAGAAGTATTGTGACGAACCGAGATCGGTTCGCCCCTAACATGAGTGTAGCGTATTTCTTTCAATAAACAAGAAGGAGGGAGAAGGGAAGGAGTTCAGAAGTTCAGAAGTTCAGAAGTTCAGAAGCTACAGAAGTTCAGGAGTTCTAGAAGTTCAGAAGTTCAGGAGTTACAGAAGTTCAGGAGTTACAGAAGTTGCAGAAGTATGGGTGATCCCTACGGCACGATGCGCGAACAAGCATGGTTACTGGTGAGGAATACTCACCCATTTGGGAAAAAATGGGATAGCTTATACCTGAAACTCTAATGAAATCATATCCTTGCCCGTTTTTTATTGTTAATTTTTAATTGGTATTTTTTTCTATGCTCTGTTACCTTTGCTCATTAGTGAGGTGCTGTTATTAACTACTGTTTTCATGCTTCCTTGGGTTCGCATTTGTCTGGTTTGTTCAATAATTTGGTCGATATCTTCTTGGGATAGTCGTTGAATGTAATTAATCTTCACTTCTTCGAGGAAGTCGCTTAGTAAACTTTGAATCTCTCCTAGCACATGCTGTTTCTGAATTTCTGAACTGAGGGTAGATGACAATTTGTCTATGAGTTGACGAGAAAGTTGGTTTGCTACAGGGTCATTGGTGGCGCTGACTACAGCTTTGTAGAGGTTGGTGATAATTTGGGTAGCGAGTTGGTCACTGATTTGTGTTTGTGCTTGACTTATTCCTGGCAACATATGGAGGTTGCGATAACCAGGAACCTGCTGGAAGGCTGTGTTGATGTTGTGGCGCAAAATAGCAATAATTTCTGGTTGGATTTTGGGTAGAACTTGATGAAAGACGGTTTGGAGTAAAAGATTAGCGATCGCTTCTACTTCATTGACGTTATTAATATCTATATAGGGTCTGACGTTTTCTGGCTGTAACAACCAGCGTGTAATCTCTCCTCGCTGAATTGATCCCTGTATTTGATTAATTACCCTTACCACTACAATTTCGGTAATTTCTTCCGCGAAATTGGCAACTATACCTTGATGAATCTGTTTTCTGATAACGCTTAAATCCAATATCTGGGCTTTATCTAACCTGATAACTACAGGCAATACCCGCAACCAGCGCCAATAGGGGATCAATAAAAAGAGGTCGTACCACCGCCATAAAACCGCTTCTAACCAACTCAAATTTCGATATCGACGCTTTAAATAAACAGTCCTGCCTAAAAATTCCAAAGCAAACAAGCAGACAAATGGTAAGTCAATTAGCCAGAATTTATCTAAAAATTCTCCGTTTTCCCCTATTTGCCGATGGTAATTGATGGCGATTAATGGCTGAATCTGTTGATTAAAAAAGTTAATTTCTTGTTTCCAACCATTTTTAGATAAATATTCTTGACTCCAAAAAATTGCAAAGGCACGTTTTGCAGATTCTTGTTTAAGATGATCTCTCATCCGATTTTTAATTTTTTCTAGCGTTCCGGTTTTGCCTGCTACTGCAAAAGGGTTGCTATTAATCATCTCCGTACTCAGGCGGTTGAGTTCCTCTAATTGGGTTT
This sequence comes from Richelia sinica FACHB-800, assembly GCF_014698825.1. Classification (GTDB taxonomy): domain Bacteria; phylum Cyanobacteriota; class Cyanobacteriia; order Cyanobacteriales; family Nostocaceae; genus FACHB-800. Next base: position 94,050 of record NZ_JACJTT010000001.1, read on the forward strand.
TGACCTGAGGAGAATTTAAGCCAGTTTGACTGACTTGTTCTTCTAAGGCTGCTACTGCTGCTAAATATTGTGTAGTATCACGATTAGGTTCTATACCTTTGATGTCATCATAAATTTGAGTAATCTGAGGAAGTCTGCGCCAGTAAAAATCGCGCCAGGGCACATAACTCAAATCAAATACTACTAAACCTAAGTTCACACTGGCGACGACTGCCATTAACCTTTCAAACCAAAGGTTACGCCGTTTAGAGGTTTGAGGATTAATCATTGCTGGTTACTGATTATACTTACATTCACAATATTATTGAGCTTAAATTTAGAACTGAGTCTGATCAATAACACCGTTCATTTAAGAGCAGACTATGTAGAGCATATAAAACTTCTATTTGTTCATATTTTTTAATAATTTACTGGTATCTAATTAATCAAAATTTATAAATAAAATCAAAAAACGATCTTAAAGAAACTTAAAATGCACCTGTTAGGCTCTCTACCATGCTGATTTAATCTCAAGGAGTTTTAAGAATGTGGTGTGATTTTGGCAAATCAAGGGCAGCGGTTGCATTAACTTGCTTAGTTACTGCTAGTGTCGTTATTTCTGATACAGCTTTTGCAATTCGTCAACGTAACTATACTCCTGAAGAATTTCGTGCTGTGTTGAAAGGATTGGGTTATAACGTCAAAGTCACAAAAGGACCTTTAACTGACGAAGAAACAAAAAAGGCAATTACTGAATTTCAAAAAGGTTATAAATTAACTGTCGATGGTAAGGCAGGCCCCCAAACACAGGGGTTTGCAGCTAATATCGTTAAGATTTTGCAAGCTAATTTAAATGCGGTTTTAAAGCCAAATTCTCTTCTACCTCGTGATCAATTTTATAGTTCTCGAACAGAGGAATTGGTGAAGGAGTATCAGAAAAAGCATCAATTGGAGGAAACTGGTATAGCTGATCTCAAACTGCGTCAGAAGTTAGATGCAGAAGTTAAGCAAATCATTGGTCAACCTGCTGCTAAACCAACTCCTACACCTGCACCGACTGCTTCACCATCACCTAAGCCGTCACCCAAACCTTCTCCCACGGCAAAACCAGCAGTTAAACCAACAGTCAAACCAACAGTCAAACCAACAGCAAAACCAACAGCAAAACCAACTGTCAAACCAACAGCAAAACCAACAGCAAAACCAACTGTCAAACCTTCACCAACAGCTACACCAACAGCTACACCAACAGCTACACCAACGGCTACACCAACAGCTACACCAACGGCTACACCTTAAGCAGGGTCAAAAAGTTGATGATTAATTGTTCCCCAAAAAGATTTATTTGCATAAATGGCCAATAAAAATCTTTGATCTACAGGTTGATACATTGAGTCTGTATCAATGCAAAAACGAAATTCAAGACGCTGTTAATCAATCCCATACTATGAGGAAGGGGCTTCCATTAATTTGGAAGTCCCTTCCTATTAATTTGAACTTTGGATTAAGCAAACAGTGAAATCATTCACTCATCTAAATTTTCTCTGTTTTTTTTGTCAAAGATGAAAATTTTAAAAAGCACCAATTGATATGCTGACAGTTACAAGTAACAACATAATCAACATAGTAAAGAAGATGGCAGAATAAGGCGCATGATTAATCTGATCAAGATATTGATTTCTTTTGCGATCTGCATCAGTTAATTCTGTAAATACCATGTTTTTCATGAGATTTATTTTCCTCTAGATTATTTAGCGATGAAAATTAATAGACGCGATTTAAGATTTTAGAGTGGGAGATTGGGACTGTTTTGGTAGAAAAGGCAAAATATTAGATAATAGTAGCTTGATTATTAAGATAAACTAATGCCCAGACAATCCTTGAATACATCTAAAATCTCAACTTGAGCGACTGGTTGTTTGTATTAAACTCTAAACAAAATAGAAATGGATGTAAGTTATCAAAAGAGATGAAAAAATTTAATGATTTTAATCAATGGATAAATAAAGTAATTTTTACAACAAATTGATACGATTTATTATAAATAATCTGCTAAGTTATCTGCCCAGCATTTGTTTGGGGTTTGTCAAATATCCGTTTTGCGTGATGTTTGACTTTACCCTGGTGAAGCACTAGTGATTAACCATGACTATTGAATCTAATTCCTACGATTTACCAAAACCGGAACATAGAGTAGATGAAGACTTGGAACCGAATGATTTTGATGGAGGTTCTGGGAATCATGAACTAACTCCTGAAAATTTGGCAAGAAAACAAGCCTTAGCGGCTATTACTGCTTTACAATCTCCACAGCATACCAATGCTCTAAAACAGGCTCGTTCTGGGTTTCACATGGGCCAAAAGGTGGAGTTGGCAGTGAAGCCCAGGGCATTAATATTAACAGCGATCGCGATCGCTATGACTCTGCTGGGCATAATCATCAATAACTCATTCCTGGGGATCTTGGGCACCTTGGTGACATTGGGGTTATCAATAGCGATGCTTTCCCCTTGGTTGAAGGAAAAAATCAAAAAGTGGTTTTCACCTCAAGATAGAACTTTGTTCATTGCCTGGGTGGGGTTAATCATTGCAATTATTGGTATAGTAAGATTTACCAGTATAGGCGATCGCTTGCTGGCATTGGGGCGGAAAATCAACTGGGAAGCCTCTGGTACTCTGGCTGAATGGTTTGGAGCATTAGGACAAATCTTCATCGCCGTTATTGCTGTTTACGTTGCTTGGCGACAATATATTATTTCCAAAGACCTGACAATTCAACAAAACCTGTTGACTGTCCAGCAAAATATTATTACCCAACAACAAACCATAGATTCCTATTTTCAAGGCATTTCTGATTTAGTCCTCGATGAAGAGGGACTATTAGAAGACTGGCCCCAGGAAAGAGCGATCGCTGAGGGGCGCACAGCTGCTATTTTGAGTAGTGTTGATGGTAGTGGTAAAGCCAAAATTCTCCGCTTTCTCTCCCGTTCCAAATTACTCTCACCTCTGAAACGGGATCTGCGCTTGGGAAGGGCAATTCTCAATGGTGTAGGTGGATATGCAGAAGACCGTTTAGATGGGGTCAGAGTGATTGACTTAGGAGTGATGTTAGCCGCAGCAGACTTATCAGGCACAGATTTACGCTGGACTGACTTAAGCGAAGCAAATCTTGTTCGTGCCAATTTAAGTGGTTGTGACCTAGTCAAGGCTAACCTGTCTCGCACCATCTTATTTGACGCAAATCTCAGCGGTGCAGATTTAAATAGTGTGCGCTTATTTTATGGGACATTGGAACAGGCTTCACCCCGCAGTCGCACAGCCGAACCCAACTATGAAACAGGTGAACACACAGGGGCAGTGGTAGAAAATGCCGATTTCACCAACGCACAGAGAATATCAGACTCTGCCCGTTACTATTGCTGTGCGTGGGGAGGAGAAAAAACTAGAGCCACCATGCCTGGTGGGTGTGAAGGTATTCCCAATAAATTGGGACGATGAGGCAGTGGGGGAAGCAGGGGGAGAAAATTCTGACCCTACACCCTATCGCCTTTCCCTCTGTTTTACTCCCGAGTCAAGATTTCTACACCATCCTCAGTCACAGCTATAGTATGCTCAAATTGGGCTGATAATTTGCGATCGCGTGTTACTGCCGTCCAACCATCACTCAACATCTCAGCTTCCCAAGTACCTTCATTAATCATCGGCTCAATGGTAAATACCATACCGGCTCTCAGGCGTTTACCTTTGCCTCTTGTACCATAGTGGGGAATATCCGGTGCTGTGTGGAAAATATTACTAATCCCATGCCCCACAAAATCCCGCACCACAGAGAAGCCGTGAGCCTCCGCATACTCTTGAATAGCTGCACCAATATCACCAATTCTAGCCCCTGGCTTGACTTCTGCTATTCCTAATTCCAGACACTTCTGGGTAACTTCCACTAATTTTTTTGCTGTGAGAGAGGGGTTACCAACAATAAATGTTTTTGATGTATCCCCATGATAGCCATCGACAATTGGTGTGACATCAATGTTAATAATGTCACCATCTTTGAGAATTTGTTTACCATTGGGGATACCATGGCAAATTACTTCATTGACACTGGTACAAATCGATCTGGGAAAACCTTTATATCCTAAAGGGGCACTTTTTGCTCCTTGTGCTTGTGTCCAACGTTCGGCTTCATCATTTAGTTCTAAGGTACTTACCCCTGGTTTCACCAAAGGTTCTAAATGTTTTAATAACTTTGCTGCCAAGTTCCCAGCCCGACGCATTTTTTCTATTTCTCGTTGGGATAAAATAACTATTGGTTCTGTTTTCATTGAATTTGATTTACTACTTACTTAAAGAAATATATAGTTAATCCGCTGTTCGCAGCCCTTTTTGCTGCATCAGCAACTTTTAATGTATACAAACTTTCCTCTGGTGTGACATATAAAGGAGTACCATTAAACAGATGATCTAACACCATAGTTGTATCTTTTCCAAATAAACCCCGGCGACTACCAACTTCAATTGGTGTTTTCTTGTCTCCTTGTAACAGGATTCCCCCATCACCATCAAAAATTAACCCACCTTTTGTACCATGCACTTCAAATTTTCGTTCTGACTGCCATAAAGTTTCTCCTTTACCGTAAATAACTTGGGCCAACAATCCACTAGTAAAACATAACTGGGCAATACACAAACAGCCTTGATAATATTCCGTTCCTTCTTCTTCCCAATAACGCTGGTGACAATTAACAGTAAAAACATCTCCAAATAAATCAGTCAGACGATGTAACCGAGAAATCGCGCCAATTAAAGGAAACCCGAACAGGTCATGGTGATAAGTCCATTTCCGCGGTGCAGGATGCTGGGAGTTGATGGTACTGTAGCGAACATAAAATACATCACCAATTAAAGGTAAATTTTCTTTTAAAGCTTGATGTAAGCCGCCCAAAAGTTCTATATGTTCTACATGCAGTAGTTTTTTGTTGGTTTTGGCTAAGTCAATCAGTGACTGAGCTTCTTCTAAATCTATTGCTAGAGGGTACTCAACAACAACATGTTTTCCACTCATTAAAGCTGCGTGGGCGATTTTACCATGATCTCGATTCACTGTAGAAATCACCAGTAAATCAATATCATCTCTTGCTACCAGTTGTTGCCAGGAATTCATCCCCTCAATTGCGTATTCCTGAGCAAAAGTATTGGTCTTTTCTATTGTATGCCCAGCGATCGCTACTAAATGTGCCCGTGTATCTTGTTGCAATGCCTCTGCTCGGAGTTTAGCGGCATAACCAGTCCCAACTAAACCCACCCGCACACTTGTCGTTAGCAAAGGTGTCTCGGAATTATACATGTTCGTCACCAGTTATGTTTGTGGGGTTTTCTCAGATGCTGATTAAACCTTGTTTGCTTACAACTCAAGCAGTGAAAGTTCCATCAATGCCATAAGCATTTTATCAAAAACACAGTTTGAGCCTAGAGGCGTATTTTATATAACTAAAACTTATTAGTAGGAATTAACTAAATTTCATTACTAATCGCGGTGATTTTTCAGTTAAAAGCTTTTACTTTTCCCGTAGTATCAGAATTGAAGCAAATTGAAATTAGCGGCTAACCCGCTCGGAGTAGCCGTGTGCTTTGCTTGAGGATATCTTATACTGCCGTTTGCACAAGAGAGGAATACTAAATGGCTACTTACAAAGTCACATTAATCAACGAAACTGAAGGTACTACCCACACCATTGATGTTCCTGATGATGAATATATTCTAGATGCGGCTGAAGAAGCTGGTCTGGATCTTCCCTACTCTTGCCGCGCTGGTGCTTGTTCTACCTGTGCTGGTAAACTCGTTTCAGGTACTGTTGACCAATCCGACCAATCTTTCTTAGATGATGATCAAATTGAAGCTGGATATGTACTAACCTGCGTAGCTTATCCTACCTCCGATGTAACCATTCAAACTCACAAAGAAGAAGACCTGTACTAAGATTTAGGTTGGGTGATCATAAACCTGCCTTAATAATCAGAAAAATACAGCAAACAAGAAGAAAAAAACCTTTTTTTGTTCTTTATTATGCTGGAGTAATACAAAACAATTTTTTCCATGTTTGGTGGAGAAAAATCTCCAGGGAGGAAAATAGGATAATTCCTGTTCCTCCCACTTTGTATTGAGGAGTATGCCTTTCCTATCGGCAGTTCAAAAGGAAAAAGAAAAAATAAAAAAGAGTTTTTCTTGATTCGTAGTTATAGCCATAAATACACCCTGAAAAATCTGAAAATTCAGCAATTACTTATTTCAAATTGATGGATGTTTTGAGTTGCTGATCTAGTTTTTGTAATTTTGTACCGGGATAATAAAATTGCAGAATTCTTTCGCTTGACCAACCTAATTTAGCGAGGTTTTGAGCACCAGTCTGACTTAAACCTACTCCATGTCCCATTCCTCCACCAACAAAAGCGTATCCCCACAGCTGATCTTGACCTTTATTTAAAGGTTGGAGATAAAAAAATGTACTGATAGGTGGTCTTAAGGCACTGCGGACTTCATCTTTGTGTAGGGTAAATGTGCCAATATCTGTTTTTACAGCTAGTTTGAGAATGCGTCCACTTTGACTGCGTTCAACCACAGACATTGCTTCCACTTTTTTTAATTTGGCATAGGGACTTTTTTTCACTTGCAAAAATTTTTGCAAGTCTTTGGTAATGTCTTCTATGGTGCTTTCTTTACGCCATCTGAATACATCCCAAGAACTTTCATTAAACCCTTTTTCTAAATTGATAAACTGCTGAAAGTTTTTTTCGTCAGCTAGATTTTGGGTGGATAGATTCCAAATGTTAGTTGCTGCATCAAGGACTGGCCGCAAATAGGGACGGTCTTCTCCATTCCAAACGTCACTAAAGGAAGCTGTAACACCACCTGTTGTGGAGGAATACAAGGCATCTACTAGTTGTTGGTTGTAAGTTAGAACCATACCACTAGTGGCTGCACTAGCTTTGTCTGTGTTCCGTGAAACTGCATTCAGTCCTTGATACACTTGGCAATGGGTATCAGCGCACAGTTGATAGTTATCTATAGCAAATCGACGCAAGTTTCGTAGAGCGTAGGTGCGGGCAATTACAGCTTGTGCTTCTAGTGCTGCTGTTGGGGCATTGGGGCCAATTTCGTAGGGCAAAACTCCACGTACATAGGTTTCTAGTGGGACTTGATTAACTAAGGTATATGTACCGTAGGCGTTGGGTTGTAATCTAATGGTACCGGGATAGGTGAGAGTTTGTTCAGGCTTTTCACTTGTAGAGAGTTTAATTAAATTTTGATCAGAACTAATTTCTAAATTATTTTGACTGTAGCGTTTGCCATTGACTATGAGGCTAACTTGTGGCTGCTGGGACAAAATTTTAGTATCAAGATAAGCATTTTTATTACCAGAAGCTTCCATGCTCTGTAGCAGCAAGCGCCGTAGTAAGGGTGTGCTGTACACATCTCGTTTTGCCCATACTTGCCAGCGTTCTGGTTGGGCGATTTCTACTTCTATGCCTTGAGCACGAAGGTTTTTGGCACTGTCTTCTGCCGTTTCAAAGGTGCGGAAATCTCCTAAAACTAGTACCTCAACTACTGTTGGTTGGGGTAAGTTTTGCATTACCGTTTCCAGGGTGATGGGGTTTTGGGTAATGAGAGTTTGCGGCTGATTGCCTTGGGAAAATTGTAACTTCAAGCGATCGCCTTTTGTTGGTGACAATTGTACCTTGGCTTTAGGGTTAGAACCAAATCGCTGGACAATCCCAATTTGCAGTTCTACATCCTCACTACTGCTTACTGGCCCCGATGCAGCCGTTAGTCCCAATAAGCAAAATGTGGTCAGGAATGCGTATGAAGAACGCCAAAATAAAATTTTCATGGAGAATTGGTTTTGCCTCTTTGTGTGGCGTTGGGGCTGATTTTCAAGTTGTGTACCCTGATTTTTTTCTAGCTCATGCGCTCCCATTATACGATTTCCCTATTTTGCTCCGGACAGTTGCAAATCAAAGTCATAACGAGTATGATTTATCTATGGTCGAAACATAAAACTAGTTAGTAAAACTCCCTATGGTTCGGATTCAAGAAATTCCATTAAACCAAATCAAACGCCCCTTGCCACGAGAGAATGACCCCACCAAGGTGAAAGCCCTAATGGAATCTATCGCTGCCATTGGTCAACAAGAACCGATAGATGTCCTAGAAGTAGATGGACAGTATTACGGCTTTTCTGGTTGCCACCGTTACGAAGCTTGTCAAAGGCTAGGCCAAGAAACTATTTTAGCCAGAGTTCGCAAAGCACCCTTAAGTGTTCTGAAAATGCACTTAGCATAAAATTTACAGTTTAATTGTCAGCTATACTACCTTTATGGAGGAAAAAATTATGTCATCTTTAGCAAATGTCAATATTGGTATTGATGAAACCAGTAGAGCTAAAATAGCCGAAGGTTTATCTCGACTACTGGCTGATACCTACTCACTGTATTTGAAAACACATAATTTCCATTGGAATGTTACTGGGCCAATGTTTCAAACCCTACATTTGATGTTTGAAACACAGTATACAGAACTGGCCCTAGCAGTAGATTTAATTGCCGAAAGAATTAGAGCACTTGGTTATCCTGCACCGGGAACCTATAGCGAGTATGCGAAATTAAGCTCAATTCCAGAAACTCCTGGTGTTCCCAAAGCCAAAGAAATGATTCGCTTACTAGTGGAAGGACAAGAAGCTGTAGTGAGAACTGCCCGGTCAATTTTTCCTGTGGTAGATGAAGTGAATGACGAACCCACCGCAGATTTATTAACCCAACGGATGCAGGTACATGAAAAAACCGCTTGGATGTTGAGAAGTTTACTAGAAGACTAACGATAGAGGAAATGGGATACTATAGCAGGTGAAAGGTGAAAGGTGAAAGGTGACAGTGCTAAAAGCCTTTCAGTGTTCAGGTTTTAGTTGTGGTTCATGTCCTAACCATCTTGTCTACGGCTATAGTAATTAACCCATTTCCTCCAACTTTTACCCAATGAACCAAATTGATTTCACCCACAAGTTGCAAAGTTTAATGCAGCAAGTGGGTATTTCCAGTTTTAAATCTCTCAGTCGTGCTGCTGGTGTGTCAGAACGACAAATTTTACAGATGCGACAGGGTAAAATTCACAAGATGCGGCTAGAGATATTAATGAAGCTTTCGCAAGTTTTACATGTATCCCTAGATGAGTTAGTAGAATCTTTCTCAGGTTCAAGGGAAGTTGTTAACAGGGAACAGGTAAATAGTCAGGACTTAGACCTCAGAACCCAAGTGAGCAACTTACAAACAGAATACCATCGCCTCAATAATTTGCTGCAAACCCAACAACAGTCTCTACACCAAGAGTTTCAACAATCGAGTATCCAAATTTTAGAATCTTTGCTCCTACAGTGGCCTACAGCAGCGGAAAAAGCCAAGGAAAACCCAGAGTTAGCAGCAGTCAAAATAGTTCCATTGATACAAAAACCCTTAGACAAATTATTACAGGCTTGGGGAATAGAAGTGATCGCTTATGTAGGGGCAGAAATACCCTATGATCCTCAACAACACCAATTATTGGAGGGAGCGGCAAAGCCAGGAGACTTAGTGCAAGTACGTTATCTTGGTTATCGTCAAGGAGAAAGGTTATTATATCGTGCTAAGGTTAGTCCTATAAACAACTCATTGTAAATTTAAAATACCTAATAAATTTTAAACTGAATTTAAATTTTTCCGTTTATTTATAAATACTTTATATTCCCCCATAAAAATAATCTACAATTCAATTATTTAATCATATTTTGGTGTGTTAAATATCTGTATTTGTCGCCTTAGTAATATATACTAGCAACAATAGTATTTCCTTGAATTTATCAAAAATAAACGCTTATGAATGAAACAGTTAGAATTGTTAGCCTCAGTGGAAGTTTTAACACCAACTCTTCCTCCGTCTTTCAGCAAGATATTGACAAACTTATTGCTAGTGGTGCGAAATTCGTGTTGATTGACTGTCAAGGAGTCACATTTATGGATAGTTCGGGCTTAGGTGCACTAGTTCTAGCTTTTAAAAAATTGCAAGATGCAGGTATTAAAATGGCTATTTGTTCTATTAACGAACAAGTCAGAATATTATTTGAATTAACTAATATGGATAATATATTTGAAATCTTTCCGACCCAAGAAGCTTTTCAAAAAGTAGCTATTCCTGCTAATTAATCAAATTTAATTTGAAGAATAGATAAATCATCATCAAATACATCTTTGGAGTTTAAATTGGTTAGATACTTGAGGATATAATCTAGTTGATAATCAACGGAATGGTGCAAACTAACTAATAACTGAATAAATCCTTCCAAACTCCAAAGTGTATTATCTGGCTTCATAATTTCGTAAGCACCATCGCTGAAAATATATAGGGTACTCGATTTTTCTATCGTATAAGATTGGTTAAAGTATTGCGTATGAGGAAACATACCTACTGGCATACCTGGTGTTTTTAAAAGTTCTACTTCAGTGGTATTAGGTGTATTGCCAAATAATAAAATAGCTGGTGGATGACCAGCACTAGCATAGGTAAGTTCACGAGTGACACGGTTATAGACACCGTACCAAATAGTAAAATATTTATCATTTTGATAATTCATTTGAAAGGTGTCATTTAAAGCTTTTAATACATCAGAAGGATGATAATAGTTTAAGCCTTTGAGCGCACGAGAACGCAGTAGATTGTGTACAGAAACCGAGGGAAGAGTTGCTCTGAGTCCATGTCCAGCAGTGTCTAATAAGTAAACCGCTAAATAATTAGAATCAAGCCAATAGTAATCAAAACAATCTCCACCCAATTGTCGTGAAGGGATGAATCGAGAATCAATTGTTAAAGGGGAGGTCATGGGTAGAGGTAACAGGGATTTGACATATTCTGCTGCCTCTGATAATTCTGTTTCTAATAATAATTTTTGAGTTTGTAAATCTCGATTCAGTTGATGTAGTCTCAGTCCTGCTCTTACCCTAGCTTGCAGTTCATTTTGCTCAATCGGTTTAGAAATAAAATCATCAGCACCAGCATCTAAGCCTTCTACCCGATGAGCTACAGAATCTAAAGAAGTGAGTAAGATAAAAAATGTCGTGGATAAATTGGGATCTTTTTTAATGCGATCGCATACTTCTAATCCACTCAATCCAGGCATCATCCAATCACAAATAATTAACGATGGTGGAGAAGATAGAGCCTGCAAAATGCCTTCTTCACCGTTGCTGACAGTAATAACCTCATAGCCTTGTTTTTCTAAAATTCTTTTCAGAAAAATTTGAATAGAAGGGTCATCATCAATGACTAAAATTTGAAACATAATGGAAATAAATATACAAAATTAAATTCGTCTGAATATAAAATTTTTCAAATATCATCTATATACTTATTCATTGCTACTATGCCAGGAAATTTTTACTAGAAAAATTGAAAATTGATGAATTTAAAATAAGATTTATTCACTTGTTTAAAGGAATATCAAGAGTAGAGCAGGGCAAAAATGAATATACAGCCCAAGCATAATTTACAACTGTGTCGTTCTATCTTCTGCTGCTCTAGAAACAATTACAACGCTGAGAGAGGATTTAACCATAGCAACATGGTACGGCTAAGTTGGTTTAAGTCTCGGTATGTTTCCTGTTTAAACCACTGTCCTAAAGCATCTAAAGGACTAAAAGAGTTTCCTATTTGCCATTTAATATCTTGACCGAGTGGTGTGGTATGATTACCAGTCAAATTTTGGATAGTCACCATATCTGGAAATCTTTTTTGGAGAATTTGAGTTAAAACAGCTGATTGGTCTAGGGTGTCATTGCTAAATTTAATTAATAAATTACGGCGAATTTGATACCTTTCTTGCACTAGTTGGTTAGTTTGTGCTGGTGTAGGAGTAAACTCAACCGCAAACTGAGAATTAAGCTGTTCTACTAAGGGGATAGCTTCCTGTGCTGTGAAATTATTAAAGGAGATTAAAATATTTCCTGCTCGCTCCACAGAAAAGAGGCTACCAATGAGTAAGTGAAGTTTGCAACCCATACTGTGGCCTACACCGTAAATGGGAAGGTAAAGCTTGCGTAGTTGGCCAGAGTCTTGTAAACGTTCCAGAGTACGCTCAAAGTTGAGGAGTACAGAATCAGCGATCGCGCTATGATCTAAAGTATTCACAAAAGGTGTAGCAATCACCACATAACCTTTACTGACCAGATTTTCCAGCAAACAACGGTAAGTTAAATGTGGAGCCGTAGCCACAAAAGCACCACCCAAAAAATGAATAATGCCAATAGGGTTACGAGGAATTACTACCCAATTACCTCTAATGTCTTTCCAGTCCATGCTAATGTGCTGTGTGATTGATCACAACAAGTGCTTCTCTTTCATGTTAAAACGGGTATGGTAATTCTGTCGCAGATTAAAGAAAAACCTGCGGATGAAAACAATCATTCCCTGCCCTCTCTCCCCTTTCTCCTTCATTCCTCAGGTGCAAAGGTTAACCAGAGGTGGAGTTATCCTTGACTTTGTAACCTTTTCATTTCATATTGCACATCTAAAGCAATTTGCAAAGCCTCATTTAACAATCTGCCATGTTCTGTAGCTTGTTCTGTCACTTGCAAAGATGCCAAAGTCGCTAAATTATTAGCAAATAGTTCAGAATTATTGAGAATAAAGTTTTTGTTTTCTCTCATAATTCTTTCTGTTTTTAACGCTCTAATTAAATCAGCTTTTGTTAATTGCAAAGCCTCAATCACTCTTTCTCGCTTCTGAATCTTTACGTCTAAATTACCAGCAGCTTCTATTTGATCATTAATATCTATAGCCTTAATGACAGAATTAAATCTTTTGACATCATTCAACAAAATTTGTAGAGAATTAGTCATATTGACTTTGAGTAATTTACTCTGCCTTTTCCACCAAAAATATAAAACAGCCTGACTTAATCCGGCTAACCACAATATAAATAATATAAATAAGAATCCAGAATTATTAATCGGTATAGCTAATATTCTCACAAATACATCAAATATTAAATAAGTAAATAAACACACAGATAAACTAATAAAAATTACCGTTGCTCCTTCCGAACCGCGAATTTTTCTGAGCAAACTCTTACCAAGTTTTTGCAAATTCCTGGTAATGATAATTAACTCAGCATTCACAGGTAAATTAGTTATCTCTTGTAGTTCTTGTGGAGTAATTTCTAGCCCTTGCAGATCATCACGCACAGTTGCTTAAACCTCCCATTGACAGTGACAAAGTATAATATAGCAAGCCCACTTCCACAATGGTGAGCAACCTGGCAGTTTCTACAAAACTTTCCACAAACTTCATTCTTTATCTTCAAACTGTAAATTCATTTATGAATAACTAAAGAAAATAAATAAAATCCAGCCGCACTAAAGATAAATAAAATAGTAAGAGAGTATACAACTACATCTTTCAAAATAAATAATATCCAATCTTTCAACAGTTCTTGCCTAAATTTTAATTCCCTCAATTTGTAGTCAAAATCCGCCGCTTCTTTAGCAGAAATATTTATATAACGGCTAGTGTAGATATTCTCAATCACTTCCTCATCTACAGCATTCTCCCAATTATTATTTGTATCCTTTAAAGTTTCTAATGGCTCATTTATTTGAGTAGAAACAATTGCTAAGTTCTCTGCCTTGAACTTTTCTATTTCTTTTTTCATCACTTTTTTCACTATTTTGGTGATTAAAGCATCAAGATTTTTGTCAGTCATCTTGTTTGATATAGTTTAGAGTAAATTTACAGTTATTTTGCAGGGAAACTATTGAAAACTTAATAGCTAATAATAATTAAAAATTAAAAATTTGATGTTTTATCGGCCTCATTATTGAGCAAAATTGGAACAAATTCATGATCATTTATAGCCACAGGGCATTTAGGACATCGATATAATACTCAAATTGAGATCATGAGAGGCTTATTTCTGTTCAAGCTGAAAATAATAATCACCCCTTTCCGCGACTGGAAAGGGGTTATGAAAAGTGACTTCTCACTAGCCAAACTCAAGACACAACAAACTTTAATAAGCGTCTTGCAACTCGTAGAAATCAGGCGAAATGTAATCCTTACGTAAGGGCCAACCGACCCAATCTTCTGGCATCAAAATCCGCTTCAGGTTAGGATGACCCTCGTAGATAATGCCATACATGTCATAGGATTCGCGCTCTTGCCAGTCAGCTGTTTTCCAAATCCAGTAGACTGAAGGCACTCTGGGATTTTCCCGTGGCAAGAAGACCTTCACCCTGATTTCTTCAGGACGGTCAGCATTATCACCCACTTTAATTAAGTGATACACACTCACCAAATCTTCTCCTGGCCCCAGGTCAGAGCCGCCCTGAAACTGGAGATAATTAAACCCGTAGGCATATAAAGCTGTAGCAATAGGTAGTAAAAATTCAGGCGCTACCTTAATAATTTCTACACCATTAACATCTGGCGCTAAAGATTCATGTTCAAAACCATTTTCCCTCAGCCACTGGGAAACCTTACCAGCTTGAACAATAGCATCTGGCGCTGCCACTATTTTAGATTCTTCATCAGCCACGCTTTTGTTCCTCCTTTTGAGACTTGGATGTTAACAGGGCTGGGGGTATGGGCATACCAATTGCTTCTGTCAATTCCTTGGGTGGACTGAAGCGAGTTTCTGATTGTAAATACTTACCAGTGAGAATTTCTGCTACTGGCTTGAGATTATGAGTTGTACTGTAGTAGCGATGGATTTGCTTAATTTGACCACGTTCTTGCATGGAATCATTAGCAATTTTCTTCCGCAGTTTGATAATCGCGTCAATAATTGCTTCTGGACGGGGAGGACAACCAGGCAAGTAAACATCTACAGGAATTAACTTGTCAACACCACGTACAGCAGTGGGAGAGTCCACACTAAACATCCCACCTGTAATGGTACAAGCACCCATAGCAATTACATACTTAGGTTCTGGCATTTGTTCATAAAGACGCACCAATTGAGGAGCCATCTTCATGGTAATCGTGCCAGCAGTAATGATTAAGTCAGCTTGTCTAGGACTGGAACGGGGGATAAGTCCAAAGCGGTCAAAGTCAAAACGCGAGCCGATTAAAGCCGCGAATTCAATAAAGCAACAGGCTGTACCAAACAAGAGCGGCCACAAACTAGAAAGCCGTGCCCAGTTGTAGAGGTCATCAACGGTAGTCAAAATGACGTTTTCAGAAAGGTCTTGAGTGACAGTGGGACGCTCAATGGGGTTGATGATTCTCTCTTTGTCCTGGGTAGTTATATTAGAATTCAAGACCATTCCAAGGCTCCTTTACGCCATGCGTACACTAAGGCGATGACGAGAATCGCAATAAAAATGAGGGCTTCAATAAACGCCAATAAGCCCAGACGGTGAAAAGCTACCGCCCAAGGATATAAAAACACTGTCTCTACATCAAAGACCACGAATACTAAGGCAAACATATAGTAGCGAATATTGAATTGAATCCAAGCTCCGCCAATGGGTTCTAGCCCGCATTCGTAAGTGGTACGTCTTTCTAGACTATTACCACTGGGTCTGAGAAGTTTGGACGCTGACAGCGCTAGGGCTGGAACTAGGCTACAGATAATCAGAAAGCCTAGAAGGTACTCGTAACCGCTAAGGACAAACACAATGAATATCTACCGCTAATGGTGTAAATAAAGCTGTAACTTTCTTTTACATTATATCTTTTCGGCTTTTCTGAAATATGGGAAACAGAAGAACCGAGGGTATTTGATTCGTTTTGGTCAGTGATAGAAAAATCTAACAGTTATGTCATAATTTGTAACGTATATTTAAGATTTCTTCTCTGCGAGACCAAAGCTATGAGCGAACAAGCTGAACAAGCTGATGCAGCTGTTGAGACTCCAGTCTTAGACCGCTATGAGTGTCGCGCCTGCGGTTATGTTTATGAACCTGAGAAGGGAGACGATAAATATAGTATCCCTGCTGGGACATTATTTTCTGAACTGCCCATTAATTGGCGCTGTCCAGTGTGTACAGCCAAAAAAGCAGCTTTTGTCAATATCGGCCCAGCAGGTACAGCATCCGGTTTCAAAGAAAACTTAAATTATGGTTTTGGTGTAAATAAATTGACACCAAACCAGAAGAATATTTTGATTTTCGGTGCTTTAGCCCTTGGCTTTTTACTTTTTATCAGTCTTTACGGTTTACAATAGCACTCACTTTTTTTCGTACTCTCTTTTGAATTGACCCTAGTTCCAAGTTATTTGGTGAAGGGTGTAAAAGGTGGGTAATGAATGGGTAATCTTCTGATTACACCCTTGAGCCTTTTCCCGTACTGTAAATGTAGCTTCTGTGTAGAATTTACTCCTACACTCCTGTTTTGCAGTCGGCCCCTGAGGCAAATAAACAAATCTACCAATTTTAGAAAAAAACTCAGTAATACTGATGCGTCCAATCATAAGCAAGTGGCAAGGTATTCTTGCTGCATTATTAGTGGTGTTTGCCTGTATAGGGTGTAGCAATGTTCCGTCTACTGCCTTTAATCCTTGGCAAGTAATTAATGTCCCCACAGATGAGAAGTTATTAGATATTGCTTTTACTGGTAATCCGCAACATGGTTATCTGGTGGGCAGTAATGCCACTTTGTTGGAAACTAATGATGGTGGCGAGACTTGGAAACCGTTAAAGTTAGAACTGGATGATGCCAAGTATCGTTTTAACGGAGTGAATTTTGCTGGTCAGGAAGGGTGGATTGTGGGTGAACCTTCTTTACTGCTTCATTCTACTGATGAAGGTCGTTCCTGGTCACGGATTCCGTTGAGCGAAAAGTTACCTGGTAATCCCATTACGGTTACAGCCCTAGCCGATGGACAGGCAGAAATGGCAACAGATGTAGGGGCAATATATAAGACTACTGATGGTGGTAAAAACTGGCAGGCCCAGGTAGAAAATTCTGTGGGTGTGGTGCGGAACATGAAACGTTCTGCTGATGGCAAGTATATTGCTGTGTCTGCCAAAGGCAGCTTTTATTCTACTTGGGAACCAGGACAAAATGCTTGGGTTCCTCATAATCGCAACAGTTCCCGACGTTTGGAAAATATGGGTTTTACTGACAACGGCCAACTATGGTTGTTAGCTAGGGGTGGTCAAGTCCAGTTTAGTGACCCCAATAAACCTGATGAGTGGTTAGAGGCAGAATATCCAGAGTTATCAACTAGTTGGGGGTTACTGGATTTAGGATATCGCACACCTGAGGAAATTTGGATTGGTGGAGGTAGCGGTAATTTGCTACGTAGTGCTGATGGTGGCAAAACCTGGGAAAAAGACCGGGAAGTAGAAACTGTGGCGGCTAATTTTTACAAAATTGTCTTTTTCCAACCAAATCAGGGTTTCATTATTGGCGATCGCGGTGTCTTGCTGAAATATAATCCTAAAGCAGAAGCTGCTTAGTAACCCTGTAAGTGTCAGTATTGATCCTGAATTCTGAGAAGGACGTTGCAACTTGTAACTCTTTCTAAACTTTGTAGGATAATAAACTCAATAATAGTCTTTGAGAAGGTAGTGATTTAAATGGCAGGTAGCACTGGAGAACGTCCGTTTTCTGACATCGTTACCAGTATCCGTTACTGGGTAATTCACAGCATCACCATTCCTGCTCTGTTTGTTGCAGGTTGGCTGTTTGTCAGCACCGGCTTGGCTTATGATGTGTTTGGCACTCCTCGTCCAGATGAGTATTACACCCAAGCACGTCAAGAGTTGCCTATTGTTAGCAACCGTTACGAAGCTAAGAAGCAAGTAGAAACATTTATTGGAAAATAGTTTGAGATCATGACTAGCGGTAATAACATCAATCAACCAGTTACCTATCCTATTTTTACAGTCAGATGGCTAGCGGTTCATACCTTAGCTGTTCCCACTGTATTCTTTTTGGGCGCGATCGCCGCAATGCAGTTTATTCAACGCTAGGAGCAACTCATGGAAAGAACGCCCAATCCTAATAACCAACCGGTTGAATTAAATCGTACTTCTTTGTACTTGGGACTATTACTAGTCTTTGTTTTAGGGATTCTCTTTTCCAGTTACTTCTTTAACTAAACTGGAACTGCGGTCATTAATCTCTGTTAATTAATCTCTGTTGATTTGCTATTTAGGGAGGAGAAAACTGTGTCTGGAAGCGGGAGAATTCCCCTGTGGGTTGTAGCGACAATCGCAGGTTTAGGTGTAATCACTGTTGTAGGCATTTTCTTTTATGGAGCTTACGCAGGACTAGGTTCTTCAATGTAAGTTCAGTCTGAACTGAATCTTTGTTTAAAAATTGACATGAAAAAAACCGCCTGTCTCTCTGGGATAGGCGGTAAATATTTGGTTGTAATTGATTGTAATTAATTGCCCCAGGGGAAACTGGTAATTGTACCTTTTACCCCTGAGTAACTAGATTAAGCGATATCTTCGCGCTCAATGTATACGAATAAAAACGCAAAAACTGCGGCTGGGAATACGACTACAACCAAGGGTAATAGCAGAGAAGACAGGTATGGTGTGTAGGCCAAAAGGGTGGGAAAGAATGAACTAGACATAATATATTCCTGTGAAGTGACACTACAATTCAAAATGAGCTTACTGCAAAAGTATGTTGGATTTTGGAAATTCTAAAGATTTTTAACACATAATGTTAAATTTCCAGTAGTTCATCCAGTTCCATCGTCTGTAAGTCAGGTGGGACAACTGTCCTGACAACGGTCACTTTGTGGCTTTCCTGGTGGGTGGACTGGTCAAGGGCGATCGCCTGAACGCGCATCTCTAAACAACCCAAGGGAACGAGTAATTTGGCTGTGGCTTCTAAGGTTCCCCAATTATTGGGACGTAAATCTGTTAATAAATGTGGGCCATCTAACAAGGCACGGGTTTGATAATCTTCAATCCACAGCTTCACCGCTACAGAAGCAGGTACATCAGGCATTTCTACACGTATCTTCAATTCAGAAGCTGCTACCAGTTCTCCCTCTGGTACATACAATTGGGGAGTGGGGATAGACTGAATTCCAGGAATGGGAATATCTTCTGGTTGGTTTTCTACTTGTGCTGCGACATAGGAATGGTCTTGAGGTTCATAGATCACATCATTCAAGTCATCAATGACTATTTCTTCAGACAACCAAGCAGGTAAAGTCGTGATTAGTGGGGGATGTGACACTGATACTTCTGGAGGTGGTTCACTAGTTGCTGAATTCACTTCCTCTGAGGCTTGTGCTGATACTGGTAATTCAGTTTCTAGATTGGGGAGTAAATCAGTAAATGTATAAATTGGTGTTTCTGTCTCAGATGCCGCAGCTAAAGCAATATCGTCCGAGACAGTTTCTGCACTCACAGTTGAGGTTTCTTCAGGAGTAAATTGCTCACTATTGTTGTCTTGTTGGCCTATATCCAGAGGTTCAAGTCCAGAATATCCCTGATTTTGCATCCACATTTTCAGCAGTGGAGATGGTTGTGGTTCAGATGTAACTAGTGAATCACTGGGTAAAGGTTCTGGTTCTGGTGATACCTGTAATTCAGAGGTAACTAGTGAATCACCTGGTAAAGGTTCTATTGTGGCAGTATCTTCTAATTCCTCTGTGGGAGATTCAGGTAATAATTCTGAAGTTAATTCCAGTTCAGATACTGGAGGAGTGGCAGGTAATTCAGGGGTTTTAAAGGTGAATAATTCTGGTTTTTTCGGTTTGGTTGTTTCTGCTGGTTCTGCGGAAGACGTTAAGCGTTTTAAATAGGGAAAAGACGTTGTCTGATGAGAACCTTGGGTTGATTTAATGGCTAACTTACCTAAATCAATGGGGGGAATAGCAGGTTTATCCACAGGTGCTGCTGATTCGTCCGATTCAGATTTTTTGGGATTTTCCGGTAAGGTAGGCAGTTGGGGAGATTGACCATCTACTAAATCAGTAGATTTAATTCTCGGTGGCAGAGGTTCAGTTGTGGCTGATTGGGTTGTGGGGAATTGGACTAATTTCCGGGAATTTTTGGCGATATTAAATAGCTCTAAACCCAAACTGGCGGTTTTTTCAGCTTTTTTGAGGGAGTGAGGTGGGTTTTGAGTTTCCTCTAAGGTGTCTAAGGTTTCCGGGTTGGTATTTTTAAAGGCTAGCAACTCGGTGACATCAGCCGTGATGGTGAAAGCACTACTAGCTAAAAGCTGGTTTTGGGCAAGAGGGGAAAATCGACCGTATAATCTGATTTCCGCCAAAATTAGCTTGGATTCGCAATTAGCGGGAATGGGAATTGTGGCAGTAAAGGAGAAGGGTAAAGTTTGGTCGGTGAGGGTCTGCTGTTCCTGAGTTAAGATGTTTGATTCCCAAGGCGATCGCAACTCTATTTCCATCGTCAAACCCTGGAGGCTGTTGTTAGCAGGATTTTCATCGATTGCTGCTTTCAGTTCCACATCACCATGAATGCTTAAACTCTCACCCCAAATAGCAATGTAAGCATCTTGATCTAGGGTGATTTGCAGGGGTTGGTCTTGGTTGGGAGAGACATCTTCAATACTCTGGTCTTCCAAAGACTCAGAATTCGGCAAAGCTAAATCTATTAAATTTTGTAAAATCTGTTCTGCGGTTTCGCCTTTAAACCAAACGGGACTAACTGGCTGATCAATAATCAGGTCTTCTTCAGTTTCCGCAGACAAGGTATTGAGTGAGGAATCGGCTGGGTTAATGGCAGATGTAACCGATTCTGTCAGTGATTTTTCTGAATCTTCATTAGGTAGCAGTTCTGATGGATCACTTACTTCTTGGGGTAAAACTTGAATCAACAGATTTTGCTGCCAAGATTGACCAAGCATATCTGCCATCAAATCTCCAGAACAGCGCACCTCCCAAATCCCAGGTTTTAAATGAGTAAAGGGAATAACGGCTAAAAGTCCTTCTGCACTGGTGCGACGTAATCGCTTAACAACCCGCCGTTTTGGAGGGACTTCCTGGATGGAAGAATGAATGATCCGCACCTCCACATCCATATTGGGAAGGTGAGAACGGGCCAAAACTCGATACTTACCTTCAGAAATTTTCAGATTTGGCGATTCTAGGTTGTTCCAAGTGCGATCGCCCTGTTTCTGAATCAGAAACTGCCAGTTTTCCATCGTCAGTAATGCCCAAACCAAAAAGATGCCGAGTGAAATTTTGCGGTAATTTCTTAGTCAGTTTAACTCAGCAATTAGTAATTGCATCACTCAATGTTATTGTGTGCTGCCGACGCTGGCAAGACGATGACGATAATTAATGACACCACACATGGCCGCTAAAAATACCCAAAACAGTGTATTTAAGCGTAAATCAAAGATAGTTACATCTACTGTATTGGATAGTACCCAGCCACCAAAGGCTAATAAATAACTAAAAAATATCAGTTTGTGTTCTGCTGGTAAGGTTTGGGACTGCCATAAAAATTGACTAGCGGCGATAAATATCCAAATCAATAAACCGCAAAAGAGCAAGGTACAAGGTAGACCTGTTTCGGCGGACAACATTAAAAACAAGTTGTGGGGATGACCTAAATCAATTTGCATCTGGGTTTTATACAAACCACTAAAACTGCGTAAACCCCAACCAGTCCAGGGATGCTGCTGAGTTAATGACCAAGCAAACTGCCACTGGGTTTTTCGCATCATCGCCACTGGTCGGTCTGGATACATATCATCGTTTAATCGTGCCCAAATAAAATAGGGAACGAAGCGACGAAAAAATTGAGCGATCGCTGTTGGTGCAAAAGCCGCTAACAAAATTGATGTGGCAATACTCACCACCACACCAACTATCAGCCGCCAACCTTGATAAGTCGCAAAGGCTAAACAGGCCAGCATGGCTATCACCCAGCCATTTCTAGAGTTAGTCAAGATTAAAGCTAGGAAATCAGCTAACAGAATGATGGTGAGGGCAATGGTGAGGGGCTGTTTTTCTCTCAGTTGGGGATAATTTTCTAGCCACAACCCTAATCCCAAAATCAAGATGGTGACTAAATAGGCAGCTAAAGTATTAGCGTGCATAAACATAGATGCCATCCGTCCCGCCGGCAGTCCTCCCTGTGCCACCACCCAATCAAAAACTATCCACAAAAACTGAAACTGGAAATGCCAACCGAGAAATAACTGCCCAAAACCCGCAATTAATACAGGAATGGAACCAAACACCATAATCCAAGCAATTTGTTTCAATTGGGCTGGTGTGTAAATTAGGGCAGTTAATCCGGCGAAAACAAAGAAATAGGGGAGAAAATTAAATAACCCCAGGAAAGCCTCCAGAGGGTGAGAGGCAAACCCGGTGGTAATCAGCATGAGTAAACCTAACAGTGCAAAACCCTGATTGAGGGGGCGACGGCTAATGGTGCGGTATTTTTTGCGCCAAGTCAGCAAAGCCGCCAAAACGATGGTCACAGCCCCCAAAAATGGACTGACTGGGAAGAAGAACAACCCAAATTGAGTACATTGCCAAGGGAATTGCAAATCAGGTTCGGGATGGTAAAAAGCCTTATTCAAGCTAACTCCCAACATTCGGAACGGGTCAAGCGAATTTGTGCGAGGGTGAAAATTGTGGGAATAATGCGACCATAATTAGTAGCGATCGCTCTCCAACCCAAATCCGCAAAAAACCAAGCCCACATCATTGGCCCCACAAAGGCAAAGACGCTGCGAACAGCACCATAACGGGCCGCACTAACAGTCATTCCTCTCCGGGCCATTTGCAAGGCTACATAATTTTGAAATTGGCGATTTGCTACTCCTGACCCAGCAATAGCAGCTTCTTTCGCTACTTGGTAGGTGGCAAAATGAATGGCAAATTGCCGGGCAATTTGTTGGAGAATTAAGGGCTGAATTACGGAAGTCACAGCCAAAGCACTGCCACCTTTGAAGAGTAATCCTAAAGGATCTTTTTGAAATAACAATGGTAAAGGTTCTTTTAATTCAGATTTCACTAACTGACGTTGAATGTTGGCAGTTAATTTTTGTTGTTCTGTGACGGGCAGCTTTTGCCAAACTTTTCCTAAAAGATGTAAAAACACCTCGGCTTCTAAATCTACAGTTGCCAGATGTTGAGAATAATCTATTTTTAAATATTTACAGACTTGTATCAGGGCTTGCCTGTAAGTAACTTGATATGTGCGTCCGCGCAACACTGTCATCCCATCTGCCGCTAAAAAACGAAAGCGGTCTTCTAGTGCATCTAACCAAGATTGACGGTCTTGGCTTTGCACGTCGATGGGGTTGGGTGTGTGAACATAATCTAGGGGATTAAACTTACGACTAAAAAGAATCGCTGTTAAGTCCTTGAGTTCCTCATCGGTGGCTAGTTCTAGTACCGCCCTCAGTTCATCCAATTTCCCTTCCTCCCTTCTGTGCAGCGTTTCTGTACTTTATTCTACTATCAGGTTTCAGCAGTCATTGAACAGAATGAAGTATTAAGGATAGCGCAGAAAGTGTGAAATATTACATTTTCCCAAAATTGTGGCAGGATTTAGGCAAAATGTCTAAATATAGCCAGATATAACAATTAATATGCAATTCAATTTCTACAAACGAGTTAATTTTCTCATACAGAAAATCATTAATTCCCGTTGCCAATCTAAAATCCAAAATTTTTTAATTCCAAGTAGGATTGTAATCAAATAACCATTTAAACTGCTGGTCAGCTAACCAGGTAGGCGTTAATTGATAAATCAAATTACGGAAGAGACAGCCTATATTGGAGTCAGTTTGTGCTAATGAACCTACTGACCGAGAAACATTCAAAACTTTAGTAACTCTGGGATGGCGATCGCTTTCAAATTGACGCAACACTGATGAAACTTGCTCTTGACTGGTTACAGTTGCTAATAATTTAGCTAATTCAAAAGCATCTTCTATAGCCATACAACCTCCTTGTCCAAGAGTAGGTTGAACTGGGTGGGCCGCATCTCCAATTAATGTCACCCGACCTTTTCCCCAGGTGTGACCTAGTGATTCCCGGTCAAAAATATCGTCTCGATAAATACTCTTAGGGTCTAAAGCAGCGATGATGCTGGGTACAGGTTCACCATAGGCAGAAAAAATTGTTTGCAATGCAGCTAAAGGCCCTCCCACAGATTCATCATTTTCACCCGGTTGACTATTGGTGAAACCGTAGAAAGAAAATTTTCCTCCTCCCACATGAAAATAGCCAAAACGATTACCTTTTCCCCACAATTCCATCCAACTGTATTCTGGATTTAAAGGCAGATTAGCACCATCAAAAGATCCCCTCCAACAGCACATACCGCTATAAATTGGATCTTCTAAACGTTCTTGACCATGCAAAGATGCCCTAACTTTGGAATAAATACCATCAGCACCGACTAAAATATCCCCCGTTGTGGTGGTGCCATCTTGGAAATAAACTTTGATGCCATGATCAGTTGCTTGAAAACTTTGGAATGCTAACCCAGTTTTGACCGTTGATGGTGGCAAAGCGTTATATAAAATCTGTTGAATTTGCGATCGCATCAAACATACTCCCAAGTCTGTTTCACCTACAAACTCTGGAGAGTTGATATATAAAGGTTTTGCTTGGTGATTAAAAAACCCACCAGTTAAGATTTTGCCCCCGTATTTATAGAATTCCTCGTAAATCTTGCCATTTGCCAGCAACTTATAAACCTTCATGGCATTGCGTTGAATAAATATGCCACCAGGTCCCCCCAGCATCGTCTCCAGGTCACGTTTCTCGTATAACTCAACTTCTAAGCCAATATCCAGACAGGCCAAGGCTAAAGTTAAACCACCAATTCCACCACCAATGATAATTACTTTAGATACTGAAGAATTGATGGTTTTGCTGATTGTTTCCATTCGTGACTCCATTGACAAAAGATATTCAGACCCTGGTGGGAAATAGTTGAGGAGGCGATCACTTGACGGTAAGAATTAATGCTAAAACTACATTTTACCTAAATTACCAATGCTGCATTCCCTCAGCCTAGAAACATACTGTCCCAGCCACGTTTTAAAATGCCTGATATTGCTCGTAAATTCTCTGTCCCATGCTGACGCTGACACAACGTAACCTACCTAACCCCAATACTTTAGTCACCCTGTCTTTACATTTAACTGCGGAAGAACGCACCCGCAGTCGTCACCGATTTACCACAGAAGATGGCATAGAGGTATGTTTACGTTTGCCTAGAGGTACAGTTTTAAACAATGGTGATATTTTGACAGATGATGAACACAGCAGTTTAATCAGAATAATCGCTAAACCTGAACCTGTATACACAGTTGTGGCTGAGTCGCCATTATTACTCATCAGGGCAGCTTATCATTTAGGAAATCGCCATGTCCCTGTAGAGGTGACACCAAATTATTTACGCTTGTCACCAGACCCTGTATTAAAAACCATGTTGATACAACTAGGTTTAAGGATTTATGAGGAAGTTGTCCCTTTTCAACCAGAGTTAGGTGCCTATGGAAACCACCATCACTCTCACTGATTACCATTTTCTGTCCATTCTTCAATTGGCTAGTCCGGCTTTACCTGTGGGGGCCTATAGTTATTCGGAAGGGTTAGAAACATTGGTAGAAAATGGCACTATTAGCTGTTGCCAATCCCTGGAACAATGGATAACGGCTGAGTTGCGGTATGGTTCTATGAGGTTAGATGCAGCCATGATGGCAAGAAGCGTGGCAGCAGCGACCAGAGGTGATATAGCAGCTTTACGTCAACATAATTTGTGGTTATCAGCTGTGAGAGATACAGAGGAGTTGCGGAATTCTAGCTGGCAAATGGGGCGATCGCTCAAGCAATTATTAGGTAAACTCCAACCTGATACCTTACCATTAGCTGAAGCTGTCGGAAATCCCTGTAATTATGCGATCGCTTTTGGTATTGCCAGTGCCCATTGGCAAATTCAGCCTCAAACTGCATTATTAGCTTATCTCCATAGTTGGGCCACGAATTTAATTACCGCAGGTGTGAAACTCATTCCCCTGGGTCAAACTGCTGGACAAGAACTATTATTAAGCTTACAAACCTTATTTAGTAATACATCCCAGGAAATTCTCAATTTAGACGATGATCAACTGGGTTGTTGTAGTTGGGGTTTATCTTTAGCTAGTATGCAGCACGAAACTCAATATACAAGGTTGTTCCGCAGTTAAAAAAATGGGAAAATTACAACCTATCAACAGTAGAGATTGTAATTTTTTAATTCTTTATTTTTTATTTTGTATTGACTATGACTGCATTTAGAGTTGGGGTGGCTGGCCCAGTGGGTTCAGGAAAAACTGCTTTAGTCGATGCTTTATGTAAAGCTTTGCGTCAACAATATAAATTAGCAGTAGTCACCAATGATATATACACTCAAGAAGATGCCCAGTTTTTGGTGCGTTCTCAAGCCTTGTCTAGCGATCGCATTGTGGGTGTAGAAACTGGTGGTTGTCCCCACACAGCCATCCGGGAAGATGCTTCTATGAATTTAGCCGCAATTGAACAATTAGAAGAAAAATTTACAGATTTAGATTTGGTCTTTCTAGAAAGTGGTGGTGATAATTTAGCAGCTACTTTCAGTCCTGAATTAGTTGATTTGACACTTTATGTGATTGATGTAGCTGCTGGTGATAAAATTCCCCGCAAAGGTGGCCCTGGTATTACTAAATCCGATTTATTAGTAATTAATAAAACCGATTTAGCGCCCTATGTAGGTGCTAGTTTAGAAGTCATGGAACGGGATGCGAAAAAAATGCGCGGTGATAAACCATTTATTTTTACTAATTTAAAAACTCAAGCAGGTTTAGCAGAGGTAATTAACTTTATCAACTCCTATATCTAGGATTCAAAATGTCAATAACTCTTGTGGGGTGGGCATCTTGACAGCCCTAATTATGCGATTTAAATGTGTAACAGCTTAAAACATTGAGTCTTGCTTTTCAGTTTTTACCTCATGGATTTGCAATCTGCTGTAATTGCACAAGATATAGCCGTAGACAAGGTAGTTAGAACATGAACTATAGCTAAAACTGAGATAACCAAAGGCTTTTAGCACTGTCACCTGTCACCTGTCACCTGCTATATCTAGTGAAAAACCAAAATTATTTCATAAAATCAGCAAATATTTTTTGTAAATTCTCTGGATGAGTTGCTTCTAAATATTTAGATGCCATTTCTGGCGTTAAAAATTCAATCATGATTCTATTTTCAATCCAAAATTCAATCACATCAAACACAGAATCACGGTTGCAATATAAAACTTTCCAACCTTCTCGCTGACCAATTTCTTCTATTTTTTCTCGGCTTGTAGGTACAGAAACAGCCGCATGAGTCGCTACAAAGGGAGAAGATTTAATAGAATCGACAAAATTACATTGTTCTTCGCCTTCACCAGGAACTAATTCTGTATTTAACGGATAAATTTCAATTCCTGTTCCATATTGATCTAGGGGAAGAACGATATAACTACCAGGATGAGGAAAAAATGGAAAAGCCTTTCCGTCCATCACTTCAGCTAAAACTTGAGATACATGTTCAGGGTTGCCAGCAGCAATAGAAATATGGTGAATCATAGTAATGAGTTAATGCAAATTTTCTAGTGAGTTAGTCCCACTAAGTTAATCAGTCAAATATAAATGCTAGTTTTCCTAATTTATCTACGGCACAAGTTAAAAAAATTTACAAAAAAACCAACCTGTGCGGCCGGTTCAATTGCTGGTTAAGGATTTATGCTTCCAACACCAACATCTGCACCCATGAATTAGTTCATAGGTGGCAAATCTTTGGTTTAGTTGGATTTTCCGGGAATGAACACACAGAATCTATCAATTGCACAGAGTGAAATCCTCTCCCTCCAGACATAGATCAATGGAAGGAAAGAATTATAGAAATAGAAATCAATTTTGTCACCTACAGACTTTGGTTACCCACAGATTCCTCAATTTGTCCGACCCGTCGAATGTTGAGAATATCACTCATTTTTTTAATTTGTGTAAATACTTGCTCTAATTGGGAGCGATCGCGTATATCTATCCCTAAATCCATTAGTGCTGGTTGTCCAGAGGCTGTTTTCACTTGGGCATGGCGCACATTGATGCCTTGGTCGCTCAAGCGAGATAAAATATCTTTTAATACACCCACTCTATCTAGGGCTTCTATTTGAATATTCACAGGGTATGTATGGGGACGACTGGTATGTTCTGCCCCTGGATTCCACTTCACAGGCACTAGGCGATCGTACTCCACACTTTCCAAATTTTGACAACCTTGACGATGAATAGAAATTCCCCTTCCCCTAGTCACCACACCAATAATTGCTTCTCCCGGAATTGGTGTACAACAACCTGCTAAGTGATAAACCAATCCTTCCACCCCAATAATTGGTGAATCAGAGGCACGGGAGGAATTGATATGACTGTCCCGTAAGGCTTTAGTAGAGGATGATTCTTTGGGTAATAGGGGTGTATTGGTGGTCATTGGTTGCTGGGCTTTAATCACCTCTCGCCAGCGATTGAGAACCAAATTAAGGGTTACTTCTCCGTAACCTAAACCTGCGAGTAAATCTTCTACACTGTGGTAATTACATTTTTCTGCCACCGTGTGCATCGCTTCTGATTTCAGCAGGTTATCAAAGCCAGTTTTACCTAGTTCCTTTTCTAATAATTCTCTGCCACGGGCAACATTTTCTTCTCGGCGCGATCGCTTATACCATTGTTTAATTCTATATTTCGCTGTCGATGTTCTGACGAAATTTAACCAATCTAAGCTAGGATGGCTATTCTTTTGGGTGAGAATATCGACAATATCACCATTTTGCAGTCTAGTTGACAACGGCACTATCCGCCCATTTACCTTAGCCCCAGCACAATGGTTACCGACTTCAGTATGAATGCGGTAAGCAAAATCTACACTGGTAGCACCAGGATTTAAAGATATAACATCTCCCTTAGGGGTGAAGACATAGACATCATCTTCAAATAAATTGTCTTTAACACTATCAAGATATTCTTGCGCGTCCTTGAGGTCACTTTGCCATTCTAATAACTGCCGCAACCAAGTAAACTTTTCATCAGCTGCCGTTAAATGCCCAGTATTAGAACCGCCAGTTTCTTTATACTTCCAATGGGCAGCAATCCCATATTCCGCAATACGGTGCATTTCTAAGGTGCGAATTTGTACCTCTAGGGGACGGCCTGTCAAACCAATTACCCCAGTATGTAATGATTGGTAACGGTTAGGTTTGGGTAGTCCAATGTAGTCCTTAAATCTACCAGGAATGGGGCGGAACGCATCATGGACTATGGCCAAGGCCCGGTAACATTCTTCATTAGTTTCGACGATTATTCGCAAGGCGGCCAAATCGTAAATTTCATGAAATTCTTTTTGCTGACGCAGCATTTTTTGATAAATGCTATACAGGTGCTTGGGTCTGCCACTAATTTCTAAGCATTTAATGCCTGCTTGTTGTAATCGTTCTCGTAAAATTTCTGTTGCTTTTTGTAATTTCTCTTCTCTAGCTGTTCGTTTTTCGGAAACGCATTGTTGCATGTGGCGAAATGCGTCCGGATCTAAATATTTAAAGGCTAAATCTTCTAATTCCCATTTAATCTGCCAAATTCCCAGGCGATTAGCTAAAGGTGCAAAGATATCTCGTGTTTCTTGGGCACTGCGACGACGACTGGCTTCTGGTACATACTGAAGAGTCCGCATGTTATGTAAACGGTCTGCCAATTTCACCACAATCACGCGAATATCTTTGGCCATAGCCAAAAACATACGTCGGAAGTTTTCTGCTTGACCTTCTGTTTTACTTTTAAAGTTAATTTTTGACAGCTTAGTAACACCTTCTACTAACTGCCGCACCTCTTGCCCAAACCGGGTTTCTATCTCTTCAATTGTGACATCTGTATCTTCAACTACATCATGTAATAACCCAGCTGCTATCATAGCAGGACTGCCACCTAAATCACGTAGCAATTCAGCTACCGCAACGGGATGAGCAATGTATGGTTCTCCTGATTTGCGATATTGACCTTCATGAAGTTCGTAAGCGAATTGGAATGCTCGACAAATCAAGTTGGAATCATGAAACGTTCGGTCATCGTCTGCTTCACCGCTATGGGCTGATGGTTCCCGCAAACAGTTATTTAACCATTCTGGGAGGATAACATCAGTCGGGGATTCGATCGCTATGGTACTCATACAGTGGAAGAATTATTCGGTGGATAACTGAGAGATGAACAGAAGCGACAGCATTGCCATCTAAAGATGCTGTAGCCAAAAAGCAGTGGGAAGAATAATTGGTGGATGATGTCAGTTTGATTTGTCGGCTCATCCATTGTGTTTTGTCTATCACATACAAAGAACAAACTGATGGCAAATGAAGCCTCAAATCATCTTTTGAGGCTTGTGGTTGTTATAAGATGCTTAAAAGTTCTATTGTATAAGAAAATTTTCTTGACATTAATACTATCTTAACTAGCACCTGATGTCTCTAAATCGTGATAAATATCAGGAAATGGCAACATTTCTCGACCAGATACAAAGTGGTGTATCCTTAGGGGAATCAGATACAAATATACTACGTCAACAGTTAATTTCACTGCAACGCTTATTTATAGAACAGATTGTCTCTGTAGCTGATGTCAGTTCACGGGAGCAGTCCTATCGAACGGAAATTAGTAAGCAGTTGCGGTTATTGGAAATCGATGTGACGTTTTTTCAGGGTGCTAGACAGTCGGTAACTGCAAAGAATAGACTAAAAATCATCAGCGATCGCTTGACTACTCTCTCGCAATACTGTCGTGCCATCCTAGAAATAGATGAAGAACAATGTTAATCTTTTCCTCCTGCTCAAGTCTGTTCCTATCATTCCATTATCTCACCTTTGATTTCAGTGGGTGGACGCTTAGATAACAAGTCTCAACTAACTTTTCCCATTTTTTTCTGGTTCGACGACGCAGATGGAAATCATCCTTATCTTTGTCTAGGGAGATTACCAACCAAACTCATCCCTACTATTTGACTTAAGGTATAGATGAAAATCCCAGATAAATGCACTGTACTATCACCTTATATTTATCTTCATCCTTCACCAAAGTTTTAAATATTATGTCAACAAATTTACATATAAATTTAGTAGAATTTATCCTGAGATAAAGACGTAATAATTCCATACTAAATTTAGTTAGCGATGTTTCATTAATTTATATGCCAATAACCTTTATATCGCGCTTGGGAATAAGTCAGAGAATTACCTACGGTTATATTTTATCTCTATTTTTAGCGGTTTTTGGCATTCTGGCTGGCTTTGGCATCAGTCGTCAATATCAACAGCAAGTGATTAGCAGAGAAAAGCATGTACGCAAAGAATTAGAATTGCTGTATCGACTGCAAAGCAGCGTCCTGCGAGCAAGGAATCAAGAACAACAATTAGTTCCTTTGATATCTCAGCCTAATGAATACAAGAAAGAATATTCTCAATTAATCCACTACAAACAAGAAGTTGAACAAAATTGGCAAAATCTTGAGGCATTTACTCAACAAAAAGATGACTGGGAAGGAGATGTACACCATCAGGAAATGCCAAAACTACTTCAGGAATTCCAGAATGTTCCTAATCTTTATTTTCAGCAATTAGAAGAGAAGCTAGCAACTATGCGTTCCCTGGATATTAGTTCACCCCAAGGGAAGCAACAAGCTGAACAAATTTTACTGGTATTTAGTCAGAGTCAAGCCGCAAAAAATTTTAATAATATATCTAATGAATTAGCAGAATTAATCGAAAAGTCATATGAAGAATATAGTTTTTCAGAAAAATCATTAAATCAAAGCAATGAAATCTCTGGCAAGATTTTAGCCTATAGCATTATTTTTTCTATTATTATATCTATTAATTTAGCAATTTTAACCAGTCGCGCTATTTCCCAACCCATCCAAATGTTAACGAGGATAGCGCGTCAATCTACAGAAGAATCTAATTTTGATATCCAATTAACAATTAATCGTCATGATGAGATTGGTGTTCTATCTCAATCTTTTAATCAATTAATTACTTCAGTAAAAAAATTACTAGAGCAGCAGAAAGCTGTGAATGAACAACTAGCAGATAATAATGAAATCCTAGAAGCTAAAGTCCAAGAAAGAACAGCAGAAATTCAAGAAAGAAATGAAGAATTACAAAAAATATTAGCCGAATTGCAACGCACTCAAATTCAAATGGTGCAAAGTGAAAAAATGTCTGCTTTAGGAGAAATGGTAGCTGGTGTAGCCCATGAAATTAATAACCCAGTTAACTTTATTCACGGCAATTTAAGCCATGTCCAAGAATATGCTTATAGTCTGCTGAATTTTATTAAACTTTATCAAAAATATTATCCAGAAGCAGTACCAGAAATTGAGGAAGAAGCGGAAAATATAGATTTAGATTTTATTCAAAAAGATATGCCAAAAATGCTCGATTCAATGAAAATTGGCACAGATAGAATCCGCAAAATTGTCCTATCTTTACGGAATTTCTCACGTACAGACGAATCAGACTTTAAAGAAGCAGATATCCACGAAGGAATTGACAGCACTTTGTTAATTCTCCAACATCGTCTCAAAGAAAAATCTGATCAACTAGGTGTAAAGGTCGAGAAAATTTATGGTCAATTACCGTTGATAGAGTGCTATCCCGGACAACTGAATCAAGTATTAATGAATATCTGCGCTAATGCCATAGATGCTTTGGAAGAACAAAATGCAAAACGCACCTATCAAGAAATTAAAGCTAATCCCAATACACTGACAATCAGGACTTGTTTATTAGCAGATGATTGGGTGCAAATTGCGATCGCGGATAATGGCCCTGGTATTCCCGAAGAAATTCACCAACGCATCTTCCAGCCTTTCTTTACCACTAAAGAGGTGGGTAAAGGTACTGGGATGGGAATGTCAATAAGTTATCAAATTATCACTGAAAAACATGGGGGAAGACTGTATTTTAATTCCCAACCAGGACAAGGAACAGAGTTTTTTATTGAAATTCCGATTAAACAAGCCTTTCCTCAAAAAGTAGCAAATACTGTTTCGTCAAAATCAAAGTCTTGAAAGTGATGAGTGATAATAGTTCTTTTCTTCTCCTGACTAATTGTCTGCGGCAGCTACTTCGGGTGATCTGATAGACTATCTTAAATTTACAATTTATAAAATTTGGTAACTCAGGGCTGATATGACTCAAGCCTTATTTAGTATAGAAAATCTCCGGGTGGCTTATCCGCAAAGAGGCGGTGAAAACTTAACTTGGGCTGTTGATGATGTATCTTTTACCTTACAACCAGGGGAAAAGATGGGTTTGGTGGGAGAGTCTGGTTGTGGAAAATCGACTTTAGGTAGGGCGGCCATGCGTTTATTACCGCCAGACAGTCAGGTTGAAGGTAAGGTCAATTTTCAGGGAGATTCGGTCTTTGATTTAACACCACCTCAATTGAGAAAGTTTCGAGGGGAGGCAGTAGCGTTAATTTTCCAAGACCCGATGACAAGGCTTGACCCGTTAATGACCATTGGTAATCATTGTTTAGAAACCCTGCAAGCCCACTCACCAGAGTTATCCAAACAACAAGCGAAGGAAAAAGCTTTAGCTACTTTAGAAAAGGTAAAAATTCCCCCTAGTCGCTGGAATCAATATCCCCATGAATTTAGTGGGGGGATGCGTCAACGGGTAGCCATTGCTTTGGCATTGTTGCTGAATCCTAAATTAATTGTGGCTGATGAACCAACCACGAGTTTAGATGTCACCGTTTCTGCACAAATTTTACAGGAGTTAACGCGCCTCTGTGGGGAAGAAAATATGGCGCTGTTGTTGATTTCCCATGATTTAGCTATGGTCGCAGAATATTGCGATCGCATTGGTGTGATGTATCAGGGCAAAATGGTAGAAATGGGGCCTACATCTTCTGTTTTTGGCAACCCTCAACATGAATATACGCGATCGCTACTGCAAGCCGCACTACATATTCAAGCGGGAGAAGATAACTTTACCCCCATCAGAATTGAAGAAACTCCTATTTTGCGGGTGAGTGAGTTAAAACAGCATTACACCATTGAACCTAATTTCATTGAACGGCTATTTAAAGGGGAAGGTCAAACCATTAAAGCTGTAGATGGCATCAATTTAGATTTGTATCCAGGGGAAATATTAGGGTTAGTGGGGGAATCTGGTTGTGGTAAAAGCACCCTTTCCCGGACGATTTTGCAGTTAATTCCTCCTACTGGAGGGAAAGTAGAGTTTTTAGGACAAGAATTAACTAGTTTGTCTCGTCAAGAAGTTCGTGCTTCCCGACGACAAATGCAAATGGTATTTCAAGACCCCCACGCTTGTTTAAATCCCGCTATGACCGTGGGGCAAAGCATTGCTGACCCCCTATTTATCCATCATTTAGCTGACGCAGCCAAAGCTAAGGAACAGGTGTTATGGATGCTAGAAAAAGTCGGGTTAACACCAGCAGAAGTTTATTATCAACGTTATCCTAGTGACTTATCTGGGGGACAACAACAACGAGTAGCGATCGCTCGTGCTTTAATTACCCGTCCTAAACTAGTAATATGCGACGAACCTGTGAGTATGCTAGATGCTAGTGTCCAGTCGCAAGTATTAGATTTAATGTTGCAACTAAAAGCCGAATTTGATTTAACCTACCTGTTCATTACCCATGATTTGTGGTTAGCGAGATTTTTGTGCGATCGCATCGCGGTGATGAATGGTGGAAAAATAGTAGAAATCGGCCCGACAAAAGAGATTTTTGCCCATCCCCAACATCCTTATACCAAAACCCTGTTAGCGGCTGCACCTTTGTTAGCAAGAGTATAATGGCTAAAAATAAAGCTTCCAACTTTTATCAAACCCAGAACAATTACTCAGATAAATGGCAAGAAAGAGTAGCACAGGTAGCATATCGATTTAATCGACAATATCAAAATCAGCCCTTTGAATTACCTGAAGAAGTACAAGCAATGCCCATCTTTCGAGAATGGCAGACAGGCTTATTAAGTAGTAAAA
The DNA here is from genome assembly GCF_014698825.1 of Richelia sinica FACHB-800. Taxonomy (GTDB): domain Bacteria; phylum Cyanobacteriota; class Cyanobacteriia; order Cyanobacteriales; family Nostocaceae; genus FACHB-800. The sequence goes on from NZ_JACJTT010000001.1 coordinate 129,075, forward strand.
CTGTCTCTCCATTCTGGGAAATTGCCCAACCCCAAAAAAACCAACATTGCTTAGATATTGGTTGCGGTGTGAGTTTTTTAATTTATCCTTGGCGAGATTGGCAAGCATTTTTCTATGGGCAAGAAATTAGTAATATTGCCCGTGATACCCTGAATTCTCGTGGTTCTCAATTGAATTCCAAACTTTTCAAAGGTGTAGAATTGGGGGCATCTCATCACTTAAATTATGCAGCTGGTCAATTTGATTTAGTAATTGCCACTGGATTTAGTTGCTATTTTCCTCTCGAATATTGGCAAGCTGTTTTAGGGGAAGTGAAACGAGTATTGAAACCAGGAGGACATTTTGTCTTTGATATTCTCAATTCCCAACAGCCTTTAGCAGAAGATTGGGCAGTTTTAGAAACCTATTTAGGGGCTGAAGTGTTTCTAGAATCAGTGGCTGAATGGGAAAAAACTATTAAAGCTAGCGGTGCTAAAGTCGTAAAACGCCAATTAGGAGAGTTATTGGAGTTGTTTAAAGTCAGATTCTGATTACTAAGATTTAATTTATGCCACTGGTTTCCAGTCACATTGTATTATCTGGAAAGATTTGCTCAGGAATTTTGCCCCCATAGCCGCAATGATCATCCGCCATGCCAGAGAAACCGACCTACCAGCTATTGTAGCTATTTATAACGCTGCCGTTCCTAGTCGCATGGCCACTGCTGATTTAGAACCTGTATCTGTAGAAAGTCGTCGTGCATGGTTCCAAGGGCGATCGCCTGACAGGTATCCTTTATGGATAATAGAAGTAGAAGGAGTAATAGCCGGGTGGCTGAGTTTCCAGGCATTTTATGGTAGACCAGCTTACGCTGCCACTGCGGAAATCAGTATTTATATTGCCCCCAAGTTTCAGGGATGTGGCTTAGGTAAAGAATTGTTGCACAAAGCAGTAAAAGAAAGTCCCAGTTTAGGAATCAAAACTTTAGTTAGCTTTATTTTTACCCACAACCAGCCGAGTTTAAAGTTATTTGAATCATTCGGCTTTCAGCATTGGGGTCAGTTACCGAAAATAGCCGACTTGGATGGTGAAGAGAGAGATTTAACAATTTTGGGATTACGAGTGCGATCGCCATATTAGAATGGGCTGGGTGGGCAGTACCCACCCAAAACCAACTATCTATCAACAGAACCCATAATTACGTCAATACTGCCCAGAATGACCACAATATCTGCCACCTTCACACCGCGTAACAGAGTAGGCAGAATTTGCAGGTTATTGAAATCTGCGGGACGGATTTTCCACCGCCAAGGGAACACATTATCATCACCTATGAGATAAATACCCAGTTCACCCTTACCGCTTTCTACACGGGAGTAAATTTCTCCTTTGGGAATCTTAAAGGATGGTGAAACCTTCTTACCAATGAATTGATAATCAAAAGCATCCCACTCAGACTTTTTACCAGCCATCAACCGCTTGGCTTCTAAATTTTCGTAGGGGCCACCAGGTAACCCGGCAATAGCTTGGCGAATGATTTTCACAGATTCGCGCATTTCCCGCATCCGCACCATATAACGGGCCAGACAGTCACCGGCAGTTTCCCACTGCACTTCCCAGTCAAAATCATCGTAGGATTCATAGTGGTCTACTTTCCGCAAGTCCCACTTCACCCCAGAAGCACGAAGCATGGGGCCAGAAAGTCCCCAGTTAATAGCTTCATCACGGGTAATTGTACCAATGCCTTCAACCCGACGGCGGAAAATGGGGTTATTGGTAACTAAACGTTCGTATTCGTCAATTTTGGGTAATAAGTAGTCACAGAATTCAAGACACTTATCTACCCAACCATAGGGTAAATCAGCAGCGACACCACCCACCCGGAAGTAGTTGTTATTGACCATCCGATAACCTGTAGCAGCTTCCCACAGGTCATAAATCATTTCTCTTTCTCGGAATTGGTAGAAAAAGGGAGTTTGAGCGCCTACATCCGCGAGAAATGGGCCAAACCACAGCAAGTGGTTAGCGATACGGTTTAATTCCAGCATAATAACGCGGATGTAGCTAGCGCGTTTAGGAACAGCAACTCCCGCTAACTTTTCTGGTGCGTTGACAGTGACTGCTTCGTTGAACATTCCAGCTGCATAGTCCCAACGGCTAACGTAGGGGACATACATAATATTGGAACGGTTTTCCGCTATTTTCTCCATTCCTCGGTGCAGGTAGCCAATGACTGGTTCGCAGTCAACGACATCCTCACCATCAAGTGTCACAATTAACCGCAGAACGCCGTGCATGGAGGGATGATGAGGCCCCATATTTAGCACCATTGGTTCAGTGCGGGTTTCTATTCTACTCATAGATGTGGTGTTCTCCCGTTGTATTCGCCTAGCCTGCCGAAGGCAAGATTTTGTATAGAACCGCTAAGATGCTAACCAGACCCAATTTCTGGTGTCTGCCAAAATTAAGCTTGTAGGGATAATTTTCTAGGTTGCCCCTACAGAGTTATGTTGGAGAAGGGATAGCAGGGTCGGACTTGTACTTGATGTTTTATTTGGTTGCACTTCTTAAATTATTATAGGGAGCTAGCGATTCAGGGAATTGATGCTGTGGATTTTTTTCAGGTGGTTGTTGGGGTGGCAAGGAGAGCAATATTCAGTGCTGAGGTGATAGATGGTATTGACTAAACGCAAGTGGTGTCAATGGGTTGGTGATTTTGCTGATTTCTTGGTTGTAGTGAGATAGATTTAATTTATAATTAGCCTCATGAAATTCTATGACTCACTGCTTTGATTTTACTTAATTTTTAAATGTTTTATCTCCCGTATAGGCGTAAAGAAAGATGAGTATAAGGTTTTGATATCTCTCATCTTGCAAAATTCCCAATTGCTGCTTTCTGCTTTGTCACTTTGCACCTGGGCGTAAAACAAAAAAATATTTATGCCAGATATCTATTGATGGTTTGGTTATAAATTAGGCGGAATTATTGTAAATGAGCGTTAATTAAAGTTATTAGCACTTCTAATTGTTAAACTTATATTCACTGAAAACACAGGAGAATATGACTTCATATTTGTTAGGATAATTTTCTCTCACATTAATACTAATTATCTATAAATTAATAATGCAATCAGATTCACAAACACCTCTAGATTTAGATGCAATTGCTTTTTCTCATATTCCTGTTTTGAGTCGGGAGGTAATTGAGGGTTTAGCAGTGCGTCCTGGTGGTCATTATTTAGATGCAACTGTCGGTGGTGGTGGTCATAGTCGGTTGATTTTAGCTGCTGCTGAAAGTGTGCGAGTTACTGCACTTGACCAAGATGTGGATGCTTTGGCCGCAGCGAAACAAAATCTAGCAGAGTTTGGGGAGAGAGTTCAGTTTATCCATAGTAATTTTGCTAATTATCAATTTTCTGCCCATACTTATGATGGAATTTTGGCTGATTTGGGGGTGAGTTCCTACCATTTAGATAAAGCAGAGAGGGGTTTTAGTTTTCGCAATACTGCAAATTTAGATATGCGGATGAATCAGCAACAGTCTTTCACCGCTGGGGATGTGATTAATGAATGGGATGAGGGGGAATTGGCGGATATTTTCTTTAAATATGGTGAAGAAAGGCTGTCACGACGCATTGCCAGACGAATTGTGGAGAGGCGCCCATTTCAGACTACTACAGAATTGGCTGAGGCGATCGCTTATTCTGTTCCTCCTAAATACCGTCATGGGAGAATTCACCCTGCCACTCGTGTTTTCCAGGCCCTGCGAATAGTGGTGAATGATGAGTTAAAGGTGTTGGAAACTTTGATAGCAAAGGCACCTTTAGCTTTAGTTCCTGGGGGAAAAATTGCTATTATCAGTTTTCACAGTTTGGAAGACAGGTTAGTTAAGCATGGGTTGAGAAACTCACCATTATTAAGGGTTTTGACGAAAAAGCCAATTATTGCTGAGGAAGCAGAAATTAATGAAAATCCCCGTTCTCGTTCTGCTAAGTTGAGAATCGCGGAAAGGAAAAGTATGGATGAATAAGCTAGTTTTTAATAATAATTGAACGCAGATGGACGTAGATAAAGAGGGATGGCGGAATTTGGGTTGAACCAAAATGAAAGATTGATTTTTCTAATTAAATTCTTCCCAGCGTAGGAAACTTACCTTTGCTGATTCTTCATGATCACCCGCTACGAATATAACGCCATCAGATGAGACGGCACAGTAGAAAATAAGACTTTCACCAGTCCAGATATGCAGACAACGCCCAGAGTCTAAATCCCACACTCGCAGGGTTTTGTCTATGGAGGCGGAAACAGCTTGTTGCCCGTCTGGGGTGATGGCTACAGCACCGATCCAATCCCAATGCCCTGTTAGGGTGTGCAAGCAACGCCTAGAGTCTAAGTCCCACACTTTCAGGGTATTGTCCCAGGAAGTGGAAACAGCTTGTTGACCGTCTGGGGTGATAGCTACGGCAATGACCCAATCATTATGCCCTTCTAGGGTATGCAGGCAAAGCCCAGAGTCTAAATCCCACACTCTCAGAGTTGTGTCTTTGGAGGCGGAAACAACTTGTTGACCATCTGGGGTGATGGCTACCCCATGGACTACATCATCATGACCTTCTAGGGTGTGCAGACAACACCCAGATTCTAAATCCCACACTCGCAGGGTTTTGTCAGAGGAAGCGGAAACAGCCTGCTGCCCGTCTGGGGTGATGGCTACCGCATAGACCACATCATCATGCCCTTCTAGGGTGTGTAGGCAACGCCCAGATTCTAAATCCCACACTCTCAGGGTTTTGTCAAAGGAAGCGGAAACAGCCTGCTGCCCGTCTGGGGTGATGGCTACCGCATAGACCACATCATCATGACCTTCTAGGGTGTGCAGACAACACCCAGATTCTAAATCCCACACTCTCAGGGTTTTGCCCCAGGAAGCAGAAACCGCCTGCTGCTCGTCTAGGGTGATGGCTACCGCGTAGACTTCTGACCCATATCTCTCTAGGGTGCGTAGGCAACGTCCAGATTCTAAATCCCACACTCTCAAGGTTTGGTCATGGGAAGTGGAAACAGCCTGCCCTCCGTCTGGGGTGATGGCTACCGCATTGACCTCATCATCATGCCCTGCTAAGGTGTGCAAACAACGCCCAGATTCTAAATCCCACACTTTCAGGGTATTATCCCAGGAGGCAGAAATAGCTTGTTGCCCGTCTGGGGTGATGGCTACGGCCTTGACCCCATCCTCATGCCCCTCTAAGGTGTGCAAACAACGCCCAGATTCTAAATCCCACACTCTCAAAGTATTGTCTATGGAAGCGGAAACAGCTTGTTGCCCGTCTGGGGTGATGGCTACCGCATTGACTGAATACCTATGCTCCTCTAAGGTATGCAGACAACGCCCAGATTCTAAATCCCACACTCTCAGAGTATTGTCTATGGAAACAGAAACAGCCTGCCCTCCGTCTGGGGTGATGGCTACCGCATTGACCTCATCATCATGCCCCTCTAAGGTGTGCAAACAACGCCCAGATTCTAAATCCCACACTCTCAAAGTTGTGTCTTTGGAGGCAGAAACAGCCTGACCTCCATCTGGGGTGATGGCTACCGCATAGACCCCATTTTCATGACCCTCTAAGGTGTGCAGACAACGCCCAGATTCTAAATCCCACACTCTCAGAGTATTGTCTATGGAAACAGAAACAGCCTGACCTCCATCTGGGGTGATGGCTACCGCATAGACCCCATTCTCATGCCCTTCTAGGGTATGCAGGCAGCGCCCAGATTCTAAATCCCACACTCTCAAAGTTGTGTCTTTGGAGGCAGAAACAGCCTGACCTCCATCTGGGGTGATGGCTAGTGCATTGACCTCATCATCATGCCCTTCTAGAGTGTGCAGGCAACGTCCAGATTCTAAATCCCACACTCTCAGGGTTTTGTCAAAGGAAGCGGAAACAGCCTGCTGCCCATCTGGGGTGATGGCTACCGCATAGACCATATCATCATGCCCTTCTAGCCCATGTAGAGCACAACGTAAAAGTTCACCAGCCATATGCAGCCACAAAAAGAAACGGTATTACATAATTCTATTCACAAACTATCCAGGTCTATATTTAACTCTCGCAGTTTAGCTGCTAGTTTTTGGGCTTTTGCTTCTGCTTCTTGTCTTGCTGCTTCCGCCACTTGTCTTGCTGCTGCTTCTTCTTCATGGGTGAGCAGCACTTGATTTGTCGCAGGGTTATAAAAACGCAGTTTTCCTTTTTCTAGTCGCAATTCTAAGCTTAAAACTTCACTAGATAAAGAAATTGTTCCATCTGTCAAAGTATTAGCTGTAATCGGTAAATAATTACCATCTACTAAGCGCAAACCTTGGAGTTGAGGAGTGAGATAATCTGCTGTGGGGTCATATTGGAAATATTCACTCACACCAAGAAATGCGTAAATACCTTTTTTTGCACCTTGGTCTTTACTGCGGGTAGTTTTTGAGGTGATTTCTAAAATAAAATTAGGGGTTTTATCTTGTTCTTCCCAAGTTTTGAAAGAACCTCTATCATGTTTATCTACACCAAATACCACAAATACATCTGGTGCGACAACTGATTCGGGAACGCCTTTTTCGTAATAGATAAATAAATTTCCAGCTACATATACGTCTGGATGATTTTGAAAATGAATATCTAGCGCGGTAGTAGCATAGGTCAAGTAGCTATATTAGGTATCACCTTCGGCTATTGGCTTTCCATCCTCTTCTGGGTATTCAATTGGGGTAATTGGTATATATTCCACTGAGGCTGTCATCAGTATTACCTCAAATCAATAGGGGATAAGTTTAATATAAACTGGGTAATGGGGGTTTGGTATTACCCATTAATTCCGCTTTCTCAATCTTTCAGGACTACCTGTAGGAATAGCCGCAATTAGGTTCTTGGTATATTCTTCTTTTGGTTCTTGATAAATGCTGTCGGCTGTTCCTGCTTCTACTATTTTGCCTTGATTCATGACTAAGATGCGATCGCTCATAAATTTGACTACACTTAAATCATGGGAAATAAAAATATAAGTTAATTTAAAATCCTCTTGTAATTCTTTCAGTAAGTTTAAAACTTGGGCTTGTACCGATACATCCAAAGCGGAAACAGATTCATCACAGATAATAAATTTAGGATTTAAGGCTAAAGACCTAGCAATACAAATTCTTTGCCGTTGACCACCAGAGAATTGATGAGGGTAGCGTTTCATGGCTTCTGCATCTAAACCAACTCTTTCTAGGAGTTCCACTACTCTATCTCTACGCTGGGAGTGAGTATTGCCGACAGAATGAATTAATAAGGGTTCCATAATAGCATCACCTATCTTCATTCTGGGGTCAAGTGCAGCAAAGGGATTTTGGAAAACAATTTGCATTTCCCGACGCAGTTTTTGTAATGCTTGACCTTTGAGTTGAGTAATATCTTGTCCCTCAAATTTAATTTGACCACTCATCGGTTCAATTAGTCGCAACAAAGTTCTGCCCAAGGTGGTTTTGCCACAACCTGATTCACCCACTAAGCCGAGAGTTTCACCAGGGTAAACATCAAAAGATACTCCATTGACCGCCATATTGTACCGTTTGGTGCCACCGAAAACATTTCGCACCGGAAAACCAACTTCTAAATTTCTAATTTCTAGTAATGGTTTTTTCGTCGTCAAATTTGCCCATCTTTGGTTAATTTCTGAACTGGTAATTTCTTCTGTTTGGGGTGGCTCTTTGGTTTGAATGATTAACTCTCCTGTTGGGGTTTCTTCTACATTCATGTAATCAGAAACCGTCAAAAGTTTGCGAAGACGACAATTCAAGGTGGGACGACAAGCAACTAAACCTTTAGTATATGGATGTTGGGGTTGACTAAAAATTTGTGCAACTGGGCCAAATTCAACAATTTTGCCTTTGTACATCACCGCTACTTGGTCAACAATTTCGGAAATTAACCCCAAGTCATGGCTAATGAAAATCATGGACATATTGCGGTTTTGTTGCAATTCTGCCAACAAGTCGATAATAGTGGCTTGTACAGTTACATCTAATGCTGTAGTAGGTTCATCCGCTATTAGCAATGCTGGGTTACAGGAAATAGCCATTGCAATCATCACCCGTTGTAGCTGACCCCCAGATAATTCATGGGGGTAGCGGTTTAGCATGGCTTCTTTATGTTCTTTAACTAACTGTCCGACCTTGCGACCATCGGTCTTTTTATACTGCTGCTGGAGTTGTTCATCACTGGGTAAAAGTTTAACTTCTTGCAATCCAGCGATCGCTATTCTTTTCGCTTCAGCTAAACTAACATTTTGATGGCGCATAATCGCTTCTGTTAGCTGAAAGCCAATACTATAAACTGGATTTAAGGAACTCATGGGTTCCTGAAAAATCATTGCGATGTCCCCACCCCTATACATCTGCATTTCTTCAGGGGAAAAGGCTGATAGATTCAGAGGTTGAGCATTTTCTTGGGGACTAAACAAAATTTCTCCCTGACTGACCCTACCGGGGTGCTGTAACAAACCCATCACAGCTAAGGCCGTTACCGATTTACCACTTCCTGACTCCCCAACTATACCTAGAGTTTCACCCCGATGTAATTGAAAGCTAATGTTATCAACAGCTTTCACTTGATTGTAATCACCTGTAAATTCTACCTGTAGATTGCGAACTTCTAAAATAGTTTCTTTCATAAAAGTTTGTTTTTAAACTAAAAAAATGGATAATTTCCAGTATTTCTAAGTAGAGATAATACCATGTATCTAGAAATTTGCCCTCACGCTAAAACGTAAGGGCTAACTGAATCATATTATGTACTAAATGCTAGCGGGGATAGTTTTGTGAAATCAACTAATTTTTTGATTTCACGCAGACACACTAAAGATAAAAAGAGAAATACAACTCATAATCATGCAATTCATTGATTTATCGGCGTTTATCGGCGTTCATCTGTGTTCGCCAACAGCACACCAAACATCAACCTAATCAGGCAAATTAATCGCTGGATTTCTACTGAAAAAACCCCTTGGTGCCAATTTAAAACTAATGTGGTGTCTTGGCATCACAGGCCAATCTTCTGGACGGGGAACATGGGTTAAACCCATTGTGTACCAAACCACAACGTCTTCTGTTGTTAAAGACTCATTATCAGCAACGAATTTAGGTAAACCTTCCCCTGATTTTGTTTGGTTGGGATAATCACCACCTGCATACATTTCATTGGGTTTATATTTTGTCACCCAGAAATGATGAGTGGCAAAACCGGCTTTTTCTCTAATTTTTGCCCCTTCTCCAGGAAATAAGATTGTATTTCCTCCTGGCATTAACATATATGCCGTTGCCACGCCTAAATTATTCTGGTGATTAGCACTGGTAATCATCCATTCCCGACTGTGTTTAATGTCTAAATCACGCACGGCAACTTTTTCTGTATTTAATAGCGTATCTTCCACAGTCATAGCGTTACCTAACGGGTTTTGATTACCAATTGGTAAAGCATTAACATTCATTTCCATGACAGAATTAGCCTGTCCATCCACATCTAAATCCAGACGATAATTAAATAAGTGTTGATGATTAACACCGAAGATATTTTTAGCTAATAAACGTCCCAATTTATCCTGTTTTGATTGGGTTTGAGCAGAGGTTCCTTGGGCTAGAACTATTCCTGATAACTCATTTTCTATTTCTATTGTTCCATCTTGAGAAAATATCCAATTGATACTGTAATCATAGTTATCAATTGTCGTAATCATCTTCACTACTAATTCCCGACTACGACGGACATAATTTTTTTGGGTGTTGTATTCAAAATGTTTCCAAAGTAAGCCGTTATCTCGTTCATAAATGCCAATTACTCCTGGCATTGTATAAGCCTCTCCCTCCCCATTGGCAAATACGGCATCAAGTACCGTACCATTTTCGGGAATTTCTTGACCTAAAGTGATTTTATTAGCTAACAAACCTAAGTTATATTCACCCACATCAAAGGCGTTACGAAATGACCAATAGGGGTTAGGGTCGCCATAGGGAACTACCATTTCTGAGAGGCTACCACGATACAAAATTGGTCGATATTTTTCACCATCTTTGTAACTGACTAAATATAAAACTAAACCTTCACGGGGGTGCATTAAGTAACGAAATTTCCACCCTTGCCAAGTAATTTCATTACCTTGAATTTGAAAACTTTGACCTGCTGGTTGGGTAATGTTTAACGGTTTGGGAGAAGGTAATAATGTCTGCAAAGATTTAGTGTCATAATCCCAATTTTCTTGGGAAATGGGAACCACACCACTGTCAATAAAACTATCAACCTTACCCTTAGTTAAGTTGACAGTAGCTATGACACCTTCAATGGGACGGGCGTAGAAGTTCCAATATTTTCCTTGATAGTAAGATAAAATGCGACAAAGGCGATCGCCTGATTTTTCTTCTTCTGGGGTGAGAAGTCCAGGGGCCCAACAGAGGGTTTGCACTTGGTCAAAATCTTTAATTCCCCGCTTCTCCATGGCTTTTTGCCACCTGGGGTCAGATTTAACGATTTCTCTGGCTAGTTCGTATTCTGGGGGTAAAATAGCTGGTTGCACATGGGGTTTTTCTTGCCAAGAGGATAGGGTTTTGCTGTTGAGGTCTACTATCCCTTCAAAGGTTTTATTTTGCGATCGCTCATACACTACCAAAAAAACCTGGCGTGAAAATCGTTGACCAGGTGTAAAATTTAATACTTCTTTTTTATCCGGTTCCTTTAAAGCAATGGTGGGGAAAAAAGCTGTTTCGCTTAAGTTTTTTTCTCGTTTGAGGATGGAAACCGCTGTATTAATTTCTGTCTCTGTTAATGGGTAAAGAGGATGAGATATGACAGTTTCTTCAGCCAAAGAAACATCTACAAATCCACAGGAGACACTAAGAAAAACAATGATAGCAATAGCTAGCCCAAAAACACAATTTAGCCTCTTAATCATCCTGAACATTTTCTGAGAAAAACCTAGATATAGCAGAAATTAACAAATCAAAATTCTGTTGTACTCTGGGTTTGAGGAATAGTCGATAACCTCATCCCCCTAACAATTGCTATATCAATTCGGTATATATATCTCAGAAACAGTACGATTAAGAGGCAAATACCATTCAAGGCTGTGAATCTGAGATTTTGGTATTAGCAGAAAACTAAGCTGAAACTAAGCGACGCAAAGATTCGGCACGACGTTTAGCAGTGGCATTATTAGGAGCAAATTTCAATGCTTCCTCGTAAGCTTGTAGGGCTTGGGAATTTAACTTTTTCCGCTCATAGGAATGCCCTAGATTATTCCATGCTACTACATAATCTGGTTTGATTTTCAAAGCTTCTTTATATTGGCGAATGGCTAAATCATATTGGTCTTGGGCAAAATAAGCGTAACCCAAAGCATTGAAAATTGGGGCTGTATTATCTTCCCCTTCTTCTTCTGCTGCTTTCAGGGCTTTTTGAAATAGGGGTATAGCTTGGGTATAAACTTTTTTTTCTGAATAGATACTACCTAATTCGTAGTATTCTTGAGCCGTACCTTTATCTTTTGTTAATTTGTTGCGTAACCGCGACAGAGAACTTTCTACTCTGCGGGTTTTTAAGACTTGACGCAAAATACTCACACTAGCAAAGGCGAGTAAACCGACTAAAACCGAGAGATAAACAAGGGCTAGATTGTTATCCATTGCCTCACATACCAATTATTGAACGTTCCCTTCTCTTTCTATTGTGTCATTGAATCGGGAACAGGGAACAGGTGCAGCTGATGAGGATGGGGGAGATAGATGACTAATTGGGATCAGATAGTCCCCAAAAATTGGTGCGTTCTTTTAGCCAGCCTGTCACTGTATAACGAGCGATCGCTTCATTGACTTCTCGTCTTAATTCATCGTACTGCAAACCTTTGGCCATGGCTACAGATAATGGTTCGGCTGAGAGTTTAATGGGTAATATGCGATATTGGGGGTCTTCTTGCACCCAACCAGTTAAAAGGCTGATATCTGCTGCAAAAGCGGCAACTGCACCACTGGCGATTTTTTCTCTGGCTTCGGTGTAGGAGTTGACGCTGACTAATTCAGCCTTGGGTATAAAATATTTTACATCAGCAATGGTGCTGGAATAATTCAAAACAGCGATTTTACGTTGTCCTAAGTTTTCTAGCTTTTGAATTGATGTATCTTTAGTAACTAAAGCGGCGCTATCGAAGTAGTAGGGAACACTGAAGCTAACTAAGCGAGAACGGGATTCTGTAGCGGTAATTCTGGCAATAGCGAGGTCTACTTGATGATTAAATACCACTGCCAAGCGATCGCTATTCGCTACAGGTACAAATTTAACCGCTTCTGCTTTTCCTAACAAATCCGCTGCCAGTTTCCTGGCCAAATCAATTTCTAAGCCTTGTAAATTGCCCTTGTCGTCCTTAAATCCCAAGGGACGGATGTTATCTTTAACGGCAATGTTTATATAGCCTCGTTGCTGAATTTCTGACAAAGTGGCAGCAGAAGCCAGAGAATCTGTCCCGAAACCACAAAGGCAGAGAACAAAAATTAGGGTAGCGGATAATACCAGATGTAACTGATTTTTAATTGACCATCTGTTACATCCGTTATTCATCCGATGCCACCTTTATCCCTTAACGGAGTTTGCCAATTCAGCAATTTTGCTGAAGCTAGCAGGGTCAAGCACTGCCAACTGTGCCAACATTTTCCGGTTGAGTTCAACGTTAGCTTTTTTCAAGTTACCAACCAATTGGCTGTAGCTTAAGCCATGTTGTCTAGCTGCTGCATTGATACGGGTGATCCATAAGCGACGGAAATCGCGCTTTTTCTTTTTGCGATCGCGATAGGCACTGCGTAATGCCTTCATTACCTGCTGGTTAGCGGTTCTAAACAAAGTTGAGTGAGAACCACGGAAACCTTTAGCTAACTTGAGAATTTTATTGCGGCGTTTACGTGCAACGTTACCGCGTTTTACACGGGTCATCTTTTAATTACCTGAGAAATTTACAAATAGGGAAGCATTAAACGCACGTTTTCTTCATCACGTTCGTTGACAATTGCCATCTTAGACAAGCCACGCTTTTTGTTCGTAGACTTGTGTTCCAGTAAGTGGTTTTTGAAGGCTTTGCGACGGACGATTTTACCGGTACCTGTGGCACGGAATCGTTTAGCTGCTGCCTTGCGAGTCTTGAGTTTAGGCATGGTCTGGCTTTGATTCGACACAATCTATTATTATATACGAAGAAATTGGCCGTGAATTAAAATCTTTCTACCTCCTGGACTTCTTTGGGAACTCCGGCTGTTAAGACTTCATGACCCTGTGGGGTGACTAACACATCATCTTCGATGCGAATACCAATACCTAGCCATCGAGGATCAATTTCTGGTTGGTCTTCTGGGGGTTTAGTTGCAGGAACAATATAAATACCAGGTTCGATGGTCAGCACTTGACCAGGTTGTAAAGTTTGAGGATGTTCTCCATGTTGATATGCGCCAGCGTCATGGACATCTAAGCCTAACCAATGACTAGTACGGTGCATATAAAAGGGTTTGTATTTTTCTTCAGTAATTAATGTATCGATGTCACCTTTGAGTAAACCCAACTCCACTAATCCTGTGGTGAGAATGCGTACAGCTTGTTCATGGGGTGCATGAAAGGAATTACCAGGTTTGACTTGGGCGATCGCTTGTTTTTGGGCTTCTAGTACAATTTCATACAGTGCCTTTTGTTCTGGTGTAAATTTTCCCCCCACAGGAAATGTGCGGGTAATGTCCGAGTTGTAATATTCGTAAGCGCAACCTGCATCAATCAGTAATAAATCCTTTGATTGCATTTGCCGATTGTTTTCAATGTAGTGCAGCACACAGGCATTAGCCCCAGATGCGACAATAGAGGGATAGGCAGGGCCCATTGCCCCCCGCAGTCGAAAAATATGTTCCATCTCCGCTTGGATTTCGTACTCGTAACGTCCAGGTGCGGTAACTTGTAGGGCATGGTTATGGGCTTCTATGGCAATATCTGCCGCTTTTCGCATCAATGCTAACTCACCCTCGCTTTTAATTAATCTCATGCTGTGGAGGATGGGGCCTGGATCTTCAATGCCGATAGGCCCTGTACCCCGTTTGGGATAGGTGCGTAGCAGTTTTTGGTAATGGGTGAGGATGGTTTCATTAAAGGAGCGATCGCGTCCCAGGTGATAATAAATGCGATCGGCTTTTTCTAAATATTGTGGTAACTTCTCATCTAACTCATGAATCGGGTAAGCTGCATCTGCACCATAAATTTCCTTCGCTGCGTCCACTCCACAACGATAACCAGTCCACACTTCTTTTTCTAAATCCTTGGGTTGGACAAATAAAATAAAGCGATGTTCTGAATGATGGGGTGCTAATACAGCCACTGCTTCAGGTTCATTAAAGCCAGTTAAGTAAAAGAAATCACTATCTTGTCGATAAACATACTCGACATCGTTGTGCATCACCGCCATTGGCGCACTGCGAAATATGCCAGTTCCATTGCCAATTTTCGCCATCAATTGCTCACGACGCTGCCGATATTCTGTTTGCATAGAGGGTGTTATTTTTTACTGAATGAGCTAGAGACAACCATCGGCAAGTTATAGCAGGTGACAGGGGACAGGTGACAGGTGACAGTGCTAAAAGCCTTTGGCTGTCTAAGTTTTAGTGTTAGTTAATGTCCTAACCGTTCTGTCCATTGCTATACATTCAGTGACGTGATGGTTGCTCATATCTTTTCGATTTTAATTCATCAATCTTTTTTAAACTTTCAGTTTGGCCAAACCCAAATAACGGATACCTTGGGGAGACACTTGAAAACGACAAGGTAGCACTTCCAAACCCAGTGCGATCGCTTCTCTGAGTAACTTACCATATACTGGGTCTGTGGTATCTCCTGGTGCAAAGGCATTACAGTCACCACGATTGATAAAATAGAACATCACCGCGCGACTTGCTGGTAAAAGTGCCATTAATTCCCGTAAATGCTTTTGTCCTCTGGTGGTTTCTGTATCTGGGAATAAAGCTAAATCTCCATCACACCAAGTTGTATTTTTGACTTCTAAGTAAATTGGCTTTTCTCCATCATCACTAGTCAAGTAAAAATCCACCCGACTTTTGTGATCCTGACCATAGACGACTTCCCCCTTAATTTGGCTATAATTTCCTAATTGAGGAAACAATCTTTTTTCTAAAGCTAATTTCACCACCCGATTAGGTAAAGCTGTATTTACTCCTACCCAAGTCGGTTGATTGTCATGCACTTGGATGAGTTCTAAGGTGTAAGCTAACTTCCGGTTGGGATTATCACTGCGGGATACCTGCACCGCACTACCAATGGTGGAAACTCCCGTCATTGGCCCAGTATTAGGACAATGGGCTGTAATTACTTCTCCAGAGTCAAGTTGAACATCAGCAAAAAACCGTTTGTAGCGTTTGAGTAAAATCCCAGGACATAGTGGTGGGTATGAATAAAGACAGTCATCCATGATGATATTCAATTAATTTTTGACAATTTTGTGTAAAAATACATTAAAGTGCATTAAAAATCTTTGAGCACTGATTAAACTATTTTTATACTCTCTTGAGTAAAGATAACTATAAAATTATACAGGTTGATAACGAAACATTATGACCAAAGAATGTAACTCATCACCACACAGCAAACTATCATTAGATGGTGCTACTGAGTGCTATTTGCGGTCAATGGAGCGGTTATTAATTGTATCTCAAAAACTTTCTCAGCAGCGAAATTTAGAAAAAGCCATCGAAATTGTACAACGAGCCGCAAGAGAAATTACAGGGGCTGATGGTGCGGCTTTTGTGTTGCGAGATAATGGGTTTTGCTATTACGTAGATGAAGATAGCATCGCACCCCTGTGGAAAGGACAACGCTTTCCAATTCATGTTTCTGTGAGTGGTTGGGTAATCTCAAATGCTCAAGTAGCCATTGTTGAAGATATTACTCACGATGAAAGGGTTAATTTTCATAAATATAAAAACACTTTTGTCAAAAGTATGATAGAGGTACCCATTGGCACAGAAGAACCAGTAGGTGCCATTGGTTGTTATTGGCAAGAACTTCATCAACCTACGGCTGAAAAGGTGAAATTGCTGCAATTTTTAGCAGAAACAACAGCCATAGCCATGGAGAATATCAATCAATCTTCAGATTTAGAGAGACAATTACGTGATCGCACCATCGCCCTTGAGGCAGCTAATATTCGTCTGCAACAAGAGATTGTCGAACGGAAAGCAGCTGAAGCGAAAGTTCGTCGTCTATCTCTCACTGACGAATTGACAGGGTTACACAATCGCCGTGGTTTCTTCATTTTAGCAGAACAACAACTGAGATTAATTCAGCGATCGCGTACTACTGCCAGTATTCTCTTTATTGCTTTAGAACACCTAAAATACATTAACGATTCCTTCGGTCGTGAAGCTGGGGATGATGCCATTGTTGCACTAGCCAGCATCCTCAAACGCAGCTTACGTACATCTGACACCATCGGCCGACTAGAAGGAAATAAATTTATCATTCTCACCCAAGGAAATGACCCAGGTTGTGAAGTAATACAACAACGCCTCAATGCAGCTATTCATAAATTTAACCAAACTCAAAATCAGTTATTCGAGTTAGAAATTACCATTGGGGTACAAGCATTTGAACCATCTCAACCCCTATCGCTAGATGATTTAGTGACGCTTGCACACATGCACATGAATCAACGTCAACGTGCCAAACAGGCTTATCATCATTAAATAGGGCTAGGAATTGAGAAGTTCAGGAGTATGTCTACGGCACGCTGCGCGAACAGGAGTCATTAGGGGCGGGTTTACAGATATCATCAACTATGAACGAGAATTTTGGTAAACCCGCCCGTACAGGAGTATGCCTACAGCACGCTGCGCGAACAGGAGTATGGCTAGATTTGCTATTTCTTCCTCCTTCCCATCCTTTATTTACGTCACCTGATTTGTATTCATAGTTACGATTAATTCAAAATTTGTTGCCTATACTAGGTATTATCTACCTTCCTGAACTAGCTTGAAAGTTGTGAATTACCATTAGCTGAATCAGGAAAATCTTACCATGCAAGGAAATATGTCCTATGCAACAAGTTTCTAGTCAAACTGATTTAGAATATGCTTTTTTGTTTAACTTAAAAAAAGTAAATTCTATCAATACAGAAGGTTTTCGACCATTTTTTAATGATTTACCAGTTGACCCATATATCAAAGGTCAATATCGTTTTCGTAGATTATCTAGATTTCTCGTTTCTGGAGATAAATTAATTAAACTTTCCCACGGTTATTTATTCCAAAGTCAAGCTTATAACCCGTTATTAGGTGATGTGAAAAGAGAGTTTGCAGAATTAGATGATGCACTCATAGAACTAGATATTTTTAAGAACCTGATTTTGGCTTTTAGTGATTCCTCCAAACTACATCCAGAAGCAGAAATTGGTGTACATCAAATCCGCACTACCTGTTCACCCAACAATTTAGGTAACCCAGCACCAGAAGGTATCCATCAAGACGGTACGGATTTTATTGGTATCTTTTCCGTAGGGAGAGATAATATTCAAGGTGGTGAAACCCACTTATATAATGCCAAAAAAGAAAAACCTGTTTTTAATAAAATTCTCCAACCTGGAGAATTACTATTAGTCAATGACCATGAATTTTTCCACTTTACTACACCAATTAAATCTCAAAATCCAGCCCCAGGTACTAGAGATGTTTTTGTATTAACCTCACCCAGTTTGATATCAGATTAAAGAGAAAAATGTCTATAATTTTTAATTGTAGAGAAGTTTTATGAAAACTTCTCTACACATTTTTTTCATTAAGCAATACTGCCTCGTTTCCTCGCTTCCTTATAGGAAATACCCACATTTTTAATTCCAGCTTTAATCATTTGTCTTTCCAACAAACCAAAAAACCGTGCTTTATCTCCACCTCTAACTACAGCTTGATTATGGGCTTCTGCAATTGCCACAGGATAACCATATCCTTTTTGTACCTGTGCCAACATTAATCCTAATGCTTGGTCAAACATAGCCGAGTTTTCTGCTACCCAAGCAGGTACTTCAATTCTGGCAATTTCTGTTCCTACATGAACATAACAAAAATAAATTTTTTGGTCTGCATATAAGTCTAAAATTTTGGCATTACTACGCCAAAGAGGACTGCGTTGGCCTGGTTGGAGTTGAGTAGACCAGAGGGTAGTATCTCGTAAAGATTCAAATACTTTACAAGGTACATTTTCTAATTGATTGGGACAGTAACTAACGCAGTCAGGAATAGGGTGAGGACAAGCTAACAACCGCAGAAAATTCATACCTTCGATGTTGCGAGAGGCGCTAAGATAACCCATGAGAGGAATTTGGGCATCCCGTAGCTGTTGCCAAGCATCCAAGATGGGGGGTAAGATGCGATCGCGTGCATCCATGGGTAATTGTTCTAAAAACCAGTAAATTAAGGACCCATCCACCATCGCTAGCATCGGTACTTCTCCCTGCACACCGCAAGCTAGTTCTGCTAACACAGTAGCCTCAGAAGCAGTCCGACGGTAACTCATCCATTCCTCTGTCCTAATTCCCCATTGACGGGACACATATAAATCTTCAGGACGATAAAACACTTCTGGTAAACTATCTAGCAACGGGTGAAGATTTTGTCCGTAATGTAAAATAACTCTGCCAATATTGAGCAAATAACAATAAGCTATTTCATGATGGTTAGGTGCAATTTGTGAACCATCTGTCGCTACAACCGTATGAACTTTAGGCGGAACAGGAATTGTAATACAGGTATTTAGGGGTTCAATTGGTGTAGCATTAGCAAAGAGGATGCGATCGCGCCATTTTTCTTGCAGTTCAACTACTCCCTGTTGACATTCATAGGCTTTTTTTAAATGTCTTTGTGCTAATTCCAAGCGTTCCCGACTAGCAGCAGCTTCTAAAGAAAGATGCTGACTTAAACCCTGCATTTGTCGCGCTAGTTTTGTCAGATCCAGCATAAATATTTAAATAATCTTAATAAACAGTGAAAAGGGAGAGAATTCTACTTGATTCCCTATCCCTCATTTCCCATTACACCCACTTAGAGAAATCTTGAGCAAAATGAGACAACGATATTAGCTTAATTCGCAGATCATTTTGCGCTGCTTTTCTTTCTGGTTGGGTATTATAACCCCAATCCGCTAAAAACAACTTCACATCCACCAAGTCTGGTTGTTGTGCAACTAATTGCAAAGTTTTTAATCTATCTTCCACAAACCACAAACTTGCAGGTTTAGTAGTTGCTGTTTGCAGTAACCCACGCAGCGTCACATATTTTGGTTGCTTCACTTCTTTGCCAAATATTGCTGATGGTGGTAAATCTACCCCTTCCTGTTGTAATAATTCTTGGACAAACCTTCCTTCTTTAGTTGTGACAATATATACTTGGACACCACTATTCAAAGTCATCTTAAGTTTTTCCACTACACCAGGATAGAATTTATGCAAACTCAACCAACCCTTGACATCAGTGGCTATCCATTCATCTCTTAGATGATCCAATTTTTTCGCTACATCCTTTGCATCTAAGCCATCGGCTGAGAGAATTTGTGGTGTAATATTTATCCAGTCATTGAGAATTTGTTCATCAGTAAAGCCAGAAATCAATGCTTTAATTAATACTGGCATTTCCCAGCCAGTTTCAATCACAGGACGTAGGCGATAGAATCTGAAGGCTAAATCATCAGGAGGTATATCTTGCCAAGACGACCAAATTTGACAGTAGGTACGCCAAGCTACCTCAAAATATTCAATTAGTCCATCGCAAATTACTCCATCAAAGTCCAGGGCTAAAATTGTGGGACTACTTGCTGTCATGGTTTTGAGGATGAAAACTGCTGTAGTCAGCTTATCGCACTCTTCAGTCGAAATTAGGTATGCAAGTTAACACAGAGGCTGACGAATATAAAGATAATGTGAAGCTAACAACCAAAATATAGATATTTTCTTATTAAGTGAATTAGATCGATCAATGTGGGAACACTAGATGTAGTGGCACTTACCCATTAAATTGCAAATAGATGGGTCATGACTAATTCTCTAGTCAATATAGGCCCTGCCGTCATGATTGACTAAATTTTCCTGTAGGAATCACCTGCTAAATCCGTCAAGGTTAATTAATTATTATGTTAAATCGGTTTGACAAGTTAATTTATCACAATATTTCCTTACGTTTACTATTAATTGTACCTTTTATTGTCCAAATCGCTTTAACTGTTAGTCTCGTTGGTTATCTCTCGTTCAAAAATGGCCAGAAAACGGTTAATGATTTAGCCAATCAGATTATGGATAAGACTGGACGCTTAGTAAGCCAACATTTGAATAATTACTTGGATGTGCCTAAGCGTCTCAATCAAATGAATGCAGATGCAGTAGAGACGGGTATTTTAAATTTACAAAACTTGGAACAGTCGGGAAAATATTTTTGGAAACAGATGTATCTCCATGAAAATTTAGGATACAACGGCTATATTTTACCAACAGGTAAGGGTGCAGGTTCCGGTAACTATTCACAAAAGAAATTGAAAACATTAGAAATATTTCCTATTGTTAACAAAGGCGTATCTAAAATTTATTCCTATGCTACAGATGCCCAAGGAAATAAAACTAAACTATTAAATGTCTATGATTATCCTGGTTTAGCACAACCTTGGTATACACAAACAGCGAAAGCAGGTAAACCTATTTGGAGTGGTGTACATCCTTGGAGTGGTGCATTTGGTTCTGAGTCTATTGCCGCTTCTGCTAACTATCCCATTTATAATAAAAATGGTCAATTAATGGCTATTTTTGGTGTTGATTTATTACTCACAAATATTAGCAATTTTTTAGAACAAATTCATATCAGTAAAAATGGCACTATATTTATTATTGAACGCAATGGACTCTTAGTTGCTAACTCTGGACTGGAAAAGCCTTATCTATTAGTGAATAAGCAAGTAGAGCGACTCTCTGCTATTAACAGTCCTAATCCCTTAATTGGAGCCACTGCCAAGTATTTACAGCAACAAATACCTGATTTACAAACTATTCAACAAACACAACAACTAGAATTTGATTTTCAAGGTCATCAACAATTTGTCAAAATCATGCCTTGGAAAGATAGCTTAGGTCTAGATTGGCTGGTGGTTTTAGCCGTGCCTGAATCTGATTTCATTACCCAAATCCAAAGTAATACATACAACACAATTTTATCCTGTGTAATTACTTTATTAGCTGCTTCTTTTGTGGGTATTTATATATCCAATTGGATTACTAAACCCATTTTACAATTAAGTCAAGCAAGTCAGGCAATTGCCGCGGGTAAATTAGATCATTCGGTAGATGTTAAAGGCATTAACGAATTAGAGATTCTCGGTCAATCGTTTAACCATATGGCAAAACAACTACAAGAATCTTTTTCGGCATTAGCAAGAGCGAATAGCGACCTAGAACAAACTAATATAGAACTAGAAGCAAGAGTAGAAGCAAGAACATCAGAATTACAAGCTACCATTCAACAATTACACCAAACTCAAACTCAAATGGTGCAAAGTGAAAAAATGTCTGCTCTTGGTCAAATGGTGGCAGGTGTAGCTCATGAAATCAATAATCCTGTAAATTTCATCCATGGTAATGTTGTCCATGCTGAAGAATATACTCAATATTTATTGGAATTGATACACCTTTATCAACAATATTTACCGGAACCACCCCAAGAAATTGCTGACCAACTTGCCGCTATTGAATTTGAGTTTCTAGAAAAAGATTTAGTCAAAGTATTCCAATCTATGCAAATAGGAACAAAGCGGATTCAAGAAATAGTTGTATCATTACGAAATTTTTCCCGTTTAGATGAATCTGAAGTCAAAGCAGTTGATATTCACGAAGGCATTGATAGCACTTTGGTAATATTAAATAACCGTTTAAAAGCTAAATCAGACCGAGAAGGCATTAAAGTAATTAAAAATTATGGAAAATTACCTTTAATTGACTGTTACGCTGGTCAACTGAATCAAGTATTTATGAATTTACTCAACAATGCCATTGATGCTTTAGAGGAAAGAGACAGCGAGCGCACAGTTGAACAAATCAAGATTCAACCCAGCACTATTACAATTTCCACCTCAGTAGAAAATGGTTGGTTACGTATTAGTATTGCAGATAATGGGACAGGAATTACAGAGGAAGTTGGTTCCAATATATTCAACCCATTTTTTACCACTAAACCAGTAGGTAAAGGTACAGGTTTAGGTTTATCTATTAGTTATCAAATTGTCACACAAAAACACTATGGTAAACTTTCTTATCATTCTACTTTAGGAGAAGGAACAGAGTTTATTGTTGAGTTACCTATTCATAAGTAGAGGAAAAAAATCTTAAGAATATCTATAGATTCGCTAAATTTCCCTATTCCAGAAATCAAAATTTTTTACAAATCATGTTTCCATATTAAATTTGTCCCCTCTGCACAGCAGAGGGGTAGAAGATAGTTGCATCTAAATTGGAGAATACCAAACAGAGAATATTTAAAAACAACATTCTCAAAAATTATGCACAGTGTGTTAATAATACATTAATTGGTATTCCCTAAATTCAGGGCTGATGACACTGCAATTATTCGTTAATACAGCTAGGAATACCCACTACAGCACAAGGAAAATGATGACCTAGCATGTGAATAAGTGGATGATGTATAGATTGACAACCCAGAAACAGAATGTCAGCAGCTTCTGACTCAACTATTTTTCTAAATTCTGTACCAACATTACCCCAACGTAAATGTGATTTAAAAGAACCTTGCCATTCTTCAGCTAAACTTTTGGCTTGCCAAAGAATTTTGTCCGCTTGATGAAATAAAGCTGTTGACGTACTAGATAAATAACGAGCCAAATCTTGTAATTTTGGTTGTTCTGCTAATAGGGTATTAGAGTGATTAATATTACTACTTGGACACTCTAATAATGGCTGATCAGCAAATAAACTGAAATTACTGCTATAGCCATGATTGAGCTTGTTTTCGATTACATAAACGGCTTGCACAGTAACTTGAGTATTAGTTGCCAAATGGGTTTGGTGAGCTATGCAAAAAGCAATATCTAGGGCTGTGTGACTGTTAGGAGAAGCATCATAACCAACGATTAAATTGATAGAATTGGCTTCCTTCACTCTTTTGGTAATAGACTTTTGCGGCTCCGGTATTAATACCATTTGTTCAATTAAGTCATTTCGACCTATGGTACTTTGTAGCCGAGCTAAAAGAGGCTTAATTTTCACAGCTTTACTTCTCTCCCTTGGAACGAATAATGAATGAGAAGCAGTAGTATCAATTCTGGATTGATGAATCAGTTAAATCCAAAATTGATTGAGGAAACTCCAATCACAACTAAAATAACAGCCAAGATTTTGGAGGTTCCTTCCATTGCCGACGGAGTTAGCTGACGGGCTGAGACTGGAAGGTGTCTCTCAATTAAGATTAGCCCCAAACATTGGTTCCTCCGCTTTAAATTCAGCTTTCATGAATTTAAATTAGGCTACCCACAATGCTTTGTGGAAATAAATAGTTAAAAGCAATAAAATATCAACTTTCAACTTTTTGAATTGTAGCTTATATTTCTCTAATTGTCTAATCAGAAAATAATAATTTCTGTTACTCCTCTGAGGTAAAGTAGCGGTCAAGGAAATTCAGGGCATGGTTGCGAAGTTCAAAATATTCTTGAGAGTTACGCATAGCCATTCTATCTCTTGGGTGTTCAAAGGGAATTTCTAAAATCTCACCAATTTTAGCTGCGGGTCCGTTGGTCATCAAAATAATGCGATCAGACATATAAATTGCCTCATCAACATCATGAGTAATCATCATGACTGCTTGGCGATTATTTTCCCAAATATCTAATACTTGTCGCTGCAATTTCGACCGAGTTAAAGCATCAAGGGCACCAAAAGGTTCATCCATCAATAACATTTTTGGTCGAATTGCTAAGGCTCTAGCAATGCCTACCCGTTGTTTCATTCCTCCAGATATTTCATCAGGATATTTATCAGCAGCCGACGTTAAGTTTACCATTGCTAGATGTTCGTTCACAATGCTAATTTTTTCGGCGCGGCTAGCATTCTTTAGCACTTCATCTACAGCTAAACGGATATTTTCGCGCACAGTTAACCAAGGCAGTAGGGAATAGTTTTGAAAGACCATCATCCTATCTGCACCAGGTTTCCGAATTTCTCTACCATCTAAACGTACTGAACCAGAGGTAGCTTTTTCAAAGCCACCAATGATTTTTAACAGTGTTGATTTACCACAACCAGAATGACCAATTACAGAAATATATTCATCTTCACCAATCGTTAAATTCACACCATCTAAAACCACAAAATTACCTTTATCTGGTGTGGCATAAGACTTCACCAAATTTTCAATTTGGAGAAATCCATGGTTGGCCGTATTTTTTAGTTCAGTATGTTTGGATAAAGCAGTATATTCCATGGGTGATTTCTCTCTTGATTAATTACTTTTTTGATTGCTGATTTAAGACATAAAAGTGCGGATAGGTGCAGTGACTCTAATGTCAAAGCTATTGAGATAACCAATAGGGTCGCTAGGGTCAAAGCCTTTGTGATCTATAAATGCTGTTGGTGGTTCAACTTTATAATCATCGGAAGGGCATTTAATACCCATTTCTGAGGCAATATCTCGATATAAATCTGTTCTCCAACCTTGAGCCGCAATTTTTTCAGCATTGGGCGGAAATTGGTGAATTTGTCCCCAACGTGCAGCCTGAGTCATTAACCATAAGCTGCGAGAACGCCATAAAAATGTGGAATGTTCTCCTGGCTGTTGAGGCAGATTAGGGGGAATATCAAAAAAGATAGTAGTGTCTTCTGCCTTGATAGTGCGGTCTTTGCCATCAAAGCCACCATAGTTATATTCACCTAAAATACCTGGAGCGGTAAACTTGGTGAGCGAAGCCCCTGGTTGCTTTGGTTTGGCTCCGGTAAAGGAACGGTCAGTAATTAGTTGTGCTACTTCTTGACGGTTTTCTGGTTTGCTGCAATATTGGCAGGCTTCTATCATGGCCTTAACCAAAGACCGATAGGTTTTTGGATAGTTGACGATGAAAGATTCCATCACTCCTAACAGTCGGTCTGGGTGTCCTTGCCAAATTTCTTTTCCTTGGGCAAAGGTAAAACCAATACCTTCGTTACCTGTAATGGCTCTGGTGTTCCAAGGTTCGGCTACCATATATGCTTGCATAGCGCCAATTCTCATGTTGGTCACCATTTGAGGTGGGGGAATGATGATGACGCGAAATTCTTTAAAAGGGTCAACACCTGCGGCAGCTGAAAGGTAACGAACAAAGTATTCGTAAATAGCGGAACTGAGAACGACTGCCCAAACTCTTTTCTCTGGGGGTTGGTTGTCAAAATAAGTCCGGAAATCTCGCCCAAAGGCTTCTAAGGCTCCATCACCATATTTTTGTTGATATTCATACCAAGGACGTAAACCAAAGTCCCACATATCTTTGCTCATGGTGATGGCGTTACCATGGCGGTGTATGGTCATGGCAGCACAGAGGGGGGCATGACGGGCACCTTCTGCGCCAATTCTGGCGTTGGTAACGGCACCAGAGACGACGGGGGCGGCATCGAGACGACCAAAAATTAAACCATCACGGGAGGTGGCCCAACTGGCTTCTCGGTTGAGTTTGACGTTGAGTCCATATTTGCGAAAGAAACCTTTTTGCCAGGCGATCGCAAATGGCGCACAATCATTTACAGGTACATAACCAACTGTAATATCGGGTTTTTCTAACTCTTGGGGCTGAATTATCCGTTTCACTGCTAAAGCTTCTTCCGTTAGTCCCTGTGCAGACCTATCACTGGAAATGCCACAGGATGACAAGGCTATACCTGCTGTTACTGCACCTATGCCTTGAATAAATTCTCTCCTTGTCCAATTCTTTTCACTCATGACTATAAACAATATATATGGATACGTTAAGGCGCAATGCAACCTTGCGTCTCACCATGAAAATTGCCACTAAATTTGGTTAATTCTTACTATGGGGTCGGTGAGTGACTAATTCCTGAATTTTGCCCATAGCATAGTCTAAAACTAATCCAGTGATACCAATCACGAATACAGCCAAAAACACAGAACTGAGATTTAAACGACTCCACTCATCCCAGACAAAGAAGCCGATACCAATACCACCCGTGAGCATTTCCACTGCCACAATTACTAGCCAAGCGATTCCTAAACTAATTCGCAACCCGGTAAAAATATAAGGCAAACTCGCAGGTAAAATGATTTTCGTAATCTGTCGCCAACGGGGCATTTCTAAGACCCGGGCCACATCTATATAGTCTTGAGGAACACTGGCAACACCCAAAGCTGTATTAATAATTGTGGGCCAGAGAGAAGTAATAAAAATCACAAAAATCGCGGAAGGATCTGCCAAATTAAAAATAGCTAAGGAGATAGGCAACCAAGCTAAAGGTGATACTGGCTTAAATATCTGAATTATGGGATTAAATGCCAGCATTGCAGGTTTAGACATGCCAATTAGAAATCCCAAAGGAATTGCCACTATGGCACCTAAAACAAAACCCAATAAAACACGATGTAAACTCGCTAACAATAACCAACCAATACCTAAATTACCAGGGCCTCTTTCGTAGAAAGGGTGCAAAATATAATCTAAATTGGCAATTAGTGCCTCTGGTGGAGTTGGCATGACATCATGGTTAGCAAGGGCAACTATCCACCACAGGACAATGATTCCTCCAAAACCTAAACAGGGAAATAAAACAATATCCTGAAGCAATACAGGTTTTGTCTTTTTCCAAATATCTTTTCCTGCCACTGCAATTATTGCAGCTAAATTTAGTTGCAAAATCATATTTAACCTCAACAGAGTTAAGCGCAGGTACAAAAACTGAGTAGTACCAGCCTTGGATACTGATGAGATCAGAAAATAAGAGAAATTCTGTCTCTTCAGTCTCCTCTCAATGCCTACGAAGTTAGCTGACGGGCTAGGGCTGAGAGATGCCCTTCTTTGCTCGATTAAAAATCTTAGATTTTGGATTATTTTCCATCCTTAATCTTAAATTTGGGAAATATTCGAGACAAAAATAAGCCCCACAATTTGGTTCCTCCGCTCCAGAATTTACTAATGGGCTGGATTAGGCTGACTTACTCTAAATACATATTAACAGGCACACTATAACATTAGTATACAGCAAAAGCATCTGTATTTATAATGAATATTATTTATTTAACTACTTGTATGTTTTGAGTAGGGGAATGCAAGTCCTCAGTAAATAGTGAAACTAGAGCTTAATTAAGCTTAATTAACTTTATTATGTAAATTCAAGGCAAATACAGTTTTAGTCTAGATTTTTGCTGATCAAAGTTTCGATAAATTCAGAATAATGATAGTTTTCTTGCTTTTATTGATATATTCATTCCGTCAAAGCAAGAAATTTTATCTTGACCAATTTATTACCTATTGGCTGATATCTACTTCTTGTGTATGGGGAAGTTTTTCCATAATTGTGATAACCAAACTCTAGACTCGTTAAACTAATTGCATATGTAATCTGATTCAGTGAATCTAACAAATGGATTTTAGTCAATTACTTGCTGCACGTATTAATAATATCTTGGATAAATGGGTATTAGCAGTTCGTCAAGATAAACAAATTGACAGTGTTGATGATTTATCTTACCGCGCTATCAAGGATCATATTCCTGATGTATTGAAAGCCATGGCTAAACTGTTATCAAATTCTCACAATAATGATTTTGAATCTATAGTAACTGCTAGTTGGCAGCATGGCTCAATTCGGGCTGTACAAGGTTTTGACCCAGAAGAAATTGCTAGAGAATATCATCAGTTAAGACTAGTCATATTTGATACTATACAACCAGATTTATTGCAAGTTACACCCTTAGAAATCATTCGGACTACGGGATTGATTAACTCTGTGATCGATGAAGCGATCGCTCAATGTTTCCATAGTTATGTTGCTGAACGCTTGATAGAACTACAAAATATCCATTCTGCTCTAATATTACATAATCAGGAACTAACCCGCTTAATTAATGCTAATCAAGATAACTTGTCCCAACTGGCACATGATTTAAAACATCCGCTGGCATCGATCATCGGTTATTCAGATTTATTTTTACGTCAACATCGTAAACAATCATCAAACACACATACCCAGATCAACTTTGAACATATTGAACGGGTATTAAATAACGGTAGATACCTACTACGTTTAATCAATAATTTATTAGAAATTTCACGCCATGATGCAGGAAAAATTCAGATTGAATTAGCACCAACTAATGTATGTGAAATTATTAATTGGGTCTATCAGATGTTTGAACCCTTAGCGGCTGAAAAAAATCTCCTAATTTCCATAGATTGTCAAAATGCTCCTGCTAAAGTTATGACAGACGGTTTTCATTTCCAACAAATTATCATCAATCTCCTTAGTAATGCTATTCGCTATACCCCATCAGGCACAATTAATATTATTTGTCGCTTACTAGATGAGCAAACATGGCAATTTGTTGTGGCTGATAGCGGCATTGGGATTTCACCAGAAAACCAACAGCATATTTTTGAACCCTATTTTCGAGTTAATTCAGGTGTTCAATTGAATATAGCTGATAGCACAGGATTAGGACTAGCAATAGTATCGCGCTTGGTCAAACTGTTACAAGGTGAAATTGAGGTAGTTTCTCAGTTGGGAGTCGGTTCCACCTTTACTGTCACCTTTCCTGTACAAGTTGAGAGCAAATAGAGTTGATTCCGCGCCAAGAGACAAAACAAATTTTTGTAACTTGGCGTAAAATCAACAACAGTATATTTAAAAACCTTCTTTTTTCAATTTAGCGATCGCATCTTCTGCTGCTGCTTTTTCTGCCTCTTTCTTATTGCGTCCCCTACCAATACCATATTCTACCCCTTCCACAAATACTTTCGCCACAAACTCCGGTGCATGGGAAGGCCCACCAATTTGTTCTGTTATGTATTTGGGTGGAGTAGTAGTCAAATATCGCTGAACCCATTCTTGAAAACGATTTTTTGAATCTACATGAGAACGAGATTCCTGATTAGACTCACGGACAGAATTAAATAAGGGTTCCACCAAATCCCGCACAACTTGAATATCTGCCTCATTATCTAAATAATAAGCGCCAATAACTGCCTCAAAGGTACTACTCAGTAGATTAGGATTATGAAAACCTCCATCTCGAATTGCACCTTGGCCTAAGTACATTAAAGAATCTAAACCAATTTCCAGGGCAAACTCCGCTAATTGTTTTTCATATACCAATGCAGAACGACGACGAGTCAATTCATCTTCCCCTTTATCTGGGTAACGACTATAAAGGTATTGTCCACTCAAAAAGTTGAGAATAGCATCACCGAGAAACTCCAGACGTTCATTGTGTTCACCTTCTGTCGGGTGCTCATTCACATAAGAACGGTGTGTGAGTGCTTGACGCAGCAGTTTTTCGTTCTTAAATTTTGGCAGTTTGTTCATGTGAATATTGATTGTGAATATTGATTCGGATGTTGTTAAAACCAATAGCTTACCTGATTTTAGATTTTCGATTGAGAATTGTGGACGATAACTAATACCAAATCGAATAATGTTGGCAACATATGATTACCCCACCCGCTTGTGGGGAGGGTTGGGGAAGGGTTTGCTCAATGTGTTGGTGCTTTTCGCGAATTGGTATAAAAAACCGTCCTGGGAAATTCTCATCAGCACTTGAATTTTGTCAACTTCTGGTTTTTATAAATAAAAAATATAGATAAATAACGGTTTAATTATTTTTTAATATCAATAATCAACATCCTGCTCCCAAAATTCACCTCCTCAGTAAATACCGCAGATACAGAGGTTGTTCATAAAGCCTCAAATCCTAAAAAATGTATTAAAAACTACAGATATTTGTTTTCAATCGATAGAAGATCAGTCAAATTTACTGAGTAGAAATTAATCTCATCAACTTAAATCCAGGTCATAGTCTCCGTATTTCCTGCCATCTTGGTTAGATAAAAGTTGATGACATAGTATGTGCCACATTCTTAACTGCACATTGACTGATGTTCACCTTTCATGAGACACAGGGTATGAATCATAGAAGAGTCTCTCTATTGTCTTGGCATAACACTTATAGGTATTATGCAAACTAAACCCCTACTCTCAGGGGAAACCCCAAATCACAGTTCCCAATATAAACATTAAGAATTTTGCCTACTGATTAGCAAAAATCTGATTGAGCAACCCTGATTAAATCAATTAATTTAGGTGAGCTTTTGCGTAACTTCCATTAAGACTGTTCTATCAGGGAAAACAAAACGGTAATGAATATGCGGATTCGATCTTGGCATCGTCTACTAGCACTAGCTATCGGTTCACTAATATTTGCAATTTTTGCACCAACAGTTGTACAGGCTTCAGCACCTCCAACTATTGAGTCTCTGGCAGACACAACTACAAAACTACAAATAGCCATTGATACTACCTGGGTAATACTAACAGGCTGTTTGGTCTTCTTCATGCAGACTGGCTTTGCCATGCTAGAAGCTGGTTTACTACGCCAAAGAGGTGTAGTGAATGCCTTGTTAGAAAACTTTGTTGATGCGGCTGTCACCATTCTGATTTGGTGGGGTGTTGGTTTTGGTGTTGCCTTCGGTACAAGTGCTGGTGGTTTCATCGGTATAGATACATTCTTCCTCAGTCACTTACCCGGCGCAGATGGTAGCTATCCCATGGGTGCACCTGGTTCAACAGCTGCTATTAACACTTACACTTTATTCTTCTTCCAATTTGCCTTTGCTGCCACTGCTAGTACCATTACCACTGGTTCCATGGCAGGAAGAACAGATTTTGTTGCTGACCTAATATACAGCGCCGTTATGGCTGCATTTAGCTATCCAATTATTGTCCATTGGGTGTGGAATGCCAATGGTTGGTTAGCAAAGATGAGTTATCACGACTTTGCAGGTAGTTCCGTTATTCATACAGTTGGTGGTTGGACAGCTTTAGTCGGTGCTTATTTACTTGGTCCCCGTCCGGGTCGTCCAGCTTGGGGAACATTGCCACCAGCCCATAATTTAGGACTGGCTACTCTGGGTACGATGATTCTCTGGTTTGGTTGGTATGGTTTTAATGCTGGCTCTACCTTGGGAACAGGAAATACAGGATTAATTGGCTTAATCATACTCAATACCACTATTGGTGCTGGGGGTGGTGCTTTATCCGCAATGTTTTATCAGTTTTTCCGCTCAGGTAAGTGGGATTTAGTTTACTGTCTCAATGGTTCTCTAGCGGGACTGGTGGGCGTTACAGCAGGTTGTGCCTATGTTTTGCCTTGGGCTGCATTATTAATTGGCTTAACTGGCGGTTTGTTGGTAGTTTGGGGGATTGATTTAATTGAAGCCGTACAAATTGATGACCCAGTGAGCGCCTTTGCTGTTCATGGAATCAATGGGATGATGGGTACCATCGCTGTAGGTTTATTTGGGCAGCCAGAATTGACCATGAACAAAAAAGCTGGTCTATTTTTAAATGGTGGCTTTGAATTATTAGGGATACAACTTTTAGGGCTTGTTGCCATTACCGTGTTTACTGTTGCTTTTGCCTTTTTAATGTTTGGAGGGCTGAAGGCAATAGGTAGACTGCGTGTAGATTCTAAAGCTGATGTGATTGGTATTGATGCTTACGAGCATGGGGCATCAGTTTGGCCTGATATCTATGCAGTTGATCAATTAGAAGAATCGGCAAAACACTCTCACAACCCCGCAGTGGGTGCTTACGAAGGTGAATAATTTTTATTTGGGCTAATAAATGGGTGATTGATACATATCAATCACCCATTTTTTGTGGATAAATATAGTTGTTAATCTTTTACTCCTTTCACTTGTTTACCCACATTTCTAACATTCATTACTTTACTTAAGATATCAAACCAAAAAGAAGCGCCCATAGCAATAGCTAAACCAGTAATTAACCAGCCGGTAATCATAGCTAAAATGCGGTAAATTTTACCAATAGTTCCTAGTGATTGATTTGCTCCTAATTGCTCTTGCAAATTATTATTATTCCAACCAATTGGCAAAGTAATATCTTCTAAAATTCGATTAGTATCTATATTGACTAACCCTGATTGATTAGGATTTTCTGAACTGACTTGCACAACTTTATTAATAATTGCTGCTCGCAAGATAGTATCTTTTGATAACCGACTAATCATGTGAAATGTATCAGCATTTGCACTGACAGCCAAAGTTACACCAATTAAAATAGCTACCCCTTTGGCATTACGCTTATAAACACCTCCTGCACGTTCCATGGAACTATCAAAACTTTTTTCAATTTCTCGACGGAAGA
The DNA here is from genome assembly GCF_014698825.1 of Richelia sinica FACHB-800. GTDB lineage: Bacteria > Cyanobacteriota > Cyanobacteriia > Cyanobacteriales > Nostocaceae > FACHB-800. The sequence goes on from NZ_JACJTT010000001.1 coordinate 161,550, forward strand.
TTTGAATTCCTTCTTCAGCAGTATTTGCAGTCATTTGGACTCGCTTGGCCATAGTTGCAATACTTGTTACCACTGGTGCTGGTAAACTATCGATTAATTCTTGAATTTTTTGATAAGTTTCACTATCTTGGTCTTGCAGGGCTGCTTTCATTTCTGCATACACAGCACTACCTTGCTGAATTGATTGGACAATTTCGTGGATATTTGGTTTTAGTCCATTGACAGCAATTGTCTGTTCAATATTATCAAAAATTCCTTTACGGAAGAATTTTAAGTTACGCCAGGTTTTTTCTAAAAATTCTTGGTTATTTTCTACATGATATTGAAAATGATCTATATATTTATCAAAGGAATCACCCATTCTGTTCAGGCTAATTTGTACATCTGTTTTACTATTTTTATAGTCTGCTACAATTTGGTTATATTCTGAATTCAGTTGCTCAAAGGTATCAACAATATCTTTAATAATTTCGTTGGATACTTCATTATTTTCAACTTTCTCTTCTAGACTAAGCAAAATATTTTTTACTTCAGCTAATTTTTCATCTTTGAATTTTTCTAGTCGAATTTCTGTTAATTTTTGCACTACCATGGTTAATTGCAATGTGTCAACTAAAGTGGTAGCGAATGTTTCAGCAGGGATATAGGAAGGTGCGCTGTGTTTATTGTCACCAAAAATAGTTTCTTTTTTCAAGCGAGAAGTTGGTTTTCGCAATGAATTAAACATTGCAGAGATTAACCAAGTAGCTTTGCGAGGTAAAGTTGGTAAAAATCCTTTTGCTTCTTGGTTAATACCTTTGACTAAGGGATTAGTATAGATTTTATTAGCAAGTTGAATTACTTTGCTGTCTTCTGAATCTAGAGCATCTCCAGCTAGTAAAATTTCAATAGATTTTCGTAAATGTTGAGCACGCCATTGGAGAATGGTAGCAATCAATTCTTGAATTTCTGAAGCAAGTAAGCTAAAAATTAAATAAATAAATATTAATCCCAAGGCTACATCTAAAATAAAAGGTAAATTCATTGACAATCTCCGGCAAGGTAATTAACCAAGCTATGATTGTATTATTTGTGTCTATAAATCGTAAAGGTGCTAGTAACATTTATTGAAATATCAAGGTTTAAAATCTTAGCTAAAAAATTATTTATGTAATGAAGAAATTAAGCTAATTTGGGATTTAGCCATTGTTCAGAAAATAAGTTGTTACTGGATGGCTACATTAGAGATTTGCTTTGGTCTCTATGTAATCAAACCAAGCTGTAAAATGATTAGCATAGGATATGCAAGAAGGAAGCTTTATTTGGAGTCATCTAGAGAAACAGCATCGCTCGGCAGAGAAATGGATAGATTGGTTATGGCTAGTAGTATTACTGTTGGCTGCTGTAATTCTATTTAGTATTAATCTTGGTGGACTGCCGTTGCAAGATGGAGATGAAGGGACTGTAGCACGAATAGCCAAGGAAATTTGGCAGGCTGGCCCAGGCTCAATGAAATGGCTGTATCCAACCTTGGGAGGTGAACCATATCATCATCAGCCTCCTTTGATGCATTGGTTAATTGCTTGGGTCTATTCTCTAGGTGGTGTGAATGAATTTACTACTCGTTTACCTGGAGCAATTTTAACAGCTATTTCTGTGCCTTTGGTTTATTGCATTGGTCGGGAAATATTTCGCCAACGTTGGGCAGCGATTTACGGTGCTTTGATTTATTTAACAATGTTGCCGGTTGTACGTCACGGTCGATTGGCCATGGTCGATGGTGTGGTAGCCAGTTTTTTGTTGGTGATGATTTTGTGTATGTTGCGATCGCGTCGCAACTTGCGTTACTGCTTGGGTGTAGGTATCAGCTTTGGCTTGATTTGCCTGACAAAAGGGATGATGGGTGTGTTTTTAGGGGCGATAGTTTTAGTATTTCTCTATTGGGATACTCCCAGACTCCTCACCTGTTACTATTTCTGGCTAGCTATTTTCTTAGGCTGTCTGCCTGTGATCAGTTGGTATACCGCCCAACTTTTACACTACGGCTATCCTTTTAACCAAGTTGATACAATCAATTCATCATTAACCAAAATCGATACATTCACCTTTGGTAAAATTGAACCACCTTGGTATTATCTTCTGGAAATTGGCAAATGGACCTGGCCTTGGTTAGTATTTGTCCCCCACACTCTACGCTTCACCTGGGAAAACCGAAACCTCAGTTGGGGAAAATTAATCATTATTTGGGGTGGTGTTTATCTCATCCTCATTTCCCTAATTAGTCAAAAATTACCTTGGTATTTATTTCCTATTTATCCTAGCTTGGCTCTAGCCCTGGGTTGCCAACTATCAGAAACAGAAAATGTACCATTCTTTTCTTCCTATCCCCGCACTTGGGTGACAAGTTTTGCGATTTTGGCAGTGTTAGCTTCTGCTGGCAGCGTTTATTTTAGTTGGGGTAGCACAGCGAAAACCGACTTGCAAATGATATTTGCCGCAGTTGCCCTCACCATGACCTTAGCTGCGATTTTGGCAGAACGAAATGATGGGCAATTTTTGAGGATTTTAGTTTGGGGTAGCTATATTGCCTTACTGTTATTGATGAAATCTAATTACTGGGCTTGGGAATTAGAAGCGGCCTATCCCGTGAAACCTGTAGCAGCGATGATTACAAGGGTAAATCCCAGGGTGCAGCAAATTTACACATCTTTTCCCTACCATCGCCCCTCACTAGATTTTTATAGCGATCGCACTATTATTCCCGCCTCTCCAGGGGATTTGCAATATTATTGGCAATATAGTCATCAACCTTACTTCCTGATCAACCAATCAGCCTTAGCCAACCTCCAACTCAAATCTGTGAAACTGATTGATCAAGCTGAAGGTTGGCAATTGATTACTAAGGATGGTAATAGATTGTAAACATAGGGGGCAGAAAGAAGAAGACAGGAGTTATAGAAGTTGCAGGAGGCAGAAAGAAGAAGACAGAAGTTACAGAAGTTGCAGGAGGCGAAAAGAAGAAGACAGAAGTTACAGAAGTTGCAGAAGTTACAGAATAATTAATGCCATTGCTGCTGAACTTCTGTTCGCGCAGTGTGCCGTAGGCATACTCCTGTCTTCTGAACTTCTGAACTCCTGTTCGCGTAGCGTGCCGTAGGCATACTCCTGAACTTCTATCCCCTAAAGTGTCCTATGGCTATCTGGCAGTGTTTGCTGTTGGTAGTTAGTGCTTTCTTGAGTGAGAGCGATCGTACCTAAGATAATAGCCCCTCCTGCTAATAAAGCTAAGAAAGGGCTTTTAAATAGAACAAAATCTCTTATAATCCTAGCTAAAGGTTGGCTTTGACGACGTAGAGATGAAGAGAGCACAATCTGTTTCCAAATAAATGGATCGCGGACATAGTGACCGCTTTGGCAGACTACCAGCTTTTCTTGACAATAAGGACAGCTAAATAAGCCAATGTGGGTTTTTATCGGCTTCATCCTTTGATTCTTCTGGCAAATGGGGCAAGTAACATAATGATTATCAAATGTGTGTATATTCATCTAGCTCGTCCGCCTAGTCCATTTAATCGCTCTATAAGAATAGCTATATTGAATTTTGCTCAAAACTTAGTAGCTCTTTCGGTATATTATGAATATATGTTACTTATAATACAAACATTATATACTGCTACCAAGAATGACCTATATGGTGCTCACAGGAGTTTAGTCATAGTTAAGTAACTTTGGGGCTAAGTTCTGATTGAATTAATCATGATCTATCAAGACTGAATTTACTGTCTCCTCTAAACAGAGAACACAGCTAGTCCCGATCCATACCCAATACGGCCCTTTAACTACTCAATATTAATTCTCTCCCATTTAAGCATTCTCCCCACAAAAATTGTGAGTAGTTGTATTTTTTTATCAAAGGTTTTGGGATTTAGCAAATGAAGCTTACTTGTCTAGTTGCTAAATCATGACTCACAATGAGAAATAAACGATAATAACTTAAATTTTTTCTCACATTTACCCCACATTTCAATGACTCTCTTGCCTCCTAATCAATTCAGGAAGGTAAAGGAATCACCTGCTTTTCCCACACCTTCTGCTTCTGCTCGTTTAACTCACTTACTTAACCGTTTTCAAGCCTCCCCAGAAACCCTAGTGTTATTTTTAGCCGTGCTAATTGGCGGGGGTACGGGTATGGGTGTTGTTACCTTTCACTATTTAATCCAGCTGATTCACGATATCATGCTGGAAAATTTCATGGGTCAAATTGGTATTTGGGGTGCTTGGACTTTAGCTTGTGTCCCCACCTTGGGTGGTATCATCGTCGGTTTAATGCGTTGGCGTACCCAAGATTTTGGCCCTGGACTTTCTTCTTTAATTGCTGTCACTCAAGGTAGAGAAGTCAAACGACAATTAAGACCAGTGACAAAAATGTTGGCGGCTGCTGTTTCTTTAGGTAGCGGTGCTTCTTTAGGGCCTGAAGGGCCAAGCGTGGAAATTGGTGCAAATTTTGGGGTGTTGTTGTCTGATGTGCTGCAAGTCTCCCAAGAACGACAGAGGCTATTATTAGGTGCTGGTGCGGCGGCTGGTTTAGCGGCTGGTTTTAATGCTCCCATTGCGGGTGTCTTTTTTGCCCTGGAAGTAGTGATGGGAACTACATCTTTTGCTACTTCAGCAGTTAGTGTGGTGTTGCTAGCGGCGGTAGTGGCGGCATTAATTGCTCAAATCGGGTTAGGGGCCCAACCAGCTTTTACTTTACCTGCTTACCAAGTACGTAGTCTTTTAGAATTACCTCTCTATCTGGGTTTGGGATTGGGAGCTAGTTTAGTTTCTTTAACTTATGGGGAAACGATTCGCTTGGCTAAAGCGATTTTCGCTGGCAGAATACCAGGGTTTGATGTTTTAAGTAAAATTCCGCAGCCAGTTCAACCAATTATTGGTGGGGCGATTATTGGTGTTGTGGCTTTACAATATCCGCAGATTTTGGGTATTGGTTATGGCACTGTACAAGCAATGCTACAAGACCAGGATTTTTCATTGGAATTGTTACTAGCATTATTAGCCCTCAAGTTGCTCATGACAGCCCTGAGTTCTGCTAGTGGTTTTGTGGGTGGCTTATTTGCACCTGCAATGTTTTTAGGTGCTTCCTTTGGTTCAGCTTATGCTAAATTGCTGGGTTTAGTAGCGCCAAATATTAGTGAGTATATGGCTGGGCCTCCAGCTTATGCCATGGTGGGTATGGCCGCAGTGTTAGCAGCTAGTGTGCGAGCACCATTAACAGCGATTTTGATGTTGTTTGAATTAACTCGTGACTACCGAATTGTTTTACCGTTAATGGCGGCGGTGGGTTTAAGTGTGTGGTTAGTGGAGAGAATTAAACCAACTTATAGCTCTAATTCTAATCTGCAACAAATTGGTTTGTCGGAATTAAAAGATGAACAAGCAGAGATTTTGCAAAAAATTGTGGTATCCGATGCGATGAGTGTCGAGCCGAAAAAGTTGCCTGCTAATTTGGGTATTTTAGAAGCAGCGATGGAAATGGTGAGCGATCGCACCCGCAGTGCTTTAGTTATTGATACCGCAGGAAGTTTAGTGGGAATTATCTCTCTAGAAGATATCAACCGTACCCTTTCCCGATGGCAAAACTACCCTAATTCTGGCAGTACAACAGAAAATCATGGGTCGCAAACACTCATCGATATTTGTACTAAGGAAATTCTTTATGCCTGGGAAGATGAGCCATTATCAGAAGCTTTAGACCGAATGTCTTTACGCGGCTTACATCAGTTACCAGTAGTAGCTAGAGACAATCCGGATTTTATTCTTGGTTTATTAGAAAGGGAACAAGTGGGATTAATTTGTAACTTAGCAGCAACCCGTCAAGTGTTGCGCTATTATCTACCAAGTTTACCATCAACTGATCAGGTGATTAATCATTAGGTAAGAACTCAGCTATCAACCCTCAGCCGTAAGCAAACTAAATCAAGTTAAGCTCCGTCCATAGGCAAAACTAACCCAATTCAAAAGAGATTGAACTGGGAAAATTAAATGATAAATTGTCAAAAATGCTGTTGACGGAGCCTATAATTAGGCATCAGCTACTGATAGCTGATAGCTGAGTGCTTACCTGTTGACTATCTTTTGATTACGCTGTAGCTTCTACAGCATCAACATCTAGCTGTTCTTCTGGATCTACTTGTCTGAGACGGATGTGCTTCTTACCTAAAGTGATCAGAAACTCATCACCAGGCTTGAGATTCATTTGTTTTGTATAGGCAGAACCTATTAACAAGTTACCATTTGATTGGACGCTAATTCTATAGCTTGCACTGCGTCCACCGCGTCCATTTGCACTGGCTGAACTGTCCAACTGAATGCCTTCAGCATCAATTAGAGCATTGAGGAATTTCATCATATTGACGCGCTCTATGCCGTTTTTAGTAACGGTATAGTAGCCACACTGTTTAGCTTTTTCTTCCTTGCTCAGGTTCTCTAGCTCTTTAACTTTTTTCAGAAGGTCTTCGCCAACTAGGGGTTCAATTTTTTTCTGTTTAGGCATCAACTTAGGTCGAAAACGAATGTTTGAAGTGTTTGGAATCGATTTTATTTTAGCTGACATTGAGCTAATAGGAACAGAGTCCTTTAGTTTTTATCTCAGCCTAGCCAAGTATATTACACTTATAGACAAAATTGTTGCATTCTTAGCAATCTTGTCAAGACATTTGATCAAAATAATTCCGATCATGGTGATAGATACTATATTTAGTTTGTAAATTACTGGTAGACTATATTTGTTTAAGTTTTTTAAACTAACCTAAACCGAGTCTTTTATTGGCTGAGGATAATCATTGACACGGTAATGATAAGCAAAACTGATCCTTAGTCATTGCTCATTAGTCATTAGTCATTAGCCGGTCTTCTACCTTAATAACTGACAGCTAACAAATGACAAATGAAATTAACCACTAAAGGGCATTACAGTGTCAAGGCATTGCTAGATTTAAGTTTACAGCCAAAATATGGCCCTGTATCAGTGAAAGCGATCGCTAAACGACAAGATATTCCTGCTCCTTATTTAGAAAAATTGCTGATCGAAATGCGTCGCGCTGGGTTAGTAAAATCAATTCGTGGCAGCATTGGTGGCTATCAATTAGCAAGAGAGCCAGCAAAAATCTCCATTGGACAAATTTTAGAAGCAGTAGGTGAAAAGGTGACTCACTTACCCTTAAATAGCCCAGAACCTACACAAGCAGAAGATTGGGTAACATTAACTCTGTGGCAGAGACTTAATCAAAAGCTCAAAGAAGCTTTGTACAGTATTACTCTGGCAGACCTCTATTATGATGCGCGTAGTTGGCAAGCTTCCTTAGGTGAAGAAGCAAATTTCATAGTTTAATTAGTGGTCAGTTGTCAATACTTGCTGACTAATTCTTTATAAATATTGATCAATGACCAATGAGCAATGGCGAATTATATCTATATCTTGATCTTGGCAGCCTGTCTAGATTACTTAATTGGTGATCCTTGGGGTTGGCCACATCCAGTCCGTGTGATGGGATGGGTAATTTCTCGTGGAACTAAATTAGCTCTCCAATACTGTCAGAGTCATTTCTTTCAACGCCTTGCCGGCATAATATTAGCCATTGTTTTAATTATTGGTAGTGGTGTAACAGGCTGGTTAATAATTCAAATTACCCGCAATATACATCCGTGGTTAGGAATTATTTGTGAAAGTATTCTCTTAGCTAGCTGTTTTGCCCTGAAAAGTTTAGAAAATGCAGCAAAAGAGGTTCTCCAACCACTATCTACAGGAAATTTAGCAGCAGCAAGACAAATTTTAAGTAATTATGTGGGTCGAGATACAGAAAATTTGTCTGAACCAGAAATTTTCCGGGCTGTGCTGGAAACTGTGACTGAAAATGCTACTGATGGGGTAATGGCTCCTCTTTTTTATGCCATTGTTGGTGCTTTCGTGCCTATGGTTGGTGCTGTTCCCTTGGCATTAGCCTATAAAGCTAGCAGTACCTTAGATTCAATGGTTGGTTATCGGGAAGCACCTTATACCTATTTGGGTTGGTTTAGTGCCAGATTTGAAGATTATTTAACTTGGCTACCTTGTCGATTAACGGTGATGACACTAGGGTTACTATCGGGTAAGCCACTATATATATGGCGGATTTGTCAAAGAGACGCGATTCAAGACCCCAGCCCCAATTCTGGATGGAGTGAGTGCGCCTATGCCGCAGTTTTAGGGGTACAGATGGGAGGAATAAATTGGTATCGTGGAGTAGCTAAACCTAAACCATTGTTAGGAGATGCCATCAAACCAATTACATCTGATGTGATTAATCAGGCTTTATTATTGACCCACACTGCCTTTTTACTGTGGTTAGGGGTAGCGATCGCTCTATTATTAGTCATTAGTCAGTGGTAATCTGTACTCTCTCGCGTTAACTGCATAGAGCCATTTCCACAAACAAGCCGACAGATTAAACCAGAAAACCCTGATCAATCGTTCCCTAGCAATCCTTAATTTTCAATTGGTATTATCTATGTCTGGCAAAGTAGTTGAAATTCTTTCCTCAGATGAACTACGTCGTACCATCAACCGTATGGCCTCTCAGATTGTCGAAAGGTCACGGGATTTATCCCAACTGGTACTCTTAGGCATTTATACCAGAGGAGTCACACTGGCTCACTTATTAGCACGTCAAATCGAAGCTTTGGAAGGAATCACAGTTGCAGTAGGAGCTATAGATATTACCTTTTATCGTGATGATTTAGACCAAATTGGCATCAGAACACCTGCAAAAACCGATATTCCCTTTGATTTAACGGGGAAAACAGTGGTTTTGGTAGATGATGTAATTTTTAAAGGACGGACAATTCGCGCGGCATTAAACGCAGTAAATGAGTATGGTAGACCTGAATTAATTCGACTAGCAGTCTTAGTAGACAGGGGTCATCGGGAGTTACCAATTCATCCAGACTTTTTAGGTAAGCAACTTCCCACAACAAAAGAAGAAATTGTCAAGGTATATTTACAGGATTGGGATGGGCGCGATGCTGTTGAGTTAATTAGTAATTAATATACCTACTATTTTGCAAAAATCAGGGTGTAAATACGGTTATCAGTCAAATCGGTTGACCCCCATTATAAAAAATTAACCAACTAGTGAGTTATTAATTCCCATCCTGGGCAGTTTAACAATAAGTTTAAAAAATTAACCTTATGGAAAATATTGCACCAAAGGAAGAGCGAAAGAGCATCTTACTAGTTGATGACACACCTGCCAATTTACACTTATTAACCAAAATTCTCACTACTCATGACTATCAAGTCAGGGCTACGGTGACGGGTGATATGGCACTCACTACCGTGAAATCTGCGCCCCCTGACCTAATTTTACTTGATATTTTTATGCCTAATATGAATGGCTATGAAGTGTGCCAACATTTAAAAGCAGATGAATTAACAAAAGATATTCCCATTATTTTTATTAGTGCTGTGGGTGAAGTAGTTGACAAAATCAAGGCTTTTGAAGTTGGTGGCGTTGATTATATTACTAAACCCTTCCACGTTGCTGAACTACTAGCAAAGGTGAAAACTTATCTCACCATTAATCATCTGAAGCAACAAATCAAAATTAAAGATAATTTACTGAACCAGGAGAGAGAGGCGCGAGAAAAACTTGAAGTTGCACTGGCTGAGGCAAATCATAAACTAGCACAAATATCTCTTAAAATTGAGGAAAATTAATTATTTTTTCCTAAGTGGATTTAGCTAATGGTGATGTGACGTAAAAAATCAATCCACAACTCAAATACTCTAACCCAGCGATCGCGTCTTTATCTCTCCTGGGTTGTTTTGCCTAGCAAAAGTTTAGTCCCAACAGAAGTAAATGTTGTCAAAAACACTTGTTTTTTCGGCAAGACTATGAAATACTCCTGTTTAATACGGTATTTCGACCGATAAACAGTAGTATAAGACTGGCATCAATAGCTTTTCAGTCCAGTAATTGATGAGACTGAACAGTAGAGAAGTGTGATCAGCTTCTCTACATACAGTTTTGCGTTGGTCTGTTGATATAAGTTTTGCCAAAAAAGATAACCCTCAAGCAGTTGTAATATTTACAAGGAAAGGACTCAATGAGCGAGCTAAAACTCTACTTTGCCAAAGCTTCAACCTTTTCCCAAAGAACCCGTGTTGTCTTGTTGGAAAAAGGAATTGACTTTACATCTATAGACATTGATTTACAAAATAAACCAGAAGCTTTCACCCAAGTTTCTCGCTATGGTAAAGTTCCTGCTATCCAGCATGGAGATTTGGAAATATATGAATCTGCAATTATTAATGAGTATTTAGAAGAAGTATTCCCCCAACCAGCTTTATTACCTAGTGATCCAGGTGCAAAAGCAGTAGCAAGAATTTGGATTGATTACGCTAATACTCGTTTTGTTCCAGCTTTTACTAAATTCCTACGTGGTAAAGATACCCAGGAACAAGAACAAGGAAGGAGAGAGTTTTTAGAATCTCTCTTGTATATAGAGCAAGAAGGATTAGGTAAACTATCTGGTAATGGTGCTTACTGGTTAGGAGAAAACTTAAGTTTAGTGGATATTAGTTTTTATCCTTGGTTTGAAAGATTACCAGTTTTAGAAAAATTCCGCAATTTTACTTTGCCTACAGAAACACCCCGCATCAAGCAATGGTGGGAAAATTTGCGCGATCGCGACTCGATTCAACAAGTTGCCAATCCTACAGAATTTTATCTAGAGAGATTTGCCAAAATTTTAGGTTTGACAGTCCCATCGGCATAAAATGAGGCTACTAATATTACTGCTTATTCAGGTAATTACACTCATTTCACTATTCACCAATTCATCAGCTTTAGCAGCTAATGTTAATCCCTGTCCTCCAGAAATGGTATTGATTCCCGCAGGTACTTTCAAAATGGGAGCGGATGATTCTGGTTTTGTGGAAGAGCGAACAGGAAAAAATGTCACAGTTAGTTCCTTCTGCATTGATAAATACGAAGTGACAAACGCCCAATTTACTGAGTTTGTCAAAGCCACAAAGTATGTAACAGTTGCAGAACGACCTTTATCTCAAGAGCAGTTTCCCGACTTACCTGATGAGCAGAGATTACCAGGTTCTTTAGTCTTTCAAGTGCCAAAACCAGGCACGAAGCAAGTGCAGGTTCTCAGTTGGTGGCATTGGACACCCGGTGCTAACTGGCAGCATCCCTTTGGCAAAGACAGCACAATTACAGGTAAAGGCAACTACCCAGTTGTGCATATTGCCTATGACGATGCTCTTGCCTACGCCCAATGGCTGGGAAAATCGCTACCAACCGAGGCACAGTGGGAATACGCCGCTCGTGGCGGTTTAGATGGTGCAACTTATACCTGGGGCAATCAATATTCAGCCACAAAAGCCAACACCTGGCAGGGAATCTTTCCTTTTTTTAATACGAAAACCGATGGCTATGTGGGTGTAGCTCCCGTTGGCTCATTTCCTGCCAATGGTTATGGATTATACGACATAACAGGCAACGTTTGGGAATGGACTGCTGACTGGTTTGCTATTGGTCACGACCATCAAGCCCATCAAATCAACCCCACAGGCCCCAAACAAGCAGAAACTTTTGACCCCAAAAAACCGACAGAGATTGCTCTCCACGTCATCAAAGGAGGCTCTTATCTATGTGCGCCAAACTATTGCAGCCGCTATCGTCCAGCAGCGCGAGAATCCGAAGCACCTGATACTGGCACAACCCATATCGGATTTCGGTTGGTAAAGAACTTGATGAGGTGACAGGTAACAGGTGACAGGTGACAGTAAGGAGAATAACTTAATTTTTTAGTCTTGCTCATACAAGACTTATGTAAGAACTCTCTCAAACTCTCTTCTCTTCGTGTCCTTCGCTCCTTCGTGGTTTGTTTCTCTATTACCTTCACCCAAGGCTTAAAACTCTTAATCTCTCTCCGCGCCTCTGCGCGACGGCAGTCGCTACAACGGGGGGAACCCCCGCAACGCGCTGCCTCCTCTGCGTGAGACAAAAAAACAGTGCTAAAAGGTTATTGTATGTTACGTTTAATTTTACGGGTGCTGTCTCTATCTTTCCTCATCACATTGTTGATGGTAACAAGCCCCGCCCTAGCAGCTACATCAAAAGTATTACCAATTAAACCACCGTCTTTCGATGGTGAAATTGGCTTAACTTACAAAGATTCAAAGCCAGATTTCCCCGCCCCAATTACTGCCCCTAAAAACGCTCCCAATGTCCTGCTAGTCCTACTAGACGACGTAGGCTTTGGGCAAGCAAGTACCTTTGGTGGGCCAATAGAAACCCCAAATTTGACTCGTTTGGCAGAAAAAGGACTACGCTACAACCAATTTCACACCACAGCCCTTTGTTCTCCTACCAGAGCCGCTTTATTAACTGGGCGTAATCATCATTCAGTCGGTACAGGGGTAGTTGCAGAGTTAGCAACAGGTTACCCTGGTTACACAACAATTTTACCCAAGAGTGCTGCCACCGTAGCGGAAGTGCTACGCCAAAACGGCTATAACACCGCAGCTTTTGGCAAATGGCACAACACACCAGACTATGAAACCAGTGCAGCAGGCCCGTTTGACCGCTGGCCGACAGGGTTAGGGTTTGAGTATTTTTACGGCTTCTTGGGTGGTGATACTAACCAATGGAGTCCGGCTTTGGTAGAAAATACCAAACGGGTTGCACCACCTGTAAATAATCCTGATTACCACTTGACCCGAGATTTGGTAGACCATGCCATTAGCTGGATTCGTTCTCAACAATCTATAGCCCCCGACAAGCCTTTCTTTACCTATCTGGCTACCGGTGCTACCCATGCACCCCATCACGCGCCCAAAGCTTGGATTGAAAAGTATAAAGGCAAATTTGACCAAGGTTGGGATAAATTGCGGGAAGAAACCTTTGCGCGTGAGAAACAATTGGGTGTAATTCCTGCCAATGCCCAGCTTACCCCTCGTCCGAAAGAACTACCTGCTTGGGATTCCCTTTCCCAAGAGGAGCAGAAAATCTATGCCCATGAAATGGAAGTATTCGCTGGATTTTTGGGGCATACAGATTATGAAATAGGACGATTAATTAATGCTATTGACGAACTTGGGGAACTAGATAACACCTTAGTTCTTTACATCGTTGGTGATAACGGTGCTAGTGCCGAAGGTGGTTTAACTGGTACTGTCAACGAATTGAAAGTATTCAACCGAATACCAGAAACCAAAGAACAAATTTTAGCTTCCTTGGATGATTTAGGCAGTCCCAAAACCTTTAATCATTATCATGCCGCTTGGGCATGGGCAGGAACTACCCCTTTCCAGTGGACAAAACAAATTGCTTCCCACTTTGGTGGAACTCGTAACCCCTTGATCATTGCTTGGGGAAATCAAATCAAAGACCAAGGCGGACTCCGCAGCCAATTCCATCATGTAATTGATATTACACCCACCATTCTCGAAGCAGCGGGAATAACTGCACCGACTGAAGTTAATGGTGTGAAGCAACAGAAGATTGAAGGTACAAGCTTAGTTTACACATTTGACAATCCTCAAGCACCTTCTGAGCACAAAACCCAATATTTTGAAATGTTGGGCAACCGAGCTATTTATGATGACGGATGGATAGCTGCGGCTCGTCATCCCCGTTTACCTTGGCAAGGTACAATCAATGCTGACTTTGAGAAAGATAGGTGGGAACTATACAACATTGAGAAAGATTTCAGCGAAGCGAATAACCTCGCAGACCAAAATCCACAGAAACTGCAAAAACTGCAAAAGTTATTTTTATCAGAAGCCCGCAAACACAATGTCTTACCATTAGACGATCGCCTTTCTGAACGGTTTGATGTCACCAGTCGCCCTTCTTTAGCCGCAGGACGCACGAGTTTTACATACTATCCTGGTGCAGCATCTATCCCCGAAGGTAGTGCGCCAAATCTTAAAAATCGCTCCTTTAGCATTACTGCTGATGTAGAAATTCCCGAAAATAGTGCGGAGGGTGTGTTATTAACCCAAGGTGGACGCTTTGCGGGTTGGAGCTTTTTCCTAGAAGATGGGAAACCAACATATCTATACAATTTGGCTAATGCAGAGCGATATATTATTCAATCTCCTGAAAAAGTGCCAACAGGTAAATCTACATTGCGATTTGATTTTGATTATGAAGGTGGTGTTGGTGCTGGGGGAACTGGGAAGTTGTTTGTTAACAATCAACAAGTGGCTGAGGGAAGAATTGCCAAAACTATTCCTTATCGTGTGGCTTTAGATGAGACTTTTGATGTGGGTCGAGATACGGGTACTCCTGTTGTTGACACTTATCAAGTGCCGTTTGCATTCACAGGTAATTTGCAAAAAGTCAGTTTGAATTTGAAGTAAGAGTAAATCTCGCGCAAAGGCGCAAAGACGCAAAGGAAGAAAGAAATGTTCTTTGCGCTTTTGCTTTTATGAACGAAATCAAAAATTTATGCAAGAAATTATCCCTATACTTGTCCTCGTACTTGACAAAATCGCATTTTTGGCGTTTGTGGTTGCCACTATGTTTGGCACTGGTTTGAAGTTAACTGTTAAGCAGATTTGGGAACCACTTCGCAATATTCGCTTGGTTATTTTATCGCTGGTCACAAATTTTTTATTTGTGCCAATTTTTATCTATTTGCTATTACAAGTTGTACCTGTGACTGAACCAGTGAAAGATGGTTTTATCATTATGGCGTTAGCATCAGGCCCACCTGCTTTACCTAAGCTTGCCCAAATAGTGAAGGGTAATTTAGCTTTTTCTACAGGGCTAATGATGATATTAATGTTAGGCACAGTATTTTATATGCCGCTTGTATTACCTTTAGTTTTGCAAGGTGTACAGGTAAATTCGTGGGATATTGCCAAACCTTTAATATTGATGATGATAACTCCGTTAGGAATTGGGTTATTTATTAAGTCCAAATCTGAGGATATAGCTCTCCGTTTCCAAGCAATCACTGCTAAATTATCTAGTTTTGGCTTACTTTTAGGTTTAGTGGTGAGGCTGATAGTACATTTCAACGAAATTATTATTTTATTAAAAACAGGTGTAATTTTTATTTGCGCTATTTTTATTATTTTCTCGTTTACTGTCGGTTATTTATTAGGTGGGCCTGGTATTGATACTCAAAGAGTTTTAGGAGTAGGAACGGCTCAACGCAATTTTGCTGCTGCTTTGTTAATAGGTACTAGTAATTTTGATGATCCTAATGTAATCAGCATCATTATGGTAACGAGTTTATTAATGATGGTTTCAGTTCTGATTTTGGGGCAGAAGTTACCAGAAATAGATAAAGGACAGGGTACAGAGGTAGAGCAGGTAGAAGTTTTGTGATTAAATTACAGCCTACCTATCAGTTTGTAATAGTCTGGGTGTGTTCCAATCCAAAACCAAGAAATGCCTAGTGTATTAGATTTCGCAGCAATGGCCTGCTATATATTTTCTTGTGTAAGTGAGTATAGGCGTATTAGTTAGATTATTACAAATTTAAACTAAATGTGGGATAGGACTATACTTAGCGATAAAATTGATACTAAGATAGATGTTGTTTAGTAATATTATATACTCTATTAAAAGAGTAGTAATAAGAATTTTAATATGCTCAACATCTTTTATTCTTGGCAGTCAGATTCTCCATCATCTTCAAATCGAAGTTTGATCAAAAATGCTTTAAATAAGGCTATTAAATCACTGAATAAAAACAGTGAAGATATAAAAATTGAGATGCGTATAGATACAGCTACAGACAATTTATCTGGCTCTCCAGATATTGCTGCATCTATTTTTGAAAAAATTTCTAATAGTCATATATTTATATGTGACGCTACAATAATAAACCCTTTGTCTCCTCTTGAAAAGATTGCACTACCATTTTACCAAAAAAATAAAAGATTAACACCTAATCCTAATGTTTTAATTGAACTAGGTTTCGCAGCGAGTTATCTGGGCTGGGACAAAATTATTTGTGTCGTCAATACATCACAAAGTAGACTAGAAGACTTGCCATTTGATATTCGCGGAAGAAGGATGTGCCAATACAAGTATCCGGATAAATTAAAATCAGAAAAATCAAAAATTCAAGATAATTTGGCAAATCATATTAAATCCCAATTAATGGATATTATAAGTCGGATGGACAATATTAAATCTCCTGACTTAATCACCAGCATTTTAAGCAACAAGTTTATTGAATGCACTAACTATCTTGGAGTTTTTCTCAATTATTTTCTTGAAAATAAACTGGGACACAAAAAAGCTGAAGATGTTGTTAATGAAAGCATTTGTACTGTATCACAAAATTTTGATTTATCAGCAATAGAAGAAATTGTTAAAATTTTTGAAAACAAGGATATCAATGAACTATCTAACGCTGTTACAGAATCAGGTAAAAATTTATCTTGGAAAGAATTTATGATTACAGCTTTTAAAAGAATTTCGTCAGAATGTGAAAATTTATTGTCGAAGTATGGTAGTTCAGGTAATCCTGAACTAATTGTTAAACTAGAAAGAATAAAAGATATTTCTGTAAATATGATTAATTTCATCAATAGTAATGATTCACAATATATGAGGGAAATATACTCCGAAGAAGTTAGGCGTAAAGTATTTGCAACGTCTTGGTTGAAACCGTATTTCCTAGAGGTTATAGAAACACGTATACTTGCAATCAAATATCTTGAATCCTCTGAAATTAAAGTAAAAAGCCAACCAAAAGTCTTACCAGGGGAAAACTTGAAAACCAATCCTAATTCCCAGTATTAGAATGCTTTGCGCGTTCCTACAACACACCCTAATTTAGTTATGTGGAAATTTGCTTTAAACAATTAGCGATAAAAGAGAATTTATAACCGATAAAGTGGTATATAAGTAATAGCTCAATAATCAACCAAATAAAATCTGTTCAATGAATATTTATTTCCCTAAACTGGCATTTTTAATATTATTCTTTATACCTGCAATCACAAGCTGTAATAATACTAATAACTCAACCCTCAATAGTACATCATCGCCAACATCAACTGCCGCAGAATACCCCACAGAAACTATTAGTATTATGGTTCCTGCTGCTCCTGGTGGTGGTTGGGATAAAACAGCAAGAGCGATGCAATCAGCATTAAGTACCGTCACTAAACAAAAAACTGAAGTTTATAATGTTCCAGGTGCAGGTGGAACAATTGGTTTAGCTAAATTTATTAATGATAATGCTGGTAAACCTCATCAATTGATGGTCATGGGTTCGGTGATGGTGGGAGCAATAGAAACTAATAAATCACCAGTGAAATTAAATCAAGTTACACCCATTGCTGCCTTAACATCTGAATCATTAGCGATCGCTGTCCCTGCTCAATCAAAGTATCAAAATTTACAACAACTAATCCAAGATTTTAAAACTGACCCTACTGCTATTAGTTGGGGTGGTGGTGCTGTGGGTGGAACTGACCATATTTTAGTGGGATTAATTGCTAAAGAAACAGGTGTTAATTCTCAGAAAATTAATTATATTGCTCATGCTGGTGGGGGTGAAGCCTTAGCGGCTATTCTTTCTAATGCAGTGACTGTTGGTGTTTCTAGCGTGTCTGAATTTAAACCCCAAATTGAAGCAGGAACAATGCGATTATTGGCAGTATCTAGTGATGCTAAATTGCCAGGAATAAATGCTCCTACTTTGAAGGAGCAAGGACTCAATATTACACTATCTAACTGGCGGGCTGTGGTTGCACCTCCTCAGCTTTCATCTCCACAAACTGCGGCAATTGTGGCAGTCATGAAAAAAATGTATAATAGCCCCAAATGGCAAGAAGCATTAAAACAGAATAATTGGCAAGATAGCTTTAAAACTGATGGTGATTTGCAAAAGTTTTTAAATGAAGAGTCTATTAAAACCCAAACAGTATTAAAGGATATCGGTTTAATTAATAAGTGAAATTTCATGAAGGAAATTCATCCACGACAAATCAAACGAGGTCTCAAGGAACTGCGGTTAGTTGCCGTAGCAGTGATATTGTTAGGAATTTTCACAGTTGAGCAAACTAGAAAAATTCCCGCTGTTCAAGGTTTTGTTGTGGTTAGTCCGCAGGTTTTTCCTACCATTGTTTCTGTGGGTCTGCTATTGTTGGGTATCTTTCTATTTATTCGTACTACTATCAAACCAGATGAAAATTTAGGTAAACAGATAGTGCAAACAGGGGAAACTGACTGGCTAACGGTAATTTTGATTATTATTGTTTTAAGTTTATATCCGTGGGTATTTAGTTCTTTGGGTTATATTATCGGCACAAGTTTATTTTTTCCCGTAGTAGCCAGAATTTTAGGTAGTACAAAAACCCAGACGGACTTTATTGCAGGTGGTATCCTCTCCATAATTATCTATTTTGGGTTTACTCACTTTTTAGGTGTGCGCTTACCGTCTGGTATTCTAGACTTTATTCTGTAATTAAAAGCTGGTAAAAACCCACAAATGGATGTTGTAGGACATTTACTCCATGGATTTGCTTTAGCACTCAAACCAGAACATTTATTATTAGCTTTTCTTGGCACTAGCTTAGGCACGTTAGTCGGTGTTCTCCCTGGTATTGGCCCAGCTTTAACTGTTACATTATTACTACCTTTAACCTACAAATTCGACCCCAACGGCGCATTTATTATGTTCGCGGGTATTTATTACGGGGCGATGTATGGCGGTTCTACTACATCAATTTTACTGAATACTCCTGGAGAGTCAGCCTCGGTTGCTACGACAATTGAAGGCTTTCAAATGGCTAAGGCTGGAAGAGGAGGTGCTGCACTCACTACTTCTGCTATGGGTTCTTTTGTCGGGGGAACAATTTCGACTATTGCTATTACTTTTGTTGCACCTTTTGTCGCCAAATTAGCTTTATTATTTCAACCAGCAGATTATTTTGCATTGACGGTTTTGGCATTTACTAGTGTTACTGCTTTAGTTGGTTCATCTCTGCTCAAAAGTTTGATTAGTTTATTTTTTGGTTTATTTATTGGACTGATAGGCATTGATACGTTAACTGGGCAACCAAGGTTAACTTTTGGCATTCCCCAATTACTAGATGGACTGGATATTGTAGTTGTGGCGGTGGGTTTATTTGCTGTAGGTGAAGCATTATATGTTGCTAGTAAACTCCGCTATGCACCAGAAGAAATTATTCCTGTGAAGGGAAAAATTGGCATGACTAGTCAAGAATGGCGACGGTCTATTGTGCCTTGGCTTCGTGGAACGATGATTGGGTTTCCTTTAGGTACATTGCCTATTGGGGGGGCAGAGATTCCGACATTTATTAGTTATAGTTTAGAAAGATGGCTATCTAAATATAAGGAAGAATTTGGCAAAGGTGCAATTGAAGGTGTGGCTGGGCCAGAAGCTGCTAATAATGCAGCTTTTTCTGGTGTTCTAGTCCCATTACTAACTTTAGGTATTCCCACTTCCTCAACTGCGGCGATTTTATTAGTAGCTTTTCAAATTTATAATCTGCAACCTGGCCCTTTACTGTTTCAGAATTCTCCAGATTTAGTTTGGACATTAATTGCTAGTTTATATATTGGCAATGTGATGTTATTAATTCTCAATTTACCTTTAATTCGGATTTGGATAAAAATATTAGAAATTCCCCGTGGGCTTTTATATGCAGGGATTTTAGTTTTTGCTACCTTGGGAGTTTATAGTTTAGCCAATAGCGTGATTGATGTTTTATTGATGTACTTGTTAGGTGTAATTGGCTTTTTTATGCGTCGTTATGATTTTCCTATTGCACCTATGATTCTCGGTGCTATTCTGGTGGATATGATGGAATCACAATTACGCCGAGCTTTATCTATTAGTCGTGGAGATGTTTCTATATTTTTAAATAGACCCATTGCATTAACTTTGTTAGTTTTGGCATTAGTGGTGTTGGTTATACCTTATATTCCTAAAATATTAGCTATTTTACGTGGAGAGAAAGCCAAGGCTGATCGTATTATTTTGAGTGATGGAAATGAGGATTAATTATGCTGCTGCAAATATTGCACACATAATTGCACTATGGTTTCAAATCTAAATTCTCGCACTACTTCTGTTAACGCTTTAGCTAAACAGCTATGATGAGCGGGAATTTGCGCGATTAATTCTGTAGTTTGACGCTGACTACATTTACTTGCAGCTTTATGTAGTTGGGAAATCCATTCTGGTGTCATCACCTCTAAGGATGACGATTGTAAGTTAAATTCAGGTAAATTTTCTGGTTTAACTTCTGAAGCTGTTTTTGTTTCTGCGTAAATGTAACGTAGTCCTAAATGTTCAGCTAGTTTATTGAGTAGAAATTCTTCCCGGAAGGGCTTGCGAATAAAGTCATCACAACCAATGGAAAGTATATAGGAGCGTTGCTCTTCAAAAGCACTAGCAGTCAAAGCAATGATTTTACATGTGGGTTGTAGTGATGTTGATTTTTGAGCTTCTAAAGAGCGAATTTGCTGTGTTGCTTCATAACCGTTCATCACAGGCATTTGTATATCCATAAAAATGAGATGGGGTTGATAACGCTGCCACATATTCACCCCTTCTTGACCATTTTCGGCTGCATATACTTGAAATCCTAATGGTTCTAATAGTTCAACTAAGAGTTGTTTGCTCTCCCATTGATTTTCCACTACTAGTATTCTGTATATGGGTTGATCAGCAGCCAAGCGCAAAACTCGATTGGTATGAATTTGAGTATTAGTCCAACTAGTTTGACCATATTCAGCTTGAATTCGGAATGTAAAAATAGTCCCTTGATTGACAAAGCTTTGAACGGTGATTTCTCCGCCCATAAGTTTGACAAATTTTTGGCTAATTGCCAGTCCTAAACCTGTACCTTCATGGGAGTGGGCAGTGCGGGTTTGAACGAAGGGTGTAAATAAGCGTTGGAGGTCTTCTGGAGCGATACCAGGGCCGGTATCTTCTACTTCAAATATCAAAGAGAAAGAATTCGCGAAATTCAGGGGATTTGTTTCTGAGTCTGGATGTATTTCTTTTTTTACTCTGAGTGTGATGACTCCTTGTTTTGTAAATTTAATAGCATTGCCTAAGAGATTTAGTAATACTTGACGGAGTTTAACTTCATCGGTAGTGATGTATTGGGGAACGTCGGGAGCACAATGAAAGAAAAGTTGTAATTGTTTGTTGGTGGCTTTGAGACGCAGTAATTCTTCAAGGTTTTCGAGCAGATAATAGAGGTCAAAATTGGTGGGATTGAGTTTGATTCTTCCCGCTTCAATTTTCGACATTTCCAAGACATCGTTAATCAGTTCTAGAAGATGTTGACCACTCCGATTAATAATATTCAGATGTTCTTGATGTTTTTGATTGAGGGCTGTGTCCCGACTCATAACTTGAGTAAAACCAAGAATTGCATTTAATGGTGTTCTTAGTTCATGGCTCATGTTAGCTAAAAATTCACTTTTAGCTCTATTTGCTGATTCGGCTGCGTCTCTAGCTTTTTCTAGTTCTGTTGATTGTTGTTGAATTTGGGCAAATAGTTCTGCTTGTTGCAGGGCTATTCCTAATTGATTACTAATATGGGTGATGAGATTAATTTCGTTGCGTTGCCATTGTCGGAAACTAGAGTTTTGATAAGCCCCCAATAGTCCCCATAGTTGGTCAGCTTGGAAGATGGGAACAATGGTGTAGGCTTGGACTCCCATGTGCACTAACATGCTGCGATAGCATTCAGACAGTTCTGCTTCGTAAATATTATTAACCACAAAATTGGGGGCAGATAATATTAATTCGCCTTGGCTTTGTTGAATGTAAGTATCAGTAAATAAAGCAGATTGCATTCTGCTCAAATTACATACTTGGGGATTATTTGCGTCTAAATATAATTCTTGTTGAAGTAGAGGTTGCCATGGTTTGCCTACGGATTCAGCAACAAATTCACCACTCCAGTCTGGGTGGAATCGGTAAATGACGACGCGATCGCATTTCAATAACTGTCGCAATTCGTCGGTGGTAGAGCGGAAGATTTGTTCAATATCCAGGGTCTGACGCATTCTTTCCACAACTCGCAAAATAGCTCTTTGCTGTTTGGCATTCTGTTGTAGAGCATCCTCAAATAATTGTCGTTCTAATTCGGCTCCTGCACGTGCGGCAAAGATTCTCAGAATCAATTCTGTATTCTGGTCTTTGTCCATTGACTTGGTATCCAGAACATTGAGGTGTCCGACGATATTGCCTAGAGAATCAGATAAGGGAATTCCCAAATAGCTTTCTACTTGCAATTGCACGAGATATTCATCGGTGGGAAAACAATGTTGGACTTGACTAGGGTAGTAAACTACCTCTCCTGCTAATACTTGTTCACAAGGAGTACCAGCTAAATCATATTCCCATTCTTGACTAAACTCTTCTCCTTGCCAAAATGCTAAGGTTCTGACTCTTGTTTTTCTTTCATCTACGAAGCGAGCAATACCAGCATAACGAACTTGTAACACTTCTGCTAAATAGCGGACTAGGGAATGAAAGAACTCATTACCTGTTTTGGCAGCAGTGCCTTCTACGATTAATTGCAAAGCTTTTTCTTGGAGTTTGCGTTCGGTAATATCTTCGGAAATACCCAATAGATA
Organism: Richelia sinica FACHB-800; assembly: GCF_014698825.1. Lineage (GTDB taxonomy): Bacteria > Cyanobacteriota > Cyanobacteriia > Cyanobacteriales > Nostocaceae > FACHB-800. Next base: position 184,184 of record NZ_JACJTT010000001.1, read on the forward strand.
TTGAGGTTTGCCAGCTTCGTCTAAAATCGGCAGTTTCTTAGTATGAAGAATGCGTGTACCATTGATGGGAGTATGAATAGGTTCTTCAGGAATATCTAAGAGGATACCTGCCGATAATACTTCTTGGTCTTTACTGGTAAAGAAATCAGCTTCTGCTTGGGGAAAAAAATCGTAGTCGTTTTTACCTATTAACTGTTCTTTGGAATACCCCAATAATTCTTCACCGGCTTTGTTCAAGCGCACAAATCTAAGGTCTTGGGCATCCTTGACAAAAATCATGTCGGGGATGTTTTCGATGATGGAATCTAAGAATAGTTGGGTTTGACGGATTTCTTCTTCTTGTCGTTTGCGATCGCTAATATCGGTGTAGGCCCCAATGCGTCTAATGGCTTTGCCCTGTTTATCCCACATAGCCTGAGCACGTTCTAGCACCCACTTGTAGCTGCCATCTTTGCATAGCATTCTATACTCTTGAATAAAGCCAGGGGTAGCTCGATTAATATGGCATTGATGAGCATAAATCACTGAATCTAAATCATCTGGATGAATGCGCTTGACCCACGCGTTGACATGATTCTCAATTTCATGATCTGCATAGCCTAAGATTTCTTTCCACCTCACTGAGTAAAAAGCTTCTAAGGTTTGTAAGTTGACATCATAAATACCATCTTGACTAGCTTGAATTGCTAATTGCCAACGCTCTTCACTTTTTCTGAGTTCTTCTTCGGCTTGTTGACGTTTAAGTTCTATTTGATTAGCACTAATAAATTTACCGATACTTTGAGCCATTAATTCAATAATTTCTTTTTCATGGCTGTTAAATTTTTCTGGTCTAGGATCAGTAGAAAAAAAGCATAAAGTCCCGTATATATTCCCATCCACCCAAATCGGTGTGCCAATGTATGATTCTAGTTTCATACTTTGGTAAAGTGGATGACAACACATGTCTTCCATCTCTCCCACATGGTCAAAGGATACAGTTTTTTCTTGTTCTACAACTTTGCCACAATAGGCATCTTCGAGGCTAATTTCTAATCCAGGCACTAAATTAGCGAACTCTGATTTAACAGCCAAAAAAGAGTATTTTTCATGGTTGACTTTACCGACAGCACCAGCAGAAAATCTTAAAACTTTACATCCTGTCATTAAATAATCTAAAAACAGTTCATCGAAATTAATAAAATCTGTCATATTAATTCGATGTAACTCTTTCAAACTATTACTAAAATCAGCTAAAGCCTGGGTTTTTTTCAATAGTTCTGCTTCTGCTAACTTGCGATTTGTAATATCACGATATTGCCACAGATGACCTTGATATTCTTGCTGGTCGAAAATGGGAATATAATCTCGTTCGTAGATACTTCCGTCCAAAAATTGAATTTCTTCAGCTACCACTGGTTGTTTTTGATTAACAACTTCTGTAATGCGTTCTCCAAACTTCACAGGATCGAGAAAGAGATAGTCACATTTTTGGGCTATTTGAGAGCAATCAGCACCTAGTAGTTCTTGGGGAGATACTGCTAGTTCAAAGGTATAACAGAATTCTTGATTGAGTAGAGCGATTTGCCGATTTTCATCCTCTACTAACACTGCTGCTTGCAAATTTTCAATCAAAATTGACAGTCGGGAGGTAGCTTTACGTAATTTCTCCTGTGCTTGTTTTAAATCCTCCAGAGCGCGATCGCGTTCATAGATTCCCTGTTGCAGCTGTTGATTTTGCTCTCGTAACTGCCTTTGCAACCTTTGTATTCGCAGTTGATTTTCCACTCTCACGATTACTTCTTGTGCTTGAAAAGGCTTAGGAATGTAATCAGCACCACCAACTGTAAAGGCTTTGACTTTATCTAATGGTTCATCTAGGGCACTGATGAAAATAACTGGTATATCACGGGTTTTTTCACTGGATTTAAGGGTTTGACAAACCTCATAGCCATCCATATCGGTCATCATAATATCCAGCAAAATTAAATCTGGCAATTTTGCTTGCACGGACATGAGGGCTAAATGAGCATCTGGTGCAGACCTGACTTTATAGCCAGCATTGGCAAGCACCTTGGATAGTAAAACTAAATTGACAGGATTGTCATCAACTACCAAAATATTAGCTGGTGAGGGCAGAATTTGTAGCTGACTCATACTGATCCTTGGTTAATTGGGAGTAGTAGGAGCGTTCTAGAGGATACATTGTGCATATTAATTTATTTTCTGTCTATGTATACTAATATTTAATTAATTATTTAAACCTAATTAATTTTCTGGCTGTTGATGATTATTTTGGGATAACAGCAGTAGCTCATGGGTTAAATCCAAGATTTGAATATATTGAAAATGATTAGTTAAATCAGTCAATTGGGAAGCTAAGGTGGGATGTTGGTTTTGAATTTGATCAATCAGAGACCAAATAACTTCTACATCTCCTTCTAGTGTAGATTGCTTGAGAGCTAGTAACCATTCTATCGGTAAGGAGAGAGCCAGGGATTCTAGAGGCAAATTGAAGCCAGTACCTCTATTGGCCGTTCCTGGTTTACGTGGATGTTCTGATTGATGAACGATTTGATGATATTGATAAAAATTAGAACTGTCTGACTCCGCTATGTGAACTGGAACTTCAAAACTGAATTTACTGCCTTGATGCAGTTGACTAGTAACTTGAATTTCACCACCCATTAATTCCACCAAATGACGGCTAATAGTCAAGCCTAAACCTGCACCTTCCAAGGGGGTTTTACCAGAGCGGGTCTGAATGAATGCTTCAAATATTTGCTGCTGCATTTCTGGAGAAATACCTGCACCAGTATCTTCTATTTCAAATTGAAGATATGCGTTAACGGTAGATAAATAAAAATCAGGAGATTGAGTAAATTTATCAGCATCTGGCGGTGAGAAGTGGGCAAAAATACGTAAAGCTACTATTCCTATTTCTGTAAATTTAATGGCATTACTAATGAGATTAATCAGAATTTGCCGTAACTTCAGTTGGTCAATGTAAATATAACGGGGTAAATAGTCAGATAACTCTACGACAAACTCGATTTGTTTTTGATTAGCGTTGAGGCTAAACATGACTTCTAAATCTTTGCACAGTTGATGGAGGTCACACTCCTGCGCTCTTAAGGTCATGTGTCCTGCTTCAATTTTCGACATATCAAGAATGCCATTGATCAGGTCTAATAGATGTTCGCCACTAGTGCGAATAAAGTCAATATATTCTTGGGTTTCCTCAGGGGCTTGTTGTGGTAAGGACAATAAATCACAAAAGCCTAAAATGGCTGTGAGGGGAGTCCGCAATTCATGACTCATGTTAGCGAGAAATGCACTTTTGGCACGGTTAGCAGCTTCCGCAGCGGTCATTGCTTGCTGTAATTCTATTTCCGCTTGTTTGCGATCGCTAATGTCGGTCACCATTGCCAATGTACCGATATATTTACCATCCTCATCAAAAATTGGCGTGGTAGACATCATTGTCCAGACTAGAGAAGCATCTTGCCGTTTTAGCTTGACATCATGGTGTTGGGAAATTCCTTGCTGTTGCTGTCCTAGATGATGTATTTCCTGTACTTGTTCATCCATGAAGGCAAATACATTCATTCCTGTCATTTCTGAAATCGTGTAGCCTAGCATCTGGGCTATTTTGGGATTGACAAAGCTGGTGTTATTAGCTGCGTCAATAATCCAAATTCCTTCATTAGCAGTTTCTACAATTTGACGATATCTCGCTTCACTTTGACGCAGAGCATAGTCAGCTTGTTGAATTTGTTGATACGCTAGTTCCCGTTGCTGAATTTCTTGTTGCAACCTTTGGGTTCGTTGTTGAACTTCCTGTTCGAGCGATCGCGAATATTCTTCTAACCTCTGACGCGACTGTTGGAGTTCCTGACTCATTTGGTTAAAGGATGATGACAATTCTTGCACCTCCCCAATGATTGTAGGATTTGTGATCAATTCAAAATGACCGGCAGCAATCTTTTGACTGGCAAGATTCAAGCGGAAAATTGGCCAACTAATCCATTGAGAGGTTTTTAAACCCAACCAAATGGCCACCATTGAAGCCAAGCCACAAAGCAAAATTGTGGTGCGTGTATTGGTCTGAATTTGCCCCATAAAGTTAGATTCGGGAATCACAACTACAATTAGCCAATCTAAACCAAATTTGTCTTGCCACGGTGTTACTAATGCAAACTGCCGCGTACCATCTGATAGTGTTAATTCCCATTCTTTGGGATCATGAATATTATTCAATTGTCCAAATTTTGCTACCAGGGATTTAGTAACTTTTTTGATTAGTAAATCATTACTTTTGAGCGCACTTAATCTTTTGGCTTGTTGATCTACTAGGGTAAATGGCTGTTCTGAGTTAGAACTAGCTACCAATAGACCATTGCGCTCGATAATAAAAATTGTCCCTGAATTACCAGTATTAATGGAATTTAAAAAATTACTAATTTGTGATAATAACAAATCAATCCCGATCACACCAATTAAGGTCTTATTTTGATCATAGAGGGGATAGCTGGCAGAAATAGAGAGAATTTCTGGTTTATCTTCCCATTGATAAATTTTGCTCCAGATCGGCCGTTGAGCCTTGACTGCATCGACATACCAAGCTTCTGTTCTAGGGTCGTATTTTTTTACAGCTATACGTTGGGTGCGATCGCCTTGTAAATTAGTTGTATATACATATAACTTACTTCCAGTATGTTTTTTCGATACTTCGTTAATTAACAGTTCATCATTATCTGTTCTTTCAACACCAATAAATTCCCCTGCTATATTGGCGAAATTATTGTAACCAATATTAAATGAACGCATCTGTTGCCAGAAATAATGTCCTGTTTGCTCAAAATTATTTAAATTCAACAATCCTAAATTATATGCTCTTAAATTAATTTGATTAACTTGATGAGGTGTTGACAGATACCCATTGAGATGCTGCTCTACTCGATTGGTAATTTCTCGACGCAATTGAGATGTCAGATTGTTAATAGATTTTTGGCTATTGCGTAAGGAAAAATAACCAGTCAAACTGACTGCAACGGCGATTTGCAACACAAATGGGACTATCAATACAAAGCGTAATGCTAGCCTTCGCATGTTTTTAGGACTGTTAATATTCAGAATTTCTTGGTTGTCCACTGCTAGCTACAGCTTAGTGATCATGGGATGTTGATGTTATAAATTAATACTCTAATTGATTATTAAAGTCTATTTTGACAACAATTGATACTTAAATACAGTAACCTATTTGGTCATCTTTACCCAAGTATACCTAAATTATTAATACACCAAATTACAAATCTAGCCATCTCTAGCAAGAAATTTTGCAGCTTTAGCATGGTTGCCTATGTTTGTAATCTTGTAAAAATGTAGTTATTAATCAATTATTGCTGTTGTATTAGACGAACTTATGTGAACGTCCAATCAGCCATATCATTCCCAATCAAAAATCAGAAATAAAAACAATTATAGTATAGAGTCGAGCTTGAACAGTGACAATCAAAATTTACGCTTGTTTATACTTTTTACAAAAATCTTAATTGCAAGTGCGCTTGGCTTTTAACTGCTGGGAGCACCAACAGTAGATGGGAGAATTTAATTTTACTCTAGTTAGCAAGTATGATAATAAATATCAATAATATTTATTCTGGAGAAATTAAAATTATTCCAAAATATTATCTGATAGCCTAGATATTAAATTGGAAATTGATTGATTATCAACTGGTTCAGCAAAGAAAAAGCCCTGACCTTTAGTACAACCCAAAGATTCCAATTTGGATATTTGTTCTAGTGTTTCTATGCCTTCAGCTATGACTTCTAAACCCAAATTATGAGCCAAATTAGTAATAGCTTTCACTAAATGCTCACCACTTTCATAATTTAGTTGTTCCACAAAAGAACGGTCAATCTTTAAGACATCTAAAGGCAATTCATACAAACGACTTAAAGAAGAGTAACCAGTACCAAAATCATCAATATACAGCCGTACTCCCAGGCTTTGTAGTTTTTCCAAAGTTGCCTTTGCTGCTACAGGATTGGATACCATAGCACTTTCCGTAATTTCTAAGACTAAGTTACGAGCCGGCAATCCTGTCTGCCGCAAAATTTGTTCTACTTCCTGTGCCACATTTTTTTGAGTAAAATGCTTGCTGGAAATGTTAACACTAACAGTCATAGAATTAAAATGTTCAGGGAAATCATCTTGCCAACTTTTTAATTGACTGCAAGCTTCTTGTAATACCCAAGAACCAATTTCCACAATAAAGCCATTTGCTTCTGCTAAGGGAATAAACTTATTAGGTGGAATAATTCCCGCATGGGGGTGCATCCAACGAATTAATGCTTCAAATCCTGTAATTTTCTTCGTTTGTAAAGAAACTATCGGTTGATAGTAGAGTTGAAACTCATTGCGAATCAATGCCAATTTCAGTTCCCGCTCAAATCGCAGTTGCGCGAGTTCTGCTGCGGATAAAAAATTCAGATGTGCTTCTGGTTCCCCTTCAATCACTGTTGTCAGACGTAATAACCTATCTGCGTTTTTAGCAGCAATATCCACCATTTGTTGTGCTTGTACAGAAAGATTTCCTAGTTTGCCACAGCTAAGTAATTCCAAAGCGCATTGAATAGCAGTTAATGGTGTACGTAGTTCATGGCTCAAATCCACAAGAATGTCATTGCTGACCTCTGACTCATTCACTTCCGGAGTTTGAAGATTCAAAGGTTGATTGGTTTTTAAATTCACTGATTTTTCCGTTGACATACATTTTTATGACCTACAGAAACTGACGATGGGTTTCATAAGTCTGTTGGAGTGATGGTTCATCATTATGAATGGCAATTATGGAAAATTTGTGGAAAAACCGTGAATGCAGATCAATCCTAGTCCCAACCCAAAGCACCTAACAACTGTTCAGCCAATAATGCTGGCTTAAATGGTTTGGTAATAACTGCTCTAATCCCCAAGGTGGCAAAACGCCGTTGCTCTGATGCTTGTACCTTGGCAGTCAGAAAAATTACGGGAATATGCTGAGTAGCAGGGTTAGACTGGAGCTTGTGAAAGGTGCTGACTCCGTCCATATCGGGCAGCATTACGTCTAGTAGAATGGCATCTGGTTGCTCTATTTCTGCTTTTTGAATACCTTCTCCACTGTTGTGGGCTAGAATCACATCTAAACCTGCCATGATCTCTAAGCTGGTTTTCGCTACTTCGCGGATATCATCTTCATCATCTATAACTAGGACTCTTTTAGGGGTCATAACTATCCTGGATTCAATAAACGATACAAGTGAAAAGCATGTTGGTGTATGAGTTATATGAGCACCTACCCTAGTTGAATCAGTGGGTCTGAACTGTTCTTTAACGCTGCCGTAAATTTACCCGCAGCCCTGGTAGTTACTGAGCTATCATGGGTAACTGGGGAATTATATGTAGTGCTGAAAGAAATAATGTTTTTTTTTCAATCAGTGTTTTTAACTATAAACATGAAAATGTGCAAAATTTGAGGAATTATATCCTTTTCATAGATTTACAGTTCTAGTTTCTAGTGGCAGAGGATAATCGAGAATCAATTTTTTTGATTAATTTTCATCTAGTTGTTCTAGTTTTTTCAGGATGTCCGTTTTAAATTGACTCCTCAATGTCCGAATCCGCTGGAGACGGTTGCGAATACGGCTGGACAGTTCCTGAGGCACTATAGGTTTATTTAAATAATCATCTGCACCAGTGATAAAGGCTTGCTGCCATACTTCTGGTTCTGTTCTGGCAGTGAGAAATAGAATGGGCAACCAGTTCCATTCAGGATCTTGGCGAATAGATTGACACAACTCTAAACCGTCCGCTTGGGGCATATTAATGTCAAGAATCAGAAAATCCGGTTGGGATGCTCGGAGAGTTTGCCAAAAGTTTTCAGGATTATTGAGACAAGTGAGGGTCACTCCTAAAGGTTCGAGCATATTTTTAAGGGCTAGAAGAATTTGTAAGTCGTCATCAACAGCTAGGATTTTGGCACTGATTGGTTCAGAGACTGGAGTAACTGTTGTGATGGGGGTGAGGCTTGATTCACCTGTGGAGTGACAGAGTACCTCCCGTAAAGCCTTCATTAATGGCTCTAATTGTTGGGCAAATTGCTGTTGTGCGGATGGGGTTAAGTGCGATCGCGATTCAAAACCTGATTCCAACAGATTCTCCATCTGTCGTGCTAGGTTTGATCCTTGATCAAAACCAAACATCCCCAAGGAACCAGCTAGTTTATGAGCATTCTGAAGAGCTTGCTCATGTAGTGCGGCATCAAATGTTCCCGATTTGAGTGCTGACATGGCTTGCTCTAAACTATGAAAACGTTCAATGCTCAAATGTTTTGTCTGTTCCCACACTTCTGCTAAAGAGTTTTCCAGCACCGCTTGTTTATTGGGAGTAGAGACGGGCTGAGGACTCCCAGCAATAAAGGCGGGGTTAATTCTGTATCCTTGACCGTATACTGTTTCTAGAAAATCAGCTGCTCCGATATTTTTTAACTCTCGACGAATATTTTTAATATGGGATCTCACCGTAGAGTCGTTGGGTGGTTCGGCATCAAATGCCCACAGATGATCGACAATTTCCCGACAGCTGTAAACTCGTTTTTGATTCCGCAGAAACAACTCTAATAGTTGGTATTCCTTGCGACTACAAGGTAATACTTGCCCCTGATATGTCACCTCGTGCATGTTAGGGTCAAGCCGCAAATCTCCACAACTGAGGATGACAGAAGCAGAAGTGGTACCACGCCGAATTAAGGCTCTAATTCTCGCTGCCAGTTCCAGAACGTTGAAGGGCTTGACGACATAATCATCGGCACCACTATCTAGTCCTAACAACTTATCAGTGGTTGTATCTCTGGCAGTTAACAGCATAACTAAAACTTGATTTTTTTGTTCGCGCAGACGACGGCAAAAGCTAATGCCATCAAGTTTTGGCAGCATGACATCCAGTAGTACCAGATCGTATTGAAACCCTTCTACCAACTCCCAGCCTGCTTCTCCATCTTTGGCTACATCTACTACATAGTTTTGCTCCTGTAAGACTTTATTCAAGACTTTTACTATGTTGTCATCATCATCTACTAGCAAAATCCTCATAGGTTTCGATATTAGCTCCTCTCCAAGCTATTTTGTTTGGATCAAACTAACTTAAAACTATCCACTTAGTATAATCTGATTTGCTGCGAGATGATAAACGTTTAAGAAATACTTGGGATAATACAGCAAACACAGGGGACTCAGCCCTAGTTCAGATGCTCAATTACTGATACATGGAAGTAATAAATAAACCAGACGAGAAATAATACACAAAATATTTTTTTTAGCATTAGTAAATGTACGGCTTTTTTATTGAAAAACCTTACATAAAGTAAATATAAAATTATTAGGAAATAGTTATGTTTTTTTGCATATAATCAAAATGTGTCTACTATAGCTACTCAATTTAAAATTTTTTGTGTTGATAGATGGTCTACAATATCAACTGCAAATCTGAATAATGTGAGTATTTTTGATATTTCTTGCTATGGCATAGATAAATAGAGATATCGTTGATTTTCTCTAGGATTTTAGTTCATTTTTATAGAATCTTCTGGGGAAGAGATGTATCTGGCACATTCATTCATGAGTGATGAAAAAAAGCGTAACTCTCAACAGCCTTTGGTTTTAGTAGTAGAAGCTGATGAAGATAGTCTACTGCTGATGAACTACGCTCTAGATTTAATAGGGTGTAAATTTATTTGCCAAAACAATAGCTCAAATACTGTGTTAATGGCCAGGGAGTATCAACCAGATTTGATTTTGCTAGATATTTTTTTACCAGGGATGAGTGGTGTGGAGGTTGTCCGGTCTTTGAAACAGGAACCCCGCACGGGAAGTATTCCTGTGGTGGCTGTGACTACTTTTGATATGGATGAACGGGAATTGATTCTGGACGCAGGGTTTGATGATTACATTACTAAACCCTATTTGATTGAGGATTTAGAAGCGGTAATTAGGCGGATTTTAAAGAGGAAATTTCAGTTTTATAAGGCTTTTAATTTATGTCAAGATAGTTAGTTTATCTATTTAGGTGTGGGAAGTATGTTTAATTGTGTTTTGGTAATTTGACAGTAAAGACACTACCTTTACCGAGTTCAGAAACAAGTTCTATTTTACCGCCATGGGCTTCGATAATCCGGTGGGATAAATGTAGTCCTAAGCCACTGCCAGCGCGTTTGTTTCTACCTTGACGAAACCGTTCAAAGATTCTGCCTTGGTCTTCGGGAGCAATGCCATAACCAGTGTCAGCAACTTCGATGATTACTTCTCCAGGGTGATGATTAGTGGATGGGGTAGTAAAAATGCGAATTTCAATACTACCTGTGTCGGTGAATTTGATGGCGTTACCCAGTAAGTTGTTGAATACTCGTCGTAGTTCTAAGCGATCGCCTAATACCACATCTGCATCTTGTCCCTGTGGGTCTAATTCGTTGGTCACTAGCTTGAGAGTCAAGTTCTTCTCGGTCGCGAGGGGGGCAAGTTCACTGACTACTTCTTCAGCAATGGGTTTTAAGCTGCATTCCTCTAGATTTAAGGTTTTTTTCCCAGCCTCAAAGCGAGATACTTCTAGGAGGGTGTTTACCATGTCGATTAAATTTTGGTTACTGCGAATCATCACAGCGATCGCTTGCTTCATTTCTGGGGAAATTTCACAAAAAGTTTCTTGTTGAAACAAGGTCAACATCCGATCGGCTGCGACTAAGGGTGTCCGCAAGTCATGGGTGAGACGAGAAACAAAGTCTTCCCGTTGACGGGCCATTCTCGTTTGGTCATCAATACTGTGCTTAAGACGCAACAGCGATCGCACCCTAGCTAACAATTCATCTGTATCAAATGGCTTGCGAATAAAATCATCAGCACCAGCATCTAAACCTTCCACTACACTAGATTCATGAAAGGCAGTAATTAACAAAATGGGAATAAATTCTAGGTCTGGATTATGACGAATTCTTTTTGTTACTTCATAGCCATCTATTCCCGGCATCATTACATCTAACAAAATCAAATCTGGGGGACATGCTTCTATTTTTTGTAATGCAGTCAAGCCATCAGTAACTACATCTATTTCGTATCCTTCACTCTCCAAAATTGTTTGCACTAAAATTAAATTATCTCTAGTGTCATCAACAGCGAGAATACGGTCAGGTTTATCATTGGCAACAACAGACATGATTAATACTATTTTGTTAACTAATCTATAATTTCAAATGGGAATGATCCATTGATGTTTTGGAATTGACAGATGGAGCAGAAGTTAAATTTTGATTAGCAAAAAATATCCCCTCTTCATCTGGATTAAAACTATGATTTTCCCCAATTGTAGAGCTTACAGAGACTTGGCGTGGTAACTCGATTTTGAAAGTTGAGCCTACTCCTAACTGACTTTCTATAAAAATTTTTCCCCCCATCATTCGCACCAAAGCATCAACAATAGCTAATCCTAAACCAGTGCCTGGATATTGTCGGCTAATTCCTTGGTCTACTTGCTGAAAAGCTTCAAAAATTTGCTTAAAATCTTGAGGTGCAATCCCAATTCCTGTATCTTTAACAGTAATTGTCAGCCGATGATGATGTATTTCTTGCACCTCTAAGCAAACAGTGCCAGTTTCCGTGAATTTAATGGCATTGGCTAGTAAATTTACTAAAATCTGCCCAACTCTTTGGGGGTCATTAAATACCAAGCTATTTTGTAAATCCATGTGCACAGATAATTGGATTTTTTTACTTTCTGCTAAATAACGAACCTCCTCATATTTACTATTAATTATCTGAGCTAAATCAAATATTTCCGGCTTCAGTTCTAATTTTCTCGCTTCGATTTTAGAAAAATCCAAAACTTCATTGAAGAGCATCAACAAATGTTTGCCATTATTTAATATGCGCTCTACCATATCAATTTGTTGACGATTCAAATATCCAAATTTAGGACGTAATAATATCTGGGAAAACCCAATAATAGCATTCATAGGCGTTCTTAGCTCATGGGATATTGTGGCTAAAAATTGCGACTTGAGTCTTGATGCTTCTAGTAACTTTAACTTTTGGGCATGAATTTTTTGTCTTTGTCTCTCCAATTCCTGATTTTTAAGATTTAGTTGTTCATAGGTTTCTTTTAGCTGTTGTCTTGCTAAATCTGCCTGCATTTCTGCTCGATATAGCCTAATAGCATTTCTCAAAATTTGCGCTAATATTTCTGAAGACAACCTCGATTTACTTAGATAGTCAGTTGCTCCAGCATTCACTAACTCTAGTGCAGTATGTTCATTGCCTTGGTTAGTGAGAATAACTAGCGGGACTTTGATATCTAAAGATCGTAACTTTTGAATTAATGTGAAGCTATTATCTGGCAAGCAATAGTCTATAAATACGCAGTCATAATAATTTGTTTGCAGAATATTCAGGGCATGATTACCATCATTAACTTCGTTGATGGTGATACTAAGACCTGCTTTATTCAAGGCTAAACGCACTGCCATTCGGTCTACTTCATCATCATCTACAACCAAAATTTTCAGCGGTTCTTTCATTGGTTTTTGTTTTCGCTGTCAAATACAGGTTGGTGTACTGCATTGTTGTTTTCAAAATATTTACTAACGGAAAATAGGGAAATTAACTTTCATGAAAAAAATACAATTTTTATATTTAATTCTTTTCACTCCTCTTATAATTAACACCCAATCATATGGAAAATGTCTTTCACAATTGGTAAATTACTTGATAATTTTTCTAAAATTATCAGCAGTGATTGATTGATAAAAAAGTTTTTTACTAGTGGAGCAGTTATTATTGATAGATAATCTGCTTCAAAAATTATCACTTTCTAGGTGATGGTTATTCTCTACTCAAAGACATAGAACTAGCTGAAAGTACAATACAATACTTTAACTATCTCAACATAAATTGTAAATGAGTAAATCATTGATCGTCCTCACCCATTAGTGAGAGTTGCATAGAAACATTGTGTACCATCAGCTTGAGCAGTTTTACTAAGTTAATCAGGATATATATAACCTATCTTTAATGATTGAAAATTACACAACCAAAATGATTGCATAGCAGGATGAAATATTGTCTGCTTGCAGTTTAGATATCCTGGGTATTATGGGAAAAAATTATCGTTTTTGGGTGAGAAAATAAATAGCGATCGCATGATGGCAGAAGACAACCATCACTATTGATTGCCAATGGTGAATGATATTCTCTTTCAGCCGCAATCAGCATGATTTATATGCTAGCCTTGATCAAAACGAGCAATAGATTTTAATCAATGGTTAGCTGGATTATTTCCAATTAATCGGGATATAGCGTATTTAATCAAATTTAAATACGCTAGATAGCCCGTAATCACTTTTTGTCGAGTATCAATTGGGAATATTTTCCCCAATAGGAAACTCTAGCTGAATTACAGCAGCACCCACAGAGATGAAATAAAACCAGTGTGTTAGTCTTGCCCCCTCGGAGATTGGAGAACTTTTGTTTTGGTCTTTCTGAAGATATAGGTGGGAAATGATGAAAATAGATTCATCAGGGAGTATTCGTAAGATTGAGCATCTGTTTCAATAATTTCATTGGTTTCGGGGAAAATAGCTATATCTCTGTAGCTAGATATTTAGTTAGAAATTGAGAAAAAAGAAAAAATTTCTTATTTCCAGCGATGGATGCTGACCATCCAAAAGATCATCTATCGTTGGTTTGGGAAAAGTTAGATCGAATTATTAAGAAATTGAGATTTTGAGGTTGAGATAAGTATTGAGATCATCATGGGTGTAAAAATGAGTGAGATTAGCATCGTTTTAATAGAAGATCATGATTTGACTCGGATGGGGTTAAGGGCTGCATTACAGTCCTATACTGGACTCAGAGTAGTTGGTGAAGCAGCAAATGCCACCCAAGGATTAAAGCTGTTGGAAAACAGTAAACCGGATGTAGCGGTGGTGGATATTGGCTTACCGGATATGGATGGAATTGAACTAACTCGCAAGTTTAAACGTTATCTAGCAGAAACAGGACAAATGACAAAAGTTCTGATTCTGACTATGGATCATAGCGAAGATGCTGTTTTGGCAGCTTTTGCGGCTGGTGCAGATTCCTATTATATGAAAGAAACTAGTATTAATAAGTTAACCGAAGCCATACAGGCAACTTTCTACGGCAACTCTTGGATTGATCCGGCAATTGCGAATGTGGTATTGCGGAAAATGCGTCAAGGTTTACCAGGGGATAGTCCATCTGCTGATAAGCCAAAAACAGTGAAAATTGAAGCTTTAGCAACGGAGTATGAACAAGTTTTAGAAACTTATCCACTGACCCAACGAGAGTTAGAAATCTTAGAGTTGATTGTTGCTGGTTGCAGTAATGGTCAAATTGCGGAAAAACTATATATTACGGTGGGTACTGTAAAAACTCACGTTCGCAATATTTTAAATAAGTTATGTGCGGATGACCGTACCCAAGCCGCAGTACGTGCTTTGCGTTCGGGTTTGGTAGCTTAACTAACTTAAGATTTTGGATTGACCCAATAGATGATTCACTTGCTAGGTAAGTTATAGTATCGCCTGCAAAGTTTCGGCAATGCGTTTTGCTGCACCTGGCTTTCCTAGACGCTGAACACCATTTTCAGCGATGATTTGCAATAGGTCAGGATTTTTAAACAGAGACTGGATGACTGGGGCTACCTTTGCTGGCTGGTCTACTAGAATCAGAGATGTTCCTAAAAGACGACTCTGTGCTTCTGCAAAACCAGGATTGTATTGGGGGCCTGTACCGGGAATAGCGATCGCTGGTTTACCTAAACCAACAAATTGTTCTGTGGCTGTCCCTGCCATAGCGATCGCTACATCACCCAAATGCAAACAGTCATTGTAAGCAGTTTGGGTCAATACTAAGTAAGCATTTTTTTGTTGAAAAGTCAAACAATTCGGGTCGGGCAGTGGGAGAGGAGATACTTGACTAGCACGCCAACCTTGGATTTGTAGAGTTTGGGTCAATATATTACAGTCTAAACCAGGAGCGATCGCCCCTAAGAAAATCACCCTTCCGTCTGAAGACACAATTGCCTCTGGTTCACGAAAACTCGCCAACACAGCCGATACAGCCACCATCATTAATTCCCAATTATTGTAAGCTTCTGGGGCACGGGAACCGGGGAGAAGAGTGACAATTAAAGGACGAGTCACTTCTGAATTTTGATCATCAGTATCATCAAACGGGTGGCTGGTCAAACTGGGTTCCAAGCCATCCATCATCGGATTACCCAAATCAAAGGCAGGAATGTGAAACTGTTGTAATATTCTGGCTGTCAGTGCATCTCTTGGAAAGACTGCCCGACAACGACGACGACTCATTAACCACCTTTCCCAAGGATGATAAACCGAACCAGAAAAGTTTTCCCACCAAGCGGATTTGGAATTTCTGGTTAACATATCAGTTTCGTCCCGTACATAATATTCTGATTTAGCAGTACCTACAAATCCATAATTAGTACCGCTAATCGCTGCAAATAATAGAGGGACAATATCACCCACTGCCAAAATCGCCGATTGGTGACCTAATTTTCTGTGTGACCGCACCCAGCGACGTACAGACTTGATTTGTTCCCAGGTCAGTTTTAACAAACCACCCTGGACATCGCGCATCAGTTGGCGACCATCCATATAAATAAAGCCACCAGAAGGCATATTTTGGACTGCACCAATAATGGGAATATTCGCTTGTTGATAAGCACGTCCTTCACCAACTATTGGTAAAGCAAAAATATTTGTAGGTGTAGGTAGCTGTTGCAGTGCTTGTACAATCCGAACAGCAATGATATCTTCTCCATGTCCGTTGCTTAAAACGAGTAATTGTAAGGTCATAAATGAGGGAAATTAAAATTAAAAATATTCTGTAGACATCTGGCGAAAATGAAATATGGGTTTTCAACAACCCCTGTAGAGACGTTGTATACAACGTCTCTACATCCATTACCACCAGAGGTCTTGTCAATACAAATGATATCCCCTGGCTAACAAGGCTGTTCCATAGGCTGCTTCAGTCTGAACTGAGGGAACCACAGGGACTTTTAAATATTTAGTGCGAATAGCTGTCCAGGTAGAATTAGCAGCACCACCACCCGCTGTGTACACATGGGTGAGTTGATCTGCACCAAGTTGCTGCAATAATTCATAGCCTTGGGCTTCGATTCTGGCCATACTTTCTAATAAGCCATGTAAAAATTCTCTGGGTGTGTCGGGATGGGGATCAAGTTTTGGTGGCAGGTGGGGATCATTAATGGGAAAGCGATCGCCTGGTGTCAACAAGGGATAATAATCTAAATTACTAGCTTGCGCTGGATCTATTTCCTGACTCAATTGGCGTAATTCTTCATCGGTAAAAAATTTTCTTAGCACTGCACCACCAGTATTAGAAGCACCACCAGTCAGCCATAAGTCCCCCAACCGATGACTATAAATTCCATATCGCGCATCTTCAACACGGGTACGACTTAACAGTTTCAGTACCAAGGTGGAACCCAAAGAAGTCACCGCTTCCCCTGGCAATTTTGCCCCACTGGCTAAAAAAGCCGCAATACTATCTGTTGTTCCTGCACAGACGACACAATCACGACGTAAGCCAAATTTAGAGGCAATTTCTGGTTGCAACTCGCCGATGGGTGCTCCTGGGGCCAAAACAGTTGGTAACTGAATGGGAATTTGTAACTGTTCTAGCCATTGGGGATAACACAATTGTTCTACATCGTAGCCCAATTTTAGGGCATTATGGTAATCACTAATACCTAACTGACCATGGAGCAAAAAAGCTAGCCAATCAGCTTGGTGCAGTAAATATTTAGCTTGGGGAAAATTTGGTAAACCCTCCATCCATAGCAATTTTGCTAGGCTAGAAGTAGCACTTAATACAGTATGTTTAGGTGGGGCAGCAGTCTTTAAGAATTCCAACATTGTCCCACCCCGTGGGTCGTTGTACAAAAGGGGAAAATCCACAGGACGGCCAGCACTATCGGTGAGGAGGATAGTAGAAGAAGTACCATTAATCGCGATCGCATCAATTCCTGACCGCAATTGACCCGGAATCTGGGCTAATAAGCTCCACAAAGCCTCCTGCCAACAAATTAACCAATCAGCGCCATTTTGCCAAGGATGACGCATTTGCGCCAAAATAACTCCCTCCTCATCAATCACCACTGCCCTAGCGCCAGAAGTCCCAAAATCAACACCCAAAAACAAAGACATAAACAATTCAAAATAAAAAATTAAGAAATATAGAGAAAATCAACCCTTCAGCAGATTGTGATGTGCAATGGAGATGTAAAGTTGTATGAATAAAAAGCACAAATCCGTAGCACTCAAACACTGTTTTTGTTGCATCTTGTAACAAGATATTCCCCAATCTTGGCAAAACAGTGAAAAGTAGTAAACGAAGTGTTCAAAGTCTAATCCCACCTTAGGAGGGTTTCCACTATGACTATCTCAGATACTCAAGTGTACATCGCTATGGTTGTAGCTCTGATCCCAGGACTTCTGGCTTGGCGGTTAGCTACAGAACTTTACAAATAACAGCAAGATGTGACACGGTTAGAAGACTGATAATCCTGGCATGACAGAGAGTTATTTCCATAGGCAAAAGATGGTAAACCATCCCATCCTGGGAAACATCCACTCTGGATGCCAGGTTATTTTTTTGGGACAACAGGGGAAATATAGTTTGAAGGGCAGAAATCAATACTGTCATCTGTCATGGGTTAAGTCTTACCTATTTACACCACTGATGTCATTGACCATCTATTTAAATTTTCCAAAAATGAAGTAAGATCGCAGCTAACTCATGCGCCAATTAGCACCTATGTGCTATTGACGGTACTTAACCTACTCCAGCGAGGCTCTTTTTAGTATCATGAACGCATTTGAACCGAGCAGACCCCCGCTACAGCCACTAGAACAACCTAGAGCCGTTAGCAGACCAAAAAAACATCTGCGTCAACGCGCTTATAAAGTTTTGGCAGTAGAAACAACAGCCAAAATTACTGTTAATTTACTGGTTGGTGCAGCAGCCGTCTCTGGCCTAGTTCAACTTTTACCTTATCACTGGTCACAACAAGACAAGCTGCGGGAAATCCGCACGGAAGTAAAAGTGATGGAAGCACGGGTCAATAACTTACAAACGGAATTTAGCCGTAATTTTGACCCCAGCCAAACCAAAAGCATTATGCAGCAGCAATCATACCGTTTAGACCCTAATCAACGGCAAATTGTGTTAACGAACGAAGACCAGACAGAAAAACAATCAGCATCAACACCCTGAAGCGAATAGTATTAATATTTGCCCTGTCTATGTATAGTAGGTGACAGGCGACAACTCGACTACGCTCAGTGCATCGCAGGTGACAGTGCTAAAAGCCTTTGGTATCCAAGTTTTAGCTTTAGTTAATGTCCTAACTGCCTTGTCTACATGCTGTATCAAAAGAAGATAAATTGGTAGCCGTGACAACAGCTAATAGTTAAAAAATAATTATGGAAGAGTTATCAGTTTATTATCTATTAGCGCATCGGTACAACAATGTCGCTACAAGAACGTCACTTGACTCTATATTCAAAGTTTAAAGAAATTTAATTAAATTTTGATGATGGAGTTGAAGGCTTACCAATCAGTCTGCTGAGGATGCAGTAATTCGTTTAACCAGTTTTCTAGTTGTAAACGCAAGCGATAGCCAGAAACATCTTGATTGTTGTGGAAAAATGGTAATTGTGTGAGAGCGCGTTGGTAATCAGCGATCGCACAATTCCAGTCACCCCACAGATGATAAGTCCGGCCACGTTCAGCCCAAATGTGACCTTTTAGTTGACCAAACAGCAGTACAATCTCAAAATTTTCTATGGCTTCTGCATATTGACCTAAATCGCGCAAAGTAATGCCACGATTAATCCAAGCGCGGACATGACTAGGATTTAAATCCAATGCTTGGTCATAATCAGCTAATGCTACAGTTAATTCTCCACAGGCTGCATAGTAATTAGCACGGTTATTGTAGGCGCTAGCCAGCTTAGGATTGATGGCAATGGCAGTGTTATAGTCACGCACCGCTTTTTGACCATCACCACTTTGGAAGTAAATCAGTCCTCGGTTGTTGTAATCAACTGCACTGTCAGGATGACGATTAATTAATTCAGTTAAAAGAGCGATCGCTTCTCGATATTCTCCTTGTTGGGCTAACTTCAGTGCCAAAGAACGTAAAGAACTGTCCTCTAATCTATATTCTCCCCCTGGGTTGACTCCCAGAGTTCTTGTAGACAAAGTTTTTTTACCCTCAGACTGACAAAAGGGATATTGTTGACGACCAGAAGTTAAAAAAGGGTGATTATCCATGTTTTACTGCCTCAAACACTGGCTGTGTAAAAATAAATGCTACTGACTAGAGCCTGGAATCTGTACCTGTGGTGGTTTGAGCCACCCATTCACAACACCATTACCTACATTCTTTCTTTGTGCTCCCCAAACGCATAAACTCCAATTCACCCATCCTCCACCTTGCGGCACCCTTGATTTCTCTAGAGTTTATCCTTGCTTTAGCAAGTAAAAATTACTCACTAACACAATTAAGCCTCAAACCTAATAATGTATACTTCATACCTAAGTTCAATTCCAGAAACAGTAAAAATTCAAAGTATGAAGTGTACAGTATGAAGGATGAGGGGTACTTCCCCGTCCATCAAGAATGCAGTAAGAGATAAGAACGTTGAAGGAGTGCATTACCCCATGTGTACAATACCCCGCACCAAATCTGCTTACTGATATAACTAAACATCAAAGATGAAATCCCCTATCCTTCATACTTTCTAGGCATTTTCGCCTTTTTTCCCAATCCTTCATACTTTCTTAAGTGAGAGCAACAGTTGATAGAATGCCAACAAGCTTGGAAATAAGTAAGAGCGAAAGGGAGAAGGATGCACAGAATAAGGCAAAGAAATCAATACTGTCAGCTATTCGCTTTTACCTGTCACCTATCAAATATCACCTATTAAATTGCTCATGACAAAAACAACTTCCTACCCCAACGCGGCTGACCTCACCGCAGATGACTACATTGTCCTGGGTTTGGCTACTTGCTTTGTTAAAGAAGAGGGAGAATTGCATCAAATTGATGTAATTGAACCTATTCCTTCAGCTGCCCTAGAAGCCATCTTAAAAGGCATTCCTACCTCCTACAAATTGGCTCAAGCCACAACTTTAGGGTCTGTACTGGACGGTGAACAACCCCTATTACCAGAAGGGTTTCCAGAGTCAACCCAGTTTGGAGAGGACTTTGTATTAAGAGTAATTGCGGCTGCACGTACATACAAACGTCGCGAAGTAGCCCAATCTCTGATTCCTTTAGGTACAACTAAAACCGATCTGAATTATTCTTTAGAACGTAAACGGCTGCTCAATGCCACTAGAGTTGTCACGAAAGAAGACAACGTTAAACAACACGCTTACACACACAAAGTCCTTTAATTCAGAGGTAATCATGTTGAAACTTTATGGTGGCGCTTTTAGCCGTGCATCACTAATCAAATGGTATTTAGAGGAATTAAATATTCCCTATGAATTTGTTCTCCTAGACATGCAGGCAGGTGAACATCGTCAACCCGAATTTCTGAAAATCAACCCCATAGGAAAAGTCCCGGCAATTGTTGATGGTGATTTTCAACTATGGGAATCTGGGGCAATTTTACTTTATTTGACAGAGAAATATGGTCAAAAGCCTCTAACCACAGAAGAAAGAGCAATATTTACTCAATGGGTATTATTTGCTAATTCCACCCTAGCTACAGGGATTTTTGTAGAGAGCAATCGGGAGCGGGAAATGCCTCGCTTATTAACTCCCCTCAATGAAATTTTTGACAGACAACCGTTCATTACAGGCAATGAATTTACAGTTGCTGATGTGGCAGTAGGCTCAATTCTTGGTTATATTCCCATCATGCTGAAATTAGACTTGAGTGCTTATCCGGCCGTAGTGAAATATATTCAGCAAATTTCTGAGCGTCCTGCTTTTCAAAAAAGCATTGCTAATCGTGGTTAATTAACTTGAGTTCAATGATTGTAGAGAAGTTCCGGCGGAACTTCTCTACAATTGTTTCTGATATAAAAATAGGGACATTTAATTAACTGCCCCTATTTTTGATATTTTTATGTGCTGAAAGATTTAGTTTTAACGAGAAGAAAAGATAACCAAGATATGCTTTTGTTTTCTCTGAAAAAACTAACGATAATTTGTGAACTGTAAAGCTACAGGAAAATCTTCCTGTTTTAACCTTTGAATTACAGTTTGTAAATCGTCTTTAGCTTTAGCAGAAACACGCACAGCATCACCTTGAATAGAAGCTTGTACTTTTTTAAATTCGTCGCGAATTAATTTAGAAATTTGTTTAGCGATATCTTGGCTGATGCCTTTTTTCAGTTTGACTTCTTGACGAACACGATTACCACTAGCTGATTCAGCTTTACCAAAATCAAAGATTTTTTGAGAGAGATTACGCTTGGCGGCTTTTTCTCGCAAAATGTTATTAACAGTATCTAAGGTAAATTCGCTATCAGTGGCAATGGTAATGGTTTCTTCTCCTAATTCCACAGAGGTTTGGGTATCTTTGAGGTCGTAGCGGCTTTTAACCTCACGCAAAACTTGATCAACTGCGTTGACTAATTCTTGTCTGTCAAAATCGCTCACAATATCAAAAGAATATGTAGAAGCCATAGCAAGTCGTGAATTACAGATGTTTAATTTGTGACTGAAAATGGGCGACAGGTGAAACTATATTATTTCTTGATACCCGTTCCTACCCTTAAATATGGATGATGCTGAGGTAGAAGAGAGTACCAGAGCTAAGGGAGCCGATGGCAAACATCAGAGAACGCAAAACAGGAATATTCAGAATATAGAATGTAGAGTATAGCAATCTAGAGACAACAAAAGCGATCGCTGCCAATGCCCCAAAGGGAGAATTCACACCAGTGACATAGGCCATCATAGCGGCAGCGGCAAAAATCATAAATGCCTCAAAGCTGTTTTGGTGGGCCCAAGTGGCTCTTTTTCCATAGTCAGGCAATTTATCAAACATCGCACGAGGAGCAGCGGTATCGTATCCTACTTGCGCTCTGGCATAACCTACCACCAAAAAGGGTACATAGATAAGTATGGCAGCAGCAGCGATCGCGTACAAAAAAATCTCAGGTGTAGAGAGTTGCAAAAGCGACATCAACCTAAGTCCGTAAAGTTAATATTTTTGAATTTATGATTGGTAAAGGGTAAGGGGTAATTGAGAATCTTTTTACCCTTTACCCATTGAGAGTTTCCCATGTTGATCATTAGGTACGCAGGGAGTCTTTTTCACTTTAGTCAAAATAGAATAGTGTTACCACTTTTCTTTGTTCTTCAGCCTCTCCACAGGTTTGCAGTAGAGTCCGACTATCGTGAAAAGCAAAGCAAATCAACTGCTGACAACGGGAAACAATCTCTTTGTTACACAGGTAACTAGCCTCAGCTAAGGAAAGGTTATCATTGCTGGGATTTTCTACCAAATGCATCACTTGCTCTAATTGCTGGCGCGATTCATAGGGCTGGCGTTCCAAGCTTTGGGGCAAAATCACCGTCAGCAAGTTCGGATCTGCCCTTGTTGCGCCTTTAATAGCGGCTGAGTTGGTTCCTGTAGCACCAGAGGTAATGATGCGATTACCCGCTAAAACTAGGGCGTATGTCATCATTTCAATGAGATTCTGATGCGTAATTGGCACATGACGGGAACCCAACAAAGCGATTCGTTTGGAACCAGTTTGTTGGATTGTCGCCAGCTCTTGCGCTAATGTATCGAGGTTAATTGTGTCTATTGACTGGCTCAAAGATGGAGATAATTCAGATTAAACAACCCAGATATTCTATCAGAGAGTGTGTAGATACGATGCTAACTAGAGTTACATATTGCTACAGATTCTTACTCAAATTCTGCATTTTGCCTAATTCCTATTAGCAATATTACCTGCACATCTGATTTCTCTACTTTTTGAATGTACAGATGTGACAACACTTTTGCTCTTACACCTGGGAGTTGCATAATTAGGTCAAGCTGTTTGGTCTAGTCCACAAGTGTGTTATGCAACCGAGATGTAGTTTAGCTGATTAATTACATAGCAGGTGGCAGCAAATCAGTTGTTTAGAGATGTTTCCCTAGAGCATCTCTTCGATGGCCAATCCTAAATATTCGGTACTAAATTATACTTAAAGTCCAGTAGACAATAAGTGAAAGTCGTAATTTATATCATGTGGAAAAACCCTAATGATTTTTCCCTTGATCAATCTTGATAGCTGAATACCAAACGGAAATTTATGGATTGGTCTGGCTATCTTGCTGATTTTGTGTCAAGACGAAAACTGGATGATGAGCACTGGGGGTTTTTACAGAAGTATTGTTGGAAGTAGACCAACCTATTTCTGCAAATAAACTCAAGCTAAATGTTAGGAATGAGGCTAGTAATAATTTTTCTAACATCGGTTTACCCCCGTAAAATCATTCACTCATCACCGAATACTGCTTTATTTGACGGTTTATCTAATTTAAATTTAGGCGATCATTTAGTTAACAGCCAGTGACTTCAATATAACAAGCTTGTGATCTTCATCACAATTCGTAGATTTACTGCTGTTTTAGCCTGGTATGCTCTGTTGATCAATATTTTTCTTTAGTTTTACCATTATTTACTTATATTCACTTTCAGTATTTTTACTTTATAAAAATCAATATTAATTGTAGACACGCTGGTATATGGCAATTTTGCCCACCTCATGAAAATATTTAATTGGCAATTCCTCTACCACATGATAGATAGAAAACCTATTCCAACTGATTGATGAAAGTACCAGAAAAAAGCGCAGTAATTAAATTATTGGCTTGAATAAATTTGGAATTATCTTGGTATTTAGTGGGGGAATACAAAAATGGTTATCGATGTACGTAGACGTGCGGTAGGGGTATTTCCCCATCATAGGAATGCTGAACAAGCATTGCAGGAATTAAAAACTTCAGGCTTCCCGATGGAAAGAGTTTCTGTGATTGCCAAAGACGCAAATCATAAGCGAGATTTAGCAGGAACTGAAGTCAAGGAAAAGGTTGGCAATAAAGCCGATGAAGGAGCGAAAGTTGGTGCAGTTTCTGGTGGTGCACTGGGTGGTTTAACAGGCTTATTAATTGGTTTAGGCAGTTTGGCTATTCCGGGAGTGGGGCCAATTATGTTGGCAGGTGCAACAGCAACTGCTCTAGCTACAACCCTTGCTGGTGCGGGTATAGGTGCAGCCGCAGGTGGGTTAATTGGAGCTTTAATTGGTTTGGGAATTCCAGAAGAAAGAGCGAGAGTTTATAACGAACGAGTTCAACGAGGAGATTATTTAGTAATTATTGATGGCACAGAAGCAGAAATTGAGAGAGCGCAAGGGATTCTTCATCGTCGGGGAATTGAGGAATTTGAGGTTTATGATGCTCCACGAACCCAACATGTAGCTAGTGATGTTGTTCACTCTGATGTCAACCATCACAGACATGCAATTGGTTACTTTTCCCTCTTACCTGATGCGGAAGCAGCAATTAATGAATTACGAAATGTCGGTTTTCCCTTGAGTCAAATTTCCTTAATTCATCGGGAACGGCCCCAGAGAAGTAGTTTTGCGGGAGTTCATGTGAGCGATCGCTTTGACCCCATCACTTTAGGTCTTCCTGATCAACGTAGTCAATTCTATCATCAGCGCATCCATCTAGGTGACTATATTGTCATCGTCAGTGGCACACAAGCAGAAATTAATCAAGCAGAAACTATCCTCAAACGCTCAGGAATTCATGACTTTGCTCTATTGGATGGTCACGATGTAGGTAGTCCTACCCTGGAGACACCAGTTAGAACCACAGAAACAGTTCCCACCAACTACACGAATGAACCTTCTGTAGTGATTATTGACCGACGAGAAGGTGTGGTTTAACTTTAATCTTCAATCATTGGTCTAGGAGTAAAAGTTACAATTACAGCAGGTTCTCAACTTTCTCAAGCTAATTATTTCATCAATTGATCATCAAAATTAATCAATAATCAATATTTATAGGGTGGGCAAAATACCCACCCTCATACACCTAGAAGAAATTTACTGGAATTTACAATTTTTTCTGCTCACATATTGATACCAATCTCATCGAATTGTCGCCAAAAATTTTTTAAATATTTACTAAGAAAGAAAGTAGATTTTTTATCTCGACACACCATAAATAATGTTTGCCGCTTTTTTATAGATATAAAACTCTTATTTCTTCAACTGAAATCCATGAACAAGCTAAAACTATTCTTAATTACTTCTGTGTTACTTGTAGGTACAGTTGCCTGTGAAAATCCATCTAAAACCACTACCTCTGCGCCTAACTCTCAAGATAACACAGCCGTAAATCCAGATGTACGAACCAGAGAAGCAGCCCAATCAGATGCTCAAAGTGATGTTCGCAGAAGACAACTAAATTCAGATATTCGTGCTCGTGAAGAGCGTAATAATAATGATGGTGGTAGTACCACCAGAGCATCTACAGACTTAGCTAGTGAAGTGCGCTCGAAATTAGAGGCTAACATTCCTGATGGACAACTAACAGTTAATGCTACAGATAATGGTGATGTTACAGTTTTAGGAACTGTGAATAATCAGGAGCAATTGGCAAAAATTGAACCCTTAGCCAAAGAAATTAAAGGCGTAAGAAATGTAATTGTTAAAGCTTCTATTGCTCAACCCAAAAGCTAATACAATTGCCAATTAACATAGCCAAAATCCTATTCTCAGTCTCGAATTTACCATCCGCAGGATAATTTACCTCTAGGAAAAACATAACTGTGCTCAGTCAACCATGAATAAAAGCTTTATCAATCAAGAAGCTTGGGATTTTTCACACTTGATTGAGGATTCCTATAGGAATTTTGAGTCTAGACTGATATATTTATTTACGTCCAGTAACTTCACAAAACTGTTGTCCTTGCCGAATGACAAACATTATGGAACCTCAAGAACAGCAAACAGTATCAGTTAATTCAGGTTCACAGCAAGGTATTTTAGACCTTGACGGCGTAGAAACAGCAAACTTGCCAAAGCTGCCTCCAGCTACTGCACCTGAATCTCAATGGCAGCAAATTTTCGGGCAGATTACAGATTTCTTAGATAAGTTGCCTGATTACATAGGTGGCCTTTTTAATAACAACAAGCAGGCGCTATTGACCTTTTTTCTAATTCTGTCCGCACTGATTACTGTCAGAGTAGTTCTGGCATTGCTCAGTGCTGTGAATAGTATTCCCCTGCTAGAGCCAACTTTTGAGATGATTGGCTTGGGTTATGCGATTTGGTTTAGTTTCCGGTATCTTCTTAAATCTGAGAACCGTCGAGAACTAGTGGATAAATTTAGCTGGTTAAAACAACAAACTTTGGGTTAGTGATTTCCTGAGATTTGTAGTTTAACTTAATTATTAACAGCTATTAAAGGTGGGTGTATCCCACCTTATTTTTTTATATATCTTTAGCAAGAAACATACAGGCTTTTTTATAAAAATGCAATTCTTTAGATAGTTTATTGATAGAAAAAAAGCGCATAATCTAGTTATTGAGGTTATTTAATCACTAATTGTAGGAAACTGGTAATATGTCTAATCAAGCCAATATAGATACTTATGATCGGGGAATCATTCCCGCCGAAACAGCAGCACGCAAAGAAAGAGAAGGGGATAAATATAAACACCTTCCGGGAGAAGAAAATCAACCGAATGCCTTGACTGATGACCAAACTAATGCAGAAAGTATCCGCACTACCGATGGTTACACTGTAGATAAAGAAGGTTTATTGAACAATTATGCTGTGGAACCAGAAATGTACTTTGAAGTGCCAGGAGATGCTAGAGAAGAAGCAGCAGTAGATGTTGCTAACCGTGCTGAAGAAATAGAAGAAGTGAATGAGGATAAAACTGGTCAATTAACAGAAATTGACGATATTAGAGGCAAAGGACAGGGAATAGTTTAGTTTAATTACTCTCAGGGGCATTTTTTATTTCCACAGTTAAATTTGGCAATCCTGCTAATTTTTCTGTGGGTTTATTTTCCTCAATTAGTGGTACAAATACCCTCAAACCAGAGGGAATACATTGAATCTCTATAGGAGTAGTACCAATTATTTCTCCATCTAAAACAACTTTTTGGGGTGGGTCAGTGTGAATTTTAAATTGGTTAGCGCGAAGATAGCCAATGTCGTCCCGTTCAGCGGGATTCCCTGTAGAAGCTGTTTGAAATAAATGGAACGTAGCAGCGATCGCTCCTGCCTTACTTGCTGGTGCTACAATCGTTAAATCTAATAATCCATCATCAACAATAATCCCTGCTGGGCCTTGGGCTAAAACAGAAGTCGGGGGTGCGGCATTTGCCACTGTCACGGCTGCTGCGGTTGTTTTTACTACCTTATCCTGGGTTTCGATTTCCACATCAAAATACTGCAAATTTCTCAACTCCCGAATACCAGCCAAAAGATAGGCAATGATTCCCAATCGATTTTTTGCTTCTCGGTCAGCTTGTTCTATGGTTTCTGCCTCAAAACCAATCCCTGCTAATAAAACCATTGGCTGACCATTACAGCTACCAACATCTACAGTCCTTGTAGTGCCTTGCAATATTGTTCTACAAGCATCAGCAATGGTATCAGGAATACCTAATGCAGTGGCAAAGGCATTTGCTGTGCCTCTGGCTATAATTCCCAAGGGTATTTCTGTATTAATCAGGGCTGCGGCTACTGCGGAAATAGTACCATCACCCCCAGACGCTAGGACTGCATCTACCCCCCTTTTCACCGCTGTATGGGCAAGTTCATCTGCATCAACTTCTTCAGTAGTGAGATAAATTTCTAAATCAATTTCTGGCTGTAAAATTGCCCGAATTTCTTCTAGTTCTAATTCTGAGTTTCCCTGACCTGCAACTGGATTAAAAATTAAGCAAGCGGAACGATTCATAATAATTCAATTTTCGTTTTAGTTATTTTGATATTATTTTTTACTTAGCAATCTAAAAATAACTGTATTGGGATGATAAAAATCAGCTACATCACAGGTGAATTTTATATTTATAATCTAAGTCAGATTTTTTCGCTTCTCTCTAGGGATAGGTTTAAACTGGACAACAGTGAATGAATTTTCAATTGACAAGTCAATTATGGAACGTCCAATTTTATATATAGCAATTACAAATCATGGTTTTGGTCATGGGACGCGCACTGCTTCCATCGCAGCCACGATTCAAAAATTGTGCCCAGATGTATTGTTAATCTTAGTAACTACTGCCCCCCGTTGGTTACTAGAGTCATATATAGAAGGAGATTTTATTCACCGTCCACGGGCCTTTGATTTAGGTGTAGTTCAAACCGATAGCTTGAATATGGATAAAGGTGCAACTATAGACAAGTTGAGGAAAATTCAAAAAAATCAAAATTCTTTAATTGCGTCAGAAGTAAACTTTATTCGCCAAAATCGGGTGAATTTAATTTTAGCCGACATTCCCTTTTTAGCTGCGGGATTTGCTCAAGCTGCCAATATTCCCTGTTGGATGGTGAGTAATTTTGGTTGGGATTTTATTTACCGCAATTGGGGAGAGGAATTTACAGAAATAGCTGATTGGATTAGTAATTGGTATAGTCAGTGCGATCGCTTGTTTCGTTTTCCCTTTGCTGAACCTATGTCAGCTTTCCCTAATATAACAGATGTAGGGTTAACAGGCGGCACTCCCCGCTTCTCTCCTGACGAATTACGCACCACTTGGGGAATAACTAAACCTCCAGAGAAAACCATCCTACTCACCTTCGGGGGTTTGGGTTTGCAGCAAATACCCTATGAAAATCTCAGACACTTTGCTGATTGGCAATTTATCACCTTTGATACCTCAACACCAGATTTAGCCAACATCGTCAAAATTACTAACCGTCAATATCGTCCAGTTGATTTCATGCCCATTTGTGGGAGAATAGTTTCCAAACCTGGTTATGGAACATTTGCAGAAGCCACAAGGTTGGGAACACCCATCGTCACCATCCCCCGTGATGACTTTGCAGAAGCGCCTTTTCTCATTGCCGGAATTCAGAATTACAACCATCATCAAATCATCACCCCAGCAGAGTTTTTTCAAGGAAATTGGGATTTTCTTCATCATTCACCCCAACCACCCCAACAAACCGAACCCATCGCTAAGGATGGAAATCACACAATTGCTGAAGCAGTGATAAATTATTTCCAGAGCAATTCTTTATAAGCAGACACTGAATCAATCACATCAAATTGCTGATGACACACTATCAAAAACTATTGAGAATTTCCACCACTGGTAAGTCATTTCACAACATCACATCCAAAGTCGAAGCCATAGTAGCAGAATCAGGAGTGAAAACAGGTCTTTGCACCTTATTTTTGCGTCACACCTCCGCTAGTTTAGTTATCCAAGAAAATGCTGACCCTGATGTATTGACAGACTTAGCAAACTTTATGGCTAAATTAGTTCCTGAAGGTAATTATTATATTCATGATGCTGAAGGGCCAGATGATATGCCCGGACACATTCGTAGTGTTTTAACACATACTTCTGAGCATATTCCTATTAATAATGGTCATTTAGTCTTAGGAACTTGGCAAGGCATCTATGTTTGGGAACATCGTCAACGTAGTCATACAAGAGAATTAGTAGTTCATATCTCTGCTTAACACTATATATTTCAATAAAAATTGATGAATTCTATTTATACGCTCACAAACGATAGTATAGTTGCTGGCTTCCATGCTCTTTCTGAACCATTACGACTTCAGGTATTAGACCTATTACGAGACAAAGAACTGTGTGTTTGTGACTTGTGCCAGGTTTTAGGCGTAACTCAGTCGAAATTATCTTTTCACCTGAAAACTCTCAAAGAAGCTGGTTTAGTTAGATCGCGTCAAGAAGGACGTTGGATTTATTACAGCCTGAATTTGGTGCAGTTTGTGGCTTTAGAACAATATTTAGCGGATTTTCGACGTACATCCCAAATCAGGTTTTCCAGTTCTTGCGATCATCCCTGAAATTACATATCAATTTTTTTTGATGAATTTTTGTGTGTCAGTCTTGACATAGACATATATATCAAGTTTTATTGAAATGAGGAGGAACTAAATTTAGCCAAAATACGCAATGGAGAGTTTGATGAAAATAGCGATTAAGAAAATAGCTCTCGCGTTGGGAATCCTAACTATAGCCAGCAGTTGTGCCAATGGCTCCACGTCTACTCAAAGTCAGCAGTCTGAAAAAATCATTGAAGTTAGTAGGAAAGTAAAAACCGAAACAACAATTAGAATTGATGGTTCGAGTACGGTACATCCAATTACCCAAGCAATTGCCCAAGAGTTTCAGGCAGACCCCAATAATAATAAATTGCAGGTTGACGTAAAAATTTCTGGTACAACAGGTGGATTTGAAAAATTTTGCACTGGAAAAACAGAGATTAATAACGCTTCTCGACCGATTTTACTGGCAGAAATGGAAACTTGTAAGAAAAATGGAGTGGGCTACATAGAGCTTCCCATTGCCTTTGATGCTTTAACAGTCGTTGTTAATCCCCAAAATAACTGGGCAAAAGATATCACACTAGCAGAATTGAAAAAGATTTGGGAACCTGCTGCCCAAGGGAAAATTACCCGATGGAATCAAGTCCGTCCATCTTGGCCAGATCGTCCTCTAATTTTATATGGTGCAGGTAAAAAATCTGGTACTTTTGATTACTTTACAGAAGCTGTTGTAGGTAAAGCCAGAGCTTCGCGCAATGACTACACAGCTAGTGAAGATGATGAGGTATTAGTTGGTGGGGTAAGCAAAGACCAAAATGCTTTGGGATACTTTGGCTATGCCTATTATGAAAAACATCAAGATAAGTTAAAAGCACTCTCTATAGATAACGGACGTGGAGCAGTATTACCCTCACGGAAAACAGTAGAAAAGGCCCAGTATCAACCACTGTCTCGTCCTCTGTTTATTTACGTCAATCCTCAGTCTCTCTCAAGCAGAGGAATACTCTACAAATTTACTGATTTTTACATTCAAAAAGCACCACAAGCAGTTAGTGCTGTAGGATATATACCTTTACCAGAAGATGGGTATAGACTCAATTATATTCATATGTACAAAGGCAAAGTAGGAACAGTATTTGATGGCAAAGCCGAGATGAATTTAACCATCGGTGAATTGTTACGCAAAGAAGCCAAATTTTAGCTATTTATTTTCATTGCAGGTTCATTTTCATGAGTAATAGTTCCCAATCTAAAACATCCCGCATACAAGCAGGAAGCAGTCTGAGTTTTTTTGAAAAATACCTGACTATTTGGGTATTTCTGTGCATTTTTGTAGGAATTGCTTTAGGTAGATTATTTCCCGGTATAGCTGTGGCTCTTGATGCTATGAGTGTGTATCAAGTGTCGATTCCTATTGCAATATGTTTGTTTTTCATGATGTATCCCATCATGGTGAAAATTGACTTTACACAAGCAGCAAATGCTATCCGCGCTCCCAAACCCGTGATTCTCACGTTAGTAGTGAATTGGTTAATTAAACCATTCACCATGGTGATATT
The DNA here is from genome assembly GCF_014698825.1 of Richelia sinica FACHB-800. Taxonomy (GTDB): domain Bacteria; phylum Cyanobacteriota; class Cyanobacteriia; order Cyanobacteriales; family Nostocaceae; genus FACHB-800. The sequence goes on from NZ_JACJTT010000001.1 coordinate 215,899, forward strand.
TGCTCAGTTTTTCTTAGGATGGTTATTTCGTCCTTTAATTAGTGGAACTGAGTTGATTCGCGGTAACGAAGTGACACTAGCGAATTCTTACATTGCTGGCACGATTTTGTTAGGAATTGCACCTTGCACAGCGATGGTTTTATTGTGGGGATACCTTTCCTACGGTAACCAAGGACATACTTTAATCATGGTGGCTGTAAATTCTTTAACGATGCTATTTTTATATGCACCGTTGGGGAGGTGGTTATTAGCAGCTAATGATTTAACAGTGCCTTGGCAAACTATTGTTTTGTCAGTATTGATTTATGTTGGTTTACCGTTAGCCGCAGGAATGTATAGCCGATACTGGATTTTTAAATATAAAGGTAGAGAGTGGTTTGAAAGACGCTTTTTAAATTATCTGACTCCAGTTGCTATTACTGCTCTCTTGCTCACACTGGTACTACTATTTGCATTTAAGGGAGAACTAATTGTTAATAATCCCTTGCATATCTTGTTAATTGCCGTACCGCTATTTATTCAGACTAATTTCATTTTTTTGATTAGTTATGTAGCCGCATTAAAGCTGAATTTATCCTACGAAGATTCCGCACCCGCAGCATTAATTGGAGCTAGCAATCATTTTGAAGTTGCTATTGCCACTGCCGTCATGCTATTTGGCTTAAATTCAGGTGCAGCACTGGCCACAGTGGTTGGGGTTTTAATTGAAGTACCAGTGATGTTGATGTTGGTTGAGTTTTGTAAGCGCACAGCAGCTTGGTTTCCCAGGGAACCAGAAAAAGCTACATTGCCAGATCCACGGTGTCTTAGTGCCTATAAATAATCGCACAATTCTAGGAATTACAAGATATGGCAAGTAATAGTCATTGGACTCAATAATCTTCTAGTTAATCTTGTCTTCATTTGCCAAATACTGAATTTGGCATCATTTTAATTTATTCCTATAAACAAGAGGAGTCGAACCATGAAACGTGTGATGTTTGTTTGTAAGAAAAATTCTGCTCGTTCTCAAATGGCAGAAGGCTTTGCCACAAACCTTGGTAAAGGAAAGATTGAAGTGATTAGTTCTGGTTTAGAAGCCAGTTTTGTCAGACCAGAAGCAATTGCGACTATGCAAGAAATTGGCATTGATATTACAAATCAAACTTCTAAAGCTTTGAGTGATTTTAATGCTGAAGACTTTGACGTGGTAATTTCTTTGTGTGGTTGTGGTGTAAATTTGCCACCAGAGTGGGTAATGCGGGAAGTCTTTGAAGATTGGCAATTAGATGACCCAGCTGAACAACCAGAAATTTTTCCTAGAGTCCGAGATGAAATTAAGGAACGTGTAACTGCGCTAATTAAATCACTGACGTAGTTGGGAAAATTGTGGTATGAATCTTTGTGCGATCGCTCTTCCAACGCATCCAGGATGTATAGCAGGGGACAGGTAAGCCAGTCGCTCATGGGGGAAACCCCCAAGACCGCGCTGGTGCACCCCGTAGGGGTGGCAGTGCTAAAAGCCTTTTTGTGTCTAAGTTTTAGTTGTAGTTAATGTGTTGGTTGCTTTTGGAGAATTGATATTAAACCAATTCTCTCAATGAAAGGAAGATAAGGTTATTAATAGGGTTGTAGCGTAATTATCTATATCCTCTAGCGGAAACACTACAACTGGAAGGAATAAAGTTTGGTGTTTGTAACCCTGTCCTTGGCGCTGCTGATGTTAAAATCACGTTTCCATTAGTTGTGACTATCCAACCTTGTGCTTGTTGAATTCCTCTTTGGCTCAATTGGTGCGAATTATCTTCACTTTTTGGTCGTTGCTTCACAACTACGGGACTTTTATTTTCCACATCTGAACGATTGAACCACTCAACTAAACTGGGTGCATTAGCAATTAAATCCTGAGCATCAGCAGGTAAACCGCCCTTTCCTGTAATCACAAAGGAATTTTCTTTAATTGCAGCCACATCACAAACGTTTCTGGCTACCAATGATTCTGCATCAACTAGAGTATTTGGTAACTCCACTAACCCAGATGTAGTGTTGACATTAGGAGTGGTGATTTGCACATTACCAGTCACACCCAATTCAGAAGATGCGGTGATGTCGCTTTGAGATGTTGGTTGAGGACGAAATTCTAAACCAAATATTTCATCGGTTGTGATATTGATATTGCCACCCCTACCTTGAAAAGCATTGGCAGTAATATCACTATTTTCATCAGGAAAAGCAACTATTAAAGGTGCATTAATATTGATATTGCCGCCGTCTCCTCCAGCTTTGTTGGTTCCAGCACTGGCAGTAATCCGACTATTATTTCGCATTAATAATAAATTTTGAAGATTGAGACTAATATCCCCACCTTGATTAGATGCGGTTTCCGCAGTGATAAAACCCTGATGATTTAGTTGGAGATTGCCAGCTTGGAGAAAAATCTTTCCACCTTCAGCACTACCTATACTGTTAACAGCAATACCACTAACTGAGCTTATGGGATCTACTGTAGGTTTGCCAAACTGAGCTAGTCGAGCATCAAAGGTGCGATCGCTCCCTGAAATCATTATGCCTTCTCTGGCGTTGATAATGATATTTCCAGCTTTGCCACTACTATAGGCAGCTGCCAGGATTTGCCCACCTTCCAGAATTTTCAGGGTATTGGTGTTGATTGTAATATTACCGCCTGGCTTGGAACTTCTCGTTCTACCACTAATTACCGCCCCATCTGTTATTTGCAGCGCAGAAGTATTCACCGTAATATTCCCACCAGTACCCTGAGAGCCTTCTCTTGTGCCACTTAATACACCACTAGAAGCACCATATACGCCAAAACCAGACAAATTTATAGCCTCGGAAACATTTAAGGTAATATTACCCCCTGTACCAGAACCAAATGTACTACCTTGAATTTCTGAACCATCAGTTAAAGACAGAGTTCTCGCAGTCAGTTCGAGCGCACCAACAGCCCCCTGACCAGAGGTAGACAGCTGTATGAGCGCACCATTGCTCAACGATACTCTATCAGCGATGATTTTGATGTTTCCACCATTACCTATCCCCCGTACACCTTGAGGATTTGAACCCACACCAACAATGATGGCAGTGAATAATCCATCTAAGGATAGTGTTTTCACATCAATAGTGATATCACCAGAATTTCCCCGTCCTCCAGTTGCCGCACTGAGTAAAGCCTCATTAGCAAGAAACAAAGACTCTGCTGTGATGAAAATACTCCCTCCGTCACCTACAGCGCCTTTCTCTACATCACTGTGGATGAAGCTAGACCAGTTCTGACTCATTTGTTCATCTAACAAGATGGAATCCTTGATTTTCAGGGTGATATCGCCAGCATTTCCTTTTCCCTTGGTACTAGCAGATATTTCTGCCCCATCATTTAAAGTAAGAGACTTAGCGGAAATATCAATGCTGCCTCCCTCTCCTACCCCTGTGTCTCCTACATTAGTAACGATAGCACTGGAAAGTTCACCGCTCGCATCTACACCTGCTAAGGAGATAGGCCCACTGGTTTGAATCATGATATTCCCACTATTTCCTTGTCCAAAGGTACTGGTATTGAGTTCGCTACCACCAAGCAATGAGAGAGAACCTGTTGTGATGGTGATATGACCACTGTTTCCTACACCTCTAGGACGAACTGTATTCAAAATCTGGCTTTCATCCAAGGTGACAGATTCTGTAGCATGAATATCTATATTCCCTGCCTGTGAGTTAACTGAACCTTGATTTGCAGCGATACCTGCACGCATTATACTGTCTTGGCTCTGCAACTTTCTGGCATGAATGGCAATATCTCCCCTGTTACCAGCCCTGACATTAACAAGGGATTGATTGCTTAAGATAACATCACCTCTAGGCGTACTCTGGGGAAAAATAAATTTGAGATTACTATTTTCACTATTTATTTCTACTGTTCCTGTCCCTAAAATACCACCTAATTCAACTCGCCCACCAGGAGCAATTAAATTGGCATTATCTATTTTTAGATTACCCCCGATGAAAGCTAAGGTTTTACCGTGATTAACCTCGATTTCTGAGTTTTCAATTTGAATATCTCTGTTTTTTTGATTAATTAATTGATTAAAAAATAGTGCATTGGGAGATATTGTTAACAAGTTACTATTTTCTGGATTAGTGGCACTAAATAAACCATATTTACCTAATTGAATACTATCCGCAGTTGTGGCAATAAAAGAACCTTGAATGTCTAATTTGGCATTTTGACCAAAGTAAATACCATGAGGATTGATTAAAAATAAGTTGGCTGTTCCATTAACTCCTAATGTCCCTAAAATATTAGAAACATTACTACCAGTGACACGAGTTAAAATATTTTTTATGCCCACAGGATTGGCAAAATAAACGCTTCTCCCAGCACCAATATTAAATTCTTGGAAACTATGAAATAAATTTGTACCTCTAATTGCACCCTTTTCGATACCATCTTTGAGTTCGTCAATGGGTTTAACAACTGAATTTTCTAGTCCTAATGTCTGATCTGGTTTAAGTTGGGCAAAGCTGCTATGAGAATTAACTATGATTCCAGTTGTGACTAAGCTAATTGCTATTTGCAGTTGCACTAGTTGCTTCCACTGCCATAATATGAACATTGATTACAGTACAGGATTGATAATTACTGAAAATAATTGTATATCTAGGGGATGACAATGTGATAAGTTTTGTCACAAATAATATGACCTCATGAACGGTAATTTTGGGTATTACCAGTATTGTGGTTTCAACCAGAATGCTGATACTGTTCCGGAAATGAATGCGGCTGTCATATCTGCCCTACTGAGAATTTACGTAATAAAAAATTACATCGATTGTCTTGACTCTACTAAAACTATATGAAAGATTAGGTGTCAAATCACATGTTTGCACACCTTCAATATAAATAATCTCTATGCCCACAGTTAAAGAAGTTATTATTAATCGCTCTAATGGTTCTTGTAGCACTTCTATTGTCAGAGGTCTCAGCTTACAAATTATTGCAGAAATGAATCTGCTGATTCCTAATGTTCTAGTTAATTTTGATGATTTGAATATCAGTGCTGCTAGTTCAGCAGTCAATCCTTTTCTCCAACCTGCGGCCAAAGAAGCCCTGCGTCGTGCTATTAGGACAAAAGGGGGAACACTACGAATCAATTCAGCTTATCGTACAGTTGCTCAACAGCATTTGCTACGTAGTTGGTATGAATTAGGTGGTCAATGTGCCCCACCAAGGGCCGCTAGACCAGGTTTGAGTAATCATGAAGATGGTTTAGCCTTGGATACACCTGATTTTCAAGGTTGGATGTCTGCTTTAGAAAATGAGGGTTGGGATTGGTTTGGTAGGGGTGATGAAGTTCATTTCACCTATAGGGGTAGTGGTGTTAGAGATGATATTGGTGATATTGGGGTAAAAGCTTTTCAGCAGCTTTGGAATAAAAACAATCCTAGTGACCAAATTACGGTAGATGGTCAATTTGGGGCACAAACAGCAGCAAGATTAGATAGGTGTCCAGCAGAAGGTTTTGCCACAGCGAGATTGTTGAAATTGACAACTCCACCTTTGCAAGGTGAAGATGTTCGCAAAGTTCAGCAAGCATTAGTAAATGCAGGTTTTCTGGAGGAATCCCAAATTAATAGCACCTATGATGCAGCTACCGAGTCAGCAGTAGAGAAATTCCAAGATCAAAAAGGCTTAAGTCCAGATGGTGTGGTTGGGCCGCAAACTCGGAGATTATTAGGTATTACCTAACTCGCTGGCATCATTTGAGGCAAAAGCAAAATAATAATAGAGAGGTTGCATACAACCTCTCGACAATGGTTATAATCAAGTTTTAAAAATTTAAAATATCTAATGATGCTTCTATTTCCAAATCCAAAATTCTAGCTTTGGTTTCTTGATGTTCTGCAAGTTTGCCATTTTGCCAGTATAAATCTGCGGCTTTGTTAAAGTCTTCTATGGCTTTTTCTTTATCTCCCATTTCCAGCCTAGCGTTACCACGATTATAATAGGCATCCGCATAGTGATAATTTAGTTGAATGGCTTGGGTATAATCTTGAATTGCTTCTGGATATTTTCCTAAGTCAGCATAGACATTACCACGGTTATAATAAGCTTCTAAATCATCAGAATTAATGGTAATGGCTTGTGTGTAATCGGCAATTGCCCCTTCATAGTCACCTAAATCAAAACGTTGATTGCCTCGATGTTTATAACCAAGGGCATCGTCAGGGGCAATTTTCATTAACTGGACTAATTTATTTTGGGGTTCTAGGAGTGAGGAAGGTAAGCCGCGATTTTTTTGAGTAACAGCATAATGAGGGTTAATTTTCAAAGCTTGGGTGTAATCTTCAATTGCTGCTTGAATATTGCCTATTTGATAATAAGCATCGGCACGGTTTTTATAAAAAATAGCTACATGGGGATTAATTCTAATTGCTTGGGTATAATCTTCTATGGCAGACTGATAATTATTCAATTGATAACAAGCTAATCCTCGGTGGTGATAAATTTTAGCGTCATAAATATTTAAGTTAATAGCCTGAGTATAGTTACTACAAGCATTTGTATAATCACCCAGTTGATAATAAACTAAACCTAATTTGTAGTAGGTATCATAGTTATGCTCATTGAGTAAAGCTTGGTTATAGCTATTAATAGCGGCTAAATAATCTCCTGTTTGTAAATATTGATCACCTCGCTGTGCCACTGGTGTGATGAAATTTGGTTCTGGCAGTAAATCAAGATGAGGTTTAATTGATATTGGTTTATCTAAATTTCTTGGTAATGGTTGATTGATATTATGAGGATTGAGCAAATTATCTAAATAGGGAAATAAGCCACCACCATACAATAATTGATGAATACCAAAGGAAATTCTGCCTGTTTTGAGTTTAATCATTTGGGTAGGTAGAAACCCAGCTAAAAAGAGGTGATATTGAGATTGGGCTTCGTTTACTTCTTCTTGAATTAAAATACAAACAACTACGGCATTTTTTTCGACTTCTTCTGCACTGACTGACCATCGGACTTGATTAATTGTACCGTGTCGAGATTTGACTTCTACACCAATGGTGGGGTTAGCTGTGAGGGTAAAGTCTACTTTACCGTCTCCTCCCCAACGTTTTTCATAATCGATTTCTGTAATCAAGTTGCCTAGACGTTCTTTGACTACTTCTTCTCCCAGTTTACCTTTGAGATTGCTCACAAATACATCACGTACTGTAGAGGTACGCTTATATTTTTCTGCCATTTGCCAGCAAAAATCTCGTAGGGTTTTTAATCTTTCTCCGGAAATAATTGTTAATTCACTATGTTGTCCTTCCGTTTGACAATGAAGTAAACAACCATTGGTTAAGCGTTGAATAAAGTCAGACTGTAGCGATCGCAGCAAGGTGATCCAGTCCATGTATAATTAATTCTGCGAGTCTGGGTATACACTTATTTTAGGCAAAAATCCGCTGGGAGTAAACAGGGTGTAGGTTTTCTCAACCTTGACACCCAGTCAGCTAAATTTGCAATAGTCCTTCCGGATTAACGGAAAGAAGCGATCGCCTTTGTAGTCCTTCCCGATGTAAAATTTCATTAGCAGCTAGTAGTCCACTACTGACGGCTCTTTCCATTAAGCCACAAGGAAAGGGCATTTTTACCCAATCTCCGGCAAATACCAAGTTATTGACCTCGGTGCTGGTTTCTGGACGGTCTGCGTAACTATTGGGTGGATATCCAGAAAAGTTGTGTTGATTAACCAATTCTCGATGTAATACCTTCGCTTCTCTCAATTCTGGAACAATTTCATAGAGTTCTTGTTCAAAGGTGGTTAACAAGGCTTCCTGGGTGGGGAATTCCTTTTCTTTGTAACAATAGGCATGTAATTCGACAACACTACCACCTGTTTTTTGTGACCATTCAATAAATTGAGTTTGGATGCGGTGATACAGGGTAATACTATCAGTAAGTTGATAGCCAGATAGAGAAGTAAAATTGCTATGGGACCAGGTAAAATCCCGGTCAAACCAGAACCGACACACAGCAAAGGGGTCAGCTATATTCAATTTAGCAATTTGCGATCGCACTGTGGGGTTGACATCCCCATTAATTCGGTGGAAAAGTTGTTGAACTCCAGGAACATCGGTGGCCATTACATAGTAATCAGCAGCAATTTCCTGTGGTGAAGATGCTTCGGGATTTTTAGCTAATAATTGCAATTGCTCATCCTGTTTTTTCACTACCTTAAATTTAGCTAAATCCCGTTGGGCTGGGCCTTTAACTACCTTTCCTTCTGCTGTAAATACAGCACCGTGACAAGGGCAATGAAACTGACCATCTGCGGCTTTGTGGACAGTGCAACCTTGATGGGTACAAGTGAGAGAAATGGCTTCGTTGCTGTTAGCTGCTACAGCAAAAACTTCATCTACTGCGCCAAAATATGCTATTTTTTCATCCTTAACAACCGAGTTCTGCTTTACCCAAAAAGGTACTGAATTATCATTACTACCAACAAAATATTTAACTTTTTCAATTTTGTTTTGGTTGGCAATAATTTCACTCACTGTCACATCAGTAAAAACTTGACTACCTTGTTTTTGAATAGATGCAACAATGGGTTGAACTAAACTTGTCCCCATATCATCTTTCGTACCATTAAAAGCTAGTCCTTCGGGGTTGCCAAAAAAGTAAAAATGGAAGAACTGCATTAGTTCTCCTACACTCATTAAATCGGGTGCATTTAAACTCGATTTAGCAAAAGGTAGAAAATATAAGTCGTATAGGCCTTGGGGAAACTCTGTTGCTACCCAATCAGCCACAGAGATATGATCAAAACGACGATAATTTTTGTCGCGCTCAAAGCCTGTAATTGCCTGGAATACTTGCAAATGCTTGAAGTTGGTGAGATTAATCCCCCATTGTAAGCGGTTGGGAGATGCGATCGCTAAATCAATGATATTCCAAGGGAAAGCTGAATGACTGGGACGAAAGACTTCTGGTTGGTAGTGGCGATCGCGATAAACTACAGAATAGAAGTTTAATGATTGAAAATTATCCTTGATATTTAATTCAGAAACTAAACTATTCAAATTATAGTATTGGGGGAAAAAGCCATGAAAGCCATGTTCCATACGAAAAGTTTCACCTGCTGCCTCAATTTGCCAACTGGCAATTTTTCCACCTAGTTGGGGAGATTTTTCTAGCAGCGTGACCATAAATCCCCGCTGAACCAATTCATAAGCACAAGCTAAACCAGCTAAACCCCCACCAATTACCACCACTCTTTTAGGAGTATTTAAATTTAAGGGTAAGTTAAGACTATCCGGTTGAAAAATAGTTGGTTTTGGTTTACTAAAGCGAGAATATCCTGTCCCCCCAACTATCGCACCCACTCCAAATAACTTCAGCAGTGTCCGACGGGAAATAGTAGATGATTCTGGTGAATTAAATGTTTGGCTCATTGGTTACACAATCAACTTTTCACGATCACAAATCGTGGGCAATCATGACTTGCATTTCGCAGCTTTTTCTGCTATTCTGCACATTTTTAGTAAATATTACATTGACAGTGTAATATACTATTTAATAATTTGCTACCATAAACATCAGAGATTTTTTTGGGGTACTACATCAGCTATCATCAAATCTTGCGGAAAATATTTTTCTCTTGATGTTTGGGCATGATCTACATCTGAGGGGATGAAAATTTTTAATGCGCTCTCAGACCTAAGCAGGTAAATTTATAATTTCATTCATAAATATGAAATATTGGCGAGAAACTATCGCTGTTACTCAGCGTATCTTAATTGAACTATTACGACGGCGGCGCAGTCTAATATTTTGGAGTATATTTCCGATTTCTATTTTAATTCTTAACGGCTTTATTTTGGCAGAAAGAGCAAAACTGTCTATGGATGTAGCCTTTGAAAATGCCGCACCTTCTACCCTAGTCGGTGCTGCACTTTTCTTTAGCTGTTTGGGTGGAAGCGTGTCTACTGTAGTGGCAGAAAGAGAACAACAAACGCTAAAACGCTTATTCATTTCTCCTTTAAGTGGGACATCTTATTTCTTGGGAATTTTTCTAGCCCATAGTAGTATTGGGATTGGTCAAACTATTTTGGTTTATACAATTGCTGCTTTTTGGGGTGCTCAATTCCAAGGAGAAGTTTGGCTAGGGATTTTGATTATCTTACTCAGCATTATAGCTTATGTAGGTTTAGGATTTATTTTAGGGACTCAATTAGCTAGACGCATTGAAGATGTTAACGCTTTAGTAGCGGCTTTTGGCGTACCTTTATTGATTTTAGGTGGTGCTTTTTTGCCTACTTCCTTGTTTCCCAAAACTCTTTTAGATATTGCCCAATACAATCCTATTTATCACATGAATGAAGCACTTTTAGCTGTGTCAGCTAAGGGGGATAAATTAGATCAAATTACATCGCATTTTTCTTTTTTATTTTGCTTTGCTTTAGTCATGGTTGTTTGTGGTTGGTTATCCTATCGACGGATGTTGATGATGGAAAGAAGATTATAGGAATTAAATTTTAAAAATTAAAAACATGCTGAAAATAAAAAATCTTAATAAATCCTATGGCAACAGAAAAGTCTTGCAAAACCTCAACCTAGAAATTAATCCAGGTGAAGTGTATGGTTTACTAGGTGCCAATGGTGCTGGTAAAACCACAACCATCAATATTATTTGTAATTTACTCAAAGCCGACCAGGGAGAAATTACAATTAATAATTTACCTGTTTCTGAAGCAACTAAAAAATTAATTGGCATTGCTCCCCAGGAAAATTTACTGTATAAAACCCTATCTTGCCAAGAAAATCTCAAATTTTTTGCTGATATCTACGGTTTAGACCAAAGCACTCGTCAGAAACAAATCACAGACACTTTAACCGCAGTCAATTTGTTAGATCGAGCTAAAAGTCCTGTAGAAACTCTCAGTGGAGGAATGCAGCGTCGAGTTAACATTGCTGTAGCTTTAGTTCATCAGCCCAAATTAGTCATTTTAGATGAACCGACCACAGGATTAGATATTGAAGCTAGATACGAAATTTGGGAATTGATTCGGCAATTACAAAATCAAGGTATGACAATTTTATTAACAACCCATTTATTAGATGAAGCTGAACGTTTATGTAATAAAATCGGCATTTTAAAAAATGGTCAAATATTAGCCGAAGGCAGTTTAGAGGAATTGCAAAAATTAATTCCCGCCCAAGAAATTGTAGTCCTGAAAACACCTCAACCAGAGGAAGCGATCGCTCTCGCTCAAGAATATGGATTTACCCATCGATATTACGGTAATGATTTAGCTTTTTGGTTGCCAGAAGTCTGGGATTTAAAAGATATTATTGCTAAATTTCCAGGTATATCTATAGATGCTATCTCTCGTCAACCTGTACGATTAGAACATATATATTTAGAAGTAACCAATCACAATTAAAAACCATCTCATACTTTAGTAAAAATTAGGTAAAGAAAAATATCTATATCTATTTATAGAGATTTATTGTCAAACTGTTGACATTCCCACAGTAGTAGTGTTTCTATAGAGGTTAAAAATAATAATCTAAATTATCAAAAATATGAGAAAGTTTATCTACTGGTTAATGGGTGAAAAAGCCGGGAGGGTAGTTGTTGGTAGTTGGAACTGGCTGTGGGGAGTACCTGTAGAGTCTGGTGGCAAAGTAGCAGTAGCAGTAGCTGAAGATTCCTTACAGTCAATGCAGGAGGCTGTACAAAAGCTGGCTCAAGCGGTAGCTGCCCAAGAGGGTGCTTATAAAACAGCTAAAGGCAAGTATGAAGCCAAAATCAAAGAATTTAAGACCTTTGAACAACAAGCCCTCCTCGCTCAAAAAAATGGTAATGAAGAAGCAGCAAGAATGGCAATGACTAAGGCTATTCAAACAGAGCAGATTTTACCCACATTAGAGGACATGGTAAAACAAGCCGAAGTAGCTGTGAATGCTTCCAAAGAAAAGCTCAACCGCGAAAGACTCAAGCTAGAAGCTTACAAAGCGGAAATGCAGAATCTCAAAGATATGTCTGAAGTCAACGAAGCATTAGCCACCATTGTTAAAGTTAACAACGAATTTGATATTGGTTCAGCAAAAAGTGATTTTGAAAAAGCCAAAGGTGCGGTGGAACGTCGTAATCTCCAAGCAAAAGCCTTAGCTGAATTATCAGAAAATCCAGCAGAAAAAATGCAAGCAGATATAGAAAAAATCGCTTTAGACGATGAAGTTGCTCGTCGCTTGCAAATGTTACAAGATTCTAGTGCTAAGAAACTACCAGAATAAATTTAATTATGAGTCAAAAAAGTGGACCTCCTCCCATTGTTTATATTCTGATATTTTTGGCCTTGTTAGGTGGTGGATATTGGTTGTTTTTTACGGGTTCAGTAGTAACCATACCTCCACTGCCAAGTAATACTACGCAGCCAAATAACGAGGCAAACAATACTAACAATCAATCTTTTCCCTTACCTAATTCTGTTCCTTCTGGTACAACTATCAGAATAGATGGTTCTACTAGTATGGTGACAATCAACCAAAATTTCAAAAGAGGTTTTGAAGCTAAGTTTATAGGTACCAAGGTAGAAGCATTAGCTAACGGAACTAGTAAAGGAATTGCAGATGTCCTAGCAGGTAAAGTAGATTTAGCCGGTGCGTCACGACCTTTAACTGCACAGGAAAAAAGTCAAGGCTTAACTGCTGTTCCTATCACCACAGATAAAATTGCTGTCGTCATTGGTAAAGATAATTCCTTTACTAAAGGATTAACTAGCAGCCAAGTAGCAGATATTTTTCAAGGGAAAATTACAGACTGGTCTCAGGTAGGTGGTAAAAGTGGAAGTATCCGCGTTATTAACCGCCCTGAAATTAGCGGTACACACCAAAGTTTTCGAGAAATGGTTCTCAAAGGGGCTACATTTGGTACAGGTACTAACTTCACCAATTTGTCACAGGATGCTACTACTCCCTTACTCCAAGCATTAAAAACTGATGGTGTGGGCTATGCGACATTTAGTCAAGTGACAAATCAGCAAACTGTGAGAGTCGTCGCTATTGATGGTTTGACTCCTGATGCAGCCAGTTATCCTTATCAACGCCAGCTATATTATGTCTATAAAAACCCTGCTAGCAGTGGGGTACAGGCATTTTTGGGTTATGCAGCTTCTCCCCAAGGACAGCAAAATTTGGCTGTGGGTAATTAATTTTGGTTATGGACTAAAGTGGCGACTGATTGACTAAAGTTGCGAGCGATCGCTTATTCTAAATTCAGGCTCAATTCAATTATCTTCCGTGACCAAAGAACGCGAACCTTTCATTAGTTTGGCACTTTACCACGCTTTTAAGTGGTCAGTAGTTAGCCCAATGTTACACGCTTACTTCCAGGGTAAAATTTATGGCGTAGAAAATGTCCCCCAAATAGGGCCATTGGTGGTAGTCAGTAATCATGCTAGTTACTTTGACCCACCCATTGTTTCTAATTGTGTTTGTCGGCCAGTAGCTTACATGGCTAAGGAAGAATTATTTAAAGTTCCAGTCTTAGCACAAGCCATTAAGTTATACGGTGCTTATCCTGTCAGTCGTGGCAGTGCTGATCGCGCTGCCATTCGTTCTGCCCTAGAATATTTAGAAAATGGTTGGGCTGTAGGTGTATTTTTAGAAGGAACCCGTACCCCCGATGGTCGTATTCATGACCCCAAACGAGGTGCAGCACTCCTAGCAGCCAAAGCCAAAGCCCCTTTATTACCTGTGAGTTTGTGGGGAAGTGAAAAAGTAGTCAAAAAAGGTACACCTATTCCTCAAAAAGTGCCCCTCACCGTCAGAATTGGCAAATTAATTGATTCTCCCACCTCCACCAATAAAGAAGAACTAGAAGCAATAACCCAAAGATGTGCAGCTGCTATTAATGAACTGCACGACTTAGGCAGATAAGTCATACAATTTTGGATACGGGATTTTCACACCTATCTACATTGAATGTAGATAGACATGATGTGTCCTGATTCAAGCTGTTAGAGCTACTTGAGATTGTGGATTAAAAACCCTGATTTTTAGACTATTTCACCACTTGGAAATAGACTCACGACCAGAATTTAGTCTCAACAGGCATTAAACATTAAAAATAAAAAATTGTTAGTCTAGGAGTAAGTGTAGCTAGGCTACACAAGCTATTACCAATCAATACGTATTACTATATGATCAAGATATAAATATAGCTGTTTTTCTTTGAGAGAGGTAAATTTTTCCATCGTCAACCCTGTAGAGGCTGGATTTTCTATCCTAGATTTTATTGCCTCCCTGCGAAAATAACCATAACAAATTTTTATTCCTACTGTGCCTTAACAATGAAAGCTGTTCAAGTCAATCATAACTTGAAAAAAAATATTCTTGTCGTTGACGATACACCAGACAACTTGAGGTTATTGTCCGTAATTCTCAGCAGTGAGGGTTATAATGTTCGGAAAGCCCTAGATGGAGAAACTGCGATTACAGCGTGTAAAACGTTGTTACCAGACTTGATTTTACTAGATGTCATGATGCCAGAGATGAACGGTTATGAAGTTTGCCAACATCTCAAAGCAGATGAAAAAACCCGCCACATTCCCATCATTTTTATTAGCGCCTTGAATGATGTCATTGAAAAAGTCAAGGCTTTCGATAGCGGTGCTGTAGACTATATCACTAAACCTTTCCACAAAACCGAAGTTTTAGCCAGAATTCAAACTCACTTAAATCTCTATTTTCTCCAACTGGAATTACATCAAAAAAATATCCTACTTCAACAAGAAATCCAAGAAAGATTACAAATAGAATCAGCATTAAATTTACAAAAACAAAAACTCGAACAAGCTTTAGCTGATTTACAACATACACAAACCCAATTAATTCAAAGTGAAAAAATGGCCGTATTGGGTCAAATAGTTGCCGGTATTGCCCACGAAATTAATAATCCTGTCACCTTTATTTCTGGTAATCTTTACTATGCTCACCAATACATTCTCAATTTACTCAACTTAGTAGAAGCTTATCAAGCAGAATATACCAATCCCTCCCCTTTTATTCAAGAAATAATTAATGATATAGATTTAAGTTTTCTCAAAAATGATTTTCCTGAATTGATGCAAGCAATGGAAAGAGGGGCAAATCGAATTAAAGAAATTGTGCTTTCTCTCCGTAATTTTGCTCGTTTAGATGAAGCAGATATGAAAGCTGTTGACATTCATGAGGGACTAGATAGTACCTTATTTATGCTGCAACACCGTCTCAAATCCACAGACCTGCGGGCAGAAATTGCCATTATTAAAAATTACAGTGATTTACCTTTAATTAGCTGCTATCCTAGCCAAATTAATCAAGTATTTATGCACTTATTAAATAATGCCATAGATGCTTTAGAAAATTGTCAAAATACCCCACAAATTACTATTCAAACAGAACTATTACCAATCAATCAAATTAAAATTACCATCACCGATAACGGTTGTGGTATTGATGAATCTTCCCAACCCCATATATTTGAACCATTTTTTACAACCAAACCTGTGGGTAGTGGAGTAGGTTTGGGACTAGCTATTAGTTATCAAATAATTGTCCAACAACACCAAGGACAACTTTCTTTCCAATCTTCCCCTGGTCAAGGAACCCAGATTTATATTGAAATTCCTGTGTAAATAACGGTATTTTTGATGGAGACAATCCCCACTCTCTCATAAATCAATAAAAATATAGAGATAGTTTCCAATGGAAATTATCTAAAAATTCATTTGCTGCAACCTCATATATAATTAGTATAGCTGTAGACAAGACAGTTAGGACATTAACTACAACTAAAACTTAGACACAAAAAGGCTTTTAGCACTGTCACCTGTCACCTGTCACCTGTCCCCTGCTATATAAATTGCTATCAAAAATCAACTATTTCCATATAAACCTAATAAGTTTTTGTGAAATATTTTACAAAATCAAGACATAAGTAAAATAAACCCATCAAAATATTTTTTCTAACTTTAGTTAGAGGGTTGAACTAAGGTTCAACCTTAAAATTAATCCTATAGTTGTGTGATATATAAATGACCTTAACCTTATTTAAGGTTAATTTTGTTATAACAATGTGAATCATAGAGGATATCTAAAAAACTCCTGATAGGCTATTTAATTTAAAAACATATTAAAGGTGGATGTGAATTAGCATTCGATACTAAATTAACTCAATACATTGCTCAAATTATTTGTAGTTTAAAACAATATATTGGCTCATTTTTCTGTTACTTGTACAGAAGTTTTAAATCAATTAAATCCTGAGAAGGAGAATAACTATGCTAGATATTGATGAAATGAGTACAAAAGAGATTCATAATCTCTTGCAAAAAGTAGGACATGGACATCTTGGTTGTGCATTGGAAGGACATCCTTATGTTGTGCCAATGCACTATTATTTCGACGACCCAGACATATACATCTTCACCACTATTGGGATGAAGACCAAGTATATGGATGCTAATCCAGAAGTCTGTTTGCAAGTTGAAGAAGTCGAGGATCTCAAGCATTGGCGTAGTGTTACTGTGACCGGTAAAGCCGAACACATCACAGAACAGAAAGAAATTGATCGTGTAATGGAATTTGTCAAAACCCAAAATCCAACACTTTATCCTGCTATTAATCGAACCTGGATTGATGCCTGGGGACGGGATGAGACCATGGCACTCTACCGTATACATCCTAGTGAAATGAGTGGACGAACCACGGAAGGAGTTAGCAGTCGCCATCAATCAGATTGAGGTAAATAACTGTGCAAAATTAATTGTCTATGGCTATTGATGGGTATTAGAGATACCAGAAGTTTTGCAATCAGGATTTTATGAAAGCATTATTGCTCTACCCTCAGTTCCCCCAGTCATTTTGGTCTTATGATCGCTTCATGGAAATGGCCGGACTCAAAGCCGTCTTGCCACCACTAGGAATTATTACAGTAGCAGCACTGCTACCAAAGGACTGGGAAATTAAATTTTGCGATCGCAACGTTAATGTGGAAACAGATGCTGATTGGCAGTGGTGTGACCTGGTAATTCTTTCAGCAATGCTAGTGCAGAAACCAGATTTTCATGCCCTAATTCAAAAAGGGGTACGTTTAGGTAAAAAAGTGGCAGTCGGTGGCCCTTATCCCACATCAATCCCACAAGAGGCCCTAAACTCGGGAGCGCATTATTTGATTTTGGATGAGGGCGAGTTGACAATTCCTCAGTTTGTGGAAGCCCTCAACCAGGGCCAAGAACAAGGAATATTTCGCTCCCTAGAAAAGCCGGATGTCACCCAAAGCCCGATGCCGCGTTTTGACTTGCTGCAACGGGATGCTTACTTGATGATGGCTATCCAGTTTTCTCGCGGTTGCCCCTTCAACTGTGAGTTTTGCGATATTATTACACTCTACGGTCGCAAACCACGCACAAAAGAACCTGACCAAACAATCGCCGAGTTACAGGCTCTTTATGATTTAGGCTGGCGCGGATCACTATTCATAGTTGACGACAACTTTATTGGTAATCAGCGTAACGTCAAACAACTCTTGCGAGAGTTGATTCCTTGGATGAAGCAACATGACTATCCTTTTACTTTCATCACTGAAGCTTCTGTGAATTTAGCCGAAGATGAAGAACTGTTGCAATTAATGAATGAAGCTGGTTTCTATGCAGTATTTCTCGGCATAGAAACTCCTGACCAAGACAGCCTACAAATGACCCAAAAACTGCAAAATACTCGCAATCCTCTTATAGAAGCATGTCAGAAAATTAATGAAGCAGGAATGCTAATTTATGCAGGGTTTATCCTCGGTTTTGATGGAGAGCGTCCAGGCGCTGGAGAACGAATCCAAGCTTTTGTAGAACAAACAAGTATTCCTCAACCGATGTTGGGCATCCTTCAAGCTTTGCCTAATACTGCTTTATGGAAACGTTTGCAAAAAGAGCAGCGTTTATTAGAAAGTAAGGGTATTGGTGGTACTGAAGTGGGAGACCAAAATACCTTAATGAATTTCATTCCCACCCGCTCCATCGATGAAATCGCTAGAGAGTATGTAGAAGGCTTGTGGACATTATATGAACCTAAAAACTATCTCAGGCGCTGTTTTCAGCAATGTCTGAGTATTAATTTGCCATCAAAACGAAAGCAAACTAGGCATTTTTCTCCACGTCAGGGGTTGCGACTCTTTGCTCAGTTAATCTGGCATCAGGGCTTACGGCAACCTGAAATTTTTGGACAGTTCTGGCAACAACTATGGACAATTCTGTTGAAAAAGCCTCAAGCTCTTAATCTGTATTTAGGTCTATGTGCTGCGGGTGAACACTTTTGGGAGTACCGTGCTTTAGCTAGACAACGGATTACTCAACAATTAGGTTACGATCCACTAACAGAACAGAACACTTTGCTGGTGAACAAGTTCTATAGCAAAACCGTTTAGTTGTAACTGGACTTTAGAATAGTCTAATGTCCAGTTATCAATATGCACCCTATTTAAAATAAGCTTAATTGAGAATTTATCAGCCTATTTATTAATATTAAAGCCATATAATTTTTGTCCATTGTCAACCCTGTATTCACGATTATAGTTGTCGTCAGGGTCGTAACCGATATCACCAATAAAACAGAAAGAAATCGCTAAATGAAACGTTCTTCTTTCAAATAAAAATTCATCTAGAGGTGGCATTTTGAGAAAATCGTTCTTAAACTTCTTCCATTCCCGTTGATTGTACATATCCATAAACAAATTTTGCTTTAATAAGCGATTCAGCCACTCATGTTTGTGAACTATTAACGATTCTGCATCTGTTTCTTCAAATTCCAAATAAATTTCTTCTAATAATTTCCGCATTTCCTTAGGATATCTACCAGCTAAAGCCAAAAAAGCAATTAAGCTTTGTTTAAATCTATCTTCAACGGGAGTCTCCCAGATTGTGTGATGTTTAACATCATTTTCTGTGGGAGTCCAAATAATTTTAATAATTTTGCAAATATTAATTAGTCGCTTGGCTGTTCTCGGAGTCAGGTCTACATGCTGGCAACATTCTTTGATCCAATTAAATTCTTCAGTGGTGAATTTTTCCAGGGTGATAAATGGGTCTATATTAACAGAATAAGCAGGAGTAATATGCTTGTTTTCTAGATGAGATACCTGAGTTTTATCATCAATATCTTTAATAGCTTCTTTTCTAGGAATTACAGAGATTGATAAATTTTCCTCTTCTTCTATATCTTCATCACTAGATGTTTGTGTAACCTGATGATGTTGTGATGATTCTAGTAATAATTCACTGTCATCAGCTACCGATTCCGACGAAAAAATATCTGCTGGCAATAGTTTATCTACTAGAGAAAAGCTACTTTTTTCTGCAACTTGTGTGAATTGAGATAAATTACTAAAACTATGAATTTGAGAAGATTCCTCAATATCTACCAAAGACTTTAAGTAACTTTCGATCACACTTTTATTAATAGGACGCATTCTATAGGGAATTTGAATAATTTTCTCTAAATAATCTACCCCAGAAGGATTAGCACCACGTTTTAAAACTCCTCTGTACATATATTCTAAAGCCCGTCCAATATAACGGTCATCTATGGCTAAAATTATTACAAATATTTCCGTATTTAATAATAATTGTACAGCCTCTAACACTTGCACCACTCTATCGGGTGGACAACGGTCTAAATCATCTATATATAAAACAATTCTAGCGGGTCCTCTAGGGAAATGTTTTTTCAAAACTGCCAACTTTTCAGGGTTAGTATGCCCATGTCTATAGATTAAATGCTCAGATAAATCTGCGAAATCATCTTGAATTTGGTGCATTAATCCCAACAACTTTTGATAGGAATTATCCTCTAAACGATTGTTAACAAACTCCAATAAAGATTTATATTTAGCAGTTAAACCCACACGCTGCTTTTGCCGTTCTACTTGTATTTGCAGATTTTCCATTTCCTGGCGTTTTGCAGCTATTTCTTGTTGTGCTAATTCCTTCTTTTCATAAATTTGTTTAACTTGATGCTGCTCATATTCTAGTTTGCGTTGGTTAACTTGCTCTTTAATTTTTTCTTCCTTAGTTCGGTTGATTTTTTCTCTTTCCGCATTTACATTTTCCCTGGCAGCTTGCAAAAATCTGACTGTTTTTACTTGGAGGATGTGGACTCTTTTAAAAATTTCCATCCCAGTAGTTAAAGCAGGGATAGCGGTTACACTTGTTAACCACAGTTTTAAAGCAGTGGATAATTCTACTAGCAGTGCTGGTAAGAAGTTGGGAATACATTTCACTATGACAAAATAGACAATAAATGGTACAGCACAAGCACCTAAAAATATCAATAATGTCTTTTTATCTGTTTTGGTAAATTCAATTAAGCCAACTATCTGGCTGGGTTGTTCTTCCAGAAAATGGTTAATTTTTTGGAGATGGGCAATAATATTTTGCAGTTTCTCGTCTTTACTGACAATTAATTCCTGAGCAATATCTAGGAGATTAGATTGAGATAACTTATCCAACTGGAGTGTCGGAAACTGTGTTTCCAAATCTTTTCTATCTTTAAAACCACAAAAATTTAGAAAATCCTTGAGAATAGAGTTACCAAAATCATCTTTGAGAGTTTCTTTGAGTTGAGACAGAAACACAACCAATATGGATATATCGGTCATTTCTTCTTCCATTTCTGTTTCAATATTTTTAACTTCTTGGTTAAATACTTGCTCAAGCTGCACTAATTCTTGATTAAACTTAGTTTCAATCTCTTGATTCTTGGTTTTTAATTCTGCCTCTAAATTTTGTAATTCCTCTTCCGCACGCTTTAATTTTTCTGTTTCTTCCTGCCTAACTTGACTAAGAAGTTCCCACAAAGCATTACCATCAGGATTTTTATCTTTTAGCTGAGAAAGTACATCTTGACTCAACTCCGATTCTAAAATTATCTTTCTGTCACTATCATTCATTTGATTAACAACACGCCAAATATCACCTCCCGCTAGTAAGTCAGAAACTTCTCCTAACTGCTTTTCTAAGGTTAATTGACGATCAAGTTGATCAAAAATTGTCTGCATTAAACTTGCCCATAAGTCAGATTTGGCGTAACTCCAGGCATTAAATTTAATTTGGTAAACATGACCTACATAGGGAGAAAGACTCGGTTCATTTCCCACATCACCCCATGCCTGTTTTGCGGTGATGGGATGACAGCGAATCTTGGTAATTTGTTGTTCTATCAGGTGCATTCCAAAAGATTTACCACTACCCCAACTCCCTAAAATTGCCACTGCTAAGGGAGGTTGGAGACTTCGCAACATCAAGACATCAGCTAAAGATTGCAGTTCCTTCGCTACATCAAGAGAGTCTTCACCTGTGGGTTGGTCATTACGGAAAGCTTGGGGAATTCGGCGAATATTAAACCTCTGCCAAGGCCAGACTTTGATGCCATCTTTACTAGCACTGATAATGTAGTCTCCTTGAGGGTCAAAAGCGACTGAGTAAACTTCCCGCTGATGTTTGCCAATGATGATTTGCCGCTGACGGTGGGAGTCGGAGATATCCCATAACCGCACTGTGTTATCCGCACTCCCACTGACCACGGTTTTACTATCGGGGCTAAAGGCAACTGAGTCAACAGTATTGGTATGACCGATGAAAGGTTGACCAATAACTTTTCCAGTGTTGATATCCCATAACCGCACTGTGTTATCTGCACTCCCACTGACAACCATAGTCCCATCAGGACTAAAGGCGACGGAGGTGACAGTATCTGTATGACCAATGAAAGGTTGACCTATTGCTTCTCCAGTTTCCACATCCCACAACCGCACTGTGTTGTCTGAACTTCCACTGACCACGGTTTTACTATCGGGACTAAACTCTACTGCGTAGACAGGATTTGTATGACCAATGAAAGGTTGACCTGTTGCTTCTCCAGTTTTCACATCCCATAACCGTACTGTCTTGTCATAACTCCCACTGACAATCATCGTCCCATCAGGACTAAAGGCTACCGAACGGATATAACTTGTATGGCCACACAGAGGTTGACTGATGGCTTCTCCAGTTTCCACATCCCACAACCGTAAGGTCTTGTCATTGCTACTACTGATAACCAGAGTCCCATCAGGACTAAAAGCAACTGAGTAGACAGCATCTGTATGACCAATGAAAGGTTGACCTATGGCTTCTCCCGTGTTGACATTCCACAACCGTACAGTTTGATCCCAACTACCAGTGGCAATCCTACTGCCGTTGTGATTAAAGGCTACTGATGTCACATAATCTGTGTGACCAGAGAAAGGTTGACCTAAAGTTTCTCCGGTGCTGACATGCCACAAGCGTAATGTCTTGTCATTGCTACCACTGACAACCATAGCCCCATCAGGACTACAAGCGATCGCGTTGACATAACTTGTATGACCAGAGAAGGGTTGACCTATTCCTTCTCCGCTGCTGGCATCCCATAACCGTAATGTCTGATCAAAACTGCCACTAATCACTTGTGTACCGTCGTGATTAAAGGCCGCTGATGTCACATAATCTGTGTGCCCAGATAAGGGTTGACCTAGAGTTTCTCCGGTGTTTACATCCCATAACCTGACTGTTTTGTCAGCGCTGCCGCTAACCACTTGGGTACCATCGTGATTAAAGGCTACTGATGTTACATAATGTGTATGCCCAGACAAGGGTTGACCTAGAGTTTCTCCCGTGTTGACATCCCACAACCTTAAGGTCTTGTCATTGCTACCACTGACAACCATTGTCCCATCAGGACTAAAGGCCACTGAGTTGACAGAACTTGTATGACCAGACAAGGGTTTTGCGATCGCTTGTCCAGTTTTGGCATCCCATAACCTGATAGTGTTGTCAAAACTGCCACTCACCAGTTGTGTACCGTCGTGATTAAAGGCTACTGATGTCACATAATCTGTATGACCAAAGAAGGGTGGTGCGATCGCTTGTCCGGTCTTGGCATCCCATAACCTTACAGTGTGATCAAAACTGCCGCTGACCACTTGTGTGCCATCGTGATTAAAAGCTACTGATGTCACATAATCTGTATGACCAATGCAACTTACCCACCTAGACCCAGTTAACCTATCCCAAATTTCTATCACGCCATTTGCTAAACCCACAGCAATACGTCTCCGTCCCTGGGGTGATATGGCTACTGCATTAACACCACTATCCAACTCAGCAAAGGGTTTTTCGGATTCTGCGGTTGCTGCTTCTAGGTCTTGTTCTGCTTCCGTACCAGTCTCGATGCCTGGGGTTATTGCTTGTTGACCTTGGGTGATGTCCATGCAAGTGGTTTGACCAGTTGAGTTGTGTCTAGGTGTTACTGGTTTTACTATGTAAATTATGAGATTGTAAATAGTTTTATAGTTTTTTTTACAACAAAAAACCGAGAACCTAATGAGAAATAAAATCTAAATTAGACAAAAAAATAAGTCCATATAAATGAACTTAGGGTATTTTTATTGACTTAAACCACAAGTTTGCTTATTTTCCTAATATTTGTGTCTCTGCATGAGACAAATTACCCTGAGATTATACAAAGTCAATTTGATTAACAGGGGTCAAGTATTACCTTACCCCTATTTTTGGAATTATGCCAAACTCAAGAAACCTGTTTGAATTAAATACGATGTGTATGTCATCAATAATTGGGAATCAATTGGAGGACAAACTACACCACTTCCTTTTAAAGACTCTAAAGTTTCTGCACAACTAATAATTGGTCTTCTAGCTTGTAAATACAAATCAGGAATGGTGATTTGTTCATCAGACCAACGCTCTAACAAAAATGGACGCAAAGTGTATAATGGATTTTCTTGTGAAGTCACATTATTAATTAACTCTGCTTGCCATTCTTCGTAGGGAATCATCTTAATGGCAAATCCAAAGGAACGCACCCAATCAACTAAACCTTTTAAAGATGCTGGTTGTGGATGTTGCAAGTGAAAAGCTTTACCAATTGATGCTTCTTTTCTAGATAGATAAACAATGGCTTTACTTACATAATCCACCGGCGACATATCCAACATATAATCTACATCAGGGAAAGTTCCCATTTGCAGACATCCTTTAATCATCAAGTTGATAAAATCATGGGTGTTGCAAATGCCAGTTTTACTATCCCCAGCAATTAAAGGTGGTCTGTAAATAGTTACAGGTAAGCCTCGATCACGAGCAATTTTCACTAACTTCTCAGAAACCCATTTTGTTTGGGAGTAACCCAAGAAAATACCTTGCCAATCATTAAAATCGTCCTGTTCTTGGACTACCTTACCAGCGTAAGCTGATGATTCAAATACAGCCACACTAGAAACGTAATGAACAGGCTTAACTTTAGTTTGACAAGCTAAACGCAGAACTTCTTGAGTGCCTAAAACATTAGGCGCTTTTAGTGCTGAATAGGGGAAAACATAGTTCAGCATTGCACCACTATGGTAAATGGTGTCAATATTAGCAGCTAAAGATTGAAATTGCGCTGCATCAATTCCTAAAAAAGGTTGAGCTAAATCACCAATAATCGGGATAATTCTATCTTGATATTTCTCATCCCACAGAGCATATTGCTGTAAATTATTTTGTAATTTGCTCTTACCTTCTGTGACATCAGTAGCCCGAACTAAGCAATAAATAATTGCTGGAGTTGATTCTAGCAATTCTTTGATAACAAATGCACCTAAATAACCAGTCCCCCCTGTGATAAAGATATGTTTGGGGTTTTCAATGGCAACGTTACATACGCCAGCAGGTTGAATAGTTGGGTCGAGTATACATTCAGCAGCCAAATCAAGATAAGGTGGGGCAAAATTTGTAGCTGTAATTGTACCACCAACTTTGTCTTTAACTGGTGAATCATTGCTTGATTCTTCTGCTAACCGTTGGGACAAAGAAGCAATACTGGGATAATGCCAAAGCAGTACAGGTGAAGGTTTAAAACCAAGTAACTGCTCTAATTTACTGATAATAATCATGGCTTGAGCAGAATCCAAACCATAATTTTCTAAGTGTTCTTCAACATCAATTGATTCTGGAGAAATTCCCAGAACATCAGCAAAATTAGATATGAGAAAAGATTGAATATCTTCAGCAGTATAAAACTGTTTTATAGCCATTTTACATCTCCAATCAATAGGAAGGTAATATTTAGAAAGTAGGTTGGTTTTTGTTACTAAACCCAACGTTAAAGATGTTTTCAGGTAGCTAAACCACATTTGGGTAAAAGTTTCGCACAATCTCTCGTAAGAGTAGACGCAAAGAAATATATGGTCTACTCTGTGCGAATCATTTGTTGGGGTTCACTTTGTTCAAACTAACCTACTCTCTGGGCGATATTGAGTGTAATCATTAGGTAATTGCAAACCCTGCATTTTCAAACTTTGAATGCGGTAAAGAAAAGCCGTTCCTTTCATAATTTGGTCAGCTACATCAACGACATGACGATTAGCAGGTTCAGCTAAATATGAACCCTTAACCCAATCATTAAAACTGCCCATAGCGGGGCCGCACCAAATTTGATAATCTACTTCTCGACCTTTTTCACCGGCACTAGCCCAGCGAGAAGATAAGCCTAAATACCAGCGAAAAATTAAAGCCATCTTAAGTTTAGGATTGTTAACGGCTTTACCTAATTTTTCAGGATTTTTTTGTGATAAATATGTAGCTGTTCCTTCCCAAACTTCAGCAATAGTTTTGCGGAAAATCTGTTTCTCTAACTTTTCTTTTTCTGCCAACGGAATTTCTTCAATTGAGTCATAAGTGCGGTATAATTCGTATAGCTTTTGCGCCCGCATAGGGAACATTGTTCCACGTTTGAGAACTTGTAATTTAACTCCCATTTCAAACATATCAGCAGCGGGAGCCATAATCATATCTGCCATTTCTGCTTGTGCTAGGAGTTTTTTTGTATATTCACTAGCACCAGATTCCACACAAGATTGATTAATAGAACCAGTGACAATATAGGCTGCACCCATCATAAAACCAGCTAAGGCTGATTCTGGTGTACCAATCCCTCCAGCTACGCCTATTCTAATAGGAATAGAGTAGTTATATTGTGTTTGAATTTCATCCCGTAAGGCAATAATTGAAGGTAGCAAACACACTAAAGGACGATTATCTGTATGTCCACCTGAATCAGCTTCGACGGTAATATCATCCGCCATTGGCACCTTGCTAGCCAGGTTGGCTTGTAATTCAGTGATGAGTCCTTGTTGTAATAATTCTTGTAAAATTCTTGGTGGTGCAGGTTGTAAAAATTTAGCAGCTACTTCTCGTCGAGAAATTTTAGCAACAACTTTATTTTTAATTTCAATTTGATTAGCTGCATTCAAGCTTAAACCTGCCACACGATAGTAAACTATGTTGGATGTTAAGTCTAAAAATGCAGAGGCTTCAACTGTTCTGACACCGTATTTGAGATATAATTCAACGGCGCGGCGTTCAATTGCTAAGTCGTTAGGACTGTGAATTAAATTGAAAGCGTAGGGGCCATTTGGTAAAGCAGCTTGAATAGTTTTAATGGCTGCTTCTAGACGTTCTGGAGGTAAACCACCTGCACCAAAAGAACTTAATATTTTTTCTTTTCCTAAGGCAATGACCATATCTTCAGAAGCGATACCACCAGCCATTGCCCCTGTCATATAGGGATATTTAACACCATGAAAGGCGAGAAAGCTAGGATCACCAAATTGTTGGGAATGAATGGGAGTAACAGAAGTGAGAAGTTCTAGTTGTGTCGATGCAGTATCTTCAATAGGTGCTAAGTAACCATCATTAGTAATGCCAATTTTACCGTTAATTCTGACGATATGACAGGGTTTATCTAATGTGAAAAGTTTAGATTTTATGGCGTTTTTTTCAAATGCGATATAATCTAATGAACCTTTCCAAGTTTGGGTTGGCTGGGTTGTCCAAGATAAAAATTTTAGTCCGTTTTCGTGTGTATTTAATACCGTCTCAAGTGTGGTCACTGTAGGTATTCCTCAGTTTTAAAAAGGAGTTCAGTAGTTACAGGAGTTTAGAACGCAATCTATACAAAGGCGCAAAGAATAAATAAATATTTTTCTCTGCATCTTTGCGCCTCTGCGTGAATTATTTATCTTCGCTGAGTAAATTTTGAGCGCAAGCGAGTTGCAGTTGAATGATTTCGCTCATTTGTTGACTAAATTCTTGCCTAGCTTGCAAAAAGCTAGTGTGTGCTTTAGTTAATTTGGAGTTGTTGTTTGTCAATTTTTGATACTGAGCAGTTTTCAAATCATTCATGATAATTCTGTAGTTAAGTCTGGAAGTGCGGAGGTATGCAACTTTGGTGTTTGCTGGTTTTTGCGCTGTATTTAACTTTGAAGATTCTAGTTTTTCTGGAAGATTTAAACCGTTATCCATGATAGTTTTCATGGTTATTTTTTCGGTTTTTGGCTGACTTTCTGGTATGGATTGCGGATAAATTTCACTGGGCAGAATTGGGACAGAAAGCTGGAGAGAATTAATAAGCTTATATTCTCTCTGGTGGGAATTTTGGTGTGCATTGTTACTGAAAATTTGACTATTTTCAGGATTTAAAATTGCCTTAGCAATTGATTTACCACCAAGGGTTACTTTTCTCATCGCTGCTGTATTTTTCTTAGCAGTTTCTGAGGACAAGTTGTATAGAGGAGATAAGTCTAGGTTAACTCGATGGCTGACGAGTTTAGCTAGTACTCTCACTATAGATGTATGGTCATCAATACCCCGACGATTTAGGGATACAGTAATGTGTTGTTGGTTGCCAAGAATTTTGGAGATCCAACGTGAACAAATTCCTCCTGCACCCGCTTCAATAAATATTTTTGCACCATCGTTATAAACTCGATTGACTAAGCGGGGAAAGTCGAGTTCTTGACATAAGCCCTTGGCGATATTTTGAGCAATAATTTCACTGTCAATGGTGATGGGTTTATACTCAGCAGCCGAATAAAATGTTATCCCAGAAATGGGTTTAGCTGGTAGGTTGTTAAGTCTCACCAGTTCAGAACATTCTGACTGCATAGCTGGGGCATGAATTACATGATCAAATGGCGCAGGAAAGGCGTTACAACCGAGTTTTTTAATTACCCGTTCACAGGCTGTTGGTTCACCGGCAATTAATACTTCTTCTGGCGTATTAATTTGGGTTAAGTAAACGCGAGTTTCGGTTTTTAAACATTCTCTAACTTGGGCAGGTGTAGCCATGAGAACATAGTTAGCCCACAGGTTATTGTCTGTTGCTGTGCTTATTTTTGGTAGCCCCCAATACTCCCGCACCGCATTTTTATTTCCTGATAACCTATCTCCAAATAAGTTAGAGGAATTAAAACTGTGACTACCTTGATAAAAGTTACTCCAAACACCTTGGGCAACCATCATACTGGTTTCACCCAAACTGTAGCCAAAGACATATTTGGGCTTAACTTGAAAATCGTCTCTGATAATTGTTGTGATTAATCTGGTAAAGTGCATTTCTGCTTCCAGCATAGCCAGAGAATCATCTAACAATTTCTTCTCTAATGTTTCTATGTGTCTGGTGGTTAATTTGCTTAAACTTCTGGGAAATATTAATTTCTCAACATCGGCAACACGCCTGTGGAGACTTTGAAGTATTTCATCATTGAAAGTTTTAGGAAAAAGGCGGAACATCATCCGACCAATACCAACATAGGAGTTAACTGCGGCGGGATAAACAAAAGCTACCTCTCCAGCTTTTCCTAGTGGTTTGGGTGTAAAATAACTACCTGTTGGTGTTTGCCAATCCTTGCCTGTAGCAAAGGCGTTAGCTACACCTTTTCTGGCTGATTCAATTTCTTTGAGTAGTTCTTTTTGGTTGCGTCCAGTGATAGATATAGTGTATTTTGCACTGGATTTTTGTTGATAATTAACAAAGTTTTGGGAAGCTGTTGCTGTTAAAGATTCAGCAGTTTCTATGGTTTTTTGCAGGTTATCTAGTGCTGCAAATAAGCTAGTTTGGTCGTCTCCGGTGATAGGGAAAAGATGAAATGGTCTTTCCTGCAAGTAACGACTGCTGCGTTCAGTTTGACTGGTTTCCTCCGAGAGAATTAAATGGGCAAATGTACCATCACAGCCAATACTATTAATAGCTGCAATTCGGCATTTAGCTTCTTTTTGCAAAAACCAAGGTCGAGACTCGGTAGCGACGTAGAAGGGGCTACCTTCCCATACTTGCGGTGTTTTCACCCCAGACCAACTAGGGGTAGCAGGTATATATTTATAGTAGACACTAAGGGCGGTCTTAATTAAGCTAGCAATGCCGGAAGCTACGAAAGTATGACCAATATTGGCTTTAACGCTACCAATGGCACAATGTAAACCATCACCAACTCCAGGGTAAGCTTGGAGGATACCTGTAATTTCTGCTTCGTCTTGGATGGGAATACCACTAGCGCAGACTTCCAGATAGTTGACTTCTACAGGTTGAATACCTGCTTGCTGGAAAGCTTGCTGACAAACTTCCGTGATAGTATTGCTATCTACAGCCATTGAGGGAGACTGACCGATGCTTAAACTGTCGATGACTGCATAGATGCGTTCTTGATTTTCTAAAGCTATATCATGGCGTTTGAGAACTACTGCACCTGCACCTTCTCCCACTGTCCAACCGTTGGCGTTTTGGTCAAAACTTAAGGTATTAATACCAGTGTTAATTTTGCCCCATTGACTGCGAAGTAAAACGTTTTCTACGCCTCCAGCTAAGTCAACTGCACCAACTAACACTGCTTCGACTTCGTTGGTTGCCAGTAGCATTTGCGCGAGTTCTATGGCTTTGAACGCCGCATTTTCAACTGCGCTGATGCTGAAGGAAGGCCCGGAGAAGTTCCACAGAGAACATACACGACTAGCCATAATATTGGCTACATAGCTGAGGTATTCACCAATTTCCACTTGATGGTGAACACTATCTTTAACAATAGTTTCCAACTGGGCAATTTTTTCTGGAGGTAGGGCAATTTCTGCCGCATTCAAGCCATCTCGGACTTGCCAAGGGGAATTCCAACGTTGCTGTAGCTGGTGTACAGATAACTCTGTTTCCGCAGCGATAATCACCGCTACATTAGTGTTGGGTTGTATTTTCGCATCTTTGAGGGCGCGATCGCACACCTTCAACATTAATAACTGTTGCGGGTTGAGTTTCTCAACTTCGTTTGGTGGGATTTTATACGCCAGGGTATCAATTTCAAAATCTGTAATATATGCCCCTTGGGGTGCTTTTCCAGCTTCTAAACCGTACTCTTGCAGTAACTTTTCTTGCTCATTAATGCCGTGCCATCTTTGTTCTGGCAGGGGAATAAAATGCTGTTTTCCGTCGTAGATACTGCCCTCAAAGGCATCTAAACCATTGCATTCCCCGAAAAAGGCATCCATACCGACAATTGCAACTTTTACACTGAGCGAAGTCGAAGTGCTAGCCACCATTATGCGTTTTCCCCCTGTTCCTGTTCCAGAATTAGATGAGAGTTAGTACCACCAAAACCAAATGCGCTTAAAGCTACGTGCTTAGTTCCTTGCTTCTGCCAAGGAATTGTTTTTGTAACAATGCTTTGCGACGAAATCACAGTATCGTCATTACCGATGGGTTCACTGACACCCACTGTTGCCGGGATAACATTGTGGGACATACTTAAAATCGTCTTTGTTATCCCCACCATTCCCGCAGCAACGAGTAAATGACCGACATTGGTTTTGGCTGAACCTACCAACGGTTTGGCTTGGTGTTGACCGAAAAAGCCTTCAACCGAGTTACATTCGGTGGTATCTCCCAACAAAGTGCCAGTAGCGTGACACTCTAAATAGTCAATTTCTGTGGGGTTGAGTTGCGCTTCGGCGTATGCTCTTTCGTATGCTGAAGTTTGTCCTTGGGCGTTAGGGCTGAGGAGATGCTTACCTTTACCATCATTAGATAGACCATTACCGCAGACAGTTGCGAGAATATTGTCTCCATCTCTGACTGCATCACTGTAGCGTTTGAGCATTACCATCCCGATACCTTCAGAGGTAATTAACCCACGTGATGCCTTATCGAGAGGACGACTAATGCCATTTTCTGGATATCCTTGAATACCGGAAAATAACATTCTTAAAAATAGAGGGTCAGCGCAACTAATAGCACCAGCTAACATCATGTCAGCTTTGCCAGACCACAGATAATGGGATGCTAACTTAATGGAATAAAACGCCGAAGAACAAGCAGCATCAATACAGAAATGAGTGCCAGAAAGAGAAAATGCACGAGAAACAATGGCGGCTGGTAAGCCGGAAATCATCGCGTTATATGGCGAGACTTTCGTATTACTAGGAATACCTGCTAAATCAAAGTCTCGATTTTGTAAAAGTTCGCCAATGGCTGGATTAATTGTTTGCTGATAAAGGGGAGCAAACAGTTGATTAGAAGCCTTAGTTGGTAAAGCGAGAGTACCAAGAATTACGCCACATTTTGAGAGAGCAGATTTATTTCCCCAGTAGCCACTATGAACAATTGCCTGTTTAGCGGCATACAGTGACCATTTAAAAGTATTGTCTAGACTTTCGACCAATGCAGGTGGTAAATTGTACTCACTGGCATCAAATCTAAAGTTGCGAATAAATCCACCTTTAAGAAAGTAGATTTTTTCTGGTTTGCCTTTGTTAGAATCGTAGAATATGGCAGGGTCTACGCCTAATTCCGCAACACTGATATCAGAAGTTGAGTCTTTTTCATCGGTGAGATTATGCCAAAATTCTTCAGGATTGTTGGCATCAGGAAATAGGCAGGATAACCCGATAATGGCGATTTTTTCCACTGTTGAAATCCTCATTGGGGTATGAGGGAAAAGAGGAAATGTTTCGCGCAGAGGCGCAAAGGCGCAAAGATAAGAACGCCAAGTATATTTACTCTTTTTCCCTAAAGTATTTAGGATTTACGCGATTCCCCAATGTGTTAGGATTTTTATTTCGTTGGGTTGAGTGTGAAACCCAACCTACAATCATCATCTGTCAAATGTTTTTTAGTAAATGCAATTTCACCCAATTACTAATATAGCAATTCTAAAGGTTTCGTGAAAATCTTCTTTTTCTTCCTTCGTGCCTTTGCGGTATGCCTCCGGCACGCTACGCGAACGTTTAAAAGCAACTTTCACCACAAACTCAGAATTGCTAATTGTATTCTTACTTACGCTTGAGTAATTGTTGCGGCCAAATTACTGCTTTTGCTTCCACAATCCGTGAATATATTTGACCTTCCTGATTGTGAATAATAAAATCAGCTGTTACTCCTGTATCTGTTTTAGCCTTCACTTCACAGGAAACATAATAAGGTTGATCACAAGGAAGTGGTCTATATTGTTCTGTGAGTACCAGTTGTCCGGGTAAACAAATTTCTTGATGGAAATGACTGAGCCAGACCCATAAAGGTTGGGTACTTAAGTCATGTACGTAGGGATTGTACCATCTAATAGGAAATTGCCCTTGTTTCTCAACCGAAATTGATTCCCAATAGCATTCAGCAGTAATTTTTTCGGGGTTGATATTGATAACTCTGGTAATTTGTTGGAATGCTGGCCCATGAAATAAAGCTGTATCACTAGTTTGGTAAAAATCTGTTCCTCTGGTAGTGATGATGTTATCTTCCCTCAAGTCTACAGCTTCGTATACAGGCATTTCTGGTGTTTTTGCAACTACTTTGATAATTGCACGGAAATGGAAGACGGGCTTACCTTGGGGATTTATGCTGGAAATGGTGGTTTGAAATTCAACAAATTCACCATCTTTTTTATCCAGTTCCTTTATTTCTAAATAGTATTCATTTGCCAGAGTTTGATTAAAACTAATGCCCTTTAAAACTCGGAATTCACGGCTATTGAAATAGCGATATCCTGGATAAACTTCTTCACTGGCATTAATCATCCAAGACATGGCACAAGTTGCTGGTAGAACTGGTGTTCCAGCAATTACATGGTCATGTAAAAATGGATTTTCTGCCAATGTCATCCGCCGCCGTAGACGGTGAGTTTTTAATTGGGAATCTAAAGGGGTTGGTGGGGGAGCCATGGGATTACCAATGACAACTTGTGTATCATTGGTGTAGAGAGGATGCAGTTCATTAACTAACATTTGTGTGCCAATGGGAACGGGAATAATATCAATTCCCCGTTCAGCAAATGCTTTCTTTAATTCTGCTGTCACCATGCCACTGTCCCATCCTCCCCAGTTGATAGCGACAACGTGACATTGAGGATTTGATTGTTTGATTAAATGGGCTGATTTGTTGAGAATTTCGTTGGCTATACCGTAATCAGTTTGACCGATATTGCCATAAAAGCCAGTGACGGAGGAGAATAAAACTAAATGTTGTAGTTCTTGGGGATTAATACAATTGAGCAGGTTTTCTAAACCCTGAACTTTGGCAGTGTAAACCTTTTCAAAATCTTGTTCTGTTTTCTTTTCAATGAATTTGTCAGCTAAATTACCTGCACCGTGAATAATGCCTGTAATTTGTCCAACTTTTCGAGATACTTCGTCAAGTTTGGCTTTTAAACTTACTGTGTCTGTCACATCGACGCTGACATATTCTGCGGTTGCACCTGCTGCTTCAATGGCAGCTAATGTCTTTTGAATTTCTCGACTGGAATTAATTTCGTTATATATCTTTTGCACCATCATGGGTGTTGGTTTCTGACCTTGAGCAATCAGGTTTTCCATGATGCGTTTTTTCAATATTGATTCTTCTAAGCAATCACGGGCGTATTCTGGTTCTGGTGCAATTTCGGAACGACCAAGGAGAATAAATTTGCAAGGTTGATGTTGGGCTAATTTGATTGTACATTGTGCAGTGATTCCCTTGGCTCCACCACTGACTACAAAGACAGATGATGGATTAACTTGAAGTGTTGCTGTCATATTTCCTCGGTAATAGATTAATATTTATGTTTCGCGCCAAGACGCAAAGACGCAAAGAAGGAAAGATGCAAAGGTTAAGATTTTGAATTTTCTAATTTCATATTGCAATTAAGTAAGACAAAAATTAAATTTTTGGTGTTGAGGAGTAAATTTATTAATGTCTCACGCAGAGGCGCAGAGAGAATGAAGAGAATTAAAAACTTTTTCTTCTATGTAGTTTTATTACTTAGCGGCTTTTTCTTTGCGCCTTTGCGTCTTGGCGCGAAACATTCTTCCAGAGTGTGGTGGGCAATTTGCCCACCCGACAATTTATTCAGCCTCGGCTATGAGTGTGACTCGTCCTTGTGAACCGTAACCAACTTCACTGATATATCTGTTGGAATCATGCAATTCCGCAAGGATATGTTGTGCAGATTGATGGGGGTCTAAAGCAGGGCTTAAGTCAATTGCTCTCAAGAATACGTTTGGCCATTCCCACCGCAAGCATTTGGTTAACCCGAATAACCCTGCACCGATGACTCCAAAGTTTCCTTTGTGTTCTAGTCCAAATGCACCGTCGAGATGGGCTACTGTGCAGAAGCTAACTCTTCCTTCTAGGTTGGCTGAGTTGTTCAAGCTGGCTTTCAGGTGTTTTGCCATTAAGAAGGTGTGCTTGACAATTGCCTTTTCCGCTTCCAGATATGCCACTTTACCTGGGGTTTCGGTGGAGAATTGAGGATGTAGGTGGATGAATGCCCCAATCGGCCCGTGTTGCGCGATGATGCTCTGTAGCAGTAGTTGCAGATGTTCTTCTCTCATGTTTGCTAGGGTGACGCGCTTCACACCTTCAGGTAATGGCACTTGATCGGGAACTAATGATTGGGGGAAACTTAAAACTACTACTTTCCAGCCTTGTTCGTTGAGAGCGATCGCTAGTTTACTGGTAGTTAATGACCCATCATCGGTAATTAGTGCAATATGTCCCTCTGGTAAGGTGGTTTCCCAAAAATCTGGTCTGGGTAAGGTTTTCAGCTTAACGGGACGGCGGGGAAGGTTGGGGTCTGGTAGAGACGGTGGGGTTAATTCTACCGTCAGTCGCTCATGGGGGAAACCCCCAAGACCGCGCTGACTCACCATCTCTGAGGGAATTGTTATCGAGTCAACATCAAACTGTGGCTTTTTTTTTTCACTACCTCCAGCCAACTTTTGGAGGTAGTCTACTATTTGTCCAATTGTCCGCAGGTCACCTAGTTCTTCGACATTTGGTTTGGCTAAGTTCGGGTATGCTTCTTGCATTGCTCCCAGTATTTCTACCCTTTTGATGGAGTCAATACCCAGGTCGGCTTCCATGTCCATGTCTAGTTCCAGCATCTCGACTGGGTAGCCTGTTTTTTCGCTGGTGATGTTGAGCAGGGTTTGAGCTAAGTCTGCGTACTCTTCGCTGTCACCTGTAACCTGTAACCTGTCACCTATCACCTCTTCTGTCACCTGCGATGCACTGAGCGCAGTCGAAGTGTCACCTGTCACCTGTTTTTCTACGGCTTGCTGTACTTGGTTAATGGCGATTTCTACAGACAAGCTTCTGGAAGCGTTGGCTTGTAGATATTCAACAACTTGACCGATGGTGCGTTTTTCTCCCAGTTCTTCTAAGTTGGGTTTGGGCAAGTTGGGATATAGTTCTTGCAATGCACCGAGAATTTCTACTCGTTTGATGGAGTCAATACCCAGGTCGGCTTCCATGTCCATGTCGTATTCGAGCATTTCGATGGGGTAGCCTGTTTTTTCGCTGGTGATGTTGAGTAGGTTTTGACCAATATCATCAGTTTTGACATTGCTGCTGACTGCTGCGGGTTCGGGGGTAAAGGCAACTACAGGTGCAATTGGTTCAGGTTCAATAATTGGTGCAGGTGCAGCAATTACGGGTTCCGCAATCTTAACTACTGGTTCAATAACTGGTGCAGGTGCTTCAATTACTGATACTGGTTGAGGTTCAACAATTTTGGCAGCGGGTGGAACAGCAACTTCAGTAATAGCTTGTTCTGCTTGTAGGGGGATGAAGTCCCGCAGGGTGTTGGTGTGTGTTTCGGTGAGTTGGAGAGGAACTGCTGGTTGAGTTGTGCCTTCACCAGCAATTAGTTGAGAATATTCTTGTTCTATGAGTTGGAAAAAGTGTTTGGTATATTCCACTTGTTCCCGCAGATATTGTTCATGGATGCGGAGGGTTTCACCTTGTTGCGCGTGAAACTGCAACATACTGCGCTCTAAGCTTTCCATCACCACTTGTTTGATTTGGGCAGCTTCTTCAGAGGATTTGACGTTTGCAAACAAGGTGTTTTGCTGTTGCATCAGTTGGAAGAAGGTTTTAGCATATTCCATCTGATGGTTCAGGTATGTACCGTGAACTTGTAAATTCTCTGCTTGGTTGTGCTGGAACTGGGTGAGCAGGTTTTCTAAGCTGCTGAGAATTTGTTGGAAGTTTGCAGGTTTTTCTGGGGTTTGCATCTTCTCTCCGGAATGCTGCGCTAACAATTCTGTAGTGGGTTGATTTACAAAGGTCGCAGGACTCATCTGGGGTTGAGGTGGAGTATTAATAATGGGTGTTTTCTTATGTCCGTTACCGTTCGTCGGAAGAAGTCCAGAAGTTACAGAAGTTACAGGAGTTACAGAATGTTGAATTTCTGCACTTTTCAATTCTTCAACTTCTTTTGCTACTGTCTCTTCAACTACTAATTCCTGATTCTGAACTTCTGTACGGGCGGGTTTACCAAAATTCTCGTTCATAGTTGATGATATCTGTAAACCCGCCCCTACTGACTCCTGAACTCCTTTAATCTTGAACCCATCCTGTAATGCTTGAGTAAAGGCATTCTTGGTCTTGTCAGACACATAGTTGATGCCATTTAACTTGTAACTCAAGCCTTTCTTGGGTTCTGCGGGAGGGAGTGCGGGGGGTAGTTGGTAGGGGTCGAGGTTGCCTAATGCCATACCAATGACGCGCAGTTGCACTGCTGCTTCCCGGAGGGAACGATCGCTATTTTTCTGGGTACTTGGATTCAGAGATACGGTAAGATGAGGGCGATCGCCTAAAATATCTTTCACTAAGTTGGTCAATATCCGCTTCGGCCCGAATTCTACGAAGCAACGACCACCCGCTGCATAGATGTTTTCAATTTCTTGCTTGAACAGCACCGAACTAGCTAAGTGGCTTTCTAAGGTCTTTTGAATAGCTGAGGTATCTGGGGTATACTGCTTACCAGTGACGTTGCTGAAGACTGGGATTTTGGGTGCGTGGAAAGCGACAGACTTAGTAGCGATCGCAAAAGATTTTTGAGCAAAGGCAATTAGTGGTGTATGGAAAGCCGCAGACACAGGTAAAGGCACTGCACCATAACCCAACTCTTGCAAAGTTTGGTGAATGCGCTTAATTTCACCAGTCGGCCCTGCCAACACAATCTGCGTGGGAGAATTGAAGTTAGCAATACTTACCTGTGGGAAATGCTTGAGGATAGGTTCAATCTTGCTGATATCTTCCTTCACCGCTAACATTGTCCCTGCGTCGTGCTGTGGGTCTTTTGGTGCAGCCATCGCTTGTCCTCTGGACTTCACGAGGAACAAATAATCTTCCTCACTCAGCACACCCGCAGCCCACAAAGCGGTCAATTCACCAAAGCTGTGACCAGCAGCGAAATCTGCCTTAAACCCAGCTTGCTGCATAACAGAATACAGCCCCGCGCTAAACACCCCAATGGCTGGTTGGGCATATTCAGTTCTTTGCAAAGCTGCAACCTGAGCATTTTTCTCGGCTTCCACAAAGGTGGGATGGGGGAAAACAACTTCGGAAATAGGCTGCAAATTATCTTTAATTAACAGGCTATCCATCTGCCCATACAACCGCCGCAAGGAGGGGAAATTCATCACCGCTTCCCGACCCATTTCTAGGTACTGGGAACCTTGACCAGAGAACAACGCTACAACCTTGCCACCCAACTCCATCCCAGAAGCACGGTAGAAAATACCTTGGGGATGTTCCCAAGCATCAACTGATTGTTTATGCTTGATTAAATCAACGGCAATTTGCAGCAGTTTGCAAGCTTCCTGGCGAGTTTCTGCCACAAAACCAATTCTTGCCGCAGTTTGGGGAATAGTCACATTTTGGCACTCTTGCACCAATAAACCGTAATGTCTGTCTCCCCCTTCACCTTTCAACTGATTCAAAGTTGCTTCTAACTTTGTTACCAACTCAGCCGGGGTATTGGCAAATAATAACACTTCACTCAAATTTCCATGTAAGCGGTAAGGACGTTCTTGTTCGGCTTGATATTCTTCCAACACAACGTGATAATTTGTGCCACCAAAACCAAAGGAACTCACACCTGCGCGTCTGGGTGCATCCCCTTCTGCTTTCAGCCAAGGACGAGTTTCAGTGTTGAGATAGAAGGGAGAATTCTCAATATTTAATTTGGGATTTGGTTCAGTAATATTGATGGTAGCTGGTAAAACTTTATGATGTAATGCCAGGGCAGTTTTAATTAAACTGGCAGCACCAGCAGCAGCTTTAGTATGACCAATTTGGGACTTCACACTGCCTAACGCGATGTGTTGCTTCTTGTCGTCATATTTCACAAAGAAATCTCTCAAAGACCCAAATTCTGTGGGGTCTCCTGCCATTGTACCGGTGCCATGTGCTTCCATCAAACCGACGGTAGCAGGAGAGAAACCAGCATCATCATAAGCTCTTTCTAACGCTTTGACTTGTCCTTCTTTGCGGGGTGCATAAATACTCTTGTAGCGTCCATCGCTAGAAGTACCAATACCCTTGATAATCGCATAAATTTTATCGCCATCTCTTTCGGCATCTTCCAGGCGTTTGAGTACCAACATGCCGATGCCTTCACCTAACATCATCCCGTCAGATTTAGCATCAAAAGGTTTGACATTTTCGCTGGGAGAAACGGCGGGAGTTTTACTAAAAGAAATGTACGCCATGATGGTGTTATCGGTATCCACACCACCAGTTAGCATCATATCGCTCCGATATTCAACTAACTCGCTGATAGCAACTTTTAATGCACCGAATGAACTCGCGCAAGCTGCATCAACAACGCAGTTCATTCCGCCCAAGTTCAGCCGATTAGCAATGCGTCCAGCGACAACGTTTGCCAACATGCCAGGGAAAGCATTTTCGTCCCATTTGATGTAGGCGCTTTTAATTTTTTCGACGATTTTTTGAGTTTCTTCCTCAGATAAACCGCAGCTTTTCAGGACTTTTTCCCAAATGGGGTATTCTAATCTGGCAGACAATGGCATTCCCAATTGTTTGGCCATTGCTACCCCTAAAACTACCCCCACAGCTTCCCGGTTAAAATCACGAGATTCACCGTAACCAGCATCTTCCATTGCTTCTTTCGCAACTACTAAACTTAATAGTTGGGAAACATCAGTTACTTCTAAAATGCTGGGAGGAATGCCAAATTCCATTGGGTTAAAATCAACCTCAGGAATGAACCCACCGCGCTTACAATAGGTTTTATCTTCTGGGGTTCTGGGGTTGGGGTCGTAGTAATCTTCTACACTCCAATGGGTATCAGGAACATCGGTAATGCAGTCAGCTTTATTAATAATATTGCGCCAGTAATCCCGCAAGGTTCTCGATTGGGGAAACAGCGATGCCATGCCAACAATTGCTATAGGATTTTGTTGCAGTTTTCTGTTAATTTTGTGAGTGGACATTGAATTATCTGACTTCATCTTTTTTTCCTCTATAAACCTAAGCACAGCCTGTTCACAACTATTAACAAGGCTTTCTAACTCTGCCAAGGCAGTATTAATTGAATTAGCAGACATAGGACATAGACTTATTTTGATTACTGTGGATTTTGCAGCTACAGTAACTGCTATGCAATCTAACAATTTGCACTATTACTGTTAGTCAGCAGTGAGCAATCCTATCTGCGATGGCTTAATGCTTGACTCCAAATCAACACCACACGATAAATACTGCCCTGATGTAGTTTCTCAATACTTGATGCTTTTGGTGGTTGGAGGCAATTTTGGAAAAAGTAACACTAAACAACGTTGCCTCCGGCAAGCTGTATAAATGACTATATTTCTGATGGAAATTAGCCATTGATATTGTAGAAACAGCAAAAATAAGCTGGTAGTGATTTAGTCCGAAAATTAGTGAATTTCATCCAGATGTAATGATAAAAAGTTCGGTAAATTAGTCAGCATTTAGTTTTCAGATGTCAGCCAATTAGGTCAATCAAAGAATATGGTATGTGAGGGTATGAAATTCAATGTTGTTGAATTAGCTGTTCCTTAGCTTTGTCTGAGTATCAAGGGTTAAATGCTACATAAATTGTATTCACTAGGCACAATGCAAATGTCACATTAGTTATGCAAGCTGATTTTTACTATCTCACACCAGTTGCATAGTCTAGAGTTGTTTCAGCGTTGTTGTATGTGTCAATTGCCACGTTCTGCAATTTGAAAAGACTCATGTTTATTTTCAAAATAACAGATAATCTATTTTAGCTGATTTGTTTCATCAAAGTTGCCAATCTTGTTACAGACAGAATACAATTCTTTACCAGATTTATCATTCATGAAAAAATACTTAAACAACTTTTAGATAAATGATCATCAAGCTGTCAATGCTTAGTATTTTTTCCTGAACACCTCAATTGATTCAATAATTTTGTTTCCATTTATCGATGTTGAATTAATACAAACACTAGCATAGGTTGGAGAAATTGAATAGTTCATATTTAGTAAGTTTGCTAGAAATATTTTGGCAATTACCTCCATTTTGATTGAGAAACCAAGACACTAGTGTCATATTTAACGATGATCGGCTAATCAATGAGTGGGAAAATTCCTAAGCCGATGGTTATTTATCTCCTGTGGTCAAGGGTGACAGCTTTAATGTCTGCTCAATTACAAATAAATAAACACACATCTTCAGAAATTGAACAGAAACGTTGTTTTTTCAATAAAACATGATAATTCTGCTTTGGTATTTGATGATTTTATAAGATAACTCAGGAGAATAATCTCCATCAGTTACTTATAAAGCAGACATTCATTTTTCAGGTGTTGTTATCAAACCTACATATTGATGAGTTGTTAGAGAATATGAACATTTTGGAGATAGTAATTAAGAATCTCAAAAAATTAGCCATGTATATGCAAATTATCAGATGATATTTGCGTATACATGGTTGAGAATATCTAGAATCTATGGGTGAGGCAATTAAGAGTAATTGCTTGGTCTATATCAATATCTGCTATGGCTTTTGTTCACTAGTTACAATCAACAAATGATTTATTGGCTAAATTCATCACGGGGAATTGACAGGATGCCTGGTAATCTCAAGAAGAAAGGATAAGCAGTGAGAGAGAAAATTGCCAGACTACTAATAAAACCAACATATTCAACAAAATATTGTGTTTGTTTCTAGACATTGATGTAATTCATTTTGATTGACAGCGTGATATATTATTGGTAATAATTTAGATGCAGACTGATCCTGTTAATCAGTTATTCAAGAGCAATAAATTAGCATTTGATGATATAAGGTATTCAACATTTGCTAAGGTATTTGACGCTACTTAATTCCGTGGATATTAAGGATAAAAATAAGGGTATTGACCAGAAAATATTGTCAAAATCCCAGCATTAAATTATCGGCTTCCTGCATCTTCCTGACTTATCTGATTGTTTATATCTGTATCCGCTACGTCACTACTGGATATTTCGCTAGAAAAATTTCTTGTTGAGTAAGTCGCTCATTAATTCACAACATAATAGCAGGTACATGAGGAACAAGTTTCTGCCTCTTTTGTTTACTGTTATTTGCTACATCGATAGCAGCAAGCAGTAATGGTAATAATTCATAGCACAGTAATTAAACTTAGCTGTTTTCGTTACCTGAAAATGTATAAATTCAGCAGTAATGAGCAGTCATATCAACTGATAGAGATATTACGACTATTGTTTAAACGAACATACTGGGAATAAAAATATGGCAGTAAATAAAGAACGCCAACTCTTCAAAAAAACAACTGTTAAGTGGCCGGTAGTTTTGGCTGCATCG
Source organism: Richelia sinica FACHB-800 (assembly GCF_014698825.1). GTDB lineage: Bacteria > Cyanobacteriota > Cyanobacteriia > Cyanobacteriales > Nostocaceae > FACHB-800. Next base: position 257,898 of record NZ_JACJTT010000001.1, read on the forward strand.
ATTACTTTAACCACTGGTTTAGTAGTTTTATCTCGGTTCTATAATTTGTCGCAAGTAGGGCTAAATTCTCAATTGCCTTCTCATTCAGCTGCATCAATAAATCCACCTAAACCTACTCCTGTGAAAGTGGCTGTAACTGCCTTGGGACGTTTGCAACCACAGGGAAAAATCACTTATTTATCTGCACCTAATTCCATTAATGGTGTGCGGGTAGAAAGACTGTTGGTTAAGGAAGGGGAGGAGGTCAAAGTTGGACAAGTGATGGCCCAACTGGAAGATTATCAACGAGCAAAAGCAGCATTAAAACAAGCTTTTGATAAACTACAATTAGCAAAGGCTCAGTTAGCTCAGGTAAAAGCTGGGTCTAAACCTGGAGATATTAATGCCCAAAAAGCAACTATTTCGCGGTTAGATTCCCAGTTGAAAGGGGAAATTGCGGCTCAAAATGCGACTATAAACCGCATTACAGCAGAAGTAGAGAATGCCCAGAAAGAGAGCGATCGCTATCAGCAATTATACAAGGATGGTGCTGTTTCTGCTTCTGTTGCCGATGCTAAAGCCCTACAACTCAAAACTACACAACAACAACTAAGTGAAGCCCAAGCTACTCTCCAGCGCACTCAGAACACCTTAAAAGACCAAATTCAAGAAGCCAAGTCTCGACTCAACAGCATTAAAGAAGTCCGTGCTGTAGATGTGGAAGTAGCCCAAAGCCAGGTTAAAAGTGCAGAAACTGCTATCGAGCAAGCTAAAGCAGATTACGATTTAACTTACATTAAATCTCCTATTAACGGCACAGTTTTAAAAATTCATGCCAAAAATGGAGAAGTTATTTCTACTTCTGGGTTTGCAGAAGTTGGTGATGTTTCCCAAATGCAAGTATTAGCAGAAGTCTATCAAACTGATATTGAAAATGTGAAAATTGGTCAAAAGGCTTTCATTACCAGTGCCGCATTTTCGGGTAAAATTCGTGGCACTGTTAAAGAAATTGGCTGGCAAGTAGACAAACAAAGTATCTTTAGCTTGAATCCCAATTCGGATACAGACAGACGAGTAATTGAAGTCAAAATTGTGATTGATAACGCCGCAGATAATAAAAAGCTGTCGCGTTTAACTAATTTACAAGTTGATGTGGCAATTCAGATGTAATTAACAATCAATCAACGCAAGAAGTAGTCAATCCATAATTAGACTTCTTGCATAACCATGCAAAATTTTCTGGTTACCAATATCGCTGCAAAATTAGCGATTTTGCCAGGGGTTAATTGATAACTACTTACTAATCACTGCCAAATATATGAATTTCAAAATTCCTTTAGCATGGCTACAGTTAGCCCAGCAAAGAGTACGTTTTGTGGTGGCTGTAGCCGGGATTGGTTTTATCGTTTTGTTGATGTTTATCCAACTTGGTTTTCAAGATGCACTTTATTCCAGTGCCACAGCAGTACATCAACATTTACGGGGAGATTTATTTTTAGTTAGTTCTCAATATAAAGCTTTAACAGCAATTCAAAGCTTTTCGCGGACTCGTTTATACCAAAGTTTAGGATTTGAAGGCGTAGACTCTGTAAGTTCTTTATATTTACAGTTTGCCAAATTAAAGAATCCTGTCAGTGGGGAAAAATATTCTATTTATGTGATTGGTTTTGACCCAGGCAGACCAGTGATGGATATTCCTGAAGTTGAGCAAAATTTAGATAAGCTAAAAGTGCCTGATGTCATGTTGTTTGACAGAGATTCTCGACCAGAATTTGGTCCAATCGCAGAACAGTTTGAAAAAGGCAATACTGAACAAACAATAGAAATTTTTCCCTTTGATGCTGTTAAAGGTTATCGAGTGAGAGTAAGTGGTTTATTTAGCTTAGGTCCATCCTTTGGTGTGGATGGCAACTTAATTGTTAGTGATTCAACTTTTTTGAGAATTAACCCTAATACTCGACCAGCAGAAAAAATAGATGTGGGAATTATTACTCTCAAACCAGGTGCTGATCCTGCTCAAGTTTTAGCGAATCTGAAAGAAAACTTGCCTAATGATGTGAAGATATTTACCAGGCAGGAATTCATTGATTTTGAAAAAAATTATTGGGCAGCTAGAACTCCCATTGGCTTTATTCTCAATTTAATGCTGACCATGGCTTCAGTTGTAGGTGTAGTGATTGTTTATCAGATTTTGTATAGCAATATTTCCACCCAATTTATTGCTTATGCCACATTAAAGGCCATTGGCTACACCAATAATTATTTACTCAAGGTAGTATTTCAACAGGCATTAATTTTAGCTTTATTAGGTTATATACCCGGTTATATTATTTCTGTGGGTTTATATGACTTTGCCAGTGAAGCCACTAAATTGCCGATTATCATGACAGTTAATAATACTGTAGTAGTTTTAGTTTCTACTGTGTTAATTTGTCTGACTTCTGGTGCTTTGGCTATTAATAAGCTGCGTTCTGCTGACCCAGCCGACATTTTCTAGTTGTTATTTATTGTCTCGGTTACATTACAAAAATCATCCCTTCAATATCTTCTATGAACTGCCAAAATAAAACTCTGCTGATTACTGGAATTGATGAATTTATCGGGTTGCGTGCGGCTGAATTAGCTATAGCCCAAGGAATGAAAGTCCGGGGTTTACAAACTTCTACTCAGCAACATCAAAAACTAAAAGATTTAGGGGTTGAGGTATTAGTTGGTGGGATTACAGATGCAAAAATTGCTAAAGCCGCTTGTCAAGGTGTAGATATTGTTTTACATACTACTCAATTAGCAGAAGAAGCAGGAGATATCAAGCATTTTCGGGAAATAAATGTCCAGGGTACTATCAATATTGGTCAAGCTGCTAAACAGGCTGGTGTCAAAACTTTTGTCCATCTTTCTACTGCTTTAGTATATGGCTTTAATTATCCTAATCAAGTGACGGAATCAAGTCAAACTTCTGGGGATAACAATTCCTACTGTCAGAGCAAAATAGAGGCAGAAACTGAATTAATTAAACTCAATTCACCGCCTGATTTTGGCGTAATTATTTTACGTGCTGGGGATGTTTACGGGCCTGGGAGTATTCCTTGGGTAGTGAGACCAATTCACATGATGAGACAGAAGTTATTTGCTTATGCAAATGATGGTCAAGGTGTCATGAATCATTTATATGTAGATAACTTGATTGATGCTATCTTTTTGGCGATAGAAAAAGCCCCTTACGGTGAGATTTTTAATATTACCGATGGACAGGAAACTTCCTGGAAAGAATATTTTATGCACTTAGCGGCAATGGAAGGTTTACCAGCACCTATGTCTTTACCAAAGGAAGAAATGAAATTATTTTTACGGGTGCGTAGTCAAGGACAAAAGTTATTTCGGAAAAAAGCTGATATTTTACCAGAATCAGTTGATTTCATGAGTCGTCCCTATGCTTATTCTATTGCCAAAGCGACAAGTGTTTTAAATTTTAAACCAAAAGTTGATTTGGAAATAGGAATGGGACTCACCCATGAGTGGTTAAAAGCAACTGATATTGAAAAATTGATGAAATAAAGTCAGACTTCAGGAGTCAGTAGGGGCGGGTTTACAGATATCATCAACTATGAACGAGAATTTTGGTAAACCCGCCCGTACAGGAGTATGGCTACGCCACGCTACGCGAACAGAAGAATTGTCAAATAATAAATACCCTATTGTGGCTGGTGTATCAAACTATCAGGTAGGAAATTAAAGTTTGATGTATTCTGTACTTCCCTTTTGCATTTTGAATCTTGACGCAATCAAATACTCATCATTCAAAATCCAGAATTCGCACAAATCAAAAAATTCTGGATGATTAATTGTGAAATTAATGGGGGAACTGCGAATGAAAACTTATTCGATTAAATTAAGCATTGGTTTACCTGTATATAATGGTGAACGGTTTCTTGCTCAAGCTTTGGATTCATTATTATCACAAACTTTTACAGATTTCGAGTTGATAATTTCTGATAACGCATCTACTGATAGAACCGCGGATATTTGTCAGGAATATGCCCAAAAAGACCAGCGCATTCGCTATTTTCGCAATGCAACCAATATTGGTTGTGCTTGTAATTTTAATCGAGTGCTGCAATTAGCTAAGGGTGAGTATTTTAAATGGGCAGCTTATGATGATTTACATGCACCGAATTTTCTCGCTCGATGTATTGAAATATTAGACAAATACCCTAGTTATATCTTGTGTCATTCCCGTACAAAATTGATTGATGAACAAGGTAACTTATTACAAGATTATGCTATCAAGCTAAAAACTTATTTACCATTACCTCAACAAAGATTTAATGAATTACTAACTAAACATTTTTGTTATCAACTGTATGGGGTAATGCGTCGTAGTGCTTTGGAGAAAATACCACCTATGGGTGGTTACGGCAATGCAGATGGAATTTTATTATTGAGGCTGGGTTTAATTGGGTGTTTTTATGAAATTCCTGAATATCTATTTTTTGCTAGAAGTCACCCGCAGCAATCTCTAAGTATGTTTTTTCCAGATTATTTATCATTTAATGATAATAATCCGCGGTTTTCATTACATATGTTACCTAATTTTTATGAATATGCCGTGTGGTTTGATTCTCAAAACAAGGATAAACTTTTGTTTCCACACTGGCGGTTATTAGGGGAGTATCTACAAACAATTAATCACAGTTCGATGAATTGGTATGCCAGGTTATGTTGCTATATCAGCATAGTAAAAAAATTAACTGGTACAGAATCTTTATTAATTAAAGATTTAGTTTTTGCACTGCAAAAAATGGTAACCAAAACCTGGAAAATATTTCACCGTGATAATTTACCTGATTCATCTCTAGCGAACTAACTTAATCTATCACAGAAAAGATTGATTTATGTGGAAAATATCAACTCTCCAATCTGTTTTGCTAGCTACTTTATTGAGCTTCTCTTTTAGTCAAAATGTGCAAGCCGAATCTACTGCCAAATTAACGGTAGTAGTGAATGGTATTCAAAACAAGACTGGGGAAATTTGCCTGAGAGTTTATAACTCAGAAAAAGGTTTCCCTATGAATAATACTAGTGAAGTCAAAAGTGGCTGTGTCAAGATCAATGGCAATTCTGTTAAGAAGGTATTTTCGGGTTTAAAACCTGGTACTTATGCGGTTGCTGTGGTTGATGATCAAAACGGTGATCATAAATTGAATCGAGACTTTTTTGGTATTCCCCAAGAAGGTTTTGGCATTTCTAATGATCCAGTGGTTTCGGTTTCTACTGGGACACCAAGTTTCCGCAAATCTAGTTTTGCTTTGAATAGAGATAAGACCATTAATATCTCTTTGAAGTATTCTTTAGATCCATAAAAAATAAGTAATGAGAATGGGTGATTATCCTTCACCTTTCTCTCTTTTTTCTGCCACCTACTGTCTAGAAATCAACTAAAATTTTGCCGGAGACTTATAGATGTGGAAGATTTGATGATATTTATCTCTAAGTCTTTGCTGGGGTGGTTGGTCATACAGGTGTGTTTGACATTGGTGTTTATTTGGTATGTGAAATCGCACCAACCCAAGGTATTAGCCAATGAACAGTTACCGAAAACGGCTGTAATTCTATGTCTGCGGGGTGCTGATCCATTTTTACCAACTGTAATCAGATCGCTCTTACGTCAAGATTACCCGCAGTATGATCTAAAAATTATCATCGATAGTCCTGAAGATCCAGCTTACACCATCGTCAAAGAAGCGATCGCCCAAATTCAGGGTACTAACGTCCAAATTAGCACTCTTAGAGCAGTACGCCATAATTGTAGCCTCAAATGCAATGCCCTTATTCAAGCTGTCTCTGATTTAGACGAATCTTACAAAGCTATAGCATTAATCGATGCTGACACCGTAGTTCACCCGACTTGGTTGCGAGAATTAGTCAGTCCTCTCATAGATAGTCAAGTGGGAGTCACCACAGGGAATCGTTGGTATGTCTCCAATGGTAATTATTGGGGTTCCCTAGTCCGCTTTTCTGGAAACGTTTCCACGGTTGTGCAAATGTTTCTGTTTGGTATTCCTTGGGGTGGTAGTTTAGCAATGAAAACAGAAGTTCTACACCGGATAGAACTACTAGATAAGTGGGAACAGACCTTATGTGATGATTTATTTATTCCCAAACTTCTCAAAGCACATGGATTAAAAGTACAGTTTGTCCCTTCACTGCTGATGGTAAATCGAGAAGAATGTGATTTACCTCGCTGCTTAGAAAATTTAAAACGTTTGATAATTTCTGCTAGATTTTATCACCCGGCTTGGTTAGCAATAGTGAGTGAAACTATCTCTAGTATTCTGTTTCCTAGCATATTGATTCTGTTGATGATTGAATCATTGCTTCAGGCAGAATTATATGTGATGTCTTTATTGTTTTCTGCTTATAGCTTCTATACTATTGGCATACTTTTGTTGATGCTGTTAATGGAAGTGAGCATTCAACCAATTATTCAAGCGCAAGGTCAATATCCAACTCCTATTTCTCTGAAGCATAGTGTGAGATTATTGATTGCTATTCCCCTGACCCAATGGATGTATGGGTTAGCAATGCTGTCTTCTGTAGTTATTTCCAAAGTTACCTGGCGAGGTATTAACTATAGGCTACAAAGTGCTATGGAAATTACCTTAGTAGAATATCAACCTTATCAATGGCTAGACCAACCGATTGACCCAAAAATTTCTTTATAAAATAACGATTTCATTAGCAATTTTAACGGCATTTACCCAAGTTGGATTTAGTAAATTTAATCATTTTGACTGTCTGATTTCAATACCTCTAAAAAGTTGGTCAATACTCTTTTTTCTTCAAAATTCAGCCCTAAAGAAGCTTTAAATGCATAAGAGAAACCAATTTTGGAGGTGATTAACAATGTATTCCTGGGCAATTTTGTTAGCACAAATTATGCTAATTTGGTTAGGAATTCAAGTATTTTTGAGTTTGATATTTTTGTGGTATTTGCGGTTTGAAAAACCAAAAGTATTAGCAGATGAGCAATTACCCAAAACAGTCATTATTCTTTCCCTACGTGGTGCAGACCCATTTCTTGCCAATTGTTTGCGATCGCTACTCAATCAAAACTACCCCAACTATGATTTAAAACTGGTGGTTGACCGACAAGAAGATCCAGCTTGGCAGATTGCTACTCAAGTAATTCAAGAACAGGGTGCCACCAATGTACAAATCAGTTCCCTGAAAATCATCCGCCAAAGTTGTAGCCTCAAATGTAGTGCCCTAATTCAAGCTATTTCCGAATTGGATGAATCTTATCAAGTGGTAGCCTTGGTAGATGCAGATACAATCGTTCATCCTAATTGGCTGCGAGAATTAGTCAGTCCCCTTGGTCATCCTCAAATTGGTGCTACCACCGGTAATCGTTGGTATGTACCCACAGGTAAATATTGGGGTTCCTTGGTGCGTTACATCTGGAATGTTTCCGCTGTGGTACAAATGGGACTCTATGGGATTCCTTGGGGTGGTACTTTAGCCATCAAAACCCAGGTTATCCACCAAACAGGCATCTTAGATAAGTGGAATCAAGCCTTTGGTGAAGATACGCTGATTCGTAGCGCCTTAAGCAAACATGGTTTAAGAGTGAAGTTTGTACCGTCTCTCCTGATTCTCAATCAAGAGGAAACCAAATTACCAAGCTTGACATATTGGCTAAAAAGACAATTACTGTCTTCACGACTGTATCATCCCCTGTGGTCTGCGGTAGTTGGTGATGCGGTTTTAACTGTACTGTTGCCGAGTCTGGTGATTTGTTTATTGGTGACAGCAATTTGGACGAAACAATGGGATGCAGTGGTGTTGAGTTTGGGCTGTTATAGCAGCTATATGGTGGCATTACTTTTACTGGTGCTGTTATTAGAAACCCAAATTCAGCCAGTCATTCGCCGCAATGGTGGGCCAGCTACCAAATTATCAACCGCCACAGTTTTCAAAATATTTATTGGCATTCCTTTCACCCAGTGGGTTTATAGCTGGTCTTTGATATCTTCCCTGTGGATGCCAACAGTGAAATGGCGTGGTGTTACCTATCAAGTGAAAGGGCCGTGGAAAATTCGCCTCTTAGATTATCGCCCTTATCACTTGTTAGACCAACCAAGCGATCGCAAAATTTCCCTCTAGTCTTCCTACTTCCCACCCTCACCGGACATCTACCAACCATTATTGACAATCAAAAATTCCCCTCCCCATGAATAACCAACCCATCCGCATTGCCCTATTCACCGGTTTATATCCTCCTTTCCTGACCGGTGTATCTGTGGCTGTACACCAAAGAGTCCGGTGGTTGCTGCAACAAGGTCATGAAGTTTTTTTAGTTCATCCCGAATTTAACAACCAATACCCCCAACAAGTCCTCAAACGTCCTATGGCCGGGATAGAGGAACTCCAAACCTTCCCCAATTTTTCCGCCTACGCCTTCCCTACCCAACCCCTCATCTTTTATAAATCCCTGCCCCAACCCTTAAACTATCGCCATTGGAGTGACAGCAAATTACTGGGTCAATTTCAACCAGATGTCATCGTAGTGGAAGAAGCAGCCCAAATGAGAGGGTTATACTCAGCCTTTCTCCAAGGTTATGGCCGCCCCATCGGTGTAGAATACGCCAAACGCACAGGCACACCCATCATCTCTATTTTCCACACAGATATCATTGCCTATATTAGATATTACTTGGGCGATGTCTTTTTCAACTTGCTACGCCCCATCCTACCTGCTTTAGTTAAACAGTTCAGTTCTGCTTACGATCTCAGCTTATTTTCCTCTAAAGAACAACTGAAAAAATATCAAAACTTTCAATGTCAAAAAAGCGAATATTTGCCCTACCAAGGCATTGATTGTGAAAAATTTCACCCCCGCAACATTAATTTTAATCCCATTCCCGATGACGATCGCCCAACGCTTCTGTTTGTGGGTCGGATTACTGCGGAAAAGAATGTCTCCCAGCTTCTAGATGCCTATCCCTTCATCGCCGCCCAAATTCCCAATGTTCACCTCGTAATTGTGGGTAGTGGCCCCTTAGATGCAGAAATACGCCGTCGCGCCAAAAAATTCGGGTCTGGAGTCACCATTTGGGGCGAATCTCATGGAGAAGAACTCTTAGGTTGGTTTGCCAGGGCAGATATTTTTGTCAATCCTTCCGTGACAGAAAACTTCTGCACCACCACCAACGAAGCCTTAGCATCGGGTACTCCCGTGGTTGCAGCGATCGCCCCTTCCACTTCTGAACAAGTTATTCCTGGCTACAATGGTTTCCTCGCTGAACCTAACAACGCCAGAGACTTTGCCCAAAAAGTGATTACTATTCTTCAAAATCCCCATCTCAAAGCTGAACTAACTGCCCAAGCCCGTCCTTCTATTATCGAGTTTGATTGGTCAGCTTGTATGCAAAAGTTTGAAAATAAACTCTACCAATTAGTCACACCCGAACCCCAAAAGAAACTAGTTATTTAGTTCTCCTCATTCCAAATAACGCCAATTTGGCTACTTTAAACCCATTTCCTCTGGTACATTATTCACTTAGTTGACCTGTGGGATTTTAGGTTCTAAGTTTGAGATACTAATCAAATTTACCAGTTTATTATCAGTAGATATATTGCCTACTCCAACTGATAATCAGCTTGGTATCGTCCTCAATAGTGCCTAAAAGTCTTCTCGCCTCAGAAGGGATGAATTCTGAGGCTTTTATATTCACATTTTCATCATTCAGAGACATAATTTTTGCCATTATGTCTAGACTTAATACGTCCTTTATCAAGGTTGAATATTAACTTGAAAAAGTATCTATCTTTAGTCAGATAAAAATCTCATGTTTTTAGAATATTTTCAGAGAAATTGCGCCGGACATAAGTAAAGAATTTATGTCTAAAGAATTGCGTTGTGACTATTGAATTTTTTCCGCAACTTAGGAAAAATACAAATAAGTCTAACATCTTGTAGGCTCTCTTGGTGACAACTTAACCTTATCCAATGTCCTCAGTCCGCGCGAGCGGACTTTATTTTTGGCTATTTGAGTTAATAGAAAAATGATCCTCTCAATTTCACTTCATTCTGTCTAGCAAATGCTCACCCACCCGCAAAGCATTAGCAATGATAGTTAAGGACGGATTCACAGCCGCACTGGAAGGGAAAAAGCTGCCATCCACAACATACAAATTGTCACAATCATGGGTGCGGCAATTAATATCTAATACCGAAGTTTGAGGATCTTCTCCAAATCGACAAGTCCCACATTGATGCCCCACTTCTCTCACACCCATTTTTTGAGGAATATGTATAGCACAATTGCCCTCCTGATACACCTGCAAAGATTTTAAAACCTCTACCCAGCGTTTGATTAATCGATTAAAGGCAGTTTGATTATTACTTTTATATTCCAGATATATAGTGTCATTTTTCCAAGTTACGCGATTATTGTAACTCGGCAAATCTTCTGTCATCACTAACCAAGCTATGGAATGACGAGCTAATTTTTCTGCTAATATCTTAGGCATCAATGGCGGCCCATAAGCTGCTATTTTATCTTTATTGACATTGCCTAACGACTGGATACTACCCATAGGATAAGCAAAATCCTTTTCACCCCAATAAAAGTCATTCACTCCTAAAGTTTTGGGAAAAGATGTGTAATGTGGTTTCTTGCTTAAAGACATTACCACCCCAAAGTTGTGAGACATATAATAACGACCAACTAAATTAGAACTATTAGCTAATCCATTGGGGTGTTGATCATTGGCAGATTGCAGTAATAATGCGGCTGAATTAATCGCACCACAAGCCACAATCACTATATGTCCAGAAAAAATTTGCCGCTTACCACTAATTTCTGCTTCTACACCAGTCACTTCTCGACCAGAAGCACTAGTATGTAACTTGATGACTTTAGCATCTGTAATTAATTTCAAGTTATTTGCCGCAATTGCGCGACGTATACCATTAATATCCGCATCACCTTTAGCATCAACTAAACAAGGAAAACCATCACAAGTATTGCAGCGAATACATTTACTTAAATAACGGTTTAATTCATTTAATTTAATCGCTATAGGTAAATAAAAGGGATGTAAATCGAGATTTTTTAAAGAATACTTAATTTCTTTAATATAAGGCTCATGACTAATCGCCGGAAAGGGATAATCAAGATTGGTTGGTGGTTCAGTTGGGTCTAGTCCTCGTTGACCATGTACTTCATAGATTTTTTCTGCTTCATCATAATAAGGAGCAAAATCTTGATAGCTAAGTGGCCAGGCAGGAGAAATACCATCTTGATGAATTACCTGATCAAAATCGCGCTCTCGTAAGCGAAATAATGCACCACCATAAAATTTAGTATTACCCCCTACAAAATAGTGAGTTAGGGGATAAATAGCTTGACCATTTTTGTCATACCAAACCTCCGAAGTGCGATAATGCTCCTTTTGAGAAACTTGCTTAGTATCCCAATTTGCCTTTTCTTTGGGTAAAAAATTACCTCGTTCTAAAATTAAAATTTTCTTGCCACTACTGGCTAATTTATATGCTAAAGTGCCACCACCGGCTCCTGTACCGATGATGATGAAGTCGTAATGACAATCTGCCATTTTTGCCTCCAAAAATAATTATTAAAAGTGAAGTATCAAAGACTTTATGGAAAATCTTTGATTTAAAAAGTGATGAATTTTGACTTTTGGATGGCGATAGTTTTACCATCCAAAATCTCACTAACCACGCATTTGATTTTCTGCACAGGTTTTGTTAAGCTCTGTTACGCCAATCCAACGAAAAATGCGATCGCCAAATTTGGGAAAAAGTTGGATATTAGAAAACAACAGCCTGGTTAAAATGCCATCTAGCATCACTTCTGGCTCATTTTGTTTAATCGCTAGCAACACAGCCTTAGCAACATCTGTGGGTGGAGAAACCTTTGCTAACTTGGGTGCTGCTAGTCCAAAGGCATGGAACATCCCCGCATTGGTATATCCAGGACAAACAACAGAAACCCCCACATTAGTTTCTGCTAGTTCTTGTCTGAGGGCATCTGTCCACATAATCAATCCCGCTTTACTAGCAGAATATACGCTGTTAAAGGGTGCGCCTTTTTTCCCAGAACCAGAAGCAATATTGACAATATGACCACGATTGCGAACAATCATACTCGGTAGAATTAACCTTGTTAATTCCATCCCCGCAATTAAATTTGTGGTTAAAATAGATTGAATTTCTTCTAAGGTATAATGTTGAAAAGGTCGATATTTTTCGATGGCGGCATTGTTAATCACAATATCAATTTGCCCAGCTACCTGGGAAACATGATTAACTAAATTAGGTAATTCATTCACCTGGCTGATATCAAAAGGAACACTAATTCCTTTGCCACCTAAAATTGTTACATCTGAACATATTTTTTTGAGTTTATCGACAGAACGAGAAACTGCAACAACGGTTGCATTTTCTTTCGCTAAAGCACGAGCTATATATACACCAATCCCACCTGTAGCGCCAGTCAAAAGAACTGTTTTACCTGCTATTGATTTCATTGATAACCTGTGATTATAAAGGATAGTTTTAGGCAATTTTTTGTTGCTTCATCTGCCAGGATGGAGAGACTAGCAGCAACAATAATAGGCAAATTCACCGTCCGAGTCAGATATATTTTTGGGTGTGAATCATTACCTCAATCCCCACACTTGTTATCCATTCATACTTAAAAAATATGAATTGTCTTGGTTATTAATTGGTTTTCAATATAGCTGAAGACACATTTTAATTTAGTGCTTTAAATAGCTGTATTTTGTAAAAAGTCTAGAAATCTTTATAGGCGTTACATATTAGTTACACAATTCTTATGGTTTTATAACTTATTTTGACTTGATTGTGCTTGATACATATATTTTAATTGGACTGCTACAAGTAATCTCTGTACATGACAAAAAATAGAGAAAAAGCTTGCAAAGGTGACAGGGAATGGGTTTCCAGGTTCTGTGATTTTTGCTCACCTCAAGGTGATTGAATCTCAGGTCTTATCTACTCGTCGTTGGATCTGGGGTCGATTAGTTTATGTGGCTGGTTTACGTCTTGATGATGGCAAGTTATTAATTGTTATTTCTGATGATTCTCCACAAACTATGATTGCTGACTATGGTCGTCGTTGGGGGATTGAAACTTTGTTTGGTATGTTCAAAACCCGTGGTTTTTGCCTCGAATCTACCCATTTTCTCGATGCGACACGATTGAGTAAGTTATTAGCTTTACTTTCTTTAGCTTTGTGTTGGGCTGTCAAAACTGGTGAATGGTTACATCAACACCGCCCTATCAAGATCAAGAAACATGGTCGTCCATCTCAAAGTGTTTTTCGTTACGGTTTAGATTATCTGCGTTCTCTTGTTACCAATTTAGATTTAAAGCATAGTGAGTTTCTTCTCTCTCTGCAATTTTTGTCCTGTACTTAGAGTGATAGTATTAAACCCAAATACGTAAAGCATAATAAACGCTGTTGCTTTGTCGAATTTATTAGATTTAAGGGACTTCCAGAAATTAAATTATCAAATTTTGATAGAGACAATGTTGAGATGAAGTTTACCGAAAATGTTCGCTTTCAGATATCTTTATAGCCTTGCTGTTCGTCAACTTGAGGTGATGTAGTGCCAGTAAATGCCGATAAACCCCACTTGTGGAAACAAGATATTGCCCAGTCCGTAGACTTTTACAACAGTTGGTTTATGGAATTTGCTCCCAGGGCTTACCTGGAAACTCGCATTGCCACAACCCAACAAGTTGAATCAGCATTGACTTGGACAGCCAATTTAACCAACATTACCCCCACTGTCCTGCGCCAACACCCATCCGTACTACCAATAATGCGGATGACAACAGCACCGCCCATCGCTCGTGACCGTCTGATTGGACTAGCCGGAGTGTCACCCAATCTTGTCAAAAACATGGAAGACAAGCAACGCATCCCGCCGAAAATGGATACTACAATGCTGGATGCCGAATTGGCAAAAATCTCTCAGGTTATAGCGCGGCTAATTGACAGAGACATCTTTCCTTGGCTAGAAACAAAGCTAGACCCCAATGATATACAAATCCACCGAGCAGCAACCATTGTTGCCGACCGTCTTTGTGGAGCCTTGGCTGACCCTATTATCCGCAACACCCAAGAGCAAAGACAACTGGCCACAATTAGGCAGTGGTTAGAAGAACGAGGTTACTCTTACATCAGGGGAGGTAGTGGACTAAGATTTGAAACCATGCAACCAGGAACCTTCGTGTTTCGGCTCAACATTCCCGTCAGTTTGCAGTCTGGCAACAAACAAGTCAACATCCCCATTGATGCCGTGATCATGCCCAGACAGTCTGCTCCTGGCGATTTACCTCTCCTGATTGAAGCTAAATCAGCTGGAGATTTTACCAACCCCAACAAGCGACGCAAAGAAGAAGCCATTAAAGTTGCTCAACTCAGGAGCAACTACGGTAATAAAGTCCGTTTTGTTCTATTTCTTTGTGGTTATTTTGACAGTGGCTACTTAGGCTATGAAGCAGCCGAAGGAATTGACTGGTTATGGGAACATCGCATTGATGACCTAGCATTATTTGGTGTTTGACTTTCCGTCTGGCTGAAACTGTATTGCTGTCTTTGCTCACGGCATCAGCTGCGTTAACGTGTCAGCATCTCGCTAGAGAGGAAATTTTAAGAAGTCATTACCTGAAACGAGTTGTTTATGAATGTAAGCACAACTACTGAGCAAGCACGGGTGTTCCGTCAATTACAACTAGATGCAGCCAAAACCCAAACCGAACGCAATAAATTGGGACAGTTTGCCACACCCACAGATTTGGCATTCGACATTGTGCAATATGCAAAAGAGTTATTAACACCACATTCCCAAATCCAGTTTCTTGACCCCGCTTTTGGTACAGGTGCTTTTTATTCCGCATTATTACAGCTATTTTCACCAACACAAGTCAAAGAATCTGTAGGTTATGAAATTGATTCACACTACGGCTTGGAGGCAATTTCGTTTTGGCGCGATACACCACTACAATTACATTTAGCTGACTTTACCCAAGCTATACCACCTAGCTGTGACGATAAAAAAGCTAACTTACTCATTTGTAATCCCCCCTATGTGCGACATCATCATTTAAGCCGAATTGAAAAGCAGCGATTACAAAATCAAACCTTTCAGATAACAGGAATAAAACTCAGTCAGTTAGCTAGTCTTTACTGCTATTTCTTGTGCCTGGCTGATGCTTGGATGGCGGATAATTGCATTGCTGGTTGGCTCATTCCCAGCGGATTTATGGACGTAAATTATGGACAACAAATTAAGGAGTATCTATTAAGCAGTGTTACCTTGTTGCGTGTTCATTTGTTTCATCCAAATGATGTCCAGTTTGCAGATGCTTTAGTTACCAGTGCAGTTGTTTGGTTCAAGAAGACTTTACCACCATCAAACCATCATGTTGAATTTAGCTATGGTAAAAGTTTAGCAACACCCAACAAAAGCAAGTTGGTTTCTGTAGAGACGCTTTGCTCAACACCCAAATGGACAAAGATTGGATTTACCTCAAATAATACTCAGTCTAATTTAAAGCAATTTCAGTTAAAAGATTTATTTACTATTAAACGTGGTTTAGCGACAGGTGCTAACAATTTTTTTGTGCTTACGAAAGAACAAGTTCTAGCATATCAACTGCCGATTGAATTCTTAACATCTATTCTGCCCAGTCCCCGTTATTTATTAATTGATGAAATTGAAGCTGATATAAAAGGTAATCCGATTTTGACACAGCAGCTATTTTTGCTGGACTGTGCATTGCCTATAGCTGAGGTGCAAGCAAACTATCCAATGCTGTGGCAATATTTGCAGATGGGAGTAGACAATGGAATTAGCGATCGCTATTTGTGCAGACATCGTTCTCCCTGGTATTCACAGGAGAAGCGTCCACCCTCCCCATTCCTTTGTACCTATATGGGTCGTCAAGATACCAAAAGAGGTAGACCTTTTCGTTTTATTCTCAATCATTCCCAAGCAACAGCTACTAATGTCTACTTGATATTGTATCCCCTCCCTGTTTTGGCTCAAGCATTGTCACAAAATTCCGAATTACTGAAGCAGGTATGGCAGGCTTTAAATGAGATTTCTGATGAAATGCTCATGTGTGAAGGTCGGGTGTATGGAGGTGGACTATATAAGCTGGAACCAAAAGAATTGGGTAATGCTATTGTTTCAATTCCACGATCATTTTAAGCTGGCATCAACTGTAATCCTGCTACAGTCGCTAGTAAATCGGCTGGTTCATAGGCGGAGAGACTCTTCACAAACTTAGTCAAAGGATGTTGCTGACTGTTATATAGTTTTCGTGGATTTACGGAAGCTGTTGTCATTACTAATAATTATGTACTTAAAAAAATGTAAAATAAATTTTACATTTTCCATTATAATTAGAGAAAATAAAGTTAACAACTTTGACATCTGACCAGACACCGCCCTTGAGCCTAAGAGCATTTGTTCTTAAAACCCAGCCATGAAAGAAATCATCGCTGCCAACCTGCTCCGCTACCGCAAAAGTCTAGGTTTGTCTCAAGAGCAACTTGCAGAACAAGCCTCTGTAACTCGCCAGAGTATCAACAACTACGAGAACGCCAAAACTTTACCAGACAGCAAAATCCTCTCAGCCCTGGCTCGTGCTTTGGGCATTACACTCGATGACTTGCTACGCTCACAAGGTGAAGGACTACCCAACTTTCGGTTCCGCGCTCATGTTTCCTTTGACAAAAATGCCCAGTTTGCAGCCCAAGTGCTACGAATGTTGCAAACTTATAACGCCCTAGAACAAGCCGTTGGCTTACCGACCTACACCCCAGAAAGTACACCTTGCCATCAAGTAGAAGGCAACGAAAAGCGCATTCAGACAATAGCTGCTTTGTTTCGCCATCGCCTGGGCTTGGGAGATGCTCCCATTGCCAACCTGTTTCAGTCTGTAGAAGAAATCGGTTTAAAAGTTTTACGCTCCTCCGTTCCCATTAAAGGTTTCTTTGGTCTGAGTGCTTGTAGTGATATTGAAGGTGCTTTTGTTTTGGTAAATACCCATAACATCACCATTGAACGTCAATTATTTACCCTTGCACATGAAATTGGACACTTAATCTTTCATCGTGTAGAGTACCAAGACACTTTAATTGAAGAAGGAACTAAAGAAGAAGAAAAAGCACGAGAAAAGGTGGCTGATTACTTTGCCAGTCATCTACTTGTTCCCCAGGCTGAATTTGAGCGGATGTACACACTTACCCAAGATATTGTCAAACTCAAACGGCATTTTCGGGTGAGTTACTTAGTCATTTTGAATCGTTTAGCAGAAATGAAAATCATTGATTTTGCTAAAGAGAAAGCCAAAATCTGTGCAATTTATAAAAAGCGACATAATGGGGCATCTTTGCAAAATTCAATGGAATTACCACCAGCCCTGGCTGTGGAAGAATACCCAGAAAATGAACGTTATGAATATCTAATTTGGCAGTGCTTAAAAATGGGCAAGATTTCCGAAATGAAAGCAGCGGAACTGCTCAATTTAACTGTGGAAAAACTGCGGGTGCGTCGTCAAGAGAATGAGGTTTATGCAGTTGCTTAACGGCACAATTCTCGACGCAACAGCACTCATTGATTTTTGCTACCTGAACGAGTGGGGATGGCTACAACAACACTATAGCCCATTGTACATTGCTCAGGAACTTTTAGACTCAGATCAACTGGAAATACCCACTCGCCAAACTGCTCACCAATACTTAACGCCTCTAAATCTTTCCACAGAAGAAATGTTCGCCAGTTTTCTAGAATTTGGTGTGAAAACACCGCTTCTCAGCGTTGCAGATAGGTCTACAATAGCCATCGCCCGTCATCAATTGTTGATTTGTGCCAGTGATGACGGGCTAGTTATTGAAACTTGTAAAGCATACAACATTGCCTACACCAGAACACTGCGGTTATTGGGTGAGATGGTAGATACAGAACACAAAACAGTAATTGAGGTGATGGCAATGGCTGATAACTTAATCCTGGAGCGTGGTAAACACATTTCTCCTAAAATTTTGACAGATTGGAAAACAAGCTTACATCAATAAAGATATTGTTTTCCAGGATGTTGTACTAGTTCACTGGTCTTTAACTGTCGATAAATACTGTACTGTTTAGATATCAACGTTAATGTTTTCAATCTGTCTAGCCGCTTTTTCCCAATACTTGGCTGTTATCTCATCTTTCCATTTATTGCGGAGATTATCAGCTTTCTTGTGACAAATTCGTTCTATCATTTCTAAAATTGCGGCTAATGTCAATTTATCGACTAATGTTTCTAAAACATCCATATCATCATTTTTCATAACACCCACCTCTTGCATGTTTTAAAAAAGGTGAAAATTAAGTTTATCTGTACTTACTATTAAACTTGATCTGGATGACGAATGATGATAAATGCCATAGATTGCAACAATTACAAAATCACCCAGGATTTACCATAGCCTTAAAAGCTTTTAGCACTGTAACCTGTTTTGCCTCAATCAATCCAAACATCCGCACTAATTTACGGATTTTAACATCAAAAATATATAACACTGAGTTAAACTAGATATATCTGACTAAGCTAGCCTCCAAAAGGCTTTTACTGGCAATACTCGGCATTTTTTCTAAGCAAAAATACATAATAAATAAATTAAATTATTACTTGAAATTTTGAGGCTTCACCTTGAACTTACATCAAGACACCAAATCCTCGAATCAGCCATGTCTGGATTCTGAGATGAATTCTCCAACCACCTTGTCAACGCAACCATTACCGTTGCACAAGGATGAAGGAAATGATGAGAAGTGTGTTCAAAATTTTTACCATTGGCTGAATCTTCATCAGGTGTGGGGAAAATTGCCCGCAGATGCAAAAGATGCGATCGCTCAGTCTAGCCATTATTTGCAAGTAGCACCCCAAACTCTGATTTATCAGGAAGGACAAACCCCCACGGGAGTGTACCTGTTAAAGTCGGGAACTGTGGAAATTTTCCAGTCATCACCCATTGGTCAATTGCTGATTCGTTACCGAAATCCAGGGGATTTATTCGGTTATACCCTCATTGCCAATGGTGTGGAAGGAACTTATCAAACTAGTGCGATCGCTTTGACACAGAGTGAAATTTGCTTTCTGCCCAAAGCAGCATTTCATCAATTGATAGTTGCTTACCCTGCTATTCAACAGGTGATTCATTCTCGTCTAGCGGAAGATTTGCAGGAGTATACAACTCGCATTGCTTGGTCACAGGTACGGATTCAATGCCTACAGTCCTATATCCAGCCAGTACCCCATCAAACTCACATTATCGGTAGTAGTAAAGCCACACAAAAACTCACAGAACAAATCAATCAAGCGGCTAAAAATCTTCAGCCTGTGATTTTTCAAGCTCAACCCGGTACAGGTAAAACCTTCGTTGCCGGTTTAATTCATACTCGCTCAGAACTAGCCTCTCAACCATTCGCGGAATTGGACTGTAGTGATTTGCCTCGGGCCGAGGATGGTCGGTTAAATACAGATGCCCTATTTGGTCGAGTAGGTCAGCAACAAGGAATTGTGGAACTGATCGAGCGAGGAACCATACTACTGGATAATGTACATGTATTGAGTGAAGGCGATCGCTCCCGCTTAATTCACTACCTCAAAACAGGATTCATTCTCCCTAATCACGGCATTGTCGGCAAAGTTAATCTCGTCAAAAAACCACCTCAACTTATTCAATCTGGGGTGCGGCTAATTCTGGCATCGCCTCACAAACTGGAATTGCCTGATATCAATACCATTACCATCAAACTGTTTCCCCTCCCCCAACGCAAAGCTGATATTGCCGATTTTGCTCATCACTTCTTAGAGCAGTTTTGTCGGGAACAGAATCGCCCCCTATTACAATTAGACCAATCCGACCTCCGTCGCTTGATCAGCTATGACTACCCTGGAAATATAGGGGAACTGGCAGAAATTCTGCACCGAGCAGTAATGATGACACCATCAGGCCATTCCACCATTCCTGAACAAGCCTTGTGGTCGGTGCAATCAACCAAAAACGCCTTCCGCCTGGATTTGTTAACCCATGTACCTTGGTTGCGACAAATATTTCTCAGTCGTTGGTATCCAGAAGCGATCTGGTGGGTGATGATGGCAGTGTTTGTGCCGGTGACAGTATTGGGTTTCCTTGGCCCCCAACCACGGGATAGCAGTGTCACTCTCAATTTATTTTGGGCCTGGTGGTGGCCTGGTTATCTGTTCCTCTTTGTCTTTGTGGGTCGGCTATGGTGTGCTGTTTGTCCATTCATGATTGCTGGTGAATGGATGCGACGTATTTCTCTCTGGCTCTTTCCCCGTCAGCAACTCACCTGGAATCACCAATGGTTGAACCGTTGGGGTGGTTGGGTTGTGTTTAGTGGTTTTGTGGCTATTTATCTGTGGGAAAAGCTGTGGGATTTACCACACCATGCCTATTTATCAGCCTGGTTATTGTTAACTATCACCGCTGGAGCAGTCATTTGCAGCGTGATTTATGAGCGGCGGTTATGGTGTCGCCATCTTTGTCCCATCGGTGGGATGAATGGGATGTTTGCCAAACTTTCCATGATGGAATTGCGTTCTGTGCAACAAATGTGTGGCAGTCAGTGTAACACCTTTGGCTGTTATAAAGGTACAGGCCCAACCCTAATCACCTTTGCCGGAGCCTTACCGGAAGAAGGACAAGCAACAGGAGGATGTCCGCTATATTCCCATCCAGCCCAATTACAGGATAACCGTGACTGTATGCTGTGCATGACCTGTCTGAAAGGCTGTCCCAATCGTTCTGCTCAGTTAAATTGGCGATTTCCCGCTTCAGATTTACTGGACAATCACAAAGGATTTTGGGCAGAAGCAGCTTTGTTGCTGCTGCTATTGGGTGGTGTTTTCATGCACCATGGCGATCGGATTTTGGCATGGTTGGGATGGGGTGAGGTTCCTGTAGATGCTGACCATTTGCTGATTAGTATTCCCATTGCCCTTGTGCTTTTGAGTATTCCCGCTGCCTTAACATACATTACTCATGCGATCGCTCGGTGCTTCGATTCAGAACAACCAGACTATCTCACTGTCATCTATGCCTATTTGCCTTTGACCCTAGCAGCCAATCTCACCCATTACATACCTGCGGCCATGACGGAAGCAGGGCAAATTCTCCCAGTGTTAGCCCAGACCTTGGGTTACAGTAGCGCAGGTTTACCAACTCTGACCTGGAGTTGGGATGTCGCTCAATTCTTACAAGGTATCACCCTCCTCTCAGCCCTGGTCTTCAGTCCCTATCCACTTTGGAGAATCACAGGGCGATCGCTATTTTCCAATATCCCCCATCTGTTATTAATGTTGAGTTTTACAGTCTTGTTTTTCCAATTGATGATTTGAAATCTCCCGCCAAAACCACTATAGACAGCAAAATAATGTAGCTTATTTTACTTTTTGTTCACTTGCCTTAGTGCTAGCTTTGGCTGGATATTAATATCATGTTCATTTATCCTGACATCAACGACACAACCAATATGACCAGCAGTATTATAGTAGTCTATTTACATTATTTAAGTTTCATGTTGTGTTTCGCTGCTTTAGCAGTAGAAGCATTGACATTAAAAAGAGAATTAGATGTAAAAGATGCTTGGAAAATATTAATTGCTGATGTAGTTTATGGCATATTTGCTACTAGTATACTAGTTACAGGAGTATTGCGTGTCATCTACTTCGGTAAAGGTGCAGATTACTATTTAAATAGCCCATTTTTCTACATCAAAGTAGCAACCTTTATTGTTGTTGGTACTTTATCTCTTTATCCCACAATTTCTTTTGTCAATTGGCTCAGAGATTTACTCCAAGGACAAGCACCCACATTAGAATTAACCAAGTTCAATCGTTTGCTGTGGATCATTAGGGCTGAACTAGTTGGTTTTACTTTGATTCCTCTCCTAGCAGTGATCATGGCAGCAGGAGTCGGAATTAAATAATACTGCAAAATTCAATTAAGGTGAGTTTGACTGTTTGATTTAGGTGCAAAAAAGCTGAGACTGTAATTGACAACGAAAACCAATCGTCTATCAGCTACGCCCACAATTGTATGTATCTCGCCTAGATGTAAACCAGATATGTTCACCCTCTGAACCAGACTAACAAATTGAGAGACACATTCAAACTACAAAAAATTTCCATATCCGTTCACATCGAACAAACCCTAAATATTAAAATGTGAGCTAAAAATTTTATAATTTTCAAAAGACTGCACAGCATTAATATCTAGGAAAAATATCTCATCATTATTCAATATTCCGTCAATAAATTAGTAAAAACGTGTTAAGCTGACAATAGGAATCAAAAAGCAAGAATGCAAAAAGACTTCAAGAGAGATATTGAGGTAAACTTAATTAAGTCCTTTTGCTCTGGTGAATCCACTTCAATATCGCTACGACCATTAGTAATGATAAACACAACCCAGAGAAACAGGATAGTAACTCTATTACTCCCTTGAAGTCAGTTATAACTTGGTGAAGTAACCATCACTAATAGTTAGCTATACAAGCTAGTATCATCCGCCAGAAATCATTACTCTAGGAGCCTGGGAAGAAAGACTCTTAGTCCAACTGGCTAACTAAAAGAAATCAGAAAAGTTGATGAAAAAACATAGTAACAGCACAATTAACTCTGTTTGATTTGCAGGCTATGTTCTCATAGTTAATTTGGGAATTAAGACTGCAAATACAGTTATAGTCTTCCCAAACATCTGACATTTAAGCACATATTCAAGAGTCACTAAGATATGACTCATGCCATTTCACGAAAATAGTGACACATATAAATTTTTTTAGGGGTTTAGCATGACTATACCCTGATCCAAATATTTATATCATCACCAACGAAAGTGAAGCGGTATCACTCGTAGGTTTCGAGGTAGATAACGCAGAATTAAATTTCTGAAATAGCAGTTAATCTTCTCTGCTTTCATGGCGAAATGATTGACTCAATTTTTAGAAATAATTCTCAGCGATACCCAAAAAACAAAGCGATCAGTATCTTAGGAGTAATTCTCGAATATTTGTTTGGTTTGTTTGTCGATAAGTGTTATGTGCAAACAGTTCCGAGCCTTAATTCTCAGATAAAACTTCAATCCCATTCATCCAGTAATTGTAGGTAAAAACTAACCATGACTGTTGACAAAAAAATCAGACAAATCGCTTTCTACGGTAAAGGTGGTATTGGTAAGTCTACTACTTCTCAAAACACCTTGGCAGCTATGGCAGAAATGGGTCAACGTATTCTAATTGTAGGTTGCGACCCTAAAGCTGACTCTACTCGTTTAATGCTACATAGTAAGGCTCAAACTACTGTTCTACATTTGGCTGCTGAACGTGGTGCAGTTGAAGATTTAGAACTAGAAGAAGTAATGCTCACAGGCTTCCGTGGAGTTAAGTGCGTTGAATCTGGTGGTCCAGAACCCGGTGTAGGTTGTGCTGGTCGTGGTATTATCACCGCCATCAACTTCTTAGAAGAAAATGGCGCTTACCAAGACGTTGACTTCGTATCTTATGACGTATTAGGCGACGTTGTGTGCGGTGGTTTCGCCATGCCTATTCGCGAAAACAAAGCACAAGAAATTTACATCGTCACATCAGGTGAAATGATGGCGATGTACGCTGCAAACAACATCGCTCGTGGTATCTTGAAATACGCACACACAGGTGGTGTACGTTTAGGTGGTTTAATTTGTAACAGCCGTAACGTTGACAGAGAAATCGAACTCATCGAAACTCTGGCAAAACGTTTGAATACCCAAATGATTCACTACGTACCCCGCGACAATATTGTTCAACACGCTGAGTTGCGTCGGATGACAGTTAACGAGTATGCACCCGACAGCAACCAATCTAACGAATACCGAATCTTGGCTAACAAAATCATTAACAACGAAAATCTCAAAGTTCCAACCCCAATTGAAATGGAAGAACTAGAAGAGTTGTTAATTGAATTTGGTATTCTTGAAAGCGAAGAAAATGCGGCAAAAATGATTGGTAAGCCTGCCGAAAGCACCACCAAGTAATTTTAATTTAGTAATTAACCTCGGTTTTGCTCAAACCGAGGTTCTCAAAAGTTCACCTTCTATTGAGCAAAACTTGTATATTTGAAAGCAACTCTATATTACGTAGATTTATTTTTTTGATATATTTATTTAATCTAGTTTATTATACTTAGACCACCAAAGCTTACATAACTTTATATAAAGGTTTTTACAACTATCCTGCGATTATTACTGGCTATGTCATACTAATAGATGAGAGTTAATTCGGCGACCGCGTTTGTTTTTAGTATTGACGGGCTTTTTCCTTTTGGTATTTACAGACTTTTCTCCGAAACTTAAATCTCTACACCCTTATGATTTCGGAGACAATTTATGTCAGTTTACGTAGGCAATCTTTCTTATGAAGTTACAGAAGATAGTCTGAATGCAGTTTTTGCAGAATATGGTTCTGTTAAACGTGTTCAACTACCTACTGACCGCGAAACAGGCCGTTTACGCGGTTTCGGTTTTGTGGAAATGGATACAGAGGCAGAAGAAACAGCTGCTATTGAAGCATTGGATGGTGCTGAATGGATGGGACGTGATTTGAAGGTGAACAAGGCTAAACCTAGAGAAGACAGAAGTTCCTCTGGTGGAAATCGCGGTAGCTACGGTGGACGTAGCCGCTACTAAGAGTGATTGCTTTAGCTTCAAAAGCTAGACCATCAAAATAGCGCATTAATTGCATTCCTTACTGACTCAGGCAGAAATGCTTGAGTCTTTTTAATAGACAAGCTGGACTGAGTAGCGAAAACTCAAGCTTTCTCAGCGAAAAATCAATTTCTGGAGTTATGCATGTCTCACTCAGACATTCCCGTAGAACCTGCCGTTTTAATCACCATTATTGGTGAAACAGTTCTGCAAGATCGTATTGTTAGGCTGTTAAAAAGCCATAACGTTACTGGCTACACCATTAGTCAGGTGCAAGGAGAAGGTGGCCATGGAAGACGCTTGTCAGACATATCAGGCTACAATACTAATATTCAGATTAAAACCATAGTCTCATTAGAAATATCTGACGCGTTGCTTTGTGCCCTAAAAGAGGAACAAGGTAAACATGGCTTAGTTGCTTTTAGACACCCTATAGAAGCTTTTTATTAATTAAATAACCTTGAGAAAATATCTAGTATAGATATGTGTTCTTAACCAATTCCATAAATTAGACATCTGGAGGTAAAGACTGTAGAAATGTTTGTGAGAAACGCATATTTAATTTCACCAGATGTCTATATGCAGTATCATGTGATTGAAGATTTTGATGTGATCAATGTTATACATCAAATCAAACCCCAGTCTTAGACCTAATTACAGATTTCCAGGTGGCTTAATAATGGACTCTACTGCTAACAAAATCATCCCAGAATTTGAAAAACTATTTAGACAAAAATTACAACTAAATAATTGTAAATTAAGAAAGAAAAGACAAGAGAATAATTATGAGATTACTACTCCTGCTCAAGACATTTTCCTGATGTACTGGTGCGAGTTTCCAGAAATTAAGTTGATATATCAGGCTATAGGAATTCGCACACAGCAGACTGCTGTTTATGAGCGAGCTATCCTCTCCCATATTAATTCTTGTCTCAGTATTCTCCAGGAAACTATTGCTATTAATACTCTATCAACCCAGAATTAGGTGCCATTAAATTACACTGACGATAAAGAATCTATGATTTGATTAACATCACGAGTATAAACTTTGTGGCTATACTCGTACCATTCTTGATCAGAATTATAAGGTGATCTGGTCAGTGTCGCTGCTTGGATATAGGCTATGAATGGTCGGCGTAAATGTTCATATTTGCTAAAGCATTGACTAATTAATTCCACATTTTGCCAATTATTTTTTTCGGCTATATTAGTAATTATTGTCACAATTGCTAGTGCATCTTCTAAGCCTTGATTGGCACCTTGGGCCATAAATGGTGGCATTCCATGGGCAGCATCTCCAACTAGTACCACTCGTCCTTGATGCCATGGAGGTGTAGTTGTGCCAGCATCAGTTTCATAGATGGCATGGTGGATATAGTAAGGACGTTGATTAATATTTTCGATTGGTGAATTTGCGACTAATTCTGTTAAACTGCTAGGAAAATCGGCATGTTTTAAGTTTTGGACTGCTAAATTCACTAAATCTTTTCCAGATTTACCTTGCAGACATTCTAAAGGTACAGGCAGATGGAGTATATAAGCAAACTGACCTGGCTCTCTAGAAAATAATATCATTCTTATCGCGCTACTCTCAAGAGAGTTTTCTGAGATAGAGTCCCTACTAATAGTAGTCAGAAATGTGTCATCCAGGAATTTATTAACTATTTCTGTTGCCAGTTGATTGGGGATATCCTTGATACCTCCACAGTTAATAGCTGCAAAGCCAGAATATTGAGGGTGAGTAAAATTAGTATAGGGGCTATCTTTATAGATTACTTTACGAACTTCAGAGTTAATACCATCAGCACCAATCACTAGTTTGCCACGAAAAGTTTTAGAAATGTATTGAGTAGGTGCGTTATCGATATTTTGAGTTGAATTATTCTTTGAATGGGAATTTTCTTCCCAATAAGCATAGGGATTATTTTCTACTCTACTATCAGATATACACTCTACTAGTACACAACCATTTTCTGGTTCATCAACTAAATTGGTGCAGCGATGATTAGCTTTTACCAGTTCTGGAGGAATCAAATTTCTCAAGGTAGTTTGTAATTCAAACCAAGAAATTGATACTCTCCCTTCACCATAATCTCGAAACCATTCATCAAACCGTAATGGAACTGACCTAATGATCTGACCTTGAAAGTTTTTATAAACCCATTGCGGTGAATTTTTTGCGGTGTTTGTCTCCCCAGATGGCTGGGGTTTAACTAACGTAGTAGCCTTATTTTTGACTGCTGTATAAGCATTGCTATCTAACGCCTTCAGTGATTTTAATCCATTAGGTAATAGGTCTAAGACCTGACCTACTTGACGAAAACCACGTGTTTGGTCAAGGACAAGAATGTTTTCTATACCCCTCTGACGTAATCCCACAGCAGTTGCTAAACCAATAGGCCCAGCACCGACGATGATAACATCATATATTTTTTGATGATTTGTAATCGCTTGATGTTGTAACATGGTTTTTAAAAATGAATAAATTCAGGTATTAATTGAAGATAAATTATATAATTACTCAAAATAACCGCAGTTTTGATATGGGATTTGATTTCCTATATACAAAATCAGAAAAATTCAGCCTGTTTGATAGTGGCTTGAAAAAATTCATAATAACTGTCTGTTTCTACATACCACCCAGCAGCTATTTCTGAGGGAATTGTCAAACCGTCAAAAGTAGTTTCTGCTGATAATTTACCACCAAAAGGTAGATAAGACCAAGTTTTATCTGTTGTCTGATTTCCCCATCTTGGTAATTTAGCTTGTAACACTTTACCATTTTCATCAATTAGTAAAGTGAGATTAACGGGTTCCCCATCAATTTGGAAACTGGCTTGAATTGTATCATCATTAATGGCTTGCCATGACACACCTTGTTGAGGTAAAAGTGCAGATGGTAGCCAGAATAATTCACCACCACAACGAGCAATGCTAGAACGGGTAGTATCGGTATTTATTGCTTTGACAAAGGGAATTAAACCCCAAATTTTAAATTCCACTTTTCCCGCACCATTGTAGTAATAGTCTGCCCCTTTGAGATGAAATAATCCACTACCAATCAAGGCTTTCCAAACAAAACCTTTGGCTGTCAAGATTTCTTCTCCTTGCATCGTTAGCCATTTATCTGGACTTGCGCGAAATTTTCCTTCCATTGTGAGTTTCACACCAGTTGCTAAGGGTGTACCGGGTGTAATTGCATGGCTAAAGTAACGTTGTACTGGTGCTGGTAATTCGGCTATTAATTCTTCAGTAAATTTTTTTGTTGGGGTTGGAGTTGCTAGGGTATGCCAAATTTTATTAATGTTGTGATTTTTCATTGTATTTAATAATTGAATGCAGATAAACACAGATAATCATGACAATCAATGGATTTCAGGATTCTGTGCAGCCTCAGATAAAATTGGTATTAATGTGTTGGGCTTTATGATCAAAAACCTGACAATTCATTTCAGGTTGACTATGTTCATCTCACTTTATCATAGGCAATTTTGCCATAATCCAGTTTGATGATTCTATCTGCTAGGTGAAAATAGTGATCGTCATGACTAATAATTAATACTGTTTTGCCTCTGTCTCGCAATTCTGGCAACAATTGGGTATAGAATATATCTTTAAATAATGGGTCTTGGTCAGCGGCCCATTCATCAAATAGATAAATAGGTCGATTTTCTAAATATGCTGTCAGTAAAGCTAATCTTTTACGTTGACCTTGGGATAGAGAAGTAGTAGAAAATTGACCGTTTTCTATTTTTACTTTATGGTCTAAGTGTAATTTTTGCAGATATGCTTGGGCTTGTTGGTCTAAATTGGCATTTTCTAGACCTAACAGTTCCTCAAATAAATAAAAGTCAGAGAAGACGACGGAAAAATGTTGACGATACCATTCACGGTTCTGGTCAGTAATTAATTCACCATTTAAGAAAATCTCTCCACCTTCGGGAATATACAGACCAGTAATTAGTTTCGCTAATGATGATTTACCACTGCCATTACCACCAACTATAAATACTAATTCTTGGGGATGTAAGGTGAGGTTAATTGGTCCAAGAATAAAGGTGTTATCTTCTTGTTCTGTATGATAGGTGTGGGTGACTTTTTGCAACTGCAAGCTAGACCAGTTAGGATCTACTTTTGATGGTACTGTTTCTACTTCTGCACGGCTAGCAAGTGATAAACCCAAAGACTCTATTTTTTGCAAAGCGACGCTGGCTTTACTAATTAAAGGTAAGTTATTGACGATGTTATCCATCGGCAACATGATATAGGTAAAAGTTAAAATATAGCCAGATAGGGTTTGAGCGTTGATGGTTAGTAAATGGGGTAAAACAAAGAGTACAAAGCCAATGGCAAAGAAAAAGAGAAATTTACCCCAACTTGTAGTCGTTGCGAATAAAGTTAAACCATCAACATTATGACGACGAAAAAGATTAGCTGTGGCTTCTAACCGTTGATTGAGGAAGATTTGCCGACGTTGATAATGTAATTTAAGTTCTTTAATCCCGACAGAAATTGTCCCGAAATGTTTAAATAACACATCTTGGTCATCACGGGCTAAAGCTAGTAATTTTTCACCTCGATTGAGTAACCATTGACAACTAGCTACACCAATTAACATTAAGGCACAAACTAATAGAAATACTAGCCAAGATAGCCAAGTAATATATAGTAAACATCCCAATACCATCGCTAAATCGATACACAGGAAGGGGATAACGTAAACGGCATTGGCTACTGCTTGAACGTCTTCAGTTAAAGTTGCTAATAAGCGGGGATTTCCTACTTGTTCTAGATGGGTTAATTCGGAAGCGAGGATTTGCCGACTTAAACCCATGCGTAGTTGTAAAACGGCTTGTTGGGAAAGACGAATCAGCATGACTTGGGAAATCACGCTGGTAATTAAGGCAACGATGACTAGTCCAACGAAACCCCAAGCGATGGATGTGAGAGGTGTGGTGTTGCTTTGACTGGCTGCACTACTAATTAAGGAAATTAAAGCGGCGCTACCACCACCACTGAGAAATCCAGTAAAGATCGCAGTTGCGACCATACCCCAAGATGAACGTAAGAGAAAGTAAATTAGATGCATGTGTCAGTGGTGAGTTTCTACTCTTTCCTATTCCCTGTTGCCTATGATGTTGATATTTTGTTTATCAGCCGTCTTATTTTACGGCTATGGGATTTATGCAGCGATCGCTTTTTTGCGTTCCCCTGCGGCTGTCCATCCCGATTTTCATCCCCCAGTGACGATTCTCAAGCCTTTGTGTGGTGTGGAGGCACAAACCTATGAGAACCTAGCCTCATTTTGCCAACAACATTATCCACAATACCAGATTGTTTTTAGTGTACGCGATCGCACAGACCCCAGTATTGAAGTTGTGCAAAAACTGATGGGGGAGTTCCCAGAAATCGAGATGAATCTAGTGGTGTCCGATCAATTAATTGGCGCTAACTTAAAAGTCAGCAACTTAGCTAATGCTGTCACCACCGCTAAACATGATATTCTCGTCATCGCTGATAGTGATATTCGTGTGGGTACAGACTACCTCCAGCGCATTATTCAACCATTCCAAACCGAGAATATTGGTGTCGTCACTTGTTTATATCGTTCCGCAGCCACTGGTATAGCCGCCATCCTCGAAGCTATAGGTACGGCAACAGACTTTCAACCCAGTGTATTAGTTAGCCAGCAACTAGAGGGGGTAAAATTTGCCTTTGGTTCCACTATCGCTATTCGCAAAGCCGCGCTAGAAAAAATCGGTGGTTTTGCAGCCATAGCCGATTATTTAGCAGATGATTTTCAACTCGGCTACCTTCCCGCCCAAATAGGTTACAAAGTAGTAATATCTGACTATATAGTTGAACATATCCTCGCCCACAGCAGCTTATTAGATTCTATCAACCGTCAAATCCGTTGGGCCCGTTGCATTCGCGTTTCTCGTCCTGGTGGTTATTTGGGGCTAATATTTACCTTTGGGACTGTTGCCAGTTTGATATTTTTTATTACCAATGGTGCTTCAATTTTTGCTTGGTCAATCTTAGGTATCACCTGGATGATGCGGTGGCTGATGGGTTGGGTGGTTGGTGTGATACTCCTCAAAGACCAAGTAACGAAAAGGTATTTTTGGTTGATGCCATTATGGGACTTAGTACATTTTACAATCTGGTGTTACGGCTTTGTAGGCAAGAAAATTGAATGGCGTGGACAGCAATTTCAGTTAATTTCCGGGGGTAAGTTGGTGTGGGAAGAACATCAGTATGAAGAATGAAAACATCCCACACCTTGTATACCTCACCTGTCTAAGCATCTTGAGGATTTAAACGACCCATTTGCCAAGTGGTGTATGTACCAATGGGACTCCAGCACAGATAAGGTAATAAAAGCAGTGCTGCTAACCCAGATACTGCCAAAACAGCAAGAGTGACTAAAACGCAAATAATTAAGCCTGTGCCACCTAGTATGGTGCCTATGGTGAGTTTACGTACTCTACACATGACTGGTGTATAGGCCATAGTAATAACTTCTAGCAATATGTATAAACCCATCATTAACCAGGTGGTGGTACTGCCTGGATCTTTTTCCCAAACAATATATGCAGACCAAGCGCCGCAAATAAATATAACTGTCCAGATAAAAGGAATTAAGGCTTCAAAAAATAGCCATCTGGGTCTTATTAAGCGTCTAAACCATTGGCGATCGCTTGGTGTTACTAAATTACCAGCTAAAGCTATTAAAAAAGCTACACCGCCTATCACCATCCAAGATTTAATCATCTAAAAACCTCGTGGTAAATTATCCATTCACGATTAAAATCAATTTGCTGGGATACTCAGCTAAGTTTGCTAATTTGGAGTTGTTCGTCCTGTGCTTAGTTCACCTTTACCAACTATTAATGCTCTTAAACAACCTACCAGTAATGCTTGGGTGGAGCAAGCGATCGCTAACTTAGATATCATCTTACTAGACCATTCCCACTGTGAACGCAAAGCCGCAGGTGTAGCTTTAAATTTTATCTTTCGCTATCCTTCCAATAGTAAGATGATCCGGGAGCTAACAGCGATCGCACGGGAAGAACTTGAACATTTTGAACTGGTCAATCAATGGTTAGAACGTCGTAATATCCCCCTTGCAGTTCTCAACCCCCCTCCCTACGGTGCAGGATTAAAGGCACAGGTTCGCACCAAAGAACCAGAAAGATTTTTAGACTCCCTACTGGTTACAGGTCTGATTGAAGCGCGTAGTCATGAACGACTAGGACTATTAGCCGCAAATTGTCCAGAACCAGAATTAGCCAAATTTTATCGCAGCTTAATGACATCTGAAGCCAGACATTACGGTACTTATTGGGTTTTAGCAGATACTTATTTTGACCGGGAAGTAGTGATGCAACGCCTTGATGAATTAGCAATTGTAGAGAGTGAGTTACTTGCAACTCTGCATCCAGAACCCCGAATCCATAGCTAGTAAATAAAGGGGGAAATTTTGCAACTGAAAGGAAATTGACCAAAAAATGATGATGCCAGACCCTGATGAATTAGCAATTGTAGAGAATTAGTTACTGACAAATTTGCACCCAAAACCCCAAATTTATAACTAGTGAATAATATGGGGAAACTTTAAACCTGATGGAAAAATTCAAACGTAGTTCTTGAGTGGAAAATCAATGATTTAGGCTAGAGTTATACTTTGTCTACGTATCATACAGTAACCTGCTCCTAAAATCCCTGAAACAATCACACTCAATCCTCCAGATGTTTCAGGTATGGATGTGGGTACAGAGGGAGGTTCAGGGACCTGAAGAGAGTCACATATCCTTCTAGCTTCCTCCTCATTAAAAACTTTTTTCTCATCATTTTCTTTTTCATGATTATTACTAGGAGTTGCGGGAGTTGCTGGATTAGCGGGAGTTGCTGGATTACTTGGGCCATTGGGATTTGCAGGAGTTGCAGGAGTTGCAGGAGTCGCTGGATTACCTTGATTGTTGCCAGTTTCATCTTCTGAATAATAATTTTTAGAGGCAATCACAGTACAGGCACTGTTAGGTAAAGATAATGTTTCCCCTGCTCCCAAACTCATAGCTTGAATTTCTCCTACAGCTTTGAGATTGGAAATATTGGTAGTGGGTAACCTGACACCAATTTTGAAATCAAACCTGGTTTGTCCAGTGGGAATGGCTGGTGTTGTGGCACTAGCAAAAATACTATTAGGGGTAGTCGTGATAGAGTTAAATGAAGGAGTCCAATTTGGATCTACTGAAGTAAAAAACGTTCTCACTTGAGCAGAAGTAGTAGTCCGGAGAGTGGAATTGGTAGGAGCCGTAAAAGTACCGTCAAAAACTTGTATTCCAGATAAACTATTGGCCAGAAAAGGGGTACTAAAGGCATGTTCAAATCTAATTGTTGGAGATATTCTGGCAGTTGTAGCAATATTTTTGATAGAAAATTTAGTTAAATTGAGGACTACATATCCTGTAAAAGGATCTTCGCTAGCTACTAAACTTCCTGCCACATCGAAATTATCAAACCTTGTATTAAAAGTAATGGTGTTAAGGAGGCTAGAAGAAGCATCTCCTGTACCATTATCATTGATTCTAGTTCCAGTAAAAGTTGTATTACTGAAACTACCAATTCTCAGTGTTAGAGCATTAGCAGGAGTAGCATTAGAAGTGATTCCTAGTATTAACGCTGTGATGCCAAGCTTCAATAAATACTTGATTGCAGACATAGTTGGCTCCGTATTTTTGTATAGTTTATTTATAACTACCCAAAGACTACAACAGAGATAAGTCTGCTACAAGGATTTAATGCCTTCTTCATGAAAAAAACACAGCATCTTAAACAAAAAAACTGAGCAAGTGTAAAAAAGATACACTCCCTGAGTTAAAAATTAGGTTGAGATGAGTATAAATATAAATTTATGATGAATAAAAATTCATTAATCTTCCGAAATCTGATGATTTAATCCGAGTTTGGCCAATGTTAGGCTCAAGAATGAACACAGATCAAATCAAGTCTAGTTTTTCATGGTTATTTCTGAACTACAGTTGTCGCACAAGTAACTGACACTTGTCAAATGCTCAAATCTTTTGTGTGATATGTAGTGATGGGAATCTAAGTAACAACGATGAAATTACGTAAATATAAATAATTGAAACTATTAATTAGCTATATACTGACTACAGTAACAAACAATATACATTAAAAAACGCTAACACCTATGACTAAGCTATATTTAAATTCTCAATGGACTACTTGTCTGATTAACTTATCGACAATAGTTAGTTTAGCGGGATTATCTGCCCAAAGTGCGATCGCCCAAATCATACCCGATAATACTCTCGGTCGAGAAGCGTCAAAAGTAACAAACGACACCAAAAAACCCACCCTACCATCCCAGTTAATTGAAGGAGGTGCTAAAAGAGGTGCAAATCTTTTTCATAGCTTCTCTGAATTTAATATTGCTGAACAATCACAAGCTTACTTTGCCAACCCTGCAGGTGTTGAAAATATTCTCAGTCGCGTCACTGGTAGCAACTCTTCTCAAATTCTTGGTAAATTGGGTGTTTTAGGCAACGCTAACCTGTTTTTACTCAACCCTCATGGCATCATCTTTGGTAAAAATGCCACCCTTGACATTAAAGGTTCATTTTTTGCTACTACTGCTGACGGAATTACATTAGGAGAAAATGGGTTATTTAGTGCTGCCAACCCCCAAGCCAGTAATTTACTTTCCGTTCAACCAGGAGCATTATTTTCACAAGCACTCAAACAAACACAATCAACAATTAGTAATCAAGGAAATCTCACCACAGGTAAAAATCTCACCTTAGCAGCTGACAATCTCAATCTAGAAGGACAGTTAACATCTGGAGGAGACTTACAACTTTTAGCTACCCATACATTAAATATTAAAGATAGTCCCAATCATCCCTTTATCGCTACAGCACAGGGAAACCTACTTCTTCAAGGTAATCAAACAATCGATATATTTGCCTTAAACCATCCTCAAAGTGGTTTATTCTCCGGTGGAGACATGATATTGCGGTCTGACCAAACTATCAAAGGTGATATTCATTATGGGAGTGGAGGAAAATTTCAAATTCAAAAACTTGATGGTAGTCATGGTGACTTATTCAGCGATCAAGACCCCATCATTTTAGCTCAGGGAGATGTCAGTTTAGATAATTATACAGGTGCTTCTTTACATATCCTGGCTGGAGGTAGTGTAACTATTGATACGATTACTATTAATGGAACCGACTCAACTGCAAATACAATTAATCCCAACAACCCTAATGCTTTCCTTGCTAGTTTAGCTACCTTCCAACTCTCCGATGGTACCCCTATAGTAATTGATGGTAGCCAAAACCAAACTGTCGATATTCGTGCTGGTATTGATTGGTCATTAATACCTGGTTTTCCTGGAAATACTAACGGAACAAACCTTTCACCAGTGCTAGGAAATAATCCCACTAGTGCTGCCATCACAATCAACACTATCCTTAATGATCCCACAAGCACTAATCGTGGCATTGTTTTTTTATCCAATCAATATAAACCAAATCAATCCCTAACTAATGCCAATCAAAACACAATCTCAGTGGATACCATTGGTGCTAGAACAGATAATATTGATAATGTCGGCAGTCTATTAATGATTGATGCTCGTCAAGATATTAGCCTGAATAGAGTGAGTATGAATGGAGGAAGTAGTCTGGAATCCAAGGGTGGAGATGTCAAATTATTAGCAGATGGAAATATTTATTTAGAGTCACTGATTATATCAAATGGAGTAAAATCTGGAAATATAACTCTAAAATCCCAAGGCGATATTACATTAAATACTGGAGCTTACGTACAATCTATTCAAGCAGGTAATGCTCAAGGAAATTTATTAGGAGGAAATATCCTTCTTGATAGTAAAGCTAATATTTATATTAAAGGTGACTTAAAGCCTGAATCTATTTACAGTGCGACTAACAGTAGTAATGCCAATGCACAAAGTGGCAATATTAATATCAGAGCCAAATCGTTTTTAGCAGAAGATTCAGTAGAGTTCAAAACTATAACTTTTGGTGCTGCTAAGGCGGGAGATATCATTTTTGATGTTAGCGACAGTATCAATTTAAATAACTCCAGTTTAGTCAGTGAAGTAAGTAATGGAGCATTGGGTACTGGTGGTGCCATCAAACTTAAAGCTAATGAAGTTTACCTCAATAATGGTTCATCACTCGACTCTCGCGCTCTAGGAAATGGTAGAGGAGGAGACATTACTATTGAAGGCGAAAAATTAGTTAGTTTTGATAATAGTAAAGCTCTCAGTACCACCCAATTCATTAATGGACAGAAAGGAGGTGATATTCAGATTAAAGTGAATGATGGTTCACTAATTTTGAATAACTCATCTACCATTTCTTCTAATACTTTGGCAGATGGCGATGCTGGCGATATTGTCCTCAAAGCACAGAATATGGAAATATCTAATCAATCTCAAATATCTGCTTTCACATCTGGTGTTGGACAAGGTGGCAAAATCACTTTGAATGCTGATTCAGCAATTATTATGAATGGAGCAGCAAGTTTATCTGTGCAAGCAACAGGGACAGGAGATGCTGGCGGTATTGACATTAAATCTGAAGAGTTGACCCTTGAAAATGGAGTAAATCTGACTGCAATTAGTACCGAAAGTATTGGTGGTGATATTGTTTTGTCAGGATTAGATAATTTATTAATTAATAACAGTAATATTTCTGCATCTACCGCTAATGGTCAAGCAGGAAGTGTAACAATTAAAGCTAAAGAAAATGTCACTTTAACAGGAGATACAAAGGTCTCTGTAGAAGCAACAGGTACAGGTGCTGCCGGTAGCTTAACAGTTAATGCTGGGGACTTTACTATTAAAGATGGTGCGCTAATTTCTGCCGCTAACGTTGATGGGGAAGGCGGCAGTATTGAGATTAAAGCTAATAATTTTACTGCTAACAGTGGTGGTAAGTTAATTACTACTACCTCTGGTAGTGCTAAAGCTGGTAATATTACCCTCAAAATCACAGATAGTCTGACTATCGCAGATAGTGACAGCGGATTATTTGCTAACACTACTCCAGGTTCTAGCGGTGATAGTGGCAATATTAATATCGACCCACCCACCTTTATCATCCGTGATGGTGCAGGTATAGGTGTCAACAGCAAAGGTACAGGAAAAGGTGGCAATATAGATGTACAAGGTGCTACTTTGACTTTAGATAATAATGCTTTTATTAATGCAGAAACTGCCAGTAATCAAGGTGGAGAAATCAGTTTAAAACTTCAAGACACGTTGCTGTTACGTCGCGGTAGTCGCATCACTGCTTCTGCGGGAACCAATCAAGCTGGAGGGGATGGTGGAAATATTACAATTAATGCTCCTTTAATTGTGGCATTTCCTAATGAAAATAGTGATATTACTGCTAATGCTTTTCAAGGCAATGGTGGAAATATTTACATCACGACGGATAACATTTTTGGTTTAGAATTTCGTCCTCAATTAACTCCTTTAAGTGATATCACAGTATCTTCGGAATTGGGTGTCAGTGGAAATGTGGAAATAAACACACCAGGAGTAGACCCAGCAGCGGGTTTAGTGGAGTTAATAGCTAGTTTTGTCGATGCGGAATCTTTAGTTGCAAAAAATCTGTGTGCGTTGGAAAACAATCGCATTGCGGGAGGTAGTTCTTTTGTCGTTACAGGTAAAGCCGGTTTACCAGCTAGTTCTCAAGATTCCATTGCTAACTCTCCAGGAATAGTTGAGTGGGAAACTCGTTCCCCCAGACAAAACACATCTCCTGTTGTCCTCAGAGAAGTTGTCAAAACTAGTCAAGGAGACAAAAAACCTCAATCTCCAATCATTCAACAAGCACAAGGTTGGTTAATTACTCAAGAAGGTAAAGTGATTCTCACCGCATCAGCAGCATCTGTGACTCCCCAAAGTCCTGAATTGGTTCATCCTGGTTGTCATTGAAATTGTCATTGAAATCATCATGCACTTCTTAACGCCACAATGGGGTCAAGTTGGGCAGCACGACGCGCGGGAACCACACCAAAAAATAGACCAATTCCACCGGACACTCCAGCCGCTAAAGTCACAGCTACCAGGGAAATGGTTGATTGCAAGGGAGTAACAATACTTACTATCACCACTCCTGCACCACCTAAGGTGATCCCAATACAGCCACCTGCTACGGAGAGAATTACAGCTTCAATCATGAATTGCAGCAAAATGTCTTGTTGGGTTGCACCTATGGCTTTTCTCAGTCCTATTTCTTGGGTACGTTCAGTCACAGACACCAGCATGATATTCATAATCCCAATGCCACCTACTAGTAAAGAAATACCAGCAATGGCAGCTAACATTGTTGTTAAGGCATTGGTCACTGTACCGATAATATCTAAAATGTTCTTTTGGGTGCGAACAGTAAAGTCATCTTCTTGAGTGATTTTATGGCGAAGTCGCAGTAAATTTTTAATTTGAAATTCAGCAGCACGAATGCTATTGGCATCTTTAGCTGAGACGGAAATCATACTTAAATCAATGCCGTAAGGAGAGGTAATCCCCACAATACGACTAGACATAGTAGAGATGGGAATAAAGGCAACATCATCATTGTTGCTGCCTAAAAAAGCCCCTTTAGCCACTGTGACACCAATAACTTGAAAGGTGACATTTTTAATTTGAATTTGCTGATTAATCGGATTTTGATTACCAAATAGTTTTTTAGCTAAATCTGGACCAAGGACGACAACGGGATTATTGCGTTTAATATCCAATTCATTCAAAAATCTACCTTGGGCAATTTCAAAACTTCTGACTGATAAATATTCAGGAGTTGTGCCAATGACTGAACTTTTGGAGTTTTTATTTCTATAGGTAATGGTGGCTCGATTAGTAATATCTGGAGCTACTGATATAATAGAACGAACTTGTCTAGCGATCGCCTTAGCATCTTCCAACACCAAAGTTTTGGGTGTTTCAATGTTACGGTTGCGGCTTTCTGGACTACCGGGAATAATAAACAGTACATTTGGCCCCAAGGATTGAAACTGCTCTGTTGCTAGTTTTTGTGCTCCTTCTCCAATGCCAATCATGGCAATAACTGAAGCATTACCGATGATAATTCCTAGCATGGTTAAGCTACTACGTAGCTTATTTGCTAGTAGAGTAGTGGTGGCCATTTTGACGCTTTCGACAATATCCATGATTGTGTCAATAATTTACGGTTGCTTATTTTCTTTCGGCAGGTCAATAAAGACTCTCTCTCCTGGTTCCAATCCCTCTAACACTTGCACTTGGCTATCAATATTAGTGCCGATAGTGATGGGACGAAATTGAGGTTTATTCTCTGCATCGGGAACCATTACCCCTGTTTTACCTTGTTGGGTAACGATGCTTTCCTGGGGAATCAACAAAGCATTATTGATGGTGTCACCAATAAACGTAATTTCACTGACATTCATCCCCGAACGTAATTTATCTTTGCCAGTTTCTATAGCAACCCGCACCTGAAAAGAAGTCACATTTTGTTCTACTACTGCTTCTGGGGCAATTAACCGCACCTTTCCTTGAAAAACTTCATCAGGATAGGCATCGACGACAATTTCGACTTTTTGCCCTGGTTTAATCATGGGAATATCTACTTCCGGCACTTTTGCTAGCACTTCTAAGCCCCTAGCTAAAGCCACTATGGAGGTAGAGGTAGCAGAAGCATCACTGGAAGCAGAAATAGCAGGACTGACATAAGCACCAGGAGTAGCGTATCTTTGGGTAACTATTCCTGAAAACGGAGCGCGAATAATCGTATCTTCTAACTCTACTAGTTGTTGTTTTAACTGTGCTTGAGCCGCAGCGACAGATGCTCTCAAACGGGCAATTTCTTCAGGACGACTACCATTTTGTAGTTTGCGTAATGCTTCTCGTTGTTGAGCCACTACCGCTGCTTGTTTGGTAATATCTTCGTTGCGGTTGCCACTTTTGAGCAAGGATAATCGACGTTGGGCTTCCGCTAAACTAGCTTTTGCTCTTTTATCTTCACTAGCATACTGTTCCAAGGTGTCTTGGGAAGTTGCACCTTCTTTTGTTAAACCTTGATAACGTTTTAGTCTTGCTTGAGTTAATTCTACCTGGGCTTGTGCTGCATCTACTTGAGCTTGGGCTTGTTGAATTTCTTGGGTACGGTTTCCCTCCCGAACGATGGCTAATTGAGCTTGTGCTTGGGCTAATTGGGCTTTGGCTTGGGCAATTTCTTCAGGACGACTACCTGCTAAACTTTCCGCTAACTGCGCTTTTGTCTGTTGGAGGTTAGCTTGATATTGGAGAATCTGCATTCTGATTTGGGAATTATCCATGCGGGCAATAATTTGGCCTTTTTGCACCGTTTGTCCTTGTTCAACTTCTAAGTCTTTGAGTATGCCTGGACTTTTCGGGCTAATGTTGACGCTTTGTATCGGTTGCACTTTACCACTAGCGGTAATTCGCACAGTGACTTTTTTAGCTTCTACGGGTACTGTTAATTCGGTAATATCTAGTTTTTTGGCATTTGGATGTAAAGATTTAATGGTGGTGGTTGTTCCCACTATCAAAACGCTACTGGCCAAGATTCCCATCAGCCAACGCAATGGATATTTAACTTTTTTGCCAAGGAAAGGAATTTCTATGTAGGAGGTCATACGCAAAGACTCGAAATCATAGTGAGAGGTAGGTAAAAAGTTACTAAATAAATTTTTAATACTAATGTTTTAATTGTATTCAATTCTCACCTAATTGGGTGAAATGAGCGA
Source organism: Richelia sinica FACHB-800 (assembly GCF_014698825.1). Lineage (GTDB taxonomy): Bacteria > Cyanobacteriota > Cyanobacteriia > Cyanobacteriales > Nostocaceae > FACHB-800. Next base: position 298,511 of record NZ_JACJTT010000001.1, read on the forward strand.
GTTTTCGAGGGAATAAAAAGGGAAATTACTGATAGATATCAATTTTTTTTTACTATGAATAAATTTTCAATATTAAAAAAATGTAAGTAATTACTTATTAATACGATAAAAAAAATAAATACTTGTTTTAATCTTCCAAAGCAGGTGCAATCCCTTGCCAAATCATCTCTACCATCTGTTGAATAAACATAGGTTCTGGTGTAATGACGCTAGGAATCACATTCATTTGCTCCAGAAACACATAATTCATTAATGAACCAATCAACATTAGTGCCATGGTTTTCGCATCATTACAGCGGAGTCTACCTTGGGCAATTTCTTGCTCTAAAAAAAGAGTGAGTGCTTTGAGATCACGACTAGGTTTTGACTTCGTACTATTCATTTCTGGTAATGTTTTACCACAGGAGCGTAGCATCATCATCCGTGGCATTACTTGACGATAAAAGTCGAGGATTTGTTGACTGATATAAATGAGGTTTTGTTTAATATCTCCTTTCCCTACTAAGGACTCTATTTCTTGCACCCATTGGGGTTTTTCTGGGATACCCATAGATGCGAAAAACAATTCTTCTTTTGTGGAAAACCTTTTAAAAATTGATGCTTCAGAAATGCCGGCTTTTTGAGCAATGTCTAAAGTTGACCCAGTGAAACCTTGGTCGAGAAATACCTCACGGGCTGCGGCTAAAATTTGCTCGTTGGTAATTTTTTGTGTGCGTGCCATAAATAAGTATGTTATTACTTATTTTTAACAAATTAATAGCGATCGCGTCAACTACTGTGTAAAGTCATTTAAAATTTACTAGCACCTGGGACGGTATGGATGATATGGTAGTGCATCACAATTGCTGACATTGACGCTTTTATGCCCACAATTGTTACTCAAGACCAACTCCAGGGGTTGCGTCCAGGCGATCGCATCAGGTATCACAGTGTTGATTGGGATATAGAAGATTACAGCAGATATCAAGACCCTGAAGGCTATGAAACCCAGGAGTGGTTGTTAAAATCATATGGTGGGTCAGAATATTACTTGCTACGAGAATTCGACCCCAACCAAACCCCAAATACAGTGAATTGGTATCTTGCTAGTGAATTGCCAGATGTGAGCTTATTTTTACCAAATTCATCGGTCAATATCGTCCCTCAACTGTGGCAAGATATGCAATCAAGGGCGGAACCCTATCCAGAATTAAAACTTTTTTACAAATCCTATTATTTTGATTCCCAAACTCAAGGTAGTTATCAGGTAGAAGGAGAAAGAAAATCTCGCCTGACTTGGGATTATTGGAATTTAGACCATACATTAAATTTGGCAATAGAAGCTTTTTCTGATGGAAAATTAAATATTTATTCTACTAAGATAGTAAAGCCAGTCGAATTTGATAAACTGCAAAAAAATATTAATAAATACTCGCAAACCAATGGAATTGACCCAGAGAAAATTATTCAGATTGTCTTAGCTTTGATCACCATGTCCGTGGGAATTTTGCTAATGATATTTGGATAAATTACCAATGCCTATTTCATTATTTATTGAACACCATGACCAGAGTATTGCTTTTTATATCAATGGAGATTTGCAGTTTGATACTGCTGATGAAGCCATTTATCATGAACATTTGGTAATTCCGGCTGTAGGGTTAGCAATCCAGAGATTTCCTCATACAGATTTACATGTGTTAATCTGTGGTGGTGGTGATGGTTTAGCACTGCGAGATGTATTGCGATTTGAGCAAGTTAAAAAAATCGACTTAGTTGATTACAGTTCAGAAGTTATAGAACTAGGCAAAACGATATTTAAGCCTTATAACTTGGGTAGTTTAGAGAGCGAAAAAGTTACTATTCATGTCCAAGAAGCCTTGAGATTTGTTTCTCAATTACCAGATAATCATTACCACATTATTATTTGTGATTTTACCTATCCTCATTCATCAGCAGAAACGCAAATATATAGCCGAGAATGGTTTCAAGAAATTAATCGAGTATTAATTGCACCGGGAATTATCTGTACTAATGGTGTTTCTCCAGAACAGAAAACCACAGCTTTTTGGTGTTTATATCAAACTATATTAGCAGCCGATTTCATGGTAAAGCCGTTACAACTAGATATTCCCTCATTTAAGAACCATGGCTATGGTCATTGGGGCTTCTTGTTGGCTTCAGTCCAGGTCATTACCAGAGAAGAAATAGAGACAATTTATTTACCCGATGATTTAAATTCCTTAAACCAAAGCCAGTTACTACAGGCATTTTTCTTTGCCAATGCGATCGCACACTCTCGGCACAACGTCCTCGTTCACACCATTGACAGTCCTCAATTATTATATTACCTGCTGAATGCACCAGTCACAACAGGAAATGTGGCTGTAAATTGTGATGGTCACATCGATTTTTTGGATGTAACAGAAACAGCAACCACAGAAATTGGCGATGGTGATTTTCTCGATTTAGAATCGGTGACGAAATTTTGGTTAGAAAATATCTATGCTGCCCCATCGAGTGCAGAAAATTTAGGTGAAATTAATCGTCTCATTCCCGCACGCCATCACTATCATAACCCAAAAATGACATCGACATGGTTGGCATATATTAAAGAATTATTAGCAGAAATAGATACTAAGCAGCTATTAAATAAATTATTGGCTAGAGCCTCAGAATTACCACCCCAAACAGCTAGTGAATTGAAAAAATTAGCTGAAATAATTAATCATAAACAACCCTTGCCTCACTTGTCACCGAGAGTTGCTGAATTTATCACTATGTTATCTGTGACTTTGTTAATGGCTAACTTAGTTGCTCCAGATTCGGTATTTGCTAAAGGTTCCAGTTATAGCAGTGGAGATGATTATAGTAGTGGTGATGGTAAATTTATAGGTTTTATCATGACTGTGGTCGGAGGATATTGGTTAGCTACTGCATTAAAACAATCTAATGATGAGTAATTTGAGATATGGCAATATTTTTCATGCCTAATTGACATAAAAAATGGAATTAACAATTAGAGAATTAACTCAAGGAGAATATTCAGATTGGAATTTATTGGTAAATTCAGTGCCTGATGGTTGCTTTATGCAAACTTGCCCATGGGCAGATTTTAAGGAAATCGAAGGTTATCAAACCTTTCGCTATGGTTTGTTTTTAGAAACAAAATTAGTGGGAGGATGTATTTATTATTTATATCCCCATAGTAACAATGCTAATTTATTAATTGCTCCTGGTGGGCCTATATTACCAGAGCAAGAACCTGAACAAGGAATGCAGTTATTATTAAAAACCGCAGAAAAACTAGCACAAAAAAATGGTGCGATCGCACTGCGAATTGAACCTCTATGGTGTGAAAAACCTGATTACCTCCAAGGCTTCACTCGTGCTCCAGCTGACTTATTACCATCAGAAACTTTATTAGTGGATTTACGCCCTAATATCAGTAAAATTCTTGCCGATATGAAGCCAAAGGGACGTTATAACATTCGCCTTTCCCAACGCTATCAAGTCAAAACAGAATTCACTTGTGATGCCCAAGCAATTCCTTTATTTTATGACTTGTTTTGGGAAACAGTGCAACGTCAGAAATTTTTTGGTGAACCCTACGGATTTTTTATTAATCTCTGCCAAACCCTATTTCCTCAGAATATGGCAGAAATTGGTTTAGCTAGTTGGCAGGGAGAAATATTAGCGGGAATATTAGTAATTTATTGCCAGAATCGAGCAACTTATTTATATGGGGGCAGAAGCGATAACCACCCACAGGTGATGGCAAGCTATAGCTTACATTGGCAAGCAATACAAAGAGCAAAACAACGAGGTTGCCAGTTTTATGATTTCTATGGTTTTAACTTAGAACCTCATCACGCCTATGCCAAATTTTCCAAATTTAAAGAACAATTTGGTGGTGAAGTAATTAAAACTATAGGCGCTCATGATTACTTTTTTTATGACCAGTTAGCTGACACACTCATTAGCTTATTTCAAAAACTTGGGAGGGGGTAATAAATGAATCAATTATTAATTGATGGATTCACACAATCAGGAGTAGTCATTCTAGAATTAGCCATAGGTTTTAGCTTATTTTGGCTAGGACAATTTATTTACCAAAAGCTGTTTCGACGACGGATAGAATTAAACTTAGAGTTATTTGTTAAAGATAACCCAGCAGTAGCGATCGCTCTAGTAGGCTATTATTTTGGTATTGTCATCGCCTTAGGTGGTGTTTTAGGTCAAAATTCAGGTAGTTTGCCCAATAAAGCCTTGTATTTAGCCAACTACGGTATCATGGTGATTTTTTTTATGTTGGCAGGTGCTTGGGTGGGAGATAAATTAATTTTGCGTCACTTTAATTGTGAACGAGAAATCATCCAAGATAGAAATATTGGTGCAGCTACCGTAGAAGCCGGGAACCATATCGCTAATGGCTTGATTTTAAATGCGGCTTTGGCTGGAGAAAGTGGTGGTTGGTTGGTGGCCTTAGTTAGTTGGTTAATTGGTTTACTAGTATTAGTATTAGTTAGTTTTGCTTATCCCAATTTCGCTAAATACAATGTGTTTGCAGAAATTGAAAAACGCAATAATCCTGCCGCTGGTGTAGGTTTAGCTGGATTATTGATTGCGGCTGGTAATATTGTCCGAGTTGCTTTTTCTGCTGAATTTGTCACCTGGAATATTAGTTTTCTTCGTTATGCTCTAGTGCTATTTTTCTGTTTAGGTTTATTAATAATAATTCGCTTTATTGCTGATTTAATTTTAGTACCTGGTGTGAAAATTTCTGATGAAATAGTTAATCAAGAAATACCTAACGTTGGTGCAGGTTTAATAGAAGCATTCGCCTATATCGCTGCCTCGTTTTTAATTGCCTGGTGTTTTTAATCATGGATAGATAAATAATACCAAAAATTATTTTTATCTGAGTTACTAATCGCCTGAGTGAGTATTTGTGTAAGCATTTGGGCTTTGGGCAAATTCTCTTGTTGATAATCACAAATATGAATGTCAATAGTCACCTTTGCCGCTTCCGGCCAAAAGTGCAGCGCTATATGGGATTCTGCTAATAACACAACGGCGGAGACTCCCTGAGGTTGAAATGTCACTACAAGTTCACCAACAACAGTTAATCCTGTTGTTTGAGCAGCCTGCTTGAGCAATTGAATAAAATCCTCTGATTGCCAACTAAAAACAGTTGGAGATGCTGACAGAATTGCTGAAAAATGATGGGACTTAATCACTGATGTTTGACAATACCCTAAAGGTAAATAGCTAGGTTGAGGGAGAAAAATCAACCTAGATTTAACGTGAGTTCGATGACCTCTATCGAACTCACGTTAATATAAATTCTTGGTAATGTAACACAAAATAAATGGTTAATTAATCATTACAATGTAGAGACAAGCCATGGAATGTCTCTACAAGGGAGATATAGCAATGGACAGAGCGGTTAGGACATTAACTAACACTAAAACTTAGACAGTCAAAGGCTTTTAGCACTGTCACCTGTCACCTGTCACCTGCCATAACACATATTTTCCAGACCTACTCTGACTGTTGTTTTACCCTCAAGTCCTAGCTGCCACTTTTCGTCTAGAGTGAAGATCGTTTAAGCTATCGGAAAGATTCTTTGATTTGTGTCCCAGAGGCGATAACGTGCCTAAATATGTTCGTTTGATTTCTCTATTGGTTGCCTGTAGTGTGTGGAGTATGCCCAAGGTTGTTCACGCACAAGCTCTATTACCGCATACACTACAACTAGATGGAGCGAGGTTGGAGAAGCAAGGTTTGAGTTTGGCTCAGGAAGCTGCTCAATTAGCGCAGTTCCAGCAAATCGATTTAGCTTTGCCAAGAGCGCGATTAGCAACTCAACTAGCTCCCAATAATGACAAGGTATGGTTTCTGTTGGGTGGGTTGTATTTACAGAGTAAACAGTTTGATCAAGCAATCACGAGCCTGAAGAAAGCACAAAGTCTCAATAGCAAAAACGCTGATGTGCTGTTTGCCTTGGGTTCAGCGAACTTTCAACAGAAAAATTATCAAGCTGCGGCGGAGCATTATCAAACAGGTTTGAAGCTCAAACCCAATGATACAGAAGGTTTGTTTGATTTAGGTAACGCCTACTTCATGTTAGGCAGAATGCCAGAGGCGATCGCTCAATTTAATAAAGCTGTTGACCAAGATAAAAAATTCTGGCCAGCCATTAATAACATTGGTTTAATCAAATACGAACAGGGTGATAAAGAAGGGGCGATTAAACAATGGCAATTAGCCACTAACATTGATAAACAAGCTGCTGAACCGTTATTAGCCTTAGCAGTGGCATTATATGTTAAAGGTGATAGCCAGCAAGGCATAGCTATGGGAGCATCAGCACTCCGCATTGATCAACGCTATGCTGATTTAGATTTTCTCAAACAAAATCTTTGGGGTGAACGTCTGCTAGCCGATACGAAAAAATTCTTAGAACTACCAGGAATTCAAGCAGCTTTACAAGAGCGCGACGATTCATCTAGCTCTAATCCAGGGAATACACAATAAACAGGGTGATTGGTAATTGGTGATTGGGAATTGGTACAACCTTTACCCATTACCTATTACCTGATTAACCATTTACACTGTCTTTAGGTAATAGTTCCATAATCTGGTCAACAAATTGTTGATGGTCTACCACCGGCTTAGAAATATAGCCATCTGCACCACTTTGTCTGAGGAAATTCTCGCGATCGCCTTCCATCGCATGGGCAGTCACCAAAATAACAGGTAAACTAGCTGTTTGTGGGTCGGATTTTAACATTTGTGTAATCTTGATGCCATCAACAGATTTACCTTGGTAGACGCTGCGAGAAAGAGAAACATCCATGAGAATCAAGTCAGCTTCTCTGGCTTGGGCTATTTTCATCACTTCATCAACATTTTCCGTATGTTTGACACCTAAGCCACCTCGCTTAGTCAAAATCTTCGAGAAAACGCGAGCATTGATGAGATCGTCTTCGACAATTAAAACTGTTTTCATGGGAATTTTACTTATACATGTAAGTGGTAATACCATCTAAATAAAACAGCACTCTGCTTTACTTTTAATCATCATTAATGTGGATACCAGAAAACAAGGATAATACTACTGGTTTTTTTCTAATGTGTATCAAGATTTTGTCAGGAAACCTATTCCATCCGTTATGCTGTGATTGCTACAGTGTAAAGTTCCACCCTCCTTTGTGTAGTTAAACTTCAGGGAAAAAAGCTCATGGCAAAACAGTTAAACCTTCTCTCAACGGGACAGGTCATCACCACAGCCCTGCACACCGAGATGCAACGGTCTTATCTAGAATATGCCATGAGTGTGATTGTAGGGCGAGCATTACCAGATGTACGAGATGGCTTGAAGCCAGTGCATCGACGGATTTTATATGCTATGCACGAACTGGGTCTCACACCAGAGCGACCTTATCGAAAATGTGCCCGTGTCGTTGGTGATGTACTAGGTAAATATCATCCTCATGGTGACCAAGCGGTTTATGATGCCTTAGTGAGGCTAGTACAGGATTTTTCCAGCCGTTATCCCCTCCTGTCTGGACATGGTAATTTTGGCAGCGTCGATAACGACCCACCAGCGGCTATGCGTTATACAGAAACGCGCCTTGCACCAGTCAGCCACGAAGGAATGCTGTCGGAAATCGGCGAAGAAACTGTAGAATTTATCGGCAATTTTGACAATTCACAACAAGAACCAACAGTTTTACCGGCCCAATTACCCTTTTTACTCCTGAATGGTTGTGCAGGTATTGCGGTGGGTATGGCTACGAATATACCACCTCATAATTTAGGAGAAGTGGTAGATGGATTAATAGCTCTGATTGACCATCCAGATTTATCAGCAGAAAAATTATGGGAGTTGATTCCCGGCCCAGATTTCCCCACCGGTGGCGAAATAGTTGGAGATGGAGGAATCAAGGAAGCCTACTCCACAGGCAGAGGTTCGATTGTGCTGCGGGGTGTGGCTAATGTAGAGGAAATTCCTGGTGGTAAAGGGACAAAGCGGCGGATGTCTATAGTCGTGACAGAATTGCCCTATCAGGTGAATAAAGCCGGTTGGATTGAGAAAGTAGCCGAATTGGTCAATCAAGGGCGGTTACACGGCATTTCTGATATTCGAGATGAAAGCGATCGCGAAGGGATGCGGGTAGTCATTGAACTCAAACGAGATACCAATCCCCAGGAAATTCTCCAACACCTCTATCACCAAACCGCCCTACAAACTAATTTTGGTGCGATTCTCTTAGCTTTAGTTGATGGACAACCTCGTCAGTTAAGCTTGCGTCAACTGTTGGAGGAATTTTTAAAGTTCCGGGAACATACTCTCAATCGTCGCTACAGCTACGAGTTAGGCAAAGCGGAAAATCGGTCACATTTAGTGGCTGGCTTGCTCAAAGCTCTGGCAAATTTAGATCGGGTGATCGAAATTTTGCGTCAAGCTGCTGATGGTAGTACCGCTAAACTCAGTCTCTGTAATCAATTAGAGTTAACTGAGGTGCAAGCCGATGCAATTTTGGCAATGCCGTTACGCCGCCTCACCAGCTTAGAACAGCAAAACTTACAGCAAGAATTTGACCAATTAACCGAGCAAATTGACTTGTTACGGAGATTATTGGCAGACAGAAGGGAATTATTAAAGGCCCTGAAAAAAGATTTGCGATCGCTCAAACGTAAATACGGTGATTCCCGTCGAACCAGAATTCTCACCGCTAGCGACATCCCAGCTAAAGAAGAAAAAGGGACAAAACAAGCAGCAGCAGATGACGAAGAAAATCCCAAATCTAAAACCCCAACTTTCAAACCAGAACAGCCCCCAGAAGAAGCCATTTTAGAATTTAGCCAGCGTGGTTACGTCCGTCGTCTATCACCTACAGGCAAAAAACCAAAATCAGAAATCGGTGTCAATGACCATGACTTCGTCATCCAAACCGAAGCAGCTAGCACCGACAAAGAACTACTCATCCTCACCAGTGGTGGTAAAGTTTATCCTGTCTCTGTCGGCGAAATTCCTCACACTACAGCCCGTTCTCCTAGAGGTACGCCGTTAATTACCTTACTCACGAGTACGGCTCAAGGTAACACAGAGGGAGTTGTGAATCGCTTCTTACTGCCAGACAATCCTGAACATGGGCAAATCGTCCTCTTAACCAAACAAGGACGCATCAAGCGCCTGTCTTTAAATGAATTCACCAATTTATCTCGCCGTGGCATCACCATTTTAAAACTCAAAGATGATGATGAATTGTCCTTTACCCAATTCACTACCACAAGCGAACATTTGATTTTAGCCAGTTCTGGTGGTCGAATCTTGCGCTTTGCCGTCAATGATGAGCAATTACCGATTATGGGTCGGGCCGCCATGGGTTTACAGGCTTTCCGGCTGTTAAAAAATCAAAACATGGTTGGCTGTGTGACTGTTAAGAAAGATGAACAGATTTTAATGGTCACCGAGGAAGGATATGCCAAACGATTAGAGGTTAGTCATATGAGAGGCGCTAATCGTGGTGACTTAGGCACACAGGTAGTGAGATTTAATAATAAAACTGACCACTTAGCAGGTATGGTTCTAGCCGTTGCCAATACAGAAGTCGCTCTGGTAACCAATAAGGAACGAGTGGTGCGAATACCTGTAGATACAGTGCCGATTTTAAGTAAGGATGACAAAGGGGAAAATGTTCTCCAACTCAATCGAGATGAGAAGATTATTACCGTTGTACGGTGTCAGTAGGGAGGAATTCAGAAGTATAGCTGAACCACGCGGCGCTATCAGCAGTCCAAATGTTAAGGATTGATGAGTTATAATCTGAAAATTTTTGTTATATTTATTTACATAAGTCAAAAAAACTTAGTAAATAAGCTTGGAGTGCGAATCATGACTAATGCAACAAAAACAGCTAATGCTCCTATCGTTGAAGATCGCAACGCTTGGCGTTGGGGTTTTACTCCACAAGCAGAAGTATGGAACGGTCGCTTGGCAATGATTGGCTTTTTAGCGGCTACTTTGATTGAGTTGTTTTCTGGTCAAGGTTTCCTGCACTTCTGGGGCATTCTCTAATTTTTAAACCCAAGATTTAAATGATAAAAAACCTGGCAATTAATCACTACTGCCAGGTTCTTTATTGTTTAGTTGTCAGGCTAGCTACTGACTAATTAACGGATATATTCCTTGAGCACACTGTTACGATTGGGATGGCGTAGTTTACGCAGTGCCTTGGCTTCAATTTGGCGAATCCGCTCCCGTGTAACGTTGAAGATTTGGCCGATTTCTTCCAAGGTTTTCATCCGTCCATCATCTAAGCCGTAACGGAGTCTGAGGACATCTCGCTCGCGGGGGCTGAGGCTATCGAGGACTTTTTCTAAGTCTTCCCGCAGGAGATTTTTAGAAACTTGATCTTCTGGTGTTTCACCATCGGATTCAATAAAATCGCCCAATCGAGAATCTTCTTCTTTCCCAATGGGCGTTTCTAATGAAATGGGTAGTTGTGCTGATTTAGCAATAAAACGCAGTTTCTCAATGGTCATTTCCATGCGAGTCGCAATTTCTTCTTCTGTAGGTTTGCGACCCATTTCTTGAGATAATAGTTTGGTAGTTTTCTTGATGCGAGAAATAGTTTCGTAAAGGTGAACTGGGAGACGAATGGTGCGAGATTGATCAGCGATCGCTCTAGTAATTGCTTGTCTAATCCACCATGTAGCGTAGGTAGAGAATTTATAACCTTTTTCGTGATCAAACTTTTCTGCCGCACGAATCAAGCCTAAACTGCCTTCTTGAATCAAATCTTGGAAAGACAAGCCACGATTCATGTATTTCTTGGCGATGGAAACCACAAGACGGAGGTTAGACTGTACCATCTTATCTTTCGCTCTGCGTCCTAAGTGCAGACGATAGCGGAAAGTTGGCAATGGCATTTGTACTGCTTCAGCCCATTCACTGTCTTTGGGATCGCGATCCAATTGATCGGCTAGTTTTTCGCGAATTCTTTCTAATTCCAGTAAATCCGCAATTTTCCGAGCCAATTCAATCTCTTCATCTGCCCTTAGTAGACGGATTCTCCCAATTTCTTGCAAGTACAGGCGAATCGAATCTTCGGTGTAGTGCTTTTTCTTACTTTGTGTCCGACGACGCGATTTAGCGGCTTTTCCAGACTTTGCGTCGTCCTCATCAGACTGAGGCTCTAAAAAATCATCAATTTCGCCGTCATCAGCGAGTAGCAAGTCCTCTTCATCCTCTATTAAGAGTTCTTCTAACTCCTCGAAATCAGGCTGATTCATTATTTCTAGGTCAGGCTGATAATTGCTTTCGAGTACGTTGTTAGCCTGGTTCATGCCGCGTTCCTCATGCTCCTTGCAGAATCAATTACTCAAGATATTTTGGCTGCTCTTATAAATGAGCAAATGTTCAATGGAAATTAGTCTTGTGGCTAAATCCATGATTGTTTAACCGATGCAACCCCTGTATAGGGCGGGGTTTTTACCTCCATAGCATTTCACTGTCAGGTGATCGCTCATGGGAAGTAAAAGTCATTTCTGTTGCCGCTTTACACAACTTCTGATTGATTTAGTCGTCATCAGACTAATCTTCATCTAGAAATTAACCACTGAAGGCAAATAGACATGACTGCTGGTCGATTTCACTGTAAAGACTGTTCCGATTGTAGCCTGTTTCACAGAAATTGCACTCTTTTTGTGTGTTAATCATTAACTCTTGTTAGCCAGAGGAAGCCACTTTTATCAAAAAGACATGAAAAACGGTAGTGACACCATTAAATCTTGTTGAAAACTTTTTAGTTTTACAGTGGCATTCTCATTAGATTAAAAGGTAGGGACACTTGCTATGGCGTGATTCTAGAGATTTATGACTAAAACTATTCCCTGGCAACAGGGGATTAGATTTTAACTCAAAGGAGAAGTATTAATACACCCATCTTGATATTTCCTTCATAAATCTCTTTGTGGAAAACGGCAGCGGGTTTAACCGCCTGAGTAGATACGGTAATAAATGAACAGTGGGGGAGTTAATGTTCCATCACTGAACTTTGTATATAGGATGGCAATTCCCTGCACTGGAATGTTAAGGTTGTGCCCAAGTAGACCGTTTTACAGATGAGTTGAGCTTTGTCTGAATTCGGCCTTATTCACACCTTAGCGCAAGGTTGGGATTTCAACCCTATGCAACTTGACAAACTGTTCTGATTGTATATAACGATATTTTAATCAATTGAGAAATCATTTGTCAGTGGAGTTGCCCAATAATTTATGGTAATTGGTAATCGAGAAAAAGTGATTAGCAATGAAACCAAACTGATGACCAAATAATCCTCAAAAGTAATGAAATCAACAAAAATTAGTGGGTAATAGGTTATAACCCATTACCCATTAACAGAATCGGCAAAAAAAGGAAATTAAGGTTGCTAAATATCTAAATCGGTGAGATTAAGTTTAGCACCATAGGTTTCGATGAATTCTCTTCTAGGTGCGACGCGATCGCCCATTAAGATGGTGAATATGCGATCAGCTTCGGCGGCATCTTCAATTTCCACCTGCTTCATTTTCCGAGTTTCCGGGTTCATGGTGGTTGTCCACAGTTGTTCCGGCATCATTTCCCCCAACCCTTTGAACCGCTGGATGGTGTAGTTAGCGTTGGCTGGTAATTTGGCGATACATTGTTGTAATTCGCGATCGCTATAACAGTATTCATGATTTTTGCCCCGTTCCATTTTGTAGAGTGGTGGACAAGCAATATAGATGAAACCTTGTTCAATTAAAGCTCTTTGATACCGATAGAAGAAAGTCAGTAACAAAGTACGTATATGCGCGCCATCTACGTCTGCGTCGGTCATAATTACTATTCGATGATACCGTAATTGTGACGAATCAAATTCTTCACCTTTTACGCCTAAACCAAGGGCTGTAATTAGAGATTGAACTTCGTTATTTTTGTAAATTTTCGCGTCGTCGGTTTTCTCGATGTTAAGTATTTTACCGCGTAAAGGCAGGATAGCTTGAGTGCGGCGATCGCGTCCTTGCTTGGCGCTATTGTGGACAAATACACCACAGGCTAGTTGAAAATTGTGGGTTTCAGGAACTTCTATATCATAAACGTCAACACGCTCTGTTAAAGGTTGAACTTTATCAACCCTCAAACTAGACACTGAAGGAATTTCACCATTTTCCTTTATAGCGCTAGCAATGGGAGTTGATTGCTTGAGTAAGTCGTAAGGTGTTAACTCTTTAGCGGGCTTATAGCTGTTATCCTTCAGTAAAAAGAGGTGATCTGGAGTACAGATAACACTTTCGCCATTGTTAAATGTTACCTTCACAACTTCAGCATTGGCTTTGGTCATCCGGGGATTGATAATTTGTCCCGGAACCATTGCATCACCATCCATAGTGAAGCATTCATGTTGTATATTCTGCTCTCGTTCAGCAATAATTTGCCTAAAGGTAAGCTTTCCTCTATCGACTATATTGACCAGTGTATCACCATGAAAACAGCCACCGGCTGAATCGCCTTCTACGATGAAAATCTCCGATTCTGAGGGGTCGCGGGAACTACAATCAGCTAATTTACCGGGTAAGGGAGAAGATTCTAGGACTGATTTTCTTCTAACTAACTCTCGTGCGTGACGGGCTGCTTCTGCGGCTTTAAAAGCTTGAATAGCTTTATCTAAAATTGAATCAGCAATACCGGGACGAAACTCTAGATATTCGGTGAGGACTTCCCCAACTAAAGAATCAACAATACCTCTAACTTCTGTATTCCCCAGTTTAGTTTTGGTTTGTCCTTCAAATTCTGGGTCGGGGACTTTCACGGAAATGACTGCGGTCAAACCTTCGCGGACATGTTCACCACTGAGATTGGCTTCATTTTCTTTGATTTTATTCCGCTTGCGAGCGATCGCATTTAAAGTCCGAGTTAAAACTGCTTTTAAACCTTCTAGATGTGTACCACCGTCAACGGTGCGGATATTATTAGCAAAACCCAGCACGTTATCAGTATACGCATCAGTACACCATTGCAAAGACACTTCGATTTGGACATTATTCCGTTCTCCCTGAACGAAAATAATTTCCTCATGTAAGGGCTGCTTTTCCCGATTCATATAGGCGACATATTCTTTGATCCCGCCTTTATACTCGTAGGTTTCGACCTTGGGCGTATCGCTCTTTAATAACTCTAAGCGATGATCTGTAAAGGTAATTTTCACACCTGCATTTAAATACGCTAATTCCCGCAGGCGAGCAGCTAAAGTAATATAATCAAATTCTGTACCAGTGGTAAAAATTTGTGCGTCTGGCTTGAACAGGACAGAAGTTCCAGTTCTAGCTTCTTTGTAAGCCTTGACTTGCAAGTCAGTGACTGGAATACCCCGTTCATAACGTTGGATATGTACCTTCTTGTCTCGCCAAACTGTTACTTCTACAACTTCAGATAGGGCATTGACTACGGATACACCAACCCCGTGCAAACCTCCAGAAACTTTATAACCACCACCGCCAAATTTACCCCCGGCGTGCAGTACAGTTAATACAGTTTCTAAAGCTGATTTCCCTGTTTTTGGGTGAATATCGGTAGGAATACCCCGACCATTGTCTGTGACGGTACAGGAACCATCAGCGTTGATATCTACCTCAACATGGGTACAATAGCCAGCCAAAGCTTCATCAATCGCGTTGTCCACGACCTCGTAAACTAAATGGTGGAGTCCTCGCGGCCCTGTGGAACCAATATACATCCCTGGTCGTTTGCGGACGGCTTCCAGACCTTCCAGAACTTGAATCTGATCGGCACTGTAACTGCTCGTCATGAAAATTCTCCTGATGCGTGGGGTTGAAATTGCCCAAAGGCTAAAAAAGTCAAATCACTCCAAAATTTTAACACAAAAGCCTTGTTGCCGTCCGTAGCGCAATTTAATGAGAAGTTTATATAGGGGTTGCAACCCTTGAAAAATTCCCAATTAAAAATTAAAAATTCACAAGCAAGAATAACGACTGACTAATGAATAAGTTAATAGTGATTTGTGGGGCGACAGCAACGGGAAAATCTGGATTGGCATTGAATTTAGCACCAAAATTAGGTGCAGTGATTTTGAGTGCTGACTCTCGGCAAGTGTATAGGGAGTTTACCATTGGCACAGCTAAACCGAACCTAGCAGAACAAAAATTAGTTCCCCATTATTTAATTGATATCTGCGACCCAACTGAAACAATGACAGTAGCAGATTATCAGGAGCAAGCACAAGCTTTAATTGCTAATTTGGGTATTTCTCCATTGTTATTGGTGGGGGGAACAGGTTTATATATCCGGTCAATTGTGCAGGGGATGAAGATTCCCAGAGTAGCACCACAGCCAGAATTGCGATCGCATCTAGAATCCTTAGGTCAAACCCAACTTTATGGGATGTTACAACAAGTTGATCCCCTGGCTGCCCAAAAAATTCATCCCCATGATTTAGTCAGAACTTTAAGGGCTTTAGAGGTATACTACGTCACTGGTATACCCATTTCTGACCAGCAGGGAGAAAACCCACCCAATTATCCCATTTTACAAATTGGTTTAGATTGTGATGCCGACAGATTAGAGTCCAGAATTCAGCGACGTACTGAGGCCATGATGGCAGATGGCTTAGTAGATGAAGTGGAATATTTATGCCAAAAATATGGTGTAGATTTGCCCTTATTAAATACTTTAGGCTATCAGGAAATCAAACAATATTTAGGGGGAGAAATTACTTTAACTACAGCACAGGAGTTAACAGTATTGCATACACGTCAATTTGCCAAGCGTCAACGCACCTGGTTTAGAGCCTATCCGCAAATAGAATGGTATGATGCCGATGATGCCGATTTATTAGCAAAAATTGGAGAGCGCATCCATGAATTTATCCACGATAAATAAGATTTATCAAGATTGATATTTTGCTATTCAGCACCAGATAAAATAATATTTTTTGATTCTAGTTTTTGTGAATCGGCATAGTCTAAAATAGTTACGATGAGAACATTGGGAGGACAAAACAACGGTTTACGCACGACCTTTAGCAAGATTAATCGAACAACTGCAACGGTTACCTGGAGTCGGCCCCAAAAGCGCCCAGCGTTTAGCGTTGCACATTTTAAAGCGTCCCGAAGCGGAAGTAGAAGCTTTAGCCCAAGCCTTAATTGACGCGAAAAAACAGGTAGGTTTGTGTCAAGTTTGTTATCACCTATCGGCTGAACCAGTATGTGATATTTGTCGTAACCCTAACCGAGATAACAATACTATCTGTGTGGTAGCAGATTCACGGGATGTGATTGCATTGGAAAAAACCCGTGAATATAAAGGTAAGTACCATGTGTTAGGTGGTGTAATTTCTCCCATGGATGGAGTGGGCCCAGAACAATTAACAGTCCAGGCTTTAGTGCGAAGGGTCAGTCAGCAACAACCACAAGAAGTGATTTTAGCCATTAGTCCCAGTGTAGAAGGGGAAACCACAACCTTATATCTAGGTCATCTACTCAAACCATTTACCAAAGTGACACGTATTGCTTTTGGTCTACCGGTGGGTGGCGATTTAGAATATGCTGACGAAGTGACTTTAGCAAGAGCTTTAGAAGGTCGGCGAGAGTTAGATTAGATAATAATGTGGGGACAAAGTAAGTAAACGATTTCCGGCACTAGATTATTGCAGAAGCGATCGCTCAAAATATTCCTATACCAAATCTAAACTCAGAAAAACTGTGTTATCTTCTTGATGCCGTACTTCAGGCAGATCAAATAGAAATGCCATTCTCACACCTTTCTTATCTTTGTCCTCAATGGTGAATATACGCCGTTTTATACCCCTTTTTGATGATTCTGTCTCTCAATGGGCTTTAGAAGCGCGGCTATTGCGCTGGCTAACCTTTATGTGGTTGTTTTTCGGCTTGGTGATGTTGTTTTCAGCATCCTATCCGGTGGCTGATGACCGTCATGGTGACGGTTTATATTATTTCAAGCGACAACTACTGTGGGTGATAGCTTCATTAATTATCTTCAACATCATTGTTAATCTTCCCATCAAAAAAATTCTAGGGATATCTCATTGGTTTTTAATTTTCTTTTTGATGTTGATTTTTGTCACCCTGATTCCAGGGCTAGGAAAAAAAGCCTTTGATGCCGCTAGATGGATAGCCTTGGGACCGATTCCTGTTCAACCTTCAGAATTAATTAAACCATTTTTAGTGTTACAAAGTGCCAGACTGTTTGGACAATGGGATAAATTAACTTGGCGAGTGAGGATAACGTGGCTGGTTATTTTCGGTTTAGTTTTATTAGGAATTTTAGCCCAGCCTAATTTAAGTACCACCTCACTTTGTGGCATGACTATTTGGTTAATTGCTTTAGCTGCTGGCTTACCTTATAAATATTTAGGTGGTACGGCAATTGGCGGATTCCTGTTAGCTTTATTAAGCATTAGTATCAAAGAATATCAACGTAGGCGGGTGATGTCTTTCATGAATCCTTGGGCTGATGCACAAGGAGATGGTTATCAGTTAGTCCAGAGTTTATTAGCTGTAGGTTCTGGGAAAACTTGGGGGGTAGGATTTGGGCTATCGCAACAAAAACTATTTTATTTACCAATTCAAGATACTGATTTTATTTTTGCGGTATTTGCGGAAGAATTTGGCTTTGCTGGGGGGATAATTCTGTTATCAATCCTCTTAATTTTTGCCACCTTGGGATTAATCGTGGCTTTAAAAACTAAACATCCCATTAACAGATTAGTGGCTATAGGTGTAACTATTGTCATGGTGGGACAATCATTTTTACATATTGGTGTAGCTACAGGTGCTTTACCCACCACGGGTTTACCTTTACCCATGTTTAGTTATGGTGGTAATTCCATGATTGCTAGTTTGGTATCTGCGGCTTTATTAATTCGCGTGGCCAGAGAAAGTAGTGAGGCAGAAGTAGTACCGTTACGCAGAACTACACCAGATAATAAACGAAATTACCGAGTATTTGAGCAGAAAAAATGAACAATTCCATGATGGTGATTTTTCCCTATCGACATCATCAAACTTGGGTATTTGATGATGAAAAGGTAGGGTTAGTTCAAGAACCCTTTGTGAATGGGGTACCAGAAATGATCGACATTTTGGTTCAAGATATTCACCATGCCGAGGAAGGATTTAAGCTGCTATTTTCTGCCCAACCCTTTCCTGGTTATCAAGCAGAATTAGTCTGGCAAAGGGAAGAATATGGTGGACATTGGTATTTATGGACAAATAAAAATATGTCAGGTTGGTTATGCCCAGCATTATTTAAATACTTTATGCAGCCACCAACTAAAATATATTGTCAAGCTCAAAGTTTTGGTTAGTAAGTAGTGAAAAATAGATGGTTAAATTCAGGTGTGTACTGATTGAGTAACCCACCTGAAATAAAATTTATGGAGTCATTAAAGCTTCAAGGTGATAGCGGTAATAGCTAAAGCACCCCAACCAATCATAAACGCTATTCCTCCCAAAGGAGCGATCGCACCCCAGGATCTGACTCCAGTTAAACTAATCACATACAAGCTACCGGAAAAAATTAGTACACCAATAATAAATAACCACCCGCTAGCTATCAAAGTCAGTGGTGGTGATTCTAGACGACTCAGGAGAATAGCCACGAAAAACAGTGCCAGGGCATGGTACATTTGATAACGAGCGCCCGTGTCGAAAATTTCTAGCGATCGCTCACTGAGTTTGTCCCGCAGAGCATGAGCGCCAAAAGCACCAGCCGCAACCGATAAACCGCCAAAAATAGCAGCTACGCTTAAGAAAAATTGCGTCATGAGACCTAGCCGTAAATTCGTGTCAACACACTAAACATCAAAATGATATGATACGGCTCCTTCCTCATTCACCTTAAAATTCGCATTGAATTCTTTAGCTTTTTCATCTAAATATTTTCTAGCTGTCCCTGCTGGTAGTTGGGATTGCATAGCAAAGTGTAACAATGTGATTTTGCCATTATTTTCTTGCAGCATTTGATAAAACAATGATTGTAAATCATCATCTGCTTGCTGTTTAAGCGTCTTCTTTTCCCTACGGCTTTGCAGATACAAGCTTAATGTTAACCAGCCACCCAAAGTAATTGTCGGTAAACCAAACACTATCCCACCAGTGATAGCATCATTATTTTCAGGTGCAGAAAAAACTTGTTCTCCTTCTACAGGATAGACATTAACTTTTCGTAGAGAGGATTGATTTAATACTTCTGATACAGAGATTGCTAAAAACATAAATCCCAGGATGAGTAGCCAGCCAGCAGAAAGTTTTTCGGCAGTCTTCATATTTTTATGTCAAATTTAAGCTTTGTTTGCGATTCTAACCTCACTTGCTGCTAGCTTCCAGTCATTGAATAGATATCTTGACTTTCTCACCAGTATTTATGTGTTTCTAGTCCTAGTGATAATTAAATCGCAGCAAAAATATGCTGGATTTTGCCGCGATTTTCCGATTATTCAGCTGATTGACGAGTTGCTTCCAATAAACGGGAAAAATAGAAGCGAGTTTTGGTCATAGCTGTTCTTTGTATAGTAAAACCATTACGTTCCAGGATAGCTTTTACATCAGCTTCCCGGTGTAAATAGGCACGAGTGGCTTTGCTAGGCCCTGGAAAGAAACTACCAATTTTCTTGAGGAGGGTCAAAAAGCAGGTTTTTGGTGCAAAACTGAGAATGATTCGTGACTGGGCCAAAGAACAAAGGTGAGAAATCATCTCATCCGCTTTTTCTTGGGGGTAGTGGATGAGAACATCCAAACAAATAACTGTATGGTAGTTACCACTCAAGGATTCTAAATCTTGGACAGCGAAAGTAGGATTTTCACTATTACCCAAAGCTTGTACACCCCTCTCCTTGGCTTCTGTCACCATTTTTTCGGAGATGTCGCTGGCATAGACTTTAGCACCTTCTGTAGCCAGGGGGATACTGAGACTACCCACACCACACCCAGCATCACAGATGGATAACTCTGCTAAGTTGTTATCTGCTTTTAGCCAGCCGATGACTGTATCCACAGTTTGCTGATGTCCATTCCGGATATCTAACTGCACTTTGTTGACTTCACCATCACCATAGATGCGTCTCCAACGGTCAAACCCTGTGGAATTAAAATATTCACGAACTATTGTTTTATCGTCGGCTGCGTTCATAGAGTCAATTTACTACGGTTCCCAATCTTTCAAATTATCGCCTATTTCCGCAGTAATTGAGGCAGCAAGTATCAAGGTAGAAGAAATTACTTCGGTAATTCCTATCCAGCAATTGCTATATTGAATTATTTAGTTGCGGTCTCGTTCTAATTTATCAATTACTCTTTGTAAATACCAATCTTCAAACATCCCTGGAAATTCATCACGTTCTTGCTGAATTAATCTTTCTGCTATTTCCCAATGTCCTCCTACTAATCGGAGGATACGTTGGCGTAAAATTTGAAATTGTTGATTTTTAATTTCTGGGGTGGAGTTTTGAATTTTTTGGAGGCTATTGAAAACTATTTGGTAATTTTCCCAATCTTCTTGTTCACAATAAATACTTGCTGCTTGTTGATAATCAGCAATGGCACTTTGCATTTCTTCTAAACAAGTGTAGGCAATACCGCGATTGTAGTAGGCTGAAGGGTCATCAGGTTGAATTTGCAATGCTTGGGTGTAGTCTTGAATCGCATCTAAATATTTGCCCATGATGCGATAAACATTTCCTCTAGCAATGTAGACTAAACTTTCTGCTGGTTGAATTTGTAAAGCTTGATTTAAGTCAGCCAAAGCCCCTTGATAATCTCCTAGTTGGGAACGGGCTTTACCTCGGTTACGATAGACGATGCCATGATTAAAATTGAGTTTTAGGGCTTGATTAAAATCAGCGATCGCTTCCTGATATTTCCCTATTTTGCACTTAACAACTCCTCGACAGCAATAGGCTTGACCATCTTGGTTATCAGCTTGCAAAATCCAGTCTAAATCTTTGAGAGCTGCTGTTGTATCTCCATTTTCTGCCCGGTCTAATAGCTGAGTAAAGTATTCATTAATGGAAATAATTGGTGCCCTTGTTGGTTGTACTGGTTGAATAGCCGTTTGTTCCTTGGGCTGTAGCTGCTGGATTTTTGCCAAACACAAACGACAGTTGTCTTTATCGGTTTGTTCTAAATATAATTGGGCAGCAGTTTTAAAATTAGCGATCGCATCTTGAATATAACCTTGTTTCCGTCGTACCATTCCCCGCAGGTCGTAAGCTGCTGCATAGTTGCGGTTTAATTGAATGGCTTTTTCCACATCTTCTAAAGCACCGGGTAAATTCTTCAGACTCAATCTAGCTAAAGCCCGACAGTAGTAAGCCTCCACACTTTGAGGATCTAATTTTAACGCCTCTGTATAATCATCAACTGCTTGCAGAGTAGCACCGCTATCATAAAAAGCTAAACCGCGTTTGATATATGCCAAACTAAACACAGGATTTAACTGAATAGCTTGGTTAAATTCCGCAATGGCACCAGCATAATCCTGTTGTTGGGCTTTTTCTAAACCTCGGCGGTAAAATTCTTCACTCATATCCTACCTGCATGGATGGTTTACACAGAATTGAGGTGATTCGCTACCACTTCCCGTCGTCGGGGAACATCATAAACCATAAAATCATGGGCCATATCCGTATTGGGAAAAATTGCCCTGGCTTCCTGTAACAAATCTCGGAGTTCTATGCTGTTACCAGGGGCATAGCGGGGGCTGAAATGGGTCATAATCAGTTTATTGACCCCAGCCACATGGGCAGTTTGTGCCGCCATAGTCGAGGTAGAGTGGAGACGTTGAAAGGCCATCTCTGCATCTTGGTGGGCAAAGGTGGCTTCATGAATTAATACATCTGCATCTGCCGCCAAACTCACCGCACCGTCACAATAAACTGTATCTGTACAATAGGCAATTTTCCGACCAATTTCTGTGGGGCCACACAACTCGCTCCCCTTAATCACCCGCCCATCTTCCAAGGTAACAGTCTCACCGCGTTTCAATTGTCCATAAATGGGTCCGGAGGGAATTTTCAAAGCTTTGGCTTTTTCCACATCAAAGCGACCTACCCGGTCTTTTTCCACGACTCGATAGCCAAAGGCGGTAATGCGGTGATGTAAAAGACCACAGCTAACCGTAAATTCCTCATCTTCGTAAATAACTCCTGGTTTCACCGTATGGACTTTGACGGGATAGGAAAAATGGGTATGGGAATAACGGGAGGCAGCTTGTAGATAGTCATTTAATCCCGGTGGTCCATAAATATCCACTTTTTCCACATTTCCAGCTAAACCGCAACTGGCTAGTAGTCCCATTAAGCCAAAAATGTGGTCGCCATGCAGGTGGGTAATAAATATCCGCGAGAGTTGGCTAATTCTCAGGTCACTGCGTAATATCTGATGCTGTGTACCTTCTCCACAGTCAAATAACCATAGTTCAGCCCTCTGGGGTAATCTTAGGGCGACGCTGGAAACATTACGCGCTCTTGTAGGTACACCTGAACTGGTTCCTAAGAATGTGATCTGCACAGCCTTATTTAGCCTTCCTCTTAATCAATTAAGAATCTCTATTATCTATATTGGCATGGTTGTTGAAAAAAATACTTGCACTGATTTATCTCACACCGGAAGAGTCAGAATAGCCACTGGGTGGTTTTTGATCTGCTGGGGGTTGATATGCAGTCAATACCAGTGGTGTCACTGATAAGTTGATTCCTAAAAGCCAAATGGTGATCAGTTGGGGGTTGAATATTTTGTGCAAGAGCCATATAAATTCATTCATATTATCCCTCTATTTGTGGCATTGCACTGACAAAATGAAGAATTTTTCCCAGTTATTTCTATATGTAGACTATAGATAAAATCACTATCTGTATGGGAAAATTTAGCAATCTAACATTCTAAAAAAACTGGTTACGGGCCAAGATAACTCACAGATAGTACCACGCGGAGAAAGGTGAACCCGCCGAAACTTACCTTTTATTTGTCGTGCTAAGTTTTTAAATTGTTGTGTGCCCCGACCTTCTCGAAATGAGTTAATACCTAAGCCATCATCAATGACACTCAGGGTAAACCAGCCTTCGGATGCAGAACAAATCACTTGTAGGCAAGTAACTCCGACCGCGTGTTTACCAACATTACACAATGCTTCTTCTAGAAATCGACATAGTCCTCGCTTGTGTTCAATACTAAAACTTCTTTCGTCAATGGGTTCAAAGTTACGGATTTTTACTTTCAGGGTTTTAAAACAAGGAAAATCGCGTTCTAAAGTATAGCTATAAACCTGATAGAGAATTTCATTTAGGGGGTCTTGTAAATTAATTACTAGACCGTTTCCTAAATAAAGACTAGTGTCATGGGTGATAGGTTCCCTTTGTAAAAAATCATAAATCCCCCGTAGTTCTTGATTGAGTTTTTCTAGTTCTAATTCCAGTTCTGGCAATAATTTATTGATAGGTAAATCTTGGTTTTTAAACAGGCGTAAAATTTTGGCAAGACTTTGTAATGGGCCGTTGTGGATAGTTTCAAAGGTAAGTTCAATAACAGCTTGACGAGTTTGAATTCCTGATTTTAATGCTCGGTCATATTGATATAAAGCGGTGAGTGAAATGCCATTGATTCCTAAGACGAAAATTGCGGGAATGATAGGTACCCACCAACCCCAAATTAACAGTAAATAACTGAAACTCACTAAACTAGCGATCGCTACTGCTACAACTAAGAGGTTCGCTAAGGGTGATTTAGTTAATCTAGCACTGGTAATGCCTAAAATACCCCAAACTAAAATCCACAGATATTCCCAGCTTTCATCCCAACTGTTGAGTAGGGGTCTAGAGTTGAGTGCAGCACTGATAATTTGACTCACTGCATGGGCTTGGATTTCCACTCCATAGACTCTGCCTGTGGTAGGCTTGACGGAAGGAATGGCAGAAGTGGTGATAAAGTCTTTGCTACTGGCTGCGGTCATGCCAATAATGATGATGCGATCGCGTATCCACTCTGGGTTATATTTATTCTCCTGGATATCGTGCCAAGATAGCGTCCTGAATCGTTCTTTCCCACTGCGAAAGTTGAGTAGTACCTGCACTCCACCTGCATCAGCTTGCACATATCCCCCAGAGTTGGGTAAAAACCGTGGCAGTTCAGTTTTACCAAAACGCATAGCAGCGCGATCGCGCAATCCATTTTCTAAACTCAATCCCTGTTTTTCTAAATAGGCTGTTGCTAACCGCAAAGACAAGGAGAATTTATAGCCTTTATCTGTAGGAGTTCCTAATAAACTGCGTCTTAATTTGCCATCACTATCAGTAATTTGATCTGCAAATCCTATTTGTTGGGGGCCTAATTGTGGTGGAGGTGCGATTTGATCTGGTAAGACTTTTTCGATGGCAATTAAATTCTTGCTATTTTGAAAAGCACTGACTAATTCACTATGACCAGGATTAACAGGTAAATCACGATAAATATCCAGTCCAATTACGCGCGGATTGTGACTTTGTAATTTGTTTAATAAACTAGCTAAATCACGATCTAAAATTGGATAATGCTTGAGGGTATGGATATCTTTTTCATCAATGCCAATAATAACAATTCTATCATCTATTGGTTCTTCAGGACGTAAACTCAAAAAAGTATCAAAAGCCAACCATTCCAAAGGCTGCATATAACCTGTTAATCTCGCAATAATTACCAGGGCAATTATTGCCAATCCAGGTATAGCACCTACACGGGCTACAGCAAATTCCTCCTTAATATTTTTCCAAAGTGTAAATAGCATAAGTCGAAATTGAATGATGGCTAGAGAACTCTGAGTTAATTCAAGTAGTTATCTTAATCAATTAATCCTTCCTCTCTGGCACGCATTTCTGTTTGAATACGAATGTTTTTTCCATCTTCAGGATAAACATTTAAAGCATCTTGTAATTTGCTCCAATAATGACGCACCATGCGCTCTGATATACACATATGTTCTGCAATAGCTTTGTCCTGTAATCCCTCTTCAAATGCCAAGGTCAGGACTCTCATCCATTCTGGTTTGACTTCTAAGCCTGAATGAATTCCTTTAATATCTTTTGTATGAGTTAAACCTTGTAAAGCCCAAGCCACTCTAGTTAACATTGCCTGGGTCGAAAGGCTTTTATCTGCAACCGTAAAACCGCCTTTATGACTATCAATATGAGGACGGATACGTACCAAAGTTCTTACATGAGCACTTTGAACGACTATATTTAAATGGGGATAATTTTTCATTAATGTTTTGAGCACTTGAATCCCAGTATCGGGTCGGGCAGTTGTACCTAACTTCTCTGGGATTGACAAATCCATAACAACTAAATCAGGTTGTAAATTAGTCACTTGTTCTAGTGCATTGCTAGCATGACTAGCAGTAATAAATTCAGCATTAGGATAGTTTTTTTGTAAGATATCAACCGTTCCACTTAAAACTGATTCGTGGTCATCAATTACCAAAATTTTCAGCAGTTCTTTAGCTGATAAAACTTGTTTCATATTTAACACCTAGCCTAATGATGATACAATTTCGCAGTTTTTCGGTTACCTCAATTAGGTTATGACTATGAAATTATGTGACCGTTAGTTGATTGACGAGATTGAGATACAGATTGATTAGTGCAATGTGTCTAGTACAATAGGGAGTCAATAGATTCATCACCTAAAATACTGGAAAAGCTAATTAACTTGGTCAGCTTTTTGACTAGAGTCTTGTGTTATATCACGTTCGATTACTTATCATCAAATTTATCAATGTAGGTTAATTTGAACCCAGTGAACCCTAACACAACCTGAGAGTGAATGTTGGTTTTTGTTCCTCAACCGAACCTACGGATATTATAAGTGTTTAACCAAAGGTGATATTACTAGTGATTTTTGGTTAGGGCTAGAAAAGTGAAGAGAGAAATGTAAACCTCAGGATAGATGTTGATTTCTAGTTAATAAACCAAAATGCTGAACTCAATAACAACAAATATAATTTATATATCTTTTCTGAAGTGACATCTCCATATACATCAATTTATTTACCTATATAACTATCAGCATCATAGTAGAGAAACCCGGATTTACTCACAAAGTTTCTTTAATTATTTAGTGAAGAATCAATGATTGGCAGATGATACTAGGTATTATCTGATTTTTCTTGTGTGAAATTACTCGATTTATTTTTAACTCTTATTCCTTGGAGAATAAATATTTTACCTGGTAAATTTTGTAGAACAAGTATCATAAATTATTGGGTTGGAAATTTTACGTCACCATTGGTCGATAATTAGGCTCATATCAATTTATCTTGTCCAAAACGGTATGTTCAATTACAGTTTGCCAATTAATCAGCATCAGACATCACATTTTTGAGGTAAATTATTTTCTCCATTCCCTGGCATCAATATCAAGTCTCGACACATAGGTCGGACAATTTTCACTCTCATCTCTCGCTATTACCGAATAATTTTCTATCTTGGGGATTTTATCATACTGAAAAATCTGTTTCTAAAAACATGTGATTATACCCATCAAACAATTACTAATGTTGTCACCAAAGTTAGGTGTTTTGGTATTAGCCATGTACAAAAAGTGATTATAAGGTGAGTTAACTCAGGTAAAAATGATCATTTTTGATCAATAAAATCAAAATTCTTGTTTATAGAATTTTGTCAATACATATAGCCGTAGACATCCTCTTAGGACATGAACCACAACTAAAACCTGAATACTGAAAGGCTGTTAGCACTGTCACCTGTCACCTGCTATAAATGCCTATTGCTGTTGTCTCAGTTAAATAACTAACTGAATTAACCCCCACTGACCATTAGTCAACCATTCCGGGTCAACTTTACCCAGTTCTGCGAGGGTGTCCGTAGTTAGTCCAGCAACAACTTCAGATTTAAGGGTACGTAAAGCCACCATTGGGGCTGGTAAATAGGAAACAATATCTGCAAAATTAGTGGTAAAGTCCCAGTGGCGATCGCCTAACAAGCGACGATAATTAGCGTCTCCCTTGACGACGATGAGGTTTGAGTGAGCTAATTCGGCTGTTAATGCTGCTGGTAACTCCCAAAAAGCCAAGGGAGAAGTCCAAAAATAATCTTCGACTAAAATCAGTCTGCCTGATTCTAAATTCTCTGTAAGTCTTTGTGTAAATGATTTGACGTGGGGATGACTACCTTCAGCCAAAAAATCTCTAGTTTGATAGACATCTTGAATGGTCGCGTCAGACACAAAAGTGGGATGAGGTTTTAAATGTAGATAAACTTGATGGGCTAAACCACTACCTAAGAGAAAATCTGCAAAACACAAATCGCTAATTAGTTCAAATCCCCCATTGTCAATGATAAAATCAATACGTTGTCCTGGAGATTTAGTTAACAATTTACTGACTAGAAAGGCATCGTCAACGAGTAGGTGAGTTAGTTGATTTTGAATATCAAATTTACTTCTATCGTCTTCAAAAGCTGACCACAAGCTTAAGTCTACCCGATTTCCCCAGAGAGCAAAGTAGAGTAAAGCCATAATTGAAGCTTTACTGGGTTTCCCATCTGCCAAGGCTTCATCTAACCATTCTTGAACTTGACTACATAAAGAAATAGTAGAATCAATTGATGCTTCTAAACCTTGGGTTTTTTGTAACAAAAAGGGATCTAGACCCTGAAATTCTCCCGGAATAAAGTAGTTAGTGATATTGAGAATTAAGCGATAAAAATAAGTTTCGGCAACAAACCAAGGTATATCTAACCACCGTTGACCGATATATGGTTGTAAATATTTTTCCCAGTCCGAAAAATCTACACCTTCATCTGGGAATAAAAATTGTAAAGATCCAGTTTTCAGTGCTGCTGCTAGTTGTTCAAGTTTGTGATTAATTTGCGGAGGAAAATTATTTTCCTTGATCACTCGCAGTGCGATCGCTGGCATTCGCTCTGTCACTGTATACTCAGTAAAGGAACCAACTTCAGACCCTGTAAGTGCAGGTGGTAGGGGTAAGTTGGGGACGCGAATTTCATTCACCACTAAACTGTTCTTCACCTCAAATTTTTTAGTTATTTTAACCTGAATCTCCGATTTCGAGATTATGGCCTTAAAATCGACTCACCCACGCAACGGTGAGAATGATGATGGAAAACAAGGCATTGAAGAAAGTCAAAAAATCCCTTCAGGAAGCAGGTGTGAAGTTTGTTCGTGTCCTGTGGTGTGACAATGCCAATATCATTCGTGGTAAAGCTGTACATATAGATATGCTGTCCCACTACTTTGAAGATGGTGTAGCGATATCGGCAGGTATGCTAGGAGCACCAGTGATGTATGATTCTGTCATCCCTGCTTCTGGACTCACACCAGTGGGAGAAGTGAGTTTAAAACCAGATTGGCAAACTTTGACGGCTTTACCTTATGCTCCTAGTCATGCCCGTGTCTTTAGTAATATGATCCAAAACGGTCATGGTTGGGATATTTGTCCCCGTGGCTTTTTGTCACGAATGATTGCAGCGGCCGAAAGTGCTGGGTTAGAAATACAAGCAGCCTTTGAAAATGAGTTTTATTTATTACAAAAAAATGGTGAGGAAATAGTTGGTGCAGACTCTACCATTTTCGCCTCAACTCAATCAATGGACGGGAATTTAGATGTCATTAATGATATTGCTGATGCTCTCGTTGCCCAAAAGATTCCTGTCGAACAATATTATCCAGAATCAGGCCCTGGTCAGCAGGAAATTTCTGTCCGTTACACTCATGCTCTGCAAGCGGCTGACTGGCAAGTAGCTTTTCGAGAAACCGTGAGAGCGATCGCTAATCGTCATTATCTTACCGCATCTTTTCTGCCGAAGATTTTTGCCGATAGTGCTGGTAATGGCTGTCATCTCCACTTAAGTTTATGGCGTGACGGTAAAAATTTGCTGCCTGACGGAGAAGACGTTTTTGGTCTGTCTCCCATTGCCAAAGCCTTTATCGCTGGAATTTTACACCATCTTCCCGGTCTCATGGCCATTACTACCCCCAGTCCCAACTCCTACCGTCGCATCCGTCCCCACTTTTGGAGTGGTGCCTTTCGGTGCTGGGGAGTAGATAATAAAGAAGCCGCTGTGAGAGTCATTAGCAACCCTAAAGGTACAGGTTCCACGCATTTTGAACTAAAAACCGTTGATGCCACCGCCAATCCTTATTTAGCCTTAGGTGCGGTGATAGCGGCAGGGTTAGATGGAGTGACAAAAAACCTCGAATTAGGTCAACCAATAGCTCAAGATCCTGGATATCTACCACTAGATGAACGCATTCTCAAAGGCATTAGCCCTTTACCAGAGAATTTAGGTGTAGCGATCGCTCATCTACAACAAGATGACATTTTACTACAAGCTCTCAGCCCAAAACTAGCCCAAGCTTTTCTCGCAGTCCGTCAAGCTGAATGGGAAGCCATGAAAGATTGGGAATTAGCAGCAGAAGTGAAATTATTATTGGAGAGATATTAAACCAGTAAAAATTAGAGATGTTGCCATCAACATCTCTCCCAGGATGTCCCATGATGAATTTGACCGACATTCCTATTATTGACCAACACGCTCACAATATTCTCAGACCAGAAATAGCCGCTAATTATCCTTTTGCTGCGGCTTTTACTGAAGGATACGACCAAGAAATAGTCAATTATCATGCCCAACATACTTTATTTTATCGCCGCAGTTTAAAAGATATTGCTAATTTATTCAACTGCGAACCTGAAGAAAGGGAAATTTTTGCACACAGGGAAAGCTTAGGACTAGAAAATTTAACTAGGCTGTGTTTTCAAGCAGCAAATATACAAGCCATATATTTAGATGATGGCTTGCAACCTAACCATATTTTACCTGGAGAATGGCACGCTCAATTTACAACCGTGCAAAGAATCTTACGCTTGGAAGTATTAGCAGAACAACTCATTACCGCTAGTGCAAACTTTGATGATTTTTTGGATAACTTCCGCAGAGAAATTGACCCTCCACCACCAGGAGTCATCGGTTTTAAAACCATTGTTTGTTATCGCACAGGTTTAAATATTCAACCTGTTGATTTTACCGTAGCATCGGCTCAATTTGATGCTATTAAACAACAAACAAATCAACCATTACGATTAACAAATAAACCGCTCATAGATTTTCTTCTCCAAGAAGCACTACTAATAGCCGCAAAACATCACTTACCTGTACAGTTTCACACAGGATTTGGCGACCCAGATTTAGACCTGAGATTAGCTAATCCATTGCATTTACGGTATCTATTGGAGTCACAAAGCTACCGTAACGCCCCTATCGTACTCCTCCACGCTAGCTATCCTTACACACGGGAAGCTGGGTATTTAGCCTCTGTCTATCCCCAAGTGTATTTAGATTTTGGGTTAGCCATTCCTTTTTTAACAGTAGCTGGTATGAGGTCAGTAATTAGCCAGTTGTTAGAATTAACACCAACAACTAAAGTTATGTATTCCTCCGATGCCCATACTGTGCCAGAGTTGTATTATTTAGGGGCAAAATGGGGACGGCAGTTGCTAGGTGAAGTGTTAGAACAGGCAATCAAGGATAGGGATATTAATGCTAGTGAAGCTCAAGCGATCGCACTAGCTATTTTACGAGAAAACGCCTTGAATTTGTACAGGCAGTCACTTGTGTAGGGGGAAGTTCAGGAGTATGCCTACGGCACGCTGCGCGAACAGGAGTTCAGAAGTTCAGAAGTTCAGAAGTTCAGGAGTATGCCTACGGCACGCTGGGCGAACAGGAGTTTAAAAATGCAATAATTCAGCAGCAATTGCATTAATTATTCTGCAACTTCTGCAACTTCTGCAACTTCTGCAACTTCTGTAACTTCTGTAACTTCTGTAACTTCTGCAACTTCTGTACTTCTGTACTTCTGTATTCTTCTCTCTGTCACCTATTACTACCTGCCTTAGTTAATAGCAGTGTTAGTGCTTTGTGCTCGTGAGTTGAGAACTTTTCCTCTTTGCTTGAGGACTCGTCGCAGTCTATCAGGGCTTAAATGTACTTGTCGTTCAGATTCTAGTTTTTTAGCTAATTGCTTGGAGGTATAGGTATTTGGTTCTTGGCTTAAACAAGTTTCTAGATAAAGTAAATCTGATTCGCTATATCTGGGTTTTCCACCTCTACCAGGAGCATCCCAAAGTCCTGCTAAACCCATTTTTTCCCATCTATGTAGAGTTTGACGAACTGTCGAAATAGCCCAATTTAAACCTTGAGCAATTTGTTCATTTTTTAAGCCGCGAGCATTGAGTAGTAAAACTTGGGCACGATCCTTTGTCCGCTGAGGTACGTTTTTAGCTCTCCTTAACTCTTCTAGTGTTAATTTTTCATCTTCAGTTAAAAAAATTCGTAGTCTGCATCCCATAGCTAATAGTCTTTTACAAAGTTGTTGGTATATGTATTTATGCTTCCGTCGATATACTTGCAAACTAAGTATACAGTAAGAAATTACATACAGCTTCACTATTGTGATGAGAGTTAATTCTCTCGTGGGAATTGTGCTGTATTAGACATAAATTAGTTGATGAAATTCAGCAACATACAACAATATCAAATGTGGAGCGCATTGCGTACACGAGTAACAGATAGCCTTAAAAGATTTATTGTTTTTGTACTGTAGCGCATCACAAACAGTGTGCATGTTATTCAAGCAATTACGGTAGTTTGAAAAAGCAATTATAAACTTCGACGGAAAAGCTTATTCAAAATTTGAATAGGCTTTAATCTAAATTCTCGCGCTTTGACGAAAAAACAACAATCGTATATCTACTATTGGTGTTTTCCATTGCTTAATAATTATTTTTGATAAATTTTCTATAATTTGCTAGTTATTTATTCCCTAGTGATGTTATCCCCGATCTCCTTACCGAATTAGGACTTTAAAATTCAAGTCAAAAAATTCAAAAATTAAATAAGTTTTACTATTAACGACTGGAATGATGTTAAGACATGACGGTGTTGGGTTTGAATATTTGTCGTCTGTAAGGATGACTTAAGCCTAATCTGAGTAAGCAACTGAGCATTTGCCTAGATTCTGATTCTTTTAACCCAGCCAGGTCTTGATTGCTGTGATTTTCTTACCATAATCATATCTTTATATTTAGTGTGGGCTTTCTACTTACTCTGCATATAGGTTGGTCAGTTTTCAGATTGAGGAATGTCCACTTTATTACCGTATTCTTACTAAGAAGATAGTTGAAAGTAAAGTAAACATAAACTAAAAACACTGAAAATTATGCTTTTTGTTACGAAATATTTGTTTAATCAAGAATTATGTGTATGATAATTTTGGCATTTTTAAGTTATGCCAATAAAAATGAATATTTAAAAAGTAGTCCTTTTTACTAATTCTCAATTGGGTATTTATTTTGAGTTAAAAAGATGCAGAAAAAGGGCAAAGTTTGCTACAACTTAAATTTGGCTAAATATATTCTTCATTACAACTTTAAAAACAATTTATAGAGACAATGGGGGCAGACGAAACGACTTTTTATTTGCCCTTGGAGACAAATAATGGTAGCGATTGCAGAGAGCACTCAGCATCGGCTAACGATCCAAACTGTAGAAATAGCCCCTAATACCACAGCGATTCGTTCCTTGGATTGGGATCGCGATCGCTTTGATATTGAATTTGGGTTGCAAAATGGCACAACCTATAATTCCTATTTAATTAGAGGCGAGCAAAATGTTTTAATCGATACTTCTCACCAGAAGTTTCGGGATTTGTATTTAGATACTCTCAAGGGTTTAATTAACCCGAAACAAATAGACTATATAATTGTCAGTCACACCGAACCAGACCATAGCGGTTTGCTAGAAGATGTTTTGCGGTTAGCACCAAGAGCAACTGTTTTAGCATCGAAGATTGCGCTGCAATTTCTGGAAGGTTTGGTACACGAACCTTTTTCCAAGCGCATTGTCAAAAGTGGCGATCGCATCAACATTGGCAAAGGGCATGAAATTGAATTCGTGAGTGCGCCTAATTTGCACTGGCCGGATACAATTTTCAGTTATGACCGCAAAACCCAAATCCTCTACACCTGTGATGCCTTTGGGATGCACTTTTGTGATCACCGTACCTTTGATGAAGATTTAGAAGCAATTGAGGCTGATTTCCGATTTTACTATGATTGCTTAATGGGGCCTAATGCTCGCTCTCTACTCAATGCCATGAAGAGAATGGGTGAACTGGGCAAAATTGATATCATTGCTAACGGACACGGGCCGCTTCTACATCATCATTTAGATATTCTCACAGAATGTTATCAAAGCTGGAGTCAAAGACAAGCTAAGGCAGAAACCTCTGTAGGCTTATTTTATGTCTCTGGTTACGGTTATAGCGATCGCTTAGTTCAAGCTATTGGTGAAGGTATTCAAAAAGCTGGTGTAGGCATTGAATTTGTAGATTTAAACACCGCGGAAATTCAAGAAATTCAAGAAGTTGCTGGCAGATCCTCCGGTTTAATTATCGGGATGCCTCCCACCGCAGCTGTAGCGGCCCAAGCTGGGATTAGTTCCTTATTAGCTGTAGCGAAAAATAAACAAGTTTTTGGCTTATTTGAATCCTACGGTGGTGATGATGAACCCATTGATACCCTGCGACGGAAATTTATTGACTTAGGCTTAAAAGAAGCCTTCCCCGGCCTGCGAATTAAATCCTCCCCTTCTACATCTACCTATCAACTGTGTACAGAAGTGGGTACCGACTTGGGACAAGCATTGATGCGGGAACGCAACATCAAGCAAATCAAGTCCCTAGACGTGAACATGGAAAAAGCCTTGGGACGGATTAGCAGTGGGTTGTATATTGTCACCGCTAAAAAAGCCGATATCAGTGGGGCTATGTTGGCTTCTTGGGTCAGTCAAGCTAGCTTCCAACCACTAGGTTTCACCATCGCTGTGGCTAAAGACCGGGCCATTGATCATTTACTGCAAGTAGGCGATCGCTTTGTGCTTAATGTCTTGGAAGAAGGCAACTATCAAGAACTCAAAAAGCACTTCCTCAAACGCTTACATCCTGGTACAGACCGCTTTGCTGGTGTGAAAACCCAAACCGCTAAAAATGGCTCCCCCATCCTCACAGAAGCACTGGCATACATGGAATGCGAAGTTGCTAGCTGTATGGAATGTAGCGACCACTGGATTTTATACTGTACCGTCCAAGACGGTCGTGTTTCCAAACCAGATGGAGTTACAGCCGTTCGTCACCGCAAAGTCGGGAATTATTACTAACTTTATTTGGTAATAAGTAATTTGATAGAAAATATTTGATTTTGGATTGTTTTGATTGAGTCTAATCTAAAATCTCATCTTTTTTTTATCATTACTTATTACCATTTTGTCCATTTTGAATTGCAATGCACAGATATTTATCTGCCGATAATATTTCATAACTGATATGGAATTGTCAGATTCTCTAGCTAATGCTTTTGAATCTGCTAAAAATTGGATTCCTCAAGTTTTCTCTACACCAGAAACAGCTATGAATAATTCTAGGCCACGCGACGTTCAAATCTTGCCTTTTGCCACAAATACTAAAGTTTTGAGAGCGCGTAGTTGGTCACGGTTGCGGTTTGAAATTGAATATGCACTTTGTCGAGGAACAACCTCCAATTGCTATTTAATAGAAGGTGATAAAACAGCATTAATTGACCCTCCTCCTGAAAGTTTCACAGCAGTTTTTCGGGAAGCTTTGGAAATTAGTGTGGATGTCAACAAATTAGATTATGTGATTTTGGGTCACTTTAGTCCTAATCGCATTCCTACCTTAAGGGCAATTTTAGAAATAGCACCACGGATCACTTTTATTTGTTCCATTCCTACTAATAGTTTGTTGCGGGCTGCCTTTCCAGAGATGGGTTTAAATATCATACCCATGCGGGGGAAAGAAACTTTCGATTTAGGTCAAGGTCACGTTTTAAAATTCTTACCTACCCCCAGTCCCCGTTGGCCAGAAGCATTGTGTACCTACGACCAAAAAACCCAAGTTCTCTACACAGGTAAGCTATTTGGTGCTCATATCTGTGGAGACGAAATGTTTGATGACAAACGGGAAAGCTTTAAGGAAGACCAACGCTACTACTTTAACTGCTTAATGGCTCCCCATGCGACCCATGTAGAAGCAGCATTAGAAAAATTTTCTGATTTCCCAGTCAGAATGTATGCCGTTGGTCATGGGCCTTTAATTCGTAGTAGCTTGATTGAAATCACCAACTCCTATGCAGAGTGGAGTCAGGCCCAGAAAAATCGGGAAATTTCTGTCGCTTTATTGTATGCTTCAGCCTATGGTAATACTGCCACCCTAGCCCAAGCCATAGCTTTAGGTTTAACTAAAGGTGGAGTAGCAGTAAAATCTATCAACTGTGAATTTGCCACACCTGAAGAAATTCGCTCGACTTTAGAATCAGCGGATGCGTTTATTATTGGTTCTCCTACCATTGGTGGTCATGCACCTACACCCATTCACACAGCTTTGGGTATTGTTTTAACTGTGGGTGACAACAGCAAAGTGGCTGGGGTATTTGGTTCCTATGGTTGGAGTGGAGAAGCTTTAGATTTAGTTGAAGGTAAACTGCGGGATGCAGGATATCGGTTTGGTTTTGAGACTTTAAAAGTCAAATTTAAACCCGATGAAGTTACCTTGAAATATTGTGAAGAAGTGGGTACAGACTTTGCTCAAAGCTTGAAGAAGGCGAAAAAAGTCCGTGTACCCCAACAAGCTGCAACCCCTGTAGAACAAGCAGTAGGCAGAATTGTTGGTTCTGTGTGCGTGATTACTGCCAAGCAAGGGGAAGTATCTACAGGTATGCTAGGAGCTTGGATATCTCAAGCTAGCTTTAACCCACCAGGAATTACAATTGCGATCGCTAAGGAAAGAGCGATCGAATCTCTGATGTATCCTGGAGGCAAACTTGTGATCAACATCATCCCCGAAGGTCTTTCTGTAGACTACATGAAGCATTTTCGCAAGAATTTTGCCCCCGGTGAAGATAGATTTGCTCAATTTAACACCATTGAAGCCGACAATGGCTGTACCATCCTTACCGATGCTGCTGCATATTTAGAATGTTCTGTAGAACAAAGAATGGAATGTAGTGACCATTGGGTAATCTATGCCATTGTTAATAACGGCAAATTGCTCAAACCAGACGCTGTTACTGCTGTTAATTACCGCAAGTCAGGCTCCCATTATTAATTATCATCGGCTTTAACATTTCTAGCCGTCTTGGAAAAACCAAGGCGGTTATTTTTATAGTTCCCTATCGGCCATCCATATTTTCCCCTCATTTAGAGATATGAATCAAATTCAAAATGGGTAATCTCTATTTAATAGCTGGGAATAGGGAACAGAAAACAGCCGTAAACGTTTATTAGTTTAGCGGTTGATTATACCTATGGCTCTCCCAAGGAATACAGTTAATGTTTTCATCTCCCTGGCAATTTCTATATGTTTCTATGATTTTGCTTTTGGCAACGTAACATGACTGAAACCTTTTGTCATACTTCACATATTCTTTACAATTTTACCCCTTTATCCCTATGCAGTCAGATATCATCCCAGCCATAAAACTTTACTTTTTTCAAGAAGCTCAAAAAAACTTGAACACCATTTATGAGGGTATATTAAATATTCAAGATACCATTGATCATAGTTGCCAATTAAACACTCTGTTTCGAGCTACCTTTAGCCTCAAGGGTGGTGCCTCTATGTTAGGCTATACCCAAATTTTAAAAATTATCTATCGTCTAGAGCAATGTTTCGGTTTATTACGCTATCCGATTCAGGCAGATGAAGCCATACAACTGCTATTTTTAGACGTTTATCACATTATTCAAAACTTGATTTTGCAAATTCAAACCCCAGAAGGTTTAAACGCGGAAAAAGCATTGAATCTCGCTTTAAAAATAGACCCCATTTTTACAATTCTTAATTCTCATTTACTATTTTTAATAGAAAAATCCAACTACAAAGCCAAAATCGTAGATATTGAAGCAAGCCAAAACTGGAAATATGATATACCTTTAAAACTGATTTTAGTAGATACTCAAGCTTTTTTATGTAGAACTTTTGAAGACTATTTTACAGGCCTACCCAATGTAGAAATTATCAATGGTTCTTTTGAGGAATTACCCTTTTTTGATTGTATTGTGACGGCGGCTAGTTCTGTAGCAACCATCAATGATATTGATTCTAGGATCGTCCAGTTTTTTGGCGAAGATGTCATAAACTTGCTGCAACAACGTATTCAGCAAGAGTATTTGGGTGAACAACCAATAGGTACTTCCTTGATTGTGGAAACCAATCATGCTTTACACCCATTTTTGGCTCATACTCCCACCCTCAGAATGCAAATAGCTAGAGCTGGTCGAGACCATGTTTACCAAGGAATGTGGTCAACTTTGTTAGCCATTCGCAAACATAACCAAAAACACAGCCATTGTCTCCAGAAACAAATCAACATAGTCGCTATTCCTGGTTTAGGAACAGCTGTCGGGAGAGTATCTATAGATGAAGTAGCTCGACAAATGTCTATGGCTTACCAAAACTTTCTCTATTCTTCTCTCTCTAGCCATTATCACCTTTCATCTTGTTTATTAGTTGATTAAGATTCATAAATACAAACCCGAATTTATAATATTTAATGACTATGAAAGTAATTTTTAATAAAATTCAGCAAATCTCACCAAGACAATTGGCAAATACTCGTTTAATCTTTAAATATAACAGCATTAGTAGTTGACATTTACCATAAGAAACGCCAACTACTGCTATCGCAATTTTATAGTATTTTGCTCCTCCTATGTCTCCCAAACACACAAAAATTAAATTTCCTCTTTGGCAGTATTTAAACCAGCCATTATTTAGCTGTCATAGTAAATTTATTTGGAACCCTCGGCATTTTGCTACCCTTTGGCGTATCCAACTTTTAGAAAGGTGTTGGACTAAAGAATGCGATGCCAAAGGCCCACAACAGTCTTAACCATTGTCATGATCAAGAAACTTGGCCTCGTCATCCTGAGAACGGGGCCTTTTACCATCTAGTACAGCACTGACCGTCATGTCTCCCATGACATTAATGGCTGTACGACAACGATCTAAAAACCAATCAACAGTAATCAACACAGCTATATAATCAGTTCGTAACCCCACAGAAGTAAACACCAAGGTCATTGTTACTAATCCGGCATTAGGAATACCAGCCGCACCAACTGAAGCAAAAATAGAAGTGAGAACCACTACCAATTGCTGCCCTAAATTCAAATGTTGCTCTGTGACTTGGGCAATATATAATGCAGACATTGCTTCATAAAGGGCCGTGCCATCGTTATTGAAATTGGCACCAACTAAAGCTCCTAAAGAGGCAGAGGATTCTCTCAGCCCAATTTTTGTTTGCAAAACTTCAAAAGTGAGGGGCATTGTCACCGTTGAAGAAGAGGTGGAAAAAGCTGTTAAGAAAGCATCAGCACCACCAGTTAAAAATTTGATCGGGTTGACCCAAGAACCAAATTTAACTCTCGTCAGATAGTAGCAACCTTGTAAACACAGTGCCGTAAGTACCGCCACAATAAATGCTGCTAAAGATTGAAAGGGAGCAAAGCCTTTTTCCGCAATAATTTTCGCAACAATTCCAAATACTGCTAGAGGAACTAAGGCAATGACCCAATTGAGAATGCGAATCACTGCATCAAATAAGATTGCAATCACATCTTCAATAGATTGATATCCTCTTTGACCTTGAGCTATTTGTTCTGATTTTAAGCCGCGGAGAACAATACCAAAACAGAGGGCAATAACGATGAGTTGAATAACGTTATTATCAACTAGAGGTTTGAGTACAGCTTCTGGGACAGCATCTTTCAACAGTCCCCAAGGGTC
Organism: Richelia sinica FACHB-800; assembly: GCF_014698825.1. Lineage (GTDB taxonomy): Bacteria > Cyanobacteriota > Cyanobacteriia > Cyanobacteriales > Nostocaceae > FACHB-800. Next base: position 337,430 of record NZ_JACJTT010000001.1, read on the forward strand.
AAAATTGCCATTGCTACCGGTTGGGTTATCTGGACTAGGTAATTTACCCCAAGTGCCTGGTTGAAGAATATTAGCGACTAATAAACCGATGATAATTGCTACCGTGGTATTAGTTAAAAGTAGCACTGCTAACCGCCGTCCAGCAGTACCGGGAATATTGGTCGTCATGAAGGTATGGAGGACAGCAACCAAAATCAATGGTGTTGCTAGGGCCCGCAGTGCCTTCAAAATCAATTCGGCGGGAATTGCTAAATTCTGAATTAAGGCTGCATTGCTAGGACTGGGATTACCTGCACCAAGGGCTATACCTAAGGCAACTGCTAGCACTAAGGCAATGATAATTTGAACTGTGAGGGGAAGACGCTGCCACCAAGGTTTAGGTTTGGCAGAAGAATGATCTAATTCGCTCATGCTGAAGATGATCGCCTTATGGTAACTGTGAAAACACCACGTTTGGATGTAGGAATTTCGGAAATAGGGTAGCGGTAAGTTGAGGGAAAACCTGTTAATCTAGTACCGCATGACTACAATATTTATCCAGGAAAGCAATCATTTTAGATATTGAATCCTGAATTGTCACGTTAATTATTAATTTTTAATTACTTATGGCCTTCGTACCTTTACATATTCACAGTGACTATAGTTTGCTGGATGGTGCAAGTCAATTACCAGATTTAATTGATAAAGCAATTGAACTAGACATCAAAGCGATCGCTATCACAGACCATGGTGTCATGTATGGGGCGGTGGAGTTAATTAAAATCTGCCGGAATAAGAATGTTAAGCCAATCATTGGCAATGAAATGTATATCATCAACGGTGATATTGAAAAACAAGAACGCCGTCCTAAATATCATCAAGTTGTTTTAGCTAAAAATACGAAAGGATATAAAAATTTAGTTAAATTAACCACGATTTCCCATCTTCAAGGTGTCCAAGGCAAAGGCATTTTTTCTCGTCCTTGTATTAATAAAGATTTACTGCAAAAATATCGTGAAGGTTTAATTGTTACGAGTGCTTGTTTAGGTGGAGAAATTCCCCAAGCAATTATGAGTGGTAGACCAGATGCAGCGAGAAAAGTTGCCCAATGGTATAAAGATGTATTTGGTGAAGATTTTTATTTAGAAATTCAAGACCACGGTTCCCAAGAAGACAGAATCGTCAATGTAGAAATTGTCAAAATTGCCCGTGAATTAGGTATTAAATTTGTTGCTACCAATGATTCTCACTTTATTTCCTGTTTTGATGTGGAAGCCCATGACGCTTTGCTGTGTATCCAAACAGGCAAATTAATTAGTGAAGATAATCGTATGCGATATAGCGGTACAGAATATCTCAAATCTGAGAAGGAAATGAAGCGGCTGTTTCGCGACCATTTACCAGAGGATGTGATTGCGGAAGCGATCGCTACTACGGAAGAAGTAGGGAACAAAGTTGAGCCTTATCATATCATGGATGAGCCAAAAATTCCTACTCCCCCTATTCCCGCTGGTCACACGGCTGATACTTATGCTGAAGAAATAGCTTGGCAAGGACTATTGGAAAGATTTAATCGTAAATCAAGAAATGAAGTAGATCCAGTCTATAAAGAAAGATTGGAATATGAATTAAAAATGATTCAGCAAATGGGGTTTTCTACATACTTTTTAGTTGTGTGGGACTACATCAAATTTGCTAGAGATAATAATATTCCTGTAGGTCCTGGTCGTGGTTCGGCGGCTGGATCTCTAGTTGCCTATGCCATGCGAATTACTAATATTGATCCCGTCCATCATGGCTTATTATTTGAGCGATTCTTAAACCCAGAACGGAAATCTATGCCGGATATTGATACGGATTTCTGTATTGAACAACGAGATAAAGTAATTGATTATGTCACAGAAAAATATGGCAAAGATAGAGTAGCTCAAATCATTACTTTTAACCGTCTCACCTCTAAAGCAGTATTAAAAGATGTAGCTAGGGTGTTAGATATTCCCTATGGGGAAGCCGACAAAATGGCAAAATATATTCCAGTGGTGCGGGGTAAACCAACTAAACTGAAAGTGATGATTTCTGATGACACCCCAGAACCGGAATTTAAAAAAAGATATGATGAAGACCCTAGAGTTCGCCGCTGGATTGATATGGCTATGCGAATTGAAGGGACTAACAAAACCTTTGGTGTCCATGCGGCTGGTGTGGTAATTTCCGCAGACCCGCTAGATGAAATTGTGCCTTTGCAGAGAAATAATGATGGTTCAGTAATTACCCAGTATTTTATGGAAGATTTGGAATCATTGGGGTTATTGAAAATGGACTTTTTAGGGTTACGTAACCTGACTTTGATTCAAAAAACTATTGATTTAATTCAAGAAACTAATGGCTATAAAATAGATCCAGATGAAATTACCGGACAAGAAAGAAAAGCCCAACATATATTAGCCAAAGGACAGCATAGCAGCTTACCTAAAGAAGTACAAAAAGCTTATGATTTATTAGAAGCAGGTGATTTAGAAGGAATTTTTCAATTAGAATCTTCAGGAATGAAGCAAATCGTCAAAGATTTGAAGCCTTCTAATATTGAAGATATTTCTTCTATTTTGGCTTTATATCGACCAGGCCCATTAGACGCAGGATTAATTCCCAAGTTTATTAATCGTAAGCACGGACGAGAAGAAATTGAATATGATAGCCAAGTTTTGGAACCAATTTTAGATGAAACCTATGGAATTATGGTGTATCAAGAGCAAATCATGAAAATTGCTCAGGATATGGCTGGTTATTCCTTAGGACAAGCTGACTTGCTGCGTCGAGCAATGGGTAAAAAGAAAGTTTCCGAAATGCAGAAGCAGCAGGAAAAGTTTATTGATGGGGCTACCAAAAATGGTGTGAAAAAGCAAGTAGCCGAAAGATTATTTGAGGATATGTTGAAATTTGCTGAATATTGTCTCAGTTATGATACGCAAATTTTGACGGTGGAATATGGTTTTTTACCTATTGGGGAGATAGTAGAAAAGCAAATTGATTGTAGTGTTTTTAGTGTCGATGGCAATGGCAATATCTATACTCAACCCATTGCCCAATGGCATAATCGAGGCCAACAAGAATTATATGAATATTGTTTAGAAGATGGTTCCATAATTCGGGCAACAAAAGACCATAAATTTATGACTACGGACGGAGAAATGCTGCCCATTGAGGAAATTTTTCAACGGGGTTTAGATTTATTGCAAGTGCAAGGATTACCTGAGTAAATTAATCAAGTCTCTTTCCCCCTGCTCCTTTGCTGCCTTGACCATCAGTATGAAATATGGAGATTATCTCCATACCCTACCTCAGTTTTGACGGCAAATACGAATAGAAAGTTACGGTTCACCCCAATTCGCAGAAGTATTAATTCTCATACATTAGTCAGAGTGAAAGCAAATCAATCCATGAATCTACTAGATGAACTTATAAAATTGACCGTCCCGTCCAAGGTTCGGGAAACCACCCTTCATGGACTGGCTATAACTGAGTTTCAGTATATATATCAGCGTAGCTTGGGGTAATCGTCCCAATATAGCCAAATTTTGCTGGACTGACTGCTGTTGGCAATCGGCTAGCTCAAAATTTTTCCTTTATATCGCCCTTTGATTCATTTGTAGTTATACGGAGCCAGCACTTAAAATGGGAAAAGTAGTTGGAATTGACTTAGGAACAACTAACTCCTGCGTAGCAGTAATGGAAGGTGGTAAACCCACAGTAATTGCTAACGCAGAAGGTTTTCGGACTACGCCTTCAGTAGTTGCGTTTGCGAAAAATGGCGATCGCTTGGTTGGTCAAATCGCTAAACGCCAAGCGGTAATGAACCCCGAAAACACCTTCTATTCTGTCAAGCGCTTCATTGGTCGCCGCTACGACGAAGTTACCACCGAAGCTACCGAAGTTTCTTATAAAGTCCTCAGCAGTGGCGGTAACGTTAAATTAGACTCTCCTGGCGCTGGTAAGCAATTTGCACCAGAAGAAATTTCTGCTCAAGTTCTCCGCAAACTGGTAGAAGACGCTAGTAAATATTTGGGTGAAACCGTTACCCAAGCAGTGATCACTGTTCCCGCTTATTTTAACGACTCCCAACGTCAAGCCACCAAAGACGCTGGTAAAATCGCCGGGATTGAAGTGTTGCGGATTATTAACGAACCTACCGCCGCTTCCCTCGCCTACGGTTTTGATAAAAAGAGCAATGAAACCATTCTCGTCTTTGACTTGGGTGGTGGTACATTCGACGTATCCGTTCTGGAAGTAGGGGATGGCGTATTTGAAGTATTAGCGACATCTGGTGATACCCACCTGGGTGGTGACGACTTTGATAAAAAAATTGTTGACTTCTTAGCAGAACAATTCAAGAAAGACGAAGGAATTGACCTGCGAAAAGATAGACAAGCGCTGCAACGTTTAACAGAAGCCGCAGAAAAAGCCAAAATTGAACTTTCTAGCGTCACCCAAGCGGAAATCAACCTGCCATTTATTACCGCTACCCAGGATGGCCCCAAGCACCTGGATATGACCTTAACCCGCGCTAAGTTTGAAGAACTCTGCTCCGACTTAATCGACCGTTGTCGCATTCCTGTAGAAAATGCTCTCAGAGACGCGAAATTAACCAAGAACGACATTGATGAAGTAGTTCTTGTGGGTGGTTCTATTCGGATTCCCGCCGTTCAAGATTTAGTCAAACGGGTATTGGGTAAAGACCCCAACCAAAGCGTTAACCCTGATGAAGTAGTAGCAGTTGGTGCAGCCATTCAAGCAGGTGTACTGGCTGGTGATGTAACAGGCATCTTGTTGTTAGACGTAACACCTCTATCCTTGGGTGTAGAAACCTTGGGTGGAGTGATGACCAAGATTATTCCTCGCAACACCACCATTCCTACCAAGAAATCTGAAGTCTTCTCCACAGCGGTTGATGGTCAAACCAACGTAGAAATTCATGTCCTCCAAGGGGAACGGGAATTTGCTAACGATAACAAGAGTTTGGGAACCTTCCGTTTAGATGGTATTCCTCCTGCACCTCGTGGCGTTCCCCAAATCGAAGTTACCTTTGACATTGACGCTAACGGTATCCTTAACGTCACTGCGAAAGATAAAGGTACTGGTAAGGAACAGTCCATCAGCATTACCGGCGCTTCCACCTTGGATAAAAACGATGTTGACCGGATGGTGCGGGAAGCTGAACAAAACGCCAATAGTGACAAAGAACGGCGTGAAAAGATTGAACGCAAGAACCAAGCCGACTCCTTGGCTTACCAAGCAGAAAAACAACTGCAAGAATTGGGTGACAAAGTACCCGCAGCTGACAAAACCAAAGTAGAAGGTTTAATCCAAGACCTGCGGGATGCTGTCGCTAAGGATGACGATGAGCAAATCAAGAAGTTAACACCAGAATTGCAACAAGCCTTGTTTGCTGTAGGTAGCAACATCTATCAACAGGCCGGTGGTGCGGCTCCTGGTGCGGAAGCTCCTGGTGGTGGTTCTACTCCTCCTGGTAGTGGTGATGATGTAATTGATGCTGACTTCACCGAAAGCAAGTAATTTTTCAAGTGATATGGGGAATTAAAATTTCCCTTGTTATGTTTCTAGGGGTTGGGCATCTTGCTCAACCCCTATTATTTTTCGGCTCTACTTGAATTCTCAGAGGGTGTCTGAATGGTAACTAAGGTGTACCAACTTAAAATGAACTAGAATAGCCAATGATAATTAATTAACCACAGATAATGTCGTCAATTGTATAGCCATGTGTAGCCTCATATAAAAGTAGTATTAAAAAATATTTATACAATCAGGTTTTTAAGTAGAATAATATTTACGCTAAAAGAGGAGTATTTTCCCAGATAGATACATTAACAAAGTAAACTTAACATTATTAATGTAATTCCTTACCTTCGGAATAGCAGTAACTATATTTACATAACAATGAAATATGATTTATGTTCACGTTAGTAGTTTAGTCCAAGCTTACAAATTTTAGGAACCCTTCAAATGAACCAGGTCTTTGACCAACTTCAAATCAATGGATATCGCGGTTTTAAGTCAGTAGAATTGTCCCAATTAGGACAGATAAATATTTTTGTTGGCGATAATAACTCAGGAAAAACTAGTCTTCTTGAAGCTATTTCAATTTTATGTAACCCACTAGATCCATTTCAGTGGCTTGAAGTTTCACAAAGAAGGGTATATCTTGGTAGGTCATTACTCACTCTTAGACCGGATATTGACGCAGTAAAATGGATTTTTCCGCAAAATATAAATTTTTTAAATCATGAAGATAACCAAGAAGAAATTGTTATCACAGCCAGCGGCAATACTTCTATAACTGGTCTCAAAGCACAAATAGAAGAAATCTATGGTAGTGGGGCGGAAAGACCTAATAGTGAACAAATCAATGAAGATATTTCTACTTCCGAATCTAGTTCTGTACGCTCAGGCGTTGAATTAGAAGTCGTAGCTTATCCAAGTTCAGGGCAACAGGATTTATTCATTCATAAAATAGAACAACAAGAAATATTCCAGCTATGGGAAAATGAGCGGTTTATTTGGCGTAAAAGAAATAAGCCCTTTGTGAATAATGCAACTGTGTCTCCTTCATATTCTTCATCACAACCTATTGTGGATCGATTAACGCAAATAATTTTGAAAGAGGAAGGTGGAAAACAAGAAGTATTAGAGATAATCCAATGGTTTGATCATAATATTACAGATATTCAAATATTATCTACGCCTACGGCAAAAGCAAGTCTTTATATAGAACATCAAAAATTAGGTTTTGCACCTTTATATACATTTGGTGATGGGCTTAAACGAACTTTAGTTATCGCTCTCACTCTTTTTTCTAGTAAAAATGGGGTATTGTTAATTGATGAAATTGAAACATCTATTCATGTTTCAGCCCTCAGTAGAGTATTTTCATGGCTTGTTGAAGCTTGTCATAGAAGAAATGTGCAACTTTTTGCAACAACTCATAGCCTAGAAGCAGTTGATGCCATGTTAAAAACAGATATTAGTATAGATAATCTTGTTGCTTTTAGATTAAACCCACAAGGAAAGCCGCCCCAAAGATTTGCTGGTAATCTTTTACATAGACTACGTTCAGAGCGTGGGCTGGATATTAGAGGTAGTCATGGTTAGGTATTGCTATATAGTGGCAGAAGGCCCACAAGATATTGAATTTTTGATTCGGTTACTCAAACTTCATGGCTTGCGTAAAGTAACAAAATTATCGGTACTCGATTCATTTTGGCAACCACTGGTACCAAAAACATTTCCTGTAGATGACGATTTGATGAAACGTGTACCTGTTCCTACATTCTTAGAGAACAATGAATTATCGATTGCCTTACACAGTGCTACCGGAATTACACGGTTAGCAAAGACCGTAGAAGAGAGCCTAGCATTAATTCCACTTTCTGATATTTTTGGCATAGGGTTTGTTTTAGATGCTGATAGTAATGAAGAACCTTTTGATAGATTTGAAGCATTGATTAAGGAAATCCGACCTATTGGATTACCTTTACCTTCTAAAGCAGGTGAAGTTACAAATACATCTCTACGATGTGGCATATTTATTATGCCTAACAATGTTGTTGCAGGAACTTTAGAAGATATTCTCCTTGAATGCGCTCAGTTAAACTATCCAAATTTATTGGAATTAGCTAAAAATTATGTTTCTAGTATTGATAAAAATCAATTAACCAATAATGATTTACGTGAATTAAAGAAGCCAGCAGGTGAAAATAAAGCAATTATATCCAGCATCAGTAGTATACTAAGACCTGGGAGAGCTTTACAAGTTTCAATAGATGATAATCGGTGGCTTGAGGAAAAAACACTTAGTTTAGAAAGTATAAATAGTATAAAAATATTTCTGGATAAAATTACAGGAATAGCATAACTAATCGAAATATCTGATTGCACCAATTTCTGTCGAAAAGTACATTCTTGAAGCTCTATCGTTTACTAGATGGTAGAGAATTAGTATCAGCTAATTTACTTTTATAGTGCAAAAGAGAGCGGGTAAAATGCCCACCCCCTATATTTAACGTTTATATTAGGATGCTCTATCCAAAACTTTCACATCATGTACATTAGAGAATTTTGCGACCAGTTAATACTTCTCGCACTTCTAACATAGCGGAATAGGTAGGGAGGATGTGTAGGGTTTCGTTAGCTGGTGTATGTTCTAGGGCAGTAGCGATCGCTTGGCGTAAATCTTCTTCTACAATCAAGTTAACTTTACTTTCGGCAGTTTTCTCGCTATAACGCAGACGTAGAGCCATATCATACACGCGATCGCCACTCACAACCAAAGTTCCACCCCGTTCTACTAATTTTTCTGTATCTACGTCCCAAATCCAAGATACATCTGTGCCATCGGGGGTGCGGTCATTCAATACCAATAGGGTTGTTTTATCGTTGCTTTGAGTAACTACGCGAATAGTTTCATTTGTCCCGACAGGATTTTTGGATAATAAAATTCGCACCCGCTTCCCATCCACAGATAACTCTTCTGCACGACCAAAAGCGGCTTGGAAGTTATCTATAGTATCCCTAATGGTGATTTCATCTACTCCCAGTTCCTTGGCAGCGGTGGCAGCCGCTAAGGTATTGTATTTGTTGTACAACCCTACGAGAATTTGCCCCCATTCCCTGCTTTCTAAGGTTGGTTTACTCTTACTAAAGCTGCAACTAGGACAAGTAAAGTCCCCTAAATGAGATAGGTAAACTCCTTGGTAATTGAGAGAAGCACCACAGCGGGGACAATAAATAGAATCAACCGCGTGAGGAATAGCTTCTAAATAATGTTCTGGTTCATTCAAACCGAAGAATAATACCCTTTGGTCTAACTGTTGACCCAGGTGTGATAAAGTCGGGTCATCGGCGTTGGGAATTACCACTGTTGTTTCTGGCAAAGTGGAAATTACCTTAGTCCAGCGTTTACTAATGGTGTCCACCTCCCCATAGCGGTCGAGTTGGTCACGGAACAAGTTTAAGCAGAGAATAATCCTGGGTTGCAGTGGTTTTAAAACCTTGGGAACAATATTTTCATCCACTTCTAAAATGGCGTAGTCCACATTCAGCGCACCCAAGATATTTGTGCTTTCTATCAATGCTGTTGCTAAACCATTTTCCAGATTTGCACCTGTGGAATTATGAGCAATGGAGTAACCCCTGCGTTCTAAGATGCTGCGTAACAACAAAGATGTGGTGGTTTTACCGTTAGTACCAGCGATGATGATAATGCCATTTTTCACCTGCTGACTCAATAATTGCAGAATTCGGGGTTCAATGCGCCGCGCTAGGGAACCTGGTAAGACACTAGCAGCACCGAGACGGAGCGATCGCACTAAAAATGTGATACTTTTGGCTATTGAGACTGCCAAAGCTAAACGAATTCTATCTATAAAATGTATCTTGTTACCCACGGTAGTTGTTAGTAATAGTCTTTAATGGTCAATTGAATCTTGCCAGTTTAGCTAATCCTTGTGCAAAAAACCAGAGCTATAGTAGGTGACAGTGCTAGAGCAATTTGAGATTGTGCCACTAAGGGTTATCTTAAAAAATGGTGCGAATCATACTTTGCAAGGTTCCTGTTGATGAATAGCATAAAGTGGCTTTTTTTACAGACTCGAAGAATGGCTAACTGGCAATGGTTAGTATCCAAATGCCTATTGCTGCTTATTTGCCTATTCATGTTAGGTACGCAGCCAGCGTTAGCAGGTATTAATGATGATACTTATGATGGCAATATGTTTGTGGTTTATGCTGGCAATGGTTCCCTAGTTCCTGCCAAAGAAACCTTAGCCCAAGCCTTAGCAGAACATAAACCAACGATGTTGGCTTACTATGTGGATGATAGCAGCGATTGCAAAAAGTATGCGATCGTCATTTCCCAAGTACAAGCATTTTATGGACGGGTGGCAGAGATTATTCCTGTCAATCTTGATACTGTCCCTGCCAAAAAAAGTTACGATCCCACAGAGCCAGGATACTACTATTCTGGTGGCGTACCTCAAGTAGTTGTTTTCAATCAATCAGGTAAAGTAGTCTTAAATCAAAAAGGTCAAGTTCCTTTTGAAACAATAGACGATACTTTTCGAGAAATATTTGATTTATTACCCCGCAGCGAATCTATAGAGTTAAAGCGACGCTCATTTAATGAGTTTAGCAGTGAGTTAGCTAAGTAGCTGCCAATGCAGGGAATAGTTGTTTCCCTGCTTCTTTATGATCAGGGTAGAACCATGAACAGTAGAAAAAATTTGATTTTGTTCGTTTCTATTCCCTATTGTTATAAATCAATGGCAAAAAGCTAAGTCTGAGTGATGTACTAAGGATGAACCAGTGTGTAAGTATTTGTTCACTATCTCGATAATCTGATCCTTGCAGATAGGCTTACTAATAAAGTCCGTAGCACCAAAAACCTTAGACCGCACATGATCAAACACACCACTACTACCTGTGAGAATCACAATGGGTGTATCGGCCAAAACAGAACTCTTCCTAATTTGAGAGCAAACTTCATAACCATTTACCACTGGCATTATCAAATCTAGGAAAATCAAATCTGGCTTAGTTTGAATCAAAAAGGGGATAGCTTGGATAGGATTAGTCAAACCAACAAATCTCATGCCTTGAGAGGTAATAATCCGTTCCAACATTTTACACACTTGTGGACTATCATCTAGACAAGCCAGCATGGGAATATTACCTTTGTTTTTGCTGGCTGTAGTGACAGTATGAGTTTTGGCTACTTTGGTAATTGGCAAAACAACATCTGATACTTCTATCAATTCAATAATGCCTTTTTGGATGTAGGGAAATAAAGAACGAGTGATTTGTAAAACCGTTTGCTTCAAATGTACAGCCAAATCCCATAAAGTATGTTTACCATTAATTAATTTCTCAAAGTTTTGGTAAACAACTGGACTGACCGTTTGTCGTAAAGTTTCTGGTTGACGGATAATTGGTGCTAATTGAGGAGAAATATTTGTTAATCCTGCTTCTGACCAAATATGCCAGGATTCTTGCATTTGTTGAAGTAAAACGCTGGCTTGTGGGGAAATGATGGGTGCATCAGCAATATCTTCAGGATAACGCTCAAAACTCATTACACCATAATTAATATTATGCGCTAGATCAAATAAAATTTCTGATGTGATATTTACGGCAATACTATTAATTGCCTCCTGTTTAATATTTTGACTTTTAGATAATTTTTTTAAGCAACAATAATCCCAATATTCTAAATTAGCATCACTACCATATAACTCTAATTTAGGCATTTGGGTTTGAGGACAAAACTGCTGAATATTTCTCTGCAATCTGCGATGGGGATGATGACCACCAGTTGCCCACACCAGTTGTCCAGTACGATAATAAAAATTCCAGGTTTTGCCTTGAGAGTTCTTCAAGGTGACCTTACCATTATATTTTTGTTGGCAACAACTATTAAATTGCTCAACAATTTTATTTAATTCTAAACTTTTGAGTTTTTTAATGTTGCTATTCATACAGCAAGATTTGGTAGATTTTTAGGTAAATTATGTGGTTGCTTCAGTGGGAATAACTATAAGTAATGGTTGCTAAATAATAATTTTGCTTAACTGAAGCTGAATTACCGCCAATCTAGACCACAATTGTGCAAAACTTGTGGAAAATATGCAAACTTATTCTACCCACTCATCATCAAGGGGAGTGGGAAGTAGAGATGACAGAATACAGAATAGAGCAATTTCACTACTAACCTAAATGTTAGTGGTGAGAAAACCAACTAATTCTTTGAAAAAGGACTGATTTTGAGTAACTTCGGAGGCAACGCTGGCTAATTCTGTACCGATTAAGGTTGTGCTACGAAGAGATTCTGAAGATACGACTTCTAAAAAGCTAGGCACTTCTGTTAATAAACCTATAACCATTAATCGCAAAGCTACTTGCTGGACTTGTTGCTCGTTCAAGTTGAGCCTTTGGGCAATTTCGCGAATAGCAATAGGTTCTTGGGTCAATTCCCAAACTTGATATTCTAGTTGATTTAGGCGCAATTCTGTTTGACTGAAATTTTTATTCACTAAACCAGAAGAAAGTTTAGGTAACTTATGCTTGATCATTTTACCATTTTTTAACATTCTCAAGGCAGCTAGCATCACTTCCTTGGTAGAAGCAGAGATACCTGTCATTTCTAAGTTGGGTACAGGTATTTTCTGCTCAAATTGAAACATTCCTTCTGGAAGTTCAAACAGTGTAGCTACTAGCTTTAAAACTTGATTGCCAAATAACTGTTTTAATTCTTCAACTCCCAATAAGCCTTGACTCTTGAGACATAAACCTGCGGGTTGGTTCATGGCACAAACTTCTGTGATTCTAGTAGCTGCACGGGCGGTGATCCAACCTCGTTGTTGAATCATCGACAGTAATCCTTGACCGTCGGTTCTATTACCAGCAGCAACGATATTTCCGGTTTGAAACCAAATATAAAATTTTTCCTCTTGATTTGATTCGGTTTGAATTGTTAATCTTCCAGTTTTATGTCCCAGGTCTAGCATTTGAAAGATTTCTGGGAGAGATAACTCCGATAGATATCCTGCAATAGCCATAGTGTGTGTTGGTGAGGAGAAGCATATTGAACTTGATTGCTTAACATTGTAGAACTGACAATGTGGAGAACTTGTGCAATCAAATAAAAAATTTCCAGGACTAGCAAAAAGCCAGTCCTTATGTCAATTACACTTACTAGGAATTGCGGATTCAGTGTTTTCTAGGTTGTATACTCTGCGTTAATTTTCACGTAATCATAGCTTAAATCGCAACCCCAGGCTTTGCCTGTGCCAGAACCATTACCAACTTTGACAGAAATTAAGACTGTATCTTCCTTCAGGTATGCACCAGCGGCAGCTTGTTTGAGATAAGCACTGGCCCCTGGACGGTCAAAGGGTATGGGTTGACCATGTTCAAATAGTAAGAAATTGCCTAATTTGATTTGCAAATTATCTTGCTCAAAGGGTACACCAGCACGGCCAGCAGCGGCAGCGATGCGTCCCCAGTTGGGGTCACGACCGAAGATGGCAGATTTGACCAGGGATGAGCCGACAATGGTTTTAGCGATTTGTTGTGCTGCTTGTTCATTGACTGCACCAGTGACTTGTACTTCCATTAAACAGGTTGCACCTTCTCCGTCACGAGCGATCGCTTTAGCTAAATGTTGACATACTGCGGTTAACATTGCCTCTAATTTTTCTGCTTCTGCACCCATCTCAGTAATGGCAGGGGTGCGAGATTGACCGTTAGCTAAGGCAATTAAACTATCGTTGGTGCTAGTATCACCGTCAACGGTGATGGAATTAAAGCTTCTATCGGCAGCCCTAGCTAACATTTGTTGCCATAAACTAGGAGAAACTGCGGCATCACAGGTAATAAATGCCAACATAGTCGCCATATTGGGGTGAATCATCCCCGACCCTTTGGCAATACCACCAATTCGTACAGGTTTCTGCCGTTGACCACCGACAGCATCGCCTAAAGTAGTTTCTAGGGCGATGGATTTAGTGACTAAATCTGTGGTGATAATTGCCCCTGCGGCTGCATCGGAACCAGTTTCCGATAGTGCAGTGACCAGTTGGGGAATGCCACTCCGCAAAGCATCCATTTTAATTCTTTGACCAATGACACCAGTGGAAGCGAGCAAAATGGAATTAGGGTCAATGCCTAATTCTTTTCCTAACAAAACCGCACTTTCTAGAGCGTCTTTCACCCCTTGCTCACCGGTAGCGGCGTTTGCTTGTCCAGCATTACACAGTATAGCTCTGGCACTTTGTTTTTCTTGCAAACGTTGACGACAATAGTCTACACAAGCAGCTTTGACATGGCTGGTAGTAAACACACCGGCAGCGATCGCATCCACATCTGATACGATTAAAGCCAAATCTGGCAATCCTGAAGGTTTTAATCCTGCGGTGATTCCTGCTGCTTTATATCCTCTTGGTGCTGTTATACCACCAGTAATTTCCTGCCAGTCCGTCATAATTATTCCTGATAACTAAATATGGATTTGTGTAGATTTGATTTGTACATTTATCTGACTTTGACCAAATGGTGGCCAGGTCAGCTAACCAGATTTATCAAGGATACGCTGAAAACGGTGGAATTAAAACCTAAAACAGGGTATGAAATTGGAGGTGAAAATATCTCCATTTCTCATCTGTTCCTCTTCTATAGTAAATATCCCACCCAGGACGACAAACCCTGTTGAGAACCGTACCAATTACCTGGACTTTTGGGAGAATGTTTTACTCCCTCCACCACAATATTTTCTGCACCAGTTAAATGAGCCGCTGTAATTGGTGTAATACCATCACCCCAAGTGTTACCTTGACCGCAAGTTAATTTGTAGCTGCTGTAAGCTAACCAACTACCACGTTTCCTTTCTCCATAGATAGATTTACCTGCCACACACACATAACGCACAGTGGGATAAAACGCACCAGGATAGTTATGGTTGACAAAATCTAAATTCCAGCGTGTCCAACGTTCTTGACTAATGTGAGGTGTCCCCAAGGTCACCAAAGTAGCTACTAAAGGATGAGCTTGCCACACCCATCCTTGCGCTTCACCTCTCCCCACATAGAGTTTTTCTCCTAGATATATGCGAGAAATCCAACCTCCAGCAGAATGACCAATCAAATTAATTTGCGATACCTTAGATTCTTGTAATATTTGTTTGACGGTATGATCTAGTTTCTGAATAATCGGTGCCACAGAACGTCCACCAACCAAGGTTAACCAGTCGCGACGACGCAAAGGCACTGTGACTGCGGGAAAACCTAACCCTTGCAGAGATTCCACTAATGGTTGATAAGCTAAGGCACTTTCTAAATAACCCGGTAAAATTACAGTTGGTAGAGCCATGAACACAAATTTACCCCATAGGGGCTACACAAAATTCCGTTGACAGTCACACGTAAGTATGTGGATGGAAACATCCACATCATAACAATGGTGATCGTCAACCCTCTTGAGAAAATCAAACTTTGAAGTATAATCAAAGGCTGTTGAAACCTGAAAAACTTAAGATAAGCTTAATCTTCCTGTTTTCACTGTCAAAATAGGAATTGATGATTTAATTGTTAGATACTGCATCTCTCTCTAAGATGGCAATATAGTCTAAATAGTCTAAAAGATTAAATTTCTAGTCAACTGCAACTGAGCCGAGTGAACGATTAAAGCCATGTCTTACGTCTCCCTGCTGAAAAATATACCAGAAATCGTCAGCCAGCCAACTGGGATAGCAGCCATAGCATCTCTTGGCCTCCACGGTGCTATTGCGTTGATGGTGCCATTAATGCCTGTTGACTCTAGCAAATCTCAAAATCCAAATTCATCGGAAACAGTGGGGTTGATGGAATTAAGTCCATCTGACCAAAGTCGTTTGCCACAAACACCAATAACTTCTCAAGTTCCAATTCCCCAACCCCAATTACCTCTACAACAACAACTTCCTCCTGCTAACCTTGGTAACCCCTCCACGGTTTTGCCTCCTATAGATCCTGCTTTATCTGGACAAGGAGCATTACCAAGTGTTCCTAGATCCGCTGCCAATTACACCCTATCTTCTTTACCTCAAAGACAGTATTTACAAAGGTTTAGCAGAAATAATTTCCAAGCTGATATTTCTGATTTACAACTTAAGAGTACATTTTCTCCTAGCACTTCTTCCCTTGTTGCTCCCGAATCTCCAACTATCAGAGAAACTCAACCTCTTGATATCAACAGACTACCCCAAGTTCAGACAAATAATAATATTCCAATAGAGCCACTGAAAAATCCCTCTCCTGAACCCATTGATATTGGTAGCACTACAACACCACAAAATGTGTCCCAGTTACCAACAGTTCCTGGAGGAGAAAATAACGTTAGAATTGCTCAGAATAATAATTCCTCTGTCACTGCATATGCACAACCTACCGCAGTGCCAGGTTCTTCAACTACACCAACACCTGATTTACCAACTTCTCCACAAAATACTACTCAACCATCAGCTGAATCAACAAAAAAAGAAACTATCATCGCTCGCTTAAATTCCTATAACAACCTCAGACGGCAAATTCAGCAAGAATATCCCAAAGCTTCGGAAAAAGCTGTGATTCGGGAAACTATTGCTACAGAAAAGCCAGGACAGGAAGGCCTGGTATTGGGTCGCTTAGTAGTAGATGGTGATGGCAAGGTTTTAGATATTAAATTCCAAGAAGATTCAGTATCTCCAGAATTAAAGTTAAAAGCACGGCAGTTTTTCAGTGCTAACCCACCCAAAGGAGATAAGCAAACTACTAGTTCCTATCCCTTCCAACTGCGCTTCCAAAATAACCGCACTATTACCCCGTCTACACCTGCAACTCCAGAAAAGGAATCTCCAGCACAACCAGAAACTAATAACCAACCAGAAAGTTCTACTACGACGACTCTCAAACCAGCATCTAATTCTCCAGAAAATACTCAGAAAACTGAGATAGATGCTGATTCCTCGGAGAAACTAATTCTGAAGTTACGTTCCATTAAACAAGAACGAGAAAATTCTACTAATTCTACTATCCTGAAGTAATCAGGTTTCTGGAGAATGGGTTTGATTTGCTGTTGTAGAGGCGTTTTGATGTAACGTCTCTATAGAATTGCTATGGGTATGATTCTCTAAATACCTATGGGAATATGTTATTTATTGTAAATCCGAGAAAATACTCATTTTATTTTGACAATGCTCGGATAAACTGAGATAGATACTGTATTTATGTCCCAAATAGCTATAAGATTTTTCCTTTCATTCAGGAAAACCATAATGGGAAACTGGTTGATAATTAAGGAAAAAACCCCCCTAGTGTTGCGCTGGGGGATTAGGCTTGCGATAACCAGAAAGCTTAGTTAATATCCTATACCCTCCTTTTCATCTGGGGATGTAGTGTAAAACTCTTAAAGGTAGGGAACCTGAGAGGCATATACTCATGGAGGGTGAGAGGGTATTGTCAGTGAAAGTGAAACCACATAGATGAGGGAAGATTGCTAACGTGGCTGGCTAGGCGGGATGGTATTTTTAGTCAAACTTGGGCAACATTGGAATTAGAAAAGCTACGTTTGAGCATGAATACAGCTAAAATTATGCCCAGAATTGCCAATGCGGTGGTGGGATAAAAGAAAACGGTGTAGCTGCCGAATATATCTCTAATTCTGCCAGCTAGCAAAGTTCCACCTAAAGCACCTGCACCATAAGCAGTGAAGACGATACCATAGTTTTTGGCGTAGTCTGCGGATGAAAACAGGATTAAGGTGGTGGTGGGAGCGATCGCTAACCATCCGCCAAAAGAAAAGTAAAATAGAGAAAATGCTACTAAATAAGTCGCTACAGTACCCTCACCAGATTTGAGCATCATTAGAGAAGCAATTAAAAACAAAACAAAAGAGATAATTGCTCCCGACTTAGGACTAAAGCGGTCAGTAAACCAACCAAAGAATAAACGTCCTAAAGCATTGAAGACTGCAAATATGGAAACTGTGTTTGCGGCTGTGGCTGCATCCAGTTTAATAATTTCTTGGGCTAAGGGACTAGAAATACCAATTGCAGCTAATCCAGAGAAGGTAGCGATGGTGTAGCATAACCACAGTCCGTAAAATGCTGGGGTCTGTAGTAGAGTTTCTAGAGAAGTAACAGATGTATTACTTTGGGAGGATGTGGCAGGATTCCAACCTGCTGGTTTCCAGTCCTCTGGTGGTGTTTTTAAAACAGTAGCGATCGCTAAAATAATAGCAGTAAAAGCTAAACCTAAAATTACAAAGGTCTGCCGCACTCCATAGCTGTCAATGAGAGATTTTGCTAAAGGTGCTGTAATTAAGGGTGAAAGACCAAAACCAATCACAGTTAATCCCACAGCAATACCTTTTTTATCAGGGAACCATTTAGCTACTACTGCTATGGGTACTCCATAAGCTATGCCTACACCTATACCTGCGATTACACCATAGGTAAGGGTCAGCATTTGTAAGTTGCTATTGAAACTGGACAGGATATATCCCAGTCCCATAATTACCCCACCTACAGCAGTGACTACACGAGTCCCGAAGCGGTTGATATAAAAGCCTGTAATGGGCATCAGCACGGCAAACAGCACCAATAACACAGTAAAAGGCAATAGGCTTTCTGTGGCATTAATATTCAGCAATTTTTCTAAGGGTTTTCTAAAAATACTCCATGAGTAAACAGTGCCAAGACAGAGTAAAACGGTTGCACTGAGGGGAATCAGCAACCATCTACCCTTTTCTGCCGACATACCAAAAAGTTGCATCTTTTGTAATTTGCTAATGGTCGATTATTTCGTCATCAGTATCTCATTGGAAAGACAAAGGTTATACTAAGATTCTTAACCAAATTGAACAATAACAAAAACTTGTATTCAAAAGTAATTTCAAAGCGATCGCTCCTTGTCTTGATCCGAGCGATCGCCTGATTTTAAAAGTATGATTTAGTTAGAAAACTCATTAATCACGAGCATCGTCAATCAAACAAGCAGGATACTTCTCCGGCTTGGCATTGGGACTATTGGCTAATAGGGTGGCAATGGGAGTATCTGTGGTGATATTGCCCTCTAGGTTTAACCACAGTTCACCCAATAGAGAATTAGAGCATTTGACTTCTACTTTGTCACCAGCAGTGGCACTAAAGGAAGATAAGGCTTGATCAATGTCTTGAATCGTCACCTGACGACCAATATTACTCGCTACCAAAGCCTGAACTGGTGATTTGTTCACAGCATCAAGTAGAGCGATCGCTTCAGCATAATACTCTTCTGGTGTACCTTGGTAACAAGTACCATGCTTAATCCACTCATGACGATGCAGATATGAGATGGTTCCTGGCATCACTGCTTGTAGTCTTTGCCAAGTTTGAGGTGACAGTTCTTTTTCTATGGCTGGTAGCTTTGACCAATCTTTTCCTGGCCCCCCATCTAAAGCGATATCCGCTTTGCTCACACCACAAAAAACATTGGATTTGGGTTGAGGCCAAAGACCATGTAAAACAAAGTTGCTAGCTTCTGGACGAGTTGGATTTTTGGCTAGATTCTCACATTCAGGTTTATCGGATTTACCCTCGCAAAACGCTGGTTGCCAACTCAAAGCTAGTAAGTAGTCTTTTCCTGTAGTTACGGGAATGATAGGTGCTTTGCTAACAGATGTTGTGGTGTCAGTAGCAGCAGTATTGAAGCAACTAGTAGCCACCCAACGTTGAGATGGTACGGCACCAGCAACTTCTAAAAGATAGTGAGAGGGTGCTGTTTCGCTGTTTTGACCAACAATTGCATAGGTCTGTCCCTTAGTTAATCTGACATTATCAGGGTTGGTACCTTTTTTAATTGAGACTACTGCTTCGCAATTATCTGCGGCAATATATTGGCCATCTGAAGACACAACTGCTAAAGCATGGTGGGGAAAAACTATGGCAAATAATAGCAATATGCTTGCCATAGCAATGATTTTTTTGATTGATTTCAGCATGGAATGCTCCTGAAATTTTTACTTAAACCTGTTTTTAAGCAATTTGGTGCTTATTATTTTTGTCAAGTAATGTAACAAAGAGTCCCTACGTATTTCATGCTCGATTATAAAACGATGCTTCCGTACTATAGGGGTAATAATATTTAAATAAATCTAAAAATATTACTTATTTACCTCTGATTTGCTTCTTGACAAAATGGCTAAATAATGTATACAAGTCATGGACAAAATAAATTTTTGATTGTTTAATTGCTTTGCCCCAAAATCTTCATTTTGTCAACTAAATCGATAATTTCATCAAAACAGAAGCGACGGACTAAATCTTCGATGCCATTTGCTAATTGTTCTTGGGTGGGAGGAATTTGATTGATTAATTGCAAAATGTAATCTGCATCAACTTCGATAGCTGCTTGATGGAGTTGTGCGACCCATTGCACAGGCATTAATGTTAAATAATTGGATATTTCTGCTATTTGTAAATGCCCGTTTTGTGACCTCTGATTTTTGGTTTCATCATCATTAATATCAGTGTAAATATATTCTACTCCTAAATGGGTAGCTATAGTATCAAATATAACTTGCTCGCGGAAAGGCTTACGAACTAAATCATCACAACCGGCAGCTAAAATACTTGCTCTTTGTTCTTCAAAGGCGCTGGCAGTCAAAGCCACAATTACAGTATCTGTATGATGGGGGTCTTGCTGACGCTGCATCTGTTCTCTAGCGCGAATTTCCTGTGTGGCTGTGTAACCATCCATGATGGGCATTCGCATATCCATAAAGATTAAATGGGGTTGCCAGGTCTGCCAGAGTGCGATCGCTTCTTTTCCGTTAGTGGCTTTAGTTACTTCAAAACCTACTTGAGTCAGCAGTTCTACGATAATATCACGATTTTCTTGGGAGTCATCGACAATTAAGATTTTGTAATGTGGTTGTGTATGGGATAAAGACAGAACTCGTCTGTGAGTTAATTGTGTTTTCTGCACAAAATTTTCAGCCACAGTTACCTGCACATGAAACCGAAAAGTCGAACCTCGACCTAAAGTGCTATGACAGTGAATATCACCTCCCATTAATTTCACAAATTGACGACTAATTGCTAAACCTAATCCTGTGCCTTCAACTACTTGGCTAGTGTTGCTAGTTTGAATAAAAGGTTGAAATAAATTTTCTAATTCATGGGCAGCAATTCCCCTACCTGTATCCTCAATTTCAAAGTGGAGAATGCAATGATAATTTTGTCCTCTTGCTTGTCTGCCTATCTCTGCCTTTGCGCGTAAATTTACTTTGCCAACAGATGTAAATTTAATGGCATTACCCAACAAATTAATTAACACCTGACGCAGTTTCCCTTCATCAGTATGAATATATTGAGGAATATTAGGAGCAATTTCAAATATGAGCGTTAAATCTTTGGCTTTAGCCTTCACATCTACCATATCTTTGAGGGTTTGTAGTAGCTGATGAAGGTCAAAGCTACTGGAATTTAAAATGATGCGTCCTGCTTCAATTTTGGACATTTCTAAAACATCATTAATTAAATTCAATAAATGTTCACCACTGCGGTTAATTGTGGCTAAAGATTGACGTTGTTTAGTCGTCAAAGATATATCTCTTTCCAACAATTGAGCAAAACCAAGAATTGCATTTAAAGGTGTCCGCAGTTCATGACTCATATTTGCTAAAAAGCTACTTTTAGCACGACTGGCAGCTTCAGCATCTTCTTTTGCCAATCTTAATGCTTGTTCCGCTTGATGTCGCACCCAACCCATGGCAATAATTTCACCAACTAATTGCAGTTGATTAATATCTTCTTGACTCCAAATTTTATAATCATGGACAACATGGGCAAATATCACTCCTACCAATTGTCCAGAATGAATCATCGGTACAGCGAGAAAAGATTTAATGGAACTAGCAGTAAAAATTTTCTTTTCTCTAGAGTTGAAACTATTTTCTGTGTTCAGAGATGATTGAATTGTTTGTCCCTGAAATAATTTTTGATGAAGAATAGGCAATAGTTGCACAGAAATATGTTTGCTAATAGGTGCTAGGGGCTGAATACCTGGTGCATCCCATTCGGAGACGAGATAAAATTCCTTGTTCTGTTCAGAATATTTATAAATACAACTGCGTTCAGCGGCAATTAAATTAGCAATTACTGGCAGAGTAAAATTAATTGCTGTATCAATATCCTGGTTGAGAAAATGTCTAGAGATATTACTAATGATGCTTTCTGCTTGGGCACGTCGCTTGAGAGCTTGTTCTGCTAATTTTCGTTCTAATTCGGCACCAGCACGGGCAGCAAAAATTTTAAAAATTTTTTCTCGAAAAGGGTCACTAACCATTTTTTTAGAATCAATTACAGCCAATTGTCCCAAAATTTGACCAGATGTATTGATGAGGGGAACTCCTAGATAACTTTCTGCATTAATAGCTTGTAAATAAGGATTATTCGGAAATACTTGTTGGACTTCTTGGGGATAATAGGAGATTTCATGGGGTGATTCTATTTGACAGGGTGTATTTAAAATCGAGCATTCAAAGTTTTCAATTAGTCCTTTACCATCCCATACAGCTAAAGTGCGAAATTTCGTTTTATCTTGGTCTGCATAGGTAGCAATAAAAGCATAACTAACTTGGAGAATTTCAGCTAAGTAACGTACACAGGAACTGAAAAATTCATCACCTGTGGTAGCAGCAGTACCTTCAACAATTAAACCTAAAGCTTGGTCTTGACGTTTGCGTTCTCGACGAGCATTTTGTTGTTCAGTAATATCAGCTATAACGGAATCTAAGCATCTATCTTCTGGGTTCCAGCGAATAGATGACAAGACCCAAATTATCGACCCATCTGTGCGTCTTAAGGGTATTTCGCAGTTGCTTACTTCTCCTTGAGCGACTATCTCTGCTAATATCCTATTTCTATCTGCTACATTCAGATAAAATTCTGGGGTATAGTGTTTGGCAATTAATTCTGCGGGACTAGACAAACCAAGGATATCAGCACAACGTTGATTTGCATCAATAATTAATCCGTCTTCTAAGCGACTCCGAAAAATTCCTACTTGTGAGTTTTCAAAGATATTTCGATATTTTTGTTCACTTAAACGTTGAGCTTCTTCTGCCTTTTTCCTTTCTCGCAATGCTGCTTGTTGTTCTGTGATATCAACTATCATGAATTCTAAGCAAGATTCTTCATGATTAGCACGAGCAGACATTAAACCACAAGCAATACTACCATCTCGACGACGCAGTTGAATTTCAAAGTTACGGATTTCTCCATGTTGTTCAATTTGACTTAATAAAAAAGCGCGATCGCCTGGATTAACATGGAATTCCCCTGCGTAACGCTTGCCCACTAAGTCATCTACATTATCATAACCAATAATGTCTGCACAAGGTTGATTAATTTCTAAAAATAACCCATCTTCTAAGCGGGATCTACCAATTCCCACTAAGGAATTCTCGAAAATATGCCGATATTTAATTTCACTTTGACGCAGTGCTTCTTCAGCCCTTTTTCTAGCGGTAGCATCGCGAAATGTCCAAACTCGGCCAATGATTTTATCCCCTAATTTTTGGGGACTGGAATAACGCTCAAACACTTTACCATTTTTTAATTCTAATAAATCGTTAATATAAGCATCAGGTGTGGCATATAATTTTTTTATATTTTCCATGAATCCTTCTGCATCTTTTGTTTGAGCAGCAATATAACCCAACCTTTGACTTAATTCTGGTTCGGCTAAAACTTCTGGGGTAATTGACCACATTTCGATAAATTTGTGATTATAGCTGAGGATATTTCCATGTTGGTCAATGGCTAAAATCCCATCTTGAATTGATTCAAAAGTTGCCCGCAATAGAGATAAAGAAGATTCTAATTTATGTTGGGCTTGCTTCTGGGCTGTAATGTTTGTACCGATGGATAAAATTTCTCTTAAATTACCTTGTTCGTCGAAAACAGGTTTATTAGCCCAAGCAATCCATACTCTTTGGCCATTTTTCCATATATTTTCATTTTCATTGAATAAATAATTGTCGGGATATTGACAAATATCTCTCATTAATTGTTGTAAATCCCTTCCAGAACTTTCTGTTTGCGGGACAATTGTGCCAACAACATTACAGCCAATAATTTCTTCTAACTCAAATCCAAATAACCTTTGACCATAGTCATTTAAGTATTTAATTGTTCCCTGTTGATCCCAACGTAAGATAATACAATTAGCTGTTTGTACTAAATCATGATATTGAATTTCACTCGCTTTGAGTGCTGCTTGGGTAAGTTTAGACTCTGTAATATCACGAAAAATTAGTACCGCAGATTCATCATCCTTGTTACCAACCAATTCACCAGAAATTTGCAAGACTCGCACTTGATGATGTTGATGGAACTCATAGTCTGTGGTTTCATAAGTACCCCTATACATGCGTATATTAGGATATGCTGTTACATCTAATGGTTTTCCCAAACGCCAAAGCGGTATTAAATTATGGAGGGGTGAACCAAAAATTTGTTGTGGTGAGTGATTAACTAGGGCTTCAAAGCTATGATTGCACCATTGCACCTGTTGGTCTGCATTTACCCATACTACAGGTTCAGCGATCGCATTTAACGCGAATTCCATTTTGCTGATTTTCCCCTGCAATTGCTCAATCTTTTCTAGCTGCTGACTACTCCTCATTTGCACCCACCGGAAATTGGCAAATCAGTATCAAAATTGTAACTTTATTCTCAAGTTATCTATGACACCCATGATTAAGTAATGTTAGTGGTAGAGGTCGTCCTGTCAATACCACCCTACCATCTGTATTAATTATCCAACCTTGGATTTGTTCAAGATTTTGATGATTGATATTTTTTTCTTGACGCATCACCACAGGTGATTTATCTGGATGATTCTTGTCATTGATCTCTGGTGTTATACTACCACTAGTCTTGCCTATCTCTGCAACTTCCACTACCTCTGATAGTCCTGTTATCCCCGTAAATAAATCGTTAGGACTAGATGGTAATCCTCCCCTCCCAGTAATAGTAAACTCATTTTGACGATTGTCTAAGTTTGTACTAGCTGCACAAGTTTCCACAATTCTCGTAGTTGGATCAAGTAAAGTTACAGGTAATGTAAATAAACCTTGAGTGGGATCAACATTCAATCTGTTAATGGTTACTTGTCCATTCACACCAAATTCTGAAGTTGCTGTGATATCGCTTTGTAACGTACTTTGGGGACGATATTCTAAACCAAATATTCCCTGAGTCGTGATGTTAATATTTCCCCCTCTACCTTGATAAGCGTTGGCAGTAACATCGCTATTTTCATCAGGAACAGCAACGATAAATGGAGCATTAATTGTAATATTACCTCCATCTCCCCCAGCTTTATCTGTACCTGCTGTAGCTGTGATACGGCTGTTTTCACGTAATAGTAATAAATCTTGAATTGTTAAATTAATTTCTCCACCTTGATTAGCGGCAGTTTCTGCGTTGATAAAGCCTTGCTGTTCTAGGGTCAGACGATTTGCCTGTACAGATATATTCCCACCCTTACCACTACCTAGACTATTGACAGCTATTCCTGCACCATCTTGAATCTTCAAGATATTGGGGTCAATGATAATACTTCCACTATCACCACTAGAACCTGTCTCTGTATTGGCAAACAGCCCAGTATTGTTACCTGTTAAGGTAATATTGTCACGGACATTGAGATTAATATTTCCAGCTTGACCACTGCCGAAGGTAGTTGTCAGTAATTTAGCACCGTTGCTGGCAGTAACTTGGTCAGCATTGACAGTGATTTGACCACCACTACCATTGAGTTTACCTGTAGTTGAGGCAGATATTTGAGCGCGATCGCTAATTCTTAACAACGGACTATTGATAGTTATATCCCCAGCTTTACCAGCACCAGCCGTATTAGCAAAAATTCCAGCCGCAGCACCTCCATTTACCGCACTAGCTTGAATAGGTGGTGTTTCTAAAGAAATTTGCAAATCATAACCAGTTGGTCGTCTGAATTGATCAACAGCAGGAATCCCGCCTCCTTCTGGATTACTTACTTTAATATAATAAATACCAGAATTTGTAAAAGTGTACCTAAAATAAGGATCTTCTTGCTGTGTCATATTCAAACGACTGCCATCTGCACCCAAAGCATGGGGAGATTTGTCATTTGCAGCTAATACATTTCCTTGGTGATCAAAAAGAGTTAACTTAGTATTTACAGCGGGATAAGATTCATCTCTAATTTGGATAACACCAGTATTATCAATATCAAATATTGCTCTGGTGCCTGCATTGACTTTAAAGGCATAAATATCTACTGTTTCATCTCCCTTGCCCCGGATAGAAACATAAGGTATTCTACTGGAAAACTCCACCAAAGAATTTGTAGCTTCAGGATTATTTAACCAAAATAAATCATCTGCAATAACTTGTGCCGTTTCCAGTGAATCATTAGGTTCTACTTTCGTAATTTGCCAAGGTTGTTGAGCATCAAAATTCCTGACAGTTACATCTTGTCTTAATAAAGGTTCTGGTTGAGAACGTCCCGCAACTTGAGAGTCCACCCCTGTAATATTAACTTCTTCCTTAGCATTGACAATTATTTCCCCTGCATTTCCTCCTCCAAAAGTATTAGTTAATAATTGCCCTCCATTTACCAAAGAAACTTGATTAGCATCAATCGAAATACTGCCACCATTAGCTTGACTAAATGTTTGAGCAGCTAATACACCACCATCACTAATATTTAACTTACTAGTCTGAATAGATATTTTTCCTCCTTGTCCACTGTTTGCTCCTTCACTAGATGTGAAAATACCACTCAATAAACCATCTTCACCCATACCAGCAATATTGAGTGTATCAGTAACATTTAAAGAGATATCACCTGATTTTCCTGTTCCTTGAGTTAATGCTTGTAGTTGAGAACCATTTTTAATCACAACAGTATGAGCATAAATATTAATATTACCGCTATTCCCTGCGGCTTTAGAAGTAGATGCGGTACTGATATTACTACTCTGATCTAAAAATATAGATTCCTTCACATTCAAAACAATATTCCCAGCATCACCTTTACCTGCGGTTAAACTACGAATACTGCTATTATTATCTAGAAAAACACTTTTACTATTAATTTCAACATCACCACCTTTACCAACATTATAAGTTCCCGTATCAATTAAAGAAAAATCAGACAAATTTAAATTTTCTGCTTGAATATTAATTTTACCGCCAATCCCTGTTGAACCAGGTTCTAAAGCAGTTAAAAGCCGACTATTTTTTAAGGAGATTGCACCGCTGGAAATTAAGAATATATCTCCAGATTTACCATTACCTAAACTTGTACTACTAATATCTGTATTGATTAATTTAATTTCTGGCGCATCAAACCTTATCAAACCTCCATTACCTTCAGATTCGCTTCTAATTACAGTAGAATTTAAAATTAATTTATCACCATCTATTATAATATTTCCTCCCTGACCATGTTGACCGTAAGACGATGAATTTAAAAAAGGAATTGAGAGACTTTTATCGCCAGATATGTTGATATTAATATCACCACCACTTCCAGCTTGAAGAGAAAGAGAACGGGAAATAGACAACAGAGTTTGTACAAAAATATTTCCTCCAGTTGCATCAATAGAAATATTGCCACCATTCCCACCTTCCAACTTAGATTCAGACCAAGAATATATAGATTCTGCTGAAATATTGCCACTTATAGCATTTAATACTATATTTCCTCCATCACCTCCCTTACCATTCCGAGATGATGAAAAAGATAAGACATTTTTTGTAGAGATATTACCTCCATTAGCCACTAGAGAAATATTTCCTCCTCTACCGCCATCTAAATTAGAAATTGAATAGGTAGAGATAGATCCAGTAGAGATATTACCTCCATTAGCCACTAGAGAAATATTTCCTCCTCTACCTCCATCTAAATTAGAAATAGCATTGGTAAATAGAGATTCTGTAGATATGTTACCTCCATTAGTAACTAGAGAAATTTTCCCACCCCTACCTCCTTTTCCATTTCTAGATAATGAAATAGTAGAAACATTTTTAGTGGCAATATTACCTCCATGGGCTGTTAAAATAATATTGCCTCCATTTCCTGTTGTTCCCTGGGAAGTTATAGCATCAGAAGAAAGAAATTGTGTAGAAATATGTCCCCCTAATGCCGTCAAAGATATAGAACCTCCTCCTGTCTGAGCATCAGCATCAATGCTGCCAATATTGAGATTGACACCTTTAATTTCTATATTTCTCCCATTAGTTTTCATCACATTATCTTGACTCATATTAAAGTTACCATTGCCATCTGTATCAGCATCAGCAATAAATTTTATATCCCCATTTCCAGCCACTAGATTCAATTGTTTTTCTTCCAAAGAATTAACAATAATATTATTTGTAGCTTCTAAAACAATATTTGTATTTCCCGATAGTCCTTCTAAGGTTGATTGATAAATAGTAAAATTATCATTTTCATTGCTAGTGTCTCCATCACCAGCCGCAATAATTATATTGGTTGGATCAATCAATAGTGTGCCAGGACTGCCATTCACCGCATCTGTATTTACATTGCCTCTAAATATAAGTTTATCTTTACCTGAAACTTCTACAAATCCCCCATTTCCTAATTGCTGTCCTCCCTGAGCCATAATTTGACCATAAAATTCTGTCTTTTTATCTGACCAAACAATGACCTTACCGCCATTCCCACTGCCTATTTCTGAAGTATTTTCAAGATAATTGCCATTAGCATAAATAGTTGCTTTTTCTCCTATATAAGTTGTTTGGGCAGTAGGTAAATTACCTTTACCTTGATAATCGCCACCAATTAAAATTGTTCCTCCTACCCTTGGAGAAGATACATTAATTTGACTATTGTTTAATAATTTAATATTATTACCCAATATTTGTATCACACCTTGAGGAGCCGATAATTTACCTGTATTAATGATGTTAGATGCAAATAGAGTTATATTTTGACCATGATTAACAGTTAAATTACCTTGATTATTAATAGTAGTTGAAGCTTTTTTTAAGGCATTGGTAAATAAAGCATTAGGTTGGACAGATAATAATTGGCTTTTTTCTGGTTCAGTTGCACTAAATAACTTATCTTCCCCGATTTGAATCCCATCTGCCGTAGTAGCAAAAAATGATCCTCTAATGTCTAAACTGGCATTTTTACCAAAAAATATCCCATGAGGATTTACTAAAAACAAATTTGCTGTGCCTAAGACTCCCAATTTACCTAAAATATTGGAAGAATTATTCCCTGTCACACGAGTCAAGATATTCTCAATCCCAATAGGGTTGTGAAAATAAACTCCCCTACCTTCATCTACATTAAATTCTAAAAAACTGTGAAAAATATTCTTGCCTCGAATCGCACCACCCTCGATTATTTTATTCATTAAATCAATACTTTTCACAACAGAATTTTCTCGATTTAATGTTTGATCTGGTGTCAATTGAGCAAGAACAACTTGATTAATATTTGTGGATAATCCAGTAAAAAATATACAAATTCCTATTCCTAGCTGACTAGCTTGCAGTTGCCATGGTAACTTCATATTTTTATACCTTTTGAGAAAAAACTATGCAAATATTTACCTGCTTGTCTGGAAAAGCAGATTTCCAACTTGTATAACAATACAAACATGTTTTACGTAAGTATTATTTTTACTATATTCAAACTTTAACCAGGAGCAACAAAAATGACCACTACTTACCCCGGTACTAATGGCAATGACCTTTATCCAGGACTAAATGAAGATGAAATCATTTTTGGATTAATAGGGAATGATACCCTCTTAGGTATAGGTGGAAACGATTCCATTAATGGTGGTAGTGGTCACGACAGGTTAGAAGGTGGTAGTGGTAATGACACCCTAGATGGTGGTGTCGGCAACGACACCATGATTGGTGGTGCTGATAATGATATTTATTATGTTGATGGTACTGGTGATACAGTCACTGAACTAGCAAATGAAGGAATAGATATAGTTTACTCTTCTCGTAGTAGTTACACCTTAGGTGCAAATGTTGAAAATCTGACTTTGGTAGCCAATACTACTGCTGTAAATGGCACAGGTAATAGCCTTAACAACAGAATTATTGGCAATAGTAGTAATAATAGCCTCAGTGGTGGTGAAGGAAATGACACCCTCAATGGTGGTGCAGGTAACGACACCATGATTGGTGGTACAGGTAATGATGTCTATTACGTTGATAGTTCTAGTGATGTAGTTATTGAACAAGCAAGTGCTGGCACAGATACAATTCTTTCTTCTGTGAGTAATTACCCATTAAATACCACGGCAAATGTTGAAAATCTGACCT
The DNA here is from genome assembly GCF_014698825.1 of Richelia sinica FACHB-800. Lineage (GTDB taxonomy): Bacteria > Cyanobacteriota > Cyanobacteriia > Cyanobacteriales > Nostocaceae > FACHB-800. The sequence goes on from NZ_JACJTT010000001.1 coordinate 367,344, forward strand.
TAGTCACCAATAGTGCTGCACTTCATGGCAGAGGTAATAGTCTCAACAACAGAATTGTGGGTAATGCTGGTAACAATAGTCTGATTGGTGGTGCAGGAAATGACACTATCGTAGGTGGTGCAGGTAACGACACGATTGAAGGAGAAACAGGCACTGACTCCTTAGCAGGAGGTGCAGGAAATGATCTTTACTATTTAGATGGCATTGAGGATACCGTTATTGAAAATGCCAATGAAGGTATTGATTCTGTATATTCTTTTGTTTCGTATACCATACTAGCCAATGTTGAAGACTTAATTTTAATTGGCACATCTGAAAATGGAGAAGGTAACAATTTAAGTAATTTTATTTTAGGTAATAGTATTAATAATGCTCTCACTGGCGGTGCAGGAAATGACACCCTTTTAGGTGATTCTGATAACTTACCTAGTAATAGCGATGCAGATACCATGACAGGTGGCACTGGAGATGATTTGTTCTATGTTGATAATGAACTAGATGTAGTAATTGAGAATCTGAATGAAGGATACGATATTATCTACTCTGATATTAGCTATAGTTTACCTGATCATGTCAATAATTTACTTTTAACTAACAGCGATGTTGCTTTCTTTATATCTGGTAATAATGATAATAACTTTCTCAAAGGAAACCAAAACTCTAATTCTATCAATGGAGGTGGTGGTAACGACACTATTGATGGTGGAATTGGTGGAGATTTGATGAGTGGGGGTGAAGATGATGATGTTTATTATATTGATAACCCTAACGACTCAGCAAACGAAAATGAAAATGAAGGTACTGATACTGTATATTCTTATATTTCCTATGAACTAGCAGCCAATGTAGAAAACTTAATTCTGCTCAATGGTGCTGTTAATGGCAATGGCAATATTTTAAATAACCTGATTATTGGTAATGATGGTACTAACTCACTCAATGGTGGCGCTGGTAACGACACTATTGACGGTAGAATTGGTGCTGATGTGATGATTGGTGGTCAAAATGATGATATTTACTATGTTGATAACATTAATGATTCAGTGAATGAAAATGCCAATGAAGGTATTGACACTGTATATTCTTCCATTTTTTATGGACTAGCAGCAAATGTAGAAAACCTGATTCTCACTGGTACTGCTATTAATGGCAATGGGAACAGTTTAAATAACAATATTCTTGGTAATAATAGTAATAACTCAATCAATGGCAACGCTGGCAATGATACTCTCAATGGTGGTATTGGTAACGATACCATGATTGGTGGTACTGGTGATGATATTTATTATGTTGATAGCACTGCTGATGTAGTTACTGAAAATGTCAACGAAGGTATTGATACTGTGTATTCTTCCATTGCCTATGAACTAGCAGCTAATGTAGAAAATCTGATTCTCATAGATACTGCTCTTACTGGTCATGGTAATAGTTTAAATAACAATATTCTTGGTAATAACAACAAGAATTTACTCAATGGTGGTACTGGTAATGATACCCTCAATGGTGGTATTGGTAACGATACCATGATTGGTGATACTGGTAATGATGTCTATTACGTTGATAGCATTGATGATGTAGTTAATGAAAATGTCAACGAAGGCGTTGATACTGTCTATTCTTCCATTGCCTATGAACTAGCAGCCAATGTAGAAAATCTGATTCTCATAGATACTGCTCTTACTGGTCATGGTAATAGTTTAAATAATAATATTCTTGGTAATAACAACAAGAATTTACTCAATAGTGGTACTGGCAATGATACCCTCAATGGTGGTATTGGTAACGATACCCTGATTGGTGGTACTGGTGATGATATTTATTATGTTGATAGCACTGCTGATGTAGTTACTGAAAATGCCAACGAAGGTATTGATACTGTCTATTCTTCCATTGCTTATACCCTTACTGCCAACGTAGAAAACCTGATTCTCACTGGTACGGCTATTAATGGCAATGGGAATAGTCTAAGTAACAATATCATTGGCAATAATAGTAATAATTCCCTCAATGGTGGTACTGGTAATGACACTTTGATTGGTGGTGCTGGTAATGACACCATCAATGGTGGCATAGGTGATGATATTTATTATGTTGACAGCGCTGGGGATGCAGTGATAGAAATTGCCATCGCAGGCATTGATACTGTATATTCTGCTATTTCTTATACCCTTGCTGCCAATGTAGAAAACCTGATTCTCACTGGTACGGCTATTAATGGTAATGGGAATAGTCTAAATAACAATATCATTGGCAATAATAGTAATAATTCCCTCAATGGTGGTACTGGTAATGACACTTTGATTGGTGGTACTGGTAATGATGTCTATTATGTTGATAGTTCTGCTGATATAGTCACAGAAAATATAAATGAAGGCATTGACACTGTATATTCTTCAGTCTCTTATTCTTTGAGTGCTAACATCGAAAAACTCATACTGACAGGTACTGCTGCATCAGCCGTCGGTAATAGCTTGAGTAATAGTATTGTTGGCAATATCAGCAATAACTATTTATCGGGTGGTGCTGGTAATGATACTCTCAATGGTTCTAATGGCAACGATACCATGCTTGGTGGTACAGGTAATGATATTTACTATGTTTATAATGTTGGAGATGTAGTCACAGAAAATATCAATGAAGGCATTGACACTGTATATTCTTCAGTTTCTTATTTTTTGGCGGGAAATCTAGAAAATCTCACCCTCATTGGTACGAGTTATGCAGGATATGGAAATAGTTTAAATAATTGGATCGCAGGAAATTCTAGTAATAACTATTTATCTGGTGGTTGGGGGAATGATACCATCAACGGAGGTTTGGGTAACGATACGATGGTTGGTGGTTTAGGTAATGATATTTATTATGTTAATAGTGGTGGTGATGTAGTTACTGAAAATAGTAGCGAAGGCGTTGATACAGTCTATTCTTCTGTTTCCTATACTTTAACTGCCAATGTCGAAAATCTCACTCTTAGCAATCCTGCTGCTACAGGCAATGGTAATAGTTTGAGTAACAATATCACTGGCAATAGTATTAACAATACTCTGTTTGGTAGTGGTGGCAATGATACCCTCAATGGTGGGTCAGGTAATGATACCCTCAATGGCGGTGATAATAATGATGTGCTGATTGGTTATGGCGGTGGATTAGGTGAAAAAGATATTCTAATTGGTGGTCTTGGAGTTGATACTTTTGTTTTAGGTAATAGCAGTAATGTTTTTTATTACAACACAGGCAGTGGCACTTATGCTCAAATTCAAGGTTGGCAGGTAGGGATAGATAAAATCCGCGCAAAAACAGGTAGTTATAGTCTCCTACAAGCCAATTTTGGTGTAGGTAGTAGCACTATTCTCGATACTGGGGTTTATTTTAATAGCGACTTGATTGCGGTTGTTCAAGATATTAGTAGTAGTCAAATAAATATATCTCAGGATTTTATTTTTGTATAATCAAAGCATTAACAAATCCAATGAATAAAACAAGACAAAATTTACCTATTCCTCCTCATTTTAATTCTGAAAAAGTGGGTGAGGTTTGGCGTGTACCCTATCAACAACTGGCTGTTGAAGCTGAAGCATGGGCAAAACAACATCACATCCAACCAGCATCAACAGATACAACGCGCATTTGTTTGCTATTAATTGATGTTCAAAATACCTTTTGTATTTCTGATTTTGAATTATATGTAGGTGGACAATCAGGAACTGGCGCAGTTGATGATAATCAAAGATTGTGTGAATTTATTTATCGTCATTTAGGGGTAATTACAAAAATTATCCCGACTTTAGATACTCACACAGCAATGCAAATTTTTCACCCCATATTTTGGATTAATCAACAGGGTGAACACCCAATACTGGCAGCTACTAATATTACACCCCAAGATATTGAACAAGGGATTTGGCGAGTCAATCCAGCGGTGGCTAAAAGTGTGGCAAATGGTGATGAGGAGTTATTAGTAAAACAGGCTTTTCATTATGTCAAACAACTTAGCCAAGATGGTAAATATCCCCTGACTGTGTGGCCTTATCATTCTATGATAGGTGGGATTGGCCATGCTTTAGTAGCAGCAGTGGAAGAAGCTATATTTTTTCATAGTATTGCTAGGCAAAGTCAAGCTCAATTTGAGTTAAAAGGAGAAAATCCGTTAACTGAAAATTATTCGATTTTGCGTCCAGAGGTATTAGTTGGTTTTGATGACCAGCCTCTGGGTCAAAAGAATACTAATTTAATCAAGCAACTTTTAGACTATGATGCTGTGATTATTGCTGGACAGGCGAAAAGTCATTGTGTGGCTTGGACAATTGATGATTTATTAACAGAAATTAAACAGGTAGATAGCACCCTTGCCCAAAAAATCTATCTATTGGAGGATTGTACTTCTCCTGTTGTAGTTCCTGGTGTGGTAGATTACACTGACCAAGCTAATGCTACATTTGCCAGATTTGCAGAGGCAGGAATGCACATTATCCAATCGACTGACGAACTGGTGATTGGGAGTTGAGTTATTTGCTTAAATAAGCTTTAGGGTCTTTGGCTTCCCAACCTAAGGAACCACTAGCGCGAATTTCAAAATGGAGATGGGGTTGGGGGGAAGTTGGTTGTCCGGTGGTGCCAACAGTTCCTAAGATGTCACCTTTGCTAATTTGTTGACCAAGTTGAACATTAATACTGTCTAGTTGGGCATAGCGACTTTGATAACCGCCAGCATGGTTAATAATCACGACTTTGCCATAGGTTCCTTGTTCTTTTGCAAAGACTACCACACCTGGAGCGATCGCTTCTACCGCAGTCCCCATTGGGGCTAATAAATCTATCCCACTATGAAAGAAAACATCTCCTGTAGTGGGCTGAATTTGCCAGCCATAACCCAAACCAATGGAGGTGCTATTCGCTAAAGGATAACCAGAGATATCAACTGACTGTGGTTGATTGAAGGTGGATGAAGTTGAGATCAGGGATTTTGGTGAACCTGTTGTTCCTGGTATGACTGGCACAAACACCACCCGTGGATCTTTTTGACAGCCATTCACTTCAAATAAAGTGTCTGGACGCACTTTATATTTAACAGCTACTTGCCGCCAATTTTGACCGCGAGGTACTTCCACAACCATACCATTCAAGGGAGGTATCTGAAGTTCTGTCCCAATGGTGACTACACCGTTCATCACCGAGGAATTCATGGCGCTAATAGTTGTTGGTGCGACATTGTAACTAGCGGCGATACTCTCTAAAGTTTCACCACGACTCACTATATGGCGTTGAATACGAGATAAGGCAGGAGTGGGACAACCGCTGACAGCAGCAGCAGGTTTCATTGCTGGCAGGGTGGAAAATAAGGCTACAGCACTGATGAAGCTAGAAACAAAAAAGGAACGAGAACAAAGAATCATGTAAATTTATCTTGAAATCAGTGAACAGTTAACAGTGAACGCTGATAACCTTAGTAAATTTGGTGTTAGCAAGATGATCAACATCTGAGCTAACTATTAAAAGGGGGCTAATTTTAGATTGTAGACGGGGATTTCCAAAATAGACGCGGAAATTTTGCTGTAAATTCATCTGCCAAGTTTGCCTTTGCTTGACTACACTGAGAGATGAGCAAGTGTCTTGCAGTGATGGGGAAAAAGTATTTTTAATTGTTATGAAGTTATCTGTAAAGCAACTAGCCATTTATCTATGTTTAGTCGCCGTAGGTAGTGGTGCAGGTTTATTAAGTAGTCGATATCTTTGGCGAGAATCTCACTCATTTCAACAGTTAAAAAATGTCACAGTAGCATTGCCTTCTGAATCAATGATTTCCCATTCGACCAATGGTTCAATTAATGCTGCTGATGGAGATAATGTAAATTTTATTGCTACGGCTGTACAAAAAGTAGGACCCGCAGTGGTGAGAATTAACGCTACTCGTAAGGTGACAAATTCCTGGTTTGATTTGGGGAAAAATCCTGTATTTCAGCGTTTTTTTGGTGAAGATGAACAACCAATACCCCCAGAAAGAATTGAGCGGGGTACAGGTTCAGGATTTATCTTAAGTGAGAATGGTGAATTGCTCACTAACGCCCATGTAGTGGAAAAAACAGATACTGTTTTAGTGACTTTGAAAGATGGTCGCACCTTTACAGGTAAGGTCGTAGGAGTTGACCCGGTAACAGATGTAGCGGCGGTGAAAATTTCGGCTCAAAATTTACCTAAGGTAGATTTGGGGAATTCACAAAATTTGATTCCCGGACAATGGGCGATCGCTATTGGTAATCCTTTAGGTTTAGATAATACTGTTACTATCGGCATTATTAGTGCCACAGACCGCACCAGTGCCCAAGTTGGTGTACCAGACCGAAGGGTCAGCTTTATTCAAACTGACGCGGCAATTAACCCTGGTAATTCTGGTGGGCCACTTTTAAATGCCAAAGGAGAAGTAATCGGCGTTAATACCGCTATTCGCGCCGACGCTCAAGGGCTGGGTTTTGCTATTCCTATTGAAACTGCTGCCCGTGTAGCTAATGAACTGTTTACTACAGGAAAAGCGGAACATCCTTTTTTTGGTGTGGAAACCACAGACCTAACTCCGACCAATAAACAGCAAATTAGTCGAGAGCATCAAATTCAAATTCAATCAGATGTGGGTGTTGTGGTGAAAAACTTTGCACCAAATTCACCAGCCCCGGCCAGTGGACTACGCCCTGGTGACGTGATTCAAAAAATTAACAACAAACCAATCAAAACATCTGCCCAAGTTCAGAAGTTGGTGGACTCCAGCAAAGTGGGAGACATTTTCACCGTTGAGGTCAACCGTAACGGCAAGATGAGGACTTTAAAAGTTGAGTTAGGCGCTTATCCGCAAAAGTAGCAGCAGTGACAGACGGAAAAATTACGTCTGTACTGTTCACGCTTTTATTGATTGGATAAATGTTCTAACTGCATCCGTTGTTCCATCTGGCGCAAGAAATACCCCGTCATCATCGCTGATGCTAATAGCCCCGCTAGGTTATCCCGGTCGGTGGTAATTTGCACGTTGAAGTTCTCTGCCGGGAGCATTCCGACTAACCCTTGTACATTTTGAGAAATAATTTGTTTTATTTCTGGGCTAACGGACTGAGCTACACGGGCTAAAACTTCAGGAGATTGGTGCTGTAAATATTTAAGTAACTGATTAGGGTTTTCCCCCAACGGTTCATTCAGAAGTTGATTAGGGTGTTCCTCAGAGTCGTCGTTCAGAAAATTAGGATTAAACACCATTGGCAATTTTTTTTAGCTTAGTTGCTAATTCTACTCTAAACCATAGCTCTAGGCTAGCGCATTTTCCACAGGGTTTGGGAGGTGAGCATCAGGGATTGGTGATTATTTGAGATTTAATTTTCCTGTGGGGGTACTAATTCTAGTTCTAGCTGTTGTTCTTGTTCTGATTTGTCTTCTGCAAACAAGGTTTGGGGTAGCTGGTCAATTTGAAAGTATTGATGGAATTTTGGGGTGACTTGTAAGGAATAGGAGCGAGAATCGTTGTCTCGACGTTTGCGGACAAAACCTAATTCCACCAGTTCTTGGACATGTTGATAAGCCCCAGAACCCCGCAAGTTAATTAAATCACTTTGGAGAATGGGACTGTTGAGGGCGATCGCTGCTAAAGTTCTTAGAGCGCCTACACCTAATTCTACAGGTATCATTGTTTGCACTAAATCTTGGAAATCTGCCCGTAGTTGCAAACAATAACCAGCCGGTGTTTCGACAACTTCCAGGGCGCTATCTCGACGGGCATAACTATCAATCAATTCCAGTATGCCATCTTCGGCTGTGGCGCGATCGCAGGAGGCATATTCAGCTATTTCACTAATCGATAGAGGTTTCCCTTTTAAATAGAGAATGGCTTCTATTTTGGTCGCTGTGGCTATATTTTTGGGCATTGGGCAGAGCATTGGTCATTGGCAAGTCATGACCATGAGTAACAAATAATAAGTGTGTGGGATGCTACCAGGATTGTTTTTCTCTGTCAAGATGACGCTGATGGAGAATAAATTCAGCTATGGCTAAATCTTGGGGGGTGGTGACTTTTAAATTGGTTTCTTCACCGGGGACTATTCGCACTGCAATTCCACATTTTTCAAACAAGGCCGCATCATCTGTTACTTCCCAACCTTGGCGCACACCTTCAGCATGGCACTGTTTCAACAATTTGACATCAAACCCTTGGGGAGTTTGGGCCGCCCAAAGTTGCTGACGGTCAGGGGTATCTTGAATGATGCCACTTTGGTCAACTACTTTAATCGTATCTTTCACTGGAACAGCAGCAATTAAGCCAGGACAATGGCAAATTGCTGCTGCACAGGCATTGAGTAATTCTGGTGTGACTAAACATCTAGCACCATCATGGATTAAGACTTGTTGTGCCTCTGCTGGCAGCGCCTGTAAGCCATTGTAAACTGATTCTTGTCGGGTGGAGCCACCAGCAATTAATTCAATCGGTTTGGTCAGTCCTAAATCAGGAATAATGGCTTTAAAGTCATCCCAGTCGCTCGGTTGACCAATAATACCAATCCAACTGATAGAATTGGCTGCCTCTGCCGCTAACAAAGTCCAAGCAAGTAGGGGTTGTGATCGCACTTTCAAGAGTAGCTTATTGCAATCAGCACCCATTCTTTTACCGCTTCCAGCCGATGGAATTAATAAATACACAGCAATCCTCAATCTTCAACTTAGCAACTGGGAAATTGGTGAGGTGGAGAGGATGATAACTGACTCAAAACCAATCAGCAATCCCCAATTACCTATTCCCATTACCTATATTCCCCTAAAATAGGGAGCGAGTTAGCGTCAATAAATATTATGCGAGTAGTAGCCCTTGTACCTGGCGGAATTGGCGACCAAATTCTTTTTTTTCCGACTCTTGATGGTCTGAAGCGTCATTATCCTCATGCACAGATCGATGTCGTTGTGGAACCCCAGTCAAAGGCTGCCTATGGAGTGAGCAAATCAGTTCACGAGGTATTAACCTTTGATTATAAAGACCGCAACAGTTTAGCTGATTGGGGTAACTTAGTCGGCACAATTCGCGATCGCGAATATGATGTAGCTATTAGTGCTGGACAAAGTTGGTTTGTAGGTTTATTACTTTGGTTAACAGGCATTCCCAAACGCATTGGCTACCAAGGTAATGGCACCCTCTTTCTTACCGACTCCATTCCCTGCCAAATTTCCCAGTATGCAGCAGCAATATATTACGATTTGCTCAAACCTTTAGGGATTGACAAACCTTGTCCAGAATTAGCCATCAATATCCCCAAATCCGCTCTCGATTGGGCAAAACAAGAACAGCAGCGGTTAGGAACTGAGCAAACAGGTTACATTCTCATCTATGCCGGATCTGATCGATTACCACCGGCCCAAATCTATCCTCAACAAAGTTGGCAGGAAATTATCCAAGAATGCCAAAAACAGCAGCCAGATTTACCCATAGTCGTAATTCAAGACCGGGATGATGTAGAATTTGTGCGATCGCTCCAAGCAGATTGTCCAAACATCAAAATCACTGCCCCAGAGGATATTAGCAAATTAGCCGCCATCATCGGTGGAGCCAGCTTAATGTTGTCCATCAATAGCCCAGCATTACAACTGAGCGTAGCCGTACAAACCTATACTATCGCCCTCCTGGGAGGTGCAGATCCAAGGCAATTATTACCAAAAAGTGATAAATTCCTCACCATCAAATCTGCAACTGCTCAAACAGCAGATATTTCACCCAAAACAGTTTTAGAAAAAATCTGGGCTGGGTGATCATTAATTCTCCACGAGAACCTACACCCAGCAATAAACTCCAATTCAAAAATCAAACATCACAATGGCAAAATATTGATTCTGAATTGGAGTTGTAGCACCTGGTAAATCAATGAAGTACACATTTGAACCTGATAAATCTTCTAGGGCAGGCATATTACCTGCCCTTGTGTACCTCACTCCATTAAGCTATTCAAGTCACACCGCAATTATTGAATCATCTCAAAAAAAGCATCTTCTAATTCATAGCCCAGAACTTGCGCCAAAGATTTCAGTCGGAATTGACTCGGAATACCTTGCTGTTTGAGCCAATCACTAATAATAAATATTTTATGCATCAAAAAGATTTCTAAAGCTTCGGGATTGTACTGAATCCCTTCCTTAGAACTGAATTGATGAGGAACCAACATCGCTGTATAACGGGCAAATTCTCCAGATTTCCAATCCAGTAAAAAAGGCAACCAAGGATATTTAGCATCTAAACGCACAAACCATAAGCGTACCTCAGGAATTTCCGGTAATTCTCTTGGATCACCCGGTTCTCTCTCGTAATTCACCTCAAACTGGAGTTGTTGTTCTTCAGATGTCAAACTTCCTTCTTGCAGCAGTGGTTCAATCACCGTTAATGCAGGTGAAATGTCAAGACGCTCAATAATGTCCTTATTCAGAGTAATGGTGATTGTCATGCTTGATTACTCAAAAGTGGAAACTGAAGATTCACAGTACCAGCTTTTGGATATAGATGCTACCATTTCGCTCTGATACAAAGGTCAGGGAACAGGTTACAGGTTACAGGGAACAGGTTACAGAGGAAGAAGAGTGAATTTCCTTATTTTCTTCCTTATGTAACTGCTGTAACTTCTGTTCGCGCAGCGTGACGCAGCCATACTTCTGTAACTTCTGTAACTTCTGAACTTCTGTTCGCGCAGCGTGGCGTTAGCCATACTTCTGTAACTCCTGAACCCCTCAGATAGACATTAACCTGCATTTTAAGCTAAAGTTGTAATGAGTTTGATTTAGATTAAGGATGCAGTCATACAACTATTAAGCAATATTTAACGGGAAAATTAGCCCCACAGTTAACAAACTGCAATATGCAAAAGCCAGTGATTTCTACAAAACCAATTCGTTCCCTAGAAGATGCTCTTGATCGCTGTCAAATTTTGGGTATGCGTGTTAGTCGTCAGCGACGTTTTATTTTAGAGCTATTGTGGCAAGAACAAGAACATCTTTCCGCACGGGAGATTTACGATCGCCTCAACCAACAAGGTAAAGAAATAGGCCATACCTCCGTATATCAAAATTTAGAAGCCCTATCCAGTCAAGGTATTATTGAATGTATTGAACATTGCGACGGGCGTTTATACGGCAATATTAGTGATGCTCACAGCCATATAACTTGTCTAGAAAGCAATAAAATCGTTGATGTACATGTAGAATTACCTGAAGAATTACTACGTCAAGTTGAAGCACAAACTGGTATCAAAGTTTCCGCTTATACTATTAACTTTTACGGGCATAGAGCCATCCAAGAATAGGTCAAAAAGCTCCATATTATCAATAAATAATCATTCTTCGCTTCCAGTGGTAGAAACGCTAATCATGTTTTTGCCACTTTTTTATGTTAATTTTCTTGCCTACAAAATATTTACTTTTGTCGAGTTGCACTATCACTGCAACCAACCTAATTTTTTCTTAAATAAAGCCCATTGGGATGTAACTCTAAATATGCAAAAAGTGAGTTAAAGAACAATTAGAAAATTGCTCTCATCATAGTATCACTGATTAGTCACCCCAGGAGCGTAATTTATGTTTGCAAATCGCCAAGGACAAAGAGTTCCTCAAGTTACATTTCGTACTCGTCAAAATAACCAATGGGTTAATGTAACAACTGATGATTTGTTTACAGATAGAACTGTGATAGTCTTCTCCTTACCGGGTGCGTTTACTCCTACTTGTTCATCAGCCCATGTTCCGGGATACAACGATTTAGCAAAAGTTTTTAAAGAAAATGGTGTAGATGAAATTATCTGTTTATCAGTTAATGATGCCTTTGTCATGAATGAATGGGCAAAGCATCAAGCCGCAGACAATATTACTTTTATCCCTGATGGCAATGGTGAATTTACTGCTGGTATGGGAATGCTAGTTAATCGCTCAGATTTGGGTTTTGGTAATCGTTCTTGGCGATACTCAATGTTAGTCAAAGATGGGGTAATTGAGCAAATGTTTATTGAACCCTATGAACCGGGAGACCCTTTTCAAGTTTCTGATGCGGAAACTATGCTCAAATACATTAATCCCTATGCGGTGAAACCCAAACTGGTTTCTTTATTTACCAAGGTTGGCTGCCCCTACTGCGCTCGTGCTAAAGCGTTACTGTTAGAACAGGGGATAGATTACGAAGAAATAACAATCGATGAGGTTGTTACCACCCGTGCGTTGCGAGCTATCACAGGTACAACTACAGTGCCTCAAATATTTATTGATGGTCAATTAATTGGTGGTTCAGAAGCTTTAATTGCTTATCTAAGTGCAAATTAGATTCAAAACGAGAAACGCCCTAGCCAAGGGGCTAGGGGGATGAATCCTTACTGAACTTAAAATAGACTGATTCAAGTTCATCTATAAATATTATCTAACGTATAAAACCACAATTGTCTCATCGTGTATGCAAAATTTCTATTGAAGATTTGTAATTATTGCATACTAATGTTTAGAGATGTATTTAATTCTTTGTAGGATGCCCAGTGTAATAGACTAATGTGCCAACATACTCCTCTATTCCCCAAGGAAGGCTAACAGCACATACTTCTTTAGGTAAAAATAATTCATAGTTCGACTTGCAGAACCAGAAGCAATACTTTCCCATGCACACCTCTTCTCCCCTTGCAGAAATTCTCCGGCAACGTCGCCAAAAACTCGCCACTTTGATTGATTTTCCAGCAGTTCTCTGGTCAGGTGGTAGCAGTCCTCGCAATTTCCCTGCTAATACCTTCCCTTTCCGTCCTAGTAGCCATTTTCTCTACTTTGCTGGACTACCTCTAAAAAATGCTGCTATTCGATTAGATGGTGGTAAGCTTCAACTATTTATGGATAATCCTCCACCAGAGGATGCTCTTTGGCATGGGGAAACACCTACCTGCGAAGAAATAGCTGAGAAAATTGGTGCAGATGATGCCAGACCAATGGCGGAGTTAGAAGATTATTTAGAAAATGCTGCGACTCTGCCTGTACAAGATGCGGCCACTTGGACACAACAAACTCAATTTTTAAATAGATGGATATTACCCCAAAATCCACCAGATGGAATTGATTTAGAGCTAGCTAAAGCTATTGTTTCTCTGCGTCTTACCCATGATGCAGGAGCATTAGCTGAGTTACGTCAAGCTGCTGCTGTCAGTGTCCAAGCGCACAAAGCTGGAATGGCAGCCACACTGACAGCTAAATTAGAGGCAGAAGTCCGGGCAGCCATGGAAGGTGTGATTATTGCCCATAATATGACTACTGCTTATAGCAGCATTGTCACCGTCCATGGTGAAGTTTTACATAATGGACATTACCACCACAGGTTACAGCCAGGTGATTTACTTCTCGCTGATGTGGGTGCAGAAACTGGGACTGGTTGGGCAGCGGATATTACCCGGACTTGGCCAGTGTTTGGGAAATTTTCCCCTACCCAAAAAGATGTTTATGACATTGTTTTAGCAGCCCATGATGCTTGTATTCAAGAAATAGCGCCTGGTGTGGAATATTCAGAAATACATCTATTAGCTGCGACAATTTTGACTAAAGGCTTGATTGAGTTGGGTATTTTACGCGGTGATGTGGAAAAGTTAGTGAAGATAGATGCCCATTCTCTCTTTTTTCCCCACGGTATAGGGCATCTTTTAGGGCTAGATGTACATGATATGGAGGACTTAGGGGACTTAGCTGGTTATGAGGAAGGAAGAAACCGCAGTCAGCGTTTTGGTTTAAGCTATTTGCGGTTAAATCGTCCCCTCCAACCGGGAATGTTGGTAACTATTGAACCTGGTTTTTACCAAGTGCCAGGAATTATTAATAATCCGAAAATACGTTCTCAATATCAGTATTCTGTCAATTGGGAGAGACTAGAACAATTTGCTGATGTTAGGGGCATTAGGATTGAGGATGATGTGTTAGTAACCGAGTCTGGCAGTGAAGTTTTAACTGCTGCATTACCAACTAGTTCTCAGGAAATAGAAGCTTTGGTGAATAGTTAGGTATGACAGTTTTGTTTTTCTCTAGGAAATTAAAATCTGCCATTACCTTGAATAATATGTTTGACGGTGGTTAGAGTTTCTAAACTAATGAATCCTCGTCTGTGACCTTTTTGATTTGACATGCCTAAAAATACGCTATCTCCTCGTGATGGGTTGCGCGAGAAGCGAGGGGAAGCGTTGATGTAGGTGGAGGCGCTATTTACTCCTAAGGCAAATTGACGGCTTTCTTGATAGGATTCTGTTACTATGCTGTCGGCGTGACCGCTACTGTATTGATTAATCCAAGCGATCGCACTTTCTAAGCTATCTACTAATTTAAAAGCCACTGTCTTGGTTAAATAGGGTGTTCCCCATTCTCCTTCCTTGGCTAGCTGCAACTGGGGAAAGGCTTCTACCAATTCTGCATCCCCTTTGAGTTCAAAGCCTTTTTCTTTTAAACTGTTCCACAAAACAGATAAAGATGATGGCAAAGCTTGACGATGAATTAAGACTTTCTCAATGGCGTTAACTGGGTCAGGTTCACTTTGATGACTATCAAGAATCATCCACCGTACCATGTCTAAGCTACCGTTGAGCGACCAGTAAAGGTAACAATTGCCCATAGCTGACTTTAATACTGGACAGGTGGCTTGTCTCACTACCTGTTGAATTAAGCTAGACCGTCCATAGGGAATGACTAAGTTTATATACTGGTCTTGGGTGACTAAATCCCTTAAGGATGTACCATGTTCAGCGGTGACTAGTTCGACACACCCGGCTGGTAAACCAACTTCTGTAATTGCTGTTTGTAATACTTCTGCGATCGCTGCATTGGAGTGACTAGCTTCCGTACTACCTTTGAGAATAATACTATTCCCTGTTTTAATACAGAAGCCTGCGGCGATCGCTCCTAAATCGGGAAATGCCTCATAAATAAAGCCAATCACTCCCAAAGGCATTAATTGGGTATAACTTTGGGAATCTTCTTGTTGATATTCGGCGTTTCTCACCCGACGTAAGGGGTCAGATAATTCCCCTAATCTTTGGAGAATGGCCACAGTGTTTTCTAAGCGAGAAGGAGTTAATTTTAGCCAATCTAAAATCAACTCTGACACGGCCATTTCTCGACTAGCTTCTAAGTCTAAAGTGTTAGCTTCGAGAATGTCATCAAATGCCCTTCCTAGTGCCTGTGCCATTGCCAGCACGGCCCGACTTCGGTCTACACCCTTGGTAATTCCTAGCTTCAGAGAAGCTTGTTCAGCGCGTTTGGCGCTTTTAATTGGTTCAGGGCAATCATCAACAGCTTCAACACTCATGGAGTTAACGTCTGTAAGTAAGCCAGACCATAATCGCTGGCAGGATAGCTAACAGCACTGCCACCATTGCCCATGCAATAATGCTGGAACCATTTGCCAAGCGCAGTGCTAATGGTAGCCATATAATCACTAGCACAAAAATAATACCCAATGCTATGGGCAAATAGCTTTCTCCTAATTTGGAATGGACAACGTGCCAACTGTTTCCATGCCAGCGCCAAGCTCTTTTGTAGGGATAGGTGGTGGAAAGTTGTTCAAGTACATAACCATTTTCTTCAACGACGAAAATTTGTTGACAGCGATCGCATCCAAATGCTTCTGTCAAGGTAATTGGGATTAACTGCCCCCGACGACGGCAAGGACAAGTGTATTCGGTATTTAAGTCTATTTTTTCTGGTTTGTGAGATGGCACAAGGGAGCTAAATAACTTGAGCGTAGGTTTTACAATGTTTCCCACTTTGTCCATAGTTCTCCGTGGGGATGCCAAGAATTACTTCCTAGCTAGCCTATTTTTACAAGTGGGCTAACTTGTTTATCTCCAGTATATTTCTAGCCATGTTTTCGTCACTAGTTGGCCATAATCATACTGCTGGTATCAGCACCAAGCACCTCTGAATTGAATATCCACAATCCAGGATGGGTGGAGAAAAGAATAATGTCCAAAAAACTTAATAGCCTCGTTTTTCAGAAACTAATGCTCCTAATAACAGAGCTTTTCTAAAAACAAGGCTTGATGCTAATATTAGAAGAGCGGGTAACGCGATTCGAACGCGCGACATTCACCTTGGCAAGGTGACGCTCTACCACTGAGCTATACCCGCAACTATCACACTAATATTAGTATTTCAGATTTACTCAGGTTTGTCAAGCCCTCAATTAAATTTTTTCCCAAGATAGTAGTCAGCTGACCAATCACCTCGTTTCATCCCGCTATGACTCAACTGATTCAGAGAAGGTCGCTGGCAAAGATTGGGTGTGATGAGTGTAAGTTTCTGCTAGGTTAGGGCGCAGTTGACGCATCAGGCTGGCCATTTCGATAGCGTTCATGGCATATTCCCAACCATGATTACTTTTAATTCCTGCCCGTTCTAAAGCTTGTTGCATTGTATCCGTGGTCAAAACACCAAAAATCACTGGTACACCAGTTTGAAAACTAGCGGCAGCAACGCCTTTAGCTACTTCAGCGGATACATAATCGAAATGAGGTGTTTGTCCTTTTATGACTGCACCTAAACAAATAATGGCATCGTAACGCTTGGATAAAGCTAGTTGGCGAGCCACCAGGGGAATTTCAAAGCTACCAGGAACCCATACATAGTCTACTTGGTTGCCTTGGGGATCGGGGTTGATGCCATGACGTTTTAGGCAATCTTGACATCCTTCTAAGAGCTTGATGGTAACTAAGTCATTAAACCGACCAATTACCAATGCAAACCGCAAAGGCTCTGTTTGGGTAAAACTTCCCTCAAAAACTGCCATGACTGCCTCTTAAATTAAGAATCAACAAGAATCGAGAAGTCAGAATCTAGGAGAAATCATCTATCTGCTCTGCCATAGCTTGGCTTGGGAAGATGCCAAGACTGTTGTTCTCCTGGGTTCTGAATTCTTTCAGGGTCAATATACTTTTCAGCTTTGAATATAGAGGAGCAGGAAAGCGATGTCTGGAAAAAGGCATCAACAAGAAGAAAAATCCTTCTTTTGGTTGAGTAACCCTTGACCTTGGCTTTTCTGCTCCTCTAGTTTTTATGTTATGTGTTAGTGTTTGGTTGAGGCGGTCGCCTACACGACAAAAAAGTTTAATACACCCACTACAATCACTAAGGCAATCCAAACTCCAGAACCAACCCAAAGGAGCTTTTTAGATTCAACCCAGTTTTGAGGGGTAGCGTAAGCAACGGGAACTCCTACAACTAGGGCAAAGGACAGTAGCACTAAAGATATTAAAGCGACTTGAAATATTATGCTCATTTTTGCTTTCCCAAAATAGCGAAATCGTGGCAACTTACTACTTCGCCGCATAACGCGAACAAAGTGGTTAACCCAGGAACTCCTGTGTATACACCTAGAGTATACTGAGGAACTTATATTTTACCGAAAAATGGGGTATAAAGCCGCGCCCTTCTAGGGTGAATATTTGTCGCCATACTCCTTGTAATTATTACACTTGTGTCACTCCTAAACTCCTCATGCTCGATTTAATTCTTTGTCATACAACTGTTGATTTTGACGCTTTGGGAGCGGCTGTAGGACTAACTTGTCTGAAGCCAGGGAGTAAGATTGTACTGACTGGGGGAGCACATCCACCTGTAAGGGATTTTTTGGCTTTGCATCGCGATGAATATTCGTTGATTGAACGACGGGCTGTGAATCCTGAGCAAATTCGCTCTTTGACTGTTGTGGATACGCAACAACGCGATCGCTTGGGGAAGGCCGCTGAATGGTTGGATTTACCTCATATCCAGCAAATCATTGTTTATGACCATCATCTGGGACAAAATCGCGATATCCCTACTACCCAGCTGTATGTTGATCAGGTGGGAGCGACAACCACTTTAATGGTGGAGGAGTTACAAAAGCGTAATATTAGTTTAAATCCTGCCCAAGCAACGGTGATGGCCTTAGGGATTCATGTAGATACAGGTTCCTTAGCTTATGAACAATCTACACCCAGGGATGCTTTGGCTTTGGCTTGGTTGATGCAGCAGGGGGCAAGTTTACCAGTTATTTCTACTTATCGTGACCCTGGTTTAACACCCCAATTACAGCAGCTATTAACAACAGCTTTAGACAATTTAGAATATGTTTGTCTGCGGGGATATACCATTGCTTGGGTGACCTTGAGGACAGAAGGGTTTATCCCTGGTTTATCTAATTTGGCTTCAGAAGTCATTGATTTAACAGAAAGTGACGCGCTACTCCTAGCTAACGAGTATCCGTTGAATGAAAATGATTGGCGTTTGACTATTATCGGGCGATCGCAAATTAAAAGTACCAATCTGCACCTATTATTTCAAAATTTCGGTGGTGGTGGTCATTCTCAAGCGGCTTCTCTCAATCTCCGCACCACTAACTCCCAACCAATTTTGCAACAATTACTAGAGGGATTAAAAACTCAAATTCCCCATCCTCCAGTGGCACGGGATTTGATGTCCTCCCCAGTCCGCACTATCCGTCCTGAAACCACCATTGCTGAAGCACAGCGCATCCTCTTGCGCTACGGGCATTCTGGGTTATCTGTAGTTAATAGCCAAGGACAACTAGTAGGAATTATTTCCCGTCGAGATTTAGATATTGCCTTACATCATGGCTTTAGTCATGCACCAGTCAAAGGTTACATGACCACAAATTTAAAGACCATCACACCAGATACCACCTTGCCACAGATTGAAGCATTGATGGTCACCTATGACATCGGTCGGTTACCAGTCTTAGAACATCAACAGCTAGTTGGTATTGTTACCCGCACCGATGTTTTACGAGAATTACATCAAGCAGAATTAGAAACAGGAAGATGGGGAAATGACCAAACAGGGAAAGAGAGAGAAAATCATATCAATCTTCCTCAATTAGAAAATAAACTTGCGCCTCAACTTTGGCAATTACTAGTTAAAGCTTCCCAAGCAGCAGAACAACGCGGTTGGCATCTTTATTTAGTTGGTGGTGCTGTTCGGGATTTACTCCTATCAGAAGCTGCCACTAGCACTTTGATGATTACAGATATTGACTTAGTAGTTGATGGTTTTCACAAGTCAGCAGATGTCGGTGCAGGTGTAGAACTGGCAAAAGCATTACAAGAAATTTATCCCCAGGCTCGGTTAGACATTCATGGTGCTTTTCAAACTGCGGCTTTATTGTGGCACAAAGACCCAGAATTAGACTCATTATGGGTAGATATTGCCACTGCCAGAACCGAATTTTATCCTTACCCAGCAGCCAATCCAGAAGTTGAAGCTAGTTCCATTCGCCAAGATTTATATCGACGAGATTTTACTATTAATGCCCTGGCATTAAGATTAACATCTCCCCGCGCGGGTGAGTTAATGGATTTTTTTGGTGGTCTGTTAGATTTACAAGCAAAACAAATTCGTGTTTTACATGCCAATAGTTTTATTGAAGACCCGACCAGAATTTTTCGGGGAGTGCGCTTTGCGGTGCGTTTTGGCTTTCAAATTGAAGCACAAACCGCTAGATATATTAACTATGCTATTCACAGTGGTGTTTATGACCGCACCAGCCAAGAAAATAGTCGTACTCCTGCACTCCAAACTCGTCTTAAAGCTGAATTAAAGCATATTTTAGAAGCACCTTATTGGTTATCTGCTCTGCAATTATTAGAGCAATTAGGTGCGTTGAAATGTATTCACCACGACTTGCAACTAGATGGTAGATTACTGCGAAAATTGCGATTATTGGAACGCTGTTTGCACAAATTTGCAATTCAAGAAACCTTAATTCCTTGGCAAATAAGTTTAGAGGTATTAATTGCTCACTTAGATGGTAAATATCGAGAGAAAGTAGCCAAAAATTTACAATTACCTGATGATAGTATTACTAGATTAAAGAAATTGTCTCAAACTACATCTGAAGTTATAGAATTATTACCTAATTGTCAATTTCCCAGTCAAATTGTGAATTTACTGCGGACATATGATTTAGAAACATTAATTTTAATAGCTCTAGAGGGTTCGTGCTTGATTAGAAAGCAAATATGGAAATATTTAACAACTTGGGCAAATATTCAACCACTATTAAATGGCAATGATTTAAAACAATTAGGGTATAAGCCAGGTCCCCAATATCGAAAAATGTTGGATGATTTGTTGGCAGCTACTTTAGATGCAGTTATTCAGAACAGAGAAGAAGCAGAGGGGTTTTTAGCCCAGCATTATCCTCGATAAAATCGGTTATATAGCAGGTGACAGATAACCCCACCCGCGCTGTCGCTTACCATCTCCGTAGGCACGAATTGGTATTAGTTATCTACGGTGATGAAAAAGACCTGTAGTAGGGACATTGCACAGTAGATAGTGTCAATTCTTACCCCTATTATGCAACGTCTATATAATTGTGAATTTGTAATTTTTAATTTTTATTACATCTGATTAAGCATTTTATGAGTTTGGGGGATTACCCGCACTTGTTTAGCTATCTGCTTCATCAAAGCTTGCCATTCTAAAACTTGCTCTGGCAAAGGTGCTAACACAGGTAATTGACTAAATTTTTGATTTTCTGCTAAAGGTGTTACTGGTTGGAGAAATATGGGTATTTCTTGACTTAATTCTGCCACTAAGGAAGCTGAACGTTTTAATTCATCAGGATCTGTATCTTGAGAGACGATTATCTTGATAAAAACATTTATATTTGCATCTAGACACAATTGGAGAAACTGAGAATGTTCTAGCCAATAACTTTCACCACTAACGCTAGGCAACTTTAAATCCATACCCACAGAGTCCAGGTAGGGAAGAATGAGTTTAAGTTGTTCTGGTCGATGTCCACCAGTTTCTAGATAGATGGGTAGATTGGTGAGCGCACGTACCTCTGGCAAAAATTCCCGCAAAAATGGAGCATGAAGAAGTGGTTCTCCACCAGTTAAGCTGATACTATCGTGTAAAGAGGGAAGATTTTGCCTTTGCACCCATTCGATTAAGATTGAAAGAGGTACTGGATTCGAGTGAATTTCAAAATCTCTAGATCCAGGCGATCGCTCAATTCTACAAGTGGAGGGTGCAGTCCATGTATAGGCGCTATCGCAAAAGTGACACCGTAAGTCACAAATCGCAAAGCGAATAAAAATTTGGCGAGTCCCGACATTCAAGCCTTCTCCTTGAATAGCAGAAAAAATTTCCATCAGGCGTGCTTCGGGTTTGAGAGTAGTCTTTTTAACATTCATGGGATGATAACAGTGCGATCGCGCTAGATGAGGAACAATGGAAAAAGAGTTTTTTACTTTTATCTCTATTGTCAACCTTAGCTGTTTCTCTTCTCCCTCATTTCCCTTGACTAGCAACTTGTGCTTAATCACACTAATTCAAAATGAGCTTAGGTGATTTTTTAGGACAAAATAATATTTGGCGGATTAGATTTTAGATGGCAACTAAAGTGCAAAGCTTCATGAGTAGCCAACCCACAGCAGGAGAATTTCCCGTAACTGACCTGAATGGCACACTCATCGTGCAGGTGCCAACAAGGTTGAGCGTGCTTGAAGCTCTCGGCTTTAAGCAAACCTGCCAAAACTTAATTGCAGCTGAATTTCCTCCGAAACGGCTGGTTATAGACTTCCAAAACACTAATTTTATGGATAGTAGTGGTTTGGGAGCTTTAGTTAGTAATTTTAAAAATGCTGAAGAAAAAGCAATCTCATTTACACTTTGTAATGTGACTCCCCAAGTAATGGCTGTCCTCAACCTGACTGGACTGGATCAGGTGTTTGCCATAGAATCTCTTCATCACATATCCTGTGTCGAAGAAAGTAATACAGCCGATGTCAGGGCAGTAGCTGCGCGCAAACTAGAAGCTTTACCCCAAACTCATCCTTCCGTTACCTCATGGATGAAGCGCCTCATTGATATTGTGGGTTCACTGGTGGGCTTGGCGATTACAGCGGTTTTATTCATTCCCATTGCGATCGCCATTAAAATAGATGATCCCGGCCCCATATTCTTTTGTCAAACCCGCTGTGGTTGGATGGGTAAGCGATTCGGTATTTGGAAATTTCGCTCCATGTGTGTGGATGCAGAAGCCAAAAAATCTTTAGTTACCAACCAAGCCCAAGGAGCTTTCTTCAAAAACGATCAAGATCCCAGAGTAACGAAAGTGGGACGTTTTCTCCGTCGCACCAGTCTGGATGAGTTACCCCAATTTTGGAATGTTCTCAAAGGGGAAATGAGCTTAGTTGGCACTAGACCACCTACACCCGATGAAGTAGAACGTTATGAAATTCCCGAATGGCAACGCTTAGATGTGAGGCCAGGGATGACTGGGGAATGGCAGGTGAACGGACGCTCAACAGTGCGGAGTTTTGAAGATGTCATTCGTTTGGATTTGCAATATCAGAAAAATTGGAGTTTGATTTACGACTTAAAGTTGATTTTGAAAACGATAGCTATTTTGTTTAACAAAAATAGTGGTGCTGTCTAAACAAAGTCCTGTGATTCTTGATTAGTCAGCATTTACTTAGTAACCAATAGAAATCAACATAAATTTTAAATCCCTGTCATTAGACCAGAAATTATCAAGTAATTTCTGGTTTTTATTTTGACAAAATACTGACTTTTCCCTTCAACTACATATTATACCAATTCTGTATGGAGACATGCCGAATTATAGCAGGTGACAGAGCTAAAAGCCTTTGACTGTCTAAGTTTTAGTGTTAGTTAATCTCCTAACCGCTCTGTCCATTGCTATATATATATAATCAGGTATCGCTAAATATCACTAGTTTATAATGCTACATAGTAACATTACGTAGCAAAGAGAAGGAAAAAGAGCTTCAGAGATATTTTGCGTAAGTCCTGAAGTTTTTGGTAGGGAACAGGGAACAGTTTCAGAAATTCAAATAGCTGAAGATGTAGGAACTTAACTAAGTATCACTCCCTCTTCCTTCTAGTGGGACACTTAAGTATGAATTTAAGTGATATTACTTAGATTAATCCATGATTTTTCCATATTTACCACTAGGCTGTATGCTTTGGTTTTGTTAAAAACTCGCATTCTTTAATCAGCGGCTATCAAAATTTATCTAATCTTCAAATAAATGTCACTGACAGTATCAGAGACTAAGGAGACAATGAGTATAGAAACTAGCAAATCTAATAGTGATTTTAAAAACCAATATTTTCGGTCATTACAAATAAACCAGGGAACTCCGAGCTAATTGAACGTATGCAGATTCTGATTTACTCCTATAACTACCATCCAGAACCTATCGGTATAGCTCCGCTCATGACTGAGTTAGCAGAAGGACTTGTGAAACGTGGACACAAGGTACGTGTAGTCACAGCTATGCCCAATTACCCTGAACGGCAAATTTACGAGGCATACCGCGGTAAGCTCTACACGACTGAGTACAAAAACGGAGTAGAAATTCAACGCAGTTACGTTTGGATTCGTCCCCAACCTCGTCTATTAGATCGAATATTGCTGGATGCTAGTTTTGTATTTACCAGTTTCTTCCCAGCTTTGATGGGGCCACGTCCAGATGTAATTATTACCACTTCACCATCTTTGCCTGGTTGTGTACCAGCGTCTTTGGCAGGTTGGTTACACAATTGCCCAGTAGTTTTAAATTTACAAGATATATTACCTGAAGCAGCTATTCACGTTGGTCTCCTCAAAAACAAGTGGCTAATCAAGTTATTTACAGTATTAGAAAAATTTGCATACCGTTCTGCTAGCAAAATCAGCGTTATTGCTGATGGGTTTGTGGAAAATCTTCTTTCTAAGGGTGTACCAGCTAATAAAATTGTCCAAATCCCTAACTGGGTAGATGTCAATTTCATCCGTCCCTTAACCAACAAAAATAACTCTTTCCGCGCTACCCATAATTTGGATGGTAAATTTGTTGTCTTGTATTCTGGCAATATTGCTTTAACACAAGGATTAGAAACTGTAGTTAAAGCTGCTGCCCAGTTAAAGGAATTTACTGATATAGCTTTTGTGATAGTTGGCGAAGCCAAAGGACTACAGCGATTACAGCAGGAGTGCCAAAAAGTAGGCGCTGATAATGTGTTACTTCTACCATTTCAACCACGGCAAGAATTACCCACGATGTTGGCAGCAGCAGACGTGGGTTTAGTTGTGCAAAAGAAAAATGTCATTTCTTTCAATATGCCGTCAAAAATCCAAGTATTGCTGGCCAGCGGCAGAGCGTTGATAGGTTCTGTCCCAGCTAATGGCACTGCTGCAAAAGCAATTAAGCACAGCGGTGGTGGAGTGATTGTACCACCGGAAGATCCTCAGGCTCTAGCGACAGCAATTCTAGACTTATACAGAAATCCTGAAAAAGTGGAAAACTTGGGTTACAAGAGTCGGAAATATGCTATGGAACATTATAGTTTTGAGCAAGCTTTAAACCAATATGAAACTTTATGTAATTCTTTAATGGCAGAAAAAAGTGTGATTCAGCCTTCTATTGTCACTAAGCAGGAAGTGTAATGAAGATAGGGAATAAGGGGTACAGGTGCAAGGGATCAGGTGTAAACAAGAGGTATTTTCCCTTGTCCTCTCCTATTCTTCTTGGTGCATTGGAACAGTTAATTCATCAACCAGCCCCATAACCACTGGTTTTTTTGTTAGTATTCAAAAAAACCTATGCAAAAAATTACAGTTCAATTGTTCTCAAAAAGTTGAACTGCTAGTTACAAATGGAAAAAACCACATGTTGAGGTTGAATGACTGATTATTTCCAAGGCAATCTCCCAATACAATCTGTCCCTCAGACCAAGAATGTAGTCGATAGCCCAGTGGCTGACAATGCAGAGGCAAGTGAAAAACTAGCTCTCACTATAGCGGAAGCAGGCGCAGACCGTAAAGCAGGTGAAATTTTATTGCTGAAGGTAGGAAATATTTCTTATCTCTCGGACTACTTTTTGATTATGACGGGCTATTCTAAAGTTCAAGTGAGAGCGATCGCTGATGCCATTGAAGAAAAAGTAGAAACTGAGTTAAACCGTCGTCCTTTGAGAACAGAAGGTAAAAGCGAAGGCACTTGGGTATTGCAAGATTATGGCGAAGTGATGATCCATATCATGATGCCGAAGGAAAGAGAGTTTTATAATTTAGAAGCGTTCTGGGGACATGCAGAACGGATTACGCTACCAAATTCTGATGATGGTGAGGGTAAGCCTAGATGATGAAATCCTCTGTTTCTAATTGCCCAGTGCCGACAGAGCAACAACCACTGAATGAGTACGAAGAGTTAAAAAGTTCTTGGCTCTTTCGCGATAGTACCCTAAGCTGGCGGCATTACTTCACAAAAATTTTGTGGATTTGGGGTTGGTCTGGATTAGTAGCAGGACCAGTCGCTGCGGCTAGTTTTCCTCCCCAAAAATACTGGGCTTATTTTTTTCTCAGCACAGCAGCAGGTGCAGGAATTGGGGTGGTGCTGGTGCTGGTGCGCTTATATTTGGGTTGGTTCTATATTCGCGATCGCCTTTACAGTCAGACTGTATTTTATGAAGAGTCTGGTTGGTATGACGGACAAACCTGGATTAAACCCCTAGATATTGTCAATCGCGATCGCTTAATTGTTACCTACGAAATCAAACCCATCCTCCAACGCTTGCAATTTACCTTTGCTGGCTTGGCGGGAATATATCTTATTGGTACTATAGTTTGGCATTTGTTATAAATAGTCATTGGTCAGTAGTAAAATCAACCACTCACCACTGGCCACTGGCAACTGAACAATTTACAAAATAGATATTAACCCATGACAATGGGCAAACGAACTCAGGCCACAGCACTGGAAGTCAGATTGCTGCGGGAAGGTATCATCGAATCAAGACATATTGTCCAGGCAGTTGTCTGTGACGAACGGGGACGGGTATTGTCAGTCGCTGGCAATGCCGAAACCGCTACTTTTGTCCGTTCTGCGCTTAAACCTTTTCAAGCACTAGCAGTAACTAGTACAGGGACATTGGAACGCTATGATTTGAGCGATCGCGACCTCGCAATCATCACCAGTTCCCACAAAGCCAGTATGGAACAAGTCAGACAGGTATTTAATATCCTCTGGCGTGCCGACCTTGATCCCACCGTACTGCAATGCCCCATTCCCCAAGGCAAGCGCAGTCCTTTGGAATATAACTGTTCTGGTAAACATGCCGGAATGCTGGCTATTTGTCAACAACGTCACTGGCCTTTAAATAATTATCTGGAACGGAAGCACCCAGTTCAGCAGTTAATTTTGACCAAAATTGCCGAATTGTTGCGAATGCCCGCCGAGGAATTTATCCACGTCCATGATGATTGTGGTGCACCCACATATCTCATGCAAATGGGTCAAATCGCCTCATTGTATGCCTTGCTAGGCTCTAGCAATAGTTTAGATATGGAACGCATTGTTCGCGCCATGAATCATCACCCGACGATGGTGGCAGGGGAAGGCGAGTTTGATACAGAACTCATGCGTCTCTCTCCTGGAGAAATTGTCAGTAAATCTGGTGCGGAAGGAGTGCAGTGTATTGCCAGGCTTGGTGAAGGGATGGGTCTAGCCATTAAAGTCATAGATGGAGCTAAACGGGCCAAATATGCTGCCGCTATTCATCTGCTTCAGCAGTTGGGTTGGATTACTCCCAGTGCTGCCCAAAGCCTATCCGAAAAGTTTATGACTCTAGGAAAATACAAGCGTCTGGAAGTAATTGGAGAATTATCGCTTTTGTAGTTGCCAAACTTTTATCCTTGGGTTATACTTGGAAAGTCAGCAAACAAGAGCGACGCGGGATAGAGCAGCCTGGTAGCTCGTCGGGCTCATAACCCGAAGGTCAGTGGTTCAAATCCACTTCCCGCCACCAAATCTAACAGTCCCTGTAATCAAGGTTGGTTACAGGGATTTGTTTTTTTAGCTGTTTTCTCCATTCCTATCTTGAGAGAGAAGAAGAAGAAACAAGAAGATTCATAGTTATATATAGTTATCTTTGGCGGTTTTTTAAAGAAAAAACAAAATTTTTCTTCCGGAAATTGCCTTTTAAGACCTGATGTTATAAATTAGGGCTGAACTTTCGCAAATTTGGGCACAGCTATGACTAACACACAAGAGAAAAAATCGGCCAAGAATCAGAAAAATTCTTTTTCTGGCGTTGATATTGGTACTCCCCAAGTACCAATCCGCAAAAGCAAACCGAAAAAGCAGGAACGGGAATCACTCAGTGACTGGGAACATGCAAGTTAGTTAATTTAACTAATTGATTGATTTTTTTCCCACGGACGCAGTTGGTAAGGAGGTGTCATCCAATGCAAAGCCTACACCTGACATCCTACAAATTTAAGTGAAGCACTACGGTAAAATCCACTGTCTATCAACTCTCATCAACCTAGTGGTAAGTATTTGATTCATCTGCTATCATCCCCTTCATTTCAGAGAAGTGCAGATTTCCAGGTATTTTACTGCTAAATTTTCGCTCCACTCACTCAAGCTTCACACTTCAAAAAATTCCTCCTCACTCTCAGGACTTAGACAAAAAATCCTCAATAAAAGCCTGAACTTGATATACTCCTGGGCTTTATAGCAGGTGACAGGTAACAGGTGACAGGTGACAGTGCTAAAAGCCTTTGGGTATCTTAGTTTTAGCTGTAGTTAATGTCCTAACTACCTTGTCTACGGCTTTAAGATGATTTTTACCTAGTTTAAGTCCTGCTCATATTTAGGGTAGCTAAATCAGTTTTTGCTGAATTTTTAATTTTGGATTTTTGTGATTAAGTTCTTCCTGCTAAATTAGCCACCACTGCTGCTAATTCAGTGGGATCAACTGGCTTGGGAATATGCAGTTGAAAACCTGCTAATAAAGCTTTTGTTCTATCTTCTGCTCTAGCATAGGCTGTAAGTGCTACTGCGGGAATGCGTCCTCCTTGGTCGGGTGGAAGGTTTCTGACTCGACGAATGAGTGTATACCCATCTTCATCTGGCATTCCAATGTCACTAACTAAGATATGAGGAGAAAATTGGGGTAAAGTAGAGATTGCTGCTTGAGTGGAGGCTACGGCCATAACTTCTGCGCCATATTCTCCCAAAATGGTGGATAATAGCTGCCTGGCATCAACTTCATCATCAACTACAAGTACACGCAACCCTTCTAAAATGGGAAGAGGATGTTGCTGGATGTCTAAAAGAGGGGCGTTTGGTTCTGATGAAGTGGTGGAAATAGCTACGGCTTTCATGGGCAAATTGACAATGAAGCTAGCACCTTTGCCAATACCTTCACTTTCTGCGGCAACTGTACCGCCATGTAATTCTACCAAATGACGGACGATCGCTAATCCTAATCCTAACCCACCATGGGATCGCGTTGTGGAACTGTCAGCTTGACGAAATCTTTCATATAAATAGGGCAAAAATTCTGGGTCAATTCCCATACCTGTATCAGTGACGCGAATTTCTACACGAGAATTAATTCGTCTTAATTTGACTTCTACTTTCCCCTGCTTTGGTGTAAACTTCACTGCATTAACTAGTAAATTCCAAATTACCTGTTGTAAGCGGTTAGCATCAGCTACGACCATCCCCACAGAGTCCTCAAAGTGGAATTCGATGGTAATTTCTTTCGCATCCGCTGCTGGAAGGACACTATCAATAGCAGCTTGGATAACAGTGGTTAAATTTAAAGGTTGGGTATTTAAGCAAAGTTTACCGCGAATAATTCGCGAAACATCCAAAATATCTTCTATAAGTTGTGACAAAGCGCGACCATTACGATCAATAGTATCCATGGCCTTATTAGTTGTCGCTTCATCAAATTTACGACTTTTGAGTAGCTGAGTCCACCCTAAAATGGCATTGAGGGGAGTGCGTAATTCGTGGGAAAGAGTGGCTAAAAATTCATCTTTAATACGATTAGCGGCTTCTGCTTCAGCCCTAGCTAATTTTTCTCTTTCTAGCAATTGTTCCCGTTCTTGTTCGGCTTGTTTGCGTTCTGTAATATCCTGAATTAATGCCACAAAACCTTCTACTTGTTCCTGTTGGTTAAATTGGGGAATATAAGAAACATTCATGAAATGGTTGCTGCCATCTGAATGTGAAAGAAGAATTTCGTAGTTAACTTTTTCCCCTGATAATACAGCTTTTATATGGGGAAGAATTGATTGATAGGTTGATTCTCCCAGGAGTTCTTGAATATGTTTACCGTAAATTTCTGTAGCCGGAATACCAAACCATTCTTCGTATTTACGATTATTAAATCGGTAACGTTGTTCGGCATCAACATAAGATATTTGCACAGGTAAAGCATTAGTGATCAGCCGCAATTGTTCTTCCCGTTGTCGTAATGTTGACTCAACTAATTGCAAATCTCTGAGGGCCGCTTTTTGTGTACTTAAATCTAAATAAAATGCTACTTCCTGTTGATTATATGGTTCTTCCAAGGCTACTAAGCCAATTAAAATAGGTACACGAGTGCCATCTTTACGAAGATATTCTTTTTCATAAGGTTTTGATAATCCTTGTTGGTTAACTGCTGCCAATGCTATTTGATCTAAATCAGCATATTCTGGTGGTGTAATTTCTGACCAACGAACTGCACCTGAGTGAATATCTTCCTGGCTATAGCCAAGCATATTTAATACATAATCATTGGCATAGTTAATGCCACCATTACTATCACCAAAAGCTACACCAAAGATGTTGGATTCTACTAATCTTCGCAAACGCTTTTCATTTTGTTTGCTCTCACTTAAATCTAAAACATAACCAATTACTTGCTGGGAATTTTTTTCTAATAAAGCCAAGCCAATTAAAGCGATAAATCTAGTACCATCTTTGCGAATGTATTCTTTTTCAAAAGGGGGTAAAATTTTATTTGTGAGTAGTTCATCAAGTAATTGATTTCTCATTTCTTGATATTGAGGAGGTGTCATATTTTGCCAGTTAATTCTGCCAGCTAATAAATCCTCTCTTGTATAAGCAACCATTTTTAAAAACGCATCATTAGCTTCGATCACATTGCCGTTAATATCGGCAACCATTACGCCAATAATATTAGCCTCTACTAGCCGTCTAAACTTAGATTCGCTAGTTTTTAGCTGTTTTAGACTTTTTTCTAATCCAGCCTTGGCAGCGCGTAATTCTGAGTTAAGAAAGTTAACAATTGTTGTGACTAATAAAAAGATAATTAATCTAGTAATTGTGTCTGGATGTAAATAAGCAGACACAGATAATTTTGGTTCTATGAAAAAATAATTTATCACCAAGACAGATAAGATGGTGGCAAAGATACCTGATGATAAACCTCCATACCAAGCACTAACAGCTACGGCAGCAACAAATAAAATATAAATAGTTGGTGAAATAAGATAATGTAGCATAATTGTTAATAGCAAGGTGCTACCAACAGCTATTGATGCCACAATATAGGGTACACAGAAAGACAATTTACCGTTCAATGTGGCTGCTCCTTGGGGATCGATACTTAGCAATAATTAACCATATAAATTGGTAATGTGTGGAGAGCGTAGAGATAAAATCAATAGTATCATTTGTGTTAATACAGACTCAATTGTCTGTGGTATGACATAATATCTCAAAATGATTTATCTCCCTGATATCTCTACCATCTCATATATAAAATGACATTTTAAATTTTTATACCCTGTAATAAATAAGTCATCATTTCTCCTTTGCCTTTGACTTGAATTAAACCACGTTTTTCTAAAATATATTTATCTTTTAACAACTCATAACTAGCTTGACAAACCTGAATGTTGCCCGCAATTCCATGTGATTCCATTCTACTGGCAGTATTAACAGTATCTCCCCATAGGTCGTAGGCGAATTTTTTTAAGCCAATTACACCGGCAACTACTGGGCCTGTACTGATGCCAATACGAATACGAAAAGATTGATTGTTTACTGCATTAAATTCAGCAACTGCTTTTTGCATATCTAATGCCATATTAGCTATAGCGATCGCATGGTCGCCACGATGATTGGGTAACCCAGCTACTGCCATGTAAGCATCACCAATGGTTTTGATTTTTTCGACTCCATGTCGTTCTGCTAATTCATCAAATAAACAAAAGATTTCGTTTAATAATTCCACTAACTTGGGTGGGGAAATACGAGTCGATAATTCAGTAAATCCCACGATATCCGCAAATAAAACGCTTACCTCTTGGAAAATATCCGCTATGGTGGTGGGTTCTTCTTTCAACTGAGCAACTATCATTTCGGGGAGAATGTTAAGGAGTAATCTTTCTGATTGCTGTTGGGCAATTTTTAATTCTTGGGTAGCACGAAATTCTTTTTTCCTGAGTTTTTCATATAAATATACAGAAAAGCCACAAATGATAATTGTCCAAAATAAGTACAAGGCATTTTCTACATAAAATGGTAATGGTTGTTGCAAATGAGGTCGAGAGATTAAAAATATGCAGCCATAACAAACAACTGTGCCCAGGTGAGAAATTAAATGCAGTCTCCACTTAACAGGGACAATGGTTGCCTGGGTGAGAAACATCAAATACCAAATGTTAAAGAATGGTTCAAAATGCTTAAATAAAATAGCTGTGTCAATTTGAATAGAACAAGTAACAG
The DNA here is from genome assembly GCF_014698825.1 of Richelia sinica FACHB-800. Classification (GTDB taxonomy): domain Bacteria; phylum Cyanobacteriota; class Cyanobacteriia; order Cyanobacteriales; family Nostocaceae; genus FACHB-800. The sequence continues at coordinate 398,897 of NZ_JACJTT010000001.1, forward strand.
CCCAGGATAAACACAGCAAAATCAAGTCACAATAACGACGACCAAACGCGGTTTTACATAAAATTACCCAACAAATGACAATAAATAACTCTGTTAATAAACCAATTTTTAAAGACTGAATTTTACTTTCTAAGTCTGGGTTGACCCAGAAGAAAAACATCATCAAAGTTACACCGACTGCTAGCATGATTTTTGCTTGTAGTTGCAGTCTATTGACGATAAATTGCTGCCTTTGCTTTTGATAGGCTTGATCAAAACTTGCGTCGCTTTTCCAAGCAGCTATTTCTGAAGCCAGAAGCGCCTCTAGTTGGTTTCTAGCAGCATTAATATGGGTAATCATGCACGTTTTAGGTTATGAGTAGTTAACAGTAAACCTGTTGGGAGACAGCCAACATGGGTCGCACCCCCACTTTAATTTTTGATCGTGGCACGTTAATTTTGCATCCGCCACCACGGAGCAAAGCTTGGATAGACTATGCTATCTGGGATGATAGGGTGGAAAAATTCCGCATTCCCGCTATGAGATACCGGGGTCTAGTGGAAGCACTGCAAGCAGAAGAAATAGATTTTATTGATGAAGCCAAGGAATTTTACCCCCTAGAGTTGGTTCCCAGCTTGGAAATGACCCCCTATCCCCACCAGAGTGAGGCGCTAGTGGCTTGGAAATTGGCGGGAAGGCAGGGAGTCGTAGTTTTACCAACGGCGGCGGGAAAGACCTATTTAGCGCAGATGGCGATACAATCTACACCGCGTACTACCTTGATTGTTGTGCCGACATTGGATTTAATGCACCAGTGGTATGCTCATTTAGTGGCAGCATTTCCAGATGCGGAAGTGGGGTTACTGGGGGGAGGTTCGCGAGACCAAACGCCAATTTTGGTGGCTACCTATGACAGTGCAGCTATCCATGCAGAAGCTTTGGGCAACAAGTATGCTTTGCTGATATTTGACGAGTGTCACCACTTACCTACAGATTTTAACCGGGTGATTGCCGAATATGCGATCGCACCCTATCGGTTAGGACTGTCAGCCACACCAGAACGCACGGATGGGAAACATGCAGACTTAAATATTCTCATTGGTAGGGAAGTTTATCGTAAACGCGCTGAAGATTTGGCGGGGAAGGCATTAGCAGAACATGAAATTGTGCAAATTAAGGTGAAGCTGTCCCAATTAGAACGGGAAAGGTATAACCAGTTAATTCAAACTCGCAACGATTTTTTAAAGCAAAATCGCATATCTTTGGGCAGTTTGCAAGGTTGGCAGATGTTTGTGCAGATGAGTGCGCGATCGCAAGCTGGCCGCAGAGCTATGTTAGCACACCGAGAAGCTAAGGAAATCGCTTTGGGAACCGATGGCAAGTTAAGAATATTGGTTGATTTATTAGCTGAACATTTCCCCGCCAGAATTTTAATTTTCACGGCTGATAATGCTACTGTTTATCGCATTTCCCAAGAGTTATTAATTCCTGCCATTACTCATCAAACCCCAGTGAAAGAAAGGCATGAAATTCTCACTAAATTTAAGGAAGGAAAATATAATACTTTAGTTGCATCTAATGTTTTGAATGAAGGTGTTGATGTCCCGGCTGCCAGTATTGCTATTATTTTATCTGGTACAGGTTCAACTAGAGAATATATTCAGCGTTTGGGTAGAGTTTTAAGGAAAGGTAACGTTGAAAATAAGCAAGCGATTTTATATGAAGTCATAGCCGAAGATACCACAGAAGAAAGAACTTCGGCGAGAAGGAGAGGTGATAATTCTCCCCAGGAAGAAAAGCATAAGTCAGGGAAATTAAAAGTCATTTACGGCACTGGCAAAAAACAGGATTTGAAAGCCGCAGAACAATTAGAAATCAATTATTCAACCCAAAATAAAGATGTTACCAACGGAGTTACTGATTCATCGCCAAAACGGAGAAGAAATCATCCCCAAGAGACTTAAACTTGATGATAAACATGTCAAGTTAGCTCAGGAATTAATTAATTTTTTTCAAGAGACAGTTGGTAAAACCCAAGGCTTTCTAGAACGTCAGTTAGCAGATTTTGAAGGTGACACCACAGATTATCGGATGAAGCGGGGTTTAGCTTACATTCTCAAAAGTAGTTTTTGTCATTTTGAAGTGGTTAGTCCTCTAGAACCTTCTATGTTGAGAGAAAGAGTATTTGCTCTCGCAGCGAAATCTGTGGCTTGTCGAGAAGAAACAGAAATTACATTAAAGAAAATAGCCGATGACTTAACTCAAGAATTGCAAAAAGAAGTGTTACCAAATCAGGTACGCGATGGACTATATGCAGACTTAAATGAAAATAAAATACTCACAGCTTTTGATGTTCCCAAACCAGAGGATATTTTACATCGATACAATCTTTCCCAAGTCCAGGGAGTATTTTATAAAGCTAGTAAATTAGTGTTAAATGCCCATCGTAATGTCCCAGGAGAATATAAACTACTGTTTCGCTATTTGAAGCTATTTCAATTAATGGCTTATATTGAAGGAGATGCTGACCACGGCTTTACAATTAGTATTGATGGACCCACGAGTTTATTTACTGCTAGTACCCGCTATGGTTTAGCAATAGCGAAATTAATTCCGGCTTTACTTCATGTCACCAAATGGAGTTTAGCTGCCACTTTACAAACCCGTGATTTTTATACCAATGAGTGGAAAACTGGACGCTTTACCCTCAATTCTGAATGTGGTTTAGTATCTCACTATCCCAAAGGCAAACCTTACGATAGTATGTTAGAGTCATCCTTTGCTGATAAATGGGATTCATTAAGAAGCGGCTGGATTTTAGAGCGAGAAGTTGATTTAATTCCTATTCCTGGGAGTGTGATGATTCCCGATTTTCGCTTAGTTCATCCAGATGGACGCAGCTTTTTATTAGAAATAGTTGGTTATTGGCGACCAGAATATTTACAAAAGAAATTTGCTCAAGTTCGCCGTGCTAATTGCGATAATTTAATTCTGGCAATTTCTGAAAGATTGAATTTAGAAAAAGCAGGTGTGAAGTTAGATAATGTTCCGGCTAAGATAGTTTGGTTTAAGGAAAAATTATTACCAAAGGCGGTTTTAGCTGTGATGGAAGAGTAGATTTTATGGCTGAAATATTTTGGTTTTGTTAGGTATGGGTGTAAAGCTCACGCAAAGGCTCAAAAGTGATGAATTCAGTTAAATAAGAATTTGATTTTTTAGTAAGTTTATGTAGGGTGTGTTGTCACGTAGTGCAACGCACCGTCAATCATTCTGAATGATGTACTAATAATTTTGGTTCTTCGGTACTTTTTATGGAGAACCTAGTTAAAAATCATTGAAAGCCTTATTGTATCGGCATTTCATTGAAAATATTGGGCATAATAGTTTATAAGCTTTGCCCCATAAGGGTTTTGTGGTAATCAATCCTCAAACACCATAAAATCTCCGAAAGAACCATAATTTTTAACTAATATTTAATTATTTCCTGAATTTGATTCAGAACCCATAAAAATCATATCTTCTAAAGTCTTTAATAACTCCTGCTCATTGTAAGGTTTAGAAAAATACGCACGCGCTCCCAATTGCATTGCTAATTGTCGATGTTTATTACTACTCCGAGAAGTTAACATTGCCACAGGAATATTTTTTAAATCTAGATGGGAACTCACTTTTTCTAAGAAGCTATAACCATCTAGCCGTGGCATTTCAATATCACAAATTACGGCTTGAACTTTTAACCCGCTTTCCAATTTTTCCCAAGCATCTTGACCATCTTTTGCTTGTTCGACTTGATAACCACCTTTTTCTAAAGTTAAAGCTAAGTAACGGCGGACGTTAATAGAATCATCAACTATTAATATCATGCCTTTTTCCCGGACTTGTCTCACAGGTGCTGGTGCTTTTGGTGGGGAAAGAAAAGGAGTTTTTAATTGAGTATGAGGTAATTTATTGATAATAGAAGGACGTTGACCGGTACTAATCCAAGCAATTAAATCGTTAATATTAATCATTGGTACAACTCGACCATCCCCCAGAATAGTGCAGTTGCTGAAACCCTTGGGTAAAGCTATGGTTCCTTCTACATGACGCACAGCAACCTCCTGTTCACCCCAGCAACGGTCTATTTGTACCCCAATGAGTTGATTATCCTGTTTAATGATCAAGACGCTTGTGGCGTTAATTACGGGGTTAGTATCTAATTCTGGTAGGTCATAATGGGAGCAATTAAAGACAAAATAACGACTGAAGCGAATTAAAGGGATTATTTGCTCTTGCCAAGTGAGAAATTCTTGTCCGTCTCTTGTAAATACTTGGTCGTTGGTCAGTAGTAATATTTCTGTAACTACATCTGTGGAGAAAGCAAACAACAAGCGATCGCTCTCTACTAATAATACCCTCGCTACTGACAATGTAAAAGGTACAGATAAAGTGAAGATGGTTCCCACTCCTGGTTGAGTCTCAACCTTGACTTCACCCCTAACTGACTTGAGTTTATTCCTGACTACATCCATACCCACACCCCGACCCGATAAAGCTGTTACCTGATCTGAAGTTGTAAACCCAGGTTCAAAAATCAGTGATAGCAGTTCCTCTTCACTGGCATTTGTCAACAGAGAACTATCCAAACCCATTGCTAAAGCACGTTGACGAATTTTTTCTAGAGAAATACCCCGACCATCATCACGCATGGTAATGATAGTTCGTTGACTTTGATGAGCAGCTTGAATTTCTATCAGTCCCTGTTCTGGTTTTCCTTGTGCGCGACGGGTGGCCGGGTCTTCTATTCCGTGGTCAAAAGCGTTCCGTAATAAGTGCATTAATGGCTCATTCAACGCATCTAAAATACTGCGTTCAATTAAAGTATTGCCACCTTCAATTCTTAGCTGCACATTTTTGCCATACTCCACATTTAAATCACGAATTGCCCTCGGAAATCTATCCACTAAATCTGATAAGGGACGCATCCGCACCTGTGTGAGTTTGCGCTGTAATTGTTTAGATGTTTTGTTAAATTTACGGGTAATTTGGTCTGTATCATCGACACTTAGTTTAATGTCACTTGTGACTTCAGCTACTTGGACAATAGTTTCGGTGATATCTTGAGATAATAACTTTAATTTCTGCTCATAATTATTATCTATTTGATGATTTTCTGGATGATTAAATGCAGTTGTTTGATTTAAAATCTTCTCATAAGCTGCTCTGAGTTCCTGCTGCTCCTGGTCAAGATAATCTACTCTTTGACTAAGGGCAGCAACCAATTTACGCAATCTTTCTATATGCACATTCAAGCCATTTCTTTGGATGATAATTTCTCCAAACAAATCGCTAATTTCCTCCAAATATTTACTAGGTAAGCGGACAGTATTTTCGTGATTTTCTCTATCTTTGTGATGATTGATATCTCCTTTACGTTCAAAATATTTATTATCGGTTAACTGTGTCTCTGGAGCCACAACAGAAGAATTTTCCCGTTCAGGAGCAGCAGCAAGCAGATAAGTGGCTTTAGCAGAATTTAATTTAATTTCTGTGGGTAAACTATGACGTTGATTTGTTAAAACTAAAGCTTGAAATCTCCGCCAAGCTTGTAATGCTAACTGGGATATTTCTAAATAACGTGTCGGTGCAGTTTCTAAATGGGAATTTACGGATTGACAAAGCTGAGTCAAGGTGTTTAGTTGTAGCATTTCTCCTAAACCACCCAACTCTGTAGCCATATTTGCCACTTCTGTAGCTAAATCAGTATGCTCACTATGAGCTAATAAAGCTTCCAAGCGTTGTAAATACTCTTCAACCTCCGTTTCAAACAACAAAGGAATAATTTCCTGACCATCTTCAGGAACAATAATTGTTGTAATATCTTCTTCAGGTGGATGACCTAAAATATCTTGTAATTCATCAAAAATCGGATAACAAAAATTTCTTAACCAATCATCATCTAAAGCAGTTTTTTCTGTTAATAAATCAACAATTTGCCTGAGCCAATCTACCCCAGATAATAATAAACTTTGTAAATGGGTATCAATTTCAATAGAATTTTTGCGGGATTTTAAAACTTTAAACGCATCCTCCAAACGATGGGCTAAATCACTGAGCACCCGAAAGCCCATCATTGCTGCTCCCCCTTTAATGGAATGAGCGGCCCGCATAGCTGCATTAATTTTATCTAAATCAATGCGTTTACTGGTGTCAGTTTCCAGTAAAATTCCTTCCAAAGTATTGAGGTAATCTGTAGCTTCTTCCAGAAACTGCATCTGGATTTCTATTTCTTTGTCCTTGGTCATGGGTTAACCCCTTGGGGTAATTGCAAATTCAAAAGTTAGAAATCAAAAACTATGAAACTCAATCAACTAGATGTCAAAGTTTCTACTGTTTCCTGTAACTGTTGGGAAATTTCCATGGTTGTTTGCAGAGATTGACACACTTGTTGGGATGAATGATTGGTTCGTTGGGAAACTACGGCAATATTAGTGATAAATTGACTAATCATCTGAGATGTTTCTACCTGAGAATCAGTAGCGGTAGAAATTAACTGAAGTAAAGAATCAATTTGTCTAGAAACATCAAAAATATGATGTAAAATTTCCTTGGAGTTTTCCACTAATCTGGTACTTTCTATTACCTGATTATTTCCTTCTACCATTACCTGAATCACTGCGCTAGTTTCTGCTTGAATTTTTTCCACAATTTGCTCGATTTCTTGGGTAGCCGCAGAACTTCTAGCTGCTAATTCCCCTACTTCTTCTGCCACCACTGCAAAACCTTGACCTTCTTCTCCGGCTCTTGCTGCTTCAATTCCCGCATTAATTGCTAATAGATTGGTTTGCATGGCAATTTGGTTAATATCTGTGATAACACGGGAAATTTGTTGACAAAATTCACCTAATTTTCTGACTTTTTTACTGGTTTCTCCTACGGTTTCTTGCAAAGATAAAATATTTTGAAAAGTGATATCTATGGCTTGTCCACCTTGAGTTGCAGTTTGAGCAACATTATTGGTAACAGCCACAGTTTGACCAGCTAATTCAGCTAGAACTTGAATAGAATTGGTCATGTTTTCTACTGCTTGGAGAGTGGTGTTAATCTCTGTTGGTGACAGTTCACTCCAGTTGAAAACAGCATTTACCTGTCCCGCAGTTTGTTTAACTTGAGTGACAATATTTTGCAGACTATCTTTGAGTAATTGCAGTTGTAAAGTTTCTGATGAAGAGGATGACGGAATAGTGGTTAATGGTTGATTAGACCTAGCGGTAGCAATTTCTGCACGTAGTTGCGCTTGTTCTAACGCTGCACTAATTTGATGGGCAGTTTGAGCAAAGAAATTAATTTCTGCTGCTTGCCAATCATGGGCTGTTCGGCAATGATGAGTAATTAACAAGCCCATAGGTTGACCTTGGGTGATAATAGGAGCTATCAAACTACTTTTGACAGCAAATCTTTCCCACCATTGAATATAATTTTGTGACAAATTTGCTTCTTGATGGATGTTAGCGATCGCTTGCACTTGGGTATCTTGATAGGTAGCGGCATCTAGTTCGCGAAAATAGCGGTCTTCAATCTGCATATCCACCATCTTTTCCCAATCCCCAAACACTGACTCTGCAACAACTTTGCCCATGCCAATCTGGGGGTTCAGCAAATAAATAATCACTCTATCGGTTTGTAAAGCTGGACGAATGGCTGTCACTGCCGTCTGATAAATATCCTCCACTAGTACCTGATTACGCAACTTTTGATGAATATCTAGAAGGGATTTTAGCCATTGTCCTTCTAAGTCTTTTTCTGGATAGTCCTCTGGCAATTTACCATCTGTTGTTTTATCTTTAAAGGTATTAATTTCCGGTGCTGTGGAGATAGGTTTTTTGATAATTACTTTCGTATTACTCTTAGCAACTAAAGCCACTAGAAATCCTGCTAACAATGCACTCAGTAAAGTGACAATAACCATTAACAAGAAAAAATTTCTTTGGGGAGCAAAAGCCAGTTGGGAATCCTGAGCTACCATTACCTGCCAATTCAAATTAGGTATTCCATCGAGGTTTCTTACTGGCAGGAAACTGACTAATTCTGGCTGCTGATTAAATTTTTTCACCGCAGTGAAAGCAGTACCAGATTTTTGAGAATTTAATCTCCATAAATTAGGATATATATCTTCTGCTTTTTTACCTAAAATATCTGATTGCGGGGCAACTAAAAATGTACCTTGACTATCAACTAAATAATATTTATTTTTATCGGCTTGGTGATTATCTATAGTTTCTGCTAACCACGATAATGGCATTCTAGCTCTAACTATGGCCACAGTCTTACCACTACCTGCATCTTTCACAGGTGCAGCTATATAAATCACCAGATTATTATTAACTAATTCTGGGCTACTAATAATAACTTGGTCTTGCTGAACAACTTGCGTAAAATATTTTTTATTTTCCTCTTGATTGAGAAATAGTCCAGTGGATTGAATGATAACTTTTCCCTGTAAATCGAAGACGGCAATACTATCGTAGGCTTGATTAGCTTTGACAAAGCTGTCTATCGTTCCTTGCTGATCAGGAATTGATACCCCTGTTTTACCTTTAGTATTCGTCAAATATGGTAGCTGGGAGAGAATCTGAATATCACCATACCTAGCCAAAATTAATTTGTTGACTTGATTGGCGAAATTCGTTGCTTCAATTTCTTGGGATTGGATGATTTGCCGAGAAATAGACTTGCTACCCAAATTATAAGCGATCGCACCAATCACCAAAACAGGCACTGCGCCCATAATCATGGATGTGATCACTGTTCTTTTACTTAAATTAAACCTTTGTAAATATTTAAAAACCTGATGCAAATGATAATTAAAATTTACTTTATCTGAGTTTTTTACTACATCTGCCGTTGATTCATTCACTGGTGAATTTAAAATTTTGGGAGACTGATTTTGTGCATCGCCACCTTGGACATGATTAGTTTTATTAATCATAATTTATTTCCCTTCCACACCTATAAAATAACAGTAGTCAGTTAGCTGAAAAATTATATTTAATCACTACGTAACGCAGAAGATTCGACGATATTCTGGGCATCTAATACCAGCAAAATTTCTTCTTGTTGTACCACACATCCACACAAATAAGGCACTAGACTAGATGCCACTTGGCCAATGGGAGAGCGAATTTCATCTGCTTTAAACTTAATTGTGCCTTTAATTTCTTGTATCACCAACCCCAAAAGTTGAGATTCACCTTTAATGACGATGACATTATACTGATGTTGACGACGGTCTAGCCCTTCTAAATTGAACATTTTCGGTAAATCAATGACCCAAATAATCCGACTACGCCAATTCATCAACCCCAAAATGCAAGCTGGCATATTCGGCATTGCCGTTACAGCTTCTACTGGGACAATGATTGCCTCTTGAGTATGTTTAATTGCTAAAACTGCACTGGTTTCTTGATTCAATAAAAATTTTAGATAGCTATCTTCCAAAATATTCTGATGGGATTGATAATTAAAATTGATTTTTAAATTATTCATAGTAGCAATAGGGAATAATTAAATAAGTTTTTCACCCAGAATCACGACTTAATTAATGTGTTTATACACCATATTGAGCAAATCCGCTCTACTAAAAGGTTTAGTTAAATAGCCAGAAGCCTTGACGATTTTTGCTTTTGCTTTGTCTATCAATCCCTTACGCCCAGTTACCATAATAATAGGTGTATTTTTAAATGCTGTATGTCTCCGTAGTAACGAACACAGTTCATAACCATCTAAATTAGGCATTTCCACATCTAATAAAATTAAATCGGGCTTACTTTTAATTACTTGAATTAAGGCTTTGAGTGGTTCATTAATCATCACAACGGCAAATTTATGCTCATTTAAAAAATGTTTAATAGAATTTAAAATTGCTGGACTGTCATCAATACAGGCAACTGTATATGAATTTTGATTATCTGTTAAATGAATTGACCTAGATGTTTGCTCTGTAACTGCTGCAATCATTGAGGTTGCAATCACATTGCTTGAACTAGCAGATTTCAGATTTTGTCGTTGACGCAACTGTTTTTGACAATCTGCCACAAGTTCACGTAAATCTAAATGACAAAATTTAGGAAATTCCGTTAATTCATCATCCGCATTAAATTGATAATTGCCTTGTTTTAAACATAAGAATGACTCTAAAATTTCCTTTGCTAATTCTTCTATCAACGTTGCCGCTTGAGCCGGAGTGAGATAGCATTCATTGACTAACCAACAAATCAGTTGATAATCCGCATTTACAACTTGATTTTGGCTATCTGATGACTGTCGTAGCTGTTGATAAGCTGGATTTTCACTATTCAGAATTTCTGGATTTAGCCTATGTAAATGAATTTCTAGACGCTGCCATAGTTGATCTGAATAATTGGTATAGGTGAGTTTACCATCTTCTAAATAGATTGACCAATGATATTTTTCAGTAAAAACACGTAAACAACCGATTGTCTGCTTACTGCTTAATTGCGCTAACAGTGAGAACGGATGTAGTTTTTGAAACAACCCATGGTTACCTAAAGAATTGTTCATGACGGGATTTTTTACTGAAGTTAAATGTAAACAGTACCGAGACGGAATCAATTACACAGATTTTGTCCTGTTCCCTCCCGCAATCAATTTAATTCGGTTCAGTTATTTATAGTTGAAAGGATAGCTATTGATGAGAGACAGATATTCAGTCGGTATCTTCCCCATCGCTGCTATGATCATCTGCTTGCAAATATACCGCGTCAATAAAATTAAGATTATACCTTTAACCTAAGTCCAATTCTGCATATTCTCTTGATACCTGAGACATAGTTTCAGTCCAGGATTTTTAGCTAAATTCAATACCCCATCTCATGTGGGGGAGAGGCAGTTAATTAAGTTAGAGTAAAGATAAGTTAAGAAAAATTTGTAAAGTCAATGGCTCCTCCCAGTTTACAGGTAATTTCTGAGCAGTTAGAAAGTCCCAATTTGCGCGATCGCATGGTGGCCCTGGCCAGTTTGCGCGAAGTGCCCTCAGAGGATGCTGTCCCTTTAATTAAAAAGGTGTTGGCAGATGAATCTTTACAGCTACGTTCCATGGCCATATTTGCTTTAGGGGTGAAACAAACCCCAGAATGCTATGCCATTTTGGTGAAAATTCTGGAAACTGACCCTGACTATGGTATTCGTGCGGATGCGGCAGGTGCATTAGGATACTTAGGTGATGCGAGAGCCGTGGAGGTGCTGTCACGGGCATTTTATGAAGATACAGATTGGCTAGTCCGGTTTAGTGCTGCCGTCTCTTTAGGTAACATTAAAGACCCCCGTGCTCGTGAAATTCTGATTCAGGCCCTCGATAGCCCAGAAGTAGTGATCCAGCAAGCAGCTATATCTGCCTTGGGAGAAATACAAGCTACTGAATCTGTAGAGCAAATTCTGCGCTTTGTCCAATCAGAAGATTGGTTAGTACGTCAACGCTTGGCAGAAGCTTTAGGCAATCTACCCACCCCGAAAAGCGTTTCCGCTCTCAAATACCTGGAAAAAGATAGTCATCCTCACGTGGCTGAAGCCGCAGGGATTTCTCTCCAAAGGCTGGGACAAACAACCAACTTGATTGGCGATTAAAGTCTCTTCCTAGCTTTTAATAATAAATGGGATCGTTAATATTTTGATGCAGGATAGTTTCATCCATGACCGTTGAAGAATTTTTTGAATTAAGTGCTGGTAAATGGTTTTCTCACCGCACTAGCCACCATTTAGCCTTTAAACAAGCTGAAGATGGTAAATCGGAGATCAATATTGAGACTCTCCCAGCTGATCATCCAGAGGTAATTAAGCTGTGTCAACAGTATGAAGTTGACCCTAGCACAGCGACCTGTGGAGCCAGAGTTACCTGGAACGGCACTATGGAATGGGACGAAGAAAAACACGAAGGTTCTACAGTGTTAGTAACAGTTCCCGACCAAGATAGTCCTGATGAAGGTAAGCTGCTGCGGGAAATGGGTTACGCAGAAAAAGCCCCAGTGGCAGGACGCTATAAAATTGGCACTGATGGTGCTTTAACTTTGACTACAGAATACGAAACCATGTGGTCAGAAGAACGCTTATGGTTTGCTAGTCCTAATTTACGGATGCGAGTCAGTGTTCTCAAGCGGTTTGGTGGTTTTAGCATGGCTTCTTTCACTTCAGAAATTCGTATGGGAGGCGCACCTGCTAAAGCGGCTGAGGCAGCTAATTCAGTCAATACACCATCAGGTTAAAACTGAAATTACAGCAGTAAAGCCCGCACAATCGGGCTTGCTGTGAAAATTTTTATACTAAAAAAAACCAGCCTCCCACAGCTGGTTTCTAAAAATTTTTTGTCGCGTTGTCTTCTCAATAGAGTCAAAACCAAATTGCGCGTTCCCAAAATGCAACGGGCAACTTTTCTTAACAAGATTGTAACAGCCAGTACAGATTTTTCATCAGAATTTATCAAAAAATATCTGCCTCCGGGTCGGTCTCCTTTATGTTAAATGGAAGATGTGTAATAAAAATAGCATCTTGTTTCAGGGATATTGGGGAGGTATGCGACTAGCGATTCATAGCTCGTGGCACTAGGAAATTTCTGACATCACCACTAATTGTGGTTTTCCCCAGAGGATCGTTTCTTGTTTATAAATGGCAATCCCTGGTTTAGCCCCTTTGGGTTTGTAGACATACTTGGGTTGAGTATAAACTACGGGTACTTGCTCACTTTGGCGAGCGCGACTAAAGTAGGCTGCCAGGTTGGCGACAAATTGTAAGTCCGTTTCTTCTGGAACTGCACCGGGTGGTAAGCGTAGGAGTACATGACTACCGGGGATTTCTTGGGCATGAAACCACAGGTCATAATCCCCAGCGACTCTAAATGTCAGATAATCATTTTGATGGTTGTTACGGCCGATGACTACTTCAAATCCACTGGGAGTGCTGTAACGGTGGAAGTTAGTGCTGGCGGGTTCGTTGGGGTTGCGGGTGCGGTAGTCTAGTTCTTGGAGATATTTCTGCTCAATGAGTTCATCGCGAATTTCTTCCAGAGCTTGGAGGTCTTCTGTGGATTGGTAATTGTCGATTTGGGCGATCGCTGCTTCTACTTGTTCTAAATAATCTATTTCTGTTTGCACCTCAAATAACAATGGTTCTACGGCTGCGCGAGCGCGTTTGAGTTTTTGGTGCTGTTTGTACAGGTTTTGGGCATTCTGGACGGCATTTTTATCTGGTTGGAGGGCGATCGCTACTGGTTCCCCTGTTTCAAAATCGGCAATTGTCATCTCCTTCATTCCCGGTTCCCAGTTGTGCAGGTATGCCATTAATAAATCAGCCTTTTGCCGATATTCATCTGCTTGGTCTGACTGGTGCAAGCGATCGCTAAAAGTTTGGGCTTTATGGCGTAATTTACCAAGAATGTTTTGTAATTTTTGACTTAATTGATGGCGTAATTGGGCAAATAGTTGTTGGTTTAGCTGGTTAGTATAGTAATCGTTGATCAGTTCTTGGACATTTCGTGCAGGTTTAGTAGCACCCCACCCCATGACTGTATAGCCATTGCCAGTCCAAGCCGGCTGAAATTGTGCTGAGTCTAAAGCTTTTAACCATTCCTGCCAATTACTAAACAACCGTTGCCAGTCATCTTCGGTCAAATTGTCGGTGTTGGTATCTGGTGCTATCTCTGCTGCTAGCAACATCGACTCTAACAAGGATGCACTCAAGCCACTATAGGTTTTGAGTAACTGCCGTTTAATCCCCCCTGGTACTAAACTCACCCGTTCTTGCCAACGTTCTAAAGGTTCACCCAGATGGGGAATAGTGCCTGTGAGTTTGGGGGGTGTTTCGTAAACTTGTCCGGTTTGGATGGGACGCACACTTGATTGTTGCTGACTGACTTGATGGGCTGCGGTAATAATCACATTGTTTGCATCTGTGAGAATCACATTGCTATATTTGCCCATAATCTCTGCATACAGGTGATAGAGGGGGCTTTCACCGGGACGACGGGCAAATTGTAAATCAACCACTCTTTCCCAAGGGGCAATAGTTTCCATCCCCATTAATGCCAACCCACCCAATTGATGGATGAGTTGTTGACTAAAGGTGAAAGTATCTGGTGTGCGTGGTGGTGGGTCACCAATACAAATATGTGCAGCTTGGGGATGCCAGGAAATTTCTAGCCAATCCCGTTGTTTAAGGGTGCGTAGGGCGATGGCAATGGTATAGCGATCGCGCTGATATACTTGTTCTGTCCGCGCAGGTAGCCAATGAGCGCGGAGTTCACTACAAGCAGCTGTAAGGGTCGTAAAATCAACTGGAAGCAAAACAATTAATCAATGGCTGTTCAACATTGATGGTTAGTATACTTCTATCTTCTCTGATTCTTGGTTGTCTCAACCAATTTTTCTCTGCTTACCCTCATTTGTCAAAAATTGAGGAATTGATTGCTTGAGCACTGTACCAAAACTTGTATTGCGCTCAAGTGAAGCTGTTTGAGGGGATGACAAGGTTAACACAAGAGCGATCGCTTGATGAGTGGATGCCCTTGTGCGGGAATCGAATCCTGTACTTAAGCATCCAAATCATGGCTATTACTGCCAAGGTGAGGGGATTGGTGTGGTTGAAATGACTTTATTCGCCATCAATCTAATAGCTGTTTTACCGCATTTTGGGCATTCCAGTTCTAGAAACTGAGGAGATGACACTTCCACTTCACTCAATAAACCTTGTTTACAATGCCAGCATTCAAAAATCACTCTACTTACAGGTTGATTACAGTCTAGAATCTTGACGTGTTGAAAATGGGTGGTCTCGGATTCTGGTCTTCTGGGTTTATAGGATTTTCTGATTTCTCTAACTTCCATCTTCTTACCTGTCTAAGTTGCTGTTCGATTTCTAGGAATTACATCCCAGTCTTGGGAGCGTCGGATGACTATAATTGCCAAATTCATCCATCATTGTGTCACCTTCCCTTCTCTATCGTCTAACTTCTGTCAAACAATTCTTTTCAGAAGTATGGTTAACGTTACACTTCACTATCACCACCATAAGGAAGATAGAAATAATTGCTCCTTGGTTTTGTTCTTCACTAGGGATGTAATTCCTGCAAAACCTTATTTAGCAACTAAGACAGGCTCTTTGGCTGTTGGAGTCAGAATTTGGGTATATAAAGCATCTAACTGGCTAGCCACTCCATCCCAGCTAAAACGGTCTTTGACACGATTCTGACCGGCTTGACCCAATTCTTCCCGCCATTGGGGGTTAGTTAAAATGCGGTCAATTGCCTTGCTAAAGGCTGGGATATCTTGGGGTGGTACAAGTAAGCCTGTTTTTTCGTTCACCACGGTAAATTGTAGACCTCCCACATCACTAGCTACCACTGGTGTACCACTGGCCATAGCTTCAATGGCCACTAAGCCAAAGGGTTCATAATGGCTAGGAACAACGCAAACATCAGCGGCCGCGTAATAGGTAGGGAGAATTTCTTGACTCAAACGGCCGGGAAGGATTGTACATGCAGTCATTCCTAATTCTCTGACAATACCTTCAATGCGATCGCGCTCTCTACCGTCGCTATTACCTGGTGTACTTCCACCCCCAATAATCAGCTGTAATTTTTCTGAACCATAGAACTGGGATTGACGTACAGCACGGACTAGGGTTTCTATGCCTTTGCGGGGGTCAAAACGGCCCACATACAGCACCACTTTGGCTTCTGGATCGATTTTTAGTAATTTTCTAGCTGTTTCGCGGTCAACAGACCCAAATCTGTGAATATCTGTACCACAGGGAATGATTTCGATTTCACCTTTTTGGGAAACAAGCGATCGCATATGTTCATATTCTTGTGGACTTGTAGCCACAATTCTTTCTGCTGTTTCCAACACCTGTTTTTCGACTCGCAAACGGTCACTAGCAACGGGGGGAATAGACTTGAGGGAATTATATTTAACTATGCCTAAAGAATGATAAGTGTGAACTTGTTTACTGCCTTGTTTTTGCTTTAATTGCATTCCCACCCAGCTAGAAAGCCAGTAATTGCTATGTACAAGTTTGTATTTAATCTCGTTTTCTTTTTGAAATTCTAATAACTGATCAACAAATTCTCGCAAATATTGAAAACCTTGATCCCTTGGTACAAATTCTACTGGTCCCGATGTTAAACGGATAGTGCGACATTGAGAATTATGTTTAACAATAGTTTCCTGATCAGCACTCACTCTCCGACTAAACATATCAACTTCCCACCCTAAATGAGATAGTGCTTCACCTACTTGGCGTACATAAACATTTTGTCCGCCAGCTTCTTCTTTACCAATCTCAATAGCTGGGTCACCATGGACTGATATCAAGGCAATACGTTTCTCAGTTTTTGAGTTCATAGGTTTGTCTGTTGCTAATTTTAATGAAGTCGCAGACGATTACAAGCCTTTGCCTATCAGGCTTTCACAGAGTTATTACAAAAATTGATGATTATTTATTTTAACTTTGATTATGTCATTACTTCAGCTATTTTTAACATTTTTAGTTGTGAATATCCATGGTTTATTTCACACTCCCATATTTAATTTATTTATATCTGATTGATTTATATTCATTTCTAATACCTTTGATAGATGTGATTCTATCCTTTAGATAGATATTTGCTCGCCATATCTGTAATGAGAAGATGAGGCTATTTGCATAGTAAATTACTGATAATCATCCACTCAGAGCATCAACGTCAGAAATTATATTTATCATTTATCTTTTTGATTAACAGTCTATTTTTATTCAGGTCTATGCTCTAGTTTTGCGATTACACATAACTAGGAGAACACAATATTTGATATAGGCTGATATAAACACGGAAATTATTTTGCTGCTAACAAATAAATAGTTATTGCGTGGAAATTTTCACGCTTAAATTGCTATCAAATCTGACAGTGATGATTGTTAGCTCATCAACTAGAAAAAATTTCACTCTTTTGAGTTAAATATAATATTATGAATCTTTACAAAATTTTGTTAAATAAGATACTGTTTTTCTTTTTAGTGTTAATTTTATCTCCCAACACCTAAATATGTTGTTTTAACACCTCTACAGTTGCTTGTCCGGTTTTGTCCCAACTAAATAGATTGGCTCTAGCAAGACTTTTTTGCGAGAGTTGTTGTCTGAGGCCAGAACCGTTGATGATCATCTTCATCGCTGCCGTAATTTCCTCGGTGTTGTAGGGATTAATCAGCATAGCTGCATCACCAGCAACTTCAGGAAGAGAGGAAATGTTAGAAGTGATCACCGGAGTACCACAGGCCATTGCTTCCAGAACAGGAAAACCAAAACCTTCCCACAGACTAGGAAAAACCAAGGCTATTGCTTGATTGATGATGATTGGTAGTTCACTATAAGGAACATAGTTGAGAAATTTGACCAAATGAGTAATACCCAATGCTGCGACTTGGGACTGTAACAAGGGTGTATACCGCTGATCACTAGGGCCTGCTAACCACAATTCATAATCATCTCTCTCAGGTAGAGCAGAGAAAGCAGTAATTAGTCGCTGTAAGTTTTTGTAAGGGTCTGGACGACCGATATAGAGAAAGTAGTTGCGGGTGGGTAGATTGAGAAACCGGAAGTGAGTGCGATCATGTGCTAAAGGAATTGGGGTAATTTTATCAATAGGAATATGTAAAAAATCAGTGATATCTTGAGCAGTAGCTTGGGAATTACAAATAATATGTTCTGCTTGTTTTAAAACTTGGGGAACGTAGTAACGATGATATGGTGTGAGTGGTGAAATTTTTTTCGGGAACCTTAAGGGAATCAAGTCGTGGAACATCACCACAAATCGACAATTTTGATATAAAGGCGCTTCTGGTAGAGGAGAAAATAATAAACTGGGTTTGAGTTGTTGATAGACTTGTGGTAATTGCCATTGCGTCCACATTAACCGGGATAAATGACCTTTGGAGCCTTGGTCTGGTGTTAAGTTATTGGGAACAGAGTAACAATCGTAGTGGGGAATTTGGGTGCTACTTAATAATATTGGGTTTAAGTCTTTTAAATAAGGAAAAATCTGATTAGCATAGTTAGTTATACCTGTTGGTTTTTTACTGATAAATGATAGATTAACTAGGATTTTGCCCATGAAAGTTTTCATTATTGCTGTTAGTCAATGGGGTGCATAATAGCATCGCTTCAGGCACCCATAAACATCATAAATCTCTAATTGAGCCAAGGTTGGCTGGCTTGATTTAATGCTGCCACTTCTTCATCACTCATAGTCCACCCTAAAGCACCGATGTTTTGTTTAACCTGGGCTGCGGTTTTGACACCAGCAATAGGAATAACGTTACCCTGAGCAATTAACCAATTGAGGGCGACTTGAGCAGGGGTACGACTATATTTTTCACCGATTTGGCGTAGTAAAGATAGGACTGGTTCTATTTTTTTCAGCCCATTTGGACTAAATTGTGGGTCTAGACTTCTAGCCCCTGTGGGGGTTGTGTTGCTTGTATACTTGCCTGTGAGTAGTCCTTGAGCTAAGGGACTGTAGGCTAAGATTGTCACCCCTAATTGACGAGCGGTTGAGAAAATGCCATTACTTTCGATTTGCCGACTGAGTAAGGAGTAACGAACTTGATTGACTGCTAAAGGTACGCCTCGACTAGCCAGTATTTGCTGTGCTGTTTGCATTTGTGCCGCTGAATAATTACTGACCCCTACAGCACCAATTCTGCCCCGCTTGACTTCATCGGCTAGGGTATTCATTAGTGTTTCCTGGCTCAACAAGAATGTAAATGGCCAATGGACTTGGTAGAGTTCCACTCGTTCTACTTGTAGTCGATTGAGACTGGCAGTTAAAGCATCGGAGACTGATTGGCCGTCCCAACGCCAAGGTAGGGGCCCGAATTTGGTGGCTATTTGCACTTGGGTTTGGGTTTGTTGTTGGAATTTACCTAATAATGTTTCTGACAAACCAAGTCCATAAACTTCTGCGGTATCAAAGAAATTCACCCCAGCATCTAAAGCTACGGTAAACGCTGCTTTTAATTCTTCTGCCCCGTAATCTTTGCCATAGTTCCAAAAGAGTTTATCACCCCAAGCCCAAGTTCCTAAGCACAGGGGAGGAACTGCTGGGCCGTTTTGTCCTAATGTGATAGTTTCCACTTTTGTCAAATTTAATTCATTTACATTTCTTTACTTTTTTAGTGTATCGTTTGCTAGATGAGTCGTACCCACAGACCCACAACAGCCAAGGGTAATATTTCCATTCGCTGAACTGATTTCATACTGATTTTGATGATTGTCTAACCAAAGTATTTGAGGGTTTCGGTTTATCTTTAGTTAAAGGGAGACAATCGTGTAATACCAAAAAAGTAGCTATGGCAAGCGGTGATGTATTTGATAACCAAACAGAATCCCTAGCGCTGCCAAAGGTCAATGTCCTGACCATGTTTAGGCTAGGTTTGTTTCAAATGGGATTGAGTATGATGTCCATCTTGACGTTGGGTGTACTCAATCGGGTGATGATTCAGGAAATTGCAATTCCAGCTACCCTGGTGGCTTTGGTGTTAGCATTACCTTCCTTTGTTGCACCTACTCGCATCTGGTTTGGGCAAATGTCTGATGCCAAGCCCTTATGGGGATACCACCGCACAGCTTATGTTTGGGTGGGAGCAGCAATATTTGCGATCGCTGCTTTTTTAGCTGTACAAGTAATTTGGCAATTAAATACTTTTGCTAGTAACCCTGATGGTTGGGCATGGACAACGCAAACCATCGGTTGGACTGCTGTGCTGGGTTTGGTTTTTGCGGTTTATGGTTTAGCTATATGTGCCAGTGGTACGGCCTTTGCTGCTTTGCTGGTGGATATATCCCAAGAAAATAACCGTTCTAAGGTGGTTGGCATTGTTTGGTCAATGCTGATGGTAGGAATTATTGTCGGGGCGATTATCAGTTCTAGTTTGCTCCAGCAATTAGATGGTAATGCACCTTTGGAAACCTTGCAGGGAGCAATTAATCGGTTATTTACCATCGTGCCGACCCTGGTTTTCGGTTTGGCAGTAATTGCTACTGCGGGTGTAGAAAAGAAATATTCTTTCTTTTACCAACGTTCTAACCCAGGAAATCGTGAAGATAGCATTAGTTTGGGTAAAGCTTGGCAAATTTTGACTGCTAGTCGGCAAACAGGCTTGTTTTTCACTTTTCTTTTGGTGATGACCATTAGCTTGTTTATGCAAGACCCAATTTTAGAACCCTATGCGGGGCAAGTATTTAAAATGCCTTTGGCTGAAAGTACCAAGTTGAATGTTTTTTACGGTACTGGCATTTTAATCGCCTATGCGGTAACTGGGTTCTTGATTGTCCCCCGGTTGGGTAAGCGGAGAACAGCCAAGATTGGTTGCATTTTGGTGTCATTAGCGGCCTTATTACTGGGTTTCTCTGGATTTTCTGCCAATCCTGCTTTCTTGAAATTCGGTTTGGTAATTTTTGGACTAGCCACAGGTTTTGTTACTACAGCAGCAGTTAGCTTGATGCTAGACTTGACTGTTGCAGAAGCCGCAGGTACTTTTATTGGTGCTTGGGGATTGGCCCAATCTATTTCCAGAGGTATAGCTACTGTCATTGGTGGTCTGGTTTTAGATATAGGTAGGCAGGTGTTTTCTGATAAATTAGTTTTGGCCTATGGCATGGTGTTTGCCCTAGAAGCTGGGGGAATGCTGTTGTCGATTTGGTTTTTGAATCGGGTGAATGTGGCTGAGTTTCAAACCAATACTAAAGATGCGATCGCTTCTGTTTTGGCCAGTGACTTAGATTAACGGTTGGTGATTGAAGACGCACCCAAAAGAATTGATTAATAGCTAACCATGAATGATTTTTGGACGACAGTTTTAGATTTTGCCGAAACTATTACCACTAGAGTAGGGGAACAACTCCTCCAAGATTTTGGGAGGGTTCAAGCTGCTCAAAAAGCTGATGGCAGTTTGGTGACACAGGCTGATAAATGGGCAGATCAGGAAATTCGAGATGCGATCGCATCTAATTTTGCTGGTTATGGCATTTTAAGCGAGGAAAGCGACAGGGTTTTCCCTGGCACAGAATGGTGTTGGGTGATTGACCCCTTAGATGGGACTACTAACTTTACACGGGGCATTCCCATTTGGTCGATTTCTTTAGGTTTACTGTACCGGGGTGTACCGATTTTTGGTTATGTTTATTTACCACCACTCCGTCAAGCTTTCCATGGTTTTTGGGCTGGTTCCTCTGGTTTAACTGTCCCCACAGGTGCTTTTCTCAACCATCATCCCATCCACACCAGTGCTGATAGTCCTAGCGGCAATCACTTCTTTAACCTTTGCTCGCGGAGTACAGGTGTGATTAAACATAGCTTTCCTTGTAAAATTCGCATGTTAGGGGTAGCTAGTTACAACTTTCTGACAGTGGCCACCGGGGCAGTTTTGGGAGGAATTGAAGCTACACCCAAGGTGTGGGATATCGCTGGTGCTTGGGTAATTGTCCAAGCCGCTGGTGGTGTGTGGAAATCCCTCAAATCAGAACCATTTCCCCTCATACCAGAAACAGATTATAGCGATCGCTCTTTCCCTACTTTAGTGGTAAGTCGTCCAGAATTATTGCCAGTATTCTCACCATTTTTAGACGGTGTAAAACTTTAGTTGCCAGATTTCCACAACTACCAAAGATGGGAGAAAATAAAACAACGGACAAGGTGGTTAAGAAACCAACTGATTATAAAACCTAGACACCGACTCTTCAGACTGTCACCTGTCCCCTGTCACCTGCAATAACCAGTAACCAATCACCAATAACTCAACCATGAAAGGGCTGTGGCTAGAAAATAACCAATTACAACTACGTACAGACATTCCCATCCCTGAACCTCCACCAGGGGAGTCTTTAGTGCGAGTCCTGCGGGCAGGTATTTGTAACACAGACCTGGAGTTATTACGAGGTTATTATCCCTACACAGGAATTTTGGGTCATGAGTTTGTCGGTGTAGTAGAACAAGGGCCACAAGATTTAATTAATCGCCGTGTTGTTGGTGAAATCAATGCAGCTTGTGGCCATTGTCGTTTTTGTCTGAGTGGACAACCAACCCATTGTGAAAATCGCACCGTTTTAGGTATTGTCAACCGTCATGGTGCCTTTGCTGAATACCTGTGTTTACCTATCAACAACTTACATCTTGTCCCCGATGATGTATCTACAGAAGCAGCCACCTTTACTGAACCAGTAGCCGCAGCTTTAGAAATTCAACAGCAAGTTTCCCTATCTGCTAATGACCGAGTGTTAGTAGTGGGAGATGGAAAATTAGGACAATTGGTAGCCCAAACCTTAGCTTTAACTGGTTGTGATTTATTGGTAGTAGGAAGACATCAGGACAAGTTAGCCCATCTCCAGTCCAAAGGTATTAAAACTGGGTTAGCGGATGCAGTCACAGAAAGGGCTTTTGATATATCAGTGGAGTGTACAGGTAATCCTGAAGGCTTTGCTACAGCACGTCGCGCTTTAAGGCCCCGTGGTACTCTCGTTCTCAAAAGTACCTATGCAGGTCTATTAAGTTTGGATGCTTCTTCTCTGGTCGTCGATGAAATTACCCTCATCGGTTCCCGTTGCGGCCCTTTTACTCCAGCCCTGGATTTATTAGCTACAGGTCAGGTAGATGTGGAACCTTTAATACAAGCCCGTTATCCCCTCACAGAAGGTTTAGCTGCTTTTGCCAAGGCCCAAACCAAAGGTGTTTTAAAGGTGTTGTTGGAGATTGAGGAATAGGAGGAAGGAGTTCAGGAGTTCAGAAGTTCAGAAGACAGAAGTATGGCTAACGCCACGCTGCGCGAACAGGGGTAATCATCTGTGCTGACTGAATTTATAGCTGTAGACAAGACAGGACATTAACTGCAACTAAAACTTAGACACACAAAGGCTTTTAGCACTGTCACCTGTCACCTGTCACCTGTCCCCTGCTATAACTTGATTGGTAATCCTTACAACCAATTGCCTCTTCTGTATTAGCCGTATGAGGATGTACGGTACATTTGAGGCGATAATTATTTGTAAAAAATTGACAGTTAGGACAGGGAATTTTGTGCATTTGTTTGGCAGTAGCAACACTATCTCGCGCTGCTGCCCAAATACTCCAAACAAACAAAATCATCACAGTCCAAGCAACCACAAAGCAAATAGGAATGATTAGGGGTTGTATTCCACGAATCAGAAAGGATATCAGTTCTAACACGGCAAATGGCAGGGGCTGATACAAATGAGGAGCTAAAAGTAATATTAACTCGTAACTCCTGGTTGGTTACTTCTGACTAAGGGGATATTATGGCCATGGACAGAACAGTTATACCAATTCTCCAAAAGCAACCAACACATTGAGTAAACCTCTCCCCAACCCTCCCCGCAAGCGGGGAGGGTGCGCGATAGCGCGGGTGGGGTAATCATCTGTTGCCAACATTTTTCGATTTGGTATTAGGACATTAACTAACGCTAAAACTTAGGCAACCAAAGGCTTTTAGAACTGTCACCTATTAATCGCAATGACGAAAATACGTTATTCTTACATCAGTGCTAAAAATTACAGCATTTTGCCAGTTAATCAGGTACAAACTGAAAAGCAAAAGTCAAACACCAAAATGGTTTTAGCCTCATAGTCTCACTCAAATTCCTGACTTAAGCGTCGGAAATTATACTCACTTGCACCCGGATGACAACTAATGCAACTACTAACTGATGAGGGACTGGGTAACTTAATTCCAGGGTGTAAGGCACGAAAATAACGTGATTGATAGAGACGATAAGGTGTTGGTTCCTCTTGGAGATTGGTGCGAGAGAAGGTAGAAAGATATCTCCACACTAATATGCGCTGCGGGTCTACTAAAGGTTGAATTTGTACACCATAGTGCTGGGAGTCACGGAGAATATCCCGCCAAGTTTGGGTAGGAAAAACCGCAGGTGGTAAGGCGATGTGACAGGTAGCGCAGTTTTCTAAGTACAGTTCTTCTGCTAATTGATATTGTGGTGGCACTACATCTACAGTGCCAATGTTAGAACTAGGTGTAACACCGTGAACGCTTGTCGCTAAACCCAATACCCAACCAATGGCTACACTCCAGGCAAAAATCAGTAGCATTAACCTCAGCGTTCGACGTTTGCGGGATTTGCGCTTAACCAGATTTGACATACACTTCTCACTCACACTCACTCTCACAATATATACAAGTCTCTCAGTAGTTGAGAAGTGGCTTTTTGATTAGACTGCTTTTTCTGCTGATAGTGCAGCCATACTCCTTCTACACTTTTCCACTACCAATTAAATACAGCAAGGCCATCCGCACTGCTACACCACTAGTTACCTGTGATTGAATTAAGCTAAATTCTGGGTCATCCATTAATTCGGAACTAATTTCTACACCCCGATTTACAGGGCCTGGATGTAAAACTTTGACGTTAGGTTTACACCATTGGAGTTGATTGTGGGTAATGCCAAATAGTTGATGATATTCTCTGAGACTAGGCAGTAAATGTGCTGTCATGCGTTCTTTTTGTAAACGCAATGTCATGACAAAATCAGCATTCTCTAAAGCTGGTGCTAGTTGCCAATGGGTAAAGAATTTATCAGTGTTGACTTGGGGTGTAAGATAATCAGCAAAGAATTTGGGTAGGAGAGTAGGAGGTGCAGCAAGATGGACTTCTGCACCACTAGCTATTAAACTCCAAATATTGGATCTAGCAACGCGAGAATGAAGAATATCACCAACGATCGCTATTTTTTTCCCTTGTAATAGTTCTAGACGGGGATTTTCTGGATTAATTAATGTACAAATGGTGAATAAATCTAGTAGACCTTGGGAAGGATGCTCATGTTGACCGTCACCAGCATTGAGAACGCTGACTCGCACACCTAAACGATCCATTTCTTGAGCGATCGCTTGTGGTACTCCCGCTTCTTTATGGCGTATCACCATAATATCCGTTCCCATGGCCAAATATGTTTTGGCTGTATCTAAAATTGTCTCTCCCTTGGTCATCGACGATGTAGCCGCAGCAAAGTTGAGGGTATCTGCACTTAAACGTTTTGCCGCAATTTCAAAGCTACTGCGAGTGCGGGTAGAGGGTTCAAAAAATAAATTTGCTACCACATGTCCTTGTAAAGTAGGTACTTTCTTGGTTCTCCGTGAGAGTACCTCTCGAAAGGATGCCGCAGTTTGTAACACTGCGTTATATTCATCCGCAGTAAAATCTGCAAGGGAAAGAATGTGGTGACGATTCCAGGTAGTAGTCGGCATGTTTTGATTCTGAATATAGAAATCTGGTTTGATTTCTGATAGCTTGGCTATATTGATCGGCAAGAAAGAAAGTAGAGAATTTAGGTGTATATAGCTTTTAAGGCCACAGCACCGACTACTTTGGCTAATACTCCAAGGATACGCAAAAATCAACTAGAAATCCTATAGCCGTGTGATGGCTACAGTCAAGACTACACCCAATCTTAACCTGGATATAAAAAGTAGTGGCAGAAATTAATCTCTACCACTCATTCACAAATATTAGGATTTATACCGTTTCACTGAAAAAGGCTTCTATCACTCTTACCTGTCACCTGTCACCTGCTATCATTACTTAATGATGTCGTGAAAATGTTACTGGTAATGACTCTAAGCCACGCATGGCTAAGTTTGGTATCCAGTGGAATTGATTGGTTGCTAACTGTATATTGCTTAACCGCTCCAATAAAGTGTTCAAGGCAATTTTCGCTTCTAAACGTGTGAGTGCAGCACCCAAGCAAAAATGGATACCTTGCCCTAAACCAAGATGACGGTTTTCTTTGCGAGTAATGTCAAATTGGTCAGGATTAGGGAATTGTGCAGGGTCGTGATTTGCTGCATGTAAAAGACAATAGATTTTCTGTCCTTGACTAATTAGCTGGTCATTAATATAAGTATCTGCGATCGCACAACGCACTACACTAAATGCGGGACCCCAATAACGGAAGACTTCTTCCACCGTAGAATCAATCAAGGATGGATTCTCTAGCAACATCTGCAATTGATCAGGATGTTGCAATAAAGCCAGAAGTCCATTACTGATTAAATAAGTGGTAGTTTCATAGGCACCAGCCATAAAGGTAATACATGTAGATGTCAATTCTTCTTCACTCAGTACACTACCGTTATCTTCAGCAGCTATTAACTTAGTAATAAAATCACTGACAGGATGCTGACGATGTTGGGCAATTAAATTATCAAAATATCCAATACTTTCTACCAAACTTTGGTAAGTAGTCTCCACAACCGCTTCACTGGCCCAACCTGCACCAAAAAGAGTAAACATATTGCTACTCCAGCGTTTTAGCGCAGGAATATCTTCTCTAGGTACACCTAGCAACTTAGCTGTCACTAGGGCCGGTAAGGGAATGGCAAAGTCTTGAATCACCTCCATCTGACCAGCATCTTGAACTGCATCAATCAGTTCATCAGCACAGTCTTGAATGAAACAGTTTAAACTGTTGCTGATCTGAGGTGTAAAAGCCTTACCGATTAAAGTTCTGAGTCTGGTATGTCGTGGTGGATCGGAAAACACCATCCACTTTGTAAAGTATTCATTACAAAACTTCAGCTTATCCTGGACAGAGGCAAATTTACTTTTACCAATTTGTCCACCTCTATCTACAGAAAACCTCTGTTCGCGGATTGTATTATAAACATCAACATAACGAGTCAGAATCCATGATTCTAATTGCGGATGCCAGTAAATTGGATCAGCAATCCGCATTTGATCCAAGGTGGGATCAGGATTAGTGAAAAATAAAGGGTTGAGTAAATCATACTTTTCACCTAATGGTAAATCTTGAGTTAGCATTTACAAAACCCTCCTATTACAATCACTAAATCCTAATTACAACCTATTCCATATCCGCTTCTTTACCAGCAGTTCCTCTTCTCCCTCTTTGGGCCCGTGGTAAAGTTTCAGTTTCAGGAACTACTTCCAATC
The DNA here is from genome assembly GCF_014698825.1 of Richelia sinica FACHB-800. Classification (GTDB taxonomy): domain Bacteria; phylum Cyanobacteriota; class Cyanobacteriia; order Cyanobacteriales; family Nostocaceae; genus FACHB-800. The sequence continues at coordinate 425,878 of NZ_JACJTT010000001.1, forward strand.
TAGGAGCAATAACTATATATCTAGAGCCTAAAAACTTAGCTTTGAAATTTCTCATCCAGCCATGATGATTTAAAACACCACGAGCATCAAAGCCGACAATAGATATTCCACTTCTGTCATAACTTCCTGAGACTAAAAATGTCCAGTATGTTTGGTCAGGGAAGACACCAAATTTATATTTAAAGGTAGCTGCAAAAGCCAAATAACGCCGGAAATCCATGCCATGCAAGCCTTCGTCTTCATAAATCCGCTTGGCAGCTAGCCCAGTTTGGTACATTAATTCCGGAGTTTTGGAAGCTGAAGCAATGAACCATTGGTTTTCAGAAACCATTGTATTTTTGATTAAAGATTCATTGTCAAAATCCACATTTGCTCTGATACCAAATTGCTGACATAGCTGTTTCATTGTCATTTTGGCAGGCAAATAGACGAGCAATTCATTTTGTTCTTCTAAGGCTTCTATTTCTGCTTTAGTAAAGGGGCAAGGAGTAATAGGAATATCACCATACAAATGCTGCACATAATCTTGAAGTTCCTGCTCATAATCGCGATTCTGAACATTAATTACTGGAATTGAGATATCTTGTACTAACATTTCGCGACCCCTATTGTTAATGAATTGACGTTCTTAAACAGGTGTTACTTTTAATAAAACTTTATTTACAAAAAATAAAAACAGTATAAATACGAATAAATTTAAAATATCCATTTTTGGCTGTGCAATGATCAAAAACAGACAAAACATCAGTACAGTTCCTGAGCATGGACTAGTGAAAAAGTTAAAATATTGTTAAGAATACGTGTATATTCTGTTTATTCTGATAATGAAAATCTTTTTTACAGTAATAACAATTAAGTAATATACGTAATATAGAGTCTCAAGGCAGAAATACACCGTAATAATACTTATTAGGTCACAATGGGGTAGGCATACTATGGCTATCGTCACGCTACGCAAAGGACGAGGTTAACACAGGTCTTGTGTAACCCTTTAACCCGGACATCCCGCAAGATTGAATAATTGACTAGAAATTCCTAAACATCCCCTCAACACTGTGTTAAAGGCTACCTGGAATATGCTTTACCTGGGACTTGTACGGGAAATTATGGGCCCATAGCCAATATTTAAACAAATATTAAAATTATTCTTCTCATCTTTATTAACACCAAAAATTCTTTGATAATACAGTTAAACAATCGAATAACTATTAGCACTTGAGCCTTGAGAGTGCTAATTATCTCTGATAATTATTTGCAAAATTATGTCCAATTAATTGAGTGAATAATTATAATTTTCCTAGAGGGGATAATTCACAAATTAACTAAAAAAAAGGACTTTAAAGACTTTTGGTCATGCCATTAGTTCAATTTATGCTGTGTATTTATCTCTGTTCAACACGGCAATAAGCTGTTACACATCGAAGTTGCATAATGAAGGCAAAATGCCCAAATTACTATATTTATTAGCATTCCTGTTATGCACAATCATGGTTTAGCTAAATTTTGCCCAATACCCAAATTTCCGGTTAGTTGATTATTTGATGAAGAGGACTGGAATGAGATATACATTTGATATTGTTGGCGTATCTCCAGTTTGGAATTTCTTTAGTCACCAGCAAAGTTTGGAAGAACAAAGGTTCAAAGGAGTAGAGTATCTAGGAACCCAGATTTGCACCTTAGATGCTTTGCTAGAGACTGTGGAACCAGTTCCGGCTAAATGGGGTTGGAATTTAGATCAAGTGGTCGAAACTGTAATTGCTTTTTGGGTAAATAATGCAGAAACTATTGAATATTGGAAGACTCGCTTACAAGATGCAGGTAGGGATAATTTACTTGTGGCTAGAGTCGCGGAAATTTCTTCGCTGCAAGCTGAGTTTGAATCTCTCTTAAGAAAGAATTGGTGAATTTTCCAAGGATTGGAGAATTTTTAAATATAAATCTTCGACTCTTTGCATTTGTTTATCTCCACCAGTGGCATAGTGAGATAAGCTAGGAGCCGAATTAACTTCAATTAGGGTATAGTCGAGGATTGGCTGTGTAATATCATTGCTAATTATATCCACACCTGCCAATCTCAAACCCATATCTTTGGTAATATTAACCGCTAATTTTTGAAAATTAGGATGAATTTGTTCGGTGAAATCGACAGCTTCACCACCAGCTGATAAATTAGCATTATCTAACAAAAAGACAGTAGTATTTTGGGGAATAATACTCTGTAAGGAAAGATTTTGACGTTGTAATTTTTCGGCAATGCGAAAATCGAATAAATTAATTTTTACTTTTCGTCCTTGTTGAATCAAATACGCTTGTTTGGCTTGGATTAGTTGTTCTACCGTATCTTCACCATTACCAACCACAAAAAATGGAATTCTTTGATAAGCAGCTATAACTTCATTATCAAAAACTAAGATTCTGTAGTCATTACCACTATAGAATCGTTCGACAATAAAGCCAGGATTAATTTCTAAAATTTTTCCTGCGACTTCATAATACTGTGTGGAATTATAAATTTTGGTAACTAAAACACCTTGTCTAAGGTTCAATGGTTTCATAATTACGGGAAAACCTAGATTTTGAGCATAGCTCAAACCATCATCAACATTCCGGGATGCAGTTAAACTAGCGCAAAGTTTTTCATGGAAAAAAGTTTGACCTTCTGTAATCTTGTATCCAAATTGCTTGAGAAAATATTTGGTGTAATGTTTATCTCTTGCTAAATCAGAGGACCCATAGCCGTTAACGTTTAATCTGGTGCCACTAAAAACAGTTTTTTTGCCATTTTTAAAAGTAATATGACCTACTAATTTATATTCTGGCTCAAGTAAAAGTTCTGCATTGATTTTGGATGCAGCTTTCTGGAGGATAGATATCAGCAAAGACATTGTTATACACCCTGTCAATAAGAAATGGTAACAATTTTAACTATGTGATAATTTTAACCTGAATAGACAAAATATAGGATATTTTTCCCTTGAAAGATAAAAGGTATACACAAATAATTTGAGGCTATAAGTATCCCCATTTAACTTTGGTATCAATCAACAGGAGAAAATAGAAAATTTCTATACTGCTGGATAATAGCCCTGCTGTCGCAAGAGGTCTTGACAATCCCTAAATAATGTAATAACAAAGTGGCATCATCAATAAAAGCGTTAGTGTTTTCCTGGGTAAAGATACACACTAACGCCTTTAACTCAAATTCATACGGTTAACATCATCATGCCACAAAACACAGATTCTCAAGAGAGTAAATCAGAAAATCAAGCTATTACATACAAAAATCGACTCAATGCTTGGGCGATCGCACGGTTACTTTCAGACACAGAAAAGGTAATTGTGGCGAGATTTCGGAGTCGTTCTGATGCGGATGGTTATCTTCAACACTTAAGTCAAATTAGTCCTAATACAACTTTCCAGATAGTTTTTGATTGTCAACGGGAAGAAGTGGTTGTTTAATGTGCAGAAATTTTGAGAACCCGTCTATACCAATAGAAATGAGAAATGTTGTACCAATTTTTTCTGAAGATGCAGATAATAACACCCCCCTGTATTCCTGCCTTGCCAAGGGGTGAAGGCAAAGCCAGAGGGTAAATATATGCAGATACACAAAGAAACGGTATTAGCTGAATTAGTGTCAATTCATCAATAACAATTATTTTTCTAATTGGTATTGGGGTCATCTAAATTGATGGGATTTGGAAACAAAGCAGGTCAAAAATATAACCAGACGATTGGTTATGGTAGGGTAGACGGGTTTTTTGAGAATAAATTCAGGGTGTAATCTACTTCCCTAGAACATCAATTTTCACTAGGAAGAGTTATAGCATTTTGGATTTTGGTAGCAATGATTAGGACCATAGCAGGGATGTGATAAAATTTACTGTATATAGTATTTTTCTTCTCTAGTAACAAGATAAAAGCAATATCTTGTTGACCTAGAGGTGAGCTTTTGACGGGACTGAGGCAAACATTACATCACAGTTTGGATTTACTAAAGCGAGGATGGCGATTATCTTTGTAATCGCATATTTAAGCGGTAAATCTAGAGGTCTTCACAGAATTTGCACATCCCTGACTTGGCTATGAAAATTGCTCACAAATTAGTTGGAAGTTTTATTGGTGTTTCTTTATTAACATTTGTAGTGGGTGCAGTAGCGATCGCCCAAAGCCAAAAAATGGCTAAAGCATTAGCAGTCCTAGAAGCTAAACATGTCGCGCAAATGCTAGCTACATCAATTTCTGAGGATTTGTATGGTGAAGATTTATCACCAGAGGTAGCAGCAGAGAGTTTACAATCCTATGTCACATTACTTCATCAAAAACAGAATCGCGATAGCGTGGTAGTAAATTTGCAAAAAAAAATCTTAGCAAATCCACATCCACAAGATATCGGTACAGTTTTCGACGATGATCAAGGACAGGAAGTCAATCAGACCTTGCAAGATGGGAAAGTGAGAACCTTTTTAACACAAGAATCTCATCATTTGCCAATTGCAAAAATGATTGTGGTTCCTTTGTATAAAGATGCAAACACTATAGGCGGGGCAGTAATTCTCGAATATTCGTCAATGTATAACGAAGCGATTTCCTTTGCTAGACCAACAATTGTAATTATTGGTATTACTAGTTTAGGCTGTGTGACTTTGGCTTTATTCTTTGGTTTCAGAATTGCCAGTCATATTAATAAACCTCTAAAATTAGCAACAAGTGTTGCCCAACAAGTTACCCAATCTTCCAACTTTGATTTGCAAGTGCCAGTTATCAGTCAAGATGAAACAGGTATTTTAGGAACAGCACTAAATCATTTAATTCAAAAAGTAAAAGAACTGCTATTAGAAAAGGAACAGCACAGCCAAGAAATTCAGCAGACCCTAGAACAATTACACAAAGCCCAACTGCAACTTGTGCAAACAGAAAAAATGTCGAGTTTAGGGCAATTAATAGCAGGAATTGCCCACGAAATCAACAACCCTGTAAACTTCATTTATGGCAACATCGCGCACATTGATAACTATAGTCAAAACTTATTAAAGCTTGTTGCGGCTTATCAATATCATTATCCAGAGACACCGGAAAAAATTCAAATCATTTTGGATGAAATGGAACTTGACTTCATCCAAGAAGATTTACCTAAATTACTCCAGTCTATGGAAATTGGAACTGAGAGAATTAGACAAATAGTTTTATCTTTACGTAACTTTTCTCGACTAGATGAATCTGAATTTAAATATGTTGATATCCATGAAGGAATAGAAAATACTCTATTAATTTTGCAACATCGTCTCAAAACCAAACCAGATAGTCCAGGCATTCAAATAATCAAAGAATATGCGAAATTACCATTGATAGAATGCTACGCAGGGCAACTCAACCAAGTATTTATGAATTTACTGACAAATGCTATCGATGCAGTAGATGAATTACTAATACAACAGAAAAAAGATAGCTTGCTTCAGCAGCAAGGACTGATTTATATTTCTACTCAACTAATTACTGATCATCTTGTACAAATTACCATTACTGACAACGGATTAGGCATACCGGAAACGGCGCGATCGCGCATTTTTGACCCATTTTTTACTACCAAACCTGTCGGCAAAGGCACAGGGCTAGGTCTATCTATTAGTTACAATATTATTGTTGAAAAACACCATGGCAAAATGTGGTGTGATTCCCAGTTGGGAGAGGGGACTAAATTTGTGATTCAAGTCCCCATTAGTCGCCATAAACAAAAAATGCCTATAGATAGTATCGCACTGTCGTTATAACTCGACTTCTCTTCGCACGTAGGGCATTTTTGAGAAAGAAAGTGGTTTGGTTATGTAAAATCCCATCCCACCAATTACGTGTGACAAAAGCAGGAATAATAATTGTGGTGAAAACCTCCGGATAACGTTGTTCAAATTGGCGGACAAACTCCACAATAGGAGTAATGACAGACCGATAAGGTGACTCGATAATTTCTAGGGGAATATCTGATTCTAAATTACGCCATTTAGCTTGCAGTTTTTCCCGATCTGTGGAACCAATATCAACATGAATGGCTACGATTTCATCTGCTACTGTCCGGGCATATTCTAATGCTTCTACTGTTCCTCGATTCAATTGTCCAACAATGACAACCGCAGGATGAGTTACTTTTTCTGGTTTTGGTCGAGGAATATAACTGCGTGGTGCCAGTCCTTGAATACTCAGTCGTTCAGCTACATATTGATAATGTCGATTAATAGCTAAAAACAGACTGACTAAAATGGGAATAGCCACCACCACTAACCAAGCACCCAAGAGAAACTTGGTAAAAACTATTACACCCAAAACCACAGCCGTGGCGATCGCACCTAAACCATTCATCACCGCGCTGGAATGCCAACCACTCGTTTGCCCTTGAAACCAATGACGTACCATTCCTGCTTGAGACAGGGTAAAGGAAGTGAACACCCCAACTGCATAGAGGGGAATAACAGCGCTGACTTGTCCTTTAAAAATAATGACAAGAATGGCAGCGCAAAGACTGAGGAGAATGATACCGTTAGAGTAAACCAAGCGATCGCCTAACAGAGCTAGTTGCCGCGGTAAAAAACCATCTCTAGCCAGGAAGTAACACAGTCTGGGAAAATCTGCATAACTGGTATTAGCTGCCAATAACAAGATTAACAACGTCACCATTTGCAGAAAAAAGTACAACGGCCCACCCCCAAAAATTTGCCGCCCCAGGAGTGAAACCACCGTTTGTCCTTCTTCAGGCACAATGTGATAAATATTTGCTAAACAAGTAATGCCCACAAACATTAATCCCAACAGCCCACCCAAATACAACAAAGTCAAACGGGCGTTTTGCCATTCTGGTGGTTTAAAAGCCAAAACTCCATCGGAAATAGCTTCCACACCTGTCAAAGCCGTACATCCTGCTGAGAAGGCACGCAAAATGAAAAATAAACTCAATCCTTCTTTCACAGACAATGCAGGATATGCAGTCACAGCTTGACCAGTAGTGAATTTAAATAAACCTACCAAAATCAATAAAAACACGCTGGCAATAAAACTATAGGTAGGAATCATAAAAATATTTCCTGATTCCTTCACCCCCCGGAGATTAGCCAGCATCAACAAGAAGATGAAAACTAAACACAGTAAAACCGTGTGAGATTGTAGTGACGGAATCGCTGAAGTTAAAGCCGCCGTACCCGCAGATATACTGACCGTTACTGTCAATATATAGTCAATCATCAGCGACCCACCAGCCACCAATCCAGGATAAAGCCCCAGATTTTCCCTCGCCACAATGTAAGAACCACCACCTTGAGGATAGGCGCGAATCGTCTGACGGTAGGAAAGGACAACAATTCCCAGCAGTACAATAATGGCTACAGCTATGGGCAGAGATAAACCCAAAGCGCTACTGCCAGCAGCCACTAAGATTAACAAAATTTCTTCTGTTGCATAAGCCACAGAAGACAAAGCATCAGAAGAAAGCACTGCCAAAGCTGCGGCATTAGTCAATCGCTCTTCACTGTGTGCGCTTGTAGGTAGGGATTTGCCGAGTAAAACTTGTTTAATTTGAGTGTAGAGGGACATATAAAGTCCACTAGCAAACGTGTAAATACCCTTTGAGTGAGTGATTAACTCAATGATGAACCCAAGGATTACAGCAATTTTGGCAGATCCTACACAGGTTGATTATTAATTTTTCTGCCTGAACAATTTCCACTTATCACCACCTAACGCAACCTATGATTGTGGCGTAACCGTTTCCAACCACATTTCTTCATCACCAGCCAACAACTTCTGTGCTGCTTCCACCATCGATGCAGCTATTTCCTGCAAATCTTGCCGATTATCTAGATAAGTTTTCAATGCTTCCATGGGGTCAATACTGTTACTAGCACTCAGTTCCGGAATTCTGGGTTTAGCTAACTGACTAACCAACTCTGGTTGAATGGTATAGGTGTGAGCCGTGCTTAAAGCTTGGTGCAGGGAGGAATTATCAATTAAATCTAACTGTTCAGAACGAATTTTATAAATTAGTCGCACCACAGCATTTTCAATGTCATGCTTACCTATTGCTTTCAGTAGCACCCCTTGCGGCTCATCTGCCTTGGATAAATCTACCTCAATGGTGCGAAATACCCGCACAGGCAAAGGACAAAACTCCCAATTCACCTGTCCCCGTTCCAACTCCACCATCACATAACCCTTATCTTCCTTCTCTTCGCTAAAATCTACCCGTTCAATACTGCCTGGATAAATTACAGGTGGGTGATTGGATTTATTGAGATTTTGGTGACGATGAACATGTCCCAAAGCCACATAGTCAAAACAAGGACGGGTCAGCAACGATAAAGGTAAAGTAAAGCCTTTACCTACAGCTAACAACCTTTCTGCTCCCAAGGTGGCATTATCAGCCATCAGGTGAGCTAACAACACCGTTGGTACATCAGGGTCAAGGCGGCGAATTTCAGCTTCTAAAACTACCTGTAACCGCTCTGCTAACAGATGATTGACTTCAGCCAAAGATAAACCCTCCGTTTCTTGGCGTGTCATCAATGTAGAGCGTGTTAGCCAAGGGAGAGTAATTACTTGTACCATACCATTGCGGGTTTGAATCCTGTGGGTAGTCAAGGTATCACCCACCACAAATCCTGGTACGCCCAAAGTCCGATAAATATTTAAACTTGCACCTCCCAATCCTTGGGAATGTTGGTCATGGTTTCCCACTAACAACACGGTGGGAATATCTGCATCAACCAAACGGCGAAATTGACTGGCAAAGGCTTCTTGGACATAGGGGGCTGGTGTGGCATCTGGAAAAGCATCACCGCCAAATATCACTAAGTCCACATTATCTGTTAAGGCTCGGTCAATACACAAAGATAATGTATTGACAAAATCCTCTAATCGTGTATTCAATCCAGTGGTGGGATTAATCCGTCCGTGGGAAAAGCCACTTCCCATGTGGATATCTGAAAGGTGGAGTATTTTAATCATATGGAGTGATTAATGATTTAGTCATTAGTCACTAGCTTAAATCAGGAATTAGTGAGATTGTTGACTCTAGGGGGTTTCCAGGAAATAAATGACTCAATTGATGACATTGTAGGGGCGGGTTTACAAATATCCTTCTTCATCAACCAAGATCCAATTGATGACATTGTAGGGGCGGGTTCACAAATATCCTCATTCATCAACCAATATCCAAATAAACCCGCCCCTACTAAAGGTGCAAACTTAAATGTGAATACCACACTCAGTCTTACCAGTTCCCCGCCAACGACCAGCGCGTTCATCTTCACCTTCACCTACTTTGGTGGTGATGGGTTCATCGCCAATGCTGGGATAGCCTTGGTCATGAAGAGGATTGTAAATTACCTTATGTTCAGCTACATAAGCCCAAGAATCTTTGCGAGTCCAGGCAGCAAGAGGATTAACTTTTAACCGCCCTTTATTATCTAGTTCAAATACAGGCATGTTGGCACGGGTGACGGCTTGGTCACGACGACGGCCTGTAATCCAAGCGACTGTGTTGAGTTCGTCTAGACCTCGTTGCAGAGGTTCAATTTTTGTAACGTCGTGGAATTTGAGAATATCTGTATCCCAGAGGGCTTCACCATATTTGGCGGTGAATTCTTCACGGGTGTTTACATCTGGAGTTTTGTAAGTTTTTAAATCTAAGTTATAAATTTCCTTGGCTTTAGCAACGAGTTCCAAGGTTTCGCGGAAGTGGAAAAGAGTGTCGAGGAAGATGACAGGAACTGAATGCTGGAGTTCAGAGTAGAGAATGTTGGTAATTACCAAATCATCAACGTTAAAGGCGCTAGTTTGTACAAATCCTGTGGGAATATTCTCGATAGACCAGGCTAAGATTTCTTTGGGAGTAGCGGTTTCAAATTGCTGATTTAATTTGTCTAGGTCAAAGGTGGTGGCAGCTGTCATGATATTTGAGACGGAGATGTGTTTATTACTTAATAAAAGTTAAGTTTACCTGATGAAGGTACACACCCCCGTAGGCAAATGGGTAATTAATAGGTGTGGTTATCACTACTAACAGCAGATTGCTAGCAGATGGGGAAAGAATCTCCCGTGAAAATATCGGGAGAATAGACATCAAAAAATTCTGTTTAGACAGATTTTAAAATTTCGTCATCTACAGAGAAATCAATTTCGGCTTTATCTCTGCCAGATAAGAAATAATCAGTTTCTAAAGAGTCTTGTAAGCCAGAGATTAAATCATAGGCAGGCTGCCAGTTTAATTCTGTGATGGCTTTGTTGACAGAGGCAAAGAAGTGTTGAACGCGCATTGGGAAGGCTTTGCGTTTGCCAAAGTCAAACTTTTTGGGGTCATAATGTACGATTTTCACATCATCAATAGACTTGCCAGCAGCTACAGCACAGGCACGAGCTAAACCATCAAAAGTGACGAAGCGATCGCCAGAAATATTATAAATCTGCTTGATGGCTTTGTCGTTACCCACCACTTGGGTCATGGCTTGCGCTAAGTCCTTCACATGGCCTAGCTGGGTAATGTGCATTCCATTGCCAGGGATGGGGATGGGGCGATCGCGAACAATTCTATCAAAGAACCAACTTTCTAAATCGTTATAGTTTTTTGGCCCATAGATATAAGTGGGACGAATGGAAGTAAAAGGCAAATCCAATTGCTCTAGATAGGCCTCTGTTTCATACTTACCCTTGTGCCGACTCTTCGGATCGACTGCATCCCCTTCTACATGGGGTAACTGGTCAGATTTGAGGTACACACCAGCAGAACTCATATACACGAAATGTTGCACCCTGCCTTGGAAAATTTCCGCCACAGGTTGGGTATCAGTGAGTTCTCGACCATTATTGTCGAAAATGACATCAAAGTTTTCTTGTGCTAACTTTTCTTTAAGCTGGGTGGGGTCAGTGCGATCGCCTATAATTTGTCCTACTCCCTGTAATGGCACAGGACGATTACCCCGATTAAACAAAACCACCTCATGTCCAGCTTCTACCAGTAACTGAGTCAGGTAGACACCAATGAATCGAGTTCCACCAATAATCAAAATCCGCATAAAATTCCCATTTCTCAATCAATTGTGGTTGGTAAAATCATCCTTGTCTTTGAGGTTATCAGGTTGCCGTCTCCCTCTTGCCATTTTGGAGTAGGAGATTTTCAGCTTGAGATTGGGAACTCCAGATTTTGTTGGTTGTGACTCCATCTGTACTCATCCAACCTCGATAGAAATCACTATCAACTGCCACCAACATAAAACACATATGCAACCAACCAAATTTGTCATCTTGACTATGCCTGACTGTCTATCTCTCTCTACCAGCTAGCTACCACATCATTCGGAACCTGTATCGACTAGATTACGTCTTCCGGTCAATCCAGGGTCATGTCCACTTCGCACAATGGGACATTTTTCAGTTAATCTGAAAAATCGCCTACGTAGTTTTCACCCATTCAAGTTAACTGTGCCTTTGAAATATGCTCTGGTTCATGAGTGGCTGACCCCTAAAGCCACAGGCGGTTCAGAACTAGTTGTGCGGGAGATTTTAAATCAAATTGATGCTGATTTGTATGCCCTCATCGATTTTGAATCAAGTAATCCCGACAATTATCTATACAAGCGCCAAATTGGCACAACCTTTCTGCAAAATTTCCCACTGGCTCGTAATGGTGTACAAAAGTATTTACCCTTGCTACCCTTAGCCATTGAACAATTAGACCTACGCCAATATGACGTAATTCTTTCTTCATCCCATGCAGTTGCCAAAGGAGTTTTGACCACTCCCAATCAATTACATATTTGCTACTGTCATAGTCCTATGCGTTATGCTTGGGATTTAACCTTTGATTATCTCAACAACAGCAAAGTCGGAAATGGTTGGCTAGGATGGTTCACACGCTACTTATTACATCATTTACGGCAATGGGATGTAATTAGTTCCCACCGTGTTGACTACTTTATCGCCAACTCCCAACATACTGCGCGAAGAATTTGGCGTTGCTATCGGCGAGAAGCTCAGGTCATTTATCCACCGGTCAATGTTGCGGAATGCCCCTTTTTAAGAGAAAAAGAGGATTTTTATTTGATCGTCTCCCGATTAGTAAGTTACAAACAAGTATCATTGATTGTTCAAGCTTTTAATGAACTCCAACGACCATTGGTCATTATTGGCACAGGGCCAGAAATGCCCTATATACGGCAAATTGCCCAACCAAATATCCAAATATTGGGATGGCAACCCAATGATGTAGTTCAAAAATACATGGCTAGGGCCAAAGCTTTTGTATACGCAGCTTGCGAAGACTTTGGCATCGCCTTGGTAGAAGCACAAGCTTGTGGTACACCAGTTATTGCCTATGGCGCTGGTGGTGCTTTAGAAACTGTTAAAGATATCCGCAATTGTACAGATACAGGCACAGGCATATTTTTCCCAGAGCAAACAGCAGCAGCTTTAGTCACGGCCGTAGAAAAATTTGAAGCCTATCAGGATTTATTTAATCATGACCAGATCAAAGAACACGCCTATCAGTTTTCTACATCAGTATTTCAACAAAAATATCTGTCCTTTGTGGAGCAGTGTGTAGTAAACAAGACCATCTCTAGCCAGAAGGTTTAAATTTTTGTATTTGTTTTCAAGTTTTGGGAAAATTTACCCCAGAATTACCGCGTTTTAGCTTTAAGATTGGGACTATGTGTGGTGTGGATTATTAAGGAGTATGATGACTGCCCAGAGCTCACTCCTCTCCGGCAAGCGATATCCACGACGGGATGGCAGTACGTCTACACGTACTCTACCAAAACGTGGACAAAAAATAAAACCGCCCAAGATTAAACTTAAAAGTTTGTCTTTACAGGGTTTACACGGAGAGTTTGCCAAACGGATATTCGATATAGTTTTTTCTCTGTCTGTATTAATCTTGTTTTCACCTCTCTACATCATCCTGGCTTTGTTGATTGCGGCCAGTTCTGAAGGACCAATTTTTTATGTCCAAGAAAGAGTAGGGAAAAACTATCGTAGCTTTAATTGTATTAAGTTTCGCACTATGGTGCTCAACGCGGATGAAATTCTCTTCCAAATGCTGGAAACTAATCCAGATATGCGCCAGGAATTTGAAAACAATTTTAAGCTCAAAAAAGACCCTAGAATTACCAGAATTGGGCATTTCTTACGCATTACCAGCTTGGATGAATTCCCCCAATTTTGGAATGTTTTAAAAGGGGATATGAGTGTGGTGGGACCAAGACCATTAGTGGTAGAAGAACTACCAAAATATGGTGACCATATAGATCAGGTTTTGACAATCAAACCTGGAATTACTGGATTATGGCAAGTGTCTGGACGCAATGATATCCCCTACCCTCGACGAGTCCAGATTGACTTACATTATGTAAAATTCAGGAACTTTTGGCTGGATTTATGGATCATCTTGAAAACAATTGATGTGGTCATTATGCCCAAAAATAACGGAGCCTATTAGAACAATATCTGTCAATGTACTTCTGTGGGGTAAATTTTGCCCCCAGATGCTATTATCCATATTGGATAAAAAAGGACATCGAATACTTAAATTTTTGATATTTTTTGAGAAAAAACTTTAAGAAAAAAATAAATATATTGAGCCGTAATATCACTAATAAATATCTGATCTGCACAATTTATCGCCAATCTCCATGATTTTGAGAAGTTTGGCTCAATAAATCCCAGGTTTCCAACTTGTTAAAAAAATCTTAATTAAGTATATTTGTTGACGACCAAGTTTTAATGGCAGATACTAGCCGCAGTAATCACAAAAAAACTCTTGTAGCATTTAAGTGCTATTGAATAGCATATTGTTTATCCGCGTTTGAATTGCAAGCACAAGGAATTATCGGGCATGACACAATCTAAAATAGCTCTTATCACTGGTATTACTGGTCAGGATGGCTCTTATCTCAGTGAGTTTTTACTACAACAAGGTTATGAAGTCCATGGCATTATTCGTCGTACTTCTACCTTTAACACAGACCGGATTGATCACATGTATGAAGACCCTCATAAAGAGGGAGTGAGATTGTTTCTACACTATGGTGATTTAACAGACGGTACAACCTTGCGTCGGATTTTAGAAGAAGTTAAGCCGACGGAGATTTATAATTTGGGTGCTCAATCTCACGTGCGAGTCAGCTTTGATTCTCCAGAATATACGGTAGATGCAGTGGGAATGGGAACCCTGCGGTTATTAGAAGCTATTCGTGATTATCAGCAGCGAACTGGTATTGAAGTTCGCTTCTATCAAGCGGGTTCTTCAGAAATGTTTGGTTTGGTACAAGCTGTACCTCAAAGTGAAACTACTCCTTTTTATCCCCGCAGTCCCTATGCCTGTGCCAAAGTTTATGCTCACTGGCAAACGGTCAATTATCGTGAATCCTATGGTTTATTTGCCTGCAATGGCATTCTCTTTAACCATGAATCACCGAGAAGAGGTGAAACATTTGTAACACGTAAAATTACTAGAGCAGTAGCCCGCATTGTAGCTGGCAAACAGAAAAAATTATTTATGGGTAATTTGGATGCAAAACGGGATTGGGGTTATGCGAAGGATTATGTACAAGCAATGTGGTTGATGTTACAGCAAAGTCAACCTGATGATTATGTCATTGCCACTGGAGAAACCCATTCTGTGAAGGAGTTTTTAGATTTAGCCTTTGGTTATGTCAATCTCAATTGGCAAGATTATGTGGAATTTGACCAGCGTTATTTGCGTCCAGCAGAAGTAGATTTGTTAATTGGCGATCCGACAAAGGCGAAACAAAAGCTAGGTTGGCAACCATCGGTAACTTTTCCAGAATTAGTGGGTTTGATGGTAGAGGCTGATTTACAAGCTTTAGGTGTGACTTCTCCTAATGGTAATGGCAACCAAAAAACTAATGATTTTGCCACTATTCGCTCAGAATTAGGCTCTTTGCACTTGTAATTCCATCTTCCAGGAGAGAATAATGGCTGATTTGGATTTGAAGAATAAACGCATTCTTGTCACTGGTGGCGGTGGTTTTCTCGGTCGTCAGGTGATAGATCAGTTGTGTGTAGCTGGGGCTGATCGTGAGAAAATTACTGTACCGCGATCGCGCGATTGTGATTTACGAGTGTGGGAAAACTGTCAACGAGCAGTTGACCAACAGGATATTATCATTCACCTGGCTGCCCATGTGGGTGGTATCGGCTTGAATCGAGAAAAACCAGGAGAGTTATTTTACGATAACTTGATGATGGGAACCCAGCTAATTCATGCTGCATACCAAGGTGGTGTGGAAAAATTTGTCTGTGTAGGTACAATCTGCGCCTATCCCAAGTTTACCCCTGTCCCCTTTAAAGAAGAGGATTTGTGGAATGGTTATCCAGAGGAAACCAACGCCCCCTATGGTGTAGCGAAAAAGGCGCTGTTGGTCCAACTGCAATCTTATCGTCAGCAGTATAACTTTAACGGTATTTATTTATTACCAGTGAATTTATACGGGCCAGAAGATAATTTTGACCCCAGAAGTTCCCATGTCATCCCGGCTTTAATTCGCAAGGTGCAAGAAGCCCAAGCGAGAGGGGAAAAACAACTTCCTGTGTGGGGTGATGGTTCTCCTACCCGTGAGTTTCTCTACTCCACAGATGCCGCTAGAGGTATTGTGATGGGAACTCAGTTTTACAATGATTCTGAACCTGTGAACTTGGGAACAGGTTATGAAATCTCCATTAAGGATCTAATCACATTGATTTGTGAATTGATGGAGTTTGACGGGGAAATTGTGTGGGAAACTGATAAGCCTAACGGTCAACCTCGTCGCTGTTTAGATACAGAAAGAGCAAAACAAGCTTTTGGGTTTACGGCCCAAGTTGATTTTCGCCAAGGTTTGAAAAATACAATTGATTGGTGGCGCAACCATGCCGCTTAAATAATTAACATGTGAGGGTTTAGCAATGCTAAACCCCTACAACCCATGCAGAAATTAGATTTACCAATTAATAAAAAAGCACTGCGTCGTCATCTGTTAAAGATGCGTCGGTCGATGACGGTGACTGAGTGGAGAGAAAAGAGCGATCGCCTTTGCACCAATTTACAAAAATCCTTATTATTTAATCAAGCTCAGACTATTCTCGCCTATTTTAGTTTGCATCAAGAGCCTGACCTGAGTGTACTCTTAACAAACTCTCAAAAACGGTGGGGTTTTCCTCGTTGTGTAGATAAATCTCTACATTGGCACTATTGGCAACCTGAAGAACCTCTACACAAAGGTGCTTACGACATTCTAGAACCCTCTCCCACAGCAAAAATAGTTGATGTAGAAGAAGTTGATTTAATTCTTGTCCCTTGTGTGGCTTGTGATGTCCAAGGGTTTCGCTTGGGTTACGGAGGAGGATACTATGACCGCTTGTTAAGTCATCCTCACTGGATAAATAAACCCACTATTGGTGTAGTTTTTGATTTTGCTTATTTTACCCAATTACCCGTTGAACCTTGGGACATACCCTTAAAAGCGGTGGTAACAGATGGGATAAATTCCGGTAAACCCTTAAATTTAAGTGAAATTAACTAATAATTTCCCCCAGATCACGCATAATTGTGCTTAAAGTTATAACAGCGTAACCATTTCAGCTAATTGGTATCTGAAATGGGCAAGATTAGGCGTAGCTATTTTCCTACCTTTGTAGAACTGAAACATCAAGGAATTATTAGATATATGAGTTCACAATATTGGCAGGCTGTAGAAAAGAAATTCCAGTGGGAAGACACCTACAGTAATCTACCTGGACATGTGAAAGGAGTGCCTAGAGGACAAGGTTTTCCCATTAAAAAAATCTTCACTTTTCTAGGGATGACCATCAAAGGCATTATCGGTTTACTGATAGCCCAACTTTTACATCTTGTGCCTTATCTTTGGCAAAAATTAATTAAAGGAGAAATAGTTTTTACAGGCACAGCAGATTTTGGTTTACTGACTATTTTTGCTCAATTTAATGACTGGAATAGTTTAGATGAATTTAACGAATTTTTCCAACCTTGGACATTCTTCAAGAAACCAGATGTGGCCGAAGATTGGAATTCAGATATTGAATTTGGTCGTCAACGCTTGACAGGAATGAATCCTATATTAATTCGCAAATGTCAAGCTGATGATATTAGTCCCAGCAGCAATTTTCCTGTTACAGACGAACTAGTTAATCCCTTTCCTGGTCAAGATATCAATTTGGCAGCGGCAATACAAGCTAATCGCTTGTATATTTTAGATTTTCCCATCTTGAACCAAATTACTACGAAAATTTTGGAGGAGCAGTTAGGCAGATATCCACAATCTCCTAGTTGTCTGTTTTATCTAGATGATAAACAACAACTAATTCCCATTGCGATTAAGTTGCAGTACGAACCAGATGCAGAACATCAGGCATATCGCCAAATTATCACCCATAAATCACCACCGGAAGATTGGCAAGCGGCAAAGGTGGCTGTAGCTAGTGCTGATGCTGCCTATCAAGGGGTAGTTTCTCATTTATTAAATACTCATCTGCTCATCGAAGCTTTTAGTGTTAGTACCTATCGCAAAATTTCACCCAGCCACATACTTTATCAACTATTGACACCTCACTATTTCAACACATTAGCTATTAACAATATGGCACGGAATGTGTTTTTAGAAAGAGGAGGGTTTTTTGATGCCACTGGTGCATTAGGATATTATGGTTCCCGTGAACTCTTAAATCGTGGCTATAATGGTTATGAAAAAGTTGTTCCCAAACTAGAGTTTTATAAGCTAGCTTTGCCCTATGACTTGAAAAATCGCGATGTTTTAGATTTACCCAATTACTATTATCGCGATGATGCTTTATTAATGTGGAATGCTATCAAAGACTATGTAACAGAAGTTCTGCAAACACGTTATCAAACTGATGCCGATGTAGTTAGCGATCGCGAAGCGCAAGCTTGGAAAGAAGAACTGATGACCAATGGTAACATTTATGGGTTATTGCCACCAGAACGAGACAATCAATTGAATAGTATACAGGCTTTAATTGACATAGTTACCAATGTGATTTTTATCGCCACTGCTCAACATGCAGCCGTCAACTTTGGTCAATATGACTATGCTGGTTGGGTTCCTAATAATCCCTTTGCACTTTATCAATCTTTCTCTGATTTATTTACGACCAATTCTGCAAAAATTCCTCTCACCAAACGATTACCAAATCGTTTAGAAACCATTAAACAAATGGTATTGGTGAAGGTATTGACGATGACACCTCCCCACTCTAGTCAATCGTTGTTAACCTTAGATAATCCCTTCTCTGATACTTCTGCCAAACAAGTATTTGAGAAATTCCAGCAGCGTCTCCAAGAAATCGAAACGCAAATCAGTCAACGCAACTCTTCCCTTTCCAAACCTTATATTTACCTTCTTCCTTCACGTATTCCCCAAAGTATTGCTATCTAGGATTTGACATTAATTCGACAATTACTAATTTCTAAAAATGTACACAGATATTATGCTTTTTGTGTACATTTTTTATAGGAATGGGCAAGATATTGAGCTTATTCTAGAGTCTGCCATACAACCTATTTTTCTGCAAAAGTCACAATTTTTGCGCTCTTTTTTGCAACTTGGCACGAAACAAAAAAATATTTATGCTCCAGGCCTATTTGTCCCCAGACATGGGATGCTATTAAAGTTGCTAATTTTTAACGTTTAATTTTTAATTTTTAATTGTCACGATGTCTGTAATTTCCACTGTTACTGTTAGAGTTCCCGCCACAACTGCTAACTTGGGGCCTGGTTTTGACTGTATTGGCGCAGCTTTAGGACTATACAACGAAGTTAAATTTACTTCCTTAGATGGGGAAGGCTTAATTATTCAAGTGGCTGGTGTAGAAGCCGAAAAAGTACAAACAGATGAAACAAATCTGCTTTATCAAGCTTTTGCCAAATTCTACAGATATATAGAAAAAACACCACCCGCAGTCAAAATAGAGATTGAGTTGGGTGTACCTTTAGCCAGAGGGTTGGGAAGTTCGGCCACAGCTATTGTTGGTGGTTTGGTGGCTGCAAATCAATTAGCTGGTTCACCTTTGTCAACATTACAGGTGATGGAATTAGCGATCGCTATGGAAGGCCATCCTGATAATGTAGTACCAGCTTTAATTGGCGGTTGTCGTCTTGCTGCTACCAGTGCTACTGGTTGGGAAATTTGTGATGTACCTTGGCATGAACATATCATTCCTGTAGTAGCCATTCCTGATTTTGAGCTTTCCACCTCCCAAGCACGGCAAGTTTTACCCACCGAATATAGTCGCGCTGATGCCATTTTTAATGCTGCCCATTTAGGTTTATTATTACGTGGTTTAGCCACTGGTAAGGCTGAATGGTTGCAAGCGGCTTTACAAGATAAATTACATCAACCCTATCGTCAAGCTTTAATTCCCGGTTACGCTGCTGTGGAAGCTGCTGCTGTAGATGCTGGTGCTTACGGGATGGTCATTAGTGGTGCTGGGCCGACTTTGTTAGCCTTAACTGATGCAGACCATACACAAGCTGTTACCGCAGCCATGGCCAATGCTTGGAAGCAACAGGGGATAATATCAATTGTGCGATCGCTCCCCATTGATATGCAAGGGGCAGTAGTTTTGTAATTCGTAATTAACAAAATCTAGCTTTGCATAATTGTACAAAGAAACTAGGAAGGAGCGAAGCGATCACACTTGGGTTTTCTGCGTTTGTAAGACTTACGCAAAATATCTCTCAAACCCTCTTACCTATCTCTACGCCATGCTGCGTATTAGTGTAGTTACCATAAATAAGACACAGTTTAACGCTAGTATCTTCTCTTCGAGACGCTTCGCGTTAGTGGAGCTTTAGCTTTAGCGATACGTGGTTTATTCTTTTGTAACTTCTGGGTAAGTCCTAATTTGATTGGTTAGGTAGCTTAAAGATTTATATTACACTATGTTGTTTTTAAAAACTGGGTAACTGGGTAGGGAGTAAAATCAAATTCTTCTCCACACAATTGAGAAATCCTCTCGTTGATTTCTTTGTGTTCTTTTCTTGCTAATCCACGGTTATATACTTGTTCATTTAATTCGATGTTCTGAAGTAGAAATTTGACTGCTTCTTCATCAAATAGTTAAAGATAAGGAGATATAGCTTGCTGAAATCGAGAGTCTGCTTCATTGTAACTCCTGCTTGAACAGTAGTAACTAGATAGTATGCGACAAAACAAGTGTTGCCATTCTTCTGTATCAGATATCTCAAGTAAGAACTTTAACTGTTCATCCTTAAAATCAAAATGAGTGTCACCTTCCACCAAGGATAAGATATCTTCAGAATAAGCTTTTAAACTATCCTTTAGAAACCATCCACAAATTTTACCTATATTAGTATTCTCAACATGATGCTGTATTTTAAGTTGAGCATCTTCATTAAGAAGATCATAAATTTTTGTATTTTTCGATAGATAATAAACTAAATAATCTAAGATTTTTGGATCTGATGAAACATTACTATAGTAGTCTTTTTCTCCTGATATTTTTTCTAAAATTCTTTCATGATTTTGATTTCCAATCACTTCAAGTGTTTGGAAATTAATTTTTCTATTTTTTATGCAGTCATTGTTATCAAGTTTAAATACTAATTTCCACAATTTTCTATAAATGGAAAGTTGAACTTCAGTTTTAAGTTTACTTAAGTATCGGCTATTCACATATCTTTTGACTTTTTCTCTACTATTGAGTGCTGCTGCCGATTCGGCAATATCATCCAAAAGTTCATCAATTATTTTTTGTGTGTAGAAAGGAGGCTTTATGAGCAAACCCTCCAGAGTATTTCTGATTAGCGATCTCACAGTTTCCTTATTTGGCCTATGCAATTCTCTGTCTGCATTTAATGTAGGGTGAGCAGACAAGTGGCGTTGCTTTTGAAGATATAACAAATTTTCATATTCTGCGCGATCTAGCAGGGCTGTCTTTTCATGAATCTCCTTAATTAGTTTAAGTTCCCAAGAAGCTGATTTAGGATCACTATTTTGCAATGCTGTAAGCTCATTAAGAATTGATCTTGCAACTGTATCTTGGTGTAAATCAGCAAGACTTTCAAGTTTATAAACTATATCACAAACAGCAACAGACCAAAGCATCACTACAGCAGAACGATAATTACCATTGTGGTATGAAGAGAGAACCTCTTGAAAATAATCCTTAGTTTTGCCGTAATGTATTCTTTCCGAAAAACTTTCTAAAGAAAATTCTGTCATCACAAATAATTACCCCATTCTATTTTTCCAGATGGTCGGATATCTAAATTTGTAATTGTATCGTAGATGAGGTATAGTTATTTATATATGATTAAATTACCCCCTAACCTTTGCGTGATAGCCGCTCTTGTCAGTTGATTTGACGAAAGGAATTTAATTTTATCCGACTAATTTATGAACTACCGAGATTACATCACGATTGAACCAAATAAACGCGGTGGTAAACCTTGCGTGCGTGGTTTGCGGATAACGGTTTATGAAGTGCTTGAGTACCTAGCTTCTGATATGACAGAAGCAGAGATACTTGAAGACTTTCCCGATCTAACACGGGAAGATTTTAAAGCCTGTATTGCATATGCAGCTGACCGCGAACGTCGGTTTATGAATGTGCCAATGTCCGCATGAAATTACTTTTTGACGAAAATCTCTCTCCCAAGTTGCCACTGCATTTGACTGACCTTTTTCCAAATTCCCTCCACGTCCGAGATGTTGACATGAAATCAACTATCGATCCAATAGTTTGGGATTATGCAAAGTCTAATGATTTGATGATTGTCTCAAAAGACGCGGATATGCACGACCTCAGCTTAGTATTTGGGAATCCACCAAAAGTTATTTGGATTCGGCTTGGTAACTGTTCAACTTCACAAGTTGAAAATTTGCTGCGTCAAAGTTTTGACATGATCACATTATTTTACCAAGACAAGAATTTATCACTGCTTGCCTTACCATAAAACTCTGGTTGGGTTTTGTACCTCAAGACAGTCGCTAAATTTATTATATTTTCAGCCGATATTGTAGTGCGATCTCCTAGTATTATTTCTCTACTGTGATACCTGACTATTGAAGAAAAGGAGCATTTACTGTCAATGACCAATAAAAAAGATATGCTCGCTAGAACAGAGGCAGTTTTTAATTCTGCATCTGATAACTTTGATGCTCCAGCATTATCATTTTGGGATCGCTTTGGACAACGAACCATTGATAGACTTTCTCTTCGTCATGGCGATCGCGTTTTGGATGTTTGTTGTGGAACTGGTGCTTCTGCTATTCCCGCTGCATTATTGGTAGGTACAACAGGAAAGGTACTAGGAATAGATATTGCTGAATCTCTTTTACAACTGGGACGGAAGAAGTCAAAACAACAAGGTCTGGAAAATATCGAGTTTCAATCTGGAGATTTTGAAAATCTAGGTTTACCAAACGAAAGTTTTGATGCCATTGTTTGTGTGTTCGGAATTTTCTTTGTTCCTGATATGGTTGCAGCGATTCGGGAACTTTGGCGTATGGTTCGTCCTGGTGTAAGCTAGCTATTACTTCCTGGGGAAAAGATGTCTTTGAACCCGCTAGTCAAATATTTTGGAATGCAGTTGAGGCTGAACGTCCAGATTTAGTTAAAAAATTTACACCTTGGGATCGGATTAGTGATCCTACTTCCCTACAAGCATTACTAGAAGCTGGTGGTGCTACACAGGTAGAGGTGTTTGCAGAAGCAAATACTCATGAACTGACTAGCCCTGAAGATTGGTGGACAATGGTTTTGGGTGGTGGACTTAGAGGTACAATTGATCAGCTTGAACCGGATGCCAGAGAGCGTGTCCGCCAAGTAAATCTGCATTTCCTTCAAGCTCATGATGTTCACGCACTGAAGGTAAATGTTTTATATGCGATCGCTAAGAAGCAATAACGGCTTGTTCACCTATCCTGAATCATTACATACATGGATAAAATTCAAGTAGAAATCAAAGAATTAAACTCACAAATTCAAGCACTCCAGCAAGAACGCGCCGCATTAACTCAAAATCATATAGAATCTGGCGAAAATAACACAAATTTGGCAATCGTAGAAGCATACCGTCGTCAAGCGAGGGAAAATCCCGAAATTGCGGCGGAACTCAAAGGTATAGATGATGCGATCGCCTTCTTAGAAAAGCAACTACAACAAAAACAAGCCACCCTCGACCGTTGGCTACCCCTATCTAAACGCCTTTCCCAGCAGCAAGAGCAACTAGAAGCCGCCAAACAAGTAGCCCAAGTCCATGCTGACCGCATTAACCAACTCGCTGGGGAACTTGCCCAAGAAATTCGATTGCTCAAAAGTTGTGCTGATGAACTCAGCCCCATGTACTGGCAAGTTTATTACAAACCATTCATCACAGGTTTTAAGACCATCTCCGTTCCTCACGTCCGTTCTGACGGAGAAGTCTGGACGATAGTTAATCGAATTGTTTAGAAACTTTAAGCTAAATTCTTGACCAAATCTACATCAAAAATTTAAGAATTCATTATATCAGAAAACGGTGGCATTAGTCGCCGTTTTTTGTTGACGTTGTAAAACTTTACAATTAGAATGGATTTGCGAGTTAAATCAGTAAGTATTTATTACTATTTATGCTCCAAATTGGGAAATCGTGAAAGCAAACGCATTTACAAAAGTAACGATTCCTTAATATAATGTAATTAAAAGCAAAACCGAAAATTGATTGTCAGCAGTGATGAATCCCATACAGATCCCTTGGCTATCAGCCATAATTTTCTTCCCCTTAGTGGCCGCCCTAGCCATTCCCCTCATACCCGATAAAGAAGGTAAAACCGTTCGTTGGTACACCCTGGGAGTAGCCCTAGCAGATTTTGCACTGATGATTGTTGCCTTTTGGCAAAGCTACGACTTTCAAAGTGCAGCCCTGCAACTAGTAGAGAAATATGCTTGGATACCCCAGTTAGGACTGAATTGGTCAGTCGGGGTAGACGGCCTATCAATGCCTTTAATTTTGTTAACAGGCTTAATTAACACCCTCGCAATCTTCGCGGCTTGGAAAGTAACCAACAAGCCGCGATTATTTTATGGCTTAATGCTAGCGATGTACAGCGCCCAGTTAGGCGTTTTCCTCGCTCAAGACTTGCTCTTATTCTTCTTAATGTGGGAAATCGAGTTAGTCCCCGTCTATCTCTTAATTTCCATCTGGGGTGGAGCAAGAAGACGTTATGCAGCCACCAAATTTATTCTTTATACAGCCGCAGCTTCTATATTTATTCTCATCGCTGGTTTTGCAATGGCCTTCTACGGTGATAACTTCACCTTCGACATGGCAGAACTGGGAATGAAAGAATATCCCAAAGCCTTTGAACTTCTACTTTATGCAGCTTTCTTAATTGCTTACGGCGTAAAATTACCTATCTTCCCATTACATACCTGGTTACCTGATGCTCACGGCGAAGCATCTGCTCCTGGTTCCATGATTTTAGCGGGTGTACTGTTAAAAATGGGTGGCTATGCCCTCATCCGCTTCAACATTGAAATGTTAACCAACGCCCATGCTGTTTTCGCTCCAGTCATAGCCATTTTGGGTGTAGTCAACATTGTGTACGGTGCTTGTTGCGCCTTTGCTCAAACCAACCTCAAACGTCGCTTGGCTTACTCATCCATTGCTCACATGGGGTTTGTGCTCATTGGTATCGCATCCTATACAGAAATTGGTATCAGTGGTGCAGTCCTGCAAATGGTATCCCACGGTTTAATTGCTGCTAGCTTATTCTTCTTGTCTGGTGTCACCTACGAACGTACCCATACCTTGGCCATGGACAAAATGGGTGGTATTGCTAAGGTTATGCCCAGAACCTTTGCTCTCTTCACTGCTGGTGCAATGGCTTCCCTAGCTTTACCTGGTATGAGTGGCTTCGTGGGTGAGTTGATGGTGTTCCTGGGTATTGCCACCAGCGATGTTTACAGTTCCAGCTTCAAAATTGTCGTCATCTTCCTGTCCGCAGTTGGTGTGATATTAACACCCATTTACTTACTATCCATGCTGCGTCAAGTATTCTACGGCAAACAAAGCGAAGAATTACATTTAGATGCTGTTGTGGCTGACTTGAAGCCTCGTGAACTCTTCATCACTGCTTGTTTACTGCTTCCTATCATCGGTATCGGCTTCTATCCTAAATTAGCTACCCAAGCCTACGATGTGAAGACAGTAGAAGTTGCTGCCCATGCTCGTCAAGTGTTACCAGTTGTAGCTGGACAACAACCTGCCAACTTGTACTCACAAATCTTTAAAGCACCAACATTGGCTAGCTCTCAAGTGGAAACCTTAGTTAATATGGCTGAGTAAATAGCTGAGTCAATCAAAAATTACCCAACAAGGGTACTGCTGGTAAATCTGAAAATCAGAGGGGAATTTAGGGATGGTTGTGGAACCATCCCTTTTATTTTTGCAGCAGTTGAGGGTGATGGTGATGCCACAGCGGCTCATCATCCTAGCAACAATTGTTAAACTAGGATGATTTAATTGATCCGTCTATTTATGTTTTAATGTTGTTATTTGGTGCTTTGAAAGTGGCAACTGCTGTATTAAATATTCTCGTGTACATCATCAGCCTTGTTAGACAACCTCTCTAAATCAGCAGCATAAAAATAATCCACTAGTTGCTCAAGTTGAAAAATCTAACGACAATAAATTTTTCAGCTTCAGCTTTGTTATGGTAGTATCAGGTTTTGCCTTTGAATAGCCTGCGCTGAGTCTGAGAACCTATAGTATCTAAACATAATATGTCTGCAATCTCTAGAAAAATCTGCCTAATCGGTGATTTTGGTGTAGGTAAAACTAGTTTAATTCGCCAATATGTAGATAGGCAATTCAGTGATACTTATCTTTCGACGGTGGGAGTAAAAATATCTCGCAAACTAGTGCAGATTTTTAATGCCGAATCACCAGCTAATCAAGAAATTCAGTTGATAATTTGGGATATTGAAGGAAGTAATAAATTTAAGAGTGTTGCTTCCAGTTATTTTCAAGGCGCTAAGGGTGCAATTATAGTAGGAGATTTAACTCAACAAGAAACTCTCAATCATATTACGGAACATATTGATAACTTCTTGTTAATTAATCCTCACGCCTCTATATTTATTGCCTTGAATAAATCCGATTTAATCGAAGTTGAGTATTTAGAAAAATTGAAAAAACCTTATCAGTTTGAAAATAAAAATCAGGTTTTATCAACTTATCTGACTTCAGCTAAGACAGGTAAGAATGTTGATGAAATCTTTCAATTTTTAGCTCATAAACTAATTTAAAATTTGGCAACAATGAATCCATTATTAGCAAATTTGGTTTCTGCAAATTGTTTTGAATACTTGATATTTAATCAAGATTATCAGATTTTAGAAGCATCTTCTGGCGTTCACGAATTTGTTGATAATTCTGAATCAATTAACCTGGGTGATGATATTCGTCTTCCTTTCCCTGAATTAGTAGGAATCGAGGAGATTTTGGTAGAGATTCTCCAAGGAGAGCAAAAGAATTTTAATTTAAAGGGAGTCAAGCGTTGCCTCGATGAAGACTCTCCTCTATATATGGACTTGTACATTATTAAAAATGTGCAAGTTGATTCATCCCATCACACTACCAGTGAGTTCATCATGATTGTGGTGAATTCCACCGAAAGAATGGTGATGGAACAATCGATGATGCAAAGTATCAATAATGCAAACTTTTTATTGCGTAACCTCACTGCTTCTAAACAATATATAGACCAAATTGTCACATCCATGGCTGATGGACTTTTGGTAACGACATTATCAGGAAAAATTAAAAAAATTAATTTGACAACTACAAAAATACTAGAATACTCCGAAGAAGAATTACTAGGTCAAAATATAGAAGAAATTATTAGAGATATTCATCAACTGACATTAGATAATGTGGCTGGAGAAGGGAACTTTAGTCAAACCATTAAAGAGATAGAAATTTCTTGCACAACTAAAAGTGGAAAAAATATTCCGTTAGCTATTTCTTGTTCCGTTGTACAAACAGAAATTGAACATTTTCAAGGTTATGTTTACATTCTCCGCGACATGACCGAACGAAAACAAGCGGAACTAGCTAAACAGGAATTTTTAGCAATGATTAGCCATGAAATTCGTACTCCCATTGCCTCTGTAACGGGTATGGCTAGTTTGCTCCTCAATACTAAATTAACTGCTGAACAACGGAATTTCACTAATACAATTTATCTGAGTGGAGAAGCTTTACACAAAATTATTAATGATATTCTTGATTTCTCCAAATCTGAAGCTGGTAAATTGGAGTTAGAGGCTGAACCCTTTGAGTTAAGGCGTTGTATTAATGAAGCGATTATGCTGGTGGCCCCAAAAGCTCAAGAAAAAGGGTTGTCCTTAAATTTTTTAGATAATTCTGCTATTCCCACCATTATTATTGGTGATATAGTACGGTTGCGACAAATATTAGTGAATTTGCTGGCTAACGCTATTAAATTTACTGACCATGGCAGTGTAGAAGTATCTTTTACAGGTAGTAAAATTGCCAATTATAATCACCATCCAGAGGGGATAAAACCCCATACCTATGAATTGCAATTTGCTGTTAAAGATACAGGAATTGGGATAGATAAAAATCATTTTGACCGATTATTTAAAGTTTTTAGTCAAGTAAATTCTTCTATCACTAGACAGTATGGTGGTACAGGGCTAGGTTTGGCAATTTGTAAACAGTTATGTGAATTAATGGGTGGTAGAATTTGGGCGGAAAGTGAGCCAGGTCTAGGGAGCACTTTTCATTTTACGATTGTTGTTGATGTAGTTTCTGAAACCAGAGAACACACCATACATAAAACTTCCGAATCTTCAGGAGAAATAGCTGTTTCTCATATTTCTCATCATGTACAAATAGATACAACTTTAGCTCAAAAACATCCTTTAAAAATATTGTTAGTTGAAGATAATTTAATCAATCAAAAAATGATTCAAATTATGTTGCAACGTATGGGCTATAATGCGGAAATTGCTAATAACGGTTTAGAAGCACTAGCTGCACTGCGTCGTCAACTATATGATGTGGTGTTCATGGATTTGCAAATGCCAAAAATGGACGGACTAACAGCGGTCAAGCAAATTTGTGAAGAGTGGACACCTGATAAACGTCCTTGGATAATTGCTTTAACAGCGAATGCGCTACCGGAAGAACGCGATCGCTGTTTACAATTGGGAATGAATGACTATCTTGTCAAACCCATTCGCATTGCTGAGTTGATGGAGACTATTAAACGGTGTCACCCCATCGTGTGCGATCGCTCTTAATATTACACTCAAATACCCTCTAAATCAAGAAGTAGGAGACATTGCTCCTACTCCAAAAGTTCCTCTAAAACTCTGCGCTTTGCGGTGTCCGTGGGAACGGAATTACATCTCGAATATTCCCCATCCCCGTCATAAACTGAACCAGTCGCTCAAACCCCAACCCAAAACCAGCATGGGGAACAGTGCCATAACGACGTAAATCTAAATACCACCATAAATCTTCTGGCTTCATTCCTTGAGCTATTACCCGTTTTTCTAGCACATCTAACCGTTCTTCCCGTTGGGAACCACCGATAATTTCACCAATTTTCGGTGCCAGAATATCCATAGCGCGGACGGTTTTTTCATCCTCATTCAACCGCATATAAAAGGCTTTGATTTGCGCTGGATAATCTGTAACTATGACGGGCTTTTTAAACAATTGTTCCGCTAAATAACGCTCATGTTCCGATTGCAAATCTAAACCCCAACTCACAGGATATTCAAACTTGACATCTGTCTTTTCTAATAACTTAATTGCATCGCTGTAAGTTAAGCGTTCAAACTCATTATTAATAATGTTATCTGCCGTGGCTAACACAGAATCATCAATACGCTGATTGAAAAATTCCATATCTTCTGGACATTTTTCCAACACATATTTAAAAATATGTTTGAGAAACGCCTCAGCTAAATCCATATCCCCTTCTAAGTCACAAAAAGCCATTTCTGGCTCCACCATCCAAAACTCTGCTAAATGTCGAGAGGTATTAGAATTTTCTGCGCGAAAAGTAGGGCCGAAAGTGTAAACATTGGAAAAAGCCATAGCCATAACTTCTGCTTCCAATTGTCCACTTACTGTTAAATAGGTGGGTTTACCAAAGAAGTCTTGACTATAATCAACAGCTTGATTTTCTGTTTTGGGAATATCCTTGAGATTCAAACTAGTAACACTAAATAACTCCCCAGCACCTTCACAATCACTAGCTGTAATAATGGGAGTATGTACCCACAAAAAGCCCCTTTCTTGAAAAAATTGGTGAATAGCTGTAGCACAAGCATTTCTCACCCGAAATACGGCACCAAAGGAATTAGTTCGGGAACGCAAATGACCAATGGTGCGGAGAAACTCAAAGGAATGACGCTTCTTTTGCAGAGGATAGGTATCAGGATCAGCATCTCCGTAAACTTTCACCGTAGTAGCTTTTAATTCAATCCTCTGTCCCTTACCTTGAGAAGCTACCAATACACCAACTACTTCCACAGAAGCACCTGTATTAATTTGCTTTAGCAGCCCTGCATAATCTGGTAAATCTTCATTGATGACAACTTGTAAGTTAGCTAATGATGAGCCATCATTCACTTCCAGAAAAGCAAAACCTTTCAACTCACGCTTTGTACGTACCCAACCTTGAACCACAAGGGACTCATCTGGTTGACCACTTCTTAATATTTCTGCAATTCTTGGATTTACCATTTTATACAAATTCTCTTTTGTCAATGTATATAATCTAGATTGTAAAGAAAATTAATACACTACTAAATCTACAACCCAAAATTTAGGTTATCCCAATTTGAACAAAGACTGTGACAGATTGACTCTGAAAACCTGATGCAATAATATAGCGATCGCCAAGCCAAGGTAGTCAAAACATCAATTGATGATAAAACCCAGGTAAAAAAGAGTTTTCATATTCTCACCTGCTATATCTTGCCGATTTTTAACTAGTATTATCCTACATAAGCTCTCAGTAACCAACCAATAACCACACCTAACCCACCGAAACGCACAGCTTGCCAAAAAGGACGTTTGACACTACTCCAGGAAAATAACTGGCTTTCTAAATTGATTTCCAAAACTTCTAGCTGTTTTTGCAGGCGTTTTAACTCAGCCTTCATTTCTGGAGTCTGATGTTTATTTTGTTGCAAATTTTTCAATTCTTGTTGCCATTGTGCCTGTTGTTGTTGATCCCGTAGCACTTGGGCATAACGCTCTTTCAGTAATACAAGGGAATGGTCTACATCTGCTAGTTCCTGCTCAAAACTTGGTTCGGGACTTGCTTCTGGCTTAGTCATTGCTGATTGATGAGTGGTGATTGGTTAAGATGATTAACTAAGAGCTTTTAAATCCACACTTAGCCCTGAATCCTTATGTCTCAATCTACCCAGATGTCTAATACCAGTCAACTAGATGAAATGAGCAATCTCGAATTAGCTCAAGCCCTGATGGAAAGACTGAGTATCTCCCCTCAAGATTGGCATCGTCTTAAATCTAATCGCAATGCCCGTGCTAGTGAACAGCTAGCTGCGGCAATGGTGTTTCTCCTCAAAAACCAACCTGAAGAAGTTATACCCAGATTAGAACAGGCTGTAGGCTGGCTAGATAAATCAATTTCTGCCCCTCCCTGTCCTACTCATGGCAAAGGTTAAATATGCTTGAGGATTAGCCATATCCCCGCTTCTTTCATCGACGTAATGATAAAAGACGGCGGGTCTCTAGTTGCTTACATAAACGTAATTCTGTACCTTTGCGGTTCCACTCTACCTGATCAAAAATTTGATGTAGTAGGGACAAACCGCGACCACTTTCCGCCTCATCTGGTGGCAAATAATCTGTGGGATCGCTATCATTACTACTTGTGGGGGTAAAACCTTCTCCTTGGTCGGAGATGACCCACCAATACTGATTATCTATTAAAGAAAACCGAACTACTACTTGTTTACTGGGATCAAGATTATTTCCATGTTTAGCAGCGTTAACCAGGGCTTCTTGCAGTCCTAGTCTCAGTTCGGCTTGTAATTTCGCAGGAACTTCTGCCAAAAGTAAATCTAAAATTGGACACAAATAGAGTGTTGAGGCAAAACTTATAGTACCCCAAGGCCGTCCAACTGGACGAAGAGAAATAGTAATCACAAGAGAAACCCCGTAGCTTTAGTTAGCTAGACATCAGTTTGCTGTTACAGGCACCCTGATAAAAAGTGAGGTGGTCATGCTGCCTTCAAACTTGCGTCTGTAAAACTAAATTTTCAAAATGCTGGGGAGCATTGACTCAACAGACGATTAAGAATTACGCAATTAATAATCGGTAATAATTAACCTGCTAATGCAGTCAGCAGCTTGCTAGCTGCTCTGATTTGATTTGAGCATATATTATGCTGTCCTCATCGCCGATTTATGATTTATGCAATCTTAATTAACCTTGTTAAGAGCCTATGCAGCTTCAATTTTTGTAAACAAAATACGTTTCTATTATTAGAATAATTTGATTTTAGCATTATGACTATGCACTAGACTACAAATTTCCAGTTTGAGGTTTTGTAAAGTCGTCACTACTGTTGTGCAAATGTGAGCGAACGAGAAAGGCCACTGCTTCCACATGGGCTGTTTGGGGAAAGAAGTCAGCGGGTTGGACTTTGACCAGAGTATATGTTCCATCTGCACAAAGTAGTTTGAGGTCGCGAGCGAGGGTGGCTACTTTGCAACTGACGTAAACAATTTGGGATGGTTTCAAATCAAGTAAGGTTTTGATTACATTGGGAGCGCAGCCTTTGCGAGGGGGATCAAGTAGTACCACATCTGGTGTGATGCCCAAATTAGGGATTATTTTCTCTACTGCTCCCACTTGGAATGTCACGTTATTAATGCCATTGTGTTGAGCATTGACCTGGGCTTGGGCGACTGCGGCTGCTTGTAATTCTAAACCTGTGACTTGTTTGGCTTGTTGTGCCAGAGGCAAGGTTAAAGTGCCAATGCCACAATAGGCATCGATGAGGACTTCATTTCCTTGGAGATGCAACTGTTTTTGAATTACTGCTAGGAGAGCTTCGGCGGTTTCCGTGGATACTTGAAAGAATGTATCTGCCCGGACTTGAAACTCCAGTCCTGCAAACTTTTCCCGCAGGAAGGGAACCCCCGCAATACAGCGAGTTTGCTGTCCAAATATAGCATTGGTGCGATCGCTGTTGAGATTGAGACATACCCCGACTAAATCAGGGTAACGTTGCAACCACTCCTGGGCTTGGGTTTCAATTCCTGGTAAATTCCAGTCCTTGACTACCAAAGTCAGCAGCATTTCCCCGGTGCGTCGTCCAATACGTAAACCCAAATGACGAATTTGTCCTTGATGACGCTGTTCGTCATAAATAGACCAACGTCGCTTGTGGATATCTTGCTTGACTTCTGCTAGCAAGGGATTTAATTGTGGGTCTTGCACCGGACATTGGTTCAAGTTAATTAATTGGTGACTACCTTTTTGGTAATAACCAGCTTGAACTTGACCTGTAGCAGACATACCGAGAGGGTAGGTAACTTTGTTCCGATAACCTAAAGGTGAAGCTGCTGCTAAGACCGGTGCTACTGGTGGTTGAATAAACCCACCTATCCGTTCCAAAGCTTGAATGACCTGATTTTGTTTGGCGACTAGTTGATATTCATAGTGAATGTGTTGCCACTGACAACCACCACATTTATCAGCAACAATACAACTCGGCCGGGTACGTTCGGGAGATGGTTGCAATACCTCCTGAAGTTTACCATGAGCGTATTGTGGCTTAACGTGAATTAAACGTACAAGAATGCGATCGCCTGGTACTGTATCGGGTACAAATACCACACGCTCCTCAAAGCGTCCTACGCCGTCCCCCGTATCATTTAAATCAGTGATTGTAACTTCAACTATTTCACCTTGTCGCCAAATTGGATTGGTCATTGGTCATTGGTCATTGGTGATTATGTCTATACCCTACCATTTCCTCCACCAATAACCATACTACTCCTTTACCCCTTTCACCTGAGACCCCTGTAGCCTTTGACCCTACATCCGGGGGCATGGTGTAGGGCGTAGGCAAGGGAATAACTTGACCGAACCACCAATCTGTCAATTTTAGGCAGCTGCTAGTAAGCCATGATGCTTTAACAAAGCTGCCGTACTAGGTTCCCGGCCGCGGAAGGCTTTAAATACATCCATAGGATGCTGACTACCTCCTAGGGCTAATACCGTATCGCGGTAGCGTCTGCCAATGGCTTTAATTGCTTCCTCATTGTCTAAACCAGCTTCCTCAAAGGCAGCAAAGGCATCAGCACTGAGAACTTCAGCCCATTTGTAGCTGTAATAACCTGCGGCGTAGCCACCTTCAAAAATATGACCAAAGGAGCATAGAAAGGCATCTTCTGGCAAGGGTTGTAAAACAGTTGTGGTTTTAGCGATACGTTGACGCACATCCGCAGCAGTTTCTTCACCTCCAGGACGATAGCGGTAATGTAATTCCATATCTACACTACTAAAGTGGAGTTGGCGCAACATCGCTGAACCACTCATGTAATAACGCCCTGCCAGGAGTTTTTGATAATAATGCTCTGGCAATGGTTCACCAGTTTCATAATGTTTGGCCATGCCAAATAAGGTGGGGCGATCGTAACACCAGTTTTCCATAAACTGGCTGGGTAATTCCACTGCATCCCACTCAACATTATTAATACCTGCGGCTCCAGTGTAGTCCACTGTGGTCAGCATATGTTGTAAACCATGGCCAAACTCATGAAATAAAGTTTCCACTTCATCAAAAGTCATTAAACTGGGATTACCATCCACCGGCGGAGTTTGATTACAAATCAAATAAGCCACTGGTAACCGAACGCTGGTAACACCATTTACTTGCAGTTGGCGACGATGAATACACCCGTCCATCCAAGCACCGCCACGCTTTTCTTCAGGACGACTGTAGGGATCAAGATAAAAATAGGCAATAGGTGTGCCATTTTCGTCTGCAATTTGAAAATAACGTACATCCTCATGCCAAATTGGTGCTTGACCATCGGCTGGAGTAACAGTCACACCAAACAGACGCTTTACTAGTCCAAACAACCCATCTAAGACTTGGGGTAAGGGAAAGTAAGGGCGTAATTCTTCTGCGGTAAAAGCAAATTTTTCTTCCCGTTGACGTTCTGCCCAAAAACCAATATCCCAATGCTGCAAATTATCTGCTTCTGGGGCTTTTTTGCCTTGAGCAAAGGCTTTGAGTGCTTCTAAATCTTTAACGGCAGCATCGTAGCTAACTTGGCGTAGTTCTTCTAACAGCTTTTCCACTGCTGGTACTGTCTTCGCCATTTTACTAGCTAAACTGAGTTCAGCATAGTTATCAAAGCCGATTAACTGGGCTAATTCTTGCCGTAATTCTAGAATTCTTTCTATTAGGGGGCTGTTATCCAACTCGCCAAAAGAAGCACGGGTAAAATAAGCCTGATAAATTTTCTCCCGCAAATCTCGACGGGTACTGTGTTGCATGAAAGGGAAATAGCTGGGAAAATCTAGAGTGATATGCCAAGGGCCTTCTTCTGGAGTGGCATGTTCTTCACCAGCAGCACGAGCAGCTTGAGCCGCTAAACTCAGTAAACTGTTGGGTAAACCATCAACTTCTTCTTTCTTGGTCAGAATTAAACGAAAAGCTTTAGTGGCATCCAACACATGGTTAGCAAATTTTGTAGACAGTTCTGCCAACTCCATCTGAATTGTGTTAAATCGCTCTCTGGCTTCTCCTTCTAAGCCCACACCAGAAAATTCTGCATCACGAATTGCTGCTTCCACTATTCTTTGTTGCGCTGGTGCTAACTTCGTCCAGGTCTGGCTAGCACGCAAGGCTTTAAAGGCATTATAAATTTTTTTACTTTGCCCCAAAGTATTAATAAACTGCACAACTTTTGGCTGTACCTGTTCATAAGCTGTGCGTAATTCTGGGCTATTTTTCACACCCATTAAATGATTGAGGATACCCCAACTCCAATATAGGCGTTCAGTTAAATTGTCTAAGGGTTCGACTAAATCTTGCCATGTGGGTTGGACATTCGCCTCTAAATTAGCGAGTTCTTGCTCTAGTTCTGCTAATAGATGACTAAATGCTGGTTCTACATTTTCTGGCTGAAGATCCGCAAATGGCGGTAGTCCATAGCCTTTCAGTAAGGGATTTTGAGGAATTGTAGCAGTTGCACTCATGATTCTGTGTGTTTGAAGCCGATATATTGGCGGGAACAATGATTTTTCTTTATATACCTTTTAATGTAACTTCTCGAAATAATTTCGCTCACACACACTAACTAAAATCTAGATTCTGTGATTTTTTGCCCAAGAATCGCAAAATTCCGATGTCCAAAAATTGCCCTGTTGTGGCTTTACTTGTGCCTTTTCCGGAGATAATCAACTTGGATTAATGTGGAAATGATCACAAAATTATGAAATTTTTGCTTTCTGTGGTACTAACACCTGCGGTGATATTATTTGCGGCTAGCGATGCACTGGCAGTCATTAGAACTAAAACTATTGAGTACAAACAAGGTAACACCGTATTGCAAGGTTATCTAGCCTATGATGATGCCATCAAAGTGAAACGTCCAGGGGTACTGGTAGTTCATGAATGGAACGGTCTACAGTCCTATATTAAAAAGCGTACTGTGCAGTTAGCAAAATTAGGATATGTGGCTTTTGCAGCAGATATTTATGGCAAAGGGGTGAGACCAAAAAATATTGCTGAATCAGCAGCACAGTCGAAAATTTATCGTCAGGATAGAAAATTGTTGCGGGAAAGGGCAAAAGCTGGCTTACAAGTTCTCCAAAATTACCGCTGGACTGATGCTAAACGCATTGCAGCTATTGGTTATTGTTTTGGTGGTGGCACAGTTTTAGAATTAGCTCGTAGTGGTGTCAATCTTGCAGGTGTGGTCAGTTTTCATGGCAACTTGGATACCCCAAATCCTGATGATGCCAAAAATATTAAAGCTAAGGTGTTAGTATTACACGGTGCTGATGACCCTTTTGTTCCAGATGAGCAAGTGAGGGCATTTGAAAACGAGATGCGTCAAGCTAAGGTAGATTGGCAATTAATCTCTTATGGTGGAGTTGAACACGCTTTTACCAATCCTGACTATAAAGGGGAACCAAAAGGCGCTCTTTATAATCCACTAGCAGATCAGCGTTCCTGGAAAGCGATGCGGCAGTTTTTCGCAGAAATATTTCGGAGATAGGTGACAGGGAAGAAGATAGGAAGCAGGGAATAAGAAGAAAATAACTCTTGACTTTTGTACCCCCATCTGTCACATCCATCTACTATCAATGAAATAAGTAAATGGGTAGTTTCAAGATTGGTATGGGATTTGGATGAAGATAGTTCAAGAGTAGGGGAATGAGTGAAAATTATGAATATGTCCTGTAACTCATGACATGACCTATGGCCGATTACTAATCACCAATCTAGTGCGATCGCTCACCGTCTTGGCCTCAATGGCACGATAAGATTCTAAAACAATAAATTGTAATAAAGGTCTAAATGGCAGAAACACTATTTTTCAACGCTCTACGGGAAGCCATTGATGAAGAAATGGCGCGTGATTCTAGCGTATTCGTTTTGGGAGAAGACGTAGGTCACTACGGCGGTTCTTATAAAGTTACCAAAGACCTATACAAAAAGTATGGTGATCTGCGAGTTTTAGACACCCCCATCGCTGAAAATAGCTTTACAGGCTTGGCTGTGGGAGCAGCAATGACAGGGTTACGCCCCATCATTGAAGGGATGAATATGGGCTTTTTGCTCCTCGCTTTTAACCAAATTTCTAATAATGCCGGAATGCTACGCTACACTTCCGGTGGTAACTTTAAAATTCCTATGGTGATTCGTGGCCCTGGTGGTGTAGGAAGACAACTAGGTGCTGAACATTCCCAACGGTTAGAAGCATATTTCCAAGCGGTTCCTGGGTTGAAAATTGTTGCCTGTTCTACGCCTTACAATGCTAAGGGCTTGCTTAAATCTGCCATTCGTGATGATAACCCTGTTTTATTCTTTGAACACGTTCTGCTTTATAACTTAAAAGAAAATCTGCCTGAAGAAGAATATTTAGTACCTTTGGATAAAGCAGAAGTTGTCCGTCGGGGTAAGGATGTGACTATTCTTACTTACTCCCGGATGCGCCATCATGTAATGCAAGCTGTTAAACCTTTAGAAAAACAAGGTTTTGACCCAGAAGTTATTGATTTAATTTCCCTCAAGCCTCTTGATTTTGATACCATTGGTGCATCCGTGCGGAAGACTCACCGAGTGATTATCGTGGAAGAGTGTATGAGAACTGGCGGTATTGCCGCAGAATTAACAGCGTCTATCAATGATCGCTTGTTTGATGAATTAGACGCACCAGTATTACGCCTGTCTTCTCAAGATATCCCCACACCTTATAACGGTAATCTGGAGCGATTAACCATTGTGCAGCCAGAGCAAATCGTGGAAGCCGTGCAGAAAATGATGGCTTTGCGTGTTTAAGAATCTAGGTCATAGGTGACAGGTGACAGAGGAAGAAGAGTTAATTTCCTTCTTTTCTTCCTTCTGGAACTCCTGTTCGCGCAGCGTGCCGAAGGCATACTTCTGAACTCCTGAAACTCCTCCCCCACTCATAACGCGACAAAAGAACGCTATTATAACCTTTGTCAGTTGTGAGTGATGGTATGCAAAAACAGCGATCGCTATTAGCGTTGATTTTCGTGTTGGTCATCGCCGCTATTGCGGTGATTGCCACAATTCCTGTACCCTTGGGTCTAGACTTACGGGGCGGCTCACAGCTTACCATTCAGGTGAAAACAACAGCAGATATTAAGCAAATCACCGAACGAGAATTGGAAGCTGTGAAGAAGGTCGTCGAAGGCCGGATTAATGGTCTGGGCGTGTCTGAACCTGTAATCCAAACCGTCGGTACTGATAAAATTTTGGTTCAGTTACCAGGGGTAAATGACCCAGAACAAGCGGAACGAGTGTTAGGTGGTACAGCACAGTTAGAATTTCGTACCCAAAAGCCAGGAACAGAAACTCAAATTTTTGCGCTGCAAGCTTCACGGGCTGAACTAAAAGCCAAGCAGCAAGAATTGAGGAAAAGTAATGACCAAGGGGCATTGACTAAAAACCTGGAAGAATTAAAAAATAACAATCAAGCGATCGCTGAACTGTTTGAAAGTACCAATCCTCCACTCACTGGTCAATATTTGGAAAATGCCTATGGTGAACCGACCCAAGGCAATAATTGGAATGTAGCTCTACGGTTCAATCAAAAAGGTGGAGAACTCTTTGCACAATTGACCAAAAATTTGGCGGGTACTGGTCGCAGTATTGGTATTTTCTTAGATAACGAACTCATTAGCGCTCCTAACGTGCCCCTACAATTTGCCGCTACAGGGATTACTGGTGGTTCTGCGATTATTGAAGGTCGATTTACAGCCCAGGAAGCTAATGATTTAGGTGTACAGTTACGAGGTGGCGCGTTACCCGTACCTGTAGAAATTGCCGAACGGCGGACAGTTGGTGCGACATTAGGTAAAGACAGTATCGAGCGGAGTATTTACGCTGGTGTTGCTGGGCTAATTTTAGTCTTTATCTTCATGGTATTTTACTATCGACTACCAGGTATGATTGCCAACATCGCCTTGGTGATCTACTCCTTACTGACTTGGGCCACCTTTTCTTTGTTAGGCGTAACCTTGACTTTACCGGGGATTGCCGGTTTTATCCTCAGTATTGGTATGGCAGTGGATGCCAATGTACTGATTTTTGAACGGACAAGGGAAGAATTACAAGCAGGTAAGTCTCTTTACCGTTCCGTGGAATCTGGTTTCTACCGTGCCTTTTCCAGTATTTTAGACAGTAACGTGACTACCTGGATTGCTTGCGCTGCCCTATTTTGGTTAGGTTCTGGATTAGTCAAAGGTTTTGCCCTCACCTTAGCTTTAGGGGTAGCAGTCAGTATGTTTAGTGCCATTACCTGTAGTCGCACCTTTATGTTTATCGCTATTTCCATTCCCAGTTTGCGGAAAACAGAACTTTATTGTCCCAATGTCTCAGCGTCCAATCAGGCGGAGGTGTGACGCACATGAAACTCAGTATTAACAAATCGCGATCGCTTTGGTGGATTATTTCTTCTGCTATCATCCTCAGTGGTATCATCTCTATGGTGATTTCCTGGCAGAATCCCAATATTAAAGCACCCCTCCGCCCCAGTTTAGATTTTATTGGTGGTACACGCTTACAGTTCGTCCGCGACTGTAACCAACCAGGTAACTGTGACAAACCCATAGATATCAATGTTGTCCGGGAAGTTGCCCAAGCTCAAGGACTCGCAGATAGCAGCATCCAGTTAATTTCTGAAAATGGTGCAGATAACGGCATCACCATCCGCTCCAAAAACTTAGATACAGACCAGCGAACCAAGCTGCAAGCAGCCCTCACAGAAAAAATTGGCGCTTTTGACCAGCAGAAAAATCAAATTGATTCCGTCGGCCCCACATTGGGACGAGAGTTATTTCGGTCTGGTGTAATTGCTTTGCTAGTCTCTTTTGTCGGCATTACCATCTACATGGCTGTCCGCTTCCAGCTAGACTATGCAGTTTTCGCCATTGTCGCTTTGTTCCATGATGTTATCATCACCGTGGGAATGTTCTCAATTTTGGGTTTAGTGGCTGGAATTGAAGTAGATAGCCTCTTTATCGTGGCATTGCTGACAATTACAGGGTTCTCCGTTAACGATACCGTGGTGATTTATGATCGCATTCGAGAAACCCTGAAAATTAACCCCAATCGTCCTATTGCTGAAATCGTGGATGACGCGGTTAACCAAACCCTATCCCGTTCCATCAACACCACCTTAACAACCTTACTCACATTATTTGCCATCTTCCTATTTGGTGGAGATACTTTGAAATATTTCGCCCTCGCCCTAATTATTGGCTTTATCATGGGGGCTTATTCCAGTATCTTTATTGCGAGTACACTTCTGACTTGGTGGCGAGAACGCAGTGGTAAATACCCCAGTAATGCAATGGAAACTGCTGCAAGTTCCCCAGAAAGTTAATATCATTTGCCATGGTGACAGGTGCGAGCAGGATTTTCTCCTTCCCTACTGTCTTAATTTAACCAGACTGATGATTTTTCTATGGAACAACCAGAAGCACCACCAACTGATTTCACTCAACAAGTGCAAAAGTTACACCAACTAACTGTTTACGGACGTTGGTTAGTTGTCGGCTGTTTATGGCTCATCATTACGCCCCTAGCCCTGTGGGATTTACGCGCAGAGATAGTTTTATGGCAGCAATACTTTACCTGGGCTGCTGTGCGCTATGGGCTGATTTCACATCGCTTATCAGCCATAGGCATATCCTTCTGTTTGGGTATGACTATTGCTGTTTTAGTTTGGCAAAGTCGAAATATTTTGTTTGGACTACCCCCAGATGAAAAACAACGTCTAGAACAGCAAGTTTTTCGCATCCGTCAGCAAGGGCCTAGCCATCCCCTATGGAAATGGATATGCAACTGAATGTTTTGGGTCTATTTGAGGCTGGCCAGAATTCTCAAATCCGCAGCTTCAGATTAATCTGGTATGAGATGAAAATCCCCCAATTCATCTACCCAAAAATATATTTATCTTGTAAAAATTGTCTTGGGTATGGGTATAAATTGAGAATATGTTGCATATCCATACACAAGTTCAGTCATTTTTTGCAAAATATGACATAACAAATAAAGATACTGCTGTACATTGAGCGTCTACACATGAACCATCCGCAAATTCACTTTAGCGATCGCTCTGCCGAAATTGACCTCTACCAACTCCAAGAACTATTTAATCTTGGCGCTTTTTGGGCAAAAGGGCGTAGTATCGAAGACTTAGGTATAGCAGTTGCTAACAGTGAACCAGTTATCTCTATTTGGGATGGAGAAAAGCTGATAGGTTTTGCTAGAGCCACCTCTGATGGCATATATCGTGCCACAATTTGGGATGTAGTTATTCACCCAGATTATCGGGGCAAAAGACTGGGCAGCAAGTTAGTAGAAACCGTTTTGAGCCATCCGAAAGTACGTTGGGTAGAGCGTGTTTACTTAATGACAACTCACCAACAAGAATTTTACGAAAAGATTGGCTTTGAGACTAACTCCTCTACAACCATGGTGCTGCACAACAACCAAAAAGTGCAAGAGTTTCAACGAGCAGCAGTTCAGGAGTTACAGCCATTTCCAGGTAAATAAGCTGTTGCAGGACTGACGCAAGATGAACGTACTCAAACTCATATTTTTCCTAGCCTATAGGTCAGTCCTATGTTGGATATTGAATCCCATCTCCCTCATATTCTCAATTCCTAAGTCTTTGCTGCTTGTCTTTCTAGGCCGACTCCCACCACTGTTGGCTTTTCCTGTTGATACAGAGGAACTTCCACCCAAAACTTAGTACCTTGACCAAGTTCAGACTCACAGCGTAAAGCACCAGAGTGAGTCTGGACAACAATTTGATAACTGATAGATAAACCCAAACCTGTACCTTTACCCACAGGTTTCGTGGTGAAAAAGGGGTCAAACAGCTTGCATTTTGTCTCTTCCGTCATTCCTGGCCCATTATCTGCAATTCCTACCAATACACGTTTATCGTCAGTAACTGCGGTACTAATGACGATTTGAGCAGGATGACTATCAATAGCTTCTCTGCGATCGCTTTCTAGAGCATCGATAGCATTACTAATAATATTCATAAATACTTGATTCAACTGTCCAGGATAACACTCTACTAAAGGTAAATCACCATACTCCTTAATAATTTGAATGGCTGGATGATGTGGTTTTACCTTGAGACGATTCTGCAAAATTAGTAGTGTACTTTCAATCCCTTCATGAATATCTACTGCTTTCATATCTGCTTCATCTAACCGGGAAAAATTGCGTAAAGATAAAACAATTTCCCGAATTCTTTGCGCTCCTATTTTCATGGAAATTAGAGTTTTTGGTAAATCTTCCAACACAAAATCTAATTCCATATTTGTAATTTTTTCTTGAATATTTTCTCCAGGTTCAGGAAAATTATCTTGATATAAACTGATTAATTCTACTAGGTCTTGAGAGTAATCATATACATGAGTAATATTTCCATAAATAAAGTTAACTGGGTTATTAATTTCATGAGCTACCCCAGCTACCAATTGACCTAAACTAGACATCTTTTCTGTTTGAATCAATTGAGCTTGCGTATTTTTTAATTCCGCAAAAGTTTGATGTAGCTCTAACTCTGCCTGTTTCCGTTCAGAAATTTCAATTTCCAAAAGTTGATTAATAGCAGTCAATTCTGTATTTTTCACCATGGTTTCACGAGACTCTTTTAACTTAACTGCCATGTAATTAAATGCTTGGGCTAAATCTTCTATTTCATCACCAGTATTAATATTTAGACTATAGTTAAAATTGCCATTAGCAATTTCCTTTGTCCCAGATTGTAATTTGTGTAAGTATTTCACTGTTGGCCGCCAAATGAGCCAAAATTTTCCCACAAACAGCAATATAATTCCCCCTGCAAATCCAAAGGAAATAATTCTCTGCAATCTGTGTAGACTTGCTACCTCTGCTTCTACAACATTTTGTTGTTGATAAGCATGTTCTACGATTTGAGATAGAAATAACTCAATATCTCTGTTAAAAGAATTAATGGCACGAAAATATTGCTGAGAATCTGCCAGATAGCTTGTCGTATCATTTAACTTAGTTAGTTGATATGTCATTTGTTTTAGAAATTGGTGACGACGACGAATCACAGCAATTTCTGGAGGATTTTGTAGTAACTTGTCTAAACTATCTAGATATTGGAGAAACTGCTTTGAAGAACTTTCTGTATTTTGGTTATCAGTCTTTAATAAGACTACATCTTTCAGTTCGATAATTTCCGTCTTTAAGGCATTTTCTGCTTCCAGGGCAACTTTGAGAGTTTCTATACTGCGCTGGCTTTTGGCGCTAATGTTTTGTTTAATATGCTGAATTAGGATAGTGTTGCCAACAATGATCGCGATGATTGAGACCACAATCACAGCAGAAGCTGTAAAAAACTTTGTAGAAATTTTCATTTGGCAGAAGTAGCAATTAAATTTAATTCTTGACGAAGTTTTTGGATAGGTGCGTAATCAGCAGGAATAATTAATGTATATCCAGCTGATTCAGTACCGACAATATCTTCAATTCCATCTGGACTACTAATAAAAGCTCGTTTGAACTGAAGAATTAATTCAGGAGATAATTTCTGAGAAATAACTATAGGAGAATGAGGGATAGGAGCAGATTCCCAGATGATTCTAGAATTCTGTGCTGTTACTCTGCCTTGTTTTTGGCTTTTTAAATATGAGGAAACATTCGTCACAGCAGCATCAACAGTACCATTGGCTAATGCTTCTATACTCTTGCTATGACTACCTGTAAATAAGATTTGAGAAAAATCTTCACGAGGATTAATTTCTAGGTTTTTGAAGGTTGCTGCTGCCATTAAATACCCAGAAGTAGATGATTTATGGACAAAAGCAACACGCTTGCCTTTGAGGTCTTTTATACTTTTGATGCTACTGTTTGCCTGGACTATAATGCACGAACGATACCAAGGTTGACCTGTATGTTTATCGATAGGTGCAACTAAAGGTTCGATTTTCGCACCCTTATCTACGGCTTCCAAATAGGTAACAGGGCCTAAATAAGCTAAGTCGAGTTTACCTTTTACCAACCAGTCCACAACTTCTTCATAGCTTTGGGCAATTTGAAAATCAACTTGCCTTCCTAAAGATTTTTCCAAGTATTCATCTAGGGGTTTAATCATTCTTTCTTGTTCAGTGCGACTTTGAGTAGGAAGTACCCCAACTTTTAATGCAGATAAGTTAATTGTGCTGCTGACTACACTATCTAAAGGAGACTGATGGTTCTTGACAAATATGTTGTGAGTACAACCAGCA
The DNA here is from genome assembly GCF_014698825.1 of Richelia sinica FACHB-800. GTDB lineage: Bacteria > Cyanobacteriota > Cyanobacteriia > Cyanobacteriales > Nostocaceae > FACHB-800. The sequence continues at coordinate 469,978 of NZ_JACJTT010000001.1, forward strand.
CCCAGTAATACCACAACCATGGATATACTTAAAAATCGATGTTTCTTGAATAAACGATTTGTAGCTGGTCGCAGCCTAGTTAGGTATTTTTCCATAAAGTTAAGTACAGAATATGTCAAAAAAATTGAAGGAATTTAGTTGATAACTCTGAAGGTTAACAACCCATTCCTGAACAATTTCATTTCTCCCTTAACGATGTAAAGATAAAATTCTTATGTGAGCCAGTTTTTACCAGAACTGGACATTGAGCAAAATGAGACTTGTTAATTGTCTCTAGCAAAATTACCCTGAATCACAATTATACCAATTCTTTATGAGGGTGTATATACATCTTCCCTAGCTCAAAGATTATTACTAACACTCCGTGACCATCAAACAAAAAAATAGGTTAAATTAAGCAATTAAGATTCTACACTCACCCAAAAGTCTGCTGTTTCTACTTTCCCCTTAAAGTTAAACTGCATCCACATTTTATAAGTTCCCTTGTGAGGAAATTTGGTCATAAATTCAACTTTCCCTGGAGGGGAATTTTTTAGAGCATGAGCATGGATGTAGTCAGATTTTGTTAAGGGTGATGAGCTTTTGATAATCACCAAATGACCTTTTTCCCCTAAATATGGCTTTATATCTTGAACTGCTTGATTACTTTGCCGATCTTTAATATCAAATCCTATTTTAATCTCTTGTCCTACTCTAAGATTAGAGGGTGAGGTGTTCAAAGTGACTTTGGTATTAGATAAGGTTTTGCTTTTAGTAAATTTTTCTAAATCTTTGGGTAAGGGAATAGAACCAGGAACATTGAGATTAAGGATGGAAACACGTTCTGGCTGTCCAGTGGGTTTATAATCGCTAAACAATACATAATTGCCAGGATTTGGAAATTCTGCACTCACTTCAAACTTGCCATTATTTTTGTAATCTGGATGCAGATGTTGAAAAAATGTCAAGTCGTCATTAACCATAATTAAGTGCATATTTTGTTCTTGGAATGTATCAAATTTAGTGACAGGCTTACCACCAGCATCTTGAATATTAATTACCAAATTAGTTGCTTGGTTAGCTGCAATATTTTTTGGTGTAGTTAATTTAGCTTGAGTATTAGAAGGTGAATTGTCTTGATGCTGCTCATGACTATGAGAGTGTTCTTTTTGTTCATTGACAACTATTTGGTCATGATTCTGATGATTCATGTTGTCGCTAGCAACTTTTGTATTGTTCGGTCTCTCCCCAATCGAGCAACCAGAAATAATTAATGTATTAGTGATGAATAAGGCTTGTAATAATGTGATTTTCATGTTAACTTTACCGGATTTTAAGAATCAATATTTACCTGCATATCTATGAATATTTGCATACATCCCTCAGGAAGATGCTGACAATTCAAGGGGGATTTACATTAATCATGGTGTGTCGAATAACTGCTTTCTATGGAGGTTTAGCTTGGTGCTAAACCTTTTTTTATCAGCATCATTATGTTACTAACAATATCATTCAATACTTACTAATAAAACATGATTTGTCTGAGGATATAGGCGATGAAAGTGACTGCACAAACTACAGCGAATTGTCCTGGTAACGGCAACCATGAGTATCTAATAATAGCTTCAAATAAGGATAGGTTGTCTGACCCTCTCCAAGGGAAAAAGTAGCTGATGATCAAATAAGTGATACCGCAGAGGTGAACAGTTAACAAGCCACAAAAACAACTAAATGCTAAGGTTTCTAGTTGAGGTCTAGCTTTAAAGGCAAAGTGTCCACAAATCCAAGCTGCTGGTACAAAGCCTAAAAGATAACCAAATTGAGACAATTTGACATAACCAATTCCACCACCATCAGCAAAAACTGGCAATAAAGTTAACCCCATGACTAAATAGGCAATTTGCGAAAGCGCACCAGCGTGTTTACCTCCCAAACAGCCAACTAGCAAAACTGCACCAATTTGATAACTGACACCTAAAGAAAAAATTTTAATACCTTGCTGACTCCAATTCCAAGGTAAGGAGGTTCCATAGGCTTCGAGGAACGTGCCACCCATTGTTAGGAGTAGGCCAATCATAGACCAGAGCAATTGATTTGAGGCAGCAAACATTGATCAGACTATAGGAACTATAGGAAAACTAACAGCAACCAGTATAGGCAAATGGTAGAAAATTAGCTTTAGAGATAGTTCAAGCGTTGATTAATTTCTCACAGTGCTAGAAAATTTTCTACTTTGACTAACACACAAAAAGATTGTAATATAAATTACATATAATTAATTTTCCTCTCAGCGATGTTTTGAGAATAATATGTAAGGCTTTTAGCTTAACCTAATCTTAACCGAAACAAGTATTTTTATTTATTTTTGGTCGCATTTTTAATAGTTAATTATGTATTTATGCTGAAAAAATAGATGAGTTTTTTTGGAAATTTTCCTTTCTGACTACTGGAAAAATTACTTTTGTTAACCTTTTGTTTACCTTGGGAATCATCATTTAAGGGTATGTTAGAAGCGCTCATCTGGCAATACAGAAAATTTCAACAACGATGCTACTACGTTTTATGTTAGTAAAAAATCACCGTCTAAAAGGATTAAGTACAGTATTAGCACTGTCTATGGGTTTAACTGCCTGTGCGGGAGTGCAAACCGGGCAAAACTCACAAACTCCAGAATCAACAGGGACGGCTCAAAATGCCACAGCATCTGCACCTGCTAAATTAGATTTGGGTGGAAATGTGACTTTGACTGGTGCTGGCGCATCATTTCCTGCTCCACTGTATCAAAGTTGGTTCACTGAGCTAAACAAAAAATATCCTAATTTGCAAGTCAACTATCAGTCCGTGGGTAGCGGTGCTGGTGTAGAGCAGTTTACCAAAGGAACAGTAGACTTTGGTGCTAGTGATGTAGCTATGAAGGATGAGGAAATCAAGGCTGTACCTGCTGATAAGGGGGTAATTATGCTACCTGTAACAGCGGGTAGTATTGTTTTGGCATACAACTTACCAGATGTGCCGGAGTTGAAATTACCCAGAGCAGTTTACACAGATATTTTATTAGGCAAGATTAAATCTTGGGATGATCCAGCCATTGCCAAAGCCAATCCAGGTGTAAAATTACCAAACCAAGCAATCACCGTTGTTTATCGTGCTGATGGTAGTGGCACAACAGGAGTCTTTACTAAACACTTAAGCGCCATTAGTCCAGAGTGGAAATCGAAAGTAGGCGACGGTAAGAGTGTAAAATGGCCTGTGGGGGTTGGTGCGAAAGGAAATGAAGGTGTGACTGCCCAAATCCAACAAACTCAAGGTGCGATTGGATATGTAGAGTATGGCTATGCTAAACAAAATAGCCTCAAAACTGCTGCTTTAGAAAATAAAGGTGGTAATTTTGTCACACCAACAGATGAATCGGCAGCTAAAACCTTAGCATCTGTGACTCTGCCAGACAATCTGCGTGCTTTTATTTCTGATCCAGAAGGAGCAGATTCTTATCCGATTGTTACCTATACTTGGATTTTGGCTTATCAAAAATACCCAGATGCAGCTAAAGCGAAGGCAATGGAAGCAGCGATAGAGTATGCCTTAACTGATGGTCAAAAACTAGCTGGGGAATTAGGATATGTTCCTTTGCCTACCAATGTGATTACCAAGGTGGCTGCTGCTGCCGATAAAATCAGCCCAGAGTATAAAATTAGCGTTGGTGGTGGTGCTAGTGCAAGTAACTAAAGTTGATGCTTGATAGCACAAGTCAAATTTTTCATGAAGGACAAAAGCTGTCATTCAGCCTGATTAGCTCAAATTGCCAATGTCGATTTAATTGAGCCGGGTGTAGCGATTTAGTCTGGTTAGCTCCCACATTTTCCTCGATTTTATTTCTAAAGTCAGTATTCATGACTACAACTTCTGCCAATTTTCCATCAGGAACGAAAAAGCGATCGCCACTAGATAGGTTCCTAGATCGGGGCTTTATCTGGACAACAAGAATTTTTGCCCTAGCGATCGCTGCTACTTTATTATGGATTGCCCTGCAAGTAGCGATCGCTGCTGGCCCAGCAATTCAAGAATTTGGACTAGGCTTCATTACTAAAAGTAGTTGGAACCCAGTCAATGACGAGTATGGTGTACTCCCACAAATTTATGGAACCTTGATGAGTTCCTTCATCGGGTTACTTTTGTCCGTACCCATTGGTGTGGGAACTGCGATTTTATTGAGCGAAAACTTTTTACCTACCCAAGTCCGGCTTGTACTAGTATTTTTAGTGGAACTATTAGCGGCTATCCCCAGTGTAGTCTACGGTGTGTGGGGTATTTTCGTTTTAGTGCCAATGCTAAGTAACTTGGGCAAATTTCTCCACAGTTCTTTAGGATGGATACCTCTGTTTAATACCCCTCCTACGGGCCCAGGAATGCTACCTGCGGGGGTAATATTAGCCATTATGACCTTGCCCATCATCACAGCTATCTCCCGTGATGCGTTAATTTCCCTACCTCCTAGCTTACGTCAAGCCGCAGTAGGATTAGGTGCGACCCGATGGGAAACAATCTTTCAAATTCTCATCCCTGCTGCTTTTTCTGGGATTGTCAGTGCAGTGATGTTAGCATTAGGGCGGGCCATGGGTGAAACAATGGCTGTCACCATGTTGATTGGCAATGCCAACAACATCAATATTTCCCTTTTAGCCCCAGCAAATACTATTTCTTCTCTGCTAGCTAATCAATTTTCCGAAGCCAATGGCTTGCAAGTAGCGGCTTTAATGTATGCCGCTTTAGTTTTGTTTATTTTGACACTGGCAGTCAATATTCTGGCTGAGTTGATCGTCATCCGCATGAAACGACTCTAGTGCTTTTATTGGTTGAATTATGACTTCCTATTTTCCCGAAAGCAGCCTCACTCGCTCTTCTTTATCGAAACGCACCCTATTCAATACAGTAATGACCGTAATCACATTTATATGTGGTTTTCTGGCTCTTTTGCCCTTACTGGCCGTACTTTCCTATGTGGTAATTCAGGGCTTCAATAGCCTCAGCCCTAGCGTATTTACCGAACTACCTCCCGCACCTTTTCGTAAAGGAGGGGGCTTTGGTAATGCTATTTTGGGAACACTATTAATGGTGGGAATTGGTGGGCTAATTAGCATTCCTTTTGGAGTGCTGGCAGCTATTTACTTAACAGAGTTTAGCTCTGGTAAAATTGCTAGGTGGGTACGTTTTGCAACTAATGTTTTAAGCGGAGTTCCATCCATTATTGCCGGGGTCTTTGCCTATGGCATTGTGGTACTTTCCTTGACCCAATGGAAATTAGGTTCCTACTCTGCAATTGGTGGCGGTTTTGCACTAGCGATTTTGATGTTACCAATTATTGTACGTACCACCGATGAAGCTTTGCAATTAGTATCCCAGGATCTGCGTCAAGCATCCTTAGGATTAGGGGCAACAAACTTTCAAACTGTTACCCAAGTAGTGTTACCGGCCGCTTTACCGGCAATTGTCACAGGTTCCACCTTAGCTATTGCTAGGGCTGCGGGGGAAACTGCACCACTACTGTTTACAGCCTTGTTTTCGACTTTTTGGCCTGATAGTTTACTCAAGCCAACAGCTTCCTTAGCAGTATTAGTTTATAACTTTGCAATTTCACCCTTTAAGAATTGGCAATCTTTAGCTTGGGCAGCATCTTTAATTTTAGTGTTGATGGTGTTGTTGACGAGTATTATTGCTCGCTGGGCTACTCGTCAAAAAGCTTAGGAAAATTAAATCACGCAGGGTAGATAGACCCAAAACCTATACCTACACTTTGTATGATCACTCAAACTACAAATACTCAAGACACAGATACTGTATTACACACAGAAAATCTCAATGTTTACTACGGCAAATTTTTAGCGTTACAGAATATTTGGTTAGATATTCCCAAACATAAAGTTACGGCTTTTATTGGCCCTTCTGGTTGCGGTAAAAGTACGTTATTGCGTTGTTATAATCGACTGAACGATTTGATTGAGTCCTTTCGAGCCGAAGGTAAAATATTTTATTACAATAAAAACCTTTATGCACCTGATGTTGACCCGGTAGAAGTACGTCGTCGCATTGGCATGGTGTTTCAAAGACCTAACCCATTTCCGAAATCAATTTACGAAAATATTGCTTTTGGGGCACGAATTAACGGTTACAAAGGCGATATGAATGAATTGGTAGAAAGAAGTTTGCGACAAGCAGCGTTATGGGATGAAGTTAAAGATAAACTCAAGCAAAGTGGTTTATCATTATCAGGTGGACAACAGCAAAGATTGTGCATTGCTAGAGCGATCGCTGTCCAACCAGAAATTATCCTCATGGATGAACCTTGTTCAGCCCTTGACCCCATTTCTACTTTACGGGTAGAAGAGTTAATTCATGAACTCAAAGAACAATACACAATCGTGATTGTTACCCACAATATGCAGCAAGCTGCACGGGTTTCTGATAAAACTGCCTTTTTCAATGTCAGAAGCACTGAAACAGGTGGACGGATTGGTTATTTAGTCGAGTACAACGCTACAGAAGTTATCTTTAACAATCCCCAGCAAGAAGATACCAAAGCCTATATTAGTGGTAGGTTTGGATGATTTAAGTTATGTAACATGATTTGTAGTTAGCAGGGTAAAGGGGGAAATCTCGTTTCCTCATTCTTGAGTTGGGGATAAAAACCCTGATTCATGGTCTATTTCAAAAAATTGAAAACAAGACTCACATCTGAATCTCTGATTAAATTCCCTTTTTCTCCCCTGTCTCTTTTACACCTTTACACCTGGTATTATTTCCATCATAGGAAAATAGGCGCAAAGGGCGATCGCTCTTTGTGCAGAATTATTTTATTGACAATTTTTGCTATATAGCTATAGCCATCAAGATTAGGACGTAAACTATAAGAGTTCCCATAGCATCTCCCGATTTCAATGGCTAAACCTTATAGTGATGATTTTCGGCAAAAGGTAATG
>NZ_JACJTT010000010.1 GCF_014698825.1 Richelia sinica FACHB-800
GGTAAGGGTGGTTTACCGGCTGATTCTCAGGATGTAATTGCTAATGCACCAGGGTTAGTTGAGTGGGTAAATCGTGGAGACAATGAAAATAAAGTTTCTGTGGTTGTGAAGCCGCAGCAGCAAACTGATATTTCTCAAGTAATTAATCACAAATTAATTCAACAAGCGCAAGGTTGGATAGTCACAGCTAATGGTCAGGTGATTTTAACAGCAGAAGTACCCAAAACTACTTTGCAAAAACCTCGTTTTATTCCTCCTAGTTGTGGTGGATATTCTCAATAGTAAAGATGAGTTCACCATAATTTTCATTGACCTACCAACTACTACTGCATAGTTGTTTGATAAATCTTAACTAACCTATCAATACCTTTAAATCGATAGTCCCCCATGTCGTGAAAATCTGATGGTTTTGATAGTAGTCCATAGGTAACTTCGCTAATTACACATTCCCCTGGAGGACATATAGCTTCCATACGTGCAGCTAAATTAATGGTTGCCCCTAATGCTGTATAGTCAACCCGTTGGGAACTACCAACATCACCAACCACAGCTTTACCACTATTAATGGCAATACGCAGTTGCAAAGCCTCCTGCCAAAAGTTATTAGCATTGAGGTGTTTAAGACGTGTGAGCATTCCTTTCGCGGCAGCAACAGCACGTTCAGCATGGTCTATCTGTGGTTCAGGCGCACCGAAAAAGGCCATAATACAATCACCAATATATTTATCTAAAGTGCCACCATAGGCAAACACTTCTTGCAACATTTCCTCAAATAAATTGTTGAGTAATTTGGCAATTTCAGTGGGTGTGAGTCGTTCAGAAATAGCAGTAAAACCAACTAAATCAGCAAATAAAATACTAATTTCATTTTCATCAGGTGGTAAACGTCCATCAGGTAAACCACCAACTGATATTAATTGTTGCACAACCGCAGGAGAATGATATCGTTCTAAACGATGACGAATTACTTCTTCTGTTTGTAATTTTTGGGCGAGAATCCAACGTTGCACACTAGAGGCAACAATATTAGCTAAAGCTGAGAAAAAGCTCAGTTCTTCTTCACCTTCATTAGCCCAGTGATAAGAAGAAAGTTGAGCATCAGCATAAAGAACACCAATGACTTTATTTTCATCCCATAAGGGAACAGCCATAGCACTACGAATGCCTTTGACTAAAATACTTTGCTCACTGGAAAATCTTTCATCAGCTTGGGTATCAGCACTTTGAATTGCGACTTTATCAGCAAAAACTTTTTGACAAATGCTGCGACTAATCCAACTACCATCAGCCGCTAAATATTGCTGTTCTGATAAATTTCTGGTGGCTGAATTAATTAATTCTAAATTACCAGTACCATGGAGATCAATTAATAATGCTAAACGGTCAATACTATCTAGGTAACGAAAAACTACTTGTTGAACTTGTAAAAAAATTTCTTCAATAGATGCAGCAGCTGAGAGATTTTTGGCAATATCTACCAAATCCTTAAGACGAGCAATAGTCTGGTCTTTATTGTTATCAGTTCCATTAACGGGGTTTGCGTCTATCCACAAACGCTGCAACTGCTCAACGTCTCTAAAAATAGTTCTTTGTTTATTATAAATAGATTCTAAAGGTAGTGCATACTGTGTTGAAGATTTTTCACCCCTACCTCTGAGCATGACTACTAAACTGATATTACCTAACCAAATAACATCACCATCCCGCAACTCTTGGGCGCAGGTGACTAAATTTTGATTAACTTGGGTGCCATTTTTACTACCCATATCCTCTATCGTCCACACACCATCAGCTGTCTTGACGATGCGGGCATGATTACGGGATACGCCGCCAAAAGGTAAAAATAAATCACATTCTGGTAAACGACCGATAGTAAATACTTCTTGTTCAACGGAAACTTCGGTTTCAGTAGTTTCTTCTCTCAGTAGAAGTGTCAGTTCAGTCATGAGTTTACTATATCCATACTGCTAGTTAGGAATTAAGCATCTGTGATTACGCTTAGATCCTAATCTAAACTGTTTGTGAAACTTGTAACGTCATCAGGATAACTAAGCTGTAGTAAATATTACTAAATTTTATATTGATGGTGGCAAAAAGTAATCTATTAACTCTGGGATGTAGTTAAACAAACACTCCCTCCTCTGAAATATATGGAGATTTTTGAATTTTTTCGACTCAAATGCTACTCATGAAGTAATGAAGTATAAACCATGTAAGCATCATGAACTTTACGATCCAAAATGTTCTAATTCCTGTTACAGACAGTTACACAACTACAAATATACAGGTTGTGAATGGGAAAATCGCGGCGATCGCTACAAATCTAGATGTCATTGGTCAAGCCATAGATGGCACAAATAAGCTGTTATTACCTGGCTTTTTTAATGCTCATACCCACTCCTCGGAAATGTGGTTACGGGGTATGGTTTCCATGTATCCCCTAGAGTTATGGTTGGCAGAATTATATGATTTTGCCCCTCTGGATGTAGAAAAAGTTTATTTGAGTGCCTTGGGAACTGCTGCAGAAACCCTATTATCGGGGGGGACGAGTGTAGTAGACCATTTAGTGTTAATTCCGGGACAGGAGTTAGAAACTATTGCTACGGCTGTCAGGGCCTATAAAGAAGTGGGCATTAGGGCTTTTATCGCACCTTTGATTCAAGACGAATCTTTGATTGCGGGGATGCCTTCAGGAGGTTCACAACCCCGTCAAGAGTCTTATTTTCGCTCTACAGGGGAAACATTAGCCATTATTGAGGAGGCAGTGCAACAATTTCATTGTCCAGAGGGGGGAGTGAATATTTTAGTTGCACCAACAGGGATACAGTTGTGTACAGATGCCTTATTTACAGGGTGTATTGAGTTAAGCAATCGTTACAACCTTTGTCGTCACTCCCATTTACTGGAAACCAAGGCCCAGGAAAAACTAGCCCAGGAGAAGTATGGTTGTACTGCGGTGGCACATTTAGAGGAGATTGGTTATTTGAGCGATCGCACTAGCTTGGCTCATTGTGTGTGGTTAACGGATAATGATATTAATATCCTGGCCAGAACTAAATCTACAGTCGTTCACAACCCATTAAGTAATTTACGCTTAGGTAGTGGCATTGCCCCAGTGCTCAAATATCTTCAGGCAGGAGTAAATGTTACCTTTGGTTGTGATGGTGCATCTAGTAATGATTCCCAAGATTTATTAGAAGCCATTAAAATTGGTTCAATTTTACACAACATTACAGACTTTGATTATCAAAACTGGATTACACCGAGAAAAGCCATAGAAATGGCAGCCTTGGGAGGAGCTACAGGACTAAATATAGCAAATCAACTTGGTTCTCTGGAAGTTGGCAAGGCAGCAGATTTAGTTATGTATGATTTAACTAATTTGTCATTACTACCACGCACAGATCCCATTGGTCTATTAGTTTTAGGAAGAACCACCAACGCTGTTCATAGTGCTTGGGTGAAGGGTCGAGAAATTGTCAGTAATGGACAATTAACAACGTTGAATGTTGATGAGTTAAAGCAAGAGTTATTTCAACGTAGCCAATGGGAGAATAAAGGACAATCACCAAATGCGAAGAAAATAGAACCTCATTATCGAAAAGTTATGGATTTGTCGAATTAATTGGTCTTGGTTTTTGATTTGTTGCCAATCTGCATTATGTAAAACAACAGATTTCAGGTTTCAAAATATCCCTACTGAACACCTGAACTCTTTATTTATTATGTCATGGACACCTGATATCAGGATAAAACGTATATATAATTACGAAAAAAACAAATTTGAATTGTTAATTTTGAAAAAGCTGAATTAACACCAATTGCTAATAAATCTCCGGTATAAATGCTTTAGTCAATTAATCTCTAAAGCAGGAAATACCTATTGGGTTAGGCAGCACAAGTAAAAATTATGATTACTATTTTATCCAACTATCACAGGTGAAATGACCATGACCACCATAGACGAAATTAAAACCACAATTAATGACTACAAAACTGGTCAAAAAACTATTGAGCAAACAATTTTAACAGCAATAGTACAGGCACGCGCTACTTGTGATTTAGAAGGCAAAGAATCATCCAATTGCTTGGAAGCTTGGGAAATTGTCGAAGAATTACAAGCTGAAAAAGAACTGCAAAAACAAGCCAAACACCGCAAAACAGACTTAGATATTTATTGCGAAATGTACCCAGAAGCGCTTGAATGTCTGATATACGACGTTTAAATTATTCAATCTTTCTATGATCAAGTCTCACGCCAAGATGCGGAGAGACTTTTTTATATAGCCCTAGACAAGGGATACAAGGACGAATATTTTCTTTTTCCTCCCCCTCTACTCTACTCCCCCTCTCCTACTCCCCCTCTCTTTCTGTCACCTGCTATAGCTATCAATATTCCCTAATATCCCTGATAAATCCATTCCCGTCCTGCTTTTTCCGCTGCTTCCGGGGTGAAGTAAAGCCTGCGTTCTCCAAACACTGAACCACCAGCCGTGATTAACCGGAATTGCCAACAGTCCGATTCTGTATAAAATACCAACAGGATAACATCACCAATTCCAACAATTAAATGTATTTTGACGGTAAACATATTCTGCAACTTCTTCCGTCTACCCGTAGGAAATTAATGACAAGATTACAATAGCTTGGGTGAGAATATTGTCATTTTATTTATTTTTTCATAGCTTCTGAACTGCTGTCAGCGTTATTTCTTGAATATTTTCTAAGTTAGTTGGTGAGGCTGTACTTTCCATTCCTAGCCATAACAGATATTCAATATTTCCAGCGGGCCCGGTAATGGGAGACCAAGTTAAACCTTGATATTTCCATCCTAAATCGAGGGCTGCTTGTAATACTTGAAAAATTGCATCTGCATGGTCTTTCGGGTCACGTACTACCCCTTTTTTACCCACACGGGACTTACCAACCTCAAATTGTGGTTTGACTAATAAAACTGCCTCTCGCGGTGCTTGAGTCAAGCGCCATACTGCTGGTAAAACTTTAGTTAAGGAAATAAAAGATACATCTACGACTACTAAATCAGGCAATCTTGCCCCATCTGCATATAATTGCTCTGGTTGTAATTCGCGTAAATTGGTACGTTCTTTTAAAATTACTCTGGGGTCATTTCTGATTTTCCAATCAACTTGACCATAACCCACATCTACACCGTAAACTTGACTGGCACCAGCTTGTAGTAAACAATCTGTAAAACCACCTGTAGAAATTCCTCCGTCTAAACAAATGCGTTCAGAGACGGAAATAGAAAAGAATTTTAAAGCTTTGGCTAGTTTTTCTCCACCGCGAGAAACAAAGGGTGGACGTTCTTTAATTAATATTTGTGCTGCTATATCTATTTCGGTTCCAGGTTTGTCAATCACCTGTTGATTAACCAAGACTTCTCCGGCTTGAATTAGCCTTTGTGCTTGTTGACGGGATGGACATAAACCTAAATCTACTAATAAAGTATCTAATCGCTGCTTAACCAATGAATGTGACTCCCCTGATGAAAATCGGATTTAAGCATGATAGATAATTTCTGATTGATTCACCAGCTTTTGGGGATGGTGTGACGAATAACTGCTTTGAGGATACTTACGGCTTTTCAGTCTGCAATCGAGAATTAGGAAATTCAGTCACTGAAAACTGACGGAACATGATACTAGATTTGCTATTTAATTGTTGCAATTGATGGGTTATATCTGCTGTCAGACGTTTAGCGTCTAATTTAAGATGACCACTGTTGTAGTCTGAGACTTGAATAGGTTCACCAATTTGAATCATCACATCTGCACCCCAGGTAGGACAGGGTTGGCTGTAGTTGATGGTGATGGGTATTACTTTGATACCTAAATCAGGGTGATTATGTTCTGCACTTAAAGCAATGCGGGCTACTCCCTGTTTTAAAGGATGCACATTGCCATCTTGAAAAATACCTCCTTCGGGATAAATAACTAGCATTTCTTTTTGTAACATCAAATTTACCGCATGACGGAGAGTAGCGATCGCTGGATGTTTCTGGTTGACGGCAAAACCTCCCATCTGTGACACAAACCAGCCTTGTATGCCATTACACTCGCTGCTAGTCACCATAAATCGCATATCTCGACCTGTAATGAAACGGCCGGTAGCGTAGGGTAAAACTAAGGAGTCCCACCGCGAACGATGGGTAGGTGCGAGGATGACAGGGCCTGTTCTGGGAATGTTTTCTTGGCCAATTACATGAATTCGCCGAAAAAAGCATGGTAGGACTAGATAACGTCCTAAAAAATACAAAATAGGGCTTAACCAAGGAGAGACATGGGAGGTACTTTCAGCAACAGGAGAAGTTACTGTTTTACCTGTTAATTTGGATGGATAGATGCTAGAAGCAGTAATAAATTCTGTCATTAGAGCGGCTGCTGGTTGGTGGTAAAATGCAACGCAAACTTCACTAATTCCACCGTAGATTTTCTTGGGTATTTTTTGTTTTCCTGGATGGACAGTTTCACCTCTGTCTGTCATTTTTGCTTCAGTCTTTGACTGGCAAACCACTGTTGTAATTGCTCTCTACAAGCTGATTCTAGAATACCTCCCAGCGCTTGTAGTCGGTGATTAGAGGCTGGACTATCAGGGATGTTGATAACAGTACGAATCGCGCCAGTTTTGGTATCGTCCACTCCGTAGACTAGTTTACCCAACCTGGCATGGGCGATCGCTCCTGCACACATGGGACAAGGTTCTAAAGTTACATACAGGGTGCATTCATGCAGTCGCCAGCTGTGTAAATTTTGTGTGGCTGTGCGAATCGCCACGATTTCTGCATGGGCCGTGGGGTCTTGGTCGCGCTCCTTTCTATTTTCACCTTCAGCAACGATGTTACCAGCACCATCAACAATCACCGCACCTACAGGCACTTCTCCCGCTTCACCAGCCATCCGTGCCAATTCTAGAGCGTGATTCATCCATTGTCGATATGTCAGATAGTCTGGGTAGTCAAGGCTAGGGGTTTGGTTGTCCATCTCCCTATCACCTAGACCTGTGTTGCTAACATTGGGTCTAGCTGACCTTGAGTATCTAGTGCATAAATATCATCACAACCGCCTATGTGGTGATTATTAATAAAAATTTGGGGGACAGTCCGCCTGCCATTAGCGCGTTCTGCCATTCTTGCCCTGGCAGCTTCATCACCATCAATTTTGTATTCAGTGAAATTCACACCCTTCCACCACAGCAGCATCTTAGCGCGGATACAAAAAGGGCAAGTTTGCCAAGTGTAAATTTCTACATTTGCTTTAACGCGCTCTGGGGAGCGTCCCAATAGACGATTGATCAGTGGCAGCATCTTTCTTAAGTATTAAATTTGAATTTTATGGACAAAAATTTTTGGACATGAAAAGTCAAACTCATGTCCTACAAATTAATTTTAATGATCATCTTCTCATTTACAACAAAAGTCTGATCAAGTTGCATAACCAGGAATGAGCCAGAGTTTGAGGGGTTTAGCAGCAAAACTTAACACAAACCCCAGGTAAGTCTTTTTTCCATGTGTAACCGCCCTTTGGTAGACTTGAAAACTGAAATAGCCAGATAAAACAACGACAAGATTCAGCAATCAAGAGGGCAGACTCTGTGGAAAATACACTTGGGTTAGAGATTATTGAGGTAGTAGAGCAAGCAGCGATCGCCTCCGCAAAATGGATGGGTAAAGGCGAAAAAAATACTGCTGACCAAGTAGCTGTAGAAGCTATGCGGGAGCGGATGAACAAAATCTACATGCGCGGACGCATCGTTATCGGCGAAGGAGAACGGGACGACGCTCCCATGCTCTACATCGGTGAAGAAGTAGGTATTTGCGCTAATCCCAATGCCAAAGACTTATGTAACCCAGATGAATTAGTAGAAATCGATATCGCTGTTGACCCCTGCGAAGGTACAAACTTGGTGGCTTATGGACAACCTGGTTCAATGGCTGTACTCGCAATTTCTGAAAAAGGCGGTCTGTTTGCTGCACCCGACTTCTACATGAAGAAACTCGCAGCACCTCCAGCTGCTAAAGGCAAAGTAGACATCAACAAATCAGCTACAGAAAACCTCAAAATTCTCTCCGAGTGTTTAGACCGTGCTATTGATGAACTAGTTGTAGTAGTCATGAAGCGCGAGCGCCACAACGATTTGATTAAAGAAATTCGGGACGCTGGTGCAAGAGTGCAACTGATTTCCGACGGTGACGTAGGAGCAGCCCTTTCTTGCGGTTTTGCTGGTACTAATATTCATGCTTTGATGGGTATTGGTGCGGCTCCAGAAGGTGTAATTTCTGCGGCAGCTATGCGCGCTTTGGGTGGACATTTCCAAGGTCAATTGATCTACGATCCAGCTATCGTGAAAACAGGTTTGATCGGCGAAAGCAAAGAAGCCAATATAGAGCGTTTAAATTCTATGGGCATTACTGACATTGATAAAGTCTATGATGCTCATGAACTAGCATCTGGTGAAACCGTTCTTTTTGCTGCTTGTGGTATTACCTCTGGAAACCTCATGCAAGGCGTTCGCTTCTTCCACGGTGGCGCACGGACTCAAAGCTTAGTCATCTCTAGCCAATCAAAAACTGCTCGCTTTGTCGATACTATTCACATGGTTGAACAACCCAAAGTTGTACAACTGCACTAAGAATTAGGGACTAGGGAAGGGGAGACGGGAAGACAAACCAAGTCAAATTCCAGAACTTGCGCTCTTATCTGTTCCCTGTTCCCTACCACCTATCGCCGATCACCTACTTTACCCATTACCAATTTAAGAAATGAATATTGCAGTGGTGGGGTTAAGCCATAAAACAGCCCCAGTTGAAGTTAGAGAAAAATTAAGTATTCCCGAACCTCAAACCGAGAGTGCGATCGCTCATCTCATTAGTTATCCTCATATTGATGAAGTTTCTATCCTCAGCACCTGTAACCGGCTGGAAATTTACATTGTGAGTAGCGAAACTCATCAGGGTGTGCAGGAAGTAACTCAGTTTCTTTCTGAACACAGCAAAATTCCCGTCACTGCTTTAAGACAGCATCTGTTTACGTTGTTACATAGCGATGCTGTCATGCACGTTATGCGTGTAGCCGCCGGCTTAGATAGTCTGGTTTTGGGTGAAGGTCAAATCTTGGCCCAGGTCAAAAATACCCACAAACTCGGCCAGCAATACAGCGGCATCAAAACCATTTTGAATCGATTATTTAAACAAGCAATTACAGCCGGTAAACGGGTACGTACAGAAACTAGTATTGGTACTGGTGCGGTTTCCATCAGTTCTGCGGCTGTGGAGTTAGCCCAAATCAAAGTAGAAAATTTAGCCCCCTATCGAGTAGCAATTTTGGGCGCTGGTAAGATGTCCAGATTGCTAGTCCAACACCTCATTTCTAAGGGTGCAACCCAAATTACCATTGTTAACCGTTCTCTGCCACGGGCAGAAGAATTAGCCAAGTTATTCCCAGAACAGCCTATCCAAATCCATCTCATGTCTGAGATGATGAATGTGGTAGCCAATAGTGATTTGGTCTTTACCAGCACCTCTGCAACTGAGCCAATTCTTGACCGTGCCAAGTTAGAACAGGTGTTAGCACCCACTCACTCACTGATGTTATTTGACATTTCTGTGCCCCGAAATGTGGATGCAGATGTCAACGACCTACCCAACGTCCAAGCCTTTAATGTAGACGATTTAAAGGCGGTTGTAGCTCAAAATTATGAAAGCCGTCGGAAAATGGCCCAGGAAGCAGAAAGGCTATTAGATGAAGAAGTAGAAGCCTTTGATGTGTGGTGGCGTAGTTTGGAAACTGTTTCTACTATCAGTTCCCTAAGAAATAAAATCGAAACCATTCGCGAACAAGAATTAGAAAAAGCTTTGTCGCGCTTAGGTTCAGAATTTGCCGAAAGACATCAAGAAGTAATTGAAGCGTTAACCAGGGGGATAGTTAACAAAATTCTCCATGATCCCATGGTGCAGTTACGGGCCCAACAGGATGTAGAAGCCAGACAACGCTGTATGCAAACTCTACAAATGTTATTTAATTTAGATGCTGGCGGTCAGTTTAGTTAACTGAAACGTTCATCTATAGCAGGTGACAGAGGAAGAAGACAGGAGTTACAGAAGTTACAGAAGTTACAGAATAATTCATACCATTACTGTTTAATTCTTGAATTTTTAAACTCCTGTTCGCGCAGCGTGGCGCAGCCATACTGCTGTAGTTAATGTCCTAACTGCCTTGTCTACGGTTATCTTGACACCACAATTGATGATAGGGGCAAACAAACCCCACTCCTATACTCTATCTGTAGTAGATATTGAAGACGGAGAGGGGTTTTATACTATCTAGCAACTGAAAATCAAGAGAATTTAGTTAAAAAGCCCAAAATCTTTTTAGTTCTCGGAGTTAACAATGTCCGACGGTAAGCATCAGCAGCTTTCTTGATTGCTTCTGCTTGGGTGGGGTAAGGGTGAATCACACTACTGAGTTTACTTAAACCGATTTGATGGACAATGGCTGTGGTGATTTCGGAAATCATTTCCCCTGCATGACTGGCCACTATTGTGGCACCCAAAATTTGATCCGTACCTTTTTTGTGGAGAATCTTTAAAAATCCTGATTCCTCACTATCAGCGATCGCTCGATCTACACTAGTAAAAGGTATCTTGATTGTCTCGACCTCAATTCCCTGTTTTTGCGCGTCCTCTGCATATATACCTACATGGGCAATTTCAGGGTCAGTATATGTCACCCAAGGCATCACTAACTTACTGAGTCTATCTTTTCCTAAACCCCAAGGTGCAAATAAAGCATTTTTAATCACTATTCTTGCGGCTGCATCTGCTGCGTGGGTAAATTTCCAATTCATGCAGACATCCCCTGCGGCAAAAATCTTTGGGTTGGTGGTTTGTAAATAATCATTCACTTTCACACCTTCTTTGAGGTCATATTCCACTCCCACCGCTTCTAAATTCAAATTTTCCACGTTGGGTACACGTCCTGCACCAACTAAAATTTCGTCCACTGTCACTGAATCTCGATGACCATTAACAGAAAAATACAGTCGTTTTCCTTCCGTCACAGTCACGACTTCTTCTAATTTGCAATTTAAAACAACACGAATACCTTCTTTAATGAGTACCTTTTGTAAAACTTCTGCCGCTTCCCGGTCTTCTTTATTTAAAATGTGGGAACTACTATGAAATAAAACCACTTCTGCACCCAAACGTCGGAAAGCCTGTGCCAATTCGCAACCAATGGGGCCTCCGCCAATTACAGCTAAACTTTCCGGTTTTTGAATCAGAGAAAAAACTGTTTCATTAGTTAAATAACCTACCTGTTCAATCCCTGTGATTTGGGGTTTTACAGGTCTAGCACCAGTAGCAATTACAGCTTTTTTAAACTTGATATTTGTATCTTCTACTTGCAGAGTATTTTTACTTGTAAATCGACCATTGCCAAAGAAAACATCGACACCCAATTTTTTAAATCTAGCTGCGGAATCGTGGGGACTAATACCTGCGCGAATTTGTCGCATTCTTGCCATGACTGAAGCGAAATCTACCACCACATTTTTGTTAACATTTAAACCTAAATTTTGTGCCTTCCAAATTTCCCCAATCACACGGGAAGAACGGATAATTGATTTAGAAGGAATACAACCAACATTTAAGCAGTCTCCCCCCAGGAGATGCTTTTCAATTAATGCTACTTTTAACCCTAAATCTAACCCCGCAGCACCTGCGGCTACTACTAAACCTGCTGTACCTGCACCAATCACTACTAAATCATAATTATCCGCAGGTTGGGGATTAACCCAATTTACTGGATGAACATTAGCAATCAATTTTTGATTATACTCATCCATTGGGCGAATAATGATTCTCTCAGTTTCGGCATTAGACATTGGTGCGACCTCGAAAGGAAACCCTTGTAGAGAAATTATATTCTACTTTGAATTTTGACTTTTGACTTGCTGTTGTGGATTTAAAATGCACAACAGCTTACTACCCTACAACCCTTCAGCATCTAAAGCTTTTTTTGCTAATTTAGTAATATAAATTGTTACCAAGACAGTAGCTACAAAACCAAATATTTTCATGGCTAATTGAATACTAGAATTACCGGATGGAGTGGCAGTGTCTAGCATCGCTAAACTGGTAGCAAGAGAACCAATGTAAACATACATAATTGTACCAGGAATCATACCGATAGAGCCAATCACATAATCTGAGAAAGACACCCCTGTAATTCCAAAAGCATAATTTAATAAATTAAAGGGAAAAATTGGTGACAGTCTTGTTAATAAAACAATTTTTAAACCTGCATTCCCCACAGCTTGGTCAATGGCCGCAAATTTTTTGTTACCAGATATTTTTTTAACTACCCAGTCTCTCGCTAAATAACGTCCCACTAAAAAAGCTGCGGTTGCACCTAAGGTCGCACCAATAAAGACGTAAACCGACCCTAAACCCACATCAAAAATCACTCCTGCACCCAATGTGAGGAGGGAACCAGGCAAAAAGGCTACTGTAGCAATGATATACACTAAAATAAAAGCGATCGCCCCAATTGCACCTTGACTATCAATCCACTGTAAAACTTGTTTTAACCAGATTTGTGGATTAATTTCTGTAAAATCAATGGTGGTTTCGGCTAAAGCTGTTTCCTGTGTCCATATACAAGCAATTACTACTGCTAACGATAAACAGATAAATAACCGCCATTTTTTTGGAAATATATTTGGAAATATATGATGACTAATCATTGCGTTTAGAACTATTCGCTAATGTCGCTAATTCGTTGTTAGATATTTTTGTATTGATGGCTTTCTGAGCAATTTTAGTTATATATATGGTCACTACTAATGTTGCTAAAAAGCCAATAATTTTAATAAACAGCTGGAAAATTTTTGTCTCTGAATATTGAGATTCATTGGCTAAATCTAACATAGAAATATTATTGACCAGGGAACCCATATAAACATACAACAACGTCCCCGGAATGATACCAAAAGAACCTAAAACATAATCTTTTAGGGATACTTGAGTAACTCCAAAGGCATAATTTAATAAATTGAAGGGAAAAACTGGCGAAAGTCTTGTTAATAAAACTATTTTCCATCCTGCCTGGGCAACTGCTGCATCAATGGCTTGAAATCTAGGATGTTTTTCTAGCTGTTTATTAACCCAATCCCTTGATAGATAACGACCAATTAAGAAGGCACAGATAGCACCAAGAACAGCGGCAATAAATACATAAATTGAACCCCAAAATAACCCAAATAAAAAACCTCCTTTCAAGGTCATAATGGAGCCAGGAATAAATAAAATTGTGGCGATATTGTAGCAGAAAATAAAAACAATTGGAGCAAATTTACCTAAACTTTGTATCCAGAGAATAGATTGATTAGCATGTTCTAAAACCTGCCAGTTTCTACTAACTATGAGGGCGATGACCACAAAACAACTTAAACAAATTAATTTGATGATTTTGTTTAAGCGTAATTGATAATTTGGTGGCATAGATTTGACCAAAAATAGTTATCAATTTTTAGTTATTGACGATACCAAGCGCGAATTCGTTCGGGTGCAATTCCCAGTAAATAACCAATAATCACAATTTGATTGATCAGGGTCGTTCGGAAAATACCCTTTTTTAACCACCGACGAGCCGAAGTCATGACAGGAACAGGAACAATAGTAATTTTACCGCGTTTTTTCAAGCGTTGCATCAGTTCAAAATCTTCCATAATTGGCAATTCTGGAAACTTGCCAATTTCCATAAACATGGATTTAGTCAAAAAGATACCTTGATCACCGTAGGGTAGCTGCCAAAGGAGCGATCGCCATTTTACTCCCCATTCTACCAACCGCAAACCCCACTGGGGTGCATCAATTGCCAATGTAAATGCACCAGCAACCACTCCCGGTTGTTGTAGTGCAGCGCGAATAAACGTCTCAAAATCAGGGGGCAATTTAGTATCCGCGTGGAGAAATAACAAAATATCACCACTCGCTACTGCTGCACCTATATTCATCTGTACAGCGCGACCGGGAGGAGAAGAAATAACAGTTACATTTAATGCTTTAGCTAGATTGACAGTATTATCTTGAGACCCACCATCAACCAAAATTATTTCTAAATTGGCACTAGATTGGATACCAGATATTACTCTGGCAATATTTTTTTCTTCATTCCAAGTAGGAATGATAATCGAAATTCGACAATATGTCAAGCCTGCAAGCATTTTATCAAAATTGAATCAAATGAAAATGATTATCGACGATAAAAATATAACTCTAAACCATAAATAATACTCGAAATATTTCGTCTCACATCATTAGTAATTTTCTATAGATTTAGAAATTCTCTCTAGTTATTTATATCTACTTCATATTACTTGCCCTTTGTTTGAAGACCTAGTAAAAACACTACTTACTCTATTGTGGGTAGTCGCACTCTTACGTAAGATAAACGACAACAGAAAATAGAAAAAAGCGCATACAAAGTTACGAACCGAGTCAAGGAGTAAAAGAGAATGAAAAATAAATTAGTTCAAGTGTTGCTCTCAGCGTTATTAACCACAGGTATGGTTTATACTTCAGCAGTTGCACCAGCATTCGCTAATGGTGGTGGTGGTGGCGGTGGTAACGGTGGCGGCGGCGGTGGCGGCGGTGGCGGCGGCGGCGGCGGCGGTGGCGGTGGTAACAACGGTGGTGGTAACAACGGTGGTGGCAGTTCAACATCAACAACTGGTACATGTCAACTAAGCGATGTCACTGCTAATGGATTTGGTAATGCAACTGCTTGTAGAGGTGAGTTTGAAACCAATTCTACTCTCTGGCCTTATCAAAACGATGTTTTGGGAGATGGTAATCCATTACTCGGCCAATTGAACACTTTGTTCAACGTAAATTACAACTGGTCTTTTGTTGGTAAAGATGAATCTACTAGTAGTAGTGCCAATGGTTTTGATGGTTTTGCAGATTCTCAAGATGGAAACTGGAGCGTTAGTCCATCTCTCACTGGTCCATTTGCTATCAGTTTGAAAGGTAGTGACGGATTTGCAGTGTATTTCTTTAACAGCTTTAACCAAGTCTCTAGTGGAGCTTGGAAGACACTAGGTCTGCTCAATAATGGCGAAAAACAACCAAATCTATCTCATATTTCTTTGTTTAAAGCGGAAACAAATACCAAACCTGTTCCCGAACCTGCTACAATCATCGGTCTAGGTGTAGTAGCTGCTGGTATGGCTGCTGCTCGTCGTCGTCGCGCTGCTAATTAATACCGCAACACTTGAAAAGCTTGTGTTA
Source organism: Richelia sinica FACHB-800 (assembly GCF_014698825.1). GTDB lineage: Bacteria > Cyanobacteriota > Cyanobacteriia > Cyanobacteriales > Nostocaceae > FACHB-800. The sequence continues at coordinate 15,311 of NZ_JACJTT010000010.1, forward strand.
GATTTCTAAGACTTTCTGTAGATTCGGAATAAATTTTATTTACTTACCGTTACAAGTGAAAACTTGTAGCGTTTTTCTATTTATTCCAATATAGATGATTGATATAAATATCAATTCTTCTGAGTTTCTAAACAATATTTTTCCCACATTTGCTGATATTTTTCTTTCAAAGATGACATCGAGACATTGTTGGTAATGTGCGATCGCTTGTGCTAATTTTCCGGTAGTTCGCAGGGCGTTTGCTAGGTTATAATGGAATTCGGTATCATGTGGACTCAGTGCTAGAGCCTGTTGATAATGTGCGATCGCTTCCTCACATCTATTATTTTTGATCAGCGCATTACCCAGACTATTGTGAAAAGACGCATTTTTCGGACTTAAAGCAATGGATGTTTGTAAATAAGAAATTGCAGATTCTATTTGTCCTAAATCTTGAAAAATTACTCCTAATAGAGCATGGCATTCTGGCAGATGAGGATTGATTTGTATCGCTTTTTGATAGGCTTTAGCTGCCGCTGCTAAATTTCCTTGCAACCGTAAACCATGACCGAGATTTACATAACCATCTACCTTGTCTGGTTGTAAAGCGATAGATTTTTGACTATAAATAATTCCTTGATCAATATTGCCCCGTTTTATCTCTATAGCCGCTAAATATATATATACTTCTACTATATTGGCATTGATAGCTAAAATCTTTTCATAAATCTCAATAGCTGCTAGAAAATTTTCTTGGGTTTGATAAATTACACCTAATACAAACATGGCGTGAACATGTTCAGGTTGTACCTGCAAAATCTGCTGACATAATTCCTTAGCTGCTGCTAATTCTCCCAGTTTTTAGTGCGTAAAAACATTAGTTAATTTCTGATCAATTTCTGATTGATGATTATCCATAAAATTTTATACTAGTAGTAGTTACATAGCTACAACTGTTGCCAATGTTATGAGGCACAAAATCATCTACGTTTAATTCTTATTGCTTGTACCTCACGGGAATGGAAATTGCTATAAATAGCAGAAAATTGGCTAAATATTCAGATTTGATCAAATTTTACTACCATATTCAGGATTTACAGTGAAGCCTCATGGATCAGTTTGATGCTGGTGTGAACTGTATTAACAGGCAACTAATGAATTATCAACAGGTATCCCAGCCATCAATTACAGTAAGCTATTTTAGTGCGTGTCTTCAAAAATCTACGATGGCTACTGTTAACGACAACTATCTAAAACTAAAAGCTGGTTATCTATTCCCGGAAATTGCTAGAAGGGTGAATGCTTTTGCACAAGCTAACCCCGATGCGAAAATCATCCGCTTGGGTATTGGTGATGTTACTGAACCCTTGCCAGAAGCTTGCCGGACTGCCATGATTAAAGCAGTAGAAGATATGGGCGATCGCTCTAGCTTCAAAGGATATGGCCCAGAACAAGGTTATGCTTGGTTGCGGGAAAAAATCGCCGCGCAGGATTTCCAAGCCAGAGGAGCAGCAGTAGACGCAGATGAAATCTTCATTTCTGACGGTTCTAAATGCGATACAGGCAACATTTTAGAGATTTTTGGCAAAAATAACACCATCGCCGTTACCGACCCCGTATATCCCGTTTACGTCGATACTAACGTTATGGCAGGTAACACCGGGGATGCTAACGAAAAAGGCGAATATGCAGGTTTAGTTTATCTTCCTGTCACCGCAGAAAACAACTTCACCGCAGAAATTCCTGCCCAAAAAGTTGATTTAATCTATCTTTGCTTCCCCAATAACCCCACCGGTGCAACCGCAACCAAAGAACATTTACAAGAGTGGGTGAATTACGCGAAAGCCAATGGTTCCATCATCTTCTTTGATGCTGCTTACGAAGCTTTTATTACAGACCCCACTATTCCCCATTCTATCTATGAAATTGAAGGCGCTAGAGATTGTGCCATTGAGTTTCGTTCTTTCTCCAAAAACGCAGGTTTCACCGGTACTCGCTGTGCGCTAACAGTGGTTCCCAAAACCCTGACAGCAAAAGCTGCTGATGGTTCCAATGTAGAACTTTGGAAACTCTGGAACCGTCGTCAGTCCACCAAATTTAACGGTGTTTCCTACATTGTCCAACGAGGTGCAGAAGCAGTTTACTCACCAGAAGGACAAGCACAAACCAAAGCTTTGGTAAGTTTCTATTTAGAAAATGCCAAAATTATCCGTGAACAACTCACCAACGCAGGTTTATCAGTTTACGGTGGAGTGAATGCACCTTACGTCTGGGTGAAAACTCCCAATGGTTTATCTAGCTGGGAATTTTTCGATAAGTTATTACAAACCGTCAATGTTGTAGGAACTCCCGGTTCCGGTTTTGGTGCTGCGGGTGAAGGTTATTTCCGCATTTCTGCCTTTAACAGTCGGGAAAATGTGGAAGAAGCAATGAAACGCATCACTGAGAAGTTTAAGGTTTAGTAGGTTTTAAAAACCTTTAAAATCTCATGGTGGGCAATGCCCACCTTAATTTTTTTAGACTTTATACTATTGATACTGCTACACTAGGATTTTACTAACTATGCGATCGCGTCCCTGTTTTTTTCCTTCATAGAGTGCTTGGTCTGCGATTCTGATCAATTTATCCACTGGATGATTCTGAAGAGGAATACAAGTAGCAATTCCCATAGTTAAAGTTATATGGTTAGTAACTTGGGAATATTCATGTCTAATATTGATTTGATGAATTTCCCCACGAATTATATTAGCAATGTGTGCTGCTGCTTCTGTACTCGTGTTACTAAGTAAAATTGCAAATTCTTCTCCACCATAACGCGCGACTAAATCACTTGAACGTTTTACATGCTGACGGATAGCTTGTGCAATTTGGATTAAACAAATATCACCCATTGGATGACCATAGTTGTCATTGTAAGCTTTAAATTCATCAACATCGCATAGAATTAAAGACAGAGGTTGTTGATTGCGAGTACACCTTTGCCATTCTTTAATTAATACTTCATCGAAATGACGACGGTTAGCAATTTGTGTTAAACCATCCAGTAAAGCTTGTTCTTGAAGTTGTATTTCGAGTTGTTTACGAGCAGTTATATCCATAAACAATAAACCTACTCGCTCAGGATAATGATTGGTATTAAAAATCGGAAAATAGGAAACTAGCCAAGTAGGTGGAGTTTGATTTTTGTTGATGATTTTACCAGTTAATTCTTGATTTAATAAAGGTTGTTTAGTTTTAATTACGGTCTGGTAACTTACTTCTATTTCTTGCGCTAAATCTGGGATAATCTCTCTCACTGTCTTACCGAAATGGTCAGCGATAGAGACACCAGTAATTTCTGCTAATATTTCATTAACTCGGATAAATTGGATTTGATTATCCAGAATTGCCATACCGATAGCAGCAGAGGAGAAGAACCCATCAAGTTGAGCTTCACTTTGTTGTAAAGCGGTTGTTCTTTCTATCACTTGTTGTTCTAAATTTGCTAGTGTGTTTTTTAAAGATAATTGAGCATTTTTTCTTTCATCAATTACCGCAGATAACACCAAAGATGTTAAAGAAAAAACTGCTGTAAAAGATTGCAACATAATCAGTGAGTCATGGTTTGTATACTTGGCAAAGGAACCGTATCCTTTAACAGTGGCAAAAATTGCAAATAAAGAAACTAAACTCACTAAAAAACTGGCAGGAAATTTTCCTAATCTCAAGACAGTCCAAATTAAAATTGGTAAAAATAAGTATTCCAAATTATAATTACTTATAAAGCCGACCCAAATAATACCCACGATAAAACTTAATATTAAAGTAATTTCTCCAATCATGGATTTGTATTTGTGCCAACGAAAAGTAGGTAATAATAGTAGAAATGGCGTAAATAGTAAATGAGCTAATGCACTAGCCAACCACCAATTGAGCCAGCAAATATAATAACTACTCCCAGGAATAGTACCCATTAAATAGGAAGCTGTAACACCCATGAAAGCTGATATCGTTGGTGAAATAATTGCGGCAACTATAAATATACAAACTGTATCTACTCGATTAAATATGGTTTTAGCAGGAGCAAATCTTTGGAATATCTTTTTACTAATTAATGGTTGCAAACAATTACTCGCTGCACAAATTAAGTTGAGTAAAATCAAGTTAAAGGTAGATAAAGGTGGTTCTAATGTTGATAATGTGTCTACTAAAGCCAAGATAGAACCGATAATAATACCCGGAAATACCTGTATATCAAATAAAAATACTGCGGCTAATGTCATCCCAGACGAAAACCACACAGAGGCAACTCCACCTGGTAAAGATGAAAATTTTAAACTAATTTGTACACAAATATAGTAGGCGATCGCTAGCAACAGATTAATAATTAAAAATCTGAAAGCTCTTTTAAAAAACAACCACTTCCCTTGGTTAAGTAGCATGATTTATATTTAAAATAATTGCTTAACTTGCAGGGAATACACTATCCTTAAAAACTAAGAAATTTCATAAATATTTATTATCAAGGCTAAAATGTGTAGCCTTGGCATAAATTGATTTCCTGTTTATTAGTCCAAAATATAAAAATATACCTTGGATGGCTAGTGATACCATTGCTGGTTGATATTAATAATTGACCCTGACTGAATATAATCACTAAATATCACAGAGCTAACCTGCTCAAAAGAGTGATATCACGACATATGAGTTTTCACTGTTCGTGAGTAAAATCGCAGAGAAATAAATGAAGAAAGCTTTTATTGTGTAAACTGAAGACAAATTTATGATGAAATAGTATAGTATTTAATCTTTTTTTTCAACTAAAAGATGAGCAAGATGGGTCAAGTTACCCAATTTCACTATACAGCACAGCATAAACCCAACCAGTTAATCTATGGTAGCGGGCAAGTAGCTGTAATTACAGGATGGACAGTAAAACAAGCGATCGCTAAACATCTGCAACCAAGTGAGTATGCTGTAATTGGGCAGTTATATTCACCGACCAGAGGCATCAATCTACTAGTCCGTAACCTCCTCTTAAACCCCCATGTCCGCTATGTAGTCATTCTCAACGCTACTAAGGAAGATAAAAATGCAGGTGCAGGAGAATGTTTACGGGACTTTTTCCATCACGGTGTCCAAGAAAGCGTAAGCGATACAGGTCGTAAATCTTGGGTAATTCGCTCTCACATTCCTGGGTATATTGATATTGATATTGATATTAGGGCCATTGAAAAACTGCGTCACGCCCTAAAAGTTGAAGTAGCGACATCAATTGCTGAAGCAGTAGAGAAAATTAAGGCTTTTGCCCAAATAGAAGCTGTGGAACCTTGGGGAATACCCTTAGACTTTCCCATGGCCACTGTAGAACCAACCGTTTTACCAGGAACACGCTACGGACACCGCATAGAAGGAAAAACCATTGCAGAAACCTGGGTAAAAATCATCCATCGCATTAAAACCACAGGCACAATTCGTCCCACTGGTTATGATGGCAAGTGGCAAGAACTCATAGATTTAATGGCAGTTGTCACCGCTGAACCTGCGGATTTTTATTTTCCTGAACCCAATTATTTACCAATTGACCGCAGTTTTTTAACTGAATATATTTCCCAGATTTTAGATGATTCACCCTATCGAGAAGGAGTAAAATACACCTACGGTCAACGCTTACGTTCCTGGTTTGACCGCGACCAAATTGAGCAGGTAATTGAAAAATTAATTGGTGAAATTGATGCTGCTAGTGCAGTTATGACTTTATGGGATGTGAAAGACCATGACAAAGGTGGTAGCCCTTGTTTGAATCATATTTGGTTAAGAGTAGTTGATAATGAATTATCACTAACTGCCATTTTCAGAAGTAATGATATGTTTGCAGCTTGGCCTGCTAATGCCATGGGGTTAAGGGCTTTACAAAAACATATTCGAGATGAAATTGCTAACCGTTCTGCCTACGATTTGTACATGGGCCCACTTATAACTCTCAGTCAATCGGCTCATATATATGATGATACTTGGAGTAATGCAGAACAACTAATTAAACAACAATATGCAGCTATTTGCTCGAAATTAGATTATGCTGACCCCGCAGGTAACTTTTTAATTGAAATTGCTGATGGTCAAATTGTTGTCACTCATACAACTCCTGGCAGTGGAGAGATTGTTGGTTGTTACTCTGGGAAAAATGCCCTGAAGTTAGCCAGAGAAATTTGTGCGGCTTCTCCCGCAATATGTCCAGATCATGCTGCATATTTAGGTATGGAATTGCAGAAGGCAGCAGACTGTATTAAACTTGACAAAGCATATATCCAAGATAGATAAGCATTAATTAATAACCGTCATTAGTGACGGTTATAAAAAATTCTAGTGTTTTCTAAAGCTCAGGGAGTATTCCATGTCAGTTTTGAGTTATCAAGATATTATTGGGGAGCTTGGTAAAGGTATACTTTTTCATCCTCTTAAACCAGGTAGTATTAAAGATTGCGATTTATGTCTAACTGCTGGTGAGTGCGCTTATTCACTTGGAGAAGAAAAGCGTTTGACTATTCAAACAGAAAAAAACCAACAAGGTGAGGAACAGAGATTTTTTGAGATACCAGGTAACGATACTGCTTTAGTATGGACTAGCGAAGCAGTTTGGATCAGTAATAAATTTCGTGGACCACTTTATTCAGTTGTTCAACAAGTATCAAATGGTTTAGGTCATATTGGAACAAGAGTAAATCCTGAGTGGTCAAGTGTTCTTTGCATAGCACTTCATAATGTTTCAAAGAAACCAGTGAAAATTTACGTGAATGATGTCGAAAACCCAATTGCCCATTTAGCGATTGAAAAGTTAAGTTCTAAGTGTTCTAATCCATCAAAGCATCGCAAGCATGAACATACTCCTGGAAGACTTGATGTTCTACGTGGACGGCTTAATAACCAGGAAATAAACGACTATTTTAATGCTCCAGAAAATGGTTGGATGACCAATAATAGGAAAGATAGATTAAAACAATTGATGGAGGAATCAACAGAGTATAAAAACTTGAAAAAAGGTGTCAAAGAAACATTAATAAGCTTTCTAGGTTCAGATCAACAGACTCGGTGGACAGCATTGGGGGTTATTATTTCATTTATTGCTTTATTGATAGCTGTATTTAAACCTTCTGAATCGTCTAATCTAAATCCCAGAACAGATACTAATCCTCAGATACAAGCAAATCCAAATAAAACATTATCTCCAGGATCAAATAAATAGTAAATATAATTTACTTTACTATTTATATTTATTATAAAAATCATATTTTTGTAATAAAACTAAAATTTGTTGACTCAACATCTAAATAACTAGAATTTGTAATGTAAAGTGATTAATAAAAATGTACAAAATATATATATCTGGTGCTTTAACTGATGTAGAAAATCCAATAGAAACTAAAGCACTGTATGAAAAAATAGGCTTGCTTTGTGAAGAAGTAGGTCTTCAAGCTTATGTACCGCACTTACACACTGATCCGGTAAATAATCCTGATATTACTCCCCGTGAAGTTTTCGATCAAGATAAGCATCAGGTTAGTATCTCAGACTTAGTTATTGCTTACCTTGGTTCGCTTTCTTTTGGTGTAGGAATGGAGTTAGCTTATGCAGAGAGCAACAAAATTCCCATCATTCTTTTGTACGAAAAAGATAAGCGGATATCAAGATTTCCTCGTGGTATTCCTACTGTGATTGCCGAAATTCAGTTTAATGATTGTGCAGATGCTTTAATTGAGCTAAAAAATATTTTAGTAAATTGGAAGCAATAGCACTTAAAATTTGTTTCAACAAGACAGCATAATCAAGTTTACAATTCAACACTATGCAAAATATTTGCTCATTTGAAGAATACTATCAAAGACCAACGTGGGATGAATACTTTCTAATGTTGGCTAAATTAGCAGCAACTCGCTCAACTTGTCTAGCTTTTCCAGTTGGTGCTGTAATTGTTAAGAATAAGCAAGTTGTAGCTACAGGTTACAATGGCTCTCCCTCTGGTTCAGCGCATTGTACTACTCAAGGGTACTGCTATCCAGGTTTAAGTAGCTGTGATGCAAGTAAAACATTACCATCGAGGGCTGTACATGCAGAAGCAAATGCGATCGCTCAAGCAGCAAAATATGGTATATCAACAGAGGGCGCAAGCATATATGTAACCCTGGAACCTTGTCTTTCTTGTTTAAAGTTAATTATTTCTGCTGGCATCACAGAAATATTTTACGAAACTTCTTTTAATAGTGGAGATAAAGCTGTAGTGAGAGATTCATTTATAAATGAAGGCTTAATATCGATACATCAAGTTATTTTGTCTGAAGAAATTGCCAAAAAAGCAGCCTCATTTCTCCTTTCATCTACGTCAGTGAAGAATTTTGACATAGTAAGACATTCCTAAGCTTATACAAAATTCACTATTTTTAGACAAGGTATATTTTTAGTGTGTTTTTTGAGTGAGTTTCACAACCATCAACATGCTTTAATTCAAAGGAAACTTGTTTTAGAGTTGACATTTGTCATTCTGCCAAAAGCAGTCAAGAAAAAACCCGATTTATCGGGTTTACACACAACAAAACTATGAACAATAAAAACTTAATTTAGCTACATTCTGTCAGTTCTGCTTCTAATTGACGTATTAGCTGTTCATCACCTTTGGACTTGGCTATCTGCAAACGGTGTTCTATATTTTTTTCGATGTTCTCTCTATGTGCTTGGAGGGCTTGTTTAGCTGCTTGTACTCTATTGTGATTCATAGGATTTACCTCTTTAGGGGCATTTATATCAATTATTCGTAACATAACACATTTTTGGTAGTGCTTGTTACAGAAAATATTTCTTCATTATAAATTCACGGTTAGTCTTGATTTTTTCGGTAAATGCGGAAATCGAATGTAATCACTTTATTGAGCGATTTTGGTATCAATGATGTCTATGTAGGTGTCATGAAGGGGGTAATTGCTCAAATTAACTCCAACTTGACCATAGTGGACTTAACACACCAAATTCCTCCACAAAATATTGCTGCTGGTCGCTTTTGTCTAATGAATGCTTATGCCTATTTCCCTGCTGGTACGGTACATGTGGCTGTGGTAGATCCAGGGGTGGGTAGTCAGAGGCGATCGCTTGCGGTAGAATTTTCCCAAGGATTTCTAATTGGCCCTGATAATGGCCTTCTTACAGGGGTACTCAGTCAAATTCCGGCAATTAGGGCAGTAGAACTTACAAATCTTAACTATTGGCGGAGTCCTCAACCTAGCAACACCTTTCACGGACGAGATATCTTTGCACCAGTAGCTGCATATCTAGCTAGCGGTGTCCCTCTCCTCGAATTGGGTACAGAAATTAATCCAGACAGTTTAGTTCAGCTAGATATTGGTCAATGGGAAGAAACAGCAACTGGGGTTTGCGGTTGTGTTCAATATATAGACTACTTTGGTAACTTAGTCACGAATATTCCCGCTAGTTATGTGCAAGGTAAAAGTTGGTCGGTGCAAATTAAAGGGATGACTATTGGTGGATGTCAAACTTACAGTGATGTGGGTGTTGGGGAAGCCTTAGCTTTAATTGGTAGTCATGGGTGGGTAGAAATTGCTGTGAATAGTGGTAATGCACAAGCGCAATTGCAAATTGACTGGCAAGATACTTTAGAGGTGATTACTCACTAGACTAGAAACTGGGACTATTGATGATGAGTTGATTTATTGCTGTTTTGCTATGACTACACAAACCGTACCTGCGCTGCAAGTCTATCAAGGGCAGTTTGGCCAATTTACCATTACACAGAGCGATCGCTTGAGTGTGATCATCTACCGCTTTGGTTTAATGGTAGCAGCAGTTAGTTTTGCGATCGCTACTGCCTTGGTTTTATTTTCTCCCACAGCTGCCGCTATTCAAGCAATTACCCCTTTATATACTCTTTTTGCCCTAGCATTGGGAGTCAGTTTATTTACCATTCACATATATATGGCTTCTCTGCACCGATTGTTGCAGCTATTTTGGCTCATTGGGTGCATTTCTGCTTTTATTTTTGCCCATGTAGATAAACAACCCTTTGCAGTGACTATTTATCATGAACCCTTGAGTATATTCGGGGTGGGTTTTCTATTTGCCGCTTTAACTGGTATTTATTTCAAAGAAGCTTTTTGCTTCAATCGGTTAGAAACAAAAGTCTTAACTCCCATTGTGCCTTTATTATTACTAGGACATTTAACGGGGATTTTACCAACTTCTGGAGAACAGATTTTATTGGCAACTTGGGCAATATTCTTTCTCGTTTTTGCAGTGCGTAAAGTTATCCAACCAATTCCCCCCGACATTGGTGATAAATCTGTATTTGATTATTTAAAATCCCAACGCACAGCCAAAGGAGTATAAAATGTTCAAGGGGGTGTGAGGGCATCAAAATTGACGCAAGAACGTGCATACTGGTTAGCTTGGACGCAAATTTCTGGAGTGGGGCCAGTATTACTGCAACGATTACAAAATCACTTCGGCAACTTAGAAACAGCTTGGCAAGCGAGTGCTGCACAGTTGCGAGAAGTTGAGGGTTTTGGTTGGCAAACTCTCGAAAAAGTGGTACAACAGCGATCGCGTCTCCATCCACAACAACTACTTACCCAACACCAACAGGATAACCCCCATTTCTGGACACCAGCAGACCCAGACTATCCCCAACTCCTGCGAGAAATTCCCAGTCCACCCCCAATTGTCTACTATCGCGGTGAAGTTGACCTAGCAGAAAATAGCGGTCAAAAACCGTTAGTGGGAATTGTCGGTACTCGTCAACCCACAGATTATGGTATGAGGTGGACAAGACAAATTAGTGCAGCTTTAGCTAAAAATGGCTTTACGGTCGTTTCGGGAATGGCTGAAGGAATTGATACCGAAAGTCATGCCGCAGCTATGCAAGCCGGTGGAAGAACAATAGCAGTTCTCGGTACAGGTGTGGATGTAATTTATCCCTATAAAAATCGGGATTTATACAAACAGATTTTGACATCTGGGTTAGTAATGAGTGAATACCCTGCGAAAACTCCACCTAATCGAACTAATTTTCCCAGACGTAACAGAATCATAGCCGGTTTAAGTCGTGCAGTTTTAGTCATGGAAGCACCTTTAAAATCTGGTGCATTAATTACTGCCACCTATGCCAATGAATTCGGCAGAGATGTTTATGCACTACCAGGAAGAGTTGATGACCAACCTTCTCAAGGCTGTTTAAAATTAATTAGTCAAGGTGCGGGTTTAATTCATCAAGAACTGAGTGAATTGTTAACAATGCTAGGGGCAATTCCCCAAATTGATGTGGACATCCCCACAGTTAAATCAGCACCTTTACCTGATTTATCACCAGAATTACAACAAGTTATCCAGGTGGTAGGAAATGATGCCTTAAGTTTTGATGTAATTGTCCATAAAACTAATTTAGATGCAGGTTTAGTTTCCAGTTATTTATTACAATTAGAATTGATGGGTTTAGTTTCTCAATTACCAGGAATGCGCTATCAAAGAATTTGATTGTTAATTCTTTTCTCCATACTCCATCCCATTGGCATCAGCATAGCGGTGCATAAAGCGCATAAATCTTTCCCAGTGGTCGTCTCTTTCAATTTCAAACTTACATTCTACCCGTCTGAGTTCATCACCTTCATCTCCACCGAAAATGAATTGAGTAGAAGATGGAGTAACGCTAATTTCCCCTTCTTCATCTGTTAAAAGTAAGGAATTCAACGATTGTTTAGTAAAACTTGTAATTCCTGATATGGCTTTTAAGTCCTTAAATATCATCACCACAATGCGTTTACCAGTGCGAGTTTCTCGACGTAAACTCACATTATTTAATTCTTCAAAAACACCTGCAAAAAATTGGATGGAAGGAGTTATATTAGACATGAGCAATATTAAAAATTAACAATTAATCTATCATTAGTTACCAAATATTGTATTTTATCAAGGCTAAACAACACAAGTTATAAAAAATTAACAAAACTTTGTGCAATGATTTCTTACTCAAGTCGAAACTGGAGATCCTGTATATTTAGGCTGGAAATACTCTACATCTCATTGCCAGTCATAAAAATTTGGGCAAGATTAACAATATTTCTTAATCTAATAAAGTACAAAATTATCTGCTTTTATCTGCGTCCATCTGCATTTAATTATTACTGCTTCTCACTTAAAGGTGAATATCTATTGTAATAAAGATAACAGCAAAATATCAGCCTAAAATTTAGATTAGTCTGTTTTTAATTATTTACCAACGAATTAGTCAAATGCACAAAAAAAGCACAACTGGTTATCACGCAAAAATTAATCTAGTCGATGCAATATTGATTTTATAGCAATTCTACATGGTGAAAAAAAGAGATATTTAATTTCCATTTTCCTAGTCCCTGTAGAAATGCTATATTTCGGGGTTTTGCATTCAAGTTCCTTAATTTTGATATCCGGGAGAATAAAAGGGTTGTTGATTGAGAATTGGGGCTTGATAATTGCCCATTGGCACATTGTTAATAGTTCCGTTGGGGATATTAGGAACTAGTGGAGGTGATTGATAATTGTTGGTGGGTAAATTGGGGGTATTAGAAACAGGAACATTAGGAGTAGTAGAAACAGGAGGAGTAGTATTAGCAGCAGGTGTAACCGCAGCTTGACTAAAATACTGATAGGCTGTCCTGGAAATAGAACTAATCAATTTTTCTGCACTGGGGTCATTATTAGGACGTTTGACCATGACCGCAGCTATGTAACGCTTGCCAGTGAGAACATCTATTAAACCTGCATCAGCTAGCATTGTGCCAATATCACCAGTTTTATGATACGCTTTGGCACCATCTCCTAAACCAGAAGGCAGTAAATTATCACGCTCTGTGCGACGCATAATGTCCAGCATCATATCACGCGATCGCATACTCACCAGATTATTACCCTGATTCACCATCGCCATCAACAAAGCTAATTCCTTGGGACTGGTGGTGTTAGTACCAGCTAAATCAGGTAATTGATTATTAATGACTGTATTCGTTAGTCCCCATTTTCGGAAACGTTCATTCAGTGCATCTTTGCCACCCAATCGAGCAATTAACATGTTAGTTGCCGTATTGTCACTAATGGTAATCATCTTCGTGGCAATTTCCAAGGCCGAATATTGGCTACCCACAGCTTGATATTGTAAGTTACCCGAACCTCCAGCAATCATTTCTTTTGCCATAGTGAGTTTTTCACTCAAGGTGATTTTTCCAGCATCCACATCTTGGAAAAATGCAATCAGAATGGGTACTTTAATAGTGCTAGCAGCGGGAAAACTAGCCGTACTATTAATATCTACATAATTACCGTTATCTAAGTCCACCAGTAAAATGCCTGGGGATAAATTAGCATTAGCAGTGGCCAAGTTGCTAACACTAGTCTTCAACGAGGGAATTTCCTGAGTGAGATTTAAGCTAGGAGGATTGACTAGGGGATTAGATTGTGCTGAATTTTGATGAATGGTGAGATTTGATTGAGGAACTGAACCAATACGACTGGCTGGGTCTAAAATGGACAGCAGCGTACCGACAATGGAACCCATACCTACACCTACAATCAATAAGCGTAAGGCATAGAGCATGGTTCTAGCCATGGGTTTTAAGCGGGTTTTTCGGGATGGACGCTTCTCCATTTTCACTAAACCAGGCTTTTGCATCCGTATAGTCTTTAAGGGGACGGCATTAGGTGCAGTAGCTGGTTTCTTGATTCTATTGTTTGGTAATGGTGTCACCACAGGAGGAGTCACAACTCCAGACCGTGACCGCCGCTTTCCGGATGGAGTGACGCTAGGATTGATATTATGATTGATACGTGTGATGGCCACAGTAGATGCTGTGGGTTTAGGCTGTTCCTGACTCTTTGGCTTCTTGGGTTCTACCTTTTGGACGGTACGAGAACGACGACGCTGTGAGAGTTGTCGTCTAGAGACAGGGATGAGTTTTTCACTTGATTCTGACACAGCTACTCCTTGTTACCCACTGGACTGTAAATAGTTTGTAGACATTCGACCCAAATAAAACAATTGCTGATTAGGCACTTTGGTACTCAGATCACCGTTTGGGACTAAGTAGCATTTTTGTGTTTAGTGTAATTCATATTCAGCCTTTTGCAATATCATGACTAAGAGATTGAAGTATAAATCCCCAGAATAATAGTGTCACCCATCTTGTATATTTCCATGGTGTTGATGGCTAATTGCCCATTCTACCTGTCGCAGCAAACCCCTTAACATAGATACTTCCGTGGTTTGCAAGTGAGCGCGATTATATAGATGGCGAAATTTCTGCATTCGACTAGCTGCGGTGTGAGGATAAAGATAACCTATGGCAAGAAGTAGGGATTCTAATTCTTGGTAGTAAGTTTCTACAACATCCACCGGGGCAATTTCTGGGGTGGAAAGATTCTTACTACTAAATGTCGCTGCTGACTGTGACAATTCGTAACAACAGAGGGAAACAGCTGTAGCTAAATTTAAAGATGGGTAATCAGGATTGGTGGGAATATAAACTAAACGGTGGGCATAATTTAATTCTTCGTTGGTCAGTCCCCGGTCTTCTCTACCAAAAATGATGGCTGTGGGTTCAGTAGGATTTTCTAATAACCAAGGTAAGGCTATGCGTGGGTTTTCCAAGGGTCTATCTCGACCGTAGTCACGACCGACGGTAGCTATAACCCGCACACAACCTTGTAGTGCTGCTATTAAGGTGTCTTCTATGACCGCAGATGTGAGAATTTCTTTGGCATGAACTGCCATTTTTAAAGCTTCAGGTGATGAGCGATCGCACTGGGGATTTACCAATACTAAATCATTGCAGCCAAAATTTTTCATCACCCTGGCAATTGAGCCTAAATTTAATGGCCCAGCTGGTTCTACTAACACGATTTTTACTCCAGCTAAACCCATTCTTTGCCTCCAGCCATTAGAAAAGTCAATACTTTGCGTTGTGAGCAAGTATTACTAGTAATATTTTAGCTGTATTGGTGAATACTGGAGTGAACAGTCAGATTTGGTGATTAACCGTTGGGGAAAGGATAATCACAGAATAACCAGTTATTTTGATTTTTATCGCTGGTTTCTTCGTCTAAGACTTTGACGACTTTGTGATAAATATCTTCTGCATGTTGGGGAGAGTCACCAATACTGGTTAATCCCAATTTACCAAATTGAGACAAGCAACCCATGAGATGAAATACTGTACCCGTTTCTGTCCCACTATCAAAATGTAGTCGGTGATGGGCGATAATATCCATCAAATCATTGGGTAATAATCCCCGATAGCGGTCTTTTTGTAAGTTATCGGTAGCAATGTAATATTTTGGTCTACCTTGCTGGCTGTAAAATAGACCTGTGGATAGGTCATAACGTCCGTTAGTTAACAGTTTCAAGGTCATAAAGGGGTGTGTAGTTCCACCTTTGCGGAGGTTAATTTCAATGGTCTGGATATCCCATTGATTGTTACCTTGGTCAACTGCCACGAAATCTACACCAAATCTTTCTAATGCGCCTTTTTCAGCTAGTTTTTTACCAACTTTTAAGCCGAGTTGCTGTAATTCTACTCGATAACTAGCATCCGCAGGAAATTTACAACCAAGATAAATTTGCCCATCGGGTCCACCAAGAATTTGGTCGTGGGTAGAGAGAATTTCTACTTCTCCCACAGGTGTGATACGTCCTTGGACACTAGGCGATCGCTTGATGTCTCCTTCCACGTATGCTTCTACTATGGCCCCTAATTCTGGGATTCTGCTGGCAAAATTGGCCCAGGTTTCCTGGGAAGCTTGAAAGCGCATGGTAGAAAAGCGATCGCTAATTGCTGTTACCCTTTGACTATGGGAAGCTTGGCCTGGTGCAATATCCTGCAAGGGACGTAAATCTAAGAGTGCATTTCCTTCTCCAGAAATTCCCTCATTCAGTTTGACTACCATCCTTTGTAAACTTGGTTGCCGTTCCCACAAATTGGCTGCGGCTTCTGCTAAATCTAGAGCATCCCACATGCGATCGCTACCATCAGGATGAGGAACATTACTTTCACTAAAAATCTGTCTACTACCGCTTTTTGTGCCCCAAATTTGTAAATCTGGTGCTGCTGCATAGAGTGGAATATCTAATTGCAGAGATAATTCTGCTTCCCAAAACGTTGAGTTATAACAAACCATAAAAGCCTTGTCCAGTCGCAACGCTTGACGAATTCTCGCTAATAAGCGTGGACGTTCTAATATTTTTTGACTTAAAGGTTTGAGAGCAGAATCATAGGTAGAAAATAATAATAAGCGGTTACGGGCATGGGAAAAGGGAATTCCTGGCAGTAATTGGAGATAATAATCAATAATGCTGGGATGCAAAGGAATAGACGTAACATAAATAAGTCGCGTGCGCGGATTTCGTAACCGAATCAACGAAAAAAGTAATCTTTCTTCATAATGTTCAAACCCCTCGACTTTGCGGATTTCCCGTTGGTCGATACTCAAAGAAGGAATAATTAAAATATCAGCTTCACTATTATCAAAAAATTCACTAGTTTTCCAGCGATCGCGCAACTTTAATTGTAAGTTACGAAATGCTTCAATTTGGTCGAATGCCGCCACATTTATAGTTGCCATACATCATACCTATCTTGATCCCAATCATGATTTACTACTTTAGATATAGCCCAAAGAGTAGTTGATAAGTTGCTGGCTAATGTATCTTTTTGTAACTGCTGCAATTTGAGATTTGAGCTTGGGAAATGAAACTGCTAAGTTATAGTTCTTAAGATTGAACTAATAAATATTTTGTTTATAACTAGAGAACGATTCATATCTCCCAAATAACAATTAATTTAAAAGCAGATGTTAAGGATATATCCTTCTTCATCAGAGAGTTGTGTACTTGTTGTCAGTGATTGGATTAAAAATGTGTGTTTAGTGTGGGGAGAGATATTTTTCTCCAGTTTAGATTGACCAATTATTAGTAATTCAACTTCTTTGCAACAGCAGTAAAAATGTAGGTTTATTCATCGTTGATCAAAGAACATATGTCGTGAGTTCTGTGATCTAAAGATGAGAGAGAGAAAATCACCTAGATTTAACTCTGTTCACAGTTGGGTTACTCAAATAATCAATGGAAGTGACAAACATCCAAGGTGTCAATGCCTAAACTTGCAAAGAACAAGTGGGAGCAAAATTTACAATTTAACCTTGGGTTAGCTTTGCAATCCAAGGTTTTTAATTGATGGGCTGTGAACTGAAATCAACAACAAAATTTTCTCCTACCTCCTGCTTTTTAATTAATTTTGACGAACAATCAATGTGGAGCAGAATCTATGAGTCAAGCACAAGCAGAGAGATTACAACCTCCCCAGGAACAAAAACCACCTGGTAAAGAATCCCAAATGCAACCAAGACCTCGTGCGGAAGATGAAAAATATCGAGGTAGTGGAAAGTTACAAGACAAAATCGCTATTATTACCGGTGGAGACAGTGGTATTGGTCGTGCAGTAGCGATCGCATTTGCCAAAGAAGGAGCAGATGTAGCTTTAGTTTATCTCAAAGAACATGAAGATGCTCAAGAAACTAAAGACTTAGTGGCAAAGCAAGGACGTAAAGCAGTAACTATTGCTGGAGATATTACCCAGGAAGAATTTTGTCAGCAAGCAATACAACAAACCATTGATGAATTTGGTAAACTAGACATTCTTGTTAATAATGCTGCTGAACAACATCCCCAAAAGAGCATTGAAGATATTAGTCAAGAACAATTAGAACGTACTTTCAGAACTAATATCTTTTCCATGTTTTATCTTACCAAAGCAGCTATCAAGCACTTGCAACCAGGCAGTTCTATTATTAATACCACTTCAGTTACAGCTTATAAAGGCAGTTCCCAACTATTAGATTACTCCTCTACTAAAGGAGCAATTGTTGCCTTTACTCGTTCCCTTTCTCAAAATTTAGTTTCTAAAGGAATTCGTGTCAATGCTGTTGCACCGGGGCCGATTTGGACACCTTTAATTCCTTCTACATTCCCTGCTGAAAAAGTTGCAACCTTTGGTAAAGATGTACCCATGGGAAAACCTGGACAACCGGAAGAAGTAGCACCGAGTTTTGTCTTTTTAGCCTCAGATGATGCTTCCTATGTCTCTGGTCAAGTATTACATCCCAATGGAGGAGAAATAATCAACGGCTAAAGGGATAAAGGGCAATCAAAGCCTGTGCAAGCAGGCTTTTTAATGATTATTTCTTGCTAATTTCTCCATACCATTCATCCTACAGAGGAAGGATGATATATTTTTGCTTCTTTGATAATCTATCAATGCAACAAGTTTGAATGAAATATAATTTAGTTTATGGTCTCACTTAAACCATTGCATGGAACAGAATTAGTAGATTGTGCTAGAGCAAATGCCAAACAAGGAATAGAAATTGCGGCCTATCAATGTGGCTATAGTAACGATGTGAATAAATTTGCCCAAGAACTCAGGCAAGCGTGTGAACAAATGAATTTACAAGTGAAAGAACTAAATGAATTGATTACGGAACAAGATTTAATTTTAAATTTAAATAACAGTGAAATTATTGCCCCGGAAAGTGCTTCAGAACTTTAAATTATATAGCAGCTTTGATTTTTTGAATATGACCATTCATAATCACATCCAGATTGCGAGTAATTTTCTCAATTTCCCAATCCCACCAGCGAATTTTGAGTAATTCCTCAATTTCTATATCACTAAAACGTTGCTTGATCACAACCGCAGGATTGCCACCCACAATAGTGTAAGGGGGAACATCCTTTACCACTACAGACCGCGCAGCAATTACTGCACCATCCCCAATTTTTACCCCTGGCATAATCAGTGCATCATAACCAATCCACACATCATTACCAATGATGATGTCACCTTTGCTAGGTAAATTCAGCAACTCCGTCATTGCTGACTCCCAACCATGGCCAAAAATGGGAAATGGATAGGTAGAGATGCCATCTAACTTGTGATTAGCACCATTCATAATGAATTTTACATGGGTTGCGATCGCACAAAATTTGCCAATGATTAAGCGATCGCTACCATAGTTATACAAAACATTCTTTTCAAAGTCTTCTGGGTTAACAGGGTCGTCATAATATGTATAATCACCAATAATAATGTTACTAGCTTTGACAAAATTTTTAATAAAGCAAACCCGTGGATGTCCTGGTACAGGATAAGGTTCCTTGGGGTTTGGCCCGTAACCTTCCGTCATTCCATCACCTCTGCACACTAAAATTTAATTCCTAATTGACCGTTAAATCCTCTGACCGAATTGTAACCCGCACCAAGGAACACATTCTCAGTCGCATTTACTTGCACACCACCAGATAAAGCCACACCCTTCTCATTAGAATACCAGCCTAATCCTACATAGGGAGAAATGACGGGTAAATTCATAAATTTCAACACATCAAATCCTGTGGAACTATCAGGGCCTACTCCCACCTCTACACCTAAATTCAATGCCCTGGCACCTGCTGCATAGGTAACATCACCATCTTTCTCTCCCACAGAAACGTAAGGTTGGGGGATAATTTGGGCTGAAGCTTGACCGGAAGAAAATAATACTAATAAACCTAAAGATGCAATAATTGTTTTAACAATAAATAGATTTTTCATATTTATTCCTGTGACTATATCTTTTTTTCTCATAGCTGAAATAGTATAGCTATAGAAGATTTTAAACAGCAACTTCTGCCGATATTACTAGTGACTGCAAAACCTGAAATTAAGTGCCAAAAATCCAGAAAAATTATTTTTCTGCACATAAAAAAGGCTTGGTCAACCACCAAGCCCGGATATATACCAAGTGTTTACCATACTTGGACAATTTATACGTTTTCTTATTTCCGTTCATCTACCTAGAGAAGGTAGACACACAGGGATAATACTGCTTTAGCACTGACCAACACAAATGCAACAGATTACTATAGTTTTTGTTTGATAATTGCCGAATTGAAATAGCCTTTCTATTGGTGAGGACTTACCCACAAGTTACCAAAAAACAAAACAACTATCACTACAGCGACAGCTGATGACAAAATCCCTAATTCTTGCGTTCTTCTTTGCGACTACCCTTCTCCTTCGGAGACGCTAACGCGAACGGGAATGCCTACGGCACATGCGCGAAACAAAAAATATTGACAAGAAAAAGGGAAAGTTCCATGCACATTTAACTAAAACCTGTGCAAATTCATCAATATGCCATACTGGCTGTCATGAGATTTTCGGCCATATCAAAGTTAGCAGTGACATTTTGCACATCATCTAATTTTTCCAGTGTATCAATTAACTTGAGGAGCGATCGCGCTTGTTCTGTATCCGTTACTTCCACAAAGTTATCAGGAATCCATCGTAATTCTGCATCTGTAACTTGAAAACCCTGTTCTTTCAGTGTTTTGTTGAGATGTTCTAAATTACCTACCTCTGTCACCACTTCCCCTGTCTCTACTTCTGTCATCTCATAACTATCAGCACCACCTTCTAGGGAAGCTTCTAGCAGCTTTTCTTCATTCTCAACACCTTGAACTACACAAACCCCTTTTTGGGCAAACATCCAACTCACACACCCAGTTTCACCCAAATTCCCGCCATTTTTACTAAAGGCTGCACGCAAATCAGCCGCAGTTCGATTTCTGTTATCTGTTAAAGCTTCAATTAAAATAGCCACACCACCAGGGCCATAACCTTCGTAGCGAATCTCTTCTAAAACACTACCATCAGACCAAGTACCAGCACCTTTAGCGATCGCTCTTTCAATATTATCATTGGGAATTCCCGCAGCCTTAGCCTTATCAATGGCAGTCCGCAGTTGAAAATTACCTGCTGGGTCTGGAATACCGCTTCTCGCAGCCACAATAATTGCCCTTGACAACTGGGTGAAGGTTTTACCCTTTTTGGCATCGACTACTGCCTTCTGACGTTTAATATTAGCCCATTTACTATGTCCTGCCATAACTTACCAATTGTTAATACTTAC
Source organism: Richelia sinica FACHB-800 (assembly GCF_014698825.1). GTDB lineage: Bacteria > Cyanobacteriota > Cyanobacteriia > Cyanobacteriales > Nostocaceae > FACHB-800. The sequence continues at coordinate 36,299 of NZ_JACJTT010000010.1, forward strand.
TTCGATACTAATGAAATTTTAAAACAGCGCGATGACAGTTGTTGGGAATTAGATACCATGTCCTCTGAGGATTATTCGGAACGCAGAGAATAATTAATTTTTCATGATTTTTCAGAGAGAGACGCTATAAAAAACGCCTCTACGAATACCAGTTCCTAAATTTTATTTCTTCACAACTAATTGGAATGAATCTAAAAATCCTTCAATTGTTTTAGATAAGGTTTTATATTGTTTTTTAGAAGCAATAGCCGTGACTTGATATAAGCGTCCGTTGGCAAAAAACATGCGAGTTCGTGTAACTTTGCCAATGGAATTCACATACTTAATTTCTTTGCCAACATGATAATTAGAACTACGAATATTGCGTTGATAAACTAAATTACTTTTCGTTGTTTTTAACGCCACTGATTGAGCATCATTAAAAATTTCCTGGGGGTCTGTCATTTGAGCATAACTATAGGGAAATTCATTATAAGTAACTAAATAGGCCACTTGCTGTTGAGGTGGTTCTGCAAAATAAATATGCAAATCAATTTTCCCCATATGGGTTTTTTGGACTTGAGTTAGCTTTTTAGGAGTTCCAGGCATTAAGACACTAAAACTTCCATCTGGAACTGTAAATAACTTCCATTTGGGCTGAACGACTTTAGGAACAGTAGGTTTTTTCTGGGTGACTGCTGGTTTATCACTAGAAGCTACAGGTTTGCTGGGACGAGGTGCAGCAAGAACATAGCCACTGTATAAAAAAGTGGCAGCGATGAAAGATATTACAACTCTCATGGTCATTGTTTTAGCATTTAGGGATGCAAATTTTACTGATGCTGCTATTTATAACTTAGAAGCACACACAGCCGCACCAATTAACCCAACTTGAGGGTTAAGAATTATGTGGACGGGGATTTCTTCTAGCAAGGGACGCATTCTCCCTTTTTCGGTAAAGTTCAGTAAAAAACTACCATTTTGCAGGAGGGGGAGAATTTTGGCGGCAATACCACCAGCAATGTATAATCCTCCATAGGGCAAGAGTTTTAAGGCCAGATTTCCCGCTTCTGCACCGTAGGCTTCTACGAAGATTTGCAGGGTTTGTTCAGCCAAGCGATCGCGTCCTTCTACCGCTGCGCTACCAATGATAGCTCCTGGATCAACAGTTTTTTCTGGCTGTCCCGCTTCCTGTTCCCAAGTTCTCACCGCTTCAGCAATATCGGGAGATTCAGCCGCAATTTTGCGATCGCGCAAAAATTGGTAAATTGAGAGAATTCCTAACCCAGATACCACCCTCTCTACAGAAGCCCGTTGGATACCATGTTTATCCAGCAAATACTTCAATAGTTGAAACTCTAACTCATTCCGAGGGGCAAAATCTGCATGTCCACCCTCAGAAGGGAAAACTTGATATTGATGACCCTGTTTAATTAAAAATCCTTGTCCTAAACCAGTTCCTGCACCAATTATCGCCATGGGTGCATCTGGTTGATGTTTACCAACTTGTAAAGTTGATAAATCTTGTTTACTTAAACCCAAGATGCCATAACCAACTGCGGCAAAATCATTAATGAGAGAAACCGCAGCAATACCAAGTTCTTCTGATAACCTGTCTGCTGCTAACAACCAAGCTAAATTAGTCAACTTTGCAGTATTGTTGACCACAGGCCCAGCAATAGCAAAACAGGCTTTGTCTGGAGTTTCTGTATTAGCTGCGGCTAAAAACTGTTGCACCATGGGGACTAAATCAGGAAAATCTCCACTGCGAAAAGTTTCTTCATACACAGTGTGTAAACCTGGTGCATCAGAGGATTTTACTAAACGTAAAATAGTTTTTGTACCGCCAATATCTCCCGCTAGTAACAAAGTCATAAGCAGTTAAAAATTTAATTCCAAAATATTGAGGATAAAAAATTAAACGAAGCGAACCACTTTTTCTGTTGCTGTTAAATGAGAAGTATCTCCCGTCAGTTCTAACAACCACTCAGAATCTTGACGTACAAGTTTCACTAAAGAACACAAGGTCGCTTTCACTTCTTTAATAGCAATATCTCCCACAAAACCCATGGCCCCACCTAAAACAGAAGCACCATGAGCAACTAAGAGGATATCATCTGGAAAGAACTCAGCTGCCAGACATCTAGCAGTTTGTCCTGAACGTTCCCGCACCTTGGCATGGGTTTCAGGATATTGTGCAGCAATACGTGATGTGTAGCTAGTGTCAATTCTCGGAAATAAATCAGCTAAAGCTAGTGTTGACAGCCGTTCTGGTTCTTCCGTCATCCACTCTGGATTTAACCACTCACTTAACCCTGTTTCCAGTTTAATCGATAAATCCAGTGCTTCAGCTACAGCATTGGCTGTTTGGACAGTTCGCAAAAAGGGAGAAGCGAAAATATGGGCGATTTTTTCTCCTTTGAGTCGTTGAGCTAACTGCTGTGCTTGTATCATCCCATCATCAGATAAGGGAGGATCATAACGTCTTTCGGCGGTGAGAAACCAATCAGGGTTAACGAAATCGAGTCGGTTGGCGTGTCTTGCTATCCAGACGATTTGACTCATAGGTGAAAAGAGTTCTACATGTATATGCTGATAAACACCTAAAAGACAGGTGCAAACCTTAATATAAGATAAAATTTTAATCTTTTGTAATAATGAGGAGTATGCCTACGGCACGCTGCGCGAACAGGAGTCAGTAGGGGCGGGTTTACAGATATCATCAACTATGAACGAGAATTTTGGTAAACCCGCCCGTACAGAAGTATGCCTACGGCACGCTGCGCGAACAGGAGTATGGCTGATGCCTCCGGCACGCTACCGCGAACGCCACGCTACGCGAACAGGAGTTACAGAAGTATGGCTGATGCCCATGCCACACTACGTCCACGCGAACAAGAGTTTAAAACGCAAGAATCCAGCAGCAATCATCTGAATTATTCTGTAACTTCTGCAACTTCTGCAACTTCTGTCTTCTGAATTATTCTGCAACTTCTGGAACTTCTGTCTTCTGAACTTCTGTTCCTTACCAAAGACTCAACTGATTAGGTGGTTGGTTGAGATGATTCCAAGGTAAGGGGGGAACTGGCACACCACTTTGTTCTAGGAGTTGTTGGAAGTGACGAGCGTTACCGGGCGATCGCTCTTCTGTGGGACAATGGACAAAGAAATAAATCCGTATTCCTGCTTTCAACCATTGTTGAATCTGCGTTACCCATTCTTCCATAAAGGGTTGATTGACAGGCAAGTGGGGATGGGAAATAAAGCGAATTAAGGTAAAGGGTGCAGTCACACTAAATTGCACCGGCAGTTGGGGTTTACGTCGTTCTGAGGCTATTTGTGGGTCATCGTCACCACTATAAATGGGGCGCGAGTCTAAGAGTACCCGACCTACTCCCAGACTTGCTAATAAAGCTGTTAAATTACTGGCATGGGGTTCTTGAAACCAGTCTCGATGTCTGACTTCTAATGCTAAGGGTGCATCGCTGTGTGGCCAAGCCTCTAGAAAGGCTGTTAAATCGTCTGTAAGGGCAGGAGAATAGATTGGTGGTAATTGGGCAAATATGGGCCCTAAACGTTCGCCTAAAGGTCGCATCACCTCTAAAAATTTTAGCGCCTGTGGAATATGCGATCGCAAGGACTGTTGATGAGTGATGTCTCTTGGCATCTTCAAGCAAAACTCGAAACCTGGTGGTGTTTCTAGGGCCCAACGGGTCACTGTTTCTTGGTTGGGAACAGCGTAGAAAGTTGTATTCCCTTCTACGGTGGTAAAACGACGACTGTAAAGATGCAAAAAATCGGTGGTGCGTGTTCCTGGAGGATATAATTCTCCCACCCAACCTTTATATGCCCAAACTGCACAACCAAGATGAAAGTTCACAAAACAGAAAGCTGTGGTAGATTCAACTGTTTGGCATTGTATCAGGGCGGTTGGTGCGATCGCATCTTACTTCGGTTATTTCTTGTCAATTACCAACTAACTTGATGATTTTGGATCTTGGATTTTAGATGCTGTGACTGGAAATAGATCCTTCTATAGCCATCTTCTTCACAATTGCCATCACAGGAGTTGGTTAGAAATAGAAAGACTCTTGCTAGGATTGTACCAATATCACTTATATATATACCAGATAAATTGGTAAATTTATGCCAAGAAAAGAACAAGGATGGGTAACATTTCAAACTTCAGAAGAAGAACGGAAGATTTTAGAGGAATTCTGTCAGCAGTCTCAACGTACCAAAACTGAGATTTTGCGCGAGTTGGTACGCAATCTCCCTAAACACTCTAGCACCGAAACATCTTTACCAACCAAACGTGAGACGGCGCAAACTGAGAATTTTGAGCTAGAAGTAGCTAAAAAGAAACCTTTAAAAGTCAGTTCTCGCAATGTTCTCAAGGGAGTAGTGAAAAAAATCGTTAACGGTGCGGTGAATACAGAAGTGACTCTAGAAATTGTCCACAGAGTAGAGTTAACATCTATGATTACTAGAGTCTCTGCCGAAGAGTTGGGGCTATTTGAAGGAGACGAAGCTTATGCAGTCATTAAGAGTAACGATATAGTAATTGCTAAAGAGTAATTTGACACAAAACTAAGGAAGGTGCGTTAATTTCCTCTTGGTAAATGAGGAACGCACCGTTATGTTAATTAGAAAGACTAGGCCTCAACTTTTACCCCACGCCAAAAAGCGATATAACCTTCAATATTTTTCGCCTTTTCTTTGGTGCTGGGGTAGTACCAAGCCGCATCTTTATTTACTTGTCCATCTACTTCGATACTGTAGTAACTCGCAACTCCTTTCCAAGAACAAGTAGTGTGGGTGCTACTGTCTTGGAAATATTCTTTGTTAATTGCTGCTGGTGGGAAGTAATGATTTCCTTCCACAACGATAGTATTATCACTTTCCGCTAAAACAGCGCCATTCCAAATAGCTTTCATGGGTAAGATTGAAAAAAATGTTAACAATTACATTGTTACGCAAAAATTCCCATGACAGAAGTCAGTAGGGGCGGGTTTACAGATATCATCAACTATGAACGAGAATTTTGGTAAACCCGCCCGTACAAGAGTTGCACAAGTTACAGAATAATTAATGCGACTGCTGCTGAACTCTTGCATTTTGAGGGCTACTTGCTTGATTTTTAACCTGAGCATCAACTAACTGACGACGTTTAAAAATGACCATCTCATTACCCACCACTGGACTACGCGCTACTAACTTATTTTGAGTATCAACAATTTCTAAATGGGTAAAATACAATTCTTGAGAACGCCCTAAGACATCAGCCGCTAATTGGTTTTGCTGTTTTGCTTCTAAACTATACCAATTATCACTAACCATCACAGTTAAATCACTAGTCCGGAAGTTAGCTTGAATAGATTCTATCAATCCAGTGGCAAAGCGATCGCTAATTTCCGCTAAACGATTTTTAATTCCTGCTATCAATACTTGTTCTGGAGTTAATTCCACCTTGGGTTGGGTTTCTGGTTTCAGTTTCTCTTCCACTTCAGGTGTGGGAGTTGGTTCTGGTATCGGTTTCTCTTCTACCTCAGGAGTAGGGGTTGGTTCTGGTATCGGTTTCTCTTCTATCTCAGGAGTAGGGGTTGGTTCTGGTGTCGGTTTCTCTTCTACTGCTGGTTTTGGTTCCAACTTCTCAGACTCTGGAGGTGCAGTCATAGTTGGTGCGGGTGTGGGTCTTTCCTCAACTGGAGGAACAGTTGCCACCTCCACAGGCTTACCAGAAAATAAATTAGTACCTGTCCACACTACAACCACAGCAATTATCGCTAAAATTCCTGTTAAAGTTGCATCTGAAAGGCTGTTTGATACACTTGATGGCAAAAATAAGCGGAATGTCCTTAAAAATCTATCCCAACCCAACAGTATCCTTTGGACAAAACCCACAGTCTCCCCACCATCTCCAGGGGTTTCCGTCTCCAACTTGTCCACTGCTGTTTCTAAAACCCCAATAGTTCCTCTCAGAATTTGGATAATTGTTACTTTCCAAATTGGCTGATTTCTCTGGTAGGGTTTTGGGGTAGGTTGAGCTTGTTGTCTCTTCCTTGGTTCCCGCTGTTTGTCTTGTGACATGGAACTTTTACCAAGATTAGCGATTCAAACACAGATAAAAACACATTCTGACTATAGCTGTCTATCGCACCATTGATTAAATTTGTTGTTTTATGAAACTTAAACGCCGTCAGTTTTTATTTTTAGGTAGTATTAGTGCCATTGGTACAGGATTTCTCACTTGGAAATTCTCATCTCTACAAAAGAGCCTAGCTGAAAATTCCATCCTTGATAGTACAATAATTGCTAACTCATCCAAGCCAAACTTATTACTACGTTTTGTATCCGTAGCCGATACTGGCACGGGAGCCAGAGGACAGTATGATGTAGCTAGAGCCATGACCGTCTATCACCAGAAAAATCCCTACAATTTAGTTATCTTAGCTGGTGATAATATTTACAATAACGGCGAAATTGAGAAAATTAACGCAGTTTTTGAACGTCCTTATCAAGCCTTAATTCAGCAAGGTGTGAAATTTCATGCTTGTTTAGGTAATCATGATATTCGCACTGCTAATGGTGACCCACAAGTAAAATATCCTGGATTTAATATGGGGGGTCGTTACTATACTTTTAGTAAAGGAAAGGTACAGTTTTTCGCTTTAGATACTAATGGTAATGCTGATTGGGATAACCAATTACCTTGGCTAGAAAAAGAATTAAGTAAAAGTAAAGCCAATTGGAAAATAGTATTTGGTCATCATCCCATTTATTCATCGGGACATTATGGCAGTAATTCTAAATTTATTCGCACCTTCACCCCCTTATTTCAAAAATATGGAGTGCAACTTTATATTAATGGTCATGAACATCATTATGAACGCATTCGCTCGATTAATGGTACCAGTTATTTAATTTGCGGTGCAGGTGCAGGAAATCGTCCTGTAGGTCGTTCTCAATGGACTGAATATTCCACCAGCAACTTAAGTTTTGCTGCATATGATGTATATCCAGACAGAATAGAAGTAAGTGGTATTGGTACTGATAATCGAGTTTTTGACCGGGGTGTGATTAAGTTATAGACGATTGTAAATATAGCAAAAGGCAGGAGGCAGAAGGCAGAAGGCAGGAGGTAAACTATTGCTATTCCTAGCGTTCACGCTTTCAAAATTTCCTAACCCAAGACTTTTGGTACTGTCAGCTGTCACCTGTTACCTGTCACCTACTATAACCAAATACAACTTGATTTAAACTCGATTTTGACTTTTGTGAATTTGCTCTAATAACTGCTGCCAATTTCCTGGTGCGGGTAGACATTTCAAACCTTGACAAACCAAACCTATATTACCCTCTCCTAAATTAGATTCTAGACTAAACATAGCACTAGGCAAATATTGGGTAATTAGGGTTTGAATTTGCTCTTTTCTACTACGAATTAAGGTCGAGTTACGATACCAATCTAAAGCTGTAAATAAACTAGGACAAGCTTGGGGGGAACTATTCATTACCCCTCGAAAGGCTTTTAAACCTTGTTCAGCTAAGTCAAGGTAATGTAAATTATCAGTTAGCAAAGATAGACGCACCAAATTAGCAAGAGCTACTCCATTAGCAGAGGGTGTAGCATTATCAGCATAACTGCGTTCTCGGACAATTAAATCTTGACTAGCATCACTAGATGTGTTGTAGTAGCCACCAAGTTCTACACTCCAAAGAAATTCGTCAAATTCTGCTTGGAGAGCGATCGCCTTTTCTAACCATTCAGAGTGCAAATTTGCGTTATCATCATGAATGAGAGTTGCTTGGTGTAAATCAAGTAAAGCCTTAATAAAAAACGCATAATCCTCAGACTGAGCCAATACCGTCGCTTCACCAGCATAATTCAGTCTGTGGAAACGCCCCTGTAATTGATTTTCTAAAATAAACTTTGCTGCTTTTGTCCCTAATTCTAAATAATATGGCTGTGCAAACACCTCACTAGCTCTAGCTAACCCAGAAATCATCAAACTATTCCAAGCCACAATCATCTTTGTATCTGTAACCGCAGGAATACGGCCAGGCCAATTGATAGTTTTTGCTTCCTGGTTATCCCGCGCAGGTGGAAAGGTAGTTAAAGATTCAGGTGTAGCACCATAACGCACAGCAAACAGCTTACTTAAACCTGTTTCTACAGTCCCACTTAACTCACCCCGAAGGAGTCTTTGTAAAACATTCTTTCCTTCAAAGTTACCGTTAGGGGTGACGGTAAATTGCTGTTGTAATTCCGTTAGTTCTGCCGCAGTTAATAACTGTTCTAATTCGCTGTAACTCCAAACATAAAAAGCACCCTCCTCCGGTTCCTCATCTGTCCGCAGATGGAAACTATCAGCATCTTGAGCAGCATAAAAATAACCTGTCGATGCAGTCATTTCCCTTGCTAGCCATTTCACAGTTCCATCCACAGCCACCTTGATAGCTGGTTCCTGGACACCCACACTCCACAAATTAGCCAAATATTCGACAATCTGACCATTGTCGTAGAGCATCTTTTCAAAATGCGGTACAGTCCAAGTGGGATCAACTGTGTAGCGGTGAAAGCCTCCACCTACATGGTCATAAATTCCACCCAAAACTAAATCTAAACCCCGTTGAGTACAAATTTGTGCAGCATCATCACGAGATTCATAATTAAAGCGAGTACCACGTAATGCCAACTCAGCATAGGGCATCATGGGGAAACTATTACCATATTGATTGGGTGTAATTATCCTTGTACTAGTTTCCCAACCCTTACGTAATAATTCCCGTTCCTCTATTTCCTCAGTTTCTTGATTTGCCAATACCGCAGAACTCAACAAAGCTTCCACAATTACCGCCTTACGTTGGCGTAAATCAGTCTTTTCTGTATCGTAATAACGACGTAACGCCTGTAAAACTTGCAAAAAGCCGGGACGGCCATAACGGGGTTCAACAGGAAAATAAGTCCCAGCGTAAAAAGGTACTAAATCATCAGGAGAAAGAAATACATTTAAAGGCCAACCCCCTTGACCGCTCATCATCTGCAAACTTTGCATATAGATGCTGTCTATATCTGGTCTTTCCTCCCGGTCTACTTTAATGGGGAGAAAATTGGCATTCATGTATTCAGCAATATCTAGGTCAGAAAAAGCTTCCCCTTCCATAACCGTACACCAGTGGCAGCTAGAGTAACCAATCGAGAGAAAAATTGGTTTATCTTGATTTTTAGCTGTGGTTAGTGCTTCATCACACCAAGACCACCAGTCAATCGGATTATCAGCATGTTTACGAAGGTAAAGACTCTTAGCTGCGGCTAGGCGATTGGGCATGACTAAATTTAGTATATTCCTTGCTTTGCTCAGTCTAACTGTTTAATAGTTAATATTTCAAATTCTGGAAACTCACCAACAAATCTTTTGAAAAATTTTTGAATCACAACACACTAAACTATTTGCACTTCCTGCTTACACAGAGAAATTCTGGTGACTGAACTCTATGCCTATATATCTTACTCAGCTACATTCAATGTAGAGCTAATTACTGTTGTAGATATTTCAGAAATTGGGGTTACACCTTTAGTAGGAATGGGAGTGTGAGAGCGTAAACCTACTATCAAATGTAGTAAAAAAGTGATTAAAGCAGCTTGTATAAGTTTTTCCAGCATAGTCATCTCGCTTGAATAATAAAATTGCTCTTCAGGCTGGCTTATTCTAAATACAACGTTAACTATTGATTTTTCGGGCTGAGTAAGTATAACCGGACAATAACTGATATCAAGATAAAAAAATGTGAAAAATGTTACTAATAACGAAAAAGCTACAGGTATTTAGTAGTAACAAAAAATAAAGAAATGTTTAAGAAAAAGCTTGACTAACAGTTATGAGCCGTCAGGGGGTGATTTAGCGTTTTTTCAGGGAACTACACCTGATTTGACATCTCACACCAGAAAAAAGTTCCCAGAGCAGGGATAGAAGAAGACAGGAGTTCAGGAGTATGGCTAACGCCACGCTGCGTGAGCAGAAGTATGGCTTATGCCTCCGGCACTTTGCGCGTTAGCGATGCGCCATACTACGTGAACAATAGTTTAAAAATGCAAGAATTACGCAGCAGTCGCATTAATTATTCTGTCTTCTTCTGCAACTTCTGCAACTTCTGAACTTCTGAACTCCTCTCTTTCCCACAAATTTGTTAGTCGTCGATAGAATATAGGAAAAATAGCTACAATTAAGCTCAATGATTCCAATCGTTATTGAACAATCGGGTCGAGGCGAACGTGCCTTTGATATTTACTCACGACTGTTACGTGAGCGCATCATATTTTTGGGACAACAAGTGGATAGCAGTCTGGCTAACTTGATTGTGGCCCAATTGCTGTTTTTAGATGCTGAAGACCCGGAGAAAGACATTTATATGTACATTAATTCTCCTGGTGGTTCAGTTACGGCTGGGATGGGTATTTTTGATACTATGAAGCACATCCGCCCCGATGTTTGTACTATTTGTACTGGACTGGCAGCGAGTATGGGTGCTTTTCTATTGAGTGCTGGGACTAAAGGTAAGCGGATGAGTCTACCCCATTCACGGATTATGATTCACCAACCTTTGGGTGGGGCACAAGGACAAGCAACGGATATTGAAATTCAAGCGCGGGAAATTTTATACCACAAGCGACGCTTAAATGAGTATTTAGCTGATCACACAGGTCAGCCGTTGGAGAAAATTGCGGAAGATACAGAACGTGATTTCTTTATGTCACCAGAGGAAGCTAAGGAATACGGTTTGATTGACCAAGTAATTGACCGTCATTCTGCTGGTAGTCGTCCCATGGCTGTAGTTTAGTAATTTAGCCATTGGTCATTAGTAAATCAACTTTACTGATGACCAGTGACATGGTGCGCTAAAATCCAGCGATGGGGTCTGGTTGAGATTCCAGGTAGCGGAGAAAGTCTAGTAATTCTTCTTCGCTGAGGAGCGATCGCCCCCTTTTGCCGTAAGTTTTAATTAGATACTCTTTTCCTTGGTCTGGTGTCCACCCTAAACGCTCTATCTGTACATCTGTTTTGGCTATCACATCTGATAGGTTCACAGGTTCGCTTTTCTTCTTTCTTTTTGATGTGACTGGCTGCACTGCCACATCTTCTGTAGGGGGATAGCTACGGGGAGTAAAAGGTGTAACGTTACTGGGGGAAATGGTAGGTAGAGAAGGGATATCTACCTCTGATTGAGGAAATGGTTCTAAATCTTGGCTAGGAATGGATACAGGCTCTTCTGATGGGGTATATTCACTCACGGCCTGATTACCCACTAGATGTTGGGGATCAGGGGTAGTAACAGGAGAAATTTCTGGGTGATAACTTACTGACCATTGGCTAGTAGTAGTATCCAGGGAAGTGTGACTAGGATTGACAACTTTTGGACTCTGAACAGTAGGTTGAACCTGGGTTAAGGATACAGGTGCAGAAGAATTAACACCTGAAGATGAAGATAACTGAGGTAACCCCACTAGCGTTAAGGCACGATTTCTAGCTTGGTCTTCTGCTGTTTCCACTGTCTCTGCTGCGGCCATAGCAGTGAAACGAGTCACGCCTTCAATGATAATACTGACTCGGACTATATATTTACCTTGAAAAATTTCTACTAATTCCGAGATAATACAGCCCTTAGGGTACAAGCTCTGGAATTGAGCCAACATAATACTGCCACCAATTTAAATTTGTTTACTATAAGCCTCACGCTAGCAGCAAATGCTGCTAAGAACAATTGAAAGCTAAATCTCTAGAATTCCTAGACAATAGTCAACTCTCACTTGTATGCTGATTTTTAATTACGATCTTCACTATAAAGTCTGACTCAAAATTCTGCACGCATGACTGACAAGCCCTTATCCTCCAGCTTTTTTCTGTATGTCTACAGCCTACTGATGACAAAAGAGTAGCTGTTGTCGGTAACGAAAATTTCTGTTCATTGCTAACTAGTTTTGAGTAGTTTCGCCTTCAGTGCTATACTAATTACCTAATTCAATATCTAGAAGTATTTTCTGGAAGTACGCTCTAACTCTACAATAATAAAGATAAGGTTCGCCCTCACTGCTTGTTAAACTGCTTACCTGATTGTTACCGATTCTACAGATGGGAAAATTAGGTTGATCGGCAGTTTCTCCTAGTTAAAACTCAGATTCTCATGGCGTGAAATTACCTTTTATCTAGACAATCAAACACCTGTGGTTTCACCTGCGTAGGAGCTTCCGGGTAAGGTGGAGAATTCTTCAAGCCAAGCCTTAAAAAACCAGTGGCATAATTACTGGGAAGGGCAAAAGGAGAAGCGGGAGCGCCTTGTTCAGATTGCCTAGATGGAAAGAGTGGAACGACAATTTCTGAGAGTATCGTGCAGTGAGAAGTCGGAGTAGAGAAGTCCTCTCACCAGAGCTTCGGCAGCCTTGCCTTCGGGCAATTCGTTTGCAGCTAGTGTCTGTAGGCCGTGAGGGTATACAGGGAAGAACCAGAGTAAACAACAAATGATGTTTTGACCAAAGGTCGGTTCACTGCATGGAATTTTCAATCGCTACACTCCTTGCCAATTTCACCGATGATAAATTGGTAGCTCGCAAAGTTCTGGAAAAGAAACTGGGTTGTGAGGATGAAGATAGTCTAGAAAAACTACACATTGCTTTGGAGGTGCTAGAAAAGATAGGGCTGTTGGTCAAAGAACGGGGTAAATACCGCCGTGTGATGGAAGAAGGCCTGATTGAGGCTAAATTGCGTTGCTCTAGCAAGGGCTTTTGCTTTGCGATTCAGGATGTGGAAGGATCGGAAGATATCTACATCCGAGAAAGCCATTTGAGTAATGCTTGGAATGGCGATCGCGTTTTGGTCAGAGTTCTGAAAGAAGGAAGCCGTCGTCGTTCCCCAGAAGGGGAAGTGAAGCTGATTTTAGAGCGTTCTAATCACACCTTACTGGCACGAATTAAGCAAGTAGAAGGTGGTTTCCGCGCTGTGCCTTTAGATGACCGCTTGTTGTTTGAGCTGAAACTGCAAACCAGTGGTATGAGTTTAGAACAGGCTATTGATCATCTAGCCCATGTGGAAGTCCTGCGCTATCCCTTGGCCCAGTATCCCCCTTTAGGTCGGGTAGTACAAATCTTGGGCAGTGATGCCGAAGCAGCCGCGGATATAGATTTAGTTACCTGTAAGCATGACCTATCACGTAATTTTCCCGAAAATGTTTTAGAAGCAGCTGCCAAGTTGCCTAAAAGGTTGCTGAAGGCAGATTTAAAAAATCGCGTAGATTTACGAAATCTGTTTACTTTCTCCATTGAAGGTATCACAGGGGACAATAAAGTAGTCGAAAATGCCTTTAGTTTGGAAAAAACGACTGGTGATAATTGGCAGGTGGTGGTTCACATTAGTGACCTCACACATTACATCCAACCTGACGAAGCTTTAGACCGGGAAGCACTCAAACGGGGTCGGTCTGTTTATTTGGGAGAATTAATTTTGCCCATGCTACCAGATACGGTGACAGAAAGGTGTTCTCTGGTAGCAGGTAGCGATCGCTTGGCCATCTCCTTCGTCATTAACATTAACTCTCAATCTGGAGAAGTCTTAGATTGGGAAATACAACCAAGTGTGATCAATGTAGATACTGCCCTGAGTCAGCAACAAGCAGAAGCTGCACTCTCAGGTCAACCCAGCAAGATATCTGCGGAAATCATCCAAAAATTGCGCGATTTGACCACTTTGTCCCAAGTAGTCAAACAAATGCGCCTACATCGTGGCAGTTTACAACTCAATCTTCCTCCTAGCCACAATCCCTACTGTGATGAAGGTGTGATGGGAGCAGTAGTAGTTAACGATTCACCGTTAACAGCAGTGGTGACAGAATTGGTGATTTTAGTTAATCAAATCATTGGTGACCACCTCAATGCTTTAAGTGTGCCAGCGATTTGGCGTGTTCAAGGTACACCTGATCCCGAAGATGTGCAGGAAATGTTGAAGCTAGCCATTAACTTAGGTGTGGAACTAGCACTAGATCCAGAAATGGATATCCAACCCCTAGATTATCAACATTTAACTAGAGCTTTTGCTGAATCGGCATCTGAACAAGTCCTCACCTACTTGTTGCAAGATACACTCAAACCCTCTGTGTATAGCACTGCTAAGGGTTTACACTTTGGTTTAGCTCTGCCCCAGTATCTGCACTTTACCTCACCTTTGCGTCGTTACCCAGATATGTTGATGCAGCGGGTGTATCATATGCTGCTGGAACACGGTCGCGATCGCCGCACTACTCGTGTGAAAGAACGGGTCAACCTGCGTCATTCCTCCTCCCATGGAGAAATTAACTGGAATGTTCTTGCACCAGAACTCCAACAAGAGTTACAAAGCGAATTAACCAGAGTCATTGTCCAAATTAACGACCGCGAAAAAGAAGTCCAAGAAGCAGAAGCTGACTTAGCAGGGCTGCAAAGAGCCGCCTTAATGAAGCAACGCATTGGACAAGTATTTCAAGGCGTAATTACTGGCGTACAATCCTATGGTTTCTTTGTGGAAATAGAAGTTCCCACCCCGGAAGTTAAGAACAAAGCTAATCAAGGTGCGCCATTACGGGTAGAAGGACTAGTCCATGTTAGTTCCCTCAAAGACGATTGGTACGAGTATCGAGCTAGACAACAGGCCTTGTTTGGTCGGAAAAATCGCGCTTCCTATAGATTAGGCGATCGCGTCTCTGTCCAAGTCAAGAGTGTAGATTATTACCGCCAGCAAATAGATTTAGTCACTGTTGGTAGTGATGGTTTAGCTAAAGGCTTTGGAGTTAATCCCTTGCTTGATGATCCCAACGATATTTACTTACAAAGCAAATTAGGGGATTTAGACTTAGACCCCTATGAAGAAGAGTAAATTCACTGGATAAAGGCGTGTCAAATCAGAACAAACCCCTTATTGTTGGCGTATCAGGTGCATCAGGACTAATTTATGCTGTACGTCTGCTCAAATTCCTTTTGGACGCTGAGTATTGGATTGAACTTGTAGCCTCCAAATCCACCTACACAGTTTGGCAAGCCGAGCAGAACATCCGAATGCCAGCAGAACCAGAACGACAAGAGCAATTTTGGCGAGAACAGGCAGGAGTGCCACTAGCAGGTAAACTACATTGTCATACTTGGAGCAATGTAGGTGCTAGCATCGCTAGTGGCTCTTTTCGGACTTTGGGCATGGTCATTATTCCCTGTAGTATGAGTACAGTGTCCAAACTAGCGGTTGGTTTAAGTTCAGACTTACTGGAACGGGCCGCTGATGTCCAAATCAAAGAAGGACGTAAACTAGTCATCGTCCCTAGAGAAACTCCCTTTAGCTTAATTCACCTCCGCAACTTAACTACCCTAGCCGAAGTTGGGGTAAGGGTAGTACCTGCTATTCCAGCTTGGTATCATCAGCCACAAACCATAGAAGATTTAGTTGATTTTGTCGTTGCTCGCGCTTTAGATCAATTAGACATCGACTGCATCCCTATTCAAAGATGGCAAGGTCATGGTTAAGGTATCAACAGGTTAAGGAATTCAGGAGTAGCTGAGAAATGGGAATAATTTAGTATGGTTGTGAGAAGTTTGCCATTGTTGGGTGATGGAGATGAACATAATCAAAAACAATTGAGAGCAGTTATCCTGCGGTTGATTTTGGTGCAACCCCTTGACTGACAGCGGACAGACAAATCCAAATTCTCAAATCCCCAGCTTCTCAACTCCTGAATACTTTATTGATAAGTTTTTATGCCGATAATTCGCTTAATTTTGTTAGTAGCAGTATTAGGAGGACTAACACTACTATTAGTTCAAAATTGGTCTCCCGTCCTCCCCTTAGTTTTTTTGGGAGTCCAAACTAAACCTTTACCACTAGCATTGTGGATTTTATTTAGTACATTTGCTGGTGGTTTTACTTCTGTGCTCATCACTATTTTGGGAAAATTTACTGGTTATGGGATGGCAGTGGAACCAAAAACATCTGTGAAAAAAACTCCAACCTCCACTCGTGTCAATCCTCGTCCAGTAGAACCTCCCATTTATTCCCGCACTCCCCCATCTAGCCAAAGGGAATACACCACCAATCAAGAATTTGATGATTGGGATAGCAACAGTAATCAAGATGATTGGGATTTTGATGGGCAATCACCTATAGACAATCCAAAAACATCCGAATCCCAACCACAGCCTAAAAACACTCCTCAGTCCGGCGTATACTCCTATAGCGCTCAGGAACCCAAAAATACATCTGTGGGTAAAACTGAGTCAATTTATGATGCTGATTATCGAGTAATTATTCCTCCTTTCAATCCTCCTAGCACAGAAAAGGCAGAGGAAGAGGATGACTGGGGAGATTTATTTGCAGATGACGATTTTGAAGATGATCAAGACAGTGCTCGTCGTCGTTAAGCATTTATATTTAGTACCTGAGCAAAATTAATTAAATCTTGTAGCTAAGAAAATAAAAATCTCTTGTTTTATCGGCAAGTACACTGCTCTCGCGACTCTTGTTTCACCTTACCTGTCATTGCCGCTTCTTGCAAAATCATAAAAGCATTAAAATCTTCCCGATCATATGGATTTGTTAAAAGTTGTCTAAGTTGATTTTCTGCATCCACTGTTAAATATCCAGTTCTTAAAGCAGTTTGGACAACATCTCGAATTCGAGTCATAGCTGAAACCTCATTCAGTCCAAATTGATGAATAGAAGCTTACTCAGATTGAGAAAAGCCATGTTCTACAAAGGTAATATTAGGTTATCTTTCTGAAAATTCCGGGCTTTAGCTACTTAGTTCAAACTAAATTAAAAACAAATAGTTCATGTGCTAAGAGTCGGAAGTGGGAATTGATGAACCCACCAGCGAGATAATTGTTTAAGTGGATAGACGGAATTCGTTTCTTAAAGTTTCAAAGAAGTTATATAAAATTTAGGTTAAGCTAAGGATACCTAAGTATATTTATTTCTGCACCTAACAACTGTTACTAAATT
This sequence comes from Richelia sinica FACHB-800, assembly GCF_014698825.1. Lineage (GTDB taxonomy): Bacteria > Cyanobacteriota > Cyanobacteriia > Cyanobacteriales > Nostocaceae > FACHB-800. The sequence goes on from NZ_JACJTT010000010.1 coordinate 53,287, forward strand.
CGTTATAAATTCATGTTTTGTTCATCGGGATTTTACGGAATAGTAGTTAGCATATTGTTAGTTTATTTGTTAATTGAATATTGACAATAATGTCATTGATGAATTCTCCAAGGATAGAAAGCGAATTTATTGAAGCGCAAAAAAGTTGGGAGTTAGAAAAACTATATGTAGATTTAGCCTCTGCAAAGGGAAAAGCCCTTACTCCTGTGGAGAAGAAATTTTTGCGGGGTTTATTGTGTGGGTTTAGTCCAGCGGAAATCGCGAATGTAGTGTATCAAACTCGTAGTAGTAGTACGGTTCGAGTTTATCTGTCGAATGGGTTGTATAAATATTTAGAAGAAATGCTCAGTAACCAAGTAGGATACTTGGTGAAGGTGAAAAATTGGAGCCATGTGACTCATTTGCTGGAAAAAGCAGGGTATAAAAAGAACTGGTTAAATGTCAAATCAACTAGTTTTTTGCCTCCGCGCCCAAGTACAGAACCAGAAGCAGATTTTAGCCAAATTAAATCGCCAAAAATTCAAGATTGGGGTGAAGCAGTTGATGTCAAAGGCTTCTCTGGCAGAAATCGGGAGTTAGCTACTGTAGAAGATTGGATTGTGAATCACCGCTGTCGGCTGGTGGTGCTGTTGGGGATGGGAGGTATTGGTAAAACAGCGTTGGCAATTAAGTTAGCAGAGGATATTCAAGACCAATTTGAGTATGTAATTTGGCGATCACTGCGGTTTGCCCCACCCTTGGATATTTTGTTACATCAAATTAAGCAAATATTCGCACCGAAATCAACAATAGAGCAAACAGAAGGGTTAGGTATTACTAACAAAATTTCTCGTCTCATTAACGATTTACGTAATGCCCGTTGTCTATTGGTTTTAGATCATTTCGATGCCATCTTAGATAGAAGGGTTGACGAGGCCAGTATTCTCACGCAACATCCAGCTAATTACTCCCGTTCACAGATTGTCTATCGTCAAGGTTATGAGGATTATGGCGAAATGATTAGACGGGTAGGTGATTCATCACATCAAAGTTGTTTGTTATTAACGAGTCGAGAAAAACCACCAGAAATTGCAGCGAATGAAGGAGGTAAATTACCAGTTCGCGTTTGTAAATTGACTGGCTTGAATCAGGACGCAGCCATGGCCCTTCTTCATGCTAAAGGTTTTAACCAATTACCTCTGGAAAGTGGTCAAATTTTATTACAAAGGTATGCAGGTAATCCCTTGTTCTTGAAATTGGCAGCGACGACTATTAACGATTTATTTGGGGGTAGTGTAGATAATTTTGTGAATCAAGACACGGTTGTTTTAGGGGAGATGCGGATTGTCTTAGATGAACAGTTGCAGAAGCTATCAACTCTAGAAAAGCATATACTGTGCTGGCTGACCTTGAATTTCCACATTTCCATAGAACATCTACCCGTCATGATGATGCCAGAATTATCACCATCTATGGCTAGAAGATTAATTTTGGAAACCTTGGAATTATTACAAAGGCGATCACTCATTGAACTTCAAGATTCTCATGTATGTATTAACACAGTAGTCAGACAATATATTCTTGAATCCTTAATGACAGAACAGTCTCAAAGCGGTATAGACAAAGGCTTTCTACGGCAAAATTCCACCCTAGCAGCGGTATGGGAAAAATACATAGGTGAGCACCCTGATTTAAAGTAAATTGAGGATCTAAAACTCGCAACTGGAGCAAAACGACTGGTGAATAACTTATTGCAGGGAGTAAACGTCTATTTAATTGGCATGATGGGTGTGGGGAAAACCACGGTAGGACGGTTACTTGCACAGGAATTAGGCTATGGCTTTGTGGATACAGATGATGTAATTGTCAAAGCCGCCGGCAAATCCATCAATGAGATATTTGACCAGAATGGGGAAGGGGTTTTTCGTCAACTAGAGAGTGATGTTTTAGGTCAAGTGTGTGCTTTTACCAAATTGACCATTGCTACAGGTGGGGGTATTGTCCAGCGACAAGAAAACTGGAGTTATTTACATCATGGATTAATTGTCTGGCTGGATGTACCAGTGGAAATTTTGTTGCAGCGTTTAGCAGAGGACACAACTAGACCCCTATTGAAAGATAACGACCCATTAGGAAAATTGCGATCGCTTCTCGAAACCAGAACCCCCTTCTACTCCCAAGCAGATTTACACATTACCATCACCGCTGAAGAAACCCCAGAACAAACCACCGCCAAGATTATCGCCGCAATTCCTAGTGTGCTGAAATCTCATGAATGGAAGGTGACAGGTGACAGTTGACAGGTGACAGAGAGAAGAAGACAGAAGTTACAGGAGTTATGGAAGGTGACAGGTGACAGGTGACAGGTGACAGAAGAAAAAGAGTGAAGCGTGGTGAAGCCATACTCCTGTAATATTATGTTCGCCGTGCCGTAGGCATACTTCTGTTCGCGCAGCGTGGCGCAGCCATACTCCTGAACTTCTCCCGAAAGATTGTGACTAACTGCAAAGTCTTCTACACTGACTTGCATAGGTTCCCAGTCTCACAAGAATCCTTATGATAGTTAACGATACCGAGTATATTAGGCAAGATGCGGCCACCCGTGTGCAAGTCCTCAGCGAAGCACTACCCTACATTCAACAATTTGCGGGTCGTACTGTAGTTGTGAAGTATGGTGGTGCGGCGATGAAAGATAGCACCCTCAAAGATAAAGTTATTCGCGATATTGTCTTTTTATCCTGTGTTGGGTTGCGACCAATTTTAGTGCATGGTGGTGGCCCGGAAATTAATAGTTGGTTAGATAAACTGGGGATTGAAGCTCAGTTTAAAAATGGTTTGCGTGTGACTGATGCACCAACCATGGATGTGGTGGAAATGGTGTTAGTTGGGCGTGTCAATAAAGAAATTGTGGCGCTGATTAACCAAGCTGGTGGTACGGCTGTGGGTTTATGCGGTAAAGATGGTCACTTGATTACAGCCCGTTCCCAAGGTGATAAAGCCATTGGTTTTGTGGGGGAAGTGAGTAATGTCAATATCAAAATTTTAGAAACCCTCTCTAGCAATGGTTATATTCCTGTGGTTTCTAGTGTGGCCGCTGATGAAACAGGACAGGCATACAACATTAACGCTGATACAGTAGCTGGAGAAATTGCGGCTGCATTAGGGGCTGAAAAATTAATATTACTCACCGATACCAGAGGAATTTTAAAAGATTACAAAGATCCTTCTACCCTAATTCCCAAAATCGATATTCCTGAAGCCCGCGATTTGATTAATCAAGGGGTTGTTAGTGGGGGGATGATACCTAAAGTGAATTGCTGCGTGCGATCGCTTGCCCAAGGGGTAAAGGCAGCCCACATTATTGATGGACGTATTCCCCATGCCCTACTACTAGAGATTTTTACAGATGTGGGCATTGGGACGATGATTCTCGGTTCTCAGTTTAAATAATAATTGGGTAGAGGGCATCAGGTGAAGGGTGAACAATCAAGCCAAAAAATCACCAAGACCCAATACCCAGCAAATACCAACGACCAATTACCAATGACTACAGACAGTTTAGAACTCGCCAAATCTAAATACCAAAACGGAAAAGCTGCCTTTGAAAATGGACAATATCGGGAAGCGGTAGATAATTTAGAGAAAGCTAGCGCCCTCTTAGCCAGGAATACAAGGTTAGCTGGTGAAGTGGATATTTGGCTAGTCAATGCTTATGAAGCAGCGGGAAGGTCACAGGATGCGATCGCCCTTTGTCAGCAACTCCGCCGTCATCCTCACCACGAAACCCGTCTCCAAGCCAAGCGCCTTGTTTACATTTTACAAGCGCCCAAACTCAAACGGCCAAAGGAGTGGATGACAGAAATTCCCGATTTAGGCGCACTGTCTGATAATCAAGACAAAATTCGTGTCACTGTCAAACCCAAAAAATCGACCTCAAAACCCAAAACCATAGAACCAGAATATATTGACCTTAGCCAAGTTAATACTAAAGATAATCGATTTATTTGGGTTGCTCTAATTGGGGTCTTGTTAACTATTTCTTATCTCATCTGGTTAAGCGTGTAAATAGTCATCACAGCCTCACTCCAAGGTCATATTCATTATCATTTTCTGGAGAACAACGTTTATGAAAATATCTAAACTACCACAAATCCTTACTTGGTTGTTCAAACCATTTACATCCTTATTTATCCGCAACCAGAAAATTAAGCATAAACCAATTTTATTCATAATTATATCCTTATCTTTATTATTATCTGGTTGTGTGCAATATGATTTAGGCATCAATTTTAATCATGCCAACAGTGGCGAATTAGTCCAGCATATTCAAATTTCTGAAAAACTCACCAGTTTGAGTGGTGATTATGTTTATGAATGGCTGAATAGCCTTGAACGCCGGGCGAAAAAATTACAAGGTTCAGCTAAACGCATTTCTCCCCAAGAAGTTGTTGTTAAAATTCCCTTTACTAACGGCAAGGAATTACAGGAAAAATTTAACAGCTTTTTTAATCCCCGTAACGACAAAAAAGCCAAAGATTTAGATAATAATGGAGAGTTAGCAAAAATCGATTCTAATTTAATTGTTGAACAAAACAACTTTTTGCTATTTGTGAGAAATCGGCTGATTTATGATTTAGATTTAAGTTCTCTAGCTGTAATTGCTAGCAACGGTAATGTCATAGAGGGAACTAGTTCTCTAGTGAATTTAGATTTAAGCTTAAATACTCCTTTTGGAGCAAAAAATATCCAGCCAGTAGAAAATATAAATCAACCAGAAAAACATGGAAACCAACTAGTTTGGAAATTACAACCAGGTCAGTTAAACCATGTCGAAATCGTATTTTGGTTGCCTAATTTTTTAGGGATTGGCACCTTAGTGATAATTCTGTTGATTTGGGCTGGTTTGTATTTGCGATATACGGTATTACCAGCACCAGTAGTTGAGAAGAATTAAATTAGGGCGCTGCAATGATAATGCGTAGGTTGGGTTAATCGGAGTGAAACCCAACATAGACAAGGCATTTGGTTCTTGGTTTATACCTACGACAAGCTACGCGAACGTTCCTCAAATGGATATTAATTGGAGAAATCAAAGGCTGAGATTGTGATTTGGGCTATAGCTTTTATGGTCTCTATGTTAATTGGTAAAGTCTTAGCACAATCCAATCACATCTAATGGTGAGTTAGAAAAGCTTTATAGCTAGTTATCCTCGTTGTTATCGGAAGATTTTTCTTTGAGATTTTTCTTCACCCAAAATAGAAACTCATCCGCAGATTTCTCAATTGCCCAAGTGATTAAAGCTGTTAAAAGAATAGTAGGTATATCCATGATTAAAATTTTTTAAAATTTGGTTGCTATTCAAACAATACGAAATTCCTAATTAGCTTGTACGGCAACAAACAGAAAGTTAATAAGTTTCCGGATCTTTCCGGTTTTAAATCTAGACTGACTTTTGCAACAAAGTTATGATGATGAAATTAATTTAGTCATTAGTTTGGTGTAGTAGATTTTGACCCCACCCCTAACCCCTTCCCGCAAGCGAGGAGGGGAACAAGAGAAGATAGAAAAAGTAGCCTCTTTTCACCCAGTGAGGGGAGATAAGAAAAAAATAGTAGCCCCTTCTCCGTGAACGGAGAGGGGGTTGGGGGTGAGGTTTCCAGATGTAATGAACTCAACTAAAAATTCCTATAAAATGCCTATTATTGAAAATAAATATGGCTAATTCTAATTCTTCTCAGTCCAAACCAAGATCAATTGCCATCAGTGCAAATGGACGTATTTTACTGGAACAGAAAATCGCACAACAAAAAGATGAAGATGGAAAAAAGTTATCCCAACTGGATATTGCTACTAAAGTGGGTATTAGCGATAAAACGTTGCGAGAATGTCTGAAGGGTACACCAAAAGATTTAACGACAGTTGTAGCGATCGCTAACAATCTAGGATTGAAAATTGAGGATATTGTTGATTCTGAAGATTTAAAACAAGTCAGGGGAGAAAGCAAACCCAACTCTATGCAAATCAACTGGCGCGAAATATGCCAGAAAATGCTACAAAAACAGCAACATCAACAACTATTAAGGCGACAAATTACTGAATTAAAACACGAAATAGAAATCTTTGTAGAATTAGGCTTAATTCAACCCAAACCCGCACGACGTAAGGAAGAAACACCCTTTCCTCATCCTACCAACGGAATGCGACAATATAAACCAGAACCAGAAAAACAATACGAATATGAGGAATTTATTAATGAAGTCATTGGACAGCAAACCAAAAATTTAGCCATTATTGGAGAACCAGGGGCAGGAAAAACCACTTGGTTAAGCAAAATTGCCGAATATTTAGCCGATAATTCTGATTATCCCAGCCCTATTTGTATTAGTCTCAGTCGCTTAGAAAATAGAACCCTAAAAGACTATTTACTGCATACTTGGCTAGAAGAGGCTTTAGAATTTATTCCCTCCCAAATTACCGTTACACCCGCTTTAGTGGCAGATTTCCAGCAACAGTTTAAGGATCAGCGAGTGTGGTTGCTGTTGGATGGGGTGGATGAGATGAAAACCACCGCCAACTCACCTTTATCCCAACTCAATAGCCAATTAGAAGGATGGGTAACTTGGACAAGGGTAATTCTCACCTGTCGTCTCAATGTTTGGCAACCTAACCCCATTGCTAATTTTGAATATTATCGCACTCTGGCTTTTAGTGATGTCCAGGTGAGAGATTTTATTCAGCAGTGGTATGAAAAGGCGGAAAAACGGGAGTTAGGGGAACAGTTACAGCAAAAGTTAACCGCACCCCAACACAGCCGCATTTTTGATTTAGTCAAAAACCCTTTGCGGTTGGCAATGTTGTGTCAGAGTTGGTATTTTTTGCAAGGGGAATTACCGGAAACCAAAGCAAATTTGTATCAGCGTTTTGTGAATGAAACTTATGAATGGAAAAAAGGGGAATTTGGCACTACAGCAGTGCAAAGACAACAGTTAAATCAGGCTTTGGGAAATTTGGCTTTGAGGATGATTGATGAACAAATCAGTCTCAAGGAGTCTGTGATTAAAGATGTGATGAGTTTAGAGGAGTTTGAGTTAGCAGAAAGGTTAGGTTGGTTAAATGAGATTTATCGTGACCAAAAAACTGATGAAAAGGTTTATGCTTTCTTTCACCTGAGTTTTGCAGAATATTTTGCAGCCTGTGTGATTGATGATTGGGATTATTTTTTACCTAAAAATCATGTTGATAAACCTGTTGAAGGTAAGAAATATCGCATTTTTGATAATGAATGGAATGAGATATGTTTATTGTGGATGGGAAGAGGGAATATTGATGATAATAAGGAAGAATTTATTCAATCGTTAGTAAATTTTGCAGATGGTGTAAATGATTTTTATCGGTATCAGACTTATTTTAAAGCAGGTGTAGCCCTTGCTGAGTTTAAAAATTGTTCCCTTGCTGATGCGATTGTAGATCAAATTATCAAATGGGCATTTGGCTATTTTGATATTAAAAAGCAAGAATGGATAACTTTTCCTGATCCTCTTCCAAGATATGCAGAAGTAAAGTTATCATCAACTGATACACAGAAAGTTATTCCGGCATTAATCTCCTTTCTTAATTCTAATCAGTATGAAGATGCCCATAGGCAAGCTATTTCGACTTTAGGAAATATAGCAGTAGGGAATGAACAGGCTATTAATACTTTAATTTCTATTCTTAATTCTACTCATAATGAAGATACTCATATGATAGTTGCTATGACTTTAGAAAAGATAGCAGTAGGGAAGGAACACGCTATTAATGCTTTAATAAACCTCATTTTATCTGCTCAGAATGAACCTAGAAGTATGATAATTCCTGGGAGTTTAGGAGAGATACAAGAAAAGCTTTAGTCTCTCTCCTTGATTCCAGCCATGATAAAGATATCCGTCGGAGAGTTTCTGAGAATTTAGGAAAGACAAAAGTCCGAAATAAACAGGTATTAGAGATTTCCATTCCATGTATAGAATCTTCTGATAATCAGAGTATTGAAAGACTAAATTTTGATGATGAAATAGTTGGGTCTACCACAATAAATGTTGATCCAGTATTTACCGTTTTTACTCAAGAGGGTGTTATAGAACGCCGAAATGGAGATGATAAATATCTGATTCAACATGAAATTTATCTATTAGAAGAAGTTTTATTATGTGGTGAAGATATATCTGCTTGTTGGTCAGCAGCTAATATACTAGCACAAACTAATCCTGGTAATGAAATAGCCATTTCAGCATTGTTGAAATTTATTATGTTTGATAAAGATGCAGATTTAAGTATTGCATCTTATAGATTAAAACAAGCTTTAGATAAATCTCACATACCAATGGTTATCAATAATCTAAGATATTGTCTATCTAATGAAATTTATGAAAATGAATTTGAACGATTTACTTGTTGTTTCAAAATCCTCTGGCAATGTACCAAACACCTCACCTATCCCCAATTTTACCAAGCATGGCACGCCACCCCAACCTATCATCCCAAAATGGCAGATTATCAACCCTCCACCGACACCACCCTTAACAAACTCGAACAACAATACACCGATATTTATACCCAATTAAAGCAACTGCAACCAACCTCCACCACCTATCCCATCCCTCTCAACGCTGCCAACCTGGAAGGAAAAACGGCAGAAAAAGCCATAGCCAAAGGTATATTAATCAAAATTTATGGCGAAATATTTCCCAAACAAAAAGCCAACAGCATAGAAGATATATTCGACTTAGAAAACGAACTCCAACCCCTGAGAGAACATCTAAAAACAGATAAAATCGCCCTCATTTTCTGTAACATTAATCCTCACCCAGAATTAATTAATTTCTGTCAGCAATTACAGAATCACTGGTTAAAAATCGCCTTGATTACCGATACACTAATAGTATCTCCCTTGAGTGCTTTTCTGCCTCAACAGGATAATTTATTAGGAAGCGTTCAAACTTGGTTAGAGGAATTGTGATTATCACACTACTCTAGTAATAGGCAAAAAAATGACATTAATCTGTTAACAGTGACAAATAATTAGTTAATGTACATGTACAATCGGGATGACTGGATTCGAACCAGCGGCCCCTTCGTCCCGAACGAAGTGCGCTACCAAGCTGCGCTACATCCCGCCGCAAAAAACAGCAGTTTATACTGATTATATCACACTTGGTGCAAAATAATAAAAATAATTTGCTAAACAGATGACATCATCACGGTCTTTGCTTGCTAGGATTAGATTTGTATAACTTCAGTGGTCAAAATAGATTGTGACTGTTAAACCAGACTGGTTGCGGGTAAAAGCACCTCAATGGGAGCGTGTCGGTAACGTTAAAGAAATTTTGCGGGATTTAGCCCTGAACACGGTTTGTGAAGAAGCATCTTGCCCAAATATAGGTGAATGCTTCAACGTTGGTACTGCCACATTTTTAATTATGGGGCCTGCTTGTACCAGGGCTTGTCCTTACTGTGATATAGATTTTGAAAAAAAACCGAAACCATTAGATCCTACTGAACCAGCAAGACTGGCACAAGCTGTCCGTCGAATGCGACTTAATCATGTCGTCATTACTTCTGTCAATAGAGATGATTTATCTGATGGTGGTGCATCTCAGTTTGTCCAGTGTATTACCGCAGTCCGTGCAGTTTCACCCCAGACCACAATAGAGGTGTTGATACCTGATTTGTGTGGCAATTGGCAAGCTTTGGAAATCATTCTCCAAGCTGCACCAGAAGTGCTTAATCATAATACAGAGACAGTACCTCGCTTGTATCGTCGTGTCCGTCCCCAAGGAAATTATGAACGGACAATCGAACTTCTCAAAATAACCCGTGCACTATCTCCCAGTACCTATACTAAATCTGGCATTATGGTTGGCTTGGGTGAAACTGATGAAGAAGTACGTCAAGTAATGCAAGACCTCCGGTCAGTAGATTGTGATATTTTGACTATTGGGCAGTACCTTCAACCAAGTCAAAAACATTTACAAGTAGCGGAATTTATCTCTCCCGACCAATTTGCAGCTTGGCAAGCATACGGTGAAGAACTAGGATTTTTACAAGTTGTTTCATCACCTCTGACCAGAAGCTCATACCATGCTGAACAAGTGAGAGAATTAATGACACGCTATCCCCGCAGTCATTGATCCTCATTTGACTGACTTGTTTTATACCCCCCTATTCAGGGGGTTGTATATGTCAACAAGCTGGCTTTTCAGAGTAAATTTGGACTTATGTCTCTAAAAATTAATATATATCTATTATTCGCTGCTATTATTTTTGCTATTTGGCCTATTCCTGCTGTTTTTATAGGAGTTACAGTAGCTGACTGGCTTGGTTGCGATACCTCTGGACTTGCAGTGCATTGTGAAGGCAGTTACGAAATCAGTTTGATTTTAACCTGGATGACTCTTAGCCCCACGCTTCTTTTTTATACTGTGCCAATAGGAGGTTCAATAGCTGCCGTTTTGTTAATTATGTTATTAATTCAACTAGCTATAAAAAGATTTAAATCTCAATAAACTGTGGTGGTTAATTGCTAGTCAAATATTCCTTTGACATTCAGGCAAGACCAAATTCTTGGTTTTTGACTAATGATTGAACTCAAATCTCAAATTCAAAAAATAAAGTTGGTTACTGTTCTGGGTGCAGGTGCTTGGGGTAGTGCTTTAGCTGATTTAGTTAAATTAAATGGCTATCAAGTCCGTCTATGGTCACGACGGAGTGAGTTAACTTTACCAAAAGCATTAGAAGATACAGAAATTGTCGTTTCTGCAATTTCCATGAAAGGTGTGCAGGACGTAGTTTCTGTGGTTCAATCTTGTCCCATAGCACCACAGACTATCTTGGTCACAGCGACTAAAGGTTTAGACCCGCAAACTAACACAACACCTTCTCAAATTTGGCAAAATGCTTTTCCTCATCACCCGGTAGTGGTTTTATCTGGTCCCAATTTATCAAAGGAAATTCAAATGCAGTTACCAGCAGCAACGGTGGTATCTAGCATTAATCATGATGCCGCAACCGTAGTGCAGTTGGTTTTTTCCTCTCACAGATTTCGTGTATATACAAACCCAGACCCTGTGGGAGTTGAATTAGGGGGGACACTGAAAAATGTGATCGCGATCGCTGCTGGTGTTTGTGATGGTTTACAATTGGGGACAAATGCCAAGGCAGCTTTAGTCACTCGCGGCTTAACGGAAATGGTTCGCATTGGCACAGTCTTGGGAGCAAAAACAGAAACATTTTACGGCTTGTCTGGTTTAGGAGACTTGTTGGCTACATGTAATAGTCCTTTAAGCCGTAATTATCAAGTAGGTTATCAATTAGCTTTAGGCAAGACCTTAGACCAAATTATGACCAACTTACCTGGTACAGCAGAAGGAGTAAATACCTGCCAGGTGTTGATGCAAATAGCCCAACAACAAAATATATCTATTCCCATTACTGAGCAAGTCTATCGGTTACTACAGGGTGAGGTTACACCTAAACAAGGACTAGATGAGCTAATGTTAAGAGATATTAAGCCAGAGTATCACCATTGACCAAAAGTTCATGCTCTCCAACTCTGATTGATGAGTATGGAGAGCAAACTATAGGATTCTTTTTCTTGGCTTACGAAAAAGGTCTAACTATCTACCTTTACCCAATAACACCACTCGAATAGTCTTGAAAATAATTGCTAAATCCAATCCAAGTGAATAGTTCTTGATGTAGTAGAGGTCGTAAGCCAACTTTTCATAGGCATCCTCTACAGATGCTCCATAGGGGTACATAACTTGGGCCCAACCAGTAATTCCCGGTTTGACTACATAGCGTAGGTCGTAATAAGGAATCTCTTGTTTGAGTTTGACATCAAATTCTGGTCTCTCTGGACGAGGACCAATCAGACTCATTTCCCCCCGCAAAACGTTTAAAATCTGGGGTAATTCATCAATTCTGGTCAAACGGATGAATCTTCCCACTCTAGTAATTCTAGGATCTCGCTCATTAGCCCACTGCGCTCCTCTTTTTTCCGCATCTTGATACATGGAGCGAAATTTATAAACCTTAAAAGGCTTTCCTTCTAATCCTGTGCGTAGTTGACTGTAAAAAACTGGCCCTGGACTATCCAACTTAATAGCCAACATCACCAGCAGCATCAGTGGAGACAAGAGGACTAGTAATATCCATGCCATTAATAAATCTACGGCTCGTTTGAATTTTTGACTGATGCTATCAGATGCCAAGTTAAACCCTGCACCAAACGCTAACCAACTGTCTTGCAGCAAAGATGAGGGCAACTTGTACCATAATGTTTCACAAACATCTGGTATCGTATAAATTGAAACACCAGACAGTCGCAGTTGCATCAGCTGTTGTGTCTGTAGAGGAGATAAATCAGTGGATGTTGCCACTACTACTCCAGACCAAGCCTGTTGGCTCCATTCAGGCAGTTCATTTAAACTACCTACATAAACACGACTATTTTTAATTAACTTTTCTGTGTCTTGTTGTGGTTCTACCAGGACTACTAAACGTCCCCAGGTGTTTTTATCTAGAAATGTTTTTACAAATTGAATAGATTTTTGGGTTGCCCCTAAAATTAGCCATCGAGTTTCTTGAGCGTGCGATCGCACCCATTTTACTGCCCAAACCCTCAACATCACAGACCAGAAGGTGAATATGAGTAGGCATAGCAATAAAATCCCTCGGCCAAAAAATGGATCTTGACCCCAAACACCAGTTAAGTAAATCAGAACAGCAATAATGCTACCCACAATGCCATTACTAACTACTACACGGTAGGGAGCGCGAAACCCTGCTATTTGAGTATCTGGATGATATGTATCTGCTAAATAAAGCCCTGCTATGAACAATGCTAAAAATAGATAAAAAATAGGATTAACAGCATTAAAATGCCTGTCCAATCCTAGTCTGATCCAAAAAGTCAGAGTAAAACTTAAAAACAAACCCAAAATATCCCCTATTAACAGCAGGACAGATAGAATATTTTGAAATTCGTGCAGCTTGTTTCCTGTTTTGCCAATAGTCAGAGTAAAATTCATTGCCACAAAATTGTTGATAAATTAAAAATTGGCAGAATCTGCTAAAAAATGGAACTTAAAACTATTCATTTACTGGCTTTGCCTGTCAATAATGGGCATACTCCTTGACGTAGATAGCAAGATGTAATTTTTATTATGTGCATTTAGTAGCTGCATTTTACACACTTGTATTCTATGAGAATATGTAGATTACTCCAACTCTAGCGGACAATATTACGTAATTCAGGTAATAAATCTTGATTTTATGGACTAAGTTATCTTAGATAACTTAATTACTTTTTAGCATGTACATATTACCTAAACACTATAGAATATACAGCAAAATCTGCTCTAAACAAGCATGTTTAGCATTTGTCAAAAAAACGCCCACCCGATAAGATATATTTATAGGCAGTATTCATGGATCATTTGTACTAAATTACAAGTGTAGTTATTAACAATAAGCTTTTCAAGGAGCAATATTTAATTAGCGTTAAAAATAAAACTGTATAAATACTGAAATTAGCAATGTAATCTATCAAAATTTAGTATCAATTTATGGTTTTAGAGGAGCAAAATCAATAGATATGAGAAGTATTTAACCAAGAATAGACTTTTTGCTAGATTTCTAGGGGGAATATTAAATCTATGAGTTTGGTACAAAATGCAAAGAGCGATCGCTGAACGTGATAAGCTGTTCACCGAATCTATGAATAGTTAACCCTTAACTTGCTCTCACACACAACCACTGCATAGTTTACAAGTTAAGATATTATGCTTAACATCCGAGTTAACCCACTTCTGATTAGCAACCCTGAAACTGTACAATCGAAGATCATGTTTACCAAACTGAAGAGATGCACAATGTTTATAAAGCTATAATCTCTCACATTAAAAGTTAATTCGTATTTTATTTAAGTATAATAATGTATTATACCATTTTATACTTTAGCTTCATTGTTGAGTATGTAAGAATTTTAAACCAAGAGAGGATTATCAATCATATTGATAGGGAACATATACATAAACTTTAGTGTCTACTAATACAAGATTTATTGAAAACTGCATTGCTTAAATTTTCCGTTCAACAATATCCATACATAAATCCATAAATAAATTTCAGTCCTTTTTTCTCAAATAAACTATGTCTAATAACCAAGAAGATAGAGACACAATTGATATTCAGCAATACCTATTGACCCTGAAAAGAAGATGGTTATTAATATCATTAGTCGCTGGCTCTGTATTCGGTCTTGTAGCCCTCATTACCTTCAAGCAATCACCAGTTTACGAAGCAGAAGCAAAATTGCGTTTTAGCAAGCAAAGTAGTGCGTCAGAACTAACTGGTATTTCGGAAAGCGTGGGAGAATTAAGCGGAATTACTAGTCTGAGTAATCCCATAGATACAGAAGCAGAGGTGATCCGTTCATACCCAATTATTCAAAAAGCTATAAATGAACTAAATTTACAGGGTGATGATAATCAACCTTTATCAGTGGATGATCTGCTCAAATCTCTAAAACTAAAAACCATTCGTGGTACAGATGTGATGCAGTTATCTTATCGAAGTACCAATCCTCAAGAAGCAGCAGCAACGGTTAACACTATCATCAAATACTATTTAGAGAGTAATATTACTACTAATAGATCAGAAATCAGATCAGCTAGAGAATTTTTAACCAAACAACTCCCTGAAGTAGAGAAAAAAGTTCTAAAAGCAGAAATGGCCCTAAGGCTATTTAAAGAGCAAAATAGAGTAGTTGCTCTGGAAGCAGAAGCTAAAGCAGGGGTAGATAGTCTTTCCACTTTATCCAATGATATTATTAAAGCCCAAGCTGATTTGGTAGATGCCAACACTCGCTCTTTAGCTTTGCAAAATCAAATGGAATTGAAAACTAAGCAAGCTATACAACAGAGTACATTAAGCCAAAATCCAGCCGTTCAGCAAGTATTAGCAGAATATCAAAAAGCAGAAAACGAATTAGCTGTAGCCAAAACAAGGTTGACTAATCAACATCCTGCCATTGTAAACCTTGAACAGAAAGTCTCTGTTCTCAAAAATCAGTTGCAAAAACAAGTCTTTAAAACTGTTGGCAGTACATCTTTGCCGGAAAAGAATTTGCAAATTGGCGAACTCAAGCAAGCATTAACTGTAGACTTAGTTAAAGCAGAAGTAGAACGCATTGCTCTAGTTAATAGAGTAACAGAGTTAAAAAAAGCATTTACCCTATACCAAAACCGTTTAGATATATTACCCAGACTTGAACAACAGCAGCTACAACTAGAGCGACAATTACAAATAGCTCGCCTTACATATGAGCAACTTTTAAAGAAATTACAAGAAGTTGAGGTTGCAGAGAATCAAAACGTAGGAAATGCAAGAATCATTGCAGAAGCTTTAATACCAGACGAAGCTGTTTCACCACGTATTCTTCTGAATTTGGCGTTGGGCGGATTTTTAGGAATAATTATCGGTATAGGAACAGCACTCATCCTTGAATCCATGGATAAAGCCTTGAAGACTGTTGAAGAAGCTAAACAGTTGTTGGGATATCCTCTCTTGGCTGCTATCCCATCTGCGAGTCGTAAAGGCAAAGAAAAAGAAGAAGACCATACCCGGGAATTACCAGTTATTAACAGTCCTTACTCAACTCAAACCGCAGCGTTTGAAATGCTTCAGACTAACTTGGGATTCACTCTTTCTGATAAAACACTCAAGGTAATTGTAGTCACCAGTTCTGTACCCAGTGAAGGAAAATCTTTTGTATCTGCAAACTTAGCAGCAGCAGCATCTCAAATGGGAAGAAAAGTCTTGTTGATCGATGCAGATATGCGTCGTCCTCGGCAACAAGAAGTTTGGCAGATACCTAACCTTCAGGGTTTGAGTAATATTTTAGTTGGTCAATTAGAACTTGAGTATGCAACTCAAGAAGTGCAAGTCAACTTGGATCTACTGACTGCTGGTACAGTTCCTCCCAACCCAGCTGCACTACTAGATTCCAACCGGATGTCTACTCTGGTAGAAGAAGCTTCAGATAAATATGATTTCGTTATTATTGACACTCCACCTATTGGACTATTTGCTGATGCTGTCATATTAGGCAAGCTAGCAGATGGAATGATGCTGGTCGTACGTCCTGGAACAGTAACATCTCCTGTAGTTTCTACCTCTAAATCAACCTTAGAGCAATCTGGAAGAAGGGTATTAGGAATGGTAGTTAATGGTGTTAAATCGGAAGGCAGAACTGGATACTATTCTCACTCTTATCATGGTTATTACCGTAAATACTACGGTCAGGGTAGAAGTGATAATAATGGCAAAGTAAATATAGTTACTGGAAAAGGTCGTAACAAATAATAAATTGATGTCCAGAGCGAGAGTAATTTGCTGTGGTTAGTGAGGCTTAATCATGGATTCATCAGTCAGTATTATTATTAGGACTTATAACGAGCAAAAATATCTAGCTCAACTATTAGCAGCTATTCATGCTCAAGTCTTCGAAAATTTGTTTTATGAAGTAATAATTGTTGACTCAGGCTCTACAGATAGAACCTTAGAAATAGCAAATAACTTCAAATGCAAAGTTTTGCACATTAAAAAGTCAGATTTTTCATTTGGGCGTTCTCTCAATATTGGCTGTGCGGCAGCACAAGGAGATTATTTAGTATTTATTAGTGGTCACTGTGTACCAACTAATAATTATTGGCTTCTTAATTTAGTGACTCCCTTAATAAAAGGTGATGTGGTTTTAACTTATGGACGACAATTAGGTGGAGAAACTACAAAATTTAGTGAGCATTTACTTTTTGCCAAATTTTATCCCCAAGAGAGTCGAATTCCACAGCAAGGCTATTTTTGTAATAATGCTAACTTAGCTGTATTAAAAAGTATGTGGCAATTGCATCTTTTCAACGAGTCCTTGACTGGCTTAGAAGATATGTATTTGGCAAAACAACTTGTTTCTAAAAGCTTCCCTATTGGTTATGTAGCTGAAGCATCTGTTTATCATTATCACAATGAAAATTGGCAAATAGTCAAGAGAAGATATGAGAGAGAAGCCATTGCTTTAAAAGAAATCATGCCAGAAGTACACATCACTTTTATTGATTTTCTGAGATACTTTATTAGTGCCATTCTTTTGGATCTTTATGTGGCTTGGCAACAAAAAAAACTAATGGGGAAAATAAGTGAAATCATCCTGTTCCGTCTGATGCAGTTTTGGGGATCATATGTCGGCAATCACGAACACAGAAAATTATCAAATGAAATGAAGGAAATGTATTTTTATCCTTTGAAAATTTACCCACAGGATGATAATAAAATCTATTACAATGAACAAGACCAGGAGATAGTGGAGGTTATTTAGATCAATGTCTCAAAAAATTGTTGCTTTATTACCAATGAAAGCTAATAGTGAGAGGGTCAAAGGCAAAAATTTTAGATTAATGCATGATAAACCTCTGTTCCGTTGGATTTTAGATACTTTACTTTCTATAAATGAAATTTCAGAAGTTGTGATTAATACGGATGCTCGAGAAATTTTATCTGCAAATCAATTGTTAGAATCAGACAGGGTGAGAATTAGAGACCGTAAGCCTGAAATATGTGGTGATTTTGTGAGTATGAATTTGATATTAGCTGATGATGTTGCTAACGTTCCTGCTGATATTTATTTAATGACTCATACAACTAATCCCTTGCTCAGTGCCACAACTATTCAAAATAGCCTTAAAGCCTTCTTAACTGCCCAAGAAAGTAGGGCGGCAGATTCTTTATTTACAGTTAATCGCTTTCAAACTAGATTTTATACGAAAGATGGTGTTCCCATTAACCATAATCCTGAGAAATTAATTAGAACACAGGATCTTGAACCTTGGTATGAAGAAAATTCTAATTTGTATATTTTCACCAAGGAAAGCTTTCAATCAACACAGGCAAGAATAGGTAAAAAACCATTGATGTTTGAAACACCTCGTTTAGAGTCTATTGATATTGATGACCAGGATAGCTGGAATTTAGCAGAAGCAGTTGCTAAACACCTCAAAGTATCTGCGGCTTCAGGGGGAAACCTATGAAAGTTCTGGTTACTTGTCCACCAATGATTGGAGCAATTGAGCGATTTGAACCTCTATTTGCAGCTAAAGGAATAGAAGTTAATTGTCCTTCAGTTATACAAACTTTATCTGTAGAAGAATTAAAGAAGTTAGTTCCTCAATATGATGGTTGGATTATAGGTGATGATCCAGCTAATAGAGAAGTGTTTGCTGCTGGTAAAGCTGGAAATCTCAAAGCAGCTGTTAAATGGGGAGTGGGTGTAGATAATGTTGATTTTAAGGCAGCCCAAGAATTACAGATCCCAATTACTAATACACCTAGAATGTTTGGTGGTGAAGTAGCGGATATTGCTGTAGGGTATGTAATTGCATTAGCACGGCAAACCTTTGTAATTGACCGAGGTGTAAGAGCAGGACAATGGCCTAAACCTTCAGGAATTTCACTGGCTAATAAAAAAGTCGCTCTGGTAGGATTTGGTGATATTGGTAAAAATACGGCCAAACGCCTTTTAGCCTTTGATATGCAAATTACTGCCTATGATCCATATTTTCAACCAGCCTTAGGACTAGAATCTGTTGAATCTGCTGTTTGGCCTAAAAAGCTAAGTGAGGCTGATTTTATTATCTTGACTTGTGCTTTAACGCAAAACAATAGACATTTAATAAATTCAGAGACTTTAGCTCAAGCTAAACTAGGCGTACGTATTGTGAATGTGGCAAGGGGTCCATTGATTGATGAGGTAGCTCTAGCTGAAGCATTGGCCTCTGGGTATGTACATTCAGTAGCATTAGATGTTTTTGAAGAAGAGCCACTATCTGCAAATTCGCCGTTACGAAAATTTGAACGGTGTATATTTGGTTCTCATAACGCCTCTAACACAGTAGATGCTGTTCATCGTGCCAGTGAACGAGCGATCGCTCTTTTGTTTGAATTTCTGGGAGTCAATTAATGCCCAAAAACGTATTGATTACAGGAGCAAATGGTGGTATCGGGAAAGCTCTATGTCGTAGTTTTAAAGAAACTGGCTATTTTGTAATCGCTTCTGACCTAGTTGCAGGTAGTTGTATCTGTGATGTTTTTATTCAAGCTGATATACAAGCTCTTTGTACTAACCTTAAATATCAAACAGATTTTCTGGATAAAATACGCAGTGCCTTAGGTAATAATGGTCTTTTTGCCTTGATTAACAATGCTGCTATTCAAATTCTTGGCTCCACTGAAGAAGTTCAAATCAACCATTGGCGACAAACTTTAGATACGAATTTAATAGCACCTTTTCTGCTCATTCAAGGATTACTACCAGAACTAAAATTGTCTGGAGGATCTGTAGTTAATATTGCTAGTGTTCACGCTATTAGTACCAAGCCTGGCTTTATTTGTTATGCTACTAGCAAAACAGCGTTAGTCGGTTTGACAAAGGCTATGGCAGTTGATTTAGGAAACAAAGTTAGAATCAATGCCATTTGTCCTGGTGCAACAGCAACACCGATGCTATTGGCTGGGTTTGAGGGTAAAGATGAGGCTTTTCAACAACTATCAAAAATGCATCCTCTAGAAAGAATTGCTCAACCAGAAGAAGTGGCTCAGGTCGCATTATTTTTGGTGTCTTCCCAAGCAAGCTTTATTACTGGAGCATCTATAAATGTCGATGGAGGTATTGGGGTACGACTTCATGATCCAGTCTAATTACATATGAATCAAATTAAAACATCCTCTTGGTAAATATATTAATTATGCGGACATAGCAAAATTTTATATTAATATATATAGGTTTAGACAAGGCAGTGATAACATTAACTACTGAGAATTATCAATGATGACAAAAATAAATTTAATAGATATTGGTTCAGTGGGTGGATTTGATATTCCCTGGAGTTTTAATACAGATAAGATAGAATACAGTTTAAGTTTCGAGCCTAATGACCAGCCTATATTAAATAGTAAAAATTTACGCTATAATAGCGCTATTTGGAATTTTGACGGTGAAGCAAATTTTTATGTCTCAGGACATAATGGCACTGGTTCTTCATTACTCAAACAAAACTTCACTTGGGTTAATAATAATTTTGATGCTATTAAAAATAATGGCAACAAAAAGTTAAATCAATCATGGTTTGAACGCTCAAAAATTACCAATGAATTTAAATGTCAGGTTAAGAAATTGGATACTGTTTTGAGTGAAATTCATGCAGCAATTGGAGAAGATATTAAATTTCATTTCTTGAAAAGTGACACCCAAAGTGGAGAATATTACGTACTCGAAGGTGCAGAAAATTTTTTAAAAACTGATTGTCTTGGACTAGAGTTAGAATTATATCGTTATCCTTTATATGAAAATATAATCCTTGAACAAGAAGTAAAAGATTATTTACGTAGTTTAGGTTTTTTTGTAGCTGGTTGGACTGGTTATAAAAACTCTTTTGAGTCTCAAGCAGACTATTTATTCTTGAAAAAAGAGGCAAAAAATCAGGAAGAACAAAACATCATTGATTTAATTAAAGAAGTTTATAAACCTCAAAGAGGAGGAATTATTAAACATAGAAGCCTGCTCCAAAAGGTAACTGCTAAATTGAAAATGAACCTAAAGTAACTATATTGCTAAGGGAATCAAAAAATTTGCAAAAACTTCTGTATAGAATTTGGCATTCTCCAACTTTAATGACCTGGGCAAGTTTTACGGCAAAATCGCTCAGTTTAGTCTTGGTTATACCCCTTATTTTAACACGGTTAAGCACTGAAGAAATAGCATTGTGGTATCTTTTTGGCACCATTATTGGGTTACAGCTTTTAGCAGATGTTGGCTTTAGTCCTACATTTTCCCGTGTAATTGCTTATGGTATGGGAGGTGCAAGTAAAAGCGATATAAAAGACTTTCGGAATATTAAACCAATAATTGATCCCAAGCAACCCAACTGGAAGACAATAGAATTAATTTGCTCAACAATGCGAGCAGTATACTTGCGCTTAACAGGTATTTTAATTTTTTTACTAGCCACCTTTGGAACTTGGGCATTAGTTAAACCAATTTCTGTCACTAATGACTTAACCTCTGCTTGGATAGCTTGGGTGGTTATTTTAGTAGTTTCTACAGTTTCTCTATTAGGTAACTCTTACAGTTCTTATCTTCAGGGCGTAAATCAAATTGCCCTACTTCGGCGATGGGAGGCTTTAACCTCTCTAGGTTCCATTATCACCAGCGTTTTAGTTTTATTGCTTGGTGGTCGTTTACTAGCACTTGTGATCGCTAATCAAATATGGCTAATCATAAACTTTCTCCGCAACCGATGGTTATGCCAAATTGTAGAAGAGGGACGTTTCCAGAAATTCAGTAGTCATGAATTTGATCAAACAGTTTTTAGAGGAGTATGGTCAAGTGCTTGGCGTAGCGGTGTAGGCGTATTTATGGGTTACGGTCTAGTGCAACTCAGTGGTATCTTTTATGCTCAAGTTTCCTCTGCATCAGAAGTTGCATCATACTTATTAGCCCTAAAACTTATCCAAGTTATTACTCAATTTTCTCAAGCCCCTTTCTACAGCAAAATTCCCATGATGGCACGCTTGCGTTCTGAAGGCAATTTAGAAAAGCAAGTTAGTGTAGCTAAAAGAGGTATGATCTTATCGTACTGGACTTATATTATCGGGTTTATTGGATTAGGAATTTTAGCAACACCTTTACTGAACTTAATTGGTAGTAATACTGCATTTATCAATCCCTTGCTATGGAGTTTAATGGGATTGAGTAATTTTACTCATCGCTATGGCGCTATGCACATACAGTTATATAGTACCACTAATCATATTATATGGCACATTGCTGATGGGGTATCTGGTTTAATTTACCTTACTATTAGTTTAATGACGTTTAAACTAATTGGTATATATAGTTTTCCTTTGGGAGCTTTGTGTGGTGACTTAGGGTTTTATTGCTGGTATTCTGCCAAACACTCTTACCAATCTTTAGGTGTGACCTTTTGGTCTTTTGAACAATCAGTAACTTTAATTCCTTTTATAACTATGTTAACTTATTTTGCTGTAACTTTAATAATGTCTACCAATATCAATTGGATGTGAGTAAATGAACGAGATTAATCCACTCTTAAATCAAAAACCAACAATTAACCCCTATCTTTACGCTGCATTTTCAATTTGGAATCGATTAAAGTGGGATTTATATCCTGAATCCTGGAAATCACGCTCAAAATTGAAAAATTGGCAAAATAAATACGCTGACCATAAAGCAGTAATTCTTTGCAATGGACCAAGTCTGTTGAAAAGTGATCTTTCATTACTAGATAATGTATTTACTTTTGGTTTAAACAAAATTAATTTACTTTTTGCAAAATCCAGTTTCAGAACATCTTGTATTGTTGCAGTTAATCGGTTTGTTATAGAACAGAATGCAGATTTTTATAATCAGACTGACATTCCTTTGTTTTTAGATAGTAATGCCATCAAATGTGTTAAACCACGTTCTAATATTAGTTTCTTGCATTCTTCTCCACAACCGAAGTTTGCGATGGACTGTTCTATGAGTATTTTTCAAGGATACACAGTTACTTTTGTGGCTATGCAATTAGCTTTTCATATGGGTTTTACAAAAGTAGCATTGATAGGCTGTGATCATAATTTTGCAGTCAAGGGACCAGCAAATATGACTGTTGTTGCAGGGAATAAAGATGACAGCCATTTTGACCCCAATTATTTTGCAGGAGGCATGAAGTGGCAACTTCCTGATTTATTACGTAGTGAAGTGTTTTATGCTTTAGCAAGGGATGTATTTGAAGCTCATGGTAGAATGATTTTTAATGCCACAGAGGGAGGAAATCTGAATATTCTACCCAGGATTTCCTTACAGGAATTTATTAATAGTTAAATTCAAATTATCAGAAAAATAATTCTTAATTTGTGCATTAACAAGGAAAAAATAAGGAATGAGTTTTGCTATTGTTATATGCAGTATTCTTTTATTACAAATTCCCAATCTCTTGCCATCTAACTACAGTGGAATAGCAAAAGTTGTAGTATTAATTCCATTTTGGTCATTTATTAGTATTACTTTTTCTTCACACTTATTAACTCCTGCTAATTTTAAGCAAAAAGTAAAGCTTCATAAACAAAGATTTTGGGCATTTGTTGTATTTATACTTTTTTTGGTTTTTGCAATTTTAAGAAGCTATGCAGGCATTAGCTCTAGTATATATGAATTATTTGAACTGATAACTATTATTAGTTTTGGTTTTGCCGCATTCTTGTATAACCAAAATAAGTATTCAAGCCACAAATTGGTCATGGCTATTTGTTACTCCATACCCGTTTATGTGGTTGCTAATGTATTATTAAGCGTAGCAGGGATCAATCCTTCCCCAGAAAAAATTGCTGGTCTATATGGTACTGCAACTACACAAAGTAGTTATTTTTTAACAATATTAGGTCTTCAATCTCACAGGGTACTGTTTCCATTAGCTAGTGGTATCAATTCTTTTGGTGTTGCTGCGGGAGCATCATTATTATTGGGAATTGCTATGTTTTTGGAGGAGAAAAAGTATATTTTTAAAAAAATAATTGCATTATTTATAACCTTGTTTGGTCTATACGCATCATTGATGTGTGATTCCAGAGGACCATTATTTATGTCTTTTTTATCATTATTGTTTATGAAAATTGCAATTAGCAAAACTAGAGGTTTGGTTCCTTACCTGATAGTGTTAACTCCTTTATTTTTAATTTTGTTCTCTTTATTTATTGCAACTGTAGACATCCCATTTGTAGAGGTTTTGTCCCGTAATCCATCATCCCAAGTTTTGACAGGTAGAGAAGTAATTTGGAATAGTGCTATTCAGGAATTATCACATTTTTCCCTCAACCATTTACTAGGCTTTGGTATTTATGGTCAAGCAGCTTCTTCTGTATCTGCTAATTATTCTGATATTTTTGAGAAACGTTATGCAATCAATCCAGAGTTAGCTTCTTTGCACAATGCACAGTTGCAGTATATTATAGATATAGGTTACATAGGTCTTTTTTCGTTTATTACTACTTACATACTCACAATTAAAAAATTAATTAAATCTGCAAATAATTTTCAATCAGGCTCTAATAATGCCATTGTATTATTAACATATTTTTCTTTTGCTGGTGCTTTTGAAGTTACTAATACTATTTATTCGGCTGAAACATTTCCGATTTTTATATGGCTGGTAGTTGCCAGTTTAAATACACGCGATATTTAAGCGCATTTTTTATTAAAAACCATGATCTACAAATTGCAAGTTGAATATTAATATTAAAAATATGGAAAATCTATATCCCCAAGTCCAAGTTGATGTTATTACAATTGTGAAAAATTGTAGTGATGTAATTCTCCAAACATTATCCAGTGTTAGTAGCCAAACTTATGAATACATAAACCACATTATTATTGATGGTAAATCAACAGATAATACAAAAATATTAATAGATAGTTTTAAACACAATAAGAATGTTAATGTATACGAGCAAGATGGTCACGGAATTGCCAATGCCTTTAATAATGGATTAAGACAATCCCAAGGAGAAATAGTGATTTTTTTAAATGCTGGTGACTCATTTATAGATGAAAATGTATTGTCAAAAGTAGTAGATTCTTATATTAAAGAAAAATGGTTGTGGTCTTTTGGAGAAACAATATCAGTTAGCAAAAAGAAGCTACTCAAAAGATATATTAAACAATACAAAACCTGGTCAAATGAATATTTACTGTATGGCAATCCTATGTGTCATCAATCTACATTTTATTCTCGCCATATTTTAAACCAAATAGGACTATATAATGAAAATTTGAAACTAGGTATGGATTATGACTTCAATATCCGAGCATCTTTAACCCGTTCACCATTTCTTCTTTATTTCCCTATTTCCTATTATGATACATCAGGTGTATCATCTATACGTGTCTTTAGGAGTTTTCGGACAGCAAGGAAAATACGTAATCTCTATTTTCCCTTAAGCATTACTAAAAATTTCCTGATTGATAGCATCTCTTTTGCCAAGGCAATTAAGAGATTTATTATGATACCTATAAAACTTTTATTTTGATCATTATGACTCTATCATATACAGAAAAATATCCAACCCTAACAGTAGCAATTCCGACTTACAATGAAGCTACTAATATAGAAAGTTTAATTAAAGGTTTTTTATCTACCAATTATCCTAATTTAATAGAATTGTTCGTTGCTGATGGTGGTAGCACAGATGGAACACAGGATATAGTTAAAAGATTAGAGTTAGAAGATAATAGAGTTAAATTAATACATAATCCTTTAAAAATTCAATCGGCAGGATTAAATTTAATTTTAAATCAATGTAGTGGAGAAATTTTCCTGAGAGCAGATGCTCATTCGGAATATGCGGACGACTATATTGAAAAATGCGTCGAAATTTTATTATTTTCTCAAGCTTTGAATGTAGGTGGAGCGCAACGCTTTGTTGCCAAAACCAATTTTCAGTCTGCGGTAGCTATAGCTACTAAAAGTATCTTGGGAAGTGGAGGGGCAAAATATCGAAATCCTGAATATGATGGTTATGCTGATACTGTTTATATAGGATGTTTTTGGAAACAAGCATTGCTTGATGTTGGGGGATTTGATACCACACAAATTACAAATCAAGATGCTGAGTTGAATCAAAAGTTACTCAGAAAAAATGAAAAAGCTATTTATATAAGTTCAAAAATTCGTGTTTGGTATTATCCAAGAGAAAATTGGAAATCCTTATGGATTCAATATTTTAAATATGGACGTGGCCGATATATGACAACTACTAAACACTATTTCAAATCTCAAGTTAGAGGCAATTTGCCCTTTATAACAATAGCGACGACAGTAAGTTTGCTTTTAATTGATTTGTTATTACCCCAAGTCAATCTGCATATAGAAATATTAATTGTGATAGGAATTTTGTTAACTTTTTTAGAAAGCTTACGAACAAATTTAAAAATTAATGATAAATTTGATATGGAAATTTGGCGTGGAGATAAAAATAAGATACCTTCTTTTCTAAATCGCTGGTTTGGTTGTGAAGTTGTTTTATTAACTATGTCACTAAGTCATGCTTGTGGTTATGCTTATCAGCTAATTAGGCATAGGCTATTGGGTGTAACAGGTTGGTAAGTCTAGTTCCATTATTAATGGAGTAAATAATTATGTCAGAATCTTATGGTAAAGATAAATCAAGAGT
This sequence comes from Richelia sinica FACHB-800, assembly GCF_014698825.1. GTDB lineage: Bacteria > Cyanobacteriota > Cyanobacteriia > Cyanobacteriales > Nostocaceae > FACHB-800. The sequence goes on from NZ_JACJTT010000010.1 coordinate 79,586, forward strand.
TGAACGTGAAAAAAGATTTCATGATCAACGCTTTGCTGATGATTCTCAGAGAAAAAACAAAGTAGGAAGATTTTATAAAATAACTCAATCTATTAAAACAGAATATGAAAAACTTTTAATGGATAGCTGTCAAGGTTCATACATTATTGAGTATGGATGCGGAACTGGCAGTTATGCCTTTGCATTAGCTAAAAACGGCGCAACAAAAGTTACAGGAATTGACATATCTCCAGTAGCTATTGAAATTGCTACTACAAAAGCTATAGATGAAGGGTTAGGAGATAATATTGCTTTTGAGGTTATGAATGCGGAAGAATTAAAGTTTGCTCATTCTTCTATAGATTTGATTTGTGGTTCTGGAATTTTACATCATTTAGAATTAAAAAAAGCTATTTTAACAATTGTAGATGTTCTTCAACCAGAAGGTAAAGCAATTTTTATTGAGCCATTAGGTCATAACATATTGATTAACCTTTTTCGTAGTTTAACACCATCCATTCGCTCGGAAGATGAGCATCCACTGTTAAAAGATGATTTAAAATTTTTCAAGACTTACTTTAAAAAGGTAGAAATTAAATATTTTTACTTAACATCTCTGATTGCTAGTCTGACGGTTGGATTTCCAATATTTAGAATAGTCTTAAGTGTCTTAGAATTTCTAGACCAGATTTTATTTAAGTTACCATTTTTACGTAATCAGGCATGGCAGGTACTAATAGTAGTATCAGAACCGATTAAGTAGTGATATATTTATACTACTAATTTCATAGGAGAAAATGTATAGGTAGATAATCCAGTCATTGCTGTTGACACAGAAAATATATCGCCGGAGTAGAAGCTTTTCTGAATTTCTTCTTCACTTAATCCTACAGATGCGCTAGTGATATAAAGTATATCTAAGTTTTCACCACCAAAAGTGCAGCTAGTTGGACGTTGCACTGGTAAATTTATCCGCCATATTTCCTCACCTTTGGGGTTGAAACAGATCACACACCATCCATCCCACATAGCTGACCAAATATTCCCTTGTTGGTCTATTGCTAATCCATCGGGATAAAACGATTCAGTTGTTAAATCTACAAATACCTGGCGATCGCTAATATTGCCTGTGCTAGGCTCAAATTTGTAGGCGTATATCTGTTTTTGAGCAGAGTCTGTCAGGTAAAAAGTTTTATCATCTGGACTCCAACCTAAGCCATTGGCAATGGTTAATCCTGTTTCCATTCTATGTAATGAACCATCAGGATCATAGCGATAAAGACTACCTTGGGGTTTACCAGGACACATGGAACCAAACCAGAAACGTCCTTGCGAGTCACATTTTCCATCATTGAAGCGGTTCTCTGGTAAGTCTGCTTCTACAGATATAATTGGCTCTACTTCACCTGTTTCTGTATTGAGATAAGTTAGCCCATTGCGTTGGGCCATAATTAGTCGGTTTTCACCTGCTATTGCTATAGAACCTACCACATCTCCAACATCAAAATATAAATTCTGTCCAGTTACAGAATTAAATTTATTGACTCGATGGTTATATATATCAACCCAATACAGCACCTTTTCTGTTGCACTCCAAATCGGTCCCTCTCCTAAACGAGCGCGTGCTGGTAAAACATTTGTGATTTGATATTGATGGGAAATCATAAATAACTAGATTACAAGGTATATAGTATCAAATTTAACTGTAATACTCAACTTTTTTTAATTTATTTAGGAGAAGATTATCATTGCTATTGCTTAACTGATGGGTGATGGAAGCTTTTTCATCGCTCCTGGATCAAATTTCAGTATTAATGTATTTTATGTTTTAATTTCTTAATTAAGATACCGCAATAACTCTGTACTAGATTGTCTCATACAACTTTTTTTGATCTTATTCGTCATCAAAAATAATTGTATTTTTCAGTATTTTATCCCTTGCGAGTGGAAAGAACACCAGGGCATACCTCGAAAAAATTGTTAAATTGTCAGGAAATTACCCTGAAAGTCTTGTAATTATAGCTATCTAGTTTATAATCACGATAATTACTCGGAATAGAATTATACTTAGTAACAAAAAGAACATTTAATATATTTCATTAAAGTGGTTTTTACTAAGTATTATTTAATCTGAAAGTATAACTGGAGCTTTTAATAGCTATAGGTTCACCCAAAAAAGCTACAGTAATAGATGCATTTTAAGATGTATCTAAATACACAAAGTGCAATTTATCTAAAGAATTGTACAGGAACCCTCAACTGTGTTAGTTCTTCGTGAATTACGGGAACAATAGCAATAGTTGATTAGCTGACCGTAATTTTAGCTGACCGTAATCTATTGTTACCTGGAGCAATTAAGACGTTATGCCCGCAACATCTTTTGACACTGATGCTGTCTTCGATACCGAACCTTCCAACCAGATATTAGAGGCGGATCTTGGGGTTGATGAAAGTGATTTGACTCTAGATGATCTACAGGAGTTGGAGATAGCTGCTGTTGATGCCAATCTTTTGACTGCTAGCTCAACTAACCGTCGTAGCACAGATTTAGTGCGATTGTACCTGCAAGAAATTGGTCGGGTACGGTTGTTAGGAAGGGATGAAGAAGTTTCTGAAGCGCAAAAAGTTCAACGCTACTTGCGGTTGCGGACAGTGCTGGCTAATGCGGCTAAGGATGGGGATGTAGTGATTACACCCTACTTGCGCTTAATTGAGGTGCAAGAACGTTTAGCCTCAGAATTAGGACATCGCCCTTCTTTAGAAAGATGGGCAGCAACAGCTGGTGTGAATGTATCTGATCTCAAACCAATTTTGGGAGAAGGTAAACGACGCTGGGCAGAAATTGCCAAATTGACTGTAGAAGAACTGGAGAAAATTCAATCCCAGGGACTGCAAGCAAAAGCCCACATGATTAAAGCCAATTTGCGGCTAGTGGTATCTGTTGCGAAGAAATATCAAAATCGTGGTTTGGAATTATTGGATTTGGTGCAAGAAGGAACGTTAGGGTTGGAGCGAGCGGTTGAAAAGTTTGACCCAACCAAAGGTTACCGTTTTAGTACCTATGCTTATTGGTGGATTCGCCAGGGTATCACTAGAGCGATCGCTACCTCTAGCCGGACTATTCGCCTCCCTGTTCATATTACCGAAAAACTGAACAAAATTAAGAAAGCACAACGGAAAATAGCCCAGGAAAAAGGTCGGACTCCTACCTTAGAAGACTTGGCTGTGGAATTAGAAATGACACCTACCCAAGTGCGGGAAGTTCTACTCAGAGTTCCTCGTTCGGTTTCTTTGGAGACTAAAGTCGGAAAAGATAAGGATACCGAATTAGGGGAATTGCTAGAAACTGATGGCATTACACCCGAAGAAATGTTGATGAGAGAATCTTTACATAAAGATTTACAACATTTGCTGGCTGATTTAACTAGCCGCGAACGGGATGTCATCTTGATGCGCTTTGGTTTAGCCGATGGTCATTCTTACTCTTTAGCAGAAATTGGTCGGGCACTTGACCTATCACGGGAACGTGTCAGACAAATTGAATCTAAAGCGTTGCAAAAACTGCGCCAACCTAAACGTCGTAATCTAATCCGTGATTACCTAGAGTCCCTGAGTTAGTCATCAACTTCAGGCAGGCAAAAAAGGATCTTGAATTGGGATAGGGTTGATTGTTACCAATCTGTTTACCTGAACTGACATAACACCATCCCATATTTTCAAGCATCTAATGTAGGGATATTAGCTGTATTTGATGACAGGGACATTTTTCTTGATCCCCATAGCATTTAGTAAATATTCTCAATAAGCTATGATTGTTGCAAATCAGGTGAGACATTTGCTATATTCTCAACTAACGGGCTTTGTTGAGAAAATTTAGTATGACTGTCTACACAACTACTTCCTTAAAGGCAGAACTAAACGAAAGAGGCTGGCGTTTAACTCCCCAGCGTGAAACAATTCTACACATTTTTCAAGAGCTTCCGCAAGGCGAACATTTAAGTGCAGAGGATCTTTATCATCGCTTAGACAGTGATGGAGAAGGGATTAGTCTGTCAACGATCTATCGGACTTTAAAGCTGATGGCGAGAATGGGGATTTTGCGGGAGTTGGAATTAGGTGAAGGGCATAAACATTATGAAATCAACCAACCTTACCCTCATCACCATCATCATTTGATTTGTGTAAAATGCAACAGCACAATTGAGTTTAAAAATGACTCAATTTTAAAAATTGGCGCAAAAACTGCCCAAAAAGAAGGTTTTCATTTACTTGACTGCCAGTTAACTATTCATGCGGTGTGTCCAAAGTGCCAAAGGGCATTGATGCCGCTTTAGCACTAAATTGAAACCATAAAGCTAATTTAATGCAATGACACCATCAGATCATTTGCCGTTATTGGAGAGCTAATCAACTGGATGGGAATTTTTCTGCTAGATGGCGGATGCTAAAAGCTTCCGCTTCTAATATCTTTGAGATTAACACCGTAAAATTCTTGAGCTTGCTTAATGGCTTTGGTTGTATCCTTGGACATCACACCATTGAGTGGGCCTTTGTAGAAACCTCGTTCTTGTAGTCTGCGCTGAATTTCCAAGGTATTGAAATCGCTTTTAGGTGATGTTCTCACTAATCTATGTAACTTCGACCGAGTTGTGGGGCCAGCAACACCGTTAACATCTAAATCATGATCCTTTTGAAAGCGGCTAACGGCATCAGCAGTATAAGAGCCATAGTAGCCATTGGGTTCTCCTTCTAGATAACCAGCTTTAATTAATTGCTCTTGGAGAACTCTCACGGCTTCACCGCGATTACCAAGGCGAAGCTGGTCACGATTAGAAGTCTTTTTGGGTGTTTCTTGAGCACCTCCCACTCCCAAGGGGGGTAACTTGGCTAGGGTAGCTGGGCCAACTACACCGTCTGGGGTTAATTTATAAGCTGTTTGGAAGCGTTTCACAGCTTCTTCGGTAATGGGTCCGAAAATACCAGTGGCGTTGCCATAATAAAAGCCGGCAATTCTTAAACGTTCTTGTAAAACTCTAACTTTTTCCCCTTCATCTCCTTTGGAGAGAATTTGGGTATCTGAGCTTTGTTTGGTGGGAGAGGTATTGGTGCGGGTTGTAGTAGTGACTTGGGTAGTGGGGGGTTTAGTGGTGCTGATGGTTCGAGATTGGGGTTTTTTCGGCCAAGTTTCTAGTTTTTGCAGTGTAGTGGACTTGGCAACACCGTTAACTGGTAACCCTGCTGCCTGTTGAAAACGTCTGACGGCCGTTTCTGTGGAAGCATCATATACTTGGGTGATGGGCGCTTGATAAAAACCTGCTTGTTTTAATTTCATTTGCAGATTTCTGACAGAGGGGCCTTGGTCGCCTTTTTCCAAGGCTAAAACACTACTCACCGCACTGAGGATAGATAAAGTCAGTGCCAGGGGAAGCATATATTTCCAGGCTTTGCTGGAAAGCCGCTTCCAGTCTGGTGCTACAGAACTAAGGCACACCAATTCATGAGATGCGCTGTCTTCATAGGCGAAAGCCAAGTGTAAATAAGCGAGATTCTCCATTTTTGTTTCCTAAAGCACTTACTTTTCTTCGATGGCAGCTTCTGCTTGATGTACTAAATTTCGTAGATTTTCCAGTGTTTCTATACTTACATCCTGCCATAAATGGCGTTGATGTGCTTCTAGTAATCTTTCAGCAATGTCACGTAATGCCCAAGGATTATGTTGTTGAATGAATCCACAGACTACAGAATCTTGTAAATATGCCTCCATGATGCCCTGATACATATGGTCTTCTACGCAGTTAGCTGTAGCATCGTAGGCGAATAAAAAATCGACGGTAGCTGCCATTTCAAATGCACCTTTATAGCCGTGACGCATCGCGCCGGCAATCCATTTAGGATTTACGACGCGGGAACGATATACCCGTGCAATTTCTGCGGAGAGTTGGCGGACTTTGGGTTGAGCAGGTGTGGAATTGTCTCCAAAATAGGTGTGGGGGTTTTTCCCTTGGAGAGAGCGCACCGCTGCTGTTAATCCACCTTGAAATTGATAATAATCGTCGGAATCGAGTAAATCATGTTCGCGATTGTCTTGATTGTGCAACACTATTTGCATTTGTAGCAAGCGTTGCTGAAATGCTTCGGGAGAGGTGACAGGAATGCCCTTGTCTGTTCCCTGATTACCGGGATAGGCGTAACAACTCCAATTCAGATAAGCACGGGCTAAGTCTTGGTCATCTTGCCAGTTTTGGGAGGCAATTAAGCCTTGGAGTCCAGCACCGTAAGCACCGGGTTGGGAGCCAAAAACACGGTAGAGCGATCGCTCTGTGGCTGTTTCTACAGGTAAACCCTGTTGTATCCAAGACATCTGGTCTTGGCGGACTGTGGCGGCTAGGGGGTTATCTTCGGCTGGTTCATCTAGGGCGGCTACCGCTGCCACAGCTTGGGAAAATAAATCGATTAAATTGGGGAAGGCATCCCGAAAAAATCCAGAAATTCTTAAGGTGACATCAACACGGGGGCGGCCTAAGTATGATAATGGCAAAATCTCAAAATCTACGACTCGTCTAGCTGCACCATCCCAGACAGGTTGGACACCAATTAACGCTAATGCCTCGGCAATGTCATCTCCACCAGTCCGCATGGTCGCAGTTCCCCACAGGGATAAACCTAAGGTTTTTGGATACTCACCATGTTCTTGGGTGTAAGTTTCAATTAAGGTTTCGGCGGCTTTTCTGCCTACATCCCAAGCTGTTTCTGTGGGGATGGCACGAATATCAACAGCATAAAAGTTTTTACCTGTGGGTAGCACTTCCGGGCGACCCCTGGTAGGTGCACCAGAAGCCGCACTAGGGACGTATTTTCCATCTAAGCCCCGTAAGAGGTTGGTGATTTCTAGTTCCGTTTGCTGGAGGTCTGGAAGGAGTTTGCTGGCAATCCAGTGAAGAGTGCGGTTGATTTCTGGGTATTGGTGGGTGGGAGGGGTATTGGTGATGATTTCCTCCACGAAAGTAGCGGCTTGTGTTTCCAGCAGTGCCACCACATCGCCAATGGTGCGGCAGGATTTAAGGTTAGCTTCTAGGTGTAAAGGTGCTGTGTGACTTTGGGGTAGGGTGAAGTGGGTGGAGAAATTTGTAGTTAAAGGGTCGAAGTCTAAACCCCAATCTTGAGCGATCGCACGGGTGAAGCCGATAGAATAACGATTAGGAATGCGAGCGATGGCCACGATTAAATCTCGCAGTTGTCGATCTTGGGGACATTGACCAAAAATATGTAAGCCATCCCGGATTTGGGCTTCTTTTAATTCGCACAGATAACCATCTAGAGAATTTAAGATTGATGATTCAAAGTTGGCAATATCCTGTGCTTCCTTAATTCCCAAATCCCGATAAAGATTTTCTTTAATCACCAATTCCCGAATGCGATCGCCTAAAGTAGATAGGCGTGACGGATCTAAACTTTCTGCTTCATAATACTCATCTATTAAATTTTCCACCTGCTGCAAAGCCCCATAGAGTTCAGCGCGGGTCATGGGTGGTGTGAGGTGGTCAATAATTACAGCTTGGGCCCGACGTTTGGCTTGGGAACCTTCACCAGGGTCATTCACAATAAATGGGTAGAGGTGGGGCATGGGGCCAAAAGCCACTTCTGAATAACAATTACTCGATAACGCCACACTTTTACCTGGTAGCCATTCCAAATTGCCATGTTTTCCCACATGAACTACCGCATCTGCACCAAAACAAGAGTCATGTTTTTGCCGCAGCCAATGATAAAAAGCTAAATAATGATGGGTTGGTGGCAAATCTGGCGCGTGATAATTCAAGCTAGGGTCAATATCATAACCCCGCGATGGTTGTACCCCGACAAAGACGTTGCCCAATTGCACACCAGCAATGGGAATGGCTGAAGCAAAATACCCTGTATCTATTTCTCCATCACCAGGTAAACCCCAACGGGCAATTATTCCTTCCTGGACAACTGGTGGTAAGGTCGCAAAATACTCTTGATATTCTCCCCAGCTTAAACTCTGCTGTACAGGTTTCCAGTCCCTTCCCTCTGGGTCGTTGGTAACACCATCAGTTAGCAGTTGAATTAACTCGTCTCCAGTGGCAGGAATATTATCTACTTGATACCCAGCCAACTTTAAAGCCTGGAGAATTTCTACACAACTAGCTGGAGTATCTAAACCCACACCATTAGCCAAACGACCGTTGGTATTGGGATAATTAGCCAAAATTAAAGCTATACGCCGTTCCTGGGGTGGTTTGTGGCGGAGATTGGCCCAGTTGGCAGCTAATTGGGCTACAAATTCAATGCGATCGCTCACTGGTTCATAAACTACCACATCTGTCTCTAAATCCAAATTCCGAGTTTGTAAGGATTTAAATGAAACTGCACGGCTAATAATTCTGCCATCTACTTCCGGTAAAGCCACATTCATCGCTATGTCACGGGGAGTCAGCCCTTGCATCTGTGACTCCCACTGTTCCACAGAACTAGCGCACAAAATCACCTGCAACACAGGTACATTTAATTTTTCCCACAGTTCTGTTTCTGGGGTTTCCGTGTCTAACCGAGCTAGGGAAAAACTGGTAGTATTTAATAATACTGAAATAGGTTCTAGATCCTTCGGGTGAAATAACTCTTGTAATTCTTCACTGACATTTGCTTCCCGTAAGGAAGAAACAAACACAGGTACAGGGTGTAAATTTTTCTGTACCAAAGCTGTACATAAAGCATCTATAACCTTGATATTCCCTGCCAAATAATGAGCGCGATAAAAGAGGATACCAACTTTAGCTGAGGTAGAGGAAACGTCAGAAATTGATAATTTGTAATTTTCATCCAGTTCTGCCATCTCCCGTCTTAATTTCCACTCATAGAAACCTACACGGGGAACGCTTCGGGGTGGGTTAGGGTGAAAATTAGTGGACAAACAATTATCAGTAACAAATTTGAGGGCATTGACAAAATTTTCCACACCCCCTTCACTAAAGTAGCGCCAGACTTGGTTAACAATACTTATAGAAATTGTTGATTGAGACATTAAATCTGGATCAAGAGCATCGTCTCCTGGCATTACAATTAGGGTTGTACTATTACGTTGCACAATTTCTTGAACAACCTCTAAACCGTAAGACCAGTAAGCACGTCCCCCTAATAGACGCAAAATAATTACTTGGGCAGATTCTAAGACTTGTTCGCTATAAGCATCTATAGTGATTTGTTGCTGTAGTTGTAGGAGGTTAGCAACTCTGAATGCGGGAAAGTTAGGAGGTAATTTGGAAACCGCAGCTGCCAGAGTTTGAATATCAGTATCAGCAGATGTAATTAATACTAAAGGAGCCGGAGTTTGCTCAACAAAAATTACACCTTCTGACTGATTCCATCCTACCGATGAGGTATTTATACGATGCATAAAATTGTGTGATCACCTTAAACTATTGGTTAGTACACAAGCAAAATAGACATTTTTCACCAGCATTTAGCCCCTCTCCCCAGACTTTTACAATGCTTATCTCTCCTGAATTGGGCTTTTCTCGAACCTTACCTTTGAGTGTATTTAATCAGCTTAGGGAATTGTTAGAACAAATGGCCCAAGCTGTAGAAAATGTCACTGTGGTACTGACGGAAGCTGTACTGGCGAGAATTTGTTTACCACTAGAATGGGAAAGGCAGAAATTTACACTAGTTGTCTCAGAACAATTCAGTGCGCTGTTACTGGGTAAGCAGGAGGATGGAGGGGAAAATGGAGAAGAAAACGGTGAAAAACCAGGGGAAAGCCGAATAGTATCGAAAAACAAGGAAATTCAGCATTTACTATTAAATACAACCTTGACCTTTAATGCTGAAGCGATCGCCTCATTTATTTCTAAACTTAAAAATTGCTTTGACATTTATTCCTCAACATACCATAGTCTCGAAAATTACAAGCAAATTATCCGCACCAATGATTCCACTAAGCAAAGTCAATTCACACTATTATTATTAGAACATTTCCTCCCATCAGTTAAGCCCAGCACCACTGTCAATGAACAAGTAGTCAACACAGATTGTGATGCTTGTGCAGAAATAGAAGCAGCCTTGAATAAAAAGATTGCTCAAGAGCAACTATTAAATCAGGTGACAACCCAAATCCGCAAAAGTTTAGATTTGGGAGTTATTATGGCCACGGCCTTGACCCAAGTGCGGGAGTTTTTAGGTTTAGATCGATTAGTAATTTATCAATTTGAACCTGCTAAAGTTAAGTATCCATTTCAGTTACATAAAACAGGAGAATATAGTTCTATTGCTCCAATAGAACCAAAAAATACTGGCTATGTTCTCTACGAAGCCCGTGCCACAGAAGCAATTCCCTCGGTGTTAAATGTGCCCACAGATGAATGTGTGGATAAAAATGATCGCTGTTGGGATAAATATCGATGTGGTTTTACTTTGGTGGTAGACGATGTAGAAAAGACCTATGGTTTAGAAACTTGTTTTTTAGAATTTCTGCAAAAAAATCAAATTCGAGCCAAGTTAGCTACCCCAATTATGTTTGAACAGACATTATGGGGATTGTTAATTGCTCATCAATGTCATGCACCCCATCAATGGACAGACAATGAGAAAAGTTTATTGAATGCCATCGCGGAACAATTAGCGATTGCCATTCATCAAACAGAATTAATGCGATCGCTTGGAGATGCAGCACGTAAACTCACTAAGGAAAAACAAACCTTAGAACAAAGGGTAGTGGAACGAACCATTGCCCTGAGGGAAGCATTATTAGCAGCAGAAGCCGCAAGTCGCTTAAGAAATGAATTTTTAGCCACTATTAGCCATGAATTACTCACACCGCTCACCTATGTAATTGGCATGTCTTCCACCTTATTACGGTGGCCTTTAGGTGAGTTAAGTCAGAGGCAAAGAGATTATTTACAAACCATACATGACAGTGGCGAACATTTACTAGAAATGATTAATGACATCCTGGATTTGTCACAAATCGAAGCAGGAAAAACAGTATTAAATATTTCTGAATTTTCATTAATCGAAATAGCCCAGGAAACCGCAGAAGCCTTACGAGAAAAGGCCGAACATGAAAAAGTCACCCTCAAACTAGATTTACAAATCCATCCTCCACGCGATCGCTTTACCGCAGACCTGGGTAGAGTAGAACAGATTATCTGGAATCTTGTTTCTAATGCCATTAAATTTACCCCAGAAGATGGTGTAGTTACCTTACGTTTATGGGTAGAAGATGACACAGCTATCTTTCAAGTAGAAGACACAGGAATTGGCATACCGGAAGAGCAGTTACCCCGACTTTTTGAAAAGTTTCAACAATTAGACACACCCTATCGTCGTCGTTACGAAGGTACAGGACTTGGTTTAGCTTTAACGAAGCAATTAGTTGAGCTACATCGAGGACGAATTGAGGTAGAATCAACAGTTGGCATTGGTTCAATATTTACGATCTGGATTCCTAATCAATTAAAAATTAAAAATTAGCCAGTAAAAATAACAAACAAATGATTAATTTACCCAAAGGATTAATAATTTCTTGTCAAGCACCAGTCAATTCTCCTTTACATCATCCCATGATCATTGCAGCCATGGCCCAAGCTGCTGTAAATAATGGTGCAGTTGCCGTGAGAATTGATACACCTGATCATATTCAAGCTGTGAGAGAAAAAGTCGATGTACCAATAATTGGTTTATGGAAACAAGTTATACCCAATTATGATGTTTATATTACACCCCAATTTCATCATGCTGTAGCTGTAGCTGAAGCAGGGGCAGATATTATTGCCATTGATGCAACTATCAGAAATCGTCCTGGTCATGAAACAGTAGCAGAAATCATCACCCGCATTCACCAGGAATTAGGAAAACCAGTCATGGCAGATGTGGATACAATTGCATCTGCAAAATTAGCAGTAGAAGCAGGTGCAGATATTGTCGGGACTACTTTATTTGGGTATACAGGAGAAACTAAAAATTGCACTCCTCCTGGTTGGGAATTACTCAAGCAAATTGTCGAAAACCTTGATGTTTTTACTATTTGTGAAGGGGGAATTTCTGCTCCAGAAATGGCCAGAAAAGCTTTAGATTTAGGTGCAGATGCAGTGGTAGTTGGCACGGCAATTACTGGCATCGATTTGTTAGTGCAAGCTTATCATTTATCAGTTATGAATCAGAGATAATTGTTAGTTTTTGAAAAAATTAACTTGCTTTTAACTTGTGACAAATAGTTAAATTTCTCTGACCGTCAATTCTGGTGATGACATTATTTTATCTGCGAATTATAGTATTGATTGCCACTACTTTGTATCAAGCGATCGCTTGTTGGCTAGAAGATTGCACACCTCCACCAGGCCAGCGAGTAGATATAGGAGGTTACCATTTGCACTATGTCACGGCTGGTACAGGATATCCAACTATCGTTGTAGATCATAGTTTGGGTGGAGTTGAGGGTTATCTGCTACTGGAAGAATTAGCAAAACTCTCACGGGTCTGTATCTATGACCGAGCAGGTTTTGGTTGGAGCGATATTAGTCCCTATCCTCGGACTAGCAATCAAATTGTCACGGAACTTGATACCATGCTGACCCGTGCTGGATTAGAACCACCTTATATTCTCGTGGGTAATTCCTTTGGTAGCTACAATATGCGTCTTTATGCCCACCGATTTCCCGAAAAAGTCATGGGACTCGTACTTACTGATGGTTTGCATGAATCCAGGATGTTACAAATGGGTCTTGCTCTTAAAGGACTACAACTATTTTTTATATCGGGTTTTCTCATGTCTATTTTCGGGTCTGGATTAGGGCTAATTAGAGTTATGAATTTGTTGGGAGTGTTTGAATTAATCAAGCCAGAACTGCGGAATTTTTCCACTGCATCTCTTCAGCCCGTAAAACGCTCTTTTTGTCGCCCTAAACACTGGTTGACCATGACACAAGAAATTCTCAATTTAACTACAAGTGGTCGCCAAATGTTTTGTGCTAATAATTTGCAGAATCTACCCATTGTCAGTATCAAAGCTCAGTCTTTTTTCAAAGTTTCTCTCATCACTGCCTTGATACCTTTGAAAGCAGCGAATCAATTACGAGAGCAGATACAGCTTGAGTTAATAAAACTTTCCACTAACTGCATTCAATTAGATGCCGAAAACAGCGGTCATTTTGTTTGGATTGATCAACCAGATGTCATTACCAAAGCCGTTAAGTTGCTGTTGAAATCGGTAAATGAAAATAATCACTAGCTTGCACTACCTCCTGCCATGTTTTCGTTTCGTATCACATAAAGTTAAGTAGAGACGTTACATGTAACGTCTCTTTTGATATGCAAATTACCTTGAATACAAAAATTGCCTATCCTTGATAAGGATTGTCAATTGTATCGACAGAAACCTTGGCAGATAAGGGCAGACGACCAGGATTTAACCGTGGTTCAGCAGCATAACCAACCGGTACCAAAACAGCAATACCAATATGAGGATGATCTGCTGCACCAATTACAGCTTTGACCTGTTCTTCAATCCAACCATTCATAAAACAGGTGGATAAACCTAAACTTTCCGCAGCTAATACTAAGTGGGTAGCAGCAATCATCGCATCTTTAATGGCATATTCTCGACGCTTGTCTCCTAACCCTGCTTGGAATTGAGGAATGGCATTTTTAAAATAGTTAATAGTACCTTCATTCCAGGCACCAATTTCTAAAGCTTGATTGAAAATGGGAGTTAAATCTTCTTCCCCAGCGGTAGCATCTCCAGCAAAGACAAAGGTCACAGGTGCTTCAATAATTTGCTTTTGGTTCCAAGCCGCAGCAGATAATGCTGCTTTTTTTGCTTCATCTTGAACCAAAATAATCCGCCAAGCTTGAACATTAAAACTACTAGGTGCAGCAATAGTTAATTCCACTAATTGCTGTAGTAATTCTGGTGCTATGGGGTCTGTTTTAAAAGTTTTAATGGAACGACGCTGAAGGATCGCACTGGGAACGTCTAAGGCTTTGATTTCAGTGATTGGACTCACGCGCTTTTCCTCTAGTTTATTTGATTGCTGGGGCTAGACTAGCGTTTTTTGTCCTAAATTTCAATCTTTCATCGGTGTCAAATCTAACTTCTCTCATTAAAACAACCGCAAAGATATTCTCTGCGGTTGCTGGCAAAAATAACATGGATTTACGATGTAATTTTAAATATATTTTAGCCCTATCTTAACCATAGAGATTTCCCGATTTCTATACATAGTTTTGTTGATAGGAGCAATGGATATTAATCCCTATTCAAACATTCTCTAGGAGGCAAGATAAGGAGTTAAAGCTTTAGCTAAAGTGGTTTTAGGAACTGCACCAACAACTGTATTAACTTGCCGACCTCCTTTAAATACCATCAACGTGGGAATACTGCGAATTCCATAGTGGCTTGCTACTGTGGGATTTTGGTCGGTATTGAGTTTGACCACTTTCACATGGCCTGCGTATTCAGCCGCTACTTCATCGACCACTGGAGACAGCATTCGACAAGGGCCGCACCAAGGGGCCCAAAAATCAACTAATACTGGATCTTCACTATCCAATACTTCTTGTTTGAACGTTGCCTCAGTTACATCAGTGACGGATGACATGATTGTCCTCCTGAATTTAAGTCAATAACTCGATATTATCCAAGAATTAGCGATCGCTCAAAATTGTAAGAATTAATTTGGTTTGCCTTGACAACCTGAAAACAAAGGACTTTTTAGCTAGTTTGCTGAGTATTACTTCCCTTTATAGATGTACTACACTGAATTTGGGAGTTAAAATGGCAACAGATAATTAACTCAGGTACATTATGATGAGCGATCGCGACTATACTCTAATCATTGATAAAAGTGGCAGTATGTCCACTCCTGACCAAGCTGGTGGTAAAAGTAGATGGGACACAGCCCAAGAATCTACCCTAGCTTTGGCGAGAAAGTGCGAACAGTTTGACCCTGATGGCATCACTGTTTACGTATTTTCTGGTAGATTTAAACGTTACGAAAATGTCACCTCCGCCAAAGTCGCGCAAATATTTCAAGAAAATGATCCTGCTGGGACAACGAATTTAGCTAGTGTATTACAAGATGCGCTAAATAATTATTTCCGACGCAAAGCTGCTGGACAAGCTAAAGCAAATGGAGAAACAATTTTAGTAATTACTGATGGTGAACCTGATGACCGCAAAGCAGTATTTGAGGTCATTATTCAAGCAACTAGACAAATGGAAAGAGATGAAGAATTAGGCATTTCTATTATTCAAGTTGGTGCTGATGCACAAGCGAAAAAGTTTCTCACGGCTTTAGATGACCAGTTACAAAGCGTAGGCGCTAAATTTGATATTTGTGACACAATAACTTTAGACGATTTAGAAGATATGAGTTTGGCAGATGTATTAATGAATGCTATTACTGATTAATTATTAAAAACTACTGAATCTGAAATCAAAAAGTTCAAATAGACCTCTTGTCAAAATTTTAATTATGGCGTTTTAATTGACTAAATTTACATCATAAATAATTGAACAAGAGGTCTAAATATTTAATTCAAGATGATTGTGAGTTGATTATTGAAAATTATCAATATTAAATTAATTGCTGGAGGAAAAGACAATGTTAGAAAATCGTGATTACACTTTAATTATTGACAAAAGTGGCAGCATGGCTACCCCAGACCAAAAGGGTGGTAGAACAAGATGGGTAACAGCCCAAGAATCTACCTTAGCTTTAGCTAGTAAATGTGAACAATTTGACCCAGATGGCATTACAGTGTATCTGTTTTCTGGTAGGTTTAAACGGTATGAAAATGTTACTTCTGGCAAAGTAGCACAAATTTTTCGCGAAAATGATCCCTCTGGTACCACAGATTTAGCTGCCGTATTAAAACATGCTACTGATGATTATTTTCAACGCAAAACTAGTGGTCAAACTAAACCCAATGGAGAGACAATTTTAGTGATTACGGATGGTGAACCTGACGACCGTAAGGCAGTGATGAAGGTAATTATTGAAGCCTCACGCAAGATGGATAGAGATGAGGAATTAGCTATTTCTTTCATCCAAGTGGGTACAGACCCCCAAGCAAGTCGTTTTCTCAAAATTTTAGATGATGAATTACAAAGTGCGGGAGCTAAATTTGATATTTGTGACACGGTAACTATGGAAGATATGGAGGATATGAGTTTATCTGAAGTTTTACTCAATGCCATTACTGACTAGATACCAGGGATGAAAATCACAAATTCACAAAGCAAGTAGGAATTATCAATATGGATGATATTGAGAAGCTATTAGCTGAAATTAAACAAGAATATCAAGGTCAAACAGGTGGGCAATCAAAACAATTAATTACCACACAACCTGTTAACATATCAACAACAACAGGAGATGTGTTAGTAGATAGTTTGTTAGCCTCTGTTAAAGCTGATTTTGCTGCCCTAGATGCAGCTGAAGAACTAAAAAAACAGGCAGAATTAGAACAAGAAAGAAAACGACAGGCACAAATCAAGGCTAAAGAATTAGAGAAATTACAAAAACAAGCTCAACAATGGTTATCGAAATTAGACCCTTTATCCTCAGAAGGTTTATGGTTTGAGAGATTTGCAGAAAATTACCCCTCTAAATTAGCAGCAGCTATAGAATATTTGCAAATCAATCAGTAAATTTTAATTGTTTTTGCTGTGAGATAAATTTTCTACAGCCCATGTGTGCATGGCATACAAAACGGGTTTTAAACTTGACCCTAAGTCTGTGAGTGAATATTCTACTTTTGGTGGAATTTGGGGATATACTTCTCGATGAATAATGCCATCATCTTCCAATTCTCTTAATTGTTGAGTCAGCATTTTCTGTGTAATTCCTGATAATGAACGTTGCAGTTCTCCAAAGCGTTTAACCCCATCCATGAGTTCACGAATAATTAATACCTTCCATCTACCACCAATAATTTTCAGTGTGGCTTCAACTTCACAGGTTAGTATCTGATGGGTCTCAACTGCCGAATTCAGTTTCATTTTGTTTAGTGATTTAGGTAGACGAAATAAATAAGGCTTTAAACCATTTATTGATGATTGTATTCAGAGTTTGTTTGATTTGATGCTGACGATTCCACTTTTGGAAAGCGAGTTCGTAGTCTTCTCCTTTGGAGAGGAAGGTATTCCAAATATCGAGGGTGATGAATAAACCGCAGGAGAGAATAATATAAAGTGACCAGGAAAGAGTCCCACCACCGATAAAATCTGCAACGAGGAAAAAACTATTGATAATGGCATAGTTACCCAGACGTTTTTTAAATTTGCTGCGACGGTAAATATCAAAAGCCTGACGCTGTTTCACTTCTGTTTGCTGTGCTAACCAGTCTTGTTGTGCTGCTTGGACAGCATCGGGAGATATCTGTAATTCTCCAGCGATTTCCAAAATTTGCTCATAGGAAAACTCTTGGTTTTGAGCATTGGCTTGACGAGCGATCGCTAGTTGTAGAATATGTTGTACATCTTCTTGGCTATAGGTGCGTAAACTGTCATGTTCAAACGCCGTCATAATTTTATCTCTAATCACAATTCTCCCTTATACTATCTACACTAGCAAATCTCTGGGGCGTTGGATATCAGCTAGTGGGATGGTTTCAGGCAGCAAAAAACAGATGAGAAAAGCCGGAAAATTTTAAAATCTTCTCTCAAACTCAATTACAGCCCGACTATCATCTGTTAAATTGGTGGAAGAACGCAGTCGAAACTCATCATTAATTCGGTAGTTAATCCCCCATTGAAATGGGTCGTCTGTAGTTAATATTTTGATGCCAGAAATAGAAAACTTAGAGGAAATATCTACACCAGCTTCTAAGGCTAATTCTAAACTAGAGTTACTTCTAGGTGCTTCCGGTCTATCAGCAATAATAGTAGGAAATAGCCGTAATTCACTTAAGCCAAAGGCGCTACCAATTTGGTTAAATGCACTTTGGAAATTATTAAAAACTGCGGAACCTGCTATGTTAATTAAACCTAAGGTACTATCAGCACGACCTTGGGTATCAACAAAACCTCCACCTAACAAAGTGACAATTTCTGTTTCTGATCGACTAGGGCTACTTTTGAGTTCTAAATTATCATTAATTTTGCTAGCAGAACCTTTAATATTCGCTTCTACTCTCACGGTTTCTAAAGTTGATAAACCTGTACCTTGACGGCTGATGTCAACGTTTTGGATAACATCCAGAACTTTCGCGAAGAGACGCAGATTTAAATCTGGGTTGCGGGGTTGACTACTTCTAAAAGTGGCGCTATTGTCATAACCGCGTGCTAAGTTTAATTGGGTCGTAAATAAATTTACCCCTCCTTGAGTCAATTTGATTGTACCTTCGGGAATTGGGTTACTTAAGAAACCATTTACTGTCAAATTACCAGAAGCAAGAAAATTGAAAATTGGCGGTCTGGCAATTTTTACATTTCTGCCCAGTTTTAATTCCAAATTATCTAGCTTTGTAATCCGAATATTGGTATCTGACTTATTTTGCTTGTTAACTTTCAATGATGATGAATCAATATCATCATTAACTGTATTGGTATCGCTAGCTTCTGCTACTAATACTAGACCATCCACTAATTCAATGTTGCCGCCAATTACAGGATTTAGCAGGGAACCATTAATTTGTAAATTGCCACTGGCACCACCTTGATATAAACCTTTGAGGTTTAAGACTAATTTTTCTAGATTCACATTCAAAGGATTGTTGATTTTGATATTTTGACTAGTAAAAATGGGAATTTCTCCAGCCGCTTCTACTTTACCATTGCTATATTTACCTTGGAAACTTTCCACAACTACACGGTCAAAATCAAATTGGGCTTTACCGGAAACATTGGTTAATTTTCCTGGTAAAGCTTGGGCAGAAAAACTGGCATTGTTGAGAGAGGCAATGCCTTTGACTAAAGGTTGTCTCCTCGTACCACGAATGGTTAAATCTAATTCCCCTTCTCCATCCTCGAAGGATATTTCATTAGTAAAGAGATTTAATAAGGCTAAACCTTCATCTTTAACTTTGACATCTAAATTAATTTGATTACTTTCTGGTTCTAGAGAAGCAAAAGGCAATTTATAGGGAATACTTCCTGTCACATTCACAGGTTCTGGACCAGATGCCAAGACGGTACTACCAAAATTCAAGCGGCCGTTATTGTAGCTAAAACTAGCATTGGCTGATTCAATTTTCTTTTGGTTGAGTGTGCCGTTAGTAATATTTAATTCGCCTCTGGCTTGAGGATTGGCAACACTGCCAGCAATAGCAGCAGTGGCATTCAAATTCCCGGAAATGCCTACGGGTATTTTGACAAAGTTACTTAATAATTGAATGGGGAAGTTTTTAACTCTTAATTGACCAGATTGTTCTTTTCCACCAATGTTGCCAGCAAAGTTAATTAATTTATCTTTTGATTCAACTCGCAGCGGTTGTAGCCGTAATACTCCATTGGTAAAATTGCCTTCAGCAATGACTTTATCTGCACGATAATAACGATTTGGTTCTTCTTCCCGACCCCAAACAAAGTTTTGCCCTTGTAAATTAAATTCAACTGTTGGTGCTTTGGTGGCAATGGTATTGATCGCAATGTCACCGTTAAAAATACCCTGTAAATCAATTAAATCTGGGATGGGTTTGGATGCCAAGCGTTTTTCTTCTTGGTTGGTTTGCAGAGTATCTAATTCTGACAAACGCTGAATTTGACTGAGTAAAGGTTGATTAGGTAAGCCTTGGGGATAGATGTTGGTCAGGTCTGCCGCTGTGCCGTAGGTGGGTGCAGTTAAACCCCTTTGCAGGTCTTGGAGATCAAAAATTTGGGCAGCAGCAAGAACATCTTGAATTTGCCCTTGACTAACGTTGATTTTGGCTTGAATTTGGGGTTTGCGGTTGATTTGCTGGATATTGGCGTTAAAACTGTAGCGACTTTTGCCTTTAATCAGTTCACTGTTCGTGAAGGTAGCACTATTATTGTTGTAGCGAAATAGGGTGCTAAAACGATCGCCTTTGATTCTCGCTAGTCTGGGTTGGTCAATGGCAATATTGCCTGCTGCGGCTAATGTTTGTTGATTGACTTGGAACTTGCCAGATAATAGGCCAGCAACTGCACCGGCACCTAAAGCGGTGTTATCAGGTAAGGCGATATTTAAGGCTTTGAGAGGGAAATTCTCAACATTTACCGTCCAATCATTTTCTACTGCCCTACCTGTAGCTAAAGCTTGTTGCCACTTGACTAAAAAGGCGTTGGGACGATTATTAGGACTGAGATTGACAGCCAAGCGATCGCTTTTCCCAGCTACATCCAGACTAGAACTTTGCCCTTGCTGCAAGTTAATATTACCAGTCAGCAACGGTTCAAAGGCAAAATCCTTCACCCGCAAATTTCTCAATCCCAGCATCCCCACTAAATTGGGTGCGGTGAGTTTACCTGTAATTTGCCCATTAAAATCAGCTAGACCAGTGACAGCAACATTCTGCGGTAGCTTTAAAGATACATTTTGCAGATTGTAATTCTTCGCTTGCACATTGAGATTGAGTTGGGTAATGGTGGGAATTCCTGGCTTTTGGGCATCAGCCAAGATATAGCCATTGGCATTGACATCTCTTCCCTTCGCACTATTAACAATCAATCTTTCACCATTCCAAGCGATGGCAGCATTCAAGGGTGACCTAATCCCCGCAATGCCTTGGCTAAACTGCACTTCACCAGCTGCCAACACATCCGCTAATCGACCAGACCCAAACACACCCATCACTTGTAATTGGGCTGCTAAATCCCCTTGCCACTGGGGATTTAACCGAGTTAATTCCACACCCCTACCACTTACCGCCGCTTGATAACGTCCATCTGCCAATTGGATATTTTTGGCTGTAACCGTTCCCCCAGAAACATTTAACTTAGCTTGACCAGTGGCTTGAATAGTATTGGTGCGGATAGACTCAGCTAACCCAGCCACATTAAACTCACCTGTTACCCGACTATCTCGCAGTTGGGGGGCAACATTTGCTAATCGGGGTAAAGGCACTTGATTAATGGTCAGTTGTCCTTGGTAACGTCCATCAGCTAATTGGATATTTTTGGCTGTAACTTTTCCACCATCTACAGCTAACTGCCCATCACCCTTAGCAATAGCCGTTTGCAAACTGAAATTTTCTCGATTACCAGCAACTTGAAATTTACCTGTTAATGGTGCATTCAAAATCGGATGGGCTTTTTTCAAGATTTGTCCCAACCGCACATCTTCAGCTACCAATTCCGCTGCAAAGCTTTTATCTTGTAACTTGACTTGATTAATACCCACTTTGCCACCAGCAATGCTGACCGCAGCCCCATTGGGGCGAATCTCTTCCACTTTAAAGGGGCCAGAACTACCAGCCAAATCTAAACCACCATTAAATCTGGCCCCAGCTAAGGAGACATTTGGTAATTTCTGTTCTTGAACAAAGGGAGTTAACTTGACATTAGCAGCTTGAGTAAAAGCTTGCCATTTTTGATTGGCATAACTACCATTAGCCCGAACAATACCATCACCAACATTCACCGCCACATTTTGGAACAAGACAGTGCGATCGCTATTGATAATGGTTTCACCAGAGGCTGCATATTTAGCCTTGGGTGCTTGCCATTTCACAAAAGTTTGCACATTGTTGGGTGTGCCAGTGATTTGGGCAATACCCGCAACCGTACCAATGGAAAATCCAGGATTAATGGCATAAATTTGGGCGATCGCATCCCCAGGCACATTATCCGAGGCAAAATTTAAGTTGATTTGGGATGCTTTCCCCAGCTTGATGCGGCCTCCTCCTCTCACATCCGCCCCTAGCTGGGATTTTCCTTGAATATCTTCAATCGTCAGCAGGGAATCTTGAGTTGCTAACTTAAACTTGGCACTCAATTGGGCAAAATCCACTTTATCGATGCGTGTGGATTTCAAACCAGTTACCTGACCTGATAGCACAGGGTGAGAAATTGCCCCTCCCATCTGCACATCAGCCTTCACCACCCCCAGCACTGGGAATGGCAGTTTTACTTTCAAGGTTTCTTGGGCATTAGCCAGACTCACCGCATTCACACGGGCCGCCAAATTAAAACCGTTGTGCCGATCAATTACACCTGTAGCAGTCAGGGGAATTTTGCCGTAGCTAGTCACCATCTGGTCTAGCTTAATTACCATGCCTTGAAAAGTCAGATTACCTTGACTATTACTCAAAAGCTGCGGTACACGGGGGATTGACAGGGTTACCCCTTGAACAGAGGCATTACCAAATAATAAAGTCGGGCGATCAGGAGTCAATTGAATCTGTACATCACCATTAACTCGACCAGCCTGCAAATCTAATGGCAACTTCACCAACCGGGTAATTTCTGCTGCTAGCAATCCTTTCGTTTGGATGCGAACATCACCAGCCAAACTCTTACCAGGGCGTACATCTCCTTGGATGTAAATGCTTCCCCCCGTCCCTGGCGTACCAGCTAAATCTAACTTAATCAGGCGATTCTTTTCTAAAAGTTTGGCAGTACCATTAACTTCCGTAAAACTGACAGCTACTGGAGATTGATTTGTCGGTGTTTTTCCTTGATGTGGCTGGGGTAATAATACTAATCGTCCATTCCGAAATCGCAGTTTATCTAACTCAGTGTTAATCGGCCCCCTAGCTGGTTGCTGAACAATTTTGGTGGCTAACCAGCGTCCTTGATCATCCTGATCAACATATATATCTGGGTTAATTAATGTAACATCCAATAACAACCGACGTTGACTCACTAATTGCCACAGGTCAAACCCGACTTCAATTCCCTCGATGGTCAACCAGTCTTTATCCGTAGCTGTAGCAGGTATGGTCGAACCACCAAACTTCACCCCCATCCAGGAAAAATCTGTGACTTTTCCCAATTTAATCGGACGGTTGAGGCTATTAGTGAGGTTTTTCTCGGCTACAGGCACTAACTCGTGATAAACAAAATTCTGTAGTCGCCAAGCACCACCGATCATCGCTAACAGTAAAAATATGCCGAAGGCTAAACCACCACGACTAAAGATGATCAACCACAGTAACTGACGACGAGTGGAGGAGGAGTGAGAATCTTGATTAAAAGAGTTAGACATCGGTTTTCACCCACGGGAATTGCCTGATGTTGTTGCTAACTGCTTAAACTGGCGCAATTAGCACGATATATGACTCTGACCTGGTTGGAATAAAAATAAATTTTGATATTATTCCAACATCAACCATTTGAGTATAACGGGGAGATTTCCAAAATCCAAAATGGTATGAGTTGGCTGGATAAACAAGGGCAAATTTTCAGCAGATGGTAGCAGGAGTCAGAGTGAATGATGAGGGTAGGAAAACCCGTGATCAAGGAAACACCGATAAATCTGTGATTTTATGTGCTTTTTCAACCGATTGATACATTTGCTATTTGTACATAATTCATTCTGAATTCTGACTCCTGACTTCTGTATTCTGTTTGATAATATCAACTTCAGAATTAAAGGATGGATGATGCGTGTTTTTGTACTAATTTTTAATGCAGGCACTGACAATGAGGGAATTCACTCCATTCAGGTCGCAAACCGGAATAAAATCCTCATGTTTGAGTCAGAAGATGATGCAACTCGCTTTGGTGTGATGTTAGAAGCCCAAGACTTCCCCACAGCCACAGTAGAACAAATGGACGCGGATGATATTAAGGAATTTTGCCAAGCTTATGACTATGACTGGGAAATTATCCCAGAAAACGGTGATTTAGTCCTGCCACCAGAAGCTAACGTAGAACAAACTGACTGGCAACCGGAAGATGATTCCCCATTGTCAACAAATCAGTTTGATGATGCGGATGCCGATGACACTTCACCGACGGAAATCTCTGATTCTGAGTTAGACAGCATTCGTCGCAAACTCGAAGGTTTGTTGTAATTACTCCTCCTTTTCTTCCTGTTCCCTCGCTGATGACACATTGACAAATGACCACCAACAACTGACAACTAAACAAATGACCACCAAAAATTGACAACGGACAAATGACAAATTTGCAGGAACGCGGGCATCTGTTAACCGAACAAATCAATCCCCATAGTCTGAACCTAGACCAACTCAATTCTGTGGAATTGGTGGAATTGTTTAATAGTGAGGACTTTAAGGCAGTGGCAGCGGTGGCTGAGGCAAAAATTCCCTTAGCTAAAGCCATTGATACTACAGCTGAAAGATTACGCCAAGGTGGGAGGTTATTTTACATCGGTGCGGGGACTAGTGGGCGGTTGGGAGTATTAGATGCGGCTGAATGTCCACCTACTTTTTGCACCCCTCCTGATTTGGTACAGGGAATTATTGCCGGTGGTGCTGGTGCGCTGGTACGTAGTTCTGAGGATTTAGAGGATCGGGCAGAAGATGGGGCCGGGGCGATCGCTCAACGTCAAATTACCCAATTAGATGTGGTAGTTGGCATCACCGCTGGGGGCACTACTCCTTTTGTACATGGTGCTTTAAATGCGGCTCGACAACGGGGGGCTGCAACAATTTTTATCGCCTGTGTTCCTGCTGACCAAGTGAGTTTTGAAGCGGATATTGATATTCGATTGTTAACAGGCCCAGAAGTCCTAGCTGGTTCGACTCGTCTGAAAGCTGGGACGGTAACTAAGCTGGCTTTAAATATTCTCTCCACCGGGGTGATGGTGAAGTTAGGCAAGGTCTACGGTAATCGTATGGTGGATGTGGCGGTCACAAATCAAAAATTACGCGATCGCGCCCTTCGCATTCTACAAGACCTGACTGGCTTAAGTCGGGAAGCATCTGGTTTTCTGTTGGAACGCAGTGGTAAATGGGTAAAACTTGCTCTCTTAATGCACTGGACTAATTTAGATAAAGAAGCAGGGGAAAAGCTTCTCGCTGCACATCAAGGTAATCTCCGGGCTGCTGTTGCTACCTATGAAAGCCAGCAAAAACCCTCATAGGTTCTTGATTACTCATGTCGTTTCTGGATGCTGGTGTAGTCTACCCGTAGGAATGCTGAATTTTGTGTAGAGATGTTCTTGCTGAATGTCTCTACCATAGTTTTTTCGTACATTCGTACATTTGGGGACAATTTAATATAATATTAATGTCTACATATAATATAGTTTCCCATCACTTATCCATCGCTCATTCTTGCAAATATGGGAGTATGGCTTGGTGAGATATTCATCATCCAATGTTTGAGAATTTATACCTAAATTTTGGTGTCATTGCTGTGGAAAAAAGTTTGATATTAGTTTTCTAGGCAATGTTTCTAGTTCAACATGGGGCTATTTTTTAATATTTAGTCTTGCTGACACCAATGACCTAATCATTGTGAAAAATACCTTGCTCTATGTTTTGTTTTAGTCCATTCATAGTCATCATCAAGTATTACTGATAGCTTTACTAGTTATTTATCTATAAATATGTGGAAATGAGGATTATAGTCTTTCCAGAGATTGAGACTCATTATCACAAGTTATTGAGAAATTTGTGAAGCTAACAGTAGTTTTGTGCCAAGGTATTGTAGTAATAATAGAGACATAATGACCCCTATTCCCTAGTCAAAGGTGGTCTAATAAATAAGTGCATCAATATTTTGATGTTAATCACAACATTACACGAACAATCTCTATGACATCAAGTAATATTTCAGATATTGCTTTGACCATAGCCTAGCTACCATCAGGCATTGAACAGAGGTTTATTAACTTTTATGAGGCTTTATTAAAGATTAAACAAATTCACGAAAACTTCTCTCTTAATCAGGTGAATCTTCTCAGATAAACAATGCTATTAAAAAAATAAGTTCAGAAGTTCTACGGATATACTCAACCAAAAATAATCAGTAAAATACTCTTGAGATTAAAAAAATATTTCAGAATGTGGCAGTATAGCAATTTCCTATGATGCTGATGATAATTTGCTAAAACATAGAGCCGAAAGATCATATTCTCAAGCCTGATAGATAGCACCACCATCAGCAATATATATAAATCTATCGTTGATATACATCACCATATCCTGAGCATTCATACATACAAACTATTCCGACCAGTGAGAAGGATAACTTCTCCTTCAATTTATTCGCATAGCACTGTATGGATAGTGTGGGTTTTCTAAAAGCTGACTGCTGAATCACTAAGGGACTGAATTAAGTATGACCCACCCAGAACTTATAGAATCAAGCAACTTACTGAATGAATTTAAGACCTGTACTCAGCTTCAATACAATGGGCAATTAAATCTCAAAAGTGCCAACGGTACTCGCTGGATCTTCTACTATCGTTTAGGGAGAATCGTGTGGGCAACTGGAGGGGTACATCCCTGTAGAAGGTTAAGGCGACTGATGGCGCAAAATTGCCCTGCTATAGATTTAGATAAACTGAGGTTTCGTGGTGAAGATGTTGCTTTTGACCATTGGGATTATCATCTTTTAGAAATCTTACATAAACGGCAAAAAATCCAACGGGAACAAATTCACGCGATTGTGGAAAGCACCATTGCTGAATTGTGTTTTGATTTAGCCCAAGAATTTGATTTTAGCCAAGTGACATGCGATCGCTCTCAGGAAGTGATTTTAGAAGCGCCAATGAGCTTCACCAGTTCAGACATGTCGATGAGATTGATGCAAGAATCCTGGTCTATGTGGTCACAAGCAGGCTTGGCGAAGATTTCTCCCAACTTTGCTCCTATTATTCGTAAACCAGACCAACTAGAACAACTGGTCAGTCCCCCTGTATATAAAAACTTTATCAACTTAATTAATGGGAAATCGACTCTGCGCGAGTTAGCCATGAAAATGAAGCAGAACGTGATGCCTGTGGCCCGTTCTTTGCTGCCTTATATTCTCAAAGGTATTATTGAATTGGTGGAAGTAGCAGACATTCCCTTTACACTGGCTGATGCAGACAACCCCAAACCGAGAACCAGTAACGCGCCTGTTCCCCTCATTGCCTGTGTAGATGATAGTCCTTTAGTCTGCAAAATGTTGGAAGAAATTATTACTGGTAACGGCCTAAGGTTTACCAAAATTCAAGATGCAGTACAAGCTTTACCAATTCTCATCCAAGAAAAACCAGACTTGATTTTCTTAGATTTAATGATGCCTATCGCTAGTGGCTATGAAATCTGCACTCAAATCCGACGTATTCCAGCTTTTGCTAATACACCTGTGATCATCCTCACGGGTAGTGATGGTCTGTTAGATCGAGTGCGCGCGAAAGTAGTAGGTTCGACAGACTTCATGTCTAAACCAATAGTCGCTGAACGAGTGATGAATGCGATTCGCAAATATTTGAATGTGTCTAATCGTTTATTGGTTGATAGGTCTGCATAAATTGCACCAAGATGGAGTTCACCGACTGAATTGCCATCTGACAACACATTACACAGACTCATATATAAAAACTTAGCCTTGAGAGGCTGAATTTTGGGAACTACAACTTGAGAAATACTCCAATTAGTATTGAGTTAATCACCAGGATATCAGCTAAATCCTTCAGAGTATTTTTTCATCAGTTGTTAATCCGGTGTTAACTTAGTTAATCGTTGTTATCGGTTAATTAACTGTTAAAAATCAGCTTTTGAACTGAATTATTGATTGTAAATTTCTGTTGAAAAATTCAGACTAGATTGGCAAATCTTTATACAATTAAATACTAGTATTTTAGGAAAATAAAACTGCAAATCATTAGTAGGCAAGATTTTCATAAGTTTTAAAGAATTGTCCAATTATACTCTGTTATACTAGTGTGTGTTCACCATTAAATGACAATTTTCATCTGTAAATAAAAGGAATTACTATGAGTACAATTTTGGTAGTTGAAGATGGTTTAACTGATATGGAAATCATTAGTCGCTACTTACAACAAGCCGGATATTCTGTAGTTGGGGCAAAAAGTAGTGAAGAAGCCCAAGAAAAAATCGATAAAACCAAGCCAGATGTAATATTTTTGGATGTAATTTTACCGGGAAAAAGTGGTTACGAAATTTGTCGAGAATTAAAAAATAATCCCAATACTAGCACTATACCTATCGTTTTTTGTTCAACTAAAAATACAGAGGCTGACAAAATGTGGGGTAATATGCTCGGTGCCTCAGCCTATTTATCTAAACCCATTGATAAAGAAGAATTAGTGGTGACCATCAAGAAGTTAATTAAGAATTAAAGACAAGCACAGTTCTCAATTCATTTGATTAATTATAGCAATAGACAGAGCAGTTATGACATTAACTAAGGCTAAAAATTAGTGAGCCAAAGAAAGGCTTTTAGCACTGTCACCTGTTAACTGTCACCTGCTATATCTTAGTGATGGAAATTCCCTCAAAAAGTTTTTTACTGAACTCAGGGAAAATAAGGTTGTCAAACCTAGGGAACTTCCAATTACCATAAATCTATAAATAATGTCTAAACTTTTCTATCTACAATCACTCAGAGGTATCCCCTGAGATAGATTCGTCTGGCTAATAGTAAAAATCTCCAATTACCCAGTAATGAAGTTATCAGGAAATTAATGTTAGAAACAAAACAAAAATTCTTAAGTTTTAATTTAGGAGTGAAAGATACAGCGGTAATTGCCCTAAATCATATCACGGAAGTGTTACAAGTCTCCCTAGCAGAAGTTTGTGGAGTTCCCCAAATGCCTAATTGTGTATTAGGTATATACAATTGGCGGGGAGAAATGCTGTGGTTAGTGGATTTAGAAGAAATGCTGGGTTATCCCTCACTCTTAAAAAACACAAATTTACTCTCGAAGATGATGGCAATAGTCCTAGAGAGTGAAGGCAAATACTTAGGCTTATTAGTGAGGCAATTGTTAGATATAGAGTGGTTAGACACACAGCATTTGAAATTGCAATCAGCAGAATTATTTTCCCCAGGAATTTCACCATTTTTACATGGTTATTTTATCAATGGTGATGAGCAAATTATGTTCAACTTAGATGCCAACTTAATTATGCAGTCTCCTTTGTGGGGCAAGCATAATTGATAGGTAAAGCCAGGAAAATAAACCGTTAATCAATCTTTGATGATTATCAGGTGCCTACAAAAAATCAAAATCTATTTACAACAAATAATCGAGGGTGTACAGATGACAACTTTATATGAAAGCCCCAGCGACAACAGCGGGAATGTATATGAAGTAGAAACTTTAGAAGTTAAACCAGAAAACGGCAATATTCATCATCAAGATCCATCGGTATCGAATGTAATCGCCCAAGAATTTAAAGTATGGCGACAAAGGTTTGAAAATATTACCATCCATATGCGTCAAGCCTCTGATTTAGAGGCTTTATTGAAAACTACGGTCACCCAAGTTAGAGATAAATTTGGATGCGATCGCGTTGTTATTTATCAATTTACCAGTGATGAAGCTGGGACAGTGGTTGCAGAAAGCAGAGGTATCTCTTGGACACCGACCTTAGGGGAAAATCTCCCTGCAATTTTATTTGGTTTATATACCAATCAAGATTATGTAGAACCTGTGGTGATTAACGATATCAACCACATCAAAGTTACACCCTATCAACAACAATTACTAGAAAAGTTTCAAGTCAAGTCTAGTTTGAGTCTACCAATTTCTATTGAGGGCAAAATCTGGGGATTGTTGGTAGTCCATAATTGTGTTTCTCCCCGCACCTGGCAAGAGACAGAAACTACTTTATTATCGCAAATCTCTACAGAAATTACTTATAGATTGCAAAAGTTCAATTTACAAAAAGAACTGCAACAATCTTCCCTAGCTAAACAATCGGTAGCCAAAGTCATTACTAAGATTTTGCAACAGCCGGATGTAGAGAAAATCTTTCAAACCACTACTCAAGAAGTCCGCCATTTTCTCAAATGCGATCGCGTGGGAGTTTATCGCTTCAACCCTGATTGGAGTGGTCAATTTGTGGCGGAAGCGGTGGGTAATAATTGGGTGAAAATCGTCACCCCAGATTTTCAGATGGTGTGGGAAGATACCCATTTACAAGAGACCAAAGGGGGACGCTATGCCAAAGGCGAAACCTTTGTGGTGAATGACATTTATAAAATTGGCCACACCCAATGCCACGTGGATATTTTAGACCAAATAGAAGCTAAGGCTTATATTATTGCCCCGATTTTCTCCGGGGAAAAATTGTGGGGTTTATTAGGTGCTTATCAAAATACAGGCAGTCGGGTTTGGCAAGATTGGGAAATTAGCTTCCTAACTCAAATCGGCTTGCAATTTGGGGTGGCAATTTCCCAAGGGGAATACCTGCAACAAGTACGGCTGCAATCGGAACAATTAGAACAAATTGCTAAACAAGAAAAGGCCTTAACAAAGATTGTTAACCGCATTCGTCAGTCCTTCCAAGTAGAAGAAATCTTTAAAACTACCACCCATGAAGTCCGGCAATCATTGCGATGCGATCGCGTGGGTATTTATCGGTTTAATCCTGACTGGAGTGGGGAATTTATCGCCGAATCTGTGGGTACAGGTTGGGTGAAGCTAGTCGGGCCAGATATCAAAACTGTTTGGGAGGACACCCACTTACAAGAAACCCAAGGGGGACGCTATGCTAAAGGCGAAAACTTTGTGGTCAATGACATTTATCAAGTAGGTCATGCCCAATGCCACATTGATATTTTAGAGCAGTTTGAAGTCAAGGCTTATATGATTGTGCCCATTTTCTTTGGTGAGAAATTATGGGGACTATTAGCGGCTTATCAAAACTCCGGTACTAGAGTATGGCAACCTTGGGAAGTCAGCTTCCTCACTCAGGTTGGGTTGCAATTTAGTTTGGCCAAATCGCAAATTGACTATCTAGAACAAGTCCAAGCCAAATCAGAACAACTCGAACAAATAGCCGAACGAGAAAAAACCTTCAACAGAATTGTCAATCGGATTCGCCAATCTTTAGACGAAGCCGAAATATTCAGAATTACTACCCAGGAAATTCGCCAGTTATTAAAGTGCGATCGCGTCGCTGTTTATCAATTTCATCCTGATTGGGGTGGGGAATTTGTGGCTGAGTCTGTTGGTAGTGGTTGGGTGAAACTAGTTGGCCCCGACATCAAAACCGTGTGGGACGATACCAACTTACAGGAAACCCAAGGGGGACGCTATGCCAAAGGTGAAAGCTTTGTCGTTAATGACATTTATCAAACAGGCCATGCCCAATGTCACATCGCCATCTTAGAACAGTTTGAAGTTAAAGCCTATATGATTGTGCCGATTTTCTTCGGTGACAAACTGTGGGGATTACTAGCAGCCTATCAAAACTCCGGTACTAGAGTATGGCAATCTTGGGAAGTCAACTTCCTAGAACAGATTGGTTTACAGTTTAGTTTGGCTAAGTCCCAAATTGACTATTTAGAGAAACTGCGGTTGCAATCTGAGAAGTTAATGCAGATTGCCGAACAAGAAAAAGCCTTCACCAAAATCGTGAACCGCATTCGCCAATCTTTAGATATTGAAGAGGTCTTCAAGACGACCACTCAAGAAGTCCGTCAACTGTTAAAGTGCGATCGCGTGGCCGTCTACCAATTCACTCATGATTGGGGTGGAGAATTCGTCGCTGAATCCGTAGCTAGTGGTTGGGTGAAATTAGTAGGTATCGACACCAGAACCACCTTAAACGACCCCTGTTTACAACAAACAGAAGGTGGACGCTATAACAAAAATGACACCTTAGTGGTCAATGATATCCACCAAGCAGGTTTTGACCCTTGCTACGTGGAAATTTTAGAAGGTTACGAAGCCAAAGCTTATATCATCGCCCCTATTTTCTTTGGTGAAAAACTCTGGGGACTACTGGCCGCTTATCAAAACTCCAGCCCCCGCAATTGGGAAGAATCACAAGTCAACCTCATAGCCCGTGTAGGTGACCAGTTAGGACTAGCCCTCAAGCAAACAGAATACTTGAATCAACTACAAACCCAGTCCACCAAACTAGCAGAAGCAGCAGAACGAGAAAAAGCCGCCAAGGAACTGCTACAACAGCGTTCTATTCAACTACTAACCGCCTTAGGCCCTGCCCTGAGCGGTGATTTGACAGTACGTGCCCCAGTGACAGAAGACGAACTAGGGACTATTGCCGGGGCTTATAACAGCACCTTACAAGCACTTCGTCAAATCGTTCTCCAAGTTCAAGACGCTTCCCAACAAGTTGCCCAAACCTCCAGCACCAGCAATGCTTCCCTGGTCGGACTGACTGATTTAGCGAAAAAACAATCAGAGGAAATCAGCCAGGCTTTGAGTGAAATTCAACAGATGGTGGACTCTACCCAAGGAGTGGTTAGTAACGCCCAATTGGTACAAGTCGCCGTTCAACAAGCCAACAAAACTGTTGATTCTGGTGACATTGCCATGAACCAAACAGTTAATGCCATTCAAACCATCCGCGAAACCGTTGCCCAAACTAGCAAAAAGATTAAACGCCTGAGTGAGTCATCACAAAAAATTTCCAAGGTGGTGAACTTGATTGGTAACTTTGCTACTCAGACCAACGTACTGGCATTGAACGCGGCAATTGAGGCTACCCGTGCCGGGGAATATGGTAAAGGCTTTGCGGTGGTAGCAGATGAAGTACGTTCCCTGTCTCGTCAGTCTGCCGCTGCCACCATCGAAATTGAAAAATTAGTTCAGGAAATTCAAGCAGAAACTGGGGAAGTTGCGGTGGCAATGGAAACTGGTATTCAGCAAGTTGTAGAAGGAACTAACTTAGTCAACGAAACCAGGCAGAACTTAAATGCGATCGTGGCAGCAACCGCAGAAATTAGTCAACTGATTGAACAGATTACAGATGCCACTCAACAACAAATGAATCAATCTGTAGCTGTGACTAAATCAATGAATGATGTGGCAGAAATTGCCCATCAAACCTTTGGTGAATCTCAAGAAATAGCCACGGTGTTTCAGAATTTATCTGTCATGGCTCAAGATTTATTAGCAACAGCTAGTAAATTCAAAGTCAACTAGTAGCAGCAGCTAGGTTAGGGGTAGGCTGATCTGAAAGTATATAACTTTTTCAGTCTGCCCCGTACCATTAGGGATTAATGGCAAGATGAATAAATGAGCAATAAAAATTATGATTACAGATAATGAAATTCGAGAACAAGGCTATGCCTATTTCTTGGCAGAAGCACCGGAATTATTACAAATAATTGAACAAGATTTATTTACCTTAGCTGAAAGTTATAGTACCGCTAAAGTCCATAGTTTAATGCGAGCCACCCATACGATTAAAGGTGGTGCGGCCAATGTGGGACTAGATACAATCAACAAAATTGCCCATGCCCTAGAGGAAGTATTTAAATCTTTATATAATCCCGATGTAGTTATAGATTTAGAATTACAAAGCTTACTGTTAGAATCTTACGAATGTTTGCAGCTTTCCCTGACTTCAGAACTCACCGGGACTCATATTAATCAAGAAGAACTATTACAAAGAGCTACCCACGTATTTACACAAATTCAAACCAAATTAGGTGATGCCTTTGGTGCAGAAGCCCATATTCCCACTTCTGAAGAATTAGGTTTTGATATTGTCCAATCTATTTTTGAAGTAGGTGTTAAAGAACGCATTGATAGCTTAGTAGCAGCTATAGAAAATCAAGTTAGTGAAGCAGAATTAACAGAATTATTACGTTCTCAGGTAGAAGTATTTGTGGGTTTAGGGGAATCTTTGGGTTTACCAGGGTTTGGAGAACTAGCACAGACCATTAATCTAGCTTTAGATGCCAATCCTCATTTAGTTCAGGAGATTGCCTCCATTGCCCTAGCTGACTTACAACAGGCCCAACAACTCATTCTAGCAGGCGATCGCACTTCCGGTGGTTCCCCTTCCCCAGCTTTGCAAGCACTCACCACATTAGCTACAGAGGAGTCCTTAAATTTACCTCCTGCTAGTTCACTGGTGACAGTAGCACCAACAGCAACTTCATTGACAACTATTAATAATACTTTAGCGACTACTTTTTTTAGTATAACTTCTGAATTTTATCACTTTTTGACTACAGCTAGCCAGCCAAATCACGAACCGCTTAAACCTGCCAATGCTAAATTTTATTTAAAAGTTATTCGCTACATTTTTGGTTGGTTTAATCACTACCGAAATATTCCGGTAACTGGACTGAGCTTAAACTTATTAATCCCCCAATTCTATACAGAAGAGACAAATAATTACATTCAAGATTGGGTGAATGAATTTATCGAATTTGTTGAAGAGGAAGAAGATAGTCACAGCCTATGTCTTTATCGACGGGGTGTGATTTTAATTATTCTTTTATCTCTAGCTAACTATCAATATCATCTAGAAGCTGAATATATTCATTTTTCAATTCTTGACCACCTCAAACAACAAATTCGTAAATTAGGAAAAGAATATAAAAATTATCCCCCAATCACCGAAGTAGAAAAAAATTGGCTGGATAGTACCAAATTGCAAGCTTTACTCATTCTCAAAGAAGTAATTGACTCTCCATTAGAACTCAATAACGATAATCTTTTAGAATCTATATGGGGTGGAGAAACATTTGCTGATACAGAGGAAATAACCACAACAGAAAATCTGGCTTCTGAAAAATCAGAAGATATTCACAACGATAATTATTTAGAAAGCATTACTTCATCAGTAGTCAGTGAACAAGCCTTTACAGATAATTCTGAAGCTAGCAATAGACCTGATCACAATGTAGCTATTAATCAAGCGATAGAAGAGAAATCACCATCTTCTACTCATAAAAATGCCCGTCAGCCTTCCTTTGTCCGAGTCGATGTAGAAGGACTACACCGCCTCAATTACTTAACTGGGGAATTATTAATTTACCAAAAACGCCGCAGTTTATATGATGAGCAAATTCTTGAATTAATTGAACGGTTAAGTCAACAACTAAATCGTCATCAATCTACCTTGCAGGCATTACGAGAAATCCCATTACAAAGCAACAACCTTAATACCGTATCCCCAACACAAAAAGTCGCTGCTGTACTTTTTGATGAGTTAGAAATGGATTCATATACAGAATTTAATCTCACTCTCCATGAAGCCACAGAAGAGACTTTACAAATTCAAGAAACAGCAGAATCCCTAGAACTTCTTGTTCAACAAGCCCAACAAATTAGTGATAAAAAACAAACCTTAACGCTGAGTATTATTGATAATTTAGTGGAAGCAAGGATGCTACCTTTAGGAACTATCCTCAATCGCTTTCCCCAAATGGTCAGCAAACTCGGTAATGTTTATAGTAAGTTAGTAGAATTAAAACTCACTGGTACTCAAGTTTTAGTTGATAAAGCTATTGCTGAAAAACTTTACGATCCCTTATTACATTTAGTTCGCAACGCTTTTGACCACGGGATTGAGCCTCCCCATATTCGCCGTGAGCGAGGTAAATCCGAACAGGGTATCATTGAAATTTGTGCCTATAATCAAGGTAGCCAAACTGTTATTGAAATTCACGACGATGGCGAAGGATTAAATTTTGAAAATATCCGCCAACGAGCAATCAAACTCAATTTAATTCCTGATGATCAGGATGGCAGAAGCTATGGTCATCATCCTACAGAAGCAGAACTAATTGAACTAATGTTTTCACCAGGATTTTCCACTGCGGGACAAGTTAGTGAAATTTCTGGACGAGGGATGGGGCTAGATATTGTCAGAACTCAATTGCAATCTTTAAATGGTTCTATTTCTGTACAATCTTCGCTGCATCAAGGAACAACATTTATCCTCAAAATTCCTTTTTCTATGACTACAGATAAACTCATGCTAGTTCAGTGTGGGGGTGTGGTTTATGCCTTACTCCAAGATAGTATCGAGAAAATATTAATTCCCTCGACTCAACAAATCCAAGAATTTGAAGAAAAACAAGTTTTACTGTGGCACAACGGTGAAGATGAACAGATGGTCAGCTTGATGAAACTATCTGCATTGATATACTATAACGGTGCTATCAGTGGTAGTAGCAATATTCATCATATTACTAATAATGCAGAAACAGGGTTAATGAAAAATCCTGTCATTTTGATTCGCCGTCATCAGAGTTTAATGGCTTTGGAAGTAGATCAAATTATTGGTGAACAAGAATTAGTTATTAGACCTTTAGGCAGTGCAATGACTCCTCCTAAATATGTTTATGGTTGTAGTAGTTTAGCTAGTGGCAGCCTCATTTTAGTAATTGATGGGACTTTATTGGTAGAATCTCAGGAAATGCAAGCGACTTTAGATGTGAGGGAACTGCCATCTGCAAATAAAGCCACTTTAGCAATAGCAGAAGAAGAGAATTCCCCCTTACCTTTATTGTCTGCCTCTACTGCTGGGGAAAAAACTCCCACTCCTCCCAGCTTGCCTAGTAACATTAATCCAAAATCACCACAAGTGCTTTTAGTTGTGGACGATGCTATTAGTTTGCGGCAAACTCTTTCACTGACTTTACAAAAATCTGGCTATCAAGTCCTACAAGCTCAAAATGGGATAGAAGCCTTAGAACAATTACAACTGCATCCAGAAATTGAGGTGGTGATTTCTGATTTAGAAATGCCCCGGATGAATGGCTTTGAATTATTAAGTAACATTCGTCAAAATACCGATTTAAGTAAGAAGCCTGTGGTAATTCTCACCTCTCGCAGTGCAGAAAAACATCGTCAATTAGCTCATGCTTTAGGAGCTAATGCCTACTTCACTAAACCTTATTTAGAACATGAATTTCTAGCTAGCGTTGACAGTTTAGTGAAAAAATCCAGTAATAACTAAGGAATCAGGCAGTATTTTTTATACAATCTACATTTTCATGCGATCGCCTTTATCCTAAGATAGATTGAACTATTTTAATTTCTGATGGCTATATATAATTGTTCCTCTGGTTGATCTGAGAATGCTTATGCACATGGAAATACAGTAGTAATTGCTACTCAACGATCTCCTAAGGAACTTTTGACAGAAAATAAGCACTCATAACTTAAAGGTTCATACTCATGTTATTACTCAGTAGGTGGTAGACACTAGATATTTATTCTGGTGCTAACTTGGAGGCGATCGCATCATGCATTTTATCATTACAGGTGGAGCCGGATTTATTGGTTCCCATCTCACAGAAAATTTATTATCCGCAGATCACAGGGTGACTGTAGTTGATAACCTATCAACAGGCTGTCTGGATAACTTACCAGCCCATCCTCACTTAACACTAGTCAACAAAGATATCTTATCCTGCCAACCAGAGGACTTTACCACCCCCATTGATGGTATTGCCCATTTAGCAGCCACAGCATCAGTCACAGAGTCTTGGTTGCATCCTCTAGCGGCACACCATAATAATCTTTCTGCCACACTGGCAGTCATTGAACTATGCCATCACCTGAAAATACCCCGTTTGGTCTTTACCAGTTCAGCTGCGGTTTATGGCAACCCTGTTCAACTTCCCATCGCGGAAGACCATCCCACTGTTCCCCTTTCTCCCTATGGTTTGCAAAAACTGGTCGGTGAACAATACGCTAGCCTATTTAGCCAACAATACGATTTATCAGTAGTGACACTGCGGTTATTTAACGTTTTTGGCCCTCGACAAATGCCAAATTCTGCCTATTCCGGTGTTATTTCACTATTTACCAATGCCATGCAGCAGGGTAAACCAATTTCCTTATATGGAGATGGCAAGCAAACAAGAGACTTTGTATATGTTAAAGATGTAGCACAAGCGTTTGCTCAAGCATTAACAACTTCTCTCCCTTCTCGGTCTTGTCTAACTTGTAATATTGGTACAGGTAAAGCTATTTCTCTCTTACAACTAATAGACCTTCTCCAAGCAAGTTTTCCCAATTGGTTGCCAGAAATCAACTTCCTTCCTGCCCGTGTTGGTGATATTCAAGATTCTCAAGCTGATATTTCCAAAGCGTCGTTATTTCTCAATTTCACCCCCCATTGGTCTATTAAATCTGCTATCCCCAGCTTCGTTAAATTACTCACTTACAAATAAGTAATTATCGTGAATTAACATCCTCAAATAGATTGTTTTCTTGATTCATCTTTCATCACATCTGTTTTTATCCAACATAGAAAATATCTTTAAAAACAACTGTCATATCAATTTAAAAAAATGAAATAGTCTGTTGAGCACACTTCTCATTAAAAAGCTAATTGATTTGGTTTTATAGAGGTATTCCCCCAAAATATTCCCACAGCATTTTTTGCCTGCTAATTTAATCTAGAATTGCTATAGAGATGTATTCATGGGAACCCACAATCTTTATCGCTCACGGTTTGTTACTAAAATTTAAAAAAAATTAATCTTTTCTGTCATCTTTTATCATCTGTCACAAGAAATGATAAACATGTGGGAGTCTCATTTTGTGTAGTAATGAAGTATATTTACTACATAATTTTCCAATATCCTTTCAGTCAACTTCAACACATTAGTAAATTTTAAATTCAATACTTACGTATATATGCTCAAAGGAGTAGGAAGTGACCATCCTCAATGAAACTCAAATTACACAACTAAAGGAAATAATTTCCAATTTACGTGCCATCAGAGAAGAGAAATCCATATCTATAGAAGAAATCGCTCACCAAACATGTATTAGATTATTATTTTTACAAGCATTAGAAGCATACGATTTTGAGTTATTACCTGAACCTATCTTTATTCAAGGTTTTATTCGTCGCTATGCTGAAGCTTTGGGCTTAGATGGTAATTTTATTGCCAACCAATTTACAGTTAATATTATCTCAACAGAACCTCATCCTAAAAGTAATCACAGGCTATTTAAACCATTTTATATACCTTTATATATTCCTTATATTTTATTATTATCAACAGCATCATTCGGATTATTTTATATACTTAATTCTCCTGCAAAAAGTAAATTAACGGTTAATAAATCTCATTCAGCAACCTCTACAGCAATTTCTCAACCTGTAGTTTCTTCCAGCCCTTCATCTTTTCCTAAATCCAATGTTACTCCCAATGTGAAAGCGATTTCTAAACCAATAACTTCTCCTACTACATCTTGGGAAAAAATAATTGTCACATTAGAATTACAAGGGGAATCATGGCTGCAAATCAAAGCCGATGGAAAAACTGAATTTCAGGGAACTTTGAATAAAGGACAAAAGAGAAGTTGGACTGCTAAAAAAACTTTAACTGTGCGTTCTGGTAATGCTGGTGCTGTATTAGTATCTGTCAATCAACAGCAAGCACAGTTACTGGGAAATGCAGGTCAAGTTAAAGAAGTTACTTATCCAAGTAATTAAATTTTGGTTGAGGTGAGATGACAGATTCTTTATACTTAGCACCCAACCTTAAATAACCTATAATTTTGATATTGTCAAAACTATGTTGGAACGTGTAAAAATCGAAAATTTTTGTAAATTGGTGACAGTGAAAAGAGCGATCGCCCCAATGACTCCCAACTATCCACCAACTTAGATACAATCTATAAGCTGATATACCTGTGACTAAAACCAATGACAAGCACCACCACATCTACCTGGAAACTCCCCGAACTCCTTGCACCTGCGGGTAACTGGGAATGTGCAAAAGCAGCAGTGGAAAATGGTGCAGATGCTATTTACTTTGGTTTAGACAAGTTTAATGCCAGAATGCGTGCCGAAAATTTCACCGAAGCAGACTTACCCGAATTAATGCGATTTTTGCATCTGCGGGGAGTGAAAGGTTACGTCACTGTCAATACTCTGATTTTCCCTCAGGAACTTACCCAAGCACAGCAATATCTCAAAACCATCATCGCTGCGGGTGTAGATGCGATAATAGTGCAAGATGTGGGTATTTGTCGTCTCATTCGTCATCTTTCTCCTGACTTTCCCATTCATGCTTCCACCCAAATGACTATTACCAGTGCTGCGGGAGTAGAATTTGCCAAGTCTCTGGGTTGTCAGTTAGTGGTGTTAGCGCGGGAATGTTCTATTAAAGAAATTAATAAAATTCAACAGCAAATTCACCAACACAACACTTCCCTCCCCCTAGAAGTATTCGTTCATGGTGCTTTGTGTGTCGCTTATTCTGGACAATGTTTAACCAGTGAAGCATTGGGAGGACGTTCAGCGAACCGAGGAGAATGTGCCCAAGCTTGTCGAATGCCCTATGATTTAATTGCAGATGGGGAAGTTGTCGATTTAGGACACAGAAAATATTTACTGAGTCCACAAGATTTAGTAGGGTTAGAAGTATTACCAGAGTTAGTTCAATCTGGGGTAACTAGCTTGAAAATTGAAGGACGCTTAAAAGCACCAGAATATGTTGCTAACGTCACCCAAGTTTATCGACAAGCATTAGATAGGGTTGCAAATGCAGAGTCTCTGGAAACAGTTTCTGTCAGAGGTAAAGACCTCTACAATTTAGAAATGGCATTTTCACGAGGACTATATACAGGTTGGTTTGCGGGAATAAATAACCAAGAATTAGTTCACGCAAGATTTGGGAAAAAGCGTGGTGTGTATTTAGGAGAAGTTACCCACATTCGCAATGAACAGATAGCTGTGAAATTAGCAGCACCTGTCAAACCTGGTGATGGTTTGGTGTTTGACTGCGGACATCCTGAAGCAAGGGAAGAAGGTGGAAGAGTTTACGCAGTGGTAGAGAAGGGAAGAGAAGCTTTACTGACCTTTGGGAGAAATGACTTAAATCTGCATCGCATACATATAGGTGATAAAGTCTGGAAAACTAGTGACCCCGAACTAGATAAGCAGTTACGACAAAGCTATAGTGGAGAAAATGCCCAGTTTCTAAGACCGATTAATCTAGAGGTGTATGGAGAAGTTGGGGACAAATTAATAGCGATCGCTCGTGATGAACTTGCTAATATTGTCCAAGTAGCATCAGAAATCTTGTTGGTAGAAGCACACACCAAACCACTTACCACAGAAAAACTTCAAGAACAATTGGGACGTTTAGGTAACACACCCTTCTATTTAGGAAACCTGACCAACCACCTCCAAGGTAATCTAATGTTACCCGTAAGTGAATTAAACCGGATGCGTCGGGATATTGTCACCCAGCTAGAAGCATTACGCAGTCAACCCAAACCTTGGCAATTAAATCATGATGGAAAATGGCAAGATTTAATTACCCTGGAACCTTCCCCTGCTGACTCTCCTGTTTCTCTCATTGTGCTAGTGAGAAATCTTCAACAACTACAAGCAGCATTAGCAGCAGACATTACCACCCTCTACTGTGAATTTGAAGACCCGCGCACCTACCGAGAAGCTGTACAAATGGTGCAGGGATGGAGAACTGCCAAAAATTCCCCCCAAATACCAACCATTTGGGTTGCACCACCCCGTATCACCAAACCTGGGGAAACCTGGATATTACAACAAGTCCGCGCTTCCCAAGCAGATGGGTATCTCATTCGTAACTATGATCAGCTAGAATATTTTGCAAGCGATCGCTGTATAGGTGATTTTTCTCTTAACGTTGCTAACCCCTTAACCGCAGACTATTTTCAACAGCGGTTTCATTTAGAAAGATTAACCGCTTCCTACGACTTAAATATTCATCAACTTGAAGACCTAATTACCACTTATTCACCTGAATATTTAGAAGTCACAATTCATCAACATATGCCCATGTTCCACATGGAACACTGCGTTTTTTGTGCTTTTCTTTCCGATGGAACAGACTACACCAATTGTGGCAGACCCTGTGAAAAACATGAAGTCAAAATTAGAGACAGGGTTGGTAGCGAACATGTTCTCAAAGCTGACACAGGTTGCCGAAACACAGTATATAACGGTACTGCTCAAACAGGTTCAGAATATGTACAAAGATTAATCTCTTTAGGTTTACGAAATTTGAGAATCGAATTTCTCAATGAAACACCAGAACAAGTAGAAAAAACCATCTTTTATTATCGTCAGCTTGTGCAAGGAGAAATTACAGGTTCCCAACTGTGGCAAAAGTTAAAGTTGCAAAATCAGTTAGGTGTTACCCGTGGTGCTTTAGGTATGATGTAGCAAATGAGAGTAAAATCTTTGTATATATATAGGACTTACGCACAAGTCACGGAATAATGAACCACGAAGACACGAAGAGTACGAAGGAAATAGGGTTTGAGAGATATTTTGCGTAAGTCCTAATATAAACTAAAAAAAGTCAAGCAAGAATAGCGAACAACAAATATCGCTGTTCACACATTCAGCTTGACTGAACCGAGCATATAATTCTGCATGAGTGGTACTATTGTACCATTAATTAGGGAAAAACTCGCAGTTTAAATTTGCACATGGACGGGAAACACACCCAAAGCAATTAATCTTGCTGGTAAGTCCTGCAAGATTGGTAAGCGCAATAACAGCGGTGGTTGAAAAGTTTGATTTTCATTGAGAATGAGTGTAAATATTCGTTGTTGAATAAAGCTTTGAAAAGCTTGAATAATACGTGTAGGTAGTTCCCTTTGTTGTTGCACCTTGGCTAAATCACTGACCTCAACATGGTGATTTCGCAGGGGTTTAGTCAGGACATTAGCTGTTACCACCGCATCCTGAATCGCATAATTAATACCTACACCACCCACCGGGGACATGATATGAGCAGCATCACCTATTAATAAAATTCCTGGCTTATACCAATGTTTCACACGATTGGACTCTACACACAAAAAGGCAATTTGTGACCAATCTTGTAATAAATCGATACGTTTACCCAAACCATCAGAGTCAACATTTAACTCTGGTACAACTTCCACAATTGATTGTTTAAATGCTGCCAAACCAGCTGCCCGCAACTCCTGATAGCCACCTTTGGCAATAATATAGCCTAGTTGCCATTCATCTCCCCGGTCTAACATGACCACGATTTTACCGGGTGCAAACCGTCCCATCCCCCCTGCAACATCATTTGGATAGCGAGGAAGCCGAAACCACAGCACATCCATGGGGGCAGAAGTTTCAATTGATTCAGCCCCCATTAACTGCCTTAATTTTGAGTGTCTTCCATCCGCTGCAACGGTGAGTGTTGACCTGATTTCATGCCAACCACCTTGGCCACGATAACGCACACCTTGAACAACGCCATTTTCCTCAATCAATTCCTGGACATTAGCACCAGTAATTAGCTGGAAATTAGGGTATTGTTGGGCTTCTTGGGTGATAAATTCCAAAAATTTCACCTGGGGAAGCATCATGATATAGGGGTAGGGAGTGTGGAGACGGCTGAAGTCTCCTATGGTAAAAGTGCCTTGGGGAGTTTTGATTTGGATGTGACGCATTTTACCATGAGGCAATGCTAACAGGCGATCGCTCAACCCCAACTCCTCCATAATTTGCATCACCGATGGATGAATCGTATCACCGCGAAAATCCCGGTCAAAGTCCTTGTGTAATTCCAATAATTTCACAGCAATACCCTGACGTGCCAACAACAGAGCTAGTACAGCCCCTGCTGGGCCACCACCCACAACACAACAATCAGTAGTTTGTGTATCTAAAATTTCATGAGTTTTATCCATAAAACCTCCTGAAAACCAAGGAGGGCAAATACTTGAGTAAAAATCTCAATTTATCTATTCAAATCACACCCTGAATAACTTTATTTTTCCCTTTGCGCCCACTTAAATCAAATACTCTCACCCTCCCATTCCATCCTACCAACGAATTCCCAAACCTACTAATACTTAAAAATGTCTAAATTATTACCTATTCAATGGTACTTTAGGGTATTGGTAAAGTAATCTTTACCACCAAAACTCACCAAGTTTTTCCTTATATTTATTCCTTAAGCAATTTGTCAACCGTACCTGATGCCATTTGTTATGAGAAGAAACTTACAAAAAATTGCTATTTCTCTCCTCATTACCAGCACCGCACTAATATCACCATTATCAACATCTGCCCAAACTCTTACTGTTTCCGACTCATCAGACCCTATAGAACAAGTCACATCTGTTTCCCAACTGTCAGACGTACAGCCCACAGATTGGTCATTTCAGGCATTGCAAAACCTGGTAGAACGCTATGGTTGCATTGCTGGATATCCTAACGGTACTTTTCGTGGGAATCGAGTTATCACCCGTTATGAATTTGCAGCAGGTTTAAACGCCTGTTTAGATAGTATCTTCCAGAGAATTGCCGTACTGGATAGCTCAGAATATGCCAGCAAACAAGACCTAGAAACTCTGCAAAAATTACAACAAGAATTTGCCGCAGAATTAGCCAGTTTACGAGGTCGTCTGGATGCCTTGGAACCACGCATCGCGACAATTGAGCAACAACAGTTTTCCACCACCACTAAATTTAATGGACAGGTCTGGTTTAACCTCTCCGGTGCCTCCACAGGTGGTAATGTCAAATTTGAATCAACTCCCGCCATAGATGGCTCAGTACCCGCAGCTGCCCCAGATGGTGGAGTTAGATTAGCAGGGAGAGACCCAGCTGGTAAGCCATTGGTGCAAAGAACGAATAAAGCCTCTACCACTTTGAGTTTTTTCAGCAATTTAACTCTCAATACGTCTTTCAATGGTCAAGACTTACTCGTTACCCAGCTAGCAGTAGGCAATGGTATTTCCCCTAACAATCAATTTGCCTCGGCTGGGTTCTTTAATACCTTCGGTGTACCATTTACCGACCAAACAGCAGGTACAGTCAATGGTAGTCCTGATGTAGTTCTGCAAACTCTCTCTTACACCTTTCCTGTCAATGATGCAGTCCGCGTCACTTTCGGGCCCCGCGTCAATTGGTACAATTACTTTGACTTTAACCGCTTTACCTATTACTTAACAGGTGCGAGTAGTTACGACTCCATTGATAATACCCTCACCAATGTAGTTGACACCGGTTCAGGAGCAGTGGTTGAGTGGAATATCAACAAAAATTGGCGATTTGCTGCCGCTTATTTAGGAGAAAACATTCCCTTCTTGCCCAGTGA
This sequence comes from Richelia sinica FACHB-800, assembly GCF_014698825.1. GTDB lineage: Bacteria > Cyanobacteriota > Cyanobacteriia > Cyanobacteriales > Nostocaceae > FACHB-800. Next base: position 124,437 of record NZ_JACJTT010000010.1, read on the forward strand.
ATATGGGTTTAATACCTCCAGTAACCCAGAATATGGTTTATTTGGGGGCACAAACTCCACAACAGCAGAATTAACTTATATACCTACAGATAACTTGAGTTTTCGGCTGTTATACAGCTATGGAAGAATTCAAGCTTATGCAGGACAAGTGGGAGGATCAATTGGTGAACCCCTACCCTACGGTTATGTCGATGCTGGGCCAGGCTATTCAGTGTTTGACCCCACCACAGGCTTAACTAGCGATGGTGGATTATCCTATGCCTATGCTCATACTTTTAGCTTCAATTTTGATTGGCTAATTACCCCTCGATTTGGTATTTTCGGACGTTATGCCTATGGTGCTACCACCTTGAAGCCCATTAATCAAGCTGTTAACACCCAAGCATTTCAAGTAGGTTTGGGTTTCCCAGATTTGGGGAAAAAGGGGGCATTAGGGGTAATTAGCTTTGTGATGCCAATGGATATATTAAGTGGACGTAAATACTTTGTGGCTGGTGGTGGTGATGGTGGGACAATGTACGAGCTAGAAGCCTCATACTACTACCCTATTAACGATAATTTTGCGATCGTCCCTGCTGTTTACACCATTTTTAACCCCAACAATTTCGATAGCAACCCCAATATTTATATTGGTAATCTCCGTGCTCAATTTAGCTTTTAATCTCTTCCTTTGGTCTTGAGGTGAGATCAAAATCCTCTAACCTGTCACCTGTCACCTGTCACCTGTCACCTGTCACCTGTCACCTGTCACCTGTCACCTATCACCTGTCACCTGTCAAAGTCCCATCTGAAATTTTGAAATCCTGACTTGAGCCTCTAAAATTAGAGCAAAAGACAAATCCGAAAAAACACCACATTCCATGCGTATTTCTCTAAGCTGGCTGCGTGAACTAGTAGAGATAACACTAAGTCCAGAAGAATTAGCTCAAACCCTAACAATGGCAGGGTTTGAAGTAGAAGATATTGAAGACCGTCGTACTTGGGCAGATGGCGTGGTTGTGGGGAAAGTCCTTGAACGTCAACCCCACCCCAATGCAGATAAACTGAGTGTTTGCCAGGTAGATATTGGTGCAGCCGAAACCTTAAACATTGTCTGTGGCGCTGCGAATGTCCGTGCAGATATTTATGTCCCTGTGGCAACTACAGGTACTTACTTACCAAATATCGATTTAAAAATTAAACCTGCCAAACTGAGAGGCGTACCATCTCAAGGGATGATTTGCTCTTTAAAAGAACTGGGTTTACCAACAGATATTGATGGCATTCATATTTTCTCAGAAGAAAACCTCACTTTGGGAAGTGATGTGCGTCCATTGTTGGGTTTAGATGATGTGATTTTAGATGTGACAGCCACTGCTAACCGGGCTGATGCCTTAAGTATGGTGGGTGTTGCTAGAGAAGTGGCAGCTTTAACTGGTGCAAAACTGTCCATTCCTGAACCAGGAGAAATCACAAATCATCAAAGTGCCAAATACTTAGGGGTGCAAATTCAAGAACCCCAAGCCTGTCCTGCTTATATTGGTACGGCGATAGAACAAGTAACAATTGCTCCTTCTCCCGATTGGTTGCAGCAACGCTTACGGGCAGCTGGGGTGCGGCCAATTAATAATGTTGTGGATATTACTAACTATGTGTTGTTAGAATGGGGACAACCACTCCACGCTTTTGATCGGCAACGTTTACAGGCAGTAGGGAGTAATGAAAATATTACTCTTGGTGTGCGCTTTGCTGCATCTGGAGAAACCTTCAAAACTTTGGACGGACAAACCCGGACTTTATCTAACCAGAATTTGCTAATTACCGCCAATAATCAAGCTGTAGCTATAGCTGGGGTAATGGGTGGTGAAGAAACGGAAGTTCATGAAGGCACACAAAGCTTAGTTTTAGAAGCAGCGTTATTTGATTCTGTAGCTATTCGTCGTTCTTCCCGTGCTGTGGGTTTAAGAAGTGAATCGTCTGGTAGATACGAACGGGGAGTGAACAGCGCAGGATTAGAAATAGCTTGTCGTCGTGCCCTGGCTTTAATTAGTGAATTGGCCGGTGGTGTGATTGTACAGCAGGAAATTGCTGACACCCGCACTGACCCTTCTACTTGGTCACGGTCTATTACTCTGCGGTTGGAAAGAGTTAATCAAATTTTAGGCCCTGTTGATTTGAGTGAAGAACCAGGGGAACTGGAACCAGGAACTGTTGAGAAAATTCTCACATCTTTGGGATGTGAATTAACTCCTGGGGAAGGGGGAACTTGGACGGTGAAAGTTCCTCCCTATCGCTATCGAGATTTGGAAAGGGAAATTGATTTAATTGAAGAAATTGCTCGTCTTTATGGTTACGACAATTTCTGTGATACTTTACCGGAAAAGCCAGCAACTGGCTATTTACCTTTAGACCAAGAGTTGCTGCGGAAGTTGCGTGCTTATTTCCGGGGAGAAGGTTTGACGGAACTCATTCATTATTCTTTGGTCAAGCCAGGGGAAGATAGACAAGTTGTTTTATCCAATCCTTTATTTACCGAATATTCTGCCTTAAGAACTGATTTGATTGCTGGATTGATTGATGCTTTTCAATACAATTTAGAACAGGGAAATGGGGCGTTAAATGGTTTTGAAATAGGCAGCATTTTCTGGCAGGAAGAAGAAGGTTTGCAAGAAACTGAGGTCTTGGCTGGGATTATTGGTGGTGATGCCACTGTGGGTAAATGGTCAAGAGGTGGACGTGAACAGCCTGTGAGTTGGTTTGAAGCGAAGGGAATTTTAGATGCTGTTTTTACTCGATTGGGGTTAGAGGTTGAATACCAGCCTGAGAATCGAGATTCCCGTTTACATCCAGGACGGACTGCTTCGTTGTGGTTACGTGGGAATAGATTGGGGACTTTTGGACAGTTGCATCCCCAATTACGTCGTGACAAGGGCTTACCAGATGCGGTGTATGTCTTCCAACTAGATTTAGATGTGTTGTTGGATGCTTTAGATCGAGATGAGTTGCTAGTTCCCCGGTTCAGTTCCTATTCTACCTATCCGGCAAGCGATCGCGATATTGCTTTCTTTGCACCAGTGAAAATCACCGTATCGGAAATCGAGAAAGTTATTACTAAAGCTGGTAAAGGGTTGCTAGAGTCCGTAGAACTGTTTGATGAGTACCGTGGTGAACATGTTCCAGCAGGACAGCGGAGTTTAGCCTTTCGCTTAGTTTATCGTACCAGCGATCGCACTCTCACCGATGCGGAAGTTCAACCAGTCCATGAAAAAGTCCGCACTGCTTTAGTGGAAAAATTCGGTGTCAGTCTCAGAAGTTAATTAGTAAGTAGTTAGTAATGGGTAATTGGTGATTGGTAATATTTTTATTTAATTGCCAATTCTCATTACAATCAAAATTCAATCACCGGCAAAATTTGAACATTTGCATTGCTGTTAATTTGCTCACCCATAAAACTGAGACACCCAAAGGCTTTTAGCACTGTCACCTGCTGTAAAATCTTTGTTAGCAACTTAATCGCGAATTTTTCTATCAACTGAGACCTAACAACTAATTATGACCAAATATATAATGTGGGGCAGCTACTGCGAAGATGTGTTAGAAAAACGTACACCTTATCGTCAGGCCCATTTAGACGGACTAGCTAAACAAAAGGAATCCGGTGTACTAATTACTATTGGCCCTACGGCAGATGTAACTAAGGTTTTTGGTATTTATGAAGCCGAAGACGAAGCAACAGTACGTCAAATAGTCGAATCTGATCCTTATTGGCAAAATGGGATTTGGACTGAATATGAAATCAAGGAATGGATTCAAGTCTTTTAGAGCAAAATAGGGTTTTAATAACTGTAATTTGGCAGATTCTGTTTAGTTATACACCCAGAATTAACTGAGATAACGCTATCATTATATCTGCCAAAAAACTAAATTCCAGAAATATAAAATCATTCCTCTCAACTACTTTTACCTACCATCGGTTGAGGTAGGGAATGATGACACTATTGCCCGTTTTAAACTAGCTCAAACCAATATGACCATCAACGAAAGCGATACAACTGCAAAACCATCTGAAACTAAAAATTGGCGTGGTTGGCAGGAAAATTTAATTTTAATAGCGATCGCCCTGTGTTTGGCACTCTTGATTCGTACTTTTATCGCCGAACCACGATTAATCCCCTCAGAATCAATGTACCCTACCTTGCATACAGGCGATCGCCTCGTGGTCGAAAAAGTTTCCTATCGCTTTCATCCACCCACTACAGGTGATATCGTTGTGTTTACATCACCTGATGAATTACAGCGTCGTGGATATCCTGCCAACCAAGCTTTTATCAAGCGGGTAATCGCTAAATCAGGAGAACAAATCCAAATCAAGCGCGGTATAGTTTACCTGAATGGTCAGCCTCTAGACGAAAAATACATCGCTGAACCACCCAATCAACCATTCTCAGCAGTAACAGTCCCAGAAGGTGAATTTTTTGTGATGGGAGACAACCGTAATGATAGTAACGATTCACGCTACTGGGGCTTTTTACCACAAAAAAACATTATTGGTCGTGCTACCTTTCGCTTTTGGCCCCTCGACCGTCTTGGCTTAATTTAAAAGCTGCTACAACATTCCCCATCTTTCTTTTTATCGATGGGGTAAAACTCCTACCTATTAGCAATAGAAGAATATCAGTAAATCATACATTTTTAATTTGCTATCGCCTGTCAAATAACTGTTCAAAACTGCAAATAATACATTAACTGAGCGATCGCTTCACCAGATAATTGTAACCTTTGCTGAAAATCTACCAAATTTCGGTAAGGTCCAGCCGCTAAACGATTTTTTACCACAGCCTCCGCCAGTGAGGCATCTATCAGCGGAATCTTTGACAGTAATTCTACGCTAGCAGTATTTGGGTTCACTATAAATACTGGTCTATCTAAAGATTCTTCATCATAGAAAATAAAATTTATAAGTGGTTTTACTGGTTCCAGTCTTTGGACTGGCACATTCAATGCTGCGGCTACGTCTTCAATGCAGTAATATTTAACACCAGAGCGTGAAAGAGTAACAAGCGATCGCGCTTGATGGATGGATAAACCAGGTAACCGTAACCAATCGTCTACCGTTGCTTGATTAGCATCGATGCGGATACCTAATTGTACTGCCACTTGAATTTCTTCCCCTGATTGGAGACGATAGTAAGGATCACTGAGCAGCTTGGCTCGCAGTTTCTGCAACCGAATATTTGGAGGTAGCCAGTTGTTCATAATTTTTGCTTGCCTCAAGAAATCTGGTCTAGCATCTGACGACGCTTTTGTTCAAACTCATACTCAGAAATTAAACCATCTTGTCGGAGAGCATCTAACTCACGTAATGCACTAGCTACGGATTCCACCTGACTACTAACTGGCAATGAAGTTTTAGGGACTGCTTGACCGAAATTAAAATTCCGATCAAAAACTTCATCATCCTGTGCTAAGTACCACACACCCTCAATTGCACTAGCTACCTTAGGAATAGGAGTCCATGAGAGCAAAACATACAATATCCCCCACAGTGGTTGACCTAAATAAAACTTATGTAACCCAGAAATTGTCACTGTCCCAGAAAAGGCTAGAATAGCAGCTATACTTCGGCTCTTCCGTTTAGTAAATTTCATTCCCAAGAATCTCCAAATACCAACACTGTTCACTTAAGACAGCTATACTAGCAAATCACCATTAGTAATTCAGTCTCTTGAAATCTAGATGGTAAAACGTACCTATGAATATATTTTATGAATACAAGCAACAACTCTCTGTCACTGTTGGCCATCTTAGTGCCAACAAACCACGTAAAACTAGATAAAATAATCACATACATCAAAAACTTGATTCACGATAAATGTCCTGTTAAAGCCTTCATCTGCGAATATTACTACAATGTCACAGAAATCCCTACCACCAGAATGGCTTGACCTCCTTAAAGACCCCTATGCTATTTTGGGACTTTCTGTGAATGCTGACGAACGTCATTTGCTCAAACGGTATCACAGCCTAGCAAAAATACTACACCCAGATAACTATTTTCAAAGCAAAGATCCCAATAAAGAATTATCTAGATTACTATTCACTAGGTTGATTAATCCAGCTTATGAACAGTTAAAGCTATCTAAAAAGCGGCTTTTAACCATAGCCTCCTTACGGTTTGAGGCTAAATCATGGGACCAAGAAAAATTTATAGAATTTTATCCAGACATTGCCGAAGAAATAATGCCAATGTCTGCAAAAGAAGCTCAATTATTTTATGAAGATGCTATAGCCTCCTATGCAGAAGCCCAGTATAAATCACTAGAACAATCATATAAAGTTACACAACAAATCAATATTCTGAATTTAATGTACTTATATTTGCAACAGGATAATTATCAATTAACTTCAGAACCAAGGGTTTTATCATCCACACTCGCCATTAAACGACCGGAAACGCCACCATCTGAGATAACAACATCTGCTGCCAGAACCACTGTTGTTAAACCTATCCCCCTAGACTATGCCCAACGTCATTATGGCAGAGCAGTTCAATATGCTAATCAAAAACAATGGAACCTAGCCGTTCAAGAACTACGTGATGCTATCAAAATTGACCCTAATAACAGTGAATATTATGCTTTATTAGGAGTAGTTCACTTTCAACAGAAATTTCCGGGCATGGCCAAGGTATATATTCGCCAAGCACTAAAGTTGAATCCCCGGCAGCAATTAGCGTTGAAATATGCGGCAATTCTAAAAATCAAAGCCAATGAACCTGCTCATCCACAATCAATGGCTAAAGCCTTAGGGTTAGCACAGCTACTAGGCAAGTTTCTCTCCGGGGAACGCTCTTAATTCCATTCCTCTTAGCTGCATATCAGCCTCAAACACCAGGGTAGAGGGATATTCACTCGCAGCTTTGGACTTTGTTGCTTCTGTGCACCAAATTATCCCTCTTCTCAAATCTAAAATCTCAGGTTGGCAGTCAAGTAGTGAAATTTCGGTAAAAAACCGTACTGTAACCGAAACGTGTTTCCGAGATTTGTCCCCTAGACTAAAATTAGACTAGAGGCAAAACTTTGAGCTACTGAGTAATGGGACTCAGTTCAAAATCAGCAACATGGGATTCTTTGACTCTGAAATCGTACAACAAGAAGCCAAGAAACTGTTTGAAGATTATCAAGCATTAATTCAACTTGGCAGTAACTACGGCAAATTTGACCGTGAAGGCAAGAAAATGTTTATCGAGCAGATGGAATCCATGATGGATAGATATCGCGTCTTTATGAAGCGATTCGAGCTATCAGAGGACTTCATGGCACAAATGACCGTCCAACAACTGAAAACCCAATTAGGCCAATTTGGAGTGACTCCACAACAGATGTTTGAACAAATGCACTTCACCCTAGAAAGGATGAAGGCAGAAATAGAAAAAACACCTTAAATTCCCAACTATGACCCCTTAGGACGGGGAAAAGCCGAAAGAGGTTTAAAGTTCTCCACTGGCACATCCTTCAGCGCCTTGGTCATAAAGTCTCGCCAAATGGGAGCTACCATCACACCTCCAGTAGCACCACTAGCTAGTTGTCTATTGTCATCACGACCGACCCAGACAGCAGTTGTTAGTTGTGGCACAGTACCAACAAACCAAATATCTTTTTCCGAAGAGGTAGTTCCTGTCTTACCTGCCGCAGGACGGCCCGGGTCAGCATTTTTACCCGTTCCTTCAGTAATTACTGCCCGCATAATTTCAATAGTTGCTGCCGATGCCCAAGGGTCGAGAACTTGCTTAGGCTTAGGTGTATTATCAAGCAAAACATTACCACTACTATCAGTTATTCGGGCAACCACAGTCGGTGGTGACTGCCAACCATAGTTAGCAAAAGTAGCGTAGGCACTAGCCATTTCCAATGGTGTCACCCCAATTGCACCCAAAGGTAGAGAAGTTACAGGTTCCATCGGACTCATAATCCCCAAAGTCCGGCAGGTTTCGATCACTTTGTTCATTCCTACAGCTTTACCGAGTTTAATAACTGGAATGTTACGAGACTGGGCCAGAGCAGTACGAATAGACATCGCACCAGCAAAACTACCATCATAGTTACGGGGATAGTACCAGCCATTACCATCTTGATAACCAACTGGAGCATCAACTACGGTACTGCTGGGAGTATATTTACCTGTGGCAAAAGCAGCATAATAAACGAAGGGTTTAAAAGACGAACCTGGTTGGCGTTGAGCTTGGGTAGCGCGGTTAAATTCACTAGATTTGGGATCTACACCGCCCACGAGTGCTTTGACAAAGTGTGTTCGTGGATCAATCGCTACTAAAGCTAGTTGATTTTTAGATAAACCTTGTCCTAACAGTTTTTGATGCCATTCCCTCACCGTCGCTTCGGCCATTTCTTGGAATTTAGCATCAACTGTGGTTTGTACCCGCATTCCACCTTTCAGTAGGGCATCCCGTCCAAACTTCTTCGCTAATTCTTGGGCTACTGTATTGGTGATATAGGGTAGGGCACTACCTTGAAATGATCTAATTCTCCCCAATTTAATTTCTTGTTTCAGGGCATTGTCATACTCTTTTTGAGTAATCCAGTTTAAGTCCAGCATCCGCCCTAATACTTCTTTTTGCTTTTGCTTGGCCAATTTCATGCTGACAAAGGGACTAAACTCTTCTGGGGCTTGAATTAACCCTGCCATCATGGCTGACTCAGCTAAATTTAAACTTTCTGCGGATTTGTTAAAGTAACTGCGGGCAGCAGTTTGGACTCCATAGTTGTTATGACCCCAATACACTTGGTTGAGGTACATTTCTAAAATTTGGTCTTTAGTCAGAATTTGTTCTAAGCGAATAGCGAGGACAGCCTCGGCAATTTTCCGGGTCACTGCTCGTCTTTGGGATAAAAATAGGTTTTTTACTAACTGCATGGTGATGGTAGAACCACCCTCACGCACACTCCCTGCAACGGAGTTCACCACAATGGCACGACCAATACCAGTGGGGTTAATGCCGTGGTGATAGTAAAAATGCCCGTCTTCACTGGCTAGTACGGCTCGTTTGAGATTGGGAGAAATTCTATCTAAGGGAACAACTTCTCGATTCGCTTCACCGTGAATACCAGCTAAAAGTTTACCTTTAATATCGTATATGTAAGTTGTTTCTGAAGGAAAAAAGTTACGAATTTGTCTAACATCTGGCAAATTACGGAAACTAATGGCTAGTCCGACCAGTGCTCCGGCTACAATGGAACTTGCCAGCATGGTGATACATAGCAGAGTCCCGCCAGTTACTTGGCCGACTCCTTTAAAAAAGTCAAAACTAGATGAAGCCTGACCTTGTGGCTGTTTGTTTGCAAAAGTCCTAGACGACACGGCGATTTCACTTCCTCACTTGTAAATATAAATGTAATTGATGAGATGAAAAAAGGCGGTTAATTTTTTGCAATTATAGTAGTTTGGCAGAGAAAACAACGGATCAGTTGCTAGTGAACATAACCAACCTAACTTCTAGAGTGCAAAGTGTAGTTAATAGTGAATCTCCTAGTATGGCGCAAAATTTTGATTGGCTGCGTCGTGGGGTGGCAGAGATTTTTCCTCAACCCAGTGATGCTGATAGTGAAACTGAAAGTCTAGAAAAGCGGTTGGCAAATGCAAACCATCCGTTAAGAATCAAGTTGGGTATTGACCCTACAGGTGCAGATATTCACCTTGGTCATAGCATACCTGTGCGAAAACTGCGAGCATTTCAAGATGCTGGCCATACGGCAGTCCTGATTATTGGTGATTTTACCGCACGCATTGGCGATCCTACTGGAAAATCCGAGGTGCGTCGCCAGCTGACGGAAGCTGAAGTGGCGCACAACGCCCAAACCTATTTAGACCAGGTTCGGCCTATTTTGGATTTTGATACGCCAGGACGTTTAGAAGTACGTTACAACTCCGAATGGCTTTCCCGGTTAGATTTAGGGAAAACTTTAGAATTGCTGTCCACAATGACCGTGGGGCAGATGTTGGCCAAAGAAGGTTTTGCAGAACGCTATAAAAAAGAGAATCCGATTTTCCTCCACGAGTTCCTTTATCCACTAATGCAGGGTTTTGATTCTGTGGCAGTAGAAGCAGATGTGGAGTTAGGAGGAACTGACCAGAAATTTAATATTGCTGTGGGACGAGATTTGCAGCGGCATTTTGGACTAAAGCCACAGTTTGGGTTGCTGTTGCCAATTTTGATTGGTACAGATGGTGTGCAGAAGATGTCTAAATCCTTGGGGAATTATGTGGGGTTGTCGGAACATCCTGCACAAAAATATCAAAAGTTGCAAGGAGTTCCAGATAACTTACTGGCACAATATTTTGAATTATTAACAGATTTACCTTTAGATACATTGCCAGAAAATCCACGCGATCGCCAGAAACTTTTGGCGTGGGAAATTGTTCGTCAATATCACGGGGAAGCGGCCGCTAATGAAGCGCAAAAAGCTGCTGAATCGGGAGGAGAAAAGGGTGAATTACCGGAATTTTCTTTAGAGAGTATTTCTCAGTTCCCAGTGAAGTTGTCTTATCTTCTGGGTGCTAGCGGTTTATGCAAAAGCGGTGGTGAAGGGAAACGGAAGATTCAAGAAGGTGGTGTGCGGTTAGATGGAACTAAGGTAAATGACCCTGATACTGCTTTCCAGCAAGCTAGTGATTTAGATGGTAAAGTGCTGCAAGTTGGGAAAAATAAATTTGTCCGACTCGTATTGTAACTTCTGAATTTCTGTTCGCGCAGCGTGCCGTAGGCATACTCCTGAACGCCTGAACTCCTAAACTTCTGTAACTCCTGAACTTCTGTAACTCCTGAACTCCTAAACTCCTCCCCATGACCACTGACAAAGTTATCGTTGCTTTAGATGTACCAGATTTAGAAAGCGCGATCGCACTAATTGATAAAATTCCCCAAGTTTCTTTTTGGAAAGTCGGTTTAGAATTATTTACTAGCACTGGCCCCGCTATTCTTGAAGAGTTAAAATCTCGGCAAAAGCGGATTTTTCTGGATTTGAAGTTTCATGATATCCCCAATACTGTAGCTGGTGCTTGTCGTTCCGCTGCTAAATATGGGGTAGATTTGTTGACTGTCCATGCCACGGCTGGTAGTGATGCGCTCAAAGCCGCGACGGCAGCAGTACAAACCAGTTCTGCCCAAGCAGGAACAAAACCACCAAAATTAATTGCTATTACTCTGTTGACGAGTATTTCCTCTAGACAGTTGGCCTTTGATTTGAAAATTCCTTTGGAATTGCCAGAATTCGCCTTACAAATGGCCCTATTAGCCCAAGAATCTGGTCTAGATGGGGCAGTTTGTTCACCCCAAGAGGTGGCACAGTTGCGGGAGACTTGTGGGAAAAATTTTGTGTTAGTGTGTCCTGGTGTCCGTCCGAGTTGGGCTGATGCAGGAGACCAAAAGCGATCGCTCACTCCTTCCCAGGCTATCAAAGCTGGTGCAGATTATCTAGTCATTGGTCGTCCCATTACTGCGGCGGCTGACCCAGAATTAGCTTGGCATAAAATTGTGGAAGAATTAAACACAGTCTCATGAACACAGGAATCAAGCCGAAAAATCATCGTTCCTGGTTAGTAGCCACTGGCTGCTGGCTACTATTCGCTTCTGGCTTCGATTCCCCAGCTTTATCTTTGCAGCTAACTTTCCGTCCCTCTTCCCCAACGGGGAGGGGTGATAATTTGCTTTGCAGTCAACAAAGTTTGGAAACATTAACTACACAGTTAATGCTAGATTTACCGAGCTATGCTAACCGCGCTGCTCAACGGTCTCGACGGCTGCGTCGTAGTGTGGATATCTTTCCTTATATCCTGACGGCAGGGAAAGCAGAACTTCAACCCCTGCCCTTAAATCCTGGTTTAGCAACAGGCGATCGCTATGCTTCCGAAAATGTAGAGCAAGTGTTTTTTACTACGTTAGAAAGACAGTATTTAAAAAATCAAGCTGTAGAATTACAACAATTTCACAGATTATTTTTGACTAAAACCAAACTGGGTTGGCAGGTCGTGATGATGTACACCCAAACAGGCGAATATCCAGTCAAACAGCCAATTGCCCCACCTAGAGAAAGCACCGATAGTGCGATCGCTCAAGGTGTTAAACTGTGGCTGAGAGATTGTCAAGCAGATGCACTGCGTTTAAATAAATAAAAAATACAGATATTAACAGGCTAAAATATCCTCTCCAAAACCGTTATTAACCGCTTTGATTTTGATTTTGCAGCAAGGGACGAACAAAAAAGTATCCTGCACTAAATCCCGTGATAATAATCAACACAATAATTAACGCTAACCACCAGCCACTAATTTCTTTGACCTCAGAACTACCAGGGGAGTAATAACGCACTTCCTGTTCTTCCACATATACTGTTTCTGAAGTGGGAAAGTGATGACTTACGGGTCGATAAGCTTCCTCACGACGCTGTGGCTGTACAGCCCCATCTCTAGTAGATTGGGCAACTGGTTGACGCTGACGCGCTTCTGGATGACTAGACTTAGGGGTGTGAACCTTTTCCCCTTGATGAGGTGGTGCTGGTTGATGATTGGGTATGGATGGAGTTTCCACCAACTTTTGCAAGTAAGCAAAAGACTGAACAACCTTGGCAACTTCCTGACGTAGTAATTGATTCTCCTGAACTAACTTTTGATTTTGAGCAGTGACTACATCTAACTTCGCTTGTACTGCTTGCAACTCAGCAGATAACTCCCGATACACATACAGAGGTACGGATGGGGAATAGCTAGTAGTCGGGGGTTTAGTATTGGCATAACCTGTATGTGTTTGCATTGTGAGCCTGGTATCAAAAAATTATTCAGATTAACAAGAGATGCTATCAGAGTTTTGGTTAGCCTTGAAACTATGCCTAAGAATAAGGGAAAATCTTCTGAAGAGCCAAGATATAAAATTTACTTATTAATTGGTGTTGGATGTCACCAGCTGTAAGTAACAGTGAAAGAAATGGTGATGATTATATTTTTAACTAAAATGGGCAGAACTGTCTCTTGATGGCAACAATGGGAAAAAGTGTCCCACAGGGCCTTGCCCTTGACCAATATCTAAGGAATATTGCAGTGCTGTGGTGACATATTTTTTAGCTTCTTGTACGGCTGTCCATAAGTCATGACCTAAAGCCAAATTAGCAGCGATCGCAGCTGATAAAGTACAACCAGTACCATGGGTATTTTTCGTATCTACAACTTCGGTCTTCAACACTTCCAACTTATCACCATCAAACCACACATCCACACCACGACCAGCACCAGACATACCCCCACCCTTGACTAAAACAGCATTTACATTCAACTGTTGATGAATAACTTGGGCTGCTGTTTGCATCTCCTCTAAATTAGTGATTTCTAATCCGCTTAAAATCTGTGCCTCATAGCGGTTTGGCGTAACAATAGCAGCTTGGGGGATAAGATCATGCCGCAAAGTATTGATAGCCTGATCATCAATCAATTGTGCCCCAGCCCGTGACACCATCACTGGGTCAACCACTAAGTTATTGATTTGTAAAACTTTGACCTGTTCCGCAACAGCGGCAATAATATCTTGATTGAGCAGCATTCCTGTTTTTGCTGCTTGTACACCAATATCCTCCACTACCGCCTGTATTTGGGCTATTATTGCTTCCTTTGGCATAGCATCCACTCGCGTTACACCCAAAGTGTTTTGTGCGGTAATGCAGGTAATGGCACTTGTACCATGAACGCAATGAAAAGCAAATGTGCGTAAGTCAGTTTGGATACCCGCACCACCACCGCTATCAGAACCAGCGATAGTTAAAGCTACAGCTATAGAGCGTTTATTCATTAGCTAACGTGAATATAAATTTCTCTAGAAATTAAATTGGATAATTTCCCGATTTGAATGTTTCTAACTCAGCTTGTAAACACCTAGTCCAATTTGCTGCTAGAGGAATTTCTGTAAAAGGTACGCGCACTGATTTAGAGTCGGGATTGACTAAAAATTCTAACTCAATTAAACGACCTTTTTGAGGGATATTTTCTAGATTGACTGGTTTATCATCTACCAAAAGATTGATTTGTTGAACATCCAACAAAGAAAAAGTTTCTAATTGCACTGGGCCTTTTGTTGTGGGTTTACCCCAGGTAATCTTGTCATCTTTTTGACCTAATACTGCATATATATCATATTTAGCTCTAGCAAACTGCTGCGCCCAATGGCGATAAGCTTCAACCTTTTGATATTCTTGTGAACCTTGCCAAGCTAACCAGAAAAAAGCCACCAACAGCGGCAGCCATAAAAGACCACGTTCCATATAGTCATAAGTGCAGATTTAGATTTATTCTAGGTCAGAAGTATGGCTGATGCCTCCGGCACGCTACCGCGTTATCGGAGCTTATAACTACTGCACGCTGCGCGTTAGCGTAGCTACTCTAGAAGAATCACACTGTCTTATACACGCCACACTATGCGAACAGGAGTTAAAAAATGCAACAACTAACACTAATGGCATGAATTATTCTGTAACTCCTAAACTTCTGTTCGCGTTCACGTAGTGTGCCGTAGGCATAGCGTGGCGAAGCCATACTTCTGAACTTCTGGACTTCTGAACTTCTGGACTTCTAGACTTCTGAACTTCTGAACTCCTGAACTTCTGAACTTCTGGACTCCTGAACTTCTGAACTTCTGAACTCCTGAACTTCTGAACTTCTGAACTTCTGAACTTCTGAACTTCTGGACTCCTGGACTTCTGAACTTCTGGACTCCTGAACTTCTGAAAATTGAAGATTCTTAATATATTGCAATTTTGTGCTTAAGTGGCAATTACGTTGTAACTTGTAAAATGCAGCTGTGACGTGGATCGTTGTCTAAATTGGGCGTTAAACGGTATTCATGAGCATTTCGACTTCTGTGCTGAGTGATTTGCTAAAGTCACTTCCTCACCTACGACCCCAGCTATATTTCAAGGCTTCACTAACGGCGCTCTCCCACGCGATGGAAGATCAGGTTTTGGCAGCCACTTTAGAGCAGCCCCTGATTATTGCCAGTTTCCAAAGAGAGCGATTTTACCGTCAAGAAGCTCATCGGTATCAACGGCTTGCGGAAAAAAGTAACCAAATATACGTATTATCTGCACCGGAAACGGAATTTGCTAATAGCTTTGACTATTATGAAAAAGTTGCTTTTGAACCAGATGATGCTTTAAGTCAGGAGTGGCATTTAGTGGTGGTAGCAGAAAATTATGCTACTTGTTTAGTTTGTCGGGAAAGCTTGGGTTCAATCACTAAAAATCAACAAATTCCAGAAATTAGTCTTGGTCTAGATATGGACACAGCGCGACGATTTGAGGGAATTTGGACTTCAGAACGGGGAGTAAGCCTCAAGGCGGCAGATTTGCTGTTAGAGAGGATTCTCGCCTACAGACCTGATTTAGCAGCAAAAATTGAACGAGTCAAAAGACAATTTGCAATTGGGGAGTTCAGCCACAATGCAGGGGAAAATTTAACTTCTGAGTATGCTTGTGGGATAGATACTAATCCCTTTGTGCAGCGTTTAGTGACGTATTTGCAAGCTAGCCAATACAAATTACTCAAAGCTTATCGGACTTTGGCTACTCAAGCACGAAAAGAGCGATTAGTCAATTCTATTAGTACAGCAATTAGACGATCGCTTGACCCCCATGAGGTACTGCAAGTAGCAGCAGAGGAATTAGGGCAACATTTGGGTGCCTGTCGCTGTTTAATTTACCGCGCTCAAGCTACAGATAGCCAAGCAGTAATTGAACACGAATTTTTAAACCGTGGTGTTGTCTCTCTTTGCGGGCAAACTTGGGAATTAGAACACAATCCTTTATTTCGGCAAATCTTACAAGATACTGATGGTGTCTGTATTGCTGACACAATTAGTGATTATCGTGTTACCAATTCACCAGCCCTGTCTGCCATTGTCAAACAATTTGGCATTCGTTCTTGGCTAATGGAACCTGTGTTGTATCAAGGGCGGCTACTGGGTATTATTGAGTTACATTATTGCTATTTTCCTGCCCATGATTGGCAATCGGGAGAGTTAGACTTAGTAAAAGCGATCGCTACTCAAATTGGTGCAGCACTGATTCAAGCTGAATCCTTTGCCAATTTAGAAGAACTCAACCAACAACTAGAAGCCTTAGACCGCACCCGTAGCAACTTAATCGCCATTACTGGACACGAACTTCGCACCCCCCTATCTACCATTCAAGTGTGCTTAGAAAGTTTGGCCAGTGAACCAGACATGCCCTTTGAGTTACAACAGGTCATGCTGAATACCGCCCTGTCTGACTCAGAACGGATGCGAAAATTAGTCCAGGACTTTCTCACCCTATCTAATCTAGAAAGCGGTCGAGTAGAATGGCATCCTGAATCTTTAACAGTACAGGAATGTGTAGATTTAGCCCTGAGTCGCTTACGTACCCGCCCCGGACAAGAAAAGCCTCCACAAATCAAAACAGACATTTCCCAATCCTTGCCATTGGTAAAAGCTGATGGTGATTGGTTAGTAGAAGTATTAGCAAAACTTATTGATAATGCTTGTAAATTTACACCCTCCCAAGGGGAAATTGTTATTAAAGCTACTAACGGCAATGCCCAGATGGTAGAGGTGACTATTGCTGATACAGGTAGAGGAATTGAACCCAACCGTCTAGAAATCGTCTTTGACCGCTTCTATCAAGAAGAGGGCGCACTGAGACGCACTGCTGGTGGTACAGGGCTAGGTTTGGCAATTTGCCGCCAAATCGTCAACGGCTGGGGAGGCAAAATTTGGGCTGAGTCCAAAGGTAAAGACCAAGGCAGCCAGTTTCACTTCACCATTCCTGTTGTCCAGGGGAGCTAGTTGAGGAAGCGGGGATAGGGGAAGAAGACAGAAGTTACAGAAGTTGCAGGAGTTACAGAATAATTCAAAAGAAGAAGACAGAAGTTACAGAAGTTGCAGGAGTTACAGAATGATTAATGCGATGACTGCTGAATTTTTGCATTTTAAACTCCTGTTCGCGTAGCGTGGCGTAAGCCATACTTCTGTTCGCGCAGCGTGCCGTAGGCATACTCCTGAACTCCTGAACTCCTGAACTCCTGAACTCCTGAACTTCTGTCATCCATGACTAAAAACTGTTACAGTCTATGACGCGATCGCAATATAAGTTAGGTTACGGTGTTAGTATGCCCTAAAAACGTTGAGAGACAACCTTATGGCGCAAACTCTAACAGGACAAACCCCCATTTTTGGTGGCAGCACTGGCGGTCTGCTCAAGAAAGCAGAAGTAGAAGAAAAATACGCGATTACTTGGACTAGCCCCAAGGAGCAAGTTTTTGAACTACCCACCGGTGGTGCTGCAACTATGCTCAAAGGCGAAAACCTCCTCTACATCGCTCGCAAAGAATATGGCATTGCCTTGGGAGCACAACTTCGTAAATTCAAAATCACAGATTACAAAGTTTACCGGATTCTCCCCACTGGCGAAACCACTTTCATCCACCCTGCTGATGGTGTGTTCCCAGAGAAGGTAAATGCTGGCCGCGAGAAAGTGCGCCATGTACCCCGCAGAATTGGACAAAACCCCAGTCCCTCTCAAGTTAAATTCAGTGGTAAAGCAACCCACGACGCATAAAAGCTAAATTAGCGGTAATTGGTGATGGGTAATTGGTAATGGGACAACTGTTACTTAATTACCCATTGCCTGTTACCAAGGTGTCTTTAAACTGAAAATTTATTTTTTGCTTGGTTTCCCAGATTGACAATTAATGTTAACTTACCTATAGCTAATTACCCAATTAAGTATTTATTGGCAGAAAAATTAATTTCTGAATTTTTGATTTGCTAAAAATCTATGATATTCCCCGATTTTGACCAGTTTCAACAGCTAGCTGAACAAGGAAATTTTGTGCCAGTGTATCAGGAATGGGTAGCTGATTTAGATACTCCTGTTTCTGCTTGGTACAAGGTTTGTGCTGGTCAACCCTACAGCTTTTTGCTGGAGTCGGTGGAAGGTGGAGAAAAGTTAGGACGCTATAGTTTACTTGGTTGTAACCCATTGTGGATTTTGGAAGCAAGGGGGGATAAAACTGTCCAAACTCACCGTGATGGTTCCCAAGTTTTATTTACTGGTGATCCTTTTACGGCTTTATCTGCATGTTTACAGCCCTATCAGCCAGTTAAACTACCGCAACTGCCGGTGGGAATTGGTGGTTTATTTGGATTTTGGGGTTATGAATTAATCAATTGGATTGAACCCCGTGTACCTGTCTATCCACCAGATGAGCGGAATATCCCTGATGGGTTGTGGATGCAGGTAGACCATTTATTGATTTTTGACCAGGTAAAACGGAAAATTTGGGCGATCGCCTATGCTGATTTGCGCGCCCCCAATGTTAATTTAGAGTTAGCCTACGAACAGGCGTGCGATCGCATCAGCCAAATGGTAGATAAGTTATCTCTACCCCTATCTCCACAAAGCACCAAATTAGCTTGGACAGCCCCTGGAAACAAGCCTAAAGCCGGAATTGAAGAATATACCAGCAACTTCACCCGTCAAGAATTTTGTGCCAGCGTGGAAAAAGCCAAAGAATATATTAAAGCGGGAGATATTTTCCAAGTAGTCATTTCTCAGCGCCTCTCTACAGAATATCAAGGCGACCCCTTTGCTCTTTATCGTTCCCTACGCCAGATTAATCCTTCTCCCTACATGGCTTATTTTCACTTTAACGACTGGCAAATCATTGGTTCCAGTCCAGAAGTCATGGTGAAGGCAGAAAGAGACCCAGAGGGCGGAATTCTTGCCACAGTCCGTCCCATAGCAGGAACTAGACCCAGAGGGAAGACACCCCAAGAAGACGCAGCTTTTGCTGAAGATTTACTCCAAGACCCCAAAGAAATCGCTGAACACGTGATGTTAGTTGATTTGGGTCGCAATGACTTAGGGCGAGTTTGCACCAGTGGTAGCGTCAAAGTAGACGAGTTAATGGTGATTGAACGCTATTCCCATGTTATGCACATAGTGAGTAACGTTGTGGGTAAATTATCCCCAGACAAAACAGCTTGGGACTTGCTCAAAGCGTGCTTCCCCGCTGGTACAGTGAGTGGTGCGCCAAAAATTCGGGCTATGGAAATTATCAATGAATTAGAACCAACCCGTCGAGGCGTATATTCTGGGGTTTATGGATACTACGATTTTGAAGGACAATTGAATAGTGCGATCGCCATTCGCACCATGGTATTACACAATCATACCGTCACAGTGCAAGCAGGAGCAGGATTAGTTGCTGATTCTGAACCAGAAAAGGAATACGAAGAGACCCTTAATAAAGCTAGAGGCTTGTTAGAAGCCATTCGTTGTTTAAGATAAGTTTAGGTAGTTTCTTGAGCATATAGACCAAACAATTTGCTGACCTAAACGCTTGTCTCTGATGTGCGAGTTGATTTCCTCAGGAGAAGTTATGAACTCAGCTACCCATGAAAATGATTTTTATGCTTGGACACAAGAACAAGCACATCTATTAAGAACTGGACAACTTCATCAAATAGATTGGCACAATATAGCCGCAGAAATAGAAGACATGGGAAGGTCGGAAAAGCGACAATTAGAAAGTAGATTAGAAATATTAGTCATGCACTTGCTGAAATGGCAATTTCAGCCTAATTTACGTTCTCGTAGTTGGCAACTGACTATTAAAGAGCAACGCATTCGTCTAGAGAAACTACTACAAGAAAATCCTAGTCTTCAATCTAATTTAACCGAAATTATAGACATTGTTTATCCTCTAGCTAGTTTAAGTGCAGAGAGAGAAACTGGACTATCTTTATTTCCTCAAACCTGCCCTTATAGCCTCAAAGAAATATTTTCGCCAGAATTTTTACCAGATTAAAATTAATAAAAAATTTTTGCCCAAGTATTCAGAATTGGGTAATAGATGCTATCACAGATGGCAGTGTTGAAATACTTTAATGATCTAAAGTTTAGTTAACGCCCTGGCTTCCTGAGCTACGGCTATAAATTATAAAAATTTGTAATACCTAAAATTTATTTATTTCTGATTTTGATTTAGTAAAATTTACCAACAAAAGTACCAATCAACCCGTAAATTGCTACTATAACAAAAACATTTCCCTGCCATCAAAATTTTGAAGCTTTCACATAAATATTCTAGTTCTGGCAGATTAGAATATGCTAAAAGACTAGAGATATTAGGATAAGTAATTTGTACTTTTAATAATCCTAAATCATCTTTATTTCTTAAGCTAATGTAAATAGAAATAGGCTTAGTTAACCCAGGAGGAATAGCAATTTTTAACAATTCTTCTATTGCTCTAAGAATAATTAAACTACGCTCTGTTGATTCTGGTCTCCATGCCATAGGCATATCAACATGAAAATATAGATTGGGATGGGATGTAAACCATGTTTCCAGTAAATATTCAATTGATAACGGTAAACTGTCTTGAATTGATGCTGGACATAAACGCTCACTTAATTGCACTAAAGAATGATGAAAATTTTCAAATTTATTTAACCATTCTTGAGTCTTTTCGTAAGAAAAATTATGTGTATTTGTCGTTAATAAATCTAGTCGGCGGCGAATAGTGAAAGATTCTTGTAATAAGCCATCGCGAATTGTTTCAGCTTCCAAG
Organism: Richelia sinica FACHB-800; assembly: GCF_014698825.1. Classification (GTDB taxonomy): domain Bacteria; phylum Cyanobacteriota; class Cyanobacteriia; order Cyanobacteriales; family Nostocaceae; genus FACHB-800. Next base: position 145,078 of record NZ_JACJTT010000010.1, read on the forward strand.
AAAAATCTCATTGCTTGTCTATAAGACCACCATTTTAATGCTTGTTTCACTCTCGAATCGGCTGTCATAAACTTGATAATGATTATGACTAAAGTATTTGTACAAAAATAAAAATCGAAATTTGCATAGGATGGAGATAAAGTGAAAGTAATAATTCTCTTCCTTTTGCTCTTGTCCAAACATAAATCATCAATATCAAATTTGGACATTTAACTGAAACCGCAACAGATAATTATGATTATCAGCAACTATAAAATATGCAATAGTCACTTATAAATCGGTAATCAATCTTGCTTTTCTCAGCATAAATTGTAAGGCAGTTTCTTCTTTGGTAACAATATCAGCCTTAGCTTCCATTCCTGATTGCAGACGACACTTTTGTTCCTGATTACCAAAGGTTAACTTACGAGGTTCAATTGTCACTTCAAAGTAACTAGCATTCATAGCCATAGATGTAGCGTCAGCAGTATTATTAGAGTTATTCACTACATCTGGAGAAATCCATTTAACAACACCTTCTAGGGTTCCATAATCGGGATAAGGACAGGCATCAATTCGTAAATAAACTTTTTGACCTACGGCAACCTTATGAATTTCATCAGTATTAATCATTGCTTTAATGACTAAGGCAGCATTAGCAGGAACAATCTCAGCAATAGATTCACTAGCTCTAACTACTTGACCAGGATTTCTTAAATTCAGCTTGAGAATAATCCCACTACTTGTAGCAACAATTGTACTGATTTTGATTTGATTATCGACTTGCTGTAGTTCTGTTTTTGATTGGATAACTTGGCTTTGCAGTTGGACTTTGCGCTCAATTAAAGCTTGTTTTTCCTTACTTAAAGTAGCAATTGTGGCCTCACCTCTAGCACTTTCTTGAGCAATTCGTGCTGTTGCTATAGTCACGACGGCCGAAGTAGGATTAGCCGCAGCTTTAGCCGTTCTCACCCTAATTCTGGCTATTTCTACAGCCTTTTGCTCAGATTTTAAGGCTGATTGTAGCTGCTTAACAATTAATTTCTTTTGCTCAAATTCCCGTTTTCCAATCGCTCCTATTTGAGATAATTGTCGATAGCGATCGCTATCCACTTTTGCAAATGCTAAATCAGCTTCAGCTTTCTCTAAATCTAATTCTGATTTTTCCAAACTTGCTAGAGATGTGAGCAAATCATTCTGAGTGTTGACTTGCTTTTCCTGGTAGTCTCTTTGATTACGAAGTAAATCAGCCTGAGCAGCAGCAACCGTTCTTTCTATTACTCTTTTTTCTGCTAAAATCTGACTATCTAAGGCAGAAATTTGAGCATCAATCTGCACAATCTGTAGTCTACTTTGTTGGATATTATCTTGTAATTGATTTCTTTTGAGTAGCAATGCTTCAGTATCAAGTTGGGCAATTGTATCTCCCAATTTTACCGTTTGATTTTCCTTGACTAAGATATTTTTGACAGTACCTTCAATCTTAGATTGGGTCAAACGTACTTCTCCAGTAGGACGAACCATAGCCGCAGCTTTTACCGTGACATTATATTTCATCCAGGAGGACAGAGCGATACTAGAAATAACCGTAACAACCAACAAAATTCCTGTGAGAGAAAGCCACCGACTAATAGGAGGAAGAACTTCATCAGTCTCAGCAGAAGCGAAAATTTTTTGATTATGAGTGTAGAGCATAGTTACCTATCAAATTACTATTCACTCGAAAAGAAAAACCAACGTTTATATAATTAATTTTCCACTCCTCTCCAGACATGCTCTTTTTCACTCCCTCCTGATAGTTTTTAGCTATTAAAACATGATTCTTGATAAGAAGTTACTACCTCTATTTTGACGGCGATTGCGACCTCCAAAAAACTCAGCCATGACAAAGGTAGTTTGATTAAATTGGTACTCACTTTCATTGAGTGCTGCACCGACAAAATTGCCATCAGAGATATTTACTAAACTGCGACCACGCGTATAAATGTTAGTATCTTGTAAAAATACATAACGCATCGTCAAAGGAGAATTGAAAAAACCACCACCAGCAGTTTCTTGTTCAGACTCAGATAAATCATGAAATAAATCGGAATTAGGATTTTTTTTCTGATTAAACACTATATTTTCCTCTGCTCAATGTCAATAACTACTAATGGTTATACTAGTAAGTAGAGTTGCTCATTTTTTTGTGTAAATCCAGCGAATAAATAACACAAATCAATGATTTTTAACCTCTACTTTTTAATTAATTCAAAAACAGCAGGTGGAGGAATAACATATAAAGCTGTGTGTGGAGAAGCCACCTGCTAATTTCATGGCGTAATCTTATGGGAAGGTTGGGAATACCAAGGTGGGAATGGCGATAATTTGACCC
>NZ_JACJTT010000011.1 GCF_014698825.1 Richelia sinica FACHB-800
AATGAATTTATAATCACTATCAAATAGATATACTTTAATGTTTCGCCCAAAATCTAACATATTTTGGGCTGTTTTTATCGCATTTTTCTTAACATTCAACACTTCTGGGTTGAGAACAACTATTAATCAAATTCGGGCTGGTCAATTTTCCTTAATTGATTTAGATAATTTATTAGCAGAATTAGAAAATATGGGTAGAAGTCAAAGATTATATTTCTACCTTCTTCTGAACTTCTGAACTTCTGTTCGCGCAGCGTGCCGTAGGCATACTCCTAGCCCTCACAGATAAATTTTTTAGCAAACCCTAGATAGAGAAACATTTATCACTCGCATAAAATTGCTCAAAGAACATTTAGTAACAGCACGGAAAACTGTACAAATTTTGCGCGATAATAAAAAACTGTTTGTTACTTCTCAATAACTACTGGTAAATAATTTAGCTATACCGATATAAAACTTACTCGTTCCCCTAGTGAACTAGTTTTGCTCCTCCCTCAATCATTGCAGATGGTTATGTAGGGTAGGTAAAAATCATAAACATCAAAAAAGTGTAATCATAAAGCTTTATCAACAAAAATTTTCACACCGAGTTAAATGAGTACCAAACCAAAGATAATTGTCCTGGATGATGACCCCACTGGTTCACAAACAGTCCACAGCTGCTTATTGCTGATGAAATGGGATGTGGAAACCTTGCGTTTGGGGTTAAGAGATGATGCACCCATTTTCTTTATTTTGACCAATACGCGATCGCTTACCCCAGAATCAGCCGCGTCTGTCACCAAGGAAGTGTGTGAAAATCTCAAACTGGCCTTAGCCGCAGAACAAATCCACGACTTTCTCGTAGTCAGTCGTTCCGATTCTACCCTACGCGGACATTACCCCATTGAAACTGATGTTATCGCCCAAGAACTAGGCCCCTTTGACGCTCATTTTCTCGTCCCCGCCTTTTTTGAAGGTGGACGCTTCACCCGTGACAGCATACACTACCTCATCATTGATGGTGTACCCACCCCAGTCCATGAAACCGAATTTGCCCATGATTCAGTCTTCAGCTATCACCACAGCTATTTACCCAAGTATGTAGAAGAAAAAACCCAAGGACGCATTAGGGAAGATGCAATCACCAGATTTTTACTTGCAGATATCCGTCAAGGTAGTTTAGAACGCCTCCTCCAACTACAAGGTAATCAATGCGCTGTTGTCGATGGAGAAAAGCAAGCTGACCTCAACCAATTTGCTCAAGATATCCTCACCGCAGCCGGTCAAGGTAAACGCTTTCTATTCCGTTCTGCTGCCAGCATCTTAACAGCTTTAGCCGCCTTACCACCCCAACCCATCGCGGCTGAAAACATGGCGGAGTATGTTAGATATGACCAGCCAGGTGCAGTTATAGTTGGTTCCCATGTCAAAAAAACCACCCAACAGTTAGAAGCATTACTCAAACTTGATGGCACGGTGGGCATAGAAGTCAATGTTTCTAGGTTGCTAGAAGATAGCAATGCTTCTAGCCAATTACTGACAGAAATTCTGGACAAAATCCAAATGGTACATAACGGTGGACAAACACCTGTGGTGTATACAAGCCGTCAGGAATTAACTTTCCCAGATGTGAAAACTCGCCTAGATTTTGGCGCTCAAGTTTCTAGTTTATTAATGGATATTGTCCGGGGTTTACCCAGTGATATCGGCTTTTTAATCAGCAAAGGTGGCATTACTTCCAACGATGTTTTGAGCACAGGTTTAGCTTTAACATCTGCCAGATTACTAGGGCAAATTTTAGCTGGTTGTTCTATGGTAATTACCCCATCTGACCATCCTCTATTTCCTAACTTGCCTGTGGTGCTGTTTCCTGGCAATGTGGGTAATGCTGAAGCCCTGGGAACAATTTATCAACGCTTAACAAGAAAATAGCTGATATCCATCACATCAAGTTAAAACCGACTCATCAGCAATCTTGAGGGTGATGATCCGTTGACATAATCTGATTAATCTTGTATTGGTAATTGCTCAGTGTGTTGGTGTCTTTTGGCTAGTATGGCATGAATTCAGATGCTAATAACCCTGATTGGGAATCCAATTCTGCACTTCCTAATGCAGAATCAACTGTTAACTCAGTGGATGTGGAGGTCAATGATTATACAGAAAACAATTTAGACACTTTTGATGATCAAGATTCAGAACGGATTATTTCCAGCGACGAGCTAAATTCAGTTCTTGTCTATTTAAAGGGTGAATCCCCAAAGACAGAAGTGAAAACAGAGGCTGTAATAGAGAAAGTTGAGTCTGATGCTCCATCGACAGAGGTGGTAACTGACGGTACAACTGAGGTTGTCAATGCTGACAATCCTGTATCGGAAGTGTCATCGGCAACTGTAACCCAGAAAACAGAGACTATTGCCAACTCTGATGGTTTACTGACCAATGAATCAGAATTACCACCAGAGAAAATTAATCATCATGCTCAAGTACAGTTCAAAACAGAGGAGGAGCGAATATTATTAATTTTGCCGCCGGAATCTGCTGCATCTAGCTCTCAATATAGTTGGTCAGAGATTTGGAACCAAATCAAGCAGCGTCTGAATGGGGGCGATCGCTTGCGAAGACCAAACTGTGCAGTCCATCTTGTGGCTCAAGACCGCTTGTTAGATACCAGACAACTGCAAGAACTGGCGGAAACCCTCAAAGAATATCAACTAGAATTAGCATCCATCGCCACCAGTAGGCGACAAACAGCCGTCACTGCTGTCTCTTCTGGTTATTCGGTCGAACAAATACAACCCAACAAGTCTTTCAAACAAAATCTCAAAAATCCTGTTCAACCCCTAGCAGATGCCCTTTATCTAGAAATGACCATTCGTTCAGGTGTGGAAATTCGTCACCCTGGCACAGTCGTTATCTTAGGAGATGTTAATCCCGGTGGTATCGTAGTTGCAGATGGAGATATTTTAGTTTGGGGTCGTCTGCGCGGAGTTGCCCATGCTGGTGCTCTAGGCAATCGTGACTGTCTGATTATGGCGTTGCAAATGGAACCAACCCAACTGCGAATTGCAGATGCAGTAGCTAGAGCACCAGAAAATTCACCGACGCAGTTTTTTCCAGAAGTGGCGCATATCGGTACTCAAGGAATTCGCATTGTCAGAGCTATGGATTTTTCTCGAAATTCCATTAAGTAGGATGAATCACTAACTCTGAATATCTAGTATTATTTCCTGAACCCTCATCGTTCGCCTAGCATCTCAAAGAGAGCACATCGCTATCATGACTCGCATTATTGTGATTACCTCCGGTAAAGGAGGGGTGGGTAAAACCACGGTGTCAGCAAATCTAGGTATGGCTTTAGCCAAAATCGGACGGCAAGTAGCCTTGGTGGATGCCGATTTTGGACTAAGAAATTTGGATTTGCTACTAGGATTAGAAAATCGCATTGTCTACACTGCGGTAGAAGTCCTGGCTAGGGAATGTCGTTTAGAACAAGCACTAGTTAAAGATAAACGACAACCCAACCTTGTCCTGTTACCAGCTGCTCAAAATCGCACCAAAGACGCGGTGACTCCCGACCAAATGAAACTCTTGGTCAATGCCCTAGCACAAAAATATCAATATGTAATTATTGATAGTCCCGCGGGGATTGAAATGGGATTTAAAAATGCGATCGCCCCAGCTAAAGAAGCCTTGATTGTCACAACTCCCGAAATTTCCGCCGTCCGTGATGCTGACCGGGTAGTTGGATTACTGGAAGCCCAAGGTATTAAACGCACCCACTTAATTGTTAATCGCATCAGACCAGCAATGGTACGGGCAAATGATATGATGTCTGTTCAAGACGTTCAGGAACTGCTCGCCATTCCCCTGATCGGTGTCGTCCCTGATGATGAACGTGTAATTGTTTCTACCAATAAGGGTGAACCATTAGTATTAGCTGAAAACCCCTCTTTAGCATCTATAGCCTTTGAAAACATTGCGCGGAGAATTGAAGGGGAAAGTGTAGAATTTCTAGAACTTGATTCGCCTAATGACAATATCTTCTCGCGTTTGAGAAAATTGTTATGGACAAAGATTGTGTAAATACTGTTCCAGTCTCCGTCTGAAACCTAGCTGCAATGATTCTTGAACTTATAGATAAACTTTTTTCTCGTCAGCCTGACTCTAGCCGCAATCAAGTTAAACGCCGTCTGCAATTAGTGATTGCCCATGACCGTGCTGATTTAGATCCACCAACTTTAGAAAAAATGCGGCAAGAAATCTTAGAAATTGTTTGTCGCTATGTAGAAGTTGAAACCGAAGGTTTGGAATTTTCCCTCGAAAGCAATCAACGGACAACAGCTTTGATTGCTAATTTACCTATTCGTCGGGTTAAAGAAATCATACCTGAGTTAGAAAGTAGCGATACGTCACAGTAATTTTTCCTTTGATTGATCACCATAGCCCATGCTTTTGAGGCTCAGGTCTGAAAAGTATGTGGCGTATATGATAGTGGTGATTTTTCCTGAAGGTCAAACTGACTGGAATGATGTTATTCATGCCTATGAATTAATTTATAGGTATATATCCGGTTTTCAGAACGAGAGTGATTTTGTTAGAAAGTATTGGTATAGTTAAAAACATTAAAAATTTTATTTAACTTAAATATTCAAACTGACAATAAAATCATCTTGGTAATCAAAAAATATGCAGGCCAATGTCATTGTCACATCCCCTTGGCAACAACTAAAGAAAGGAGAAATTGACTGCGAACAAGCACTAAGTTTGTTACTAGATGAAACCGGACAACTGAATTTGAGTTTCTTGGATACAGAAGTTAGTTCGCGGTTTTTTAGATTATTTCCCACTCCCCAAGAGTTACCCCCAGTCATTCCTCTGTTACTTTGGCGTAACTGCTATTATCTTGGTAGTCCTGTGGCTTTGGTAGAGACAGACATCAAAAAATTAAGCGATCGCACCCTTACAGATATCAAAATTATACCCATCGGTGAAAAAAGTTACAAAGCCTGGTTCCTTACCCAAAATATTGACCTCAACAAAATCAACGGCACTTTTCTGATTAACCCCCTCACCAACGAATCAGAACCAGAAAACATCTCCGAAATCACAGAACTATATTTATCCAAAGCCTCAGACCAAATTCAGCGGGTCAAAACCATCATCGGTGGCGCATTACGTAACCGTGCTAGTGATATCCATCTCGAACCCACACTAGAAGGTTTAAGAGTCCGCTATCGTATCGATGGTGTCCTGCGAAATATTACCACTCTCCCCCTGGAAATTAGCCGCAGAGTAGTTGTAGCCCTCAAAGTCATGTCAGACATAGACATTGCCGAAAGTCGCTGTCCTCAAGACGGACGCATCGGTGAAAAATATGCTGCGGGAGAGTCCTCAGAACTGGGCTTAGATATGCGCGTTAGCACCCTTCCCTGTGTGGGAGGTGAAAAAGTCGTAATTCGCTTATTACCCCAGCGCAACCCCTTCACAGACATGAATAAACTGGGTTTTGCTAGTTCAGCCTTAGAAACCTACAAAGGCTGGATCAGCCAACCCCAAGGCATGATTATTCTCACCGGACCCACAGGCTCAGGCAAAACCAGCACCCTCTACACCAGTTTGCAAGCAGTAGCCACAGAGTCAGTGAACGTCGTCACCGTAGAAGACCCAGTGGAATATGTGTTATCAGGAATTACCCAAACTCAAGTAAATGAAGCCGCAGGTATGACCTTTGCTGCTGGTTTGCGGGCAATTCTCCGCCAAGACCCTGATGTGATTATGGTGGGGGAAATTAGAGACAGTGAAACCGCAGAAACAGCAGTGCGAGCCGCATTAACTGGACATTTGGTATTTACTACCTTACACACCAATGACGCAGTAGGCACAATTCCCCGACTCAAAGATATTGGCCCAGACCCAGGTTTAATTAGTGATGCCCTTGTAGGTATTGTTGCTCAACGCCTAGTGCGGCGAGTTTGTCCCCATTGTGCGGAAACTTACATACCAACCCAAGCAGAATTGCGTAAATTGGGACTAGAACCCACACCAGCAAATACTCAAAATTGGCGACGGGGACGTGGCTGTGCCAAGTGCTTTAATTCTGGTTATTTAGGCAGGGAAGCAATTGTTGAGTTATTAGATGTAGATGATCAAGTGCGCGAGCTTATTTATGATGGGACAATGGCTCAACTACATCGTTATTTACAAACTACAAATTTCACTTCCTTCGGAGTAGCAGCTGCTCAAAAAGTGACTACAGGAGTAACAACTTTAGATGAAGTATTGAGGGTGTTACCTCATAGTGCATTACTGCGTAAACATTTAGCTTGACCTTAATCAGCCTCACATTTGACCTGTTCGCGGAGTGTTGAGGATGAAAATGATTTTGCATACATCCAAAACCCTTTTCGTATGAACTATCAAACACTATGTTTTGCCAAATATTATACCTATGAGGCAAGACAGGATAGACGATGGTTACATCGCACCATTGAATTGTTACAACAATATCCTGAACGAGGAAAATATGAAGATAACGTAGTAGGAGAATTATTTATTGAGGAAACAATCGCAGTAGCTCAAAAATTAATTAAATTACTAGAAATAGACCCTCCCCCTACTCAAGATATCAGCCAATTATATAATCATCTCAAATTTTATAAAGGGGTACGCAATAATGATTGGGATTACATATGTGAATATGTAGAGAAGTGGCACTGGACAACCAATTTATGGAATAGATTTGCTGGAAGTATTGAATTAAGTTTATGGAATCATGTTACATGTAAACTTTGTGCGATCGCGCAACCAATAGTTGGGGAAGGAAAATTAATTCGTTATAGTTCCAGTATTGACTGTTATGGTCATGTGGTAGTGCGGATAGAACCAAATTTAGAACATCAACATCTGCATTTATCTTGGCAAATTCACGAAAATATCGTTCCATCTTATTATATCCCAGCGTGTTTTGAAAGTATACTTGATGAATTAGTTCAATATTTTCATCAGACTAACATTGCTATCGAATTCACCAAGATTATATTCTATGATGGCAGTCATCATCAGATAAATTCTAAAGAAATTGATTACAGAATAGCAGCAAAAATAGCCTGGCGTAATGCCATAAAAAAAGCAGAATTAATTAGTTTGTAATTTGCAAGGTATTTATCGTCATTGCGACCACAGGGATGCAATCTCATACCCATATTTTTCGTAGTCTATGCCTAAGTCCTGTTATTGTTTGATTATCTCGCTAGTTTTTAAGTTGATTTTAATTGATGATAATTTTTTATCTCGGTTGGCTTCTAAAGGAAGAATAACCCATTCATCAACTCGTTCAGGTGTACCAAACAAACAGGGACAAATAAATTTTGTTTCCACAAAGGGAGTAATACCAATTTTTAATTTTAGTTCTCCGCGATATGTATCGCATTCTGTCGCGCTATCTGGGGGAAAGCAGGTGTAGTTATATAAATATGCTGTTGTGGGATATTCTTGGTATTTTAATGTCTCGATAGTAGGAGCATCAAAGTCAGCCGACATGATTACGAGAAAGGCGACAAATAAAAATACTAAACTTGATACTAATAGGTAGATAATAATCAAAATTCGCGTTTTGATAATTGGTAATGACTGTGGTTTTTTAAAAATTAAAAACCCGCAAATAAACATCAATAGCCATATCACTACAGATATTACAAATTGGGCAGTGGTTAAATTGGGAATAATTGGTAATAGCAATATTCCAATAGCAATGAATGGCGTAATTAAAAATAATATTATTTGCCAATTGCGATAATACAAGATAGCTCCTTGATGGAAATCAATGTGATAATTATCTACTCATTGTATATGGAGAAATATAATTCAAGGTGCGTTGCCCTACGCAGCAACACACCCTACTTTAAGTTTCTTAATATAGATTCAAATATTAGCACCTATTTACTTGTCTCAATAAAATATCGGCTGGCAAAGACTGTAGAAACTTTATATGTAAAGTCTGTACAAGGGTGATGGACAACGCATATTTAATGTCATCAGATATCTGGGGAATAATTTTGATTTTATTCTTATACTACATGTGTAGTATAATATAATTAACCAGTCTTGCTGAAAAGTATGCGAACCATTGTAGTTGGTGATATTCACGGTTGTTATGAAGAACTGCGGCAATTAATAGCTAAAGCAGAAATTAGAGAAGATGATTGTTTAATCTCCTTGGGAGATATAGTTGACCGTGGGGTTGATTCGGTGAAGGTGTATGATTTTCTCAAAAATCGTCCCAACACCATTGTGATCATGGGAAATCATGAACGTAAGCACTTACGTCAGACTCTTTCTTATTCTCAGGAAATTGTCAAATTACAATTTGGTGAACGCTATCAGGAATTTCTAGAATGGGTGAGGTATTTACCCTACTATTACGAAACTGAAGCAGCGATTTTTGTTCATGCTGCGGTGGAAAATGGCATACCAATTGCAGAACAAAGGGAAGAAGTTTTGTGTGGTTGTACTGCGGGGGAAAAGCATTTTGAAAAACTCTATGGTAATACTTATTGGAGCCAGAGGTATACTGGTGAGAAACCAGTAATTTTTGGTCATCGTGTTGTTGGTGATGAGCCAAAGATTATCCCTGGTAAGGTATATGGAATTGATACGGGGGCTTGTCACGGAGGTAGATTAACTGGGCTAATTTTACCTAATTTTGAATTTGTGCAGGTACAAGCGCCTAAAGATTATTGGCAGGAAGAAATAGTGAAATGGCAATTACCTGTGATGAAGGCTAAACCTTGGGGTAGTTATAAATGGGAAAAAATTCAGGGAATTTGTCAGGAATTTAGAAATTCTTCTAATTCAGAATTATCAGCTTTTATTCGAGAAAAAGAACAGTGGATGAATGATTTACTGGCTTTATCTACCCAAATAATTTTGAAAGTAGAGGAAAAATTGACAGAGTTGATTTCTCTGTATGGTGCTGATGATTTTAAAAAACCAGCTTGCGGGTTGAGTTATGCACAACTTTTATATAAAGCCAATGCTAGCTATTTGACTGGTGAATTTCTCCAGCAAGCTTTACCAACACCAGATAAATGGTTACAAGTTATAAATGACTTGGAAAGTACATTACCCAGATAAATCTAAATAGAATAGACATAATTTACTGAGCAATGGCAAGAATATCAAATTTAACTAAATAAACAATAGTGCGAAGTAACTCAGGTTGAGGGATATTAGGGTTGAGATTGTAGATTGTTTCGATGGAGGCTGAACCTAGTTGTGCGATCGCACCTAAAATAGTATCAATGATATTGTTGGGTATCCTCCGGTCTGCACCAAAGTTAGCCATCCAATTGCTGCGAATGTGTTGTAAATTCTCTGGTGTACTCATGGAACCAAGTTTTAACACTAGGCTGGGAGTAGCGATCGCACTAGAATAATGGGCAAACTGTCTAAAGGGGTCATCACACCAAGGTACTCTCGGCTTACCAGGGGTTGTTGGCACAGACATTGATTCCACAGCCCTAATTGCCGCTAATTCTTGCCACAACTGCTCATAGGCAGCCATAATTACCCGCCAATCAAAGGTTTGCCAAGCATGTTTTCTGCCGTTTTCTCCTAACTGCTTCCGCAATTCAGGATGATTAATTAAAGTTATGAGGGCCTTACTTGCGGCTTCAATATCGACAGAAATAGCAAGGGAAGAATGGGCAATATAGGTACTGTAATTGAGACTTTCCGTTAAATAGCCATAAGCCAAATCTAATCCCGATTCTGGTGGAGGTATGAGGGTAGGAATTCTAAAACCATCTACTTCATGACGCACGGTTTCCTTATAACCATCCCAGTCAGAAACAATGACTGGTAAACCAGAGGCCATGGCTTCGAGAGGAGTTAATCCAAAGGTTTCTTGCACATTGTCTACTAGGGAAATAAAAATATCCGCCGCAGACCAAATACCGTGACGAATTTCTGGTTTACGTCCATCGACAAAAATACAATTAACTGAAGGGCAAAAGGTTTGTGTACTTTGTTGGAAATTAACTGTTTCTCTGTCGTCTTCAAACCAACCAGCTAAGACAAAATGGATTTTTTTCTGTGTTGCTTGTGCTGCCTTTTCTAAGGCCATGTACATGGGTATGGGATGGGCTTTGGCGTAAAAGCACAGTCTCCCCACAAACAAAACCACAATGTCATCTTGGGGAATACCCAAAGATAAACGCATAGAGGTGCGAATATTGGCAGTATAATCGCCGTGATTAAATGCTTGACAATCAATGCCTAGAGGAATGATTGGTAATTGTAAATTGATGCTTGGTTGACCACCGATACGTTGAGTTAGGTATTCTGTCCAAGTATCAAATAGATGATCTACAGCCTTTTTCACTGCCATGGAAGTACATACTAAAGCATCCCAAGGTTGGAGAGGGGCTAGGATGAGATTAGCAATATTTTCTAAAACCCCCATACTGGCTATAGTATGAGTAACTCCACAGATACTGTATAACCGTTGGTCGTCAAAACGTCTAGCCCAAGCTGGGTTAGCAAGGCGGGGATCGGGATGATAAAGTGTACCTGCTTGAGCTAAACCTTGATGATTGTTAAAAGGAATCCAACTAACTTGTCGAGAACCATTAATCCAAGGTTGAATGCGTTGGCAGAATTCACCAAATTCATCGCGACTGGTTGTATAACAATAGATAGATTCTGCTGTTCCGTATTGAACTAGAGCTTTGAGAAAGCCTTCACCGGCAGATTGACGGCCTAAAAGTCTTTTCCCAGAAGTATCATAACCATCTTTTTTATATAAAATTGCGGCAGTATTTTTCATATATTAATTGGCAATTATATCGAGCCAATATTACAATACGTGATTAATTTAAAATTAAGCGATCGCACTTATTGATCATATCCGCGATCGCTTCAGGTTCTCAAGCGCACTTCTGACATAAACGAGAAAGACGTTCTGAGTAACTTTTCATTACCTTTAAAGCAAAGGTCGGTGTTTCCTGCACAGCAAATAGAAAGCCCGCTTCGTCGATATAAGCTAATTCACAGTTCGTTTGAGCAATAGCCGTATAGGTTCTCTTTTTTACACCTACCAGCACACCGGTGCCAAATACTTCATCAGCCGTGATGGTTTCTAGCACCTGACCATTAACCACCACAGCCACCTCTCCCTTCAACACCCCATACATCAAATCTCCTGACTGCCCTTCCTCAAAAATAACTTGGCCAGCCGAGAAAACCAGAGGTTGGGGTTGTTTTTGAAAGATACTGAGAGTAACAACTGGACTTAACATGTCTATACCCCCACAATTATTTATTTTTTTGTGAATTTTTCAGTTAACTAATAATATAACTGGTGGAAATCCACTAATCATCCAGTATTTTTGATGATTTTGCTGACTGAATTGCTTACCAGGTATCTACAAAATTTCCTTCCACCCAACCTAGATAAAATTTAAAGGGCAGGCAAGATGCCTACCCCACAAGAATTTATGAAATAGACCTCTTGCAAAAATCCTTCTTAGCGTTCTTTTCTTTGCGCCTTGGCATGAAACAAAAAAATATTTAGGCAAGATATCTAATCAAGGTATTGCTACACCGGATGGAAATAAAAGGCGAAACCTAAAACTGTGTAAGCCGCTAAAAGTAAGGTGCCTTCCAACCAATTCGACTTACCATCAGAACTAATAGTATTCGCAATTAACACCGCTACAGTGACAGCCACCAATTCAAAGGGGTTAAAATCCAAATCCATCGGTTGACCAAATATCCATCCAGCTATTACTAATACAGGGGCAACAAATAAAGCGATTTGCATACTTGAACCCACCGCAACAGATAGGGAAAGATCCATTTTGTCTTTCATAGCTACTGTCACAGCTGTAGCGTGTTCAGCTGCGTTACCCACAATAGGTACTAAAATCACCCCAGTAAACAGTGCGGTTAAACCTAGCTTTGATGTAGCCACTTCCAAGGAATCTACTAGCAATTCTGACTCCAGTGCTACTAATAAGGTACATACTAGCAGTACACAACTCCATAACAACACATTGGGTTTTTCATGGGGTTCTTCCTCTGCTTCTTCAATATCTGCCACACCAACATCGTATAAATAAGCGTGGGTTTTCATGGAAAATAGCAAAGTGAGGGCATAAACCAGAATTAAGACGACGGCAACAGCGAGAGATAGGTTTTGTAGAGTTTGTTCGTTAATACCTTTAGAGGTGTAATTCATCGCTGTTGGTAACAAAATAGCGATGACGGCTAAATTCATGGAAGCAGCATTAACCCGGGCCACAATTGGTTGAAAAGTCTGTTCTTTGTAACGGAGTCCACCTAATAGCATGGACAGCCCCATCACTAAAAGTAAGTTACCAATGATGGAACCTGTGATACTGGCTTTGACCACATCAACTAGTCCAGCTTTGAGGGCCACAAGGGCAATGATTAATTCTGTCGCATTGCCAAAGGTGGCATTTAATAACCCTCCTAAGGTTGGGCCGACCACCACAGCGATTTCTTCTGTTGCTGCACCCATCCAAGCTGCTAGGGGCAATATTGCCAGTCCAGCGGTGATGAAGACTATTAATTCTCCCCACTCTAGAAAATGAGCCGCTAAAGAGATGGGTATAAATAGCAAGAGAATTAGGAAAATAATGTTTTTAGTTGACATTTGGTAACTTGGCTGTAAATTATGTGCAGGTTATCCGATGATGGATAGACAATTTTGGATTAACTCCACAGCTAAATCCGGGGGGTTTTACCATTAAAGTATGTTGGTGAAAGTTATTCAAAAAAGTATCAGTTACTGATATAACACCACAAATAGACTCAACTTTTCCGCTGTTGGTGAGGATTTATTCCATGGTCGGCAGTTCATTTGTAAAATAAGATTGAGATTTAGTTACTTTTTGTCATGTTTTGTTGTAAAACTCTAGGCAAAAAGCGGTAATTTTACACCTGGCATAAGTTTTAATATATTAAAAGACTATTAAATTTCTTACTCTCAGGCTAAGTGTTGCCAAGGATAATAACTTTGTTGGGTTGGGAATGTAACTGTGTAACAACGCAGATTTATTCTAAGCTATAATTATGGCTATGATGATTAGGGTTTACGTCAGAATAAATTATTAGTTTGGGTAGAGGGTAAGGAAAATATCAAATTCATGACTATATCCCAACCTGGAAAATGCAGCACCTCAACCCCATACCCCACATCCCTAAATAGATTTTTACCCATAATCTTGTGGCGGAAGTGTTGAAAATTTAGTTTTATTGCATAGCAGTTGTTTATACCTGACGTAGTGAAGCAAACATTGTAGAAAGGTATACATAGCAATATTTTTGTGAAAATCATAGTTTCTCGGAAACCAAATACATGACCTCAGCAGCTGAACGTCCAGTTAGTTCTGGATCAACACCTCAATTTCACGAAGATTATCAATACAGCAGTGATCCCAACCCCCTGAAACAGGCTCAAGGTGTTTATGTCACTGTCCATGGGCATTTTTATCAACCACCAAGGGAAAATCCTTATTTAGATGCCATTGAACGTCAACCAAGTGCTGCACCTTTCCATGACTGGAATGAACGCATACATTGGGAATGCTATCGTCCTAATGCTTTTGCCAGGGTCTTAAATGACAAAGGTGAAGTAGTGGGGATCGTCAATAATTATGAGTACATGAGTTTTAACATTGGCCCCACGCTGATGTCTTGGTTGGAACGCCATGATGTGGAGGTGTATCAGCGTATTCTGGAGGCTGATGTCAAAAGCGCCAAGCGGTTAAATGGTCATGGGAATGCGATCGCCCAAGTGTATAATCACATCATTATGCCTTTGGCTAACGACAGAGATAAATATACCCAAATTCGCTGGGGAAAAGCTGACTTTCGTTCCCGGTTTGGTCGTGATCCCGAAGGTATGTGGTTGGCAGAAACCGCTGTAGATTACGCCACCCTAGAAGCTTTAATCAAAGAAGGGATTCGGTTTATTATCCTCGCACCATCCCAGGCCCAACGTTGCCGGCCTTTTCCCACTGCTGAAAATCCCCACCCAGAGTGGCATGAAGTGGGAGGTAGTCAAATTGATCCCACCCGTTCCTATCGTTGTTATTTAAAGCCCAATCTCAGCCGTAGCAATTCTCCTCTGAGTACAGCGAAAATTAATATTGCAGAATACCAACCAGACTGCCCCTATATTGATATTTTCTTCTACGATGGCCCGATTTCTAGGGATATGGGTTTTAGTGATGTTATTTATAGTTCCCATCATTTAGCCGGGCGTATCGGTGCGGCTGTCCGTGGGGATCATCGTCCCGCACAATTAATTTCTGTAGCCACCGATGGAGAAACCTTTGGACACCATAAAAAGGGAACAGAGAAAACTTTAGCCTATGCTTTCATTGGTGAATTTTCCCATCATGGTTGGACTGTAACCAACTTTGCCCATTACTTAAGTTTAAATCCACCCACATGGGAAGTAGAACTAAAGCCAGTTACTGCTTGGAGTTGTGCCCACGGTGTAGATAGATGGCAAGATGATTGTGGTTGTGGTGGTGAAGGTGGTGTTTGGCATCAAAAATGGCGGAAACCGTTGCGAAATGCTTTAAATTGGCTGCGGGATCAGTTGATTGAAGTGTATGAAGAATATGGTAGACAGTTATTTCGTGATCCCTGGTTAGCAAGGGATGAATATATTCAAGTCATCCGCGATCGCTCCCCTGCCAATGTTAGCCGTTTTCTCTCCCGTCATCAAACCCGCAAACTCAATGCCGCAGAACAGGTAGACGCTTTGCGCTTGTTGGAAATGCAGCGTCACTCGTTGTTGATGTACACCAGTTGTGGTTGGTTTTTTGAAGAACTGTCCCGGCCAGAGGGAACGCAGATTTTACGTTATGCGGCCCGCGCTTTAGAATTAGCCGGAGATGTGGCAGGTGTACAGTTGGAAAAAGGTTTCCTCAAACGCTTGGGTTTAGCCCCCAGTAATGTGGAACAGTTTAAACATGGTGCTGAAGTATATCGCCAACTAGTATTAACTGCACAAATTAGCTTTAAACAAGTCGCTGCTCACTACGGCATCACCTCCTTATTCAATCACCACAAACCATCACCCGCAGATACAGTTACTGCCGCTGCTGAAGATATGTCCTCGGTAACTTTGAAGCGGGAAGGTAATCATCAAGAACGTCAAAAGCGAGTTTATTGCTACACAGTCAATGAGTTAGATTACCACCGTCAACGGCTGGGTTCTTTGACATTGGTAGTAGGACATTTAAAGCTAGTGTCAGATATTACTTGGGAAAGTGAGCATTTAGTCTTTGCTGTCCTGCATTTAGGCGGTTGGGATTTCCATTGCTGTATTCAACCATTTACCGGACGACGTGAATATACTCACCTGAAAGAGAAGCTATTGACAGCCATGCAGCAAGCCAGTGCTGCCCACGTAATTTTAGTCATGACCCAGAGTTTTGGGGGTGAAGCCTTTAGTTTACAAAATCTGTTTGCAGAGGAACGCCATCGCATCATGCGACTCTTGAACCAGGAAACCCTCACCCGCTTAGACCAACTTTATACCCAGACATACCGAGAAAATTACGGTGTCATCATAGCTTTTCATCGGGATGAGTTAGCAGTTCCCCAGGAATTGCAAGTAGCGGCGGAAATTGCTTTGGGTTATCGGTGTATGATGTCTTTACGATCGCTCGAACAAGATATAGCCGAACCCCAATCTAGTTTTAATCATATTGTGGAACTAGAAGCGATCGCCACAGAAAGTAAACATTTACGCTGTCATCTCAACATTCCTGAAGGTAAGCAAATATTAGAACAGTTAATAGTGCGTTTACTCTGGCAGCTTTTGTATGATGCTAGTACCAACATCACTCTGGATTTGGAAAGGCTGGAAAGACTAATTGATGTTGGCTATCACTTAAATTTGGATATTTCCTTACATAAAGCCCAGGAACTATTCTTTCACTGTTTACACAGCCAAATTCTGCCCCGCATTCCTAGCTTAGATAACGAAGTAGACAGTATTCAATGTCGTCAGTTACTCAAATTAGGACAAAAGTTAAAAGTTGATGTGACTCCAGCCTTAAGTCAACTAGAGTAGGTGACAGGTGACAGGTGACAGGTGACAGGTGACAGGTGACAGGTGACAGAGGAAGAAGACAGAAGTTACAGAGTTGCAGGAGTTACAGAATAATTAATGCCATTGCTGTTTAATTCTTGAATTTTTAAACTCTTGTTCGCGCAGCGTGGCGCAGCCATACTTCTGTTCGCGCAGCGTGCCGTAGGCATACTCCTGTTTAGTGTTAGTTAATGTCCTAACCTCTCTGTCTATTGCTATACCAAATCGAAAATCTTGGCAACAGATCATTACCCCACCCGCGCTGTCGCGCATCCTCCCCGCTTGCTCTGAGGGTTGGGGAGGGGTTTACTCAATGTGTTGGTTGCTTTTGCAGAAAAGGGCTAATGGGTAACATCAAGAGGAAAAAAGCAATTCAGAAGTTCATTTTCATTCCCCATAGCTCAAAAATGGAATAAGAACTATTTCCACAACAGCTACTATGAACTTTCGTGAAGAGTTTAAACTGCTGCTTCGGGCGCGTTATCCTTTGATTTATATTCCCACCAGTGAAGAAGAGCGGGTAGAAACTGCCATTCGGGAAGAAGCCAACAACCAAGGTAATCGTCCTGTGTACACTTGGGATTTTGTAGACGGTTATCAAGGCAATCCCAATGATGTAGGCTTTGGAAAGCGGAACCCACTGCAAGCCTTAGAATTTGTGGAAAAGTTGCCAGCTTCGGCATCGGCAGTATTTATACTTCGAGATTATCATCGATTTTTAGAAGATGTAGCGATCGCTCGCAAACTACGTAACTTGGCCCGACTCCTCAAGTCCCAACCCAAAAATATAGTCATCCTCTCACCCCGCATCAACATTCCCGATGACTTAACGGAAGTGTTGACGGTCGTGGAATTTCCCTTACCCAGTGGTGCAGAAATTCGGGTCGAAGTAGAACGTTTATTACAAGCAACTGGAAATTCTCCCTCCGGCAAGTTTTTAGATGATTTGGTTTTATCCTGTCAAGGGCTATCAATGGAAAGGATACGCCGAGTTTTAGCCAGGGCCATAGCTTCCCACGGAGAATTGCAACCAGAGGACGTAGATTTAGTTTTGGAGGAAAAACGCCAAACCATCCGCCAAACCCAAATCCTGGACTTTTACCCCGCCACAGAGCAAATATCTGACATCGGAGGGTTAGATAACCTTAAGGATTGGCTGATTCGCCGTGGTGGTTCCTTTACAGAAAAAGCCAGACAATATGGTTTACCCCATCCCCGTGGTTTATTATTGGTGGGAATTCAAGGTACAGGAAAATCATTAACAGCCAAAGCGATCGCCCATCATTGGCATTTACCTTTGTTACGCTTAGACGTAGGGCGGTTATTTGGTGGGTTAGTAGGGGAATCAGAATCCCGGACTCGACAAATGATTCAAGTAGCGGAAGCCCTAGCACCTTGTGTCCTGTGGATTGATGAAATTGATAAAGCTTTTTCTGGCTTAGGTAGTAAAGGTGATGCAGGAACCACTAGCCGTGTATTTGGCACATTTATCACCTGGTTAGCAGAAAAAACTTCTCCCGTCTTTGTCGTGGCTACAGCCAACGATATCCAAGCCTTACCACCAGAAATGTTGCGAAAAGGTCGCTTTGATGAAATCTTCTTTGTGGGTTTACCCAATCAAGAAGAAAGAAAAGCCATTTTTAATGTTCATTTAACACGCTTACGTCCCCACAACATCAAAAGCTATGACATTAATCGATTAGCTTATGAAACACCGGATTTTTCTGGTGCAGAAATTGAACAAACTTTAATTGAAGCCATGCACATTGGGTTTAGTCAAAACCGTGACTTTACCACCGATGATATTTTAGAAGCAGCCAGTCAAATTATTCCTTTAGCAAGAACGGCAGTTGAACAAATTCAAAAACTGCAAGAATGGGCTGCTGCGGGACGTGCCAGGTTAGCATCTAAACAAAGTTCTTTAAGTGATGCTTTTGGCAAGTTACGCTAATTTTTAAAAGTAGGTTGGGTTAAGCGACAGCGCAACCCAACACAAATATTGATGTTTACCAAATTATTAATAGATTTCAAGACTTACGTAAGATATCTCTAAAATGCTCTTTTCTATCCCTAAGGCACGCTGCGTGAACGTGGTTTATTTTTTCGTTAATTGGTATAATACCTAAACTTTGATACATTAGAAACAGAATGATAGACCTTTTGCATAAATATTTTTTGTTTCGCGCAAAGTCGCAAAGCCGCAAAGAAGAACCCAAGAATTTGGACTTTTGCAAGAGGTCTAATCCTAAGCCTTTTTTGCCCATTTTGCTAGGACAGCATCAAAAGGCCTACTAAGATTTAATCTATTTAAAAAATACATCTTTTCATCTTTTGGAAATCCTGAAAAACCATAGATATATGCAGTTTTTTGCCAAGAATCCATTGTTTGGTAGCTCTCTTTATATTCTCTAAGCCAATCAAAAGCTAAATTTTGTTTTGCAGATAATAGTATTTCCCTTCTAGCGAATGGTTCACTAGAAGTATATTGCCTAGCCAAATTTGAAAAATGATTTATATGTTGATTTTTAGTAAACAGGCTTAAAATGGATAATCGAAAATATTCATTACCTTGTACTTCGTTAGACTCTAACAAATATAGTAATTTCTCTCCAATTTGTACCCACTGTTCCTGTTCTACAGATTGAACTGAAGCTAGGTAAGTACATATATTAGCAAAACACGGAGTTAAGTTTGCAATGTTATCAAGTGAAATATCAATAGCACCAGGATGACCTATCTGCGTTAAGCGTCTATAGAACCATCGAAGACGAATATAGTCTATTTCACTTTCTTCTATGTATTCTCTAATAATGCTGCTGATTGTATCCCCAGATATTTTCCTCCAATCTTCTTCAGAGATGGCGTTATAATAAACTATGGCATAGGGATTTCCATGTGAATATTTTTTTATAATTTTTAAAACTTGATCCTCTTCATCACTAATTGGTCTATCTTCAACCATACTTCTGCATAAGTTACCAAATTGATCGGTATCATAAAACTTAGTTTTATGCCTTTGAAGCATTAGCCTTTGCTGCTTATCAAGGGTTGAAGCTATAGATGCTAATGCCCGTCTTGCAGAACTAGGAGAATTACAGAAAATTACTATATCATCTGCAAATCGCATAAAATTTATTCCACTTGCGAATAGGCTATTATCAATTGGAATCATTGTACTTTCAGCTATTAAATGGATAGCATGAGGGCCTATCGGCACACCTCTAGATACTCCTACAGTGGTTGACTCTAATAGAGAAATTATCCATTTGATAGTTTGATTGGGAAATCCCGATGCAATTAACTGATTTTCAATAGTATGGTGATAGATTTGGTTATAAAAATCAGCGATATCACAATATAAAATAGTATTAAATTTTTTGCTTTCCTGATAAGCTGATTGCCAAAAGTCATTCCATGCAGTTTGGCTTGCATACAGCCCTAAGTTAGCATCTGGTTGAAATCTATAGCTAAAAACTCTTGTTTTTGGCAATCTCCTATTTTCAATCCCCTGTCCATATTGATAAATTAATGCTGTAAGAATAATTGAATCTTGAGGATCTAATTGTGTCGCCTGGCGATATGCTATTTCATCTTTGGGAACGATAAAGCGACGACAAGACCCTGGCGGAAATAATGATAAATCTTTACCTTCAACAAGCTTTACAAATTCATCTGCTATTGCATTAATGGCCTCAAACTCTAAAATTTTTGGAAATAAATCTCCATCAGCATGATTTTGTACAAACTTAATTGCCCAATGAACTGAATCGCTGGTTAAAGACATAATATGATTATTTTTATTGTATAAGTTGGTTTATATCTACAAGAAAGGTATAAAAATCGTAATTGGCTAACAACACTACCTGGGAAAAAGTTTATATTTTTTTAACTCATCAAAAGGAGTAATATGATGGATCAGGCAAAGCGAGAACGATTAGAAAATAAAGACTGGAAAATTGGCACAGTTGAAGATTTTTTGGAGTTAACACCAGAAGAAAGTGCCTTTGTGGAAATTAAACTGGCTCTTAGTAACAACTTGAAAGAACGTCGCCAAAAATTAATGACTCAAAGTGAACTTGCAGCTAGAATTAGCTCCAGCCAACCTCGAATTGCTAAAGCTGAAAATGGCGATGCTTCAGTTTCAATTGAATTGTTGATTCGGGCAATATTAGCTACTGGTGCAACTCCTCAAGATATTGGCCAGGTTATTGCTGGTGTGAAGTAAAAGAAATCATGGCAATCTGTAGAGTTGCGTTTCTGTAGTCAAAATACAGATCGCTATATTCAAACTTTGATGAGAAAATCAGAGAAGCGATCGCTTCTAGTTCTGCGTTTTGGACGACTGATAAAGGAGCATCGCTCTATCCCTCATCTCAGTTCTGAACAGGTTCTTCAACTGATTGCATAGGAAGATAGAGTTTAATCGGATTTTCCTTAAATTGCCGAAAACCATACTTTATATAGAAATTTACCACCTGCTCGTCTAAAGCTTCTGCTATTACAGCTAAAGAAGCAACCTGTCTAGAGGCATCGAACACCCTTTCTATAGCATCCACTAACAAAATTTCACCAATTCCCTACCCTTAACCGCGCAGTCGTTCGCGGAGCGTGGCTTTAGCCATAGTGTCACCTGCTATATATAATTTGTTTGGGCACTCAAAAAGGTGGAAATTGGGGATTGGAAATTCACAAAAACTCCTCTCCCCTCCTACTAATATCGAAATATGAGCGAAATCAGGAATGAGGGTATAGACAACTCACTGACAGCTATTGGTTGTAGTCTTAGTAACTTGAGCAGAGTTAGCCTTGGTTAAATCACCAGTGAAGACTATTGTGTATTTAAAAGGTGACGAACCTGTGCAGATCATCGAACTGGTATCAACACGACGGGGACTAAAAAAAGAATCTGCCTGAACCGTTAAAGTCGTACCATTCCAAGATAAACCTTTCACTGCTAGGCTGTTAGTCTTACCATCACTGGTTTTTCTAGCAGAAAGATAAGTGGCATACTGTATATTGCCATTGGTGGGATCAATTCTGGCAATAATTGCTACTTTTGGGCCTCCACCAGTACCATAGCCAGGTAACCACCGTCCAGATGTAAAGCGGGTAAAGTTTGGGCCAATTTGTGTACCTGTAGAAGAAAAAATACCATATAAAACACCAGTGGAAGCGGTACTGCCATTCCAAATTAACCCGTAACCTGTACCATCATCACCAGTGTTTTCATAATCGCTACGACACCATTTTCTTACACCGCTGTCAAAGCGAATAATCCGAGGGTCTTTGTTACTTGATGATACTTGTTGGTAACCAATGTAGATGGAGGTAGTACCGAATGTGACTCTCGGTCCATTTTTAGCTCTAATAGTTGCTTCTGTATCATTGCAAGTGAATGTGACTCCATTACCAACAGAAGAGACAGGAGTAGTTTGAGCAGCAGCAGGTAAAGTGATGGGGGTGAGTGCTAAATTAGCTCCTAAAAATGCAGATAAGGATGGAAAGGTCAGAAGCTTTGTAAGTGGATATGTTTTCATAATTCAATCGACTGTACTTTCCCGTAATTTAATTTCATAGGCTACATTTTTTAAGCAATTTCACAGAGGAATGCTCTGGAACTTATTGCAGCAAATGCAAATAATATTTACACATGAGATAGGTTAAGTTTTATTGCCGTGTAGCCAATAGAATTATCCAGCAACCATGTTATTTCAGCTACAGTGTAATTACAGACTTAGCCATTTTTATTAAGGAATTGCGATCGCCTGCTTTCAACCCTACAGTATACTGAACTCCTTTCTGTCTCCAAGTTAGAGTGGCATCTGAACAATTAGCACCACACTGAAAATCAACAAAATAAGCTGTGATACCTTTGCCTAGAGATATTGGTTTTCCTGGTAAAGCTGCTGTTTTGGGTGTAATAATTTCGCCTGTAATCATACCTAAACGACAAGCTGTTCCCCCAGTGCAATCAGGTGTAAATCCCAGTAGAATTTCATACTTGTTTTGACTGATATTTTCCAGAATGGCATACACAGCATTGTTTTCGTCTGCTGCGGGAATATACTGAGGTAATAAAACTCTGATTTTACTTTTCTTTTTTAATTCAGGTAAAATTTTCCGAAAAACTCGATTTACCTGGGACGATTGATGTTGATGACGTTTGACAATAACTAATGATTGTTGTGTAGTATTAGCTATAGCAGTGGAGTGATAACTGTTAATATTAGCAACTATACAGAAAGCTGATAGTAGGTAAAAGATTTTGCTACTTCTATAATTTAATTTTTCCAGCATGATTAATTATTGAATTGATAAGTAACCAACAAATTGAGTAAACCCCTCCCCAACCCTCAGAGCAAGCGGGGAGGGTGCGCGCTAGCTCAGGTGGGGTAATCATCTGTTGCCAAAATTTTTCGATTTGGTATTAGGACATTGCCAACAAATAAAACTTAGATACTAAAAGCCTTTTAGCACTGTCATCCTTTCCAGGTTTACCAGTCGCTTATGGGGGCAAACCCCATGACTGCGCTGGTTTACCTGTCACCTGTCACCTGTCACCTGTCACCTGCTATACAAGTCACTCATTATTTTTCTGAACTTTCTTGAGAAAACTTTTTCAACACAGTCTTACTTTGTTCACCATTAGCGGTAGTTGCTGTTAGTAAATAATCCACTGTATTTTGAATGAAGGGCACAGTAAACTGGAATTTACCATTGGCATCTAACTGGACATTTTGACCATCAATAGATACTTTTGCTCCTGGTTGTGTAGCACCATGAATGATGATTTCTGTATCTGTGATCAGCCATAAATCGTTGCTAGGACGACGGAAAACACGAATAGTGCCAGAACGGGCGATTGGCAACCAGGTGTTATTCGGTGTAACATAACCTAATTCGGTGATGTAATCGCGATCGCCTACAGGAATAGCCACATAGCGATCGTGTGTTCCCTCTTCACATTCATACTGTTGTACGAGTTTGGGGCTTTGGTAGCTTAAATCTAGACCAGTTACGTCATACAAGCGCACGACCAAGCTGATAGATGGTTGTTTTTCCGGTTCGGCAACATACCAAGAAACGTAAGCCCAATT
Source organism: Richelia sinica FACHB-800 (assembly GCF_014698825.1). Classification (GTDB taxonomy): domain Bacteria; phylum Cyanobacteriota; class Cyanobacteriia; order Cyanobacteriales; family Nostocaceae; genus FACHB-800. The sequence goes on from NZ_JACJTT010000011.1 coordinate 23,218, forward strand.
AGGAGTGCGGGGTGTAAAGACAATGCTGCTATCACCACTGACAGGTAATAACTCAATTACTTGTGTCGCTTCAGTTGGAATGTCTTCAACTTCAGGACTATTTACTTCAGCAGAAACAACTGCATCTGGGATGATAGGCACTTCTGACTCAGTTTCTGGGATGAGAGAAATGGCCGCTAATGCTGGTGATATTTCTTCTAGGACTGTTTGCGGCAATTCATTGCTATTTGCCTCTAAATCCTCTTTTGACTCAAGTTGTGGAGAAGATATTTCTAGAGGAGGAGTAGATATTGGGTTAATTTCTTCTTCTTCTTCTTCTTCTGTGACGACTGGCAGTGTTTCCGGGAGGATCAGGTCTTCAGCTGTAACTGCAATTGGTTCTGGTGGGGGTGTTTCCTCAGATGGGGATTTAGTTGCTGCTTCAACTACCGAAACGGTGTCAAGGATGTTGACTTCTGCTTGGTCGGTAACTGGTTCTGGGATATTTACATTATCTTTTTGCTGGTTTTTATTAGCTTGCAACCCAATTAATTCGGAAAGGGAAGGGGGAAGTTCTTCTGTGGTTTCTTCCGGTTGCAAGCCTAGCAATTGAGATAAAGATGTTGTAGGTTCTTCGTTGTTTTCTTCAGCCGGTAAACCTAACAATTGAGATAAAGATGTTGTAGGTTCTTCGGTATCTTCTGTGGATTCTTCTGTGATTTCTTCCTCTGGTAAGTTCAATAATTCCGATAAAGAATTTGGAGATTCTGCGGCTGTTTCTTCATCTGATAAATTCAATAATTCTGATAAAGAAGTGGCGGATTTATCCTTATCTTCAGTGTCGATCCCTTCTGTAGATACACCCAAAAATTCTGCCAAAGCATTTAAATCTTGATGATTATTAGCTGATTGTGGTGGTGTATTGGGCGATTCAGCTAAGGTGTTAGGAGCAGTTTCTTTGGATGGTTTGGGAATATTGGGAATTTGGGGAAAGGGACTTTTGACAACAGCTACAGGTGCTTCTATATCCCAGACCATTTCATTAGTATCAGCCGATGGATCATGACCATTGGTTTCCACCTCAGAATCAGTTTCTTGGGGAATGAGGACAGCAACATTGCCTCCCTGACTTAAATGAGATGTGCCATTAGTTCTATTGCCGTTGTTCACAGCAGAAATGATTGTGTCAGCATCACTACCAGGTGGATTTGTTTCTAAGTTGGGCTGATTGATATTTGCTTGTATTTCAGTATCAATTTGTTCTAATTTTGCTTTCTTTCTCCCGAATAACCACCAAGGTAAAAATCCACCCACACCAGCAATTAAAAATAAAGGAAATACTGCTAATACAGATGGGTTTTCATTCAGCCAAGAATTATTTCGCAAAGAGGTAATAAATTGTGATGCGTTAGTGAAATTATTATTCTTGGCAGGAGTTTGGGTGGCAGAAGTGACGCTAGCGGTAGTGGGTGTGGTAAAACTTTGCAGTAAACTAATAGCGATCGCTGAAGCCTCTGCACTCTTAGCTGCTGCAATGCTTTTTTCCCCTGGTTCAGCTAAGGTAAAGCCAATAAAAGCCATGATTCCCGGACTGGGATTTTTTCTGTAAACGTAAACCAGTGGTTGGGAAAAGGGATATTGAGAATTATTTGGTAAGAAGTTATTAACTGCTAGGACTCTAACTTCCTGTAGCTTGGATACTTGATGGGCTAATACATAGCTAATGCCATCTTCGCCTAATTGTTTGATAATTTGGCTAGTGTTATCTTCTGGCAATTGAATAGCATTGGCACCAGCAGTAAATTCCTTGTCTTGAAAAACAGGATAGTCCCGTAAGGCATTACGTGTATCACTGGTAGCTGGACGGTCAAGGAAGCGAATTTTGCCAGATGTGCGTCCCAATTCTGACCAGTCAGTAATTTCACCTCGGAATATTTTTGCGAATTGTTCAGCGGTTAAGCTGTCTTTGAAGGGATTATTAGTACCAACAATGATGGCTATTTTCTCTCGTTTGATGCGGATTTGCTCTAAACCTTGGGCTTTTTCTTCTGCTGTGAGTGGACGAGCGATCGCTGCAATATCAATTTTGCCATCTAATACAGCTTTGAGGGCATCTGCGGTGTTGTTGACACCAACATCCACTTTCGCTTTGGAAAATTCTTTTTCAAAGTTCTCCTTGAGACTTTGGTTAATTGCTGCCCAGCTAGCAGAACCTTCTAACTTAACTATGGTGCCATTTTCTACACTAGCGGGTAGGGGAAAATTAGCAGCTTCTTTCGATTGAGCCAGTGTCGGTTCCACTACCAGAAGATTAGCAGTAATTGGACTGGTAGCTAGAGCTAACCATAAAGCTAGACTAGCGATCGCACTCTCTTTTTTCTCTTGTTGCCACATATGCCCCTTAGTTTATGTCAAAGAAAACAAACGCAAATCATTACTCAAGATGTTATTGCCATTCAAAAACCGGCTAATTATCTAACCTGTGTTTTGTGATTTTTAGTAACTTAGGTTACTTCTATACATATATAGGTTGGTGTAATTTATCTAGTATGCCAGTAATATCCGTAAAGTGTGGCTTTTTTTGAAATTATTTACCACCAATTAGCTAGTTCTAGACATAGAGAGACTTTCATCAATTGAATTAGTTTTTTTTGATTCATACCTTGTCCGTATTAATTTGCTCTTCTAGGGTAAGCTAATGATGCAATAAGTGGCAATTGTCTCAACGGTGGACACATGCCCATCGATACCAGACCCAGTACCATGGATATGATGGGTGAAAAAAAGAGACAAGGGAAATATGCCTCTACTTGCCAGCTAATGAGTTTTGCAGGTAACAATGACAATGTGGTTTGTCAATCAAGGACTCAACCAAGGCATTCAAGGCTGTAGCTGCTAACAAACCACCACCTAAAGTCCCTTCAATTGTAATAAAAGATACTTGTTGTTCCATGAGTTGGCGTTTAGCTGCTGGGGCGTGACTAAAGCCAATGGGCATCCCAATTACCAATGCTGGCTGAATTTTTTGGTGGGTAATAGCAGCGCAGGTTTGTAAAAGTACGGAAGGTGCATAACCAATGACTACCACAGCGCCAGGAGAAATTTGCAGTAACTTTGTTTGCCATTCCTGATGTTGGCAAAAGGCTTGTTCTGCCTCCGCTACATTGGAAATATGGGGATTATCAATTAATGTGGTGACTTTACAGCCTAAATGGACTAAGCGCGTATGGTCTAAAGCTGCGGCAACGGTAGGAATATCAACGATAATCTCACAACCTGATTTTAATGCTTCCCGAATTACAGCGATCGCTCTATTACTCAACCGGAGAAAGGAAACTAAACTCACATCACCGCAAGCTAACACCAACTGAGAAATTAAATGTTGTTCAATTTCTGACCTTGCCGATAAATCAGGTAATAACCGTTGTAATGCTTCCGGGAAAACTTCTGAATGATTGTGTACTTGGGCATCTAGTTTTCCCCAAAGTTGATTGAGTTCTCCCAACCCAGCTTGAGTATCCACTTCCAGTAACTTGAGTTGGGCTAAAACAGAACTTTGCATAATTTGACAATCTTGATCCCGTCCCAACAACCCTTCTAAAGCCGTTGCCGTTTGCCGCAGTTGGGAAATTTGCTGCATCACAGACCGATATTGCTGTTGTAATTGGGTCATCAGGGTTTCATTGGTGTCTGCGGCCAATTCCACTGCCAAAATATGGCGAATATGGTTGAGTTGAAACCCTTGCTGTTTAAGTGCAACGATTTTTTGCAAGCGGATGACATCTTGCTGGGTATAGAGACGATAATTACTAGGCGATCGCTTTGGTGGTGGTAACAGTCCCAATTGATGATAATGTCTCACCATCCTTGGTGTAATTCCACCTCCTACCGCTGCCGTCAATTCCTTAATCGTTAAACTCGGTTTCATTTGTAAATCGTGGTATTTTGTCGCTAAATGAGATTTTTGAGCTATTTTCTATTCTTTTTGTACCCAATAGAGATAAAATCGCTCCGTATCTACCCAGGCTTTTTCAAAACTTTTCACAGGATTTATCTGCAAACCTTGGTAATTTGACTGTAATTTTTCATGGAGAATGAGCAGGATTTTTTTGTTAGCTTCTCCATGATTTAGCATTTCACTAACTTGTCTTAATGCCTCTCCTTTGTCTACACTTTTACGACCTTTACCGAAAATAGTAAAACTGCCCAGATTTTGCAATTCTGGATAGTAGAATTTGCGATGCAAATAGCCAGATAAAGCAGCCATATTAGCATCGCGGCTAGCAACAATAAATTCCTTTTCTAATCGCGATTCTTGGATGTAATTTGCAGTAGCTTTACTGGCTGAAAATGGAATGAATAAATCTCTGCCAAAATTACCAATACCCCCCAATAGTTGCACATAAAAAATTAGCATCAAAGCTATGTAATGCCATTTGTCTACAAACTTCCATGACCTCTGTTTTAGAAACGGTATTCTGTTAATTACCGACTCAGAATCGGGATAATAACTAGCCAGCCATAAAGCTGCTAACAAAACTAAATAAAAATGTCCATAGTGGCGGGGGTTACCTAAAAATCTCAAATAGGTAAAAGCCAAGATAATCCCCGTGCCTAGAGTATAGAAAAACAGTGGAATCGGTTTTTTACGTAACTTTAATCCAGTCAAACCGAAAACAAATATGGATATACCAGCACAAAGAATTAAATCTAGCCACCTTTTATGGGTGGGAATAATTAAAAAATAGCCCCCAAATAATCTGCCAAAACTCCTCAACAAATGCCGAAAATCAAATTCCGTGAACCATCCTTTTAAACCTCCATGCAAGTAGCTATCAGCGGGAGGAGTCATAATATTAATAGCTAAACCAAAGGCAAAGATAATAATTATACTGCTGATGAACAAATCATATTTATTACTTTGATTAAAATATTGGTGGCGATGTTCGCTATCAAAACATAGTTCGATCACCAAAGTCGTACATAACGCCAATGACACAAATAAGGCGTAAGCACTACTGTTGGCAAGTAAACCCAATAAAACTGCTAACTGCCAATAATTACGCTTTCGGAAGGGGAAAATAGCACAAAAAGCAAAAACAAATAAAAAACTAAAAGCATAGTTACGAGAAATCAATAGATATTCATAAAAAGGAAAGTAGCCAAAGGTGAATAATAATTTTTGTAGATGATTAAATGGACTACATAACCAAAAAATCGCCACCGCAGTAGTTGTGATACTCAAATGCAATAGTTGCATCATTATCGGAGTATCAGCAATTTTATTGACAAATGCAAGGCAGAAATACCAGAGAACCGGATGACCTTCATAGCGAATATTGCTAATTAAATCACTAAAAGACTGACTATCTTTAGCAATCAACCAAGGGTTTAATTCATCTCGCCACATGGCATGGTTAAGAATTCCCATTAAACCGATAAATGCAAAAATCAGCATCATCAACCAAGGAGAATTGAGCGGTAATTTGGAAATAGGATGAATAAATTTTTTGATGAGCATTATTTCTAGCAGAGTATTTTTCAATCGGTAACTTCAATTACTCAGTCTTGACTTTAACATCAATGTCAAGGTTTAGGGTGAGGATAGATATCTTGATGCAACTCTCATGATTTATCCCCAACGTTTTCAACAATTCACTCAAGAACATACAGATACGGTAGCCGCTATCCTTTGTGCTTTCCTCCTATTTCTGGGTTGGTTGGCTTTACATCTGGGCTGGTTGGGCTTTGCACTGCTACTTTTACCAGCCGCTTATGTCATTGGTGGCTATGAAAGCGCCCGTGAAGGGCTAACGACTCTATTGAAAGAAAAAGAACTAGATGTAGATTTATTGATGATTGTGGCGGCTGTAGGCGCTGCTAGTTTGGGTTTATGGAAACAGGAATACAATCTAATTATTGATGGTGCTATTTTAATTCTCATCTTTGCGATTAGCGGTGCGCTGGAAGGTTACGCTATGCGTCGCACTGAACGTAGTATTCGTAGCTTGATGAATTTGACCGCAGATACAGCTAGGGTGCTGCGGGAAGGAAAGGAAGAAATGATTCCTATCTCTCATTTGCAGATGGGAGATGAGATAGTGGTAAAGCCAGGGGAGTTAATTCCTACGGATGGGATAATTGTTGCTGGTTACAGTACCCTGAACCAAGCTGCTATTACGGGTGAATCTTTACCTGTAGAAAAGACTGTGGGAGAGGAAGTTTTTGCAGGTAGTCTCAATGGTTATGGGGCATTGACATTGAAATTACACAAACCTGCGGAGAGTAGCTTAATTCAAAGGGTGATTAAGTTAGTAGAACAGGCACAAACGGAAGCACCACCTTCTCAGGAATTTATTGAAAAATTTGAACGGGGCTATGCCAAGGTAATTGTCATTGCTGGGATATTATTTGCAATTTTACCGCCGTTTGTTTGGGGCTGGGATTGGGAAACTACTATTTACAGGGCATTAACTTTTTTAGTGGTGGCTTCTCCCTGTGCCCTAATGGCGGCTATTATGCCTACTTTACTTTCTGGTATTGCGAATGGGGCAAAACAAGGGATTTTGTTTAAAAATGGCGCTCAATTAGAGATGATTGGCAAAGTGAGAGCGATCGCTTTTGATAAAACTGGTACACTCACCACAGGACAGGTGAAAGTCTCCCAAGTCATGGCAGCTGACTCATGGACTGAAAACGATGTTTTAACAGTCGCTGCCGCAGTAGAATCAAATTCTGAACACCCCATTGGTCAAGCTATTGTCCAAGCTGCTGCTGATTTACAATGGACAAGGGCAGTGGAGGTGCAAGCTATTCCTGGCCAGGGAATTATGGGGATAGTGAAAGCAGAAAAGGTGTTTGTTGGTAATGCAGCCTTTATCCAAGCCAATGTCAATCATTTACCCACCCAATTACAAAAAACCGCACAGACCTGGGAAGAAGCAGGAAAAACTGTGGTGTGGGTAGCACAAGGGAGATGGGAAGAAGCAGTTAATCAGCCAACTATCAATTGTATTGGGATTATTGCCATTGCCGATGAAGTGCGGGAAGAAGCAACTGCAACTATTCAACGGTTGCGAAAGTTGGGAATGGCAGAAATCGTTATGTTAACCGGAGATAACCACAGGACAGCCCAAAGTGTGGCCAAAGCAGTAGGTATTGACCAAGTTTATGCACAGTTATTACCAGAAGACAAACTAGAAGTAATTCGCACTCTCCAGCAAAAGTATCAAACGGTGGCAATGGTGGGAGATGGTATTAATGATGCCCCAGCCTTAGCCCAAGCTTCCGTGGGTATTGCCATGGGTGGTGCTGGTAGCGATGTGGCTTTAGAAACGGCAGATATAGTCTTAATGGCTGATAAGCTAGAAAAAATTTCTGTGGCGATAGAATTAGGCAAGCGATCGCATACCATAGTCAAACAGAATATCGCGATCGCTCTTACCTTTATCGTCTTACTCTTAATTAATAACTTTCTTGGTAACATCAACCTTCCCATCGGTGTCATTGGTCATGAAGGTTCTACAGTCCTCGTCACCCTCAGTGGCTTACGTTTGTTGAAAAGATGAGAAAATCAATTTTCATCTTCCAGCTGTAATTAATCGTCAAAATTAGACTCTTTCGATGAACCACTTTCAACGGGAATAGCCATACCACCACCCGTCATATCTGGCATCTTGGGAGGAATAGAAACAATCATATCTGGGACTACCATGGTATAACCCGGAGGCATAGAGGATATAGGAGGATTTGTACGGTTGGAAATAGGATTCACCTGTCCACCGCTTAAATTCTCCTGTTCCTGCACAGATAAATCCACCAATGATGGATGATTGATTATTTTCGATAACATTGCCTTAGACCTCACTTATTAACTCAGGTGAGTCACCACCCAGGCATATAACTATAAGCATTTTTTATAAAAAATTCATAAATCCAGAGACAGAAATCATAGTAATGCCCATATGGTTGTCAATGGATATGAAATAGCAAATTACAATCAGCTTAATCGCTGTAATTTAAGACGTGATAAATCGCGATATCGTCAAATTTAGCTAACCTGATTGATTTGGGAGATCACAAATCATCAAGGTCAATTTTTGATGGGTGCAGAATGTTTTGCATATTTCATTTGCCTTGCACATAAAGAATAGAAAGTAGGCAAATTTAATGTTGTACAGACTCTTGTCAATCAGAATTTCATATTTGTACGTAGGTACGTATGGCCTACTTAACCGAATAATGTAAAGATTTTGTAAAGTTTTATGTAAAAAAAAGGAAATGTCAAAAGTTTTAGTGATTTTAGTTTCTACCACTGTCAAGTATTAATCAGTGCATTATGTCCTACTATCAATCAGAAGTTGAGATTCAAAAAGACAGTAATTTAACGGTGAACGGTAGATTTTTAACACCTTTTCAACGTAAGCTTTTGCTTAAAAATTTACAAGAAGATTACCCTGAATCCTATCGCCAAAGAATTGAAATTATGTTATTGGCAGATGAAGGGAAATCACAAACAGAAATTTGTCAACTTCTAGGATGTTGTGCAGCAACAGTCAGACACTGGATGCACATAGCGCGGATGGGGATGGCCCATCAATGGCAAGATTGTCCTATTGGTCGTCCTAAAGTAGTAAATGAGCAATATTTAGAGCGATTACAAGAACTTTTGCATAGTAGTCCTAGAGACCATGGCTATTCATTTCGACGGTGGACAACTAGCTGGCTACAAAAACATTTAGCTAGGGAATTTGGCATTGAAATTAGCGATCGCCATATCAAAAGGTTACTCAAACAACTAGGGTTATCCACAGTTCAAAAACCCAATCTTCAACCAAACAACAATATTACCTCTGCTCAGGAAGCCAAAATTGCCATTCATGACCTCAAAAACGTCAATGAATCGGATAATTCCGAGTTTATATCTATCAGTTTTACAAAACTAGGTAAAGATTCAGATATATATGGTGCACAATCTATCCGCTCATTTGGTATCTCTAGAGCAAATCAACCAGACTTTAGGCTACTCCCTCTCTTCGGCTGAGTTTAACCAATATCTTCCCCAATTTAAACACAAAAATCCTAAAGTCGGCAAATTTTGGCAAGGAAATGATACTGAACCAGGCATCTACATTGTCATTGCAGGTAAAGCCAGATTGCTAGATGCAGCAGGTGAACTAATTGCCACTCTCGAAGCTGGAGAATCATTTGGAGAGTTTACTCTATTTCCACAATCTGATTTTCAAACCTATGGAGCAAGAGCAAGTGTCAATTTACAACTTTGCTTTATTCCAAGTACAATTTTATTGCCATTAATGGCTACATACCCGCAAATTAAAACCCATTTATGGCAGCAAGCACAACAATTAAATAGTCGCTTAGTAAACTCAACTCCTACCCCAGAAGTAGTAGAGAATATCAACTCACAACCGGAAGTTTCATACTCTCCCAAATCAGAACCAAAAATTAGCAAAGCCTATTTTCCTAGTCCAACTCAACGAGTCAGGCATTTATGGCAGCACGTCATCCGACGCTATCCTTTTTTTGCCCAACAGAGTGCTTCTGATTGCGGTGCAGCTTGCCTAGTGATGGTGTCTCGGTATTGGGGTAAACGGTTTAGTGTCAATCGTTTACGAGATGTAGCCAATGTAGACCGTAATGGTGCATCTTTGCGGGGTTTGTTAACAGCAGCAGAAAGCTTGGGTTTTGCCACCAGACCAGTGAAAGCTAGTCTGAATCAGTTAGCTAAACAAAAACTACCAGCGATCGCTCACTGGGAAGGTAAACATTACATCGTCGTCTATGAAATCACCTCCCAGCACGTCATTGTCGCTGATCCTGCGATCGGTCAACGCACCCTCACCCACACAGAATTTAAAGCTGATTGGACTGGTTATACATTACTATTACAACCAACAGCTACCCTCAAGGAAGCTCAAGAAACTTCCACACCTTTTTGGCAATTCTTTGAACTAATAAAACCACATTCTTTGATAGTTTTAGAAGTATTTATTGCTTCTATCTTTATCCAAATATTTGGACTCATTACCCCCCTATTTACCCAACTCATCTTAGACCGTGTAGTAGTGCAGCGTTCCGAACTCACCTTAACAGCAGTGGGCATAGGATTGTTATTATTTAGCGTATTTCGTGTAGCCATGATGGGCTTACGACAATATTTGCTAGACCACATGGCCAATCGCATCGATTTAGCACTAATTGTCGGCTTTATTCGTCATACTTTTCGACTACCATTAAGCTTTTTTGAATCCCGCTATGTGGGGGATATTGTCTCTCGTGTCCAAGAAAATCGCAAAATTCAACGTTTTCTTTCCGGTGAAGCATCATCAATTTTCTTAGATTTATTTACAGTTTTTATCTATGTAGGATTAATGTTTTGGTATAGCTGGAAAATGGCCTTACTAGCCTTAGTAATAGTTCCACCTTTTGCTCTATTAGCACTCATCACCACACCTTTTTTACAAAGGATATCGAGAGAGATATTTAATGCTGTTGCCCAAGAGAGTAGTTACCTAATTGAAGCCCTTACTGGTTTGCGAACCGTCAAAGCCACAGCAGTAGAACAAACAGTTCGTTGGCATTGGGAAGAGTTATTAAATAAAGAAATAAAAACTAACTTCTCTGGGCAAATTATCAGCAATCGGCTGCAAATTTTTAGTAACTTAATCCAATCAATTACCACCACTGCCTTATTATGGTTTGGAGCATACTTAGTAATTCAAAATCAGTTAACTATTGGTCAATTAGTAGCATTTAATATGTTACTAGGTAACATTATTACCCCTTTTCAAAGGTTGATAGTTTTATGGAACCAATTGCAAGAAGTAGTCATTGCCGTAGAACGTATTAATGATGTATTAGATACAGAACCAGAAGAAGACTTACAGCATCAACCAAGACAAAATTTGCCCCAACTCAAAGGAAACATCCGCTTTGATAACGTCACCTTTCGCTATCATCCAGAAAGTGATATTAATATCCTGGAAAATCTAAGCTTTGAAATTAAACCAGGGCAAATGGTAGCACTTGTCGGACGTAGTGGTTCAGGGAAAACCACCATTTCTAAATTAGTCCTTGGCTTATATCCACCTACAGATGGGAAGGTGTTAATTGATGGACAAGATATTACTAGCATTTCCTTACGTTCCTTGCGTCAGCAGGTGGGAGTAGTTGACCAAGATACATTTTTATTTGGAGGCACAATTCGAGAAAATATCAGTTTAGGACATCCTGGTGTACCTTTGATAGAAATAATTGAAGCAGCACAACTAGCAGGTGCTGACGAATTCATTAAAAAATTACCCATGGGATATGAAACCCAAATTGGTGAAGGTGGAGGTTTATTATCTGGTGGACAAAGACAGAGAATAGCTATTGCTAGGGCCTTATTAGGTAATCCTCGACTGTTAATTTTAGATGAAGCAACTTCCCATTTAGATCCTGAATCAGAAAGAATCATTCAGCAGAATTTAAACACCATTTTGAAAGGAAGAACCACTTTAGTTATTGCCCATCGTTTATCCACAGTTAGAAACGCAGATTTAATTTTAGTCTTAGACCGAGGGGTATTAATTGAGCGGGGTAATCACGAAGAATTAATGTCAAAACGTGGGCATTATTTCTATCTTAACCAACAGCAATTACAAAAATTAGAATAAATCAGTGCTTATGTCAAATATCCCTTAAATTAGTTTAGTTTACATACTTGAAAGTATGAATACGGCACGCTACACCAACGTTTTTTGTGCAATCACAAACATGGGTAATTGAGATAATAAGCAAAAAATTACCCACAAATAAAACTTTACCAAAAATGAATATCGAGGGAAAAATGACAGATGTACTTCAGGAACGAGTTAAAAGTCTGCCAATAGAGAACGTATCTGAACACAAAAATTCCGCACTGAAAGTATTAGAAGAAGCAGTAAAGATAGTCAGTAGGGATGATTGGTCTGATATCACTAAAGAATCTCTGGATAGTTTACCTCAGGTGTGGACGAGAGGATTACTATACTTTATGGTGATATTTGTATCTATCGTTTTACCTTGGGCAATACTATCTAAAGTAGATGAAACTGGTACTGCGAGAGGCAGAGTTGAACCAAAAGATAAAACAATTAAACTAGATGCTGCTGTTTCAGGTACTGTTGCTGCAATTCAAGTGAAAGAAGGTGATGCAGTTAAAGAAGGACAAACTTTATTGGTATTAGAATCAGAATTAGTGAAGTCGGAATTAAATCAAGTACAAGATAAGTTAGAAGGACAATTAAACCGACTATCTCAACTAAATTCTTCTAAAAACCAACTGGTCGTATCCTTAGCAACTCAACAGCAACAAAATCAATCTCAACAATTAGAAAAACAGGCTCAAGTAGACCAAGCACAACAAAATATCACAGCATTGATTAATGCCTATGAATTACAGAAAGAAGAAAGATTATCTCAAGTCAATCAAGCACAACAAACCTTAGAACATAATCGTACCGCTAGTAAATTAGTAGGAAGTAGTTTAGCCAGTACCCAACGAGAACTACAAAGATACACCAAATTAAATCAAGAAGGAGTTGTTCCCGAAATCAATGTTGTAGAAAAGCAAAACATAGCTAAGGATAAACAACAATTATATGAACAAAGTAAATCAGATGTAAAACAAGCTAGTTTACGTTTAGCGGAACAACTCAGTAGTTATGAAAGAAATATTCGTCAATCTAAGGCAGATATTGAACAGGCTAAATTGCGACTTAAAGAACAGCAAAGAGGATATCAAAGCTTGGTACGTTCAGGTCAATTAGCTGTGTTGAGAATTCAAGAACAACAGAAAAACTTAGATACAGAAATTACTTCTCTACAATCAGAAATTGCTCAAAGCAAAAGCCAAATTGAATCATTAAAATTTCAATTGGGGCAAAGAGAAATAAAGGCTACAGCGAGCGGTACATTGTTTCAGTTACCAATTCAAAAAGCTGGATCTGTTGTCCAAACAGGAACAATGGTAGCCGAGATTGCACCCTTAAATTCTCCTTTAATCATTAGAGCACAAATGGCAACTAGTGAAAGTGGATTTTTACGATTAGGATTACCAGTGAAGATAAAATTTGATGCTTACCCTTTTCAGGATTATGGCATAGTTGCTGGGGAATTAATTAAAATTTCACCTACTACCACAGAAATAGATACACCAACTGGTAAAGTTGCTGCTTACAATTTGGAAATTGCACTCAAACAAAATTGTATTCCCACCCCAAATAAATGTATTTATTTACATCCTGGAGATACAGCAACAGCAGAGGTAATCGTGCGTCAACGTCGCATTATTGATTTTCTAATTGATCCATTCAAGAAATTGCAAAAAAGCGGAGTGAAATTATAGTGAAAGTATTTAAAAGTCAGTCATAAAAAATGACAACTATCCCTATTTCACTCTAATAATTTAGGTTTGTTGATTAATTAAAGGATAATCTCATGTCACAAGCTATCACCATTACTAAAGAAGATATTTTTCAGCAAGTTCAGTTTTCTTGTAAAATCCCAGAAATAGTTGAGCAAATCGTGACTCGTAAGGTAATTATGGCTGCTGCTGAAGAAGCTGGAATCAAAATAGAAACAGACGAACTACAAAAAGCAGCAGATAAAATACGACTAAGCTACCAACTTAATAGTGCTGATGATACTTGGAAGTGGTTGAATAAACATAGTTTGTCTTTAGATAATTTTGAAGAAATTGTCTACACTAATCTTATTTCTAGTAAATTAGTAAGTCATCTATTCGCTGACCAAGTTGAACCATATTTTTTTGAAAATCAACTTGATTACGCTGGTGTAGTCATGTATGAGGTTATTATCAATGATGAAGACTTGGCACTAGAACTTTTTTATGCTATTAAAGAAGGCGAGATGAGTTTTTTTGATGTAGCTCACGAATATATCGAAGATAAAGAGTTACGGAGAAAAGGAGGATATTTAGGAACAGTAAGCCGTAGAGAATTAAAGCCAGAAATTTCTGCTGCTGTGTTTACTGCTACTCCTCCCCAACTTATCAAGCCAATTATCACATGTTCAGGAGTACATATTATTTTCGTAGAAGAAATTATTCAGCCGCAGTTAAATGAAAATATCCGTACTCAAATACTCACACAATTATTTTCTATCTGGCTCAAAGAAAAAACTCATTGTTTAGCTGGTTTATTAACTTTAAATTATTAACTGAATGACTAACGTTGTTACAAAATAAAAACAAAAAATCATTCCATAAATTAATTTATGGAATGATTTCTCTATTAATGATTAGGATTATTATTAAATATTGTCTAATAGTTTAGAATTCCTCTAGATGATTAGAGCAAATCTGTATAAATTTGATAGACTACTAAACCAGTGAATAATGCCACCATAAACCATACAAATAATACTTCAGGGCGTTCCCATTGATTTAAATTAGCAACTCCGACTCTTGGCACTAAAAATTGCCCTAAAGCAATTATTAACCATATACCAGCAGCAACATAGTTACCAAGCAGTATTTGTGTAATTCCCATAACTATAAATAAGGGAATTGTGATATCTATAGGATTCCAGCGATGATTGATCATAGTGTTACTCATGTTATTCATAGGAGAAGCAGGAGCTAATAGTAATTTCTCCCTCAAACTGAAACTACCATTGCTCCTGTTATCACTTATTGAGTGTTTTTCTGCATTAAATAATCTGTGATGATTATGTTAGGATTTAGTGGATAATTTCACTGATTGCTTTACCTACTCCATAACCAGCGGAGAAAGCTATGAGAGTAGTCATAACTGGAGTTAGTCCACCTTTAGTTAAATCCAAATCGGTATCAGTTATTTCATCCAAATATGTTTCTGTGTCAGCAATGAGGTCAAAACCTACACTTAATTGTTCAATGCGGATTGAAGCCATGATTTACTCCTGAATTAAAGGATATATGTCAACAACAAAAATCTTGCAGCAATGATTTATAATCTATTACCATGCTGTATAGATACCAGCACCAACGCCTACAGCAAAGGCACCAATTACATATTCAGATGCGATTGCAACACCCCAAATAGCTACAGGTGAAAGTCCACCGTTAACTGTGTTGAGTTGATCATCAACTAAATCATTCATGAAGTTTTCAGTACCAACAAATAAATCTGCACCAGCAGGACGTAGATCATGAATTGCGATAGAAGCCATTTTTTTCTCCTGATAGTTTTAAGTAATTTTGAGTGAGTAGTATAACCGTGAAATTCGAGGTTATGAATTTCTTTTTTCTATAATTATTCTGTCATATCTAAATTAATTCGACTAGGGAATACAATTAAATAACTGAACACAAATAAATATATTTATAGCCCTTTTTTATTAATATTAAAAATAGCTTTTTTAGGGCTTTAGGTATAAATTTGTGTCCATTATTTAAAAAAAAGAAGGAACTTGTGAAATATAGGAGATTTAGTTTTTGATAGTGGTTAAGCAAATGGTTGCCCAAGGTGATACATATAATTGTATTTCATTTATACATTGATTTATTTTTTATAAAAAAGGACTTAAGTATTAGATTATTTTCACTATTTTCAACCCATACAATTAATGTTGCAAATAAAAAATACCTACCTTTTCATAAAGTGAAAGTAGGTATATTCATAATATATTTTCATGACTTACGCATAGATTGATTTGAGATTGCTTCCGGTCTAATGACCAAAATACGTTAATCTTGCCTAAGTCCTAATTCTTTAATTTCTGGATGACAAAAAGACTATAGAATGAGAACAGTTAATAGCATTAGTTTAAGGACTGGTAAATATCTTCTGATTCAGGATTTAAGTAAATATGTTTCAAGTCAATTCTTAACAGATTAAACTGCTCATAAATAGCTTGCATTCGTTTTTCTGGAGATTCTTCACCTTTATACCAAGCTGTTAATAATCCATTAGCAACTATTTGACAGCGATTCATGCCAAAACTTTCCTTTTCAGCAAACTTCTGATTGGGTTCTTCAGCCAATCCTAATCCTGGTGCAAGACGCTTAGTAAACAAGGGAATGTCTGGCTGAAAATACGACTGGTTTTTCTCATATATAACCTGTAATATTTCCCTGATTCTTGTATAATCTCTTTGGTCAAAATACAAAACTCCTGAATCAGTTCGTCTGTATTCTTTGGGGTTATACAAAACTTTAAAGCAGAAAGGAATTTCTAGGTCATTCAGGTGCTGCGTCAAGTTTTTCATTACCGCTACAGAACCTTCAGGAGTTAAATTGAAATATATTCGCACAGTTACAGGTTGTTTTCCATTTACTGCCAGATAACCAAAACCAAGATTGCTCACTGCCATATAAAAACCATTCTGGACGCGGTTTTTAGGCAAACGAATAGCCACTAAATCACCTACTAAAGCACTTCTTTCAACAGGTTTAAGATGTTTTTCCCGTTGAATATGTAGCTTTAATCCACCTTTAGTGACTACTAAAATATCCTCAGCTTCTTCTCTAATTACAGACCAACCAAGGTCAAAATAGCCTTCTCCATAATTACTTTCATGTAATCGCTCATAAAAACTGACATCTACACCTAAAACAGTGTTATTTTCCAAATCTATGGGAAAAATATGTTCTGAGTTATCTAGTGCTAATGCACTTCGCATTGAACCGTTGTAATAGATGCCATAAAGAAAACTTCGCAGTTGCAAACTCATATATTTCTGCTGCATCTGGAGAGGCATTTTTTGAAACCTTTCTACTACTTCAGGTGGTAGTTTTAGTGATTGATAATCTGCATGATGAATAGAAAAATCGGCATGAATTTCAATTTTATGAACGATATCTTGCAGTACATCTAGTAACTGACTCTCTACAGTATTTTTCCATTGTTGGGGATGGCTATCTAATAATTGCATGATAATTGATTAGTGATGAAAATTAATTAAAGAATAGTAGATTTAAAGCTACTTAATTCAGCCGCATTATGACCAAAAATTGTTGGCATTGACTGTTCAGGACGACATAACAATGTCTTTGCAACCTGAAGCATAGCAATTCCTGTATTACCAAAAGATTTTTGATATTGAATCATGGAGTGAATTTGTTGAATCAAAGCAAAACCAGCAAATTGCACTGATTTATGTAAGAAATCAGGATGGTGTTCTAAAATTTCGGGAAAAGTCTTTAAATAAGCTAAAGTTAATGCACCAATGGAAGGTTGAATTAGTTCTAAAGGTGTAATTGCTAAACGTAGAGATTCCTCAATACCCAGAGAGTTACTAATCACTAAGCTACTTAACCAAATTTGCACATAGCTACCGATAAGAGTCCCTAAATCAAAAGCTGGATCTCCCCAAGCAGAACGTTCCCAGTCTATTACCCGGATAATATGATGATGAGAATGCTGCCAATCTTTGTATAGAAGGATATTATTGAGCTTCAAGTCTTTGTGGGTGAGACAAGAGGGAGTAACTGATTGACCTAGTTGTGCGATCGCTTGTCCCAAGCTATCATAACGTTGATATAGCGCAAAAAACTTTAATCCATCATCAGGTACTAAGCCAAAAATTTCTGGTTCAACCCGTTCTAAGCCCTGAATCATACGTGATATTTGATCAGGAACTACATGCTCAGTATTTGCAGTAAAGAAATCTTTATATCCTTGATGATTGAAAGTATCACGATGAATACTGGCTATAAAAGTACCAATTTGCGTAGCAACTTCTACAGGAAAGTTTTGTTCCTTAGTGTAGAAATCCATTAAATCCTGGTAATCATCCAAATATCGAGAAACGATAATAAAGTTTTGCCGATCAAAATGTAATACCTCTGGTAATAACAAGCGATATTGATCAAATTCAGGAAATGTTTGTAAAAACTCTTGAATTCGCCACTCACTTAAAAATTCACCAGTTGCTTTTCCTTCCTGATTGTTTCGTTCTTGCTTAACTAACAACTTATTACCATCTGCAAAAGTTAGTAATAGATTAAAATTCTTAGCTGCCAGTGTTTCTATATGCTGAAGAGATTGTTTAGAGGTATTCAATAAATTATGTGTGACCAAATAATCAAAAGCGTTTTGAGAATTTAAAACTAATGACATAAGTACAAATTAATCTTTTTTTTGCTAAATTATATATTGGCATTCATTACTTACAAAAAGCAACTCTTTAAGTTATCTTTATTGGGACATAATTATTTTAGATTCAATATATATTTCTCGTATTGAATTATAGTGAAAATTGGCAGTAAAATATCTGCCAATTTTGAGATATAAAGTACAGTCACATAATGAAAGAAATAGATGGTGCAAAAATATCTTCCGAAACAGGAACTTTAATGACACTAATAGTTGCGGTAATTAAAATCCCCCCATGAGTCATATATAACTCGTCTTCTTGCAAATTGAGCAGAAAGCTTTCAGAGTCTTGAAAAAATTGACAGCCAACAGGACTTAAATCAGAAATTTTCAGGTTAGACATAGTATATTCGTTTTTAGTTTGTTGATTGTTTGCAATGAAAATTACCGCATTTGTCAAGATATTACAGGTTGATAGCTAGTTAGGTTAATAAAACACTTGCCACCGTTTCCTATCACCTGTTTTATTTATCCAATCAGTTGTAAATTCTGACAATACCAGCTTCTTTTTCAATTCGGTCTAAAGCTTTCTTTGCTCTAAAAATATTGCGTAAATAAGTTATCTGACTATCCCAAGCTAAACGAGGTAATAAAGGTGGTAGACTTTCCAAATTGCTTTGAGATTCTTCCAATTGATTAGTATTTTCTATAGCCATAGCATCAATGTCAATTTTGTTCATAATTAGTTGAAAAAGCAAGATATTATTGTGAGTTCACTAAACATTTGACTGTATCTGATTCTTTTCCCCATCCTTCCGGCCATTGAATTAAGTCAGCAGTAAAGTGCAGAGGATCATTTTCTGGCCAAGGAGTATCAATTGGTTCTTCTACCAGTGAAAACTCTCCATTATCAAAGGGGTTGCCATCTGCACGACGTTTGAGAAATACTCGCTCTCTAATTCCGTTTTTCTCTTGAGTCAAAGCACGATGATGACAGTAAGGATTGTTACCTCTCTTATCGAAGAAAACATGAGCCGTCCAGCTACAACCACCACGACAAAGTTCTGCAAATTCACAACTCTTGCAGAAACCCCACAGGTGTTCTGTTCCCTTGGGAGTACCTGCACCAATGTTAAATCTTAGTTCTTCAGTTTCTTCAATAATAGTTCGTAGTGAATGGTCGCGGATATTACCCCCTGTATAGGCTGTAGTTGGTAATGAAGGACAACCTTTAATTGCCCCATCAGCTTCAATACCCAACGCTGAAAGTCCAGCACTACATCCCTGCCAAAAAGACCAAGCATCACCACCACGTAATAATCGCTCATAGGGGCCGTAGTAACCGATATTATTTCCTGCTTGTACCTGTACCCCTTCTTGCTTTGCCCGTTCAGCTACACGAGCAATCATAGGATATACATCCAGGAGTTCATATGGTTGCAATAGGAGGTGGCTATTATCTGCCGCATTTCCCATCGGCACAGTTAATTGAATTTGCCAAGCAAAGATACCTGCGTCGCGGAGATGTTCGTAGATTTTCGGGAATTCTGGGGCAGAGAGACGATTAATTTGAGTATTGCAACCAAAGGGAATTCCTGCTTCCTTCAAGTTGCCCATGGTTTTAAATGCCCATTGCCAGGCCCCTTGTCTACCCCGGATATAGTCATGAGTTGCTTCTAAGCCATCAACAGAAACAGAAACTACTTGAATTCCCGCTGCTTTCATCCGCCGGGCAGTGTCTAAGGTGATACCATAACCACCAGTAGTCATACCACAAAGCATACCAGCTTTAGTAATTGCTTGGGCAATCTCCAACCAATCAGGACGCAGAAAAGCTTCTCCTCCAATGAGGGTAACTTCTTTAATGCCAACATCAGCCATTTGTTGGACTAAATCAAGGGCTTCTTGTGTAGAAAGTTCTTTAGCTCTAGTATGACCAGCGCGAGAACCACAATGTTGACAAGCTAAATTACATTTAAGGGTAATTTCCCAAACTGCATAACTAATCCGGCGATAATTCATTATTAATATCCTCAATCAATTTTTTGAAAAAGGGACGGATAATTTTGGATGTGTTTCCATCCCCAAACTGAATTTGTGAGTTTGAAACTTAGAGGGTTATTGAGTTATGGTGTCGTCTATGCGAATCACACCATACATCAATTGGTATGGTGGCCAAACAACGCCATACAAGGGTTGAATTTTTGGCGCTCCTATGATTCCACCAAATACCGCTGCTAATTCTTTTTCACCTAAATCCTGAAGTTCCCCTTCAGAGTTGGCTGATTCTAACAATTGATAGGTGTATTCCTCATATTCTGCTTGAGTGAAATCATAGCCAGCAGCTTTCACTATTTGGCTACATTGTTCTTTGCTGTTAACACCAGCAATTTGATTACGGAAATTTTCATCATTTGCTAGTTGTTCGTAGAAGGCTTTGACGTGTTCTAGGGACATAACTTTCTCTTAACAAAAGTTGATTTAAATGAAACTAAAACTGGAAAATTCTCAAATAAAACTTAGAGAAGTTTCACAATTTGACTGATCACAACTCCATATAAAAGAATCGGGAAACCTATAGGTAAAAGCACAGATGTTGCTCCTCCAAAAACGGCTTCTAATTCTTTTTCATTTAAGTCTCTTAAACCTTCGGGAGAATTATCTGATGACAGTAATTGCTCTGTGTATTCTTCAAACTCTGCTTGAGTGAATTCGTAACCAGCATTTTGCAAAATTTCTCTACCGATTTCTTTATTACCAGCGGCTTGAATTTGGTGACGAAAACCCTCATCGTAAGCTAACCTTTCCTAGAAGGCTCTTACTTGTTCCAAAGACATTATTGTTTCCTCAAATGATTTGATTGATTAGTGTTTATTTGGTAATGCGACCTTAGCTGCTAATTCAGATGGGTTGTAATTATCTGTAATCACCTGTGGACAACGCATACAAGCTACCTTGCCTTCTTGTTGCCACCAACGACAATCTCGACGTATAGAACAAGGGGGTAATTCTTCTGTGACTGTGGGAAAATCAGCGACAATTCGTGTTGCTAAACTACAATTTTTGCCATCAAAATGCTGACAACCTGTGGCTGCACAAGGTGCTGCTGTACGGAAAATTTCCGCAGGTGTAATTGGACTAGTTTTTGCTATTAGTTCATCTGTGATAGGTTGGGGCTGTTTGAGATAAGCAACACGGGGTTCTGCAACTGTCCCGCTAATAACACCAAAGACAACACTATTTTCAGATTCAGGTCTAGCACTGGGGCAAAGTGTAGTTTTATCGGTAGAAATTTCTTTCATAATTAACCTCTGAGAAAAATGACCAGCCGTACCCAACCTGTGCTTAGAAAGTCCTATTCTACAAACAAATATTTTTGATATTGTTGGAAGTTAGACAATAACTAAATACGGCTGGGCAATTCTCTTAATAGGTCAATACCTAAAAGGTTTTAACTATGGGAATATTGGCGATGAGTCCGATAGTGATAGGAGGCTTAAAAATGTAACCCAAAATGATGGGATTAATTAATGCACCCCCGGTCACGCTTTTGGCTTCTGCATCAGATAAAATTTCAGCTGATTCTAAAGCTTCTTGCCGACGTGCTATTGCATTGTTTATAGCTTCATCAATTAGGTCGTTAATTTCTAACTGATGGTTATGATTTTTTTTGTTGGTTTCCATGTTGGTTATTTTTCCTCTGTCAGGATGTGCCTATATCGGCATATTCTATCCACAGGAAAAAATAATGTAAGCATGAGATTGTGCTTTTTATTAGCCAATAAAAAACCTTTTATGTCACTAAAATATTCAAGTTGTTCAGAGAATATGTGAGAACGATGTATTATATATAACTATTAACTTTACTGTTAAAGATGATTTTCGTTGTCAAATTAAATACCTAACCTACTGTTTTGACCTACTGTAATCACACACAGGAAAGTTAATTTACGGGGGGTTCACAGAGATTTGCCCCTTTCCACAAAGAATATCGGTAAACCTGCCCCTACCTCTACCAATACAAAAAGCGTAAAGTCGTCCTAGTCGCAGGGGGCTTTAAACCCCAATTTTCGATCAGCAAAAGCGATATTATCTGAACCATATAGAATATGTGCAACAGAATTGTCCCAGTTGTAGAAAACATCCTCTAATGACAGGGTGGAGGTGGAAATAAGTGGTGTATGATTTGGACAAACTCGTTGTACATCGCATCTTTCAGGCTGAAGGCAAGGTAAACTGTTGGAATTGACTAATGTTGCGCCATCTTAAGTTAAAAACCTATGCCTGCTTTTTTATTAGAAATTGGAACAGAAGAACTACCTGCCAACTTTCTCAGCGATGCTATAGTACAGTGGCAAAACCGCATTCCCCAAAGCTTAGAAGCTAATAGCCTCAAGGCGGAAGCGGTAGAAGTTTATGGAACTCCCCGACGGTTAGCAGTTCTCATCACAGGCTTACCATCTCAGCAACCAGACCGAGAAGAAGAAGTTAAAGGCCCACCAGCCCAAGCAGCATTTAAAGATGGTCAACCCACACCAGCCGCAGCAGGTTTTGCGAAAAAACAGGGTGTGGAACTTTCAGCGTTGGAAATTCGCCCCACTGACAAAGGAGACTTTGTATTTGTCAAGAAACAAATTCCTGGTCGTCCTGTAGCTGAAATTTTGACAGAATTGGTTCCTCAATGGGTTTGGAATTTGGAAGGGAAGCGGTTAATGCGGTGGGGAAGCGGGGATGCAAGATTTTCCCGCCCTATTCGCTGGTTGGTAGCTTTGTTAGATGGGGACGTGATGCCCTTAGAATTAAGGAATGGGGAAAAAACGGTCACAAGCGATCGCATTTCTCAAGTCCATCGCGTTTTACATCCTGAACCTGTATCTATTCCTCACGCTACAGAGTATGTAAATACTTTGCGTTCTGGTTATGTCATCGTTGACCCCAAACAACGGGAAAGTATCATTACAGAACAAGTCACATCAGCTGCTGCCAAAGCAGGTGGTGAAACCGTTATTTACCCAGATTTGCTAGCAGAAGTTATCAATCTTGTTGAATATCCATCCGCAGTGGTGGGTAAATTTGAGCCAGAGTTTTTGGAATTACCCACGGAAGTCATCACAGAAGTAATGGTGACTCACCAACGTTATTTCCCTGTATTTAAAACTGGTAATAGTCAACAAGAATTGTTGCCCAATTTTATCACTATTTCTAACGGTGATATTCAGAAATCAGAGATAATTGCTGTGGGTAATGAGCGAGTTATCCGGGCGAGATTGGCGGATGGACGCTTCTTTTATGATGCAGATTTATCTAAACCATTAGAAAGCTTTTTACCACAGTTAGAAAAAGTCACTTTCCAAGAAGATTTAGGTTCTGTTCGCGCCAAGGTCGATAGAGTTATTGAAATTGCAGCAAACATCGGTAATCAGTTGCAATTAACAGCGGAACAACAGCAAAAGAGTCAACGTGCTGCCTTACTGTGTAAAGCTGACTTGGTGACACAGATGGTTTATGAATTCCCGGAATTGCAGGGAATTATGGGTGAAAAATATGCCTTAGCCAGTGGTGAAGATAAAGAAGTTTCTAAGGCAATATTTGAACACTACTTGCCCACAGGTGCAGGTGACAATATCCCCACAACTTTAGCCGGTCAAATCATCGGTTTAGCGGATAGATTAGATACTTTAGTTAGTATTTTTGGTTTAGGGTTAATTCCTACAGGCTCCTCTGATCCATTTGCGTTACGACGGGCAGCAAATGCAGTGGTAAAAATTACTTGGTTTGCGAATTTAGGTATTAATTTAGAACAACTTTTAAAGCAAACTGCTGTAGATTTTGCTGCAACTTTTAACAAAGATGCTCAATCATTAATTAGTACCTTGAATGAATTTTTCTTGCAACGTATCCGCACCTTATTGCAAGAAGAAAAGCAAATAGATTATGACTTGGTAAATGCTGTCTTAGGGGAAAACGACCCAGAATATACAGAACGGGCATTAAAGGATTTATTGGATGTACGTGATCGCGCTCTCTACTTGCAACAAATCCGCAGGGAAGGTACTTTAGATAAAATCTACGAAACTGTCAACCGTTCTACCAGATTGGCTGCACAGGGAGATTTAGACTTCCAGCAACTAGAACCCCAATCTTTGGTAAAACCAGAACTATTCCAAAAATCTTCTGAGCAAGCATTCTACAACGCCTTAGTAGAATTAGTCCCCCAAACCAAAGCAGCGCAAAATACACGCAATTACCAACTTTTGATTTCCGCACTAGAAAAAATTGCTCCTACTGTGAGTAAATTCTTTGACGGAGAAGATAGCGTGTTAGTCATGGACTCCAACCCAGATATTAAGCGAAATCGTTTGAATTTGCTCGGATTATTGCGAAATCATGCCCGTGTTCTAGCCGACTTTGGGGCCATTGTGAAAAATCTGTAGCTTAGATCAACAAAAAATGGTGTAATTTTTGCCAATAAACGCTAGGATAAGGTAGCTTAACCAGGGAACTCTGCCACACAGTCTATGCCTAGAGCGTCGATTATAGGATTGGGAAAGTCCGGTGTTGCTGCGGCAAGATTGTTGAAACGGGAAGGCTGGGAGGTAGAATTAAGCGATAGTAAAACCTCCCCGACCCTCCTGCAACAACAACAAGAACTCGCCACAGAACAAATCACCGTTAAATTAGGATATACCCCAGACCTAGATAGTTCTGATTTACCCCAACTCATCATTGTTAGTCCAGGTGTACCGTGGGATGTACCTGTTCTAGTCAAAGCCAGAGAGTTAGGGATAGAGACCATCGGCGAAATGGAACTAGCCTGGCGATATCTCAAGGCTACTCCTTGGGTGGGTATCACTGGCACAAATGGCAAAACTACCACCACTTCCCTGACTGCTGCTATCTTTCAAGCTGCTGGTTTCAACGCTCCTGCCTGTGGTAACATCGGCTATGCTGCTTGTGAAGTTGCACTTTCCCCCACGCCACCAGATTGGGTAATTGGTGAAATTAGCAGTTATCAAATTGAATCTTCTAGCACTCTGGCACCACGCATTGGTATTTGGACAACCTTCACCCCAGACCACTTAGCCAGACATAAGACTTTAGAAAATTACTACGACATCAAAGCCAAACTGTTAAAGAATTCTCAGCTACAAATCTTTAATGGTGATGATGCTTATTTACAAAAAGTAGGTTTAACTCATTGGCCAGATGCTTATTGGACTAGTGTTAAAGGGTCAGAATTTTTAATTGGTGACAAAGGTTTTTATATTGAAAACGGTTTTGTAGTAGAAAAGTTATCAGCCACATCTACACCCACACCAATTGTTCCTGCTTCTGCATTGCGAATGGTAGGAGACCATAACCTGCAAAATCTCTTGATGTCAGTGGCCGCAGCTAGGTTAGCAGGAATAGACTCTGATGCTATTACCCAAGCTGTCACAGATTTTCCTGGTGTTCCCCATCGCTTGGAACATATTTGTGCTTGGCAAGGTATTGACTTTATCAACGATAGCAAAGCTACTAATTACGATGCAGCGGAAGTAGGTTTAGCATCTGTCAACAGTCCAACAATTTTAATTGCTGGTGGAGAAGCTAAAGCTGGAGATGATACTGGTTGGTTAGCACAAATTCAAGCCAAAGCTGCGGCGGTTTTACTCATTGGTAGTGCTGCACCTGCGTTTGCCCAACGTTTGCAAGCAGTGGGATATAGTAATTACGAAATTGTGGAGACCATGGCAAACGCTGTCCCTAGGTCAGCAGAATTAGCCAAGACTCATCAAGCGGCCGTGGTTTTACTTTCTCCCGCTTGTGCAAGTTTTGACCAATATCCTAATTTTGAAGTCCGTGGTGATGATTTCCGCCAGTTGTGTCTTAACTGGGTCAAAAGTTAAAACTCTGGCTTGATATCTGTTAATTAACCAAGTCTCTGGTTGTTTGGGTGAGAGGAAACCGATGTGGTTACTATATCTGCTGCTACAGAACCACCTATAGAGATGGATAGTTTATCTTGTTGGTTTTCCTAGAAAAAAAATATCAAAATCTTCCCTAAGAATGACTCGCTAATTACGGAAATTAGTTACAATAAATGTATATTTTACCCTGAGTGAAGTCTGGGCTTGGTTTCCCTTCCAAGCCTTTTATTAAATAATCATCTACTTCCCATATACCAACCTGTTTTTGTAGCCTACCCAACGGTTTCTAGTTTCGCGCAAAGACGCAAAGGCGCAGAGACAAGTTATCATCTATCCCCTGCTATATATCTAACAAGCCATAACGCTTCTGGAGGGCTAATAGCTTCATCCTGGCTTCTCCTGCGTTATCAGCCAAGTCTGCAAATTCGACAAACCGCCGCAATTCTTTCCTAAGTAGATTTCTTTCTACTTCCATTGTGTCTCTGTCTAAGTCTGGCGGTAAGACGATCATATCAAAGATATTCGCCCGTTCTTTTCCTGGATGGGGACGTAATACTCTTCCTCGACGTTGAATAAATTGACGGGGATTGCCAGAACTGGATAAAATGACCGCAGTTTGAATGGCAGGAATATCCACCCCTTCATCTAAACAGCGAATGGCAACTAAACCTTGCAATTCTCCACTTTCAAATTGATGACGCAGTAATTCCCTTTCCGCTAAAGAAGTTTGTGCGGTGTAGGTGCTGACTTTGTAACCTAACTCTACCCCCAAAATTCTGGCTACAGCTTTGAGTTGACGTAAAGAAGAACGTTCTTCGGTTTGGGAACCATCACTGCAATAAAAGAGTGTGTGGGTGGTTTCGCGACGAGTTTGCATTAATTCCCGCAAAGCTGTTAATTTATTTGCTGCGGCACCAATTAACCGCGCTCGTTGCATTAATAATGGTTTTAAGTCTTCGTGGTCTTCAAAGTCTCTAATTTCACCGTGTTCTCGTTCCCGATACAGGAGCGATCGCCCGATTCTTTTTGTTAACTTGAGATAAGCGATACTCTCGGCCTCCGTTAACTCCACCAAGACCGGATAATACAAATAGTGTACCAAAGCTCCTTGAGCGATCGCATCCCGTAAACTAAACTCTGGTTGCAAAACCGGGCCGAAATAATCAAATAAAGATTGAGTCCCTCCATCATCAAAATATCTTTCTGGAGTAGCTGACAAAGCCAGTCGCAACCCTACCCGCCGTGGTAAACTTTCCTCCAATCGAGGTGCGCCTAAATTATGTGCTTCATCCCCAATAATTAAAGTTTTAGGCGGAAAATATTTGAGTTGCGACTGAAACCCTTCACTAATTAAAGTCGAGTTGGTAGTGATTACCGTGACAAACCTCTGGGAACCAGAACGCAAATTATATAATTGAGTTGACATTTGACTTTGCCAAGTGCGTAAATTCTCAAAGGCTAAAATCGGTTTTAAGTTAAATTTTTCACATTCTCGCGCCCATTGGCTGACAAGATGCCGATAAGGACACACCACCAACAAGACTTGTAACCCTATCTGCTGGTACAATTCACACCCTATAGCCAGTGCAGTGATTGTTTTACCACTACCAGTAGCCATTTTCAAAGTTCCTCTGCCATTATTAGCAAACCAGCTAGTAATTGCTTGACGCTGATAACCCCGCAACTGCAAAGATGATGGCATGTGCGGACATCCAGGTAATAATGACTGAACATGATAACTGCCCCTATTTTCTCTAACAAAAGGCAACTTGAGAGAGAAAGTAGGCAATTGATGTACTGGTTTTCGGGTTACGTACATAGGGTGAATTGGGGTCTAAGAAAATCTTTATTAGTCACAGTGAACAGGAAACCATCAAGCTATGTATCCATGTTCAAAATCGTCTATATTCCCCAATTCTTAGTTATAACCTCTCCACACCCCAACTAAAGAACCTTGCACCTCCACTTGCATTGCAGGGACTTGTATGGGTTGATATTTAGAATTGGCTGGCTTGAGAGTTACCATATCCTCTTGACGGTAAAACCTCTTTAAAGTTGTACCGTAGCCATCCACCCGCGCTGCCACAATAGTGCCATTTTTTAACTGATTTGGTTCCGCTACGGGACGTAAAAATACCAAATCTCCATCAGCGATTAAATCTTCAATCATGCTATCCCCAGCTACACGCAACCCATAGGTTTGGGGAGGTAGAGAAATATTAGAAAAATCCAAATGTTCAACTGCATCGGTGAATGGTTCAATTAAACCACCAGCGGCAATAGTGCCTAAAATCGGTACACCTTGTTTAGTTTGACGTAAAACTCGAATTGTCCGCGCCTTACCTTCACTCCATTCAATGTAGCCTTTGTTGCGTAAATGTTCCAAACGACTTTGAATCGGTGCCGGTGATTTCAAATTCATCGCTTGCATCATTTGGCGAATGGAAGGAGAATGTTGATAAGTACGAATGTATTCTACCAACCATTCATAGAGTTCTTGTTGAGCTTCTGTTAGTCTTTCCATATATCTTTTGGGAAGTAAACTCCAAATGTTTATAGAACATTTGTACTACAAATATCTTCCCTTCACAAGCTCTGAATTAAAACTTTTCAGGCAAAAGATAAAAAATTTTATTCACTTTTGCCTGTGTATTTTTGATTTCTTAGCTGTTATCTATTATTTTGCACCAAGAATACTAGCAAGTAAAGCTTTTTGGGCATGTAATCGATTTTCAGCTTGATCCCAAACTTTTGATTGGGAACCTTCAATTACTTCGTTGGTAATTTCTTCACCTCGATGGGCTGGTAAGCAGTGTAAAACAATAGCTTCTGGGTCAGCAAGACTTAATAATTGTTGGGAAATTTGATAAGGTTGAAAGACGGGGAAGCGATCGCCTGCCTCAGCCTCTTGACCCATACTCGCCCACACATCGGTGTAAAGTACATGTGCGCCCTTAGTAGCTGCTTCTGGGTCATGGGTAAGAATCACTTCAGTTTGATGATTGGCAATATTTCTGGCTTTTTCCACCACTTCCGCATCTGGTGCATATCCCGAAGGAAAAGCTATCCTCACATTCATACCAGCCAACGCACAACCCAACATCAGGGAATTAGCCACATTATTCCCATCCCCCACATAGGTCAAAGTTAAACCCGCCAAACTGCCAAATTTTTCTTGAATAGTCAATAAATCAGCCAACACTTGACAAGGATGTTCTAAATCAGTCAGCGCATTAATTACCGGAATCTTGGCATAATTAGCAAAAATTTCCAACTCCTGCTGCGCGAAGGTGCGAATAGCTAAAACATCTAAATAGCGGTCTAAAACCCGTGCTGTGTCCTGTATCGGTTCCCCTCGACTCACTTGGGTAACATTGGGGTGCAAATCAATTACCTGTCCACCCAGTTGATACATGGCCACCGTAAAACTGACCCTAGTGCGAGTAGAAGCCTTAGAAAACAACAAACCCAAAACTTGATGACACTGCAACTTTAACTTTTGGGACTTCAATTGAGTCGCCAACTCTAAAAGTTCATGCAGTTCCGAGGAAGTGAGATCCGCCAGACTTAATAAATCTCGTCCGAACAATGCAGCCATGCTAGTGATGTGTAAATAACAATGTTTTTTCTTGCACTTTCATCCAGCCGTGTCAAAAAAATACAGGTTAATTCCTGTACAAAATATTTTTGCCTCCAGCCTCGGATTGGAGTTATACCGTTTCTATATGTACATGCGCTTTATTTTTATCAGCGTGGACTTTGTTTGTCTAATAGCACCAGACATCGCGCCAAAAGGCAAATATAGCGCAATTTCACATGAAAACGGTATGAGCTTTTGTGATGAATAATAATTTATCAACTTTCCTATTCAAATCACTAAATTTACTCCATCCACAATCCCTATGAGGTAGAAATTGAGCCACATTGACAGGAAATAATTTTTTTTTCAGTTAACCCCTAGACAAAAAAAATATTTGTGCTAAGATTATAAATCGGTGAGTGTTAAGACTCATTCAGCCCGCCAGCATAGCACAGTGGTAGTGCATCCGACTTGTAATCGGAAGGTCGCAGGTTCAAATCCAGCTGCTGGCTTTTTTACATTCGCAAATGTCGATTGCCAAATTGATGTCGCATCTGCGCTGTTTTAGAGTTAATCTTAGTTCCATAGCACAATGACGCAATTAGCAGCGGCTAATATTGGGCTTTATCAAGTGGAGAATGAAAAACAGATTGATTTGCTCATTTGTTAGTGATTGAAAAAATAGAGACAAACCATCTACAAGCTAAAAAGTAACCGCACCACCAAAGGCAAAACCAAAACACCAGAAATACAGGGAACTATACCAGGATTAGAGTAGTGTGATGATCACAATTCCTCTAGCCAAGTTTGAAGCACGCCTAATACATTATCCTGTTGAGGCGGAAAACCACTCAAGGGAGATGCTATTGGCGTATCGGTAATCAAGGCGATTTTTAACCAGTGATTCTGTAATTGCTGACAGAATTTAATTAATTCTGGGTGAGGATTAATGTTACAGAATATAAGGGCGATTTTATCTGTTTTTAGATGTTCTCTCAAAGGTTGGAGTTCGTTTTCTAAGTCGAATATATCTTCTATGCTGTTGGCTTTTTGTTTAGGCAAGATTTCGCCATAAATTTTGATTAAAATACCTTTGGCTATGGCTTTTTCTGCGGTTTTCCCTTCCAAGTTGGCGGCGTTGAGGGGGATGGGATAGGTGGTGGAGGTGGGTTGCAGTTGCTTTAATTGGGTATAAATATCCGTGTATTGTTGTTGGTTAAGGGTGGTGGTATCGGTGGCGTACCATGCTTGGTAGAATTGGGGATAGGTGAGGTTTTTGGCACATTGCCAGAGGATTTTATAACAGTTTTTGTAGAGGTCAAAATTATTTTCGACTTCATTGGTGAGATGTTTGTTTAAGGCTGACACTGTGATTAAATAGTTATGTTCAGTCTTTAGAATTTTTCCTAAAATATCAGCAACACTGGAACGAATATCTTCATTCTGAGTGTCATTGAGGAGTTTGATTAAAGCAACAATCACCTGTTCATTTCCTACAGCTATCTTTCCTAAAATATCAGCAACAATCCTACGGGTAGGTTCAGACTGAGTGTCTTTGAGGAGTTTGATTAAAGCAGCGATCACCTGTTCATTCCCTACTGCTATGTTTCCTAAAATCTCAGCAACTCTCCAACGAGTAAATTCATCCTGAATATTTTCTAGGAAGGGAATTACAGCAGAGATCGTTTGTTCATCCCATGCCTCTATCTTTCCTAAACTCTTAGCAAATTTCCCACGAGTATCTTCAGACTGAATGTCATGAAGAAGAGATATTAAATCAGCTTTCCTACGGGTATCTTCAGACTGAATGTTATGAAAAAGGGATATTAAAGCCGGAATTACTCTTTCTTTATCAGTCAATAATAAAGTTTTTCTTGCATCTTCTGGAATGGGATCAATAAAATTTAGCCATACTTGTTCTTTACTGTCAAAATAACCAAATCCCCATTTGATAAGTTGCTCTATAATTTCATCAGCAAGCAAACAACTTTTAAACTCAACAAGGGCTATACCAGATTGAACATAAGCTAGATTAGTATAAAAATTATTTACACCATCTTTAAAATTAACTAATTTTTTAATAAACTCTTTCTTTTTATCGTCAATATTTTCTCTTCCCATCCACAATAAAAATATTTCATTCCATTCATTCTCAAAAATGCGATATTTCTTACCCTCAACAGGTTTATCTACATGATTTTTAGGTAAAAAATAATCCCAATCATCAATCACACAAGCTGCAAAATATTCTGCAAAACTCAGGTGAAAGAAAGCATAAACCCTTTCATCAGTTTTTTGGTCACGATAAACCCAATTTAACCAACCTAACTTTTCTGCTAACTCAAACTCATCTAAACTCATCACATCTTTAATCACAGACTCCTTGAGACTGATTTGTTCATCAATCATCTTCAAAGCCAAATTTCCCAAAGCCTGATTTAACTGTTGTCTTTGCGCTGCTGTAGTGCCAAATTCCCCTTTTTTCCATTCATAAGTTGCATCCACAAAACGCTGATACAAATTCGCTTTGGTTTCCGGTAATTCCCCTTGCAAAAAATACCAACTCTGACACAACATTGCCAACCGCAAAGGGTTTTTGACTAAATCAAAAATGCGGCTGTGTTGGGGTGCGGTTAACTTTTGCTGTAACAGTTCCCCTAACTCCCGTTTTTCCGCTTTTTCATACCACTGCTGAATAAAATCTCCCACTTGGACATCACTAAAAGCCAGAGTGCGATAGTATTCAAAATTAGCAATGGGGTTAGGTTGCCAAACATTGAGACGACAGGTGAGAATTACCCTAGTCCAAGTTACCCATCCTTCTAATTGGCTATGGAGTTGGAATAAAGGTGAGTTTGCGGTGGTTTTCATCTCATCCACCCCATCCAACAGCAACCACACTCGCTTATCCTTAAACTGTTGCTTAAAATTTTCCTCTAAAGTCTGTGTAACGGTAATTTGGGAGGGAATAAACTTTAAAGCCTCTTCTAGCCAAGTATGCAGTAAATAGTCTTTTATGGTTCTATTGTCTAAGCGATTGAGATTAATAAAAATAGGGCTAGGATAATCAGAATTATCGGCTAAATATTCGGCAATTTTGCTTAACCAAGTGGTTTTTCCTGCCCCTGGTTCTCCAATAATGGCTAAATTTTTGGATTGTTGGCCTATGACTTCATCAATAAATTGCTGATATTCGTATTGTTTGGTAATTTCTTCTGATTTTAATTCATATTGCCGCATTCCCTCAGCCGCATCGGGAAAGGGTATTTCTTCTTTTCGTCGTGCGGGTTTGGGTTGAACTAAACCTAATGGAACAAAGATTTCTATTTCGTGTTTTAATTCGGTGATTTGTCGTCTTAATCGTTGTTGTTCTTGCTGTTTTTGTAGCATTTTCTGGCACACTTCGCGCCAGTTGATTTGTAGGTTTTCAGGTTGGGGTTCAGGTTGATTATTTTGGTTTTTTTGTTGTGCAAGCCATTCAGGATATTTCTCGTCCCAAAGCCATTTATAAGCCTGTTTCCAAGGCTCATTTCCTTTTTTTGGTCTGCCCTTTTCTGAGATGATAATACAATTATGTTTTACAAAAATAGGATAAATATTAAGTCTTAATTCATCTCTAATTTTTTGAGTTTTATTAAAATATTCATTCTTATTATTAAAAGTAATTTTCTCAGCAAGGCTATCCTCATCATCAATAGCATAGTTATTCGGGTCAAATCTAACTATAAATACTTTATATGTGTCTCCAGTAAATTCAAATTCTCTGGATATCTCTTGTAGAAATTGTTGTTGTAATGTTGTCAGTTCTGGGGATATCATAAATTGCACCTCTATGATTCATTATATATAAACAATTTCAATATTCTCAATTAGCTTCATAACCCGCCTGGGAATTAATTCCTAGTCTAATAGCCAAAGTCCGTTAAAACGGACTATAAATTTTTATTTATATGTAAGGATTTAGCATTGCTAAACGTCTCCCAATTAAGGCTTTTTGTATATATAGTTTGTATGGCTACAGCACGCAAGCTATCAACAATCAAATATAGAAATGCCCTATTTCCAAAATAACATGATCAATCATGATGAGGCTGATTTCTATTAAATTCTATTAAATTCTATTTTTTGGATATTTTTTCTCTATTTTTTATTTGATTTTATATAAATCATAGGACTGACGCAAGATTAAAGTATTTCCATCATTGCCACCACAGGGAAGCAATCTCAAACCCATATTTTTCTTAGCCTATGCGTAAGTCCTGAATCAAACAAACAAAACAATCGGAGGCATTTATCATGGATTTTTTAACTATTATTGTCACGGCTTTAATCACTTGGACAATTGAGAAATCTGCGGATGAGGTTCTATTTTGGGTGAAGAAAAATATCAGAGAAAAATCTTCTGATAACAACGAGGATAAATAGCTATCAAGTTTATGTAACTCAACGCTTAGGTGCGAGTTTATTTGATTGTGCCAAGACTTTACCAATTAACATAGAGGCAATAAAAGCTATAGCCCAAATCACAATTTCAGCTTTTGATTTCTCCAATTAATATCCTGTTCAATACTTCTGTTCGCGTAGCGTGCCGTAGGCATACTTCTCTCCCTCACAGATACCATTTCCAGCAAACCCCATATACTTAAAAAGCTTCCCTGATTAACATCAAGGAAGCTGAAATTTTTAGTTCACCGCAACGCCGTTTTACCTAAGTTTATGACCTGGTTAAACCAGGTGGGTGCTGATCTTTCTCATTTAAAGTTTCCGAGTACAAGCTCGGTCTACTGCCACGAGAACTTATTAGCTCCCTTTTTCTTAAAGACATAGATCAAAAAACTTGTTGGCAGTCACCAATCGTCGCAGTGCAACTAACTCATTATAGCCTTCAAGAATAGATTGTGTGTGGTATCTGCAAAATTTTTCCCAAATTTTTGTGAGACCCCTGCCTTCTGCCTTCTGCTTTCTGCCTATCCTGGATACCAGATAGATTCTATCCTGTGAATGATTTCATTAGCTTTATCTTGATTTAGCTCATCTAACAAGACGGTGACATGTCCTAACTTACGTCCGGGACGGGATGCAGTTTTACCATACCAGTGAACTTGAGAATGGGGTATTTCTCCTAGTTGCTGGCGTTTTTGCTGGTAGTCACTGTCAGCAGTTTCATAACCCAGGAGGTTAACCATGACTGCACCAGGACAGTGTAAGGAGGGATTTGCTAATGGTAAGCCGCAAACGGCCCGCAAATGCTGTTCAAATTGGGAAGTTTCGCAAGCATCAATGGAAAAATGCCCAGAGTTGTGGGTGCGGGGTGCAATTTCGTTGACTAAAACTTTGCCTTCAGGGGTGAGAAATAGCTCAATTCCAAATACACCCACTACATCCAAGCTATCTAATAGTGTACGAGCGATCGCTTGAATTTCTGCTGCTTGTTGGTCTGTAATCTGTGCCGGGGCAATTACCCGCTTACATACCTGCTGTTCTTGTTGGGTTTCTACCACTGGATAGATGACAACTTCTCCCGTTACACAACGGGCCGCAATCACTGCTAATTCTCGCTCAAAGGGGACAAATTCTTCTACTAATAATTGGGCCTTAGTTTGACTGATAACCTGTAATAAAGTCTGCAAATCATGAATAATATATGTTCCCTGGCCATCATAACCATGCCGTCTGGCTTTGAGTACCACAGGTAAACCAAAATATTCAATTTTTGATTGAATATCCTCTATTTGTTCCAGGGCAAAAAAATTAGGGACTGGTAATTGTAAATCCCGTAAATAACAGCGTTGATGATATTTATCTAATAGGGGTGCTAAGGCTGATAATTGGGGACGAAAACAGACACCTTGTGCCGCTAATAAAGATAAAGCTTCTAAATCGACAAATTCATTCTCAAAGGTGATGACATCACATTGATTAGCTAAATTAGCAGTAGCGATCGCATCATCCACTGCCCCATATACTATATCCTGAGCAATAGCCACAGCCGGATCATTTTGACTAGGCGTTTGCACCACTAATTCAACTCCTAGCTTTGTTGCTGCATCACCCATCATCCAAGCTAGTTGTCCACCACCAATTACCCCTACACGCTTCATTTGCACCCCAAAGAATCACGAGTTCTTACGCCAGTTTTAGAATTTACACCGCTGGCTTTTTGACATAGCTCTTTTACTTGTGCCCCATCTAAAATAGCATCTGTAAAATCTGCACCTTCAATGTTGACATCTGTAAAAGTAGTCCGCAGTAAAAGAGTTTCCAATAAGACAGCATCACTTAAATCAGCCTCTGTTAAGTGTACCTGATCCAGCATGGCATTTGTTAAATCGGCTCCATGGAGATTGGCCTGGGTCATGACGGATGCACTTAACACTGCTCCCCTTAAGTCAGCGTTGGTAAAGTTCACCATTTCTAAATTGGCATTAGAAAATTCTGCCGCTTGCAAATTCTGTCCTGAAAAATCTTTTCTGGCTAACTCTGCATTGCTAAAGGATAAGGGATGAGTCCAATCTACTGCTGAAGCTGGATAGGCCATGAGCCACAGCATTAATGCTGATAGTAATGCTATTATTTGCTGACGATACATATTAATTTGCTGGTCGATAGTTTAAGAGCTAAGTATTATATCTTAACATTTTGTCATATTTGTCATGAAAGCCCAGTAGCTGCCTTTTTCCTAGCTACCTGAATTGTGAGAGTTACTGAAGAGAATCTGCTGCTACTTTTACAGGAATTGACTGGAAATTTTGATTTCGATATTATATGTAAAATTTTAGTTTAGTCATGATAGCTAAGGTAAAGCACAAATGATAGTTCCTGAAGAGAGAAGACAAAGCAAATTATCTATTTTCATAAAGATTTAGCAATCATATATAAATAAATTATGAATTTAGAATTCATTAATTATTGAGCGAATACTCGCTTGGTAATTTACATTTATTGACATAGATAATTGCAAGTAAAGTTTATTTTCATTCTCTGTTCAACCTCACTATCGACTGTTAGTCTTTTCATTAAGCTAATGAAGGCTTTCTGAACACTAATAAATGTTCATGATTATAGTTTTGAACATAACTTTCCTAAAAATAATCAATTAAGCCCTAATTTAGCTAAGTTTGAGATTTCCTCAACACACAGTTTAGATAAATACCTTACTACCTTCGATGATGAATCGTTACTCTATCAAATGGATTGAGGCTTGGTGCCTAGAAAACGGTTGGACAGACCTGTTTGTTGAACGCCGAAACAACTACTGGGCTTTTCCTCCTGGATGCGTAATGCCAGAACCGATTCCTGTACATGTATTGAGATTAATTAAAGAAGAGAATGGATTCACCAACGAGGAGCTATTTTGGTCGCTTTCGGCGGTGTTGCTGACAATTTTATCTATTATTTATACTATTAGCTTCAAATGTCCCATTCCTTTAGTTTTAGCTTTTGCCTTTAATGCCATCACTGTGGCACAGTTTGAACCGGAAGATGATTATGGCAGTCCGATGATGATTTGTGAGCATGAATAAGACATGAATGGCTTATTCACTAAGGAGTTGCATCTCCGTGTTTGCTCATTGATTGAAGATGGCAATAGTCAAGGATGGAGTTGGCACAATCTCATATTTTTAATTAATTACTGCTCTTGTTTAAACTGCCCTGCAAGAGCAGTTTAAACTATTAAAAGTAGAGATTTTGCAGTCCTATACCTATGTTGATATTTTCGTTGATTTGATGAAAATTTAACTTTGCTGAAGATAATAATAAAATCTTGCTTGTAGTTGTTCAATAGTTAAATCTTGGGTTAAATATTCTATAAAAGCATGACCAAAAGCCCAAGCATTGCGGTCTGGACGACCAGAATTTTCTAATAACAATGGCCAGAGTGATAGCAGGTCAAAGGTGCGGGGGGAAGATTTATCTATATTGAATAGGGGAAACAGTTCATAGGCCATTTGTAATTTGCCAATGACGATGGGTAATTGTTCCACGGGAATTTTCTCTGCAAGTAAATAAGCGAGGGTGGGAGAACCGGTGGAAAGAGTGGAAATAAATTGTAGAACAGGACTTTTTAACAGTGCAGCGAGTCCTTGAGTTGTGGTCATTTGAAAGGTGTAATTGTCTATGATTTTCGCTGCGGTGACGGTGCGAGTTTCTTGGTTGCGTAAGAACCGCGCGAGACGTAATTGCTTGGCAGGTGCGATCGCTTCTATAATGCCCCTAGATAACTGCTCTATCCCCCACTCACTTCTACCGCTATTCCCATCATTGGTGACGATGGGTAAAACCAAATTACTCACATTACCCAGTAACTGACGACGATATTCTGTCGCTTCTCTAATGGCTATTTCCTTTGGTTTTTCTCCTGACTCCCAGTTATAAGGTGGTTGCCATTCCCGAATGGGACGCAGACGGTCTACTTGGGAGACAATAGTAATCATTGGTAAGTCGGGGACTTCTGCTTTGATATCTTCTAGGAAATCTACATCCATTTGCAAAGCAGGGTCGAGGGCCGGAGTCACTAACAATAATAAATCTGCATTACTGGCATAATCTAACACTATATTTCTTAAGTCCTCACGCTGGACTTGTTCATAACCTGGCGTATCACATAGGGTTAAAGCTTCACCTGTATCTAATTCCCAGTGATAACTCTGAATTTTATCTGTACTAGGTAATACATCTACTGCCGCTAGTTCAGCTTGAAAGAGAGTATTAATTACACTGCTTTTACCTGCACCTGTTCTTCCTGCGAGGAGGATATTTAGGGGTTTTGCTTTTACCTTTTCTAAGGGTTCAGCTTGGGTGATAATTTCCCGTAGAGTTTGGGTTTTAGAATCATTGACAGTAGGTGTTGGTAATTCGATTTTACTGCCAGTGTAGAGAGCGATCGCTTGTTTGCATAAATTTCGTAAAGCAGCTTCTCGTAATAGCTGACTGACATTGACTAACAATTCTTGGGTTGCACGGTTATTTGCACCTTGACTAGCTTGTTTTGCTACTGCTGCAACTGGGTTTAACAACCATTGGGCCCAGTTCCAAGCTTGTAAAAATTTCCGTGCTGATGGTTCTAACTTGCGATAGACTTCATAGGCTTGATAAGCTTGTCCTACGGTAACTTGATTGAGGACAGGTGATAATTTTCCCATCCATTGATCCATATCGTCTACAGTGCCCCGAATCAGCCCGTATACTTGGGGAATATAGATATTGAGTAGGGGATATTTAACTTCTGGGTTATAAATATGAGCGATCGCTACTACTAAATTTTGACATCTTTGCCAGAAAGTTTGCCAGTCTTCCCAAATTAATCGGTCTTGTTGTGCTTCATCCAGAATTTTTTGTAAAGCCTTTTCTACTTGCTGAGTAGTATCTTTACCAACTAATTCATCATTATTACTAACTTGGGCTTCTAATTCTCCCCTCACCTCTGCCAATACCGACTCAATTTCATTGACTGCCGGTTTCGTCCAGCGTACCAATAACCATCGCCATCCTACCAGTACCAGACTAAATATAGCCCAAATCCAACTTAGCCCCCAAGCATGAATTTGCGTACCAGCAGCAACGAGTAAGAAGGTGATAATTGTTGCCAATGGAGAAATCAAGATGATCCATTGCCAAAGTTGTAACCGTACCATTACCTTATACCTGCTGTATTGATAGTGCTATTGCTATTGTCTATCAAAAATGCGATATTTCTGATTTAAATGGAAGAGCCTATATACTAACAAATACCGCTTGTTCTGGTCACTCTTAAGATTCAAATCATGGAAAAAACTACACAAAATAAATTTTTAATATCTATTAAATATAGTTTCAAAAAATCATTAAAATATTGGCAATTACCAGTTTATCGATATTTATTTATCGGCATTATTTTCTCTATTTTAATTAGATTAATTTGTATTCCTAATCAATCATCAGATTATAAATCTTTTTTGCTGCCTTGGTATGATTTTATTGTCTCCCATGGCGGATTTGCTGCTTTTAAATATAATTTTGCTGATTATACACCTGCTTATTTATACTGGATTTTCATTGCCGCTACTTTGCTGTCTGGATTGCCCAAAATTTTAGCAATCAAGCTATTTGCTTTGATGGTAGATTTTTTATGTGCATTTTTTACTTACAAAATTGTTAAACTTCATTACCCAAATGGGAATAAACCCATATTCGCTTTTTTAGCTGTTATTCTTAGCCCTACTGTTATTTACAATAGTGCTATTTGGGGACAATGCGATGTTATATATACAACTGCACTAATTGCTTGTATTTACTTTTTCTCTATTCGTAAACAAATTTATGCTTTAACTAGTTTTGGAATCGCAATTTCCTTTAAATTACAGGCTCTTTTCTTAGCTCCTTTTTTATTAATACTATTAATTAAAAAAAGAATTTCATGGTTTTATTTACCAATTATTACTCTGACTTATTTAGCAACAATCTTACCAGCATGGATAGCTGGTAGACCCTTAAAAGAATTATTATTAGTATATTTTGAGCAATCTCATAAATATAAAGAATTAGCTAAAAACGTACCTAATCTTTATCAATGGATTCCTAATAATTTTTATTCAATAGCTGTCCCCATAGGATTAAGCTTAACCATGATAGCTATGTTTACTTTAGCTTATTTTGTCTATAAAAGTAAGTTAGAACTAACCCAAGAAAGATTGATTTACTTAGCCACAATTTCTGTATTTTTCATGCCATATTTTTTACCAAAAATGCACGAAAGATATTTTTATCCTACGGACATTTTATCAATTATTTTTGCGTTTTACTTCCCTCGATATTATTGGGTACCAATCATCATGCAAATATCATCATTATTGAGTTACTTGGGCACTCCATTGCATATCAAGATATGTTCTCTTGCTTTAGGTTGTACCCTATGGTTTGTTGTCAAAAACTGTGATTTCATTTACCCCAAATCAAAATTAGCACCATAGGGATAATGAATATGGTGTCAAGATGCTATCAAATTCAAACCATTTTCTGTGCCCATAATTTTACTTTTGTTCACATTCAGTTTCTGTAAATTATCATTATCCACTAATAAATAGGATTTCTGAGATAACATTTCTTGTAACATTTCCAAAGAAGCAGGAACTACTTGACAATCACTATAAAAGTCTAAACTAGGACGATGATAAGCAAAAGAAGTATAAATTTTTGTTCCTGGAGGAATATTTTTACTAATTAAAGTAGCAATTGGTTTTACAGGAAAAGCTTCATTTAATTCCCAAATCCAAGATTGAGAACTCATCAATAGAACTAATACCATATACATTCCTGCAAATAAAACAGGAATAAAATTACGATTATTGCTTTGAATCAACCATGCAACTAGACCCATAGTTAGCATTAATATTATACTCATCAAAACTAACAAAGGTTGTCGGTCAAACCTCAGAAAGTAAATACAACCTGCTACACCAACAATACTGATAAATATAAAAAATCCGATTAAAAACTTATTTCTAATCTTATTTTGCTGCCAAATAAACCCTAAATTTGCTCCTGTCGCTAATGCTAAAAATGGATATATAGGTATGACATACCAAGGTAATTTGGTTTTCATGAAAGAAATAATTGTGAAATACACTATTGTGCAAATCAAAATTAAACTACCCCAAGGATAATGACGATTTTTCCAAGCTAAATATAAGCCTCCTGGCACCAATAGCAACCAAGGAAAACTATATTTAATTACTTCTAGTAAATAATACCAAATTGGGCCTGTGTTACCTTCCACAGAAGTAGCTAGTCTATCAAATGCTTGAGATGCAAAATGTACTGCTAAAAAATTATTACCATAATGTTGCCATTGACAAAGATACCAAGCAACAGCAGGCAAGTTACCAAATAACATCCCCAACCAGAAAAATGGATTTTTAAATAAACCTAGTTGTTTATTGGCAATTATAAATAAACCTGACATCAACGCTAACACTAATACTAATGTCCCTTTAGTCAGAGTGATTAATCCTAAACAGAAACCTATACCCAAAGCATATTTTCTTTGCTCACGTGCTTTTAAAATAAAAAAGAATAATAATAAGAAAAAGGTAAGAATCATTCCATCTAACATTGCCAGTCTACCATGACGTACCACAGGTAATAGTGTTAAATAGACTAGGGCTGAAAATAAGGCTGATATCTTTTCTGTAAACACTAAATTGCCAACTAAGTAGAGTAAAGGTACTCCTAACGCAGTTAAAAATGCTCCTGGAAATCTAGTTGTAAATTCTTGCACTCCTCCCAGGTGATAGCACAGGGCAATTAACCATTGCATCAACGGAGGTTTCAACATAAAAGGTTCTCCTTGCAAGGTAGGATAAAGCCAATTACCTGTGCGATAAATCTCTCTTGCGACTATGGCATAAGTTCCTTCATCCCAGTCCCGTAAAGGTAAATTACCTAAAGCTATTAACCATAAAAAGATAGATGCAATTACCAACCCTAGTAAAAATTTTTGATTAGTCATATTTTAAAAACGAATTAACGGTATAAATTTCATAATATTTGTAATGGTTTTCAAGGTTTTTAATTCAGGGATATCTGGTTGCATTTTTTCCGCTATCTGAATTTGCTTTTCGGCATCTACGGGTTGGAAGTTATACAAATAAACAAAGGCTAGATAAAGTCTTGTATAAGGATTTTGACCATCATATTTAGTTAATTCTTTTAAATTGGCAATTAATTCAGGAACTTGACGTTGCAAAAGTTGAGATAATACTAACGTATAGCGCCAGTTTAAGTTATCCGGTTCAGTTTGTAAATGATAATTAGCAGCTAATTCTATTTGTTTTAAATAATCTTGCAGAGGGTCATATTGATTGAAATTATCTATCTGTACAAATATATGATCTAATTTCCCTTGCTGCAATTCTCTAGCTAATTGTGACATGCGGGAAACTAAGTCTAAAGAAGCCGAATTATCTGGCTGAAAGTTATCAGTGACTTCAATGATAATCTCAGGTATATCTAAAGGTTTTATTTGACCATTTCTTCTATCTAAATACTGTGCTGATAGCTGATATTGACCTAATGGTAATCCTGATGGGATAAAAGTGGCCAGATTTTCATTGACTTGAAAAATACCGTCAGGATGACATTTCAACCCACAGTATAGCCGACCTAAACCAATGGCATGATCATGATACCAAGCAGATTGCCCGTTATGCCATTTTAAAATTAATAACCCGTTTTGTAATTCCTCCCAGTTACCTGTAACTTGATAACTCACTGAATTATTTTGATTTCTCGCTACCTGATTATTAATGATGACTTTTTCTAATTTTATTTGAGAATTTGGTGTATTGATTTTTTCGAGCACTACATCAGGATGTTTGCGATGATATAATCTTAATTTGTCTCCACTCGGTAATACCCAATCTTGTTCTAACTTGAGATTTACAGAAGATTCTACCAAGGATTTTAATTGACGTTTAGTTTCTCCTCTTTCCCCTGGTTCATCTGGTTCATTATCCCTAGTAACATACCAATTAAAAGACTGTAAATCTTGCTGAACTTGAGATAATTTCGTAGTTAATTTTCGTCCATATACTCGAAAATCTGCCAAGGTACCAAAATAATCTAAAGTAAATTCATTTACTTCTGGTGTTGAAACTGGAATTATTCCTAAGGTTGTTCTTAAATATGGATTAGTTTCGTTAATGGTATTGATTAGTTCAGATAAAGGATATTTTTTACCTTCTTGACTAGGAAAATGTTGTAATGAACCTAATTTTATAGCAGATATCGGAAACAGGTTATGAATTAATAATAAAGCACTAATAATTAATGTACCTACTCTGACTCTATTAAATACTTCATTTTGAATTAAATTAAAGAAGTAGGCCAAAATTAAACTGACAATGGGAAAAACAGGAAGAATAAATCTGATATCTTTATTAGTACCCAAGGAGCAGATAAAATAACTACTCAACAAAAATATTGATAACCAGTTAACACTAGATATTTGC
This sequence comes from Richelia sinica FACHB-800, assembly GCF_014698825.1. Classification (GTDB taxonomy): domain Bacteria; phylum Cyanobacteriota; class Cyanobacteriia; order Cyanobacteriales; family Nostocaceae; genus FACHB-800. Next base: position 66,758 of record NZ_JACJTT010000011.1, read on the forward strand.
CACTGAGTATGACTATTCTTATGAAAAAAATAACGTTGAATTAAATAAACTAACAACATCCCTAAACTCACCGCTAATATAGGCATTCCCACAGTTTCTGGCAGCATTTGTGGATAAGCTAACCATCCTGCAATAGTTGTCACAGAGGGATCACCTTCTGTTTTGCCTACGTTGTTAGCATTGAGTGCAGAAGTAATAATAGTTAACCAATTTAAACTGTACCAACCACCACAAATTAACCAAGCAACTATTAAAGAAGAAATAGTTTGTACAATTTTCAGTAATTTACGGTTTCTAATAAAACTAACTAACACCCAAAGACTAGGACATAAAATAAAGATGAAGCCTGTGGGTTTTGCTAACATAATTAATCCTATTCCCAACCCTAAGAGAATAGTCAATATCCAGGATGGTAAAACTCTATAGTTATTTTTCCAAATGGTGAGAATGGTGAAAGTAAAGGTGACAACTGCTGTTAAACCATAATCTAATAAATAATCAGTTCGCATAATTCCCAAAATGGGAAATAGACCACAAAATATACTAGCGATAATGCCAATTTTGCGATTATTAAATAAATAATTGCCCAAATAATATACACAAAAGATGATAATTACTGTATATATTAAATTAACTAAACTTGCTTGGTCGTATCCTTTGCCAAATAACAATAGAAAGGGAACCGTACAAATATATACAAATGGTGCTCGATAACTAGGAGTTAATTGCCATAGTGATAACCACCAAGATTGAGAAAAGATATTAAAGTTTTGAAAAACGCGATAATGATGTAAAGCGGTTGTTAAATGGGCACTTTGATCATAGGAGGGAATAGATTCATCATAGAAAAACCAAATTCTATCTACAACTAATATAATTAAGCAAATGAGTGATAGACTAAGATAGTCTTTATTTAATTTAGAGAAATGAATTTTTTTCATATTGATAATAGTTAAACATCTTTGTCAAAACACTACTAGAAAATTATTCATCAATTCAATTTTCAGTGCTGTGGATTACTCCCATTAATAAATGGGGAGTAAAGAAAATGATTTATTCTTAACTCAGTTAAACTTGGTGATTAAATCAAATATAATTTATGTCTGACTTGAGCAATTAATTTTACCTGCTTGTGATGACTGGAGAATAGATATTTTGGCTTTTGTACTAATTTAATGGTGTAAATTCCATTATCATCATAGTTTAGTAAGTGTTGTGAGTCGAGTTAGGGGTAGTGATTTTAAGTAATTATTAAAGCAAATTTAGAAGCCTGTATCCATAATTATCAAGAAAAAAGCAAAATTTTTTTGACCTAAGCGACAAGAATTTTTGATCACCCCATGGCTACAAATGTAATTTTATATACTCGTAACATCGCAGAATGGAAAAAACTGTAGATTGATAAAGTAGAGCTTAATTACTTGCCTAAAATCTAGGATTTTTGACAATATTATGCAAATTTAACTTTATTTTTCAAAAAAATATGATTCTTAGGTTTAAAATATAGATTATTTAGTAAAAAAAATGGCATTTTTATGAATCATATTATTTTACGCTAAATGATTATTGTTGAGTGTTTGCTTCAAACTATCCCAGTCGCTATCTTTGCTATTTGCTAATTAAATTTGCCGGATATTATGTAAAATAAATTATTTCGACTATCTTTATTGGTAAATATGGTATGTTAAATAATCAAACTTATGGCTCACCAGATGTTGGTCAAAATTGATAATAATTTGAGAAAAAATAATTTTTTAATCTCATCTGGGTGTATTAAACTTTCCGTTCATTATAGTAATTTTTTTCCATCAGTTTAGGATGAGGTATAAATTCAACAAATTATAAATCAACAAATTATAAAAATGACTACAATGCTGTTGATTTCCAGGTGTGGAGCAGCTTTCTGGCTTGTTAACTGTGAATGTTTAAGCAAAATCTGGAAGGAGAAACATTTTACGAAAAGGTACTTAAGCAATAGGTTAAGAAGTTGTTGAAACTGGATGCCATAATACTGAGTATAATCTACTGTTCTCTGTATTTATTTGTAAATTTTTATTCCAATGTTCCTAGATTATTTTTTCTGTAATTGAGTATCTAAATTTAGAGGAATACAGAAAAAATGTGTTATAACCTACCGTCAGAACCAAAACCAATGGTTCTACCCTTGAAGGAGTGATGCCATGGAAAATCATAAGTCGTATTTTTGGTCTCAGGGAATATTAATTGCTTTGGTTGGTTTAATTGGGACTTTGAGTATAGGGATGATGATTCTGGTGAGGCCAAATGCCTCAGATGCTCAAAGTAGTAGTAAGGAAAGCGTTAATGAGATTGCTGCTAATCTAGGCACTAAGCAACGCTTAGAAGAATTAAAGTCAACCATGTTGAGGACTTGGCAGGAAGAAGCGCAAGCAAAGGGTATTTCTCCTGATGTACCACCTCGCTTTCAAGGGGTAACTATTGAAGCTGCAAAACTTCCTAGTGATCAAAAAGTCATTGCTTTGACTTTTGATGATGGGCCTTGGCCTCAAAGTACGGGAAAGGTATTAGATATTCTTAACCAGAATAATATTAAAGGCACATTTTTTGTAGTTGGTCAGAATGTCAAGAATTACCCAGAGTTAGCAAAACGGGTAGTGAAGGAAGGACACTCAATTGCTAATCATACTTGGCATCACTGGTATCATCATATGAATCCCCAGACTGCTGCTTATGAAGTTGCTAATACTACAGACATTATTTTTAAAACTACTGGTGTGAAGACTGGGTTGTTTCGTCCACCTGGAGGTATTAAAACTAATGGGGTGGTTGGTTATGCAAAAAGTAATAAATACGCCATTATTATGTGGTCATCTGATTCTATAGATTATTCTCGCCCTAGTGTACCTCGTTTGATTAATAATATTTTTAGGACTGCCAGACCTGGTGGTATTGTATTAATGCATGATGGTGGTGGCGATCGCTCTCACACTGTCAAAGCTTTACCAGAGATTATTAATAGATTTCGTAAACAAGGTTATAAGTTTGTCACTGTTCCCGAACTGTTAGAACTGCAAAATAAATCCCCACAGTTAGTTGCTAAGAGTAAATAAATATTAGCGTAGGGAAATTTCTTGAAACCTTGATGGAAAATACAGAATATACAAAGAGCGCAGATGTAAAATCAACTACGCTCTTTTTAATTGGTCGATTCAGTTTATCCCACCAGTAGCCATTGCTGAACATGGGCTACTGGTGATAAATCACACAGAACTGAGTTGTTTAGTTTCTGTTCCTGCTTCAGGATTAGCTTCAGGACTTTCCGCTTCGGAAGGTGGTACTAATTGCCAGAAACGAGGTAGATATTCTGTCCAGTTTTGGAGAATGCGTTTAGCTTTAGGTGAACCAGTGCGATCGCTATGGGTTTTAATTAAATCATAGAGTTGTTTAGCACCGGCTTCTGTAATCACCCGTTGTACCTTGACGTTGGTACGGTTAACTAATGCGGGGAAGGAACCATCTTCATCCAAGAAGTATGCTAATCCACCGGTCATCCCTGCACCGACGTTGCGACCAACTTTACCCAGAACCACAATTACACCACCGGTCATGTATTCACAGCAGTGGTCACCAGCACCTTCAATTACGGCTGTACCTTTGGAGTTACGCACCGCAAACCTTTCTCCGGCTAAACCGTTGGCATATAACGCACCACCAGTGGCACCGTATAAACAGGTATTGCCGACAATCACATTGGCTGATGCTTCATAGATTGCCTCTACTGAGGGTTTAATGATGATTTCTCCTCCGTGCATTCCTTTACCGACGTAATCGTTGGCTTCTCCTTCGAGGAACAGGGTGACACCAGAAAGGTTAAATGCACCAAAACTTTGACCTACACTGCCTTGGAAGTTGAGGTTAATTTGCCCCTCAAAGCCGCTGTCACCGTACTGTGAAGCGATCGCCCCAGATAATCTGGCCCCTACGGTTCTATCAGTATTGACGATGGGGTAGAGTTTGCTGACGGTGGATTGATTGCGAATGGCAGCTTGAATTTCTCCATCAGCCAGAATTTGGTCATCTAAAACTGGGCCGTTGCTATGAACTTCTTCATGGACTAACCAGCTACGGTCGGTTCTGGTATCTGGTAATTTTGTCAAACAATCCAAGTTCAAAGATTGGGTTTTCGCTAACTTCGCGTCACTACGGACAGTTAATAAATCAGCCCGTCCCACTACTTCGGAAATAGAACGATATCCCAATTTGGCTAATAAACTGCGGACTTCCTCTGCGATGAAGTAGAAGAAATTCACCACATGTTCTGGCATCCCTGTGAACCGCTTGCGTAGTTCTTCTTTTTGGGAAGCTACACCGACAGGGCAGTTATTAGTATGGCAAATCCGCGCCATAATACAGCCTTCAGCAATCATGGCAATGGAACCGAAGCCAAATTCTTCTGCCCCCATGAATGCACCCATGAGGACATCCCAGCCACTCTTGAGTCCACCATCTACCCGGAGAATGACGCGATCGCGCAATTTATTTTCCATCAAGACGCGATGTACTTCCGTTAGCCCCAGTTCCCAAGGTGACCCGGCATGTTTAATGGAAGATAAAGGAGAAGCCCCTGTACCACCATCATGGCCGGAAATTTGGATAATATCGGCGTTAGCTTTAGCTACACCTGCGGCAATTGTACCAATACCCACTTCTGCCACCAGTTTCACAGATACCTGTGCTTTGGGGTTAATTTGATGCAAATCAAAAATTAACTGGGCTAAGTCTTCGATGGAGTAAATATCGTGGTGGGGTGGGGGAGAAATCAAGGTGACACCGGGTTTAGAACGGCGCAACATGGCAATATAAGGGCTGACTTTGGGCCCTGGTAATTGTCCACCTTCCCCTGGTTTTGCCCCTTGGGCAATTTTAATTTCAATTTGTTGGGCAGTGGCTAAATACTCTGGGGTGACACCAAAGCGACCGGAAGCTACTTGACGAATGGCGCTAGCTGCCGTATCACCATTCTTTAATCCTCTCAGGTGGGGCAGGGTGGGGGAATAGCCAGAAGTATCCACATCATCTAGCACTTTGTAACGTACTGGGTCTTCACCGCCTTCCCCGGAGTTAGATTTGCCACCGATGCGATTCATGGCAATGGCTAGGGTTTCATGGGCTTCCCGTGATAAGGCACCCAAAGACATCCCACCGGTACAGAAGCGTTGAACAATCTCGCTAACTGATTCTACTTCTTCAATGGGGATAGAGGGGCGATCGCTTTGGAAGTCCAGTAAATCCCGTAATGCTGTCGCTGGTCTGCCTTGGAGGTACTGCTTATATACCTCGTAATGGTCATATTTCTTCCCATCTACCGCCTTATGCAGGGCCTTAGCCATTTCTGGGCTATTCATGTGGTATTCACCACCGGGACGGTACTGGACAAAGCCCAAGTTTTCCAATTTTTTGGCGGTTAGTTCTGGGAATGCCTTGCTATGGAAAGATAAGACCTCTTGGGCCAATTCACTGACACTTAAACCACCAATGCGGGAAGCTGTGCCTTTAAAGCCCAAGGCTAACAAGTCCCCACCAATACCAATGGCTTCAAATATTTGTGCCGCTTGATAACTAGAAAGTAGAGAAATCCCCATTTTGGAGAGGATTTTCAACAATCCCGACTCTACTGCCTTGCGATAATTACCAATCGCTTCCGCCCAAGTCAAAGCAGCAATTTTTCCTCTTTCCATAAACTGCTGTGTCTTGGGATCAGCCCACCAATCAGACACAGTATTTAACGCCATGTAGGGACAAACTGCACCAGCACCATAGCCTAACAAACAAGCAAAGTGGTGTGTACTCCAACATTGGGCAGTATCTACCACCAAGGAAGCCTTCATCCGTAACCCTTCCCGAATCAGGTGATGGTGAACCGCACCCACGGCCAACAAGGGGGGAATGTAGGTTTGTTCTGCACCAATGCCATCCCCAGCCCGGTCGCTGAGAATTAAAATCTTGGCCCCAGCCCGGACTGATTCCACTGCTTGTTTTTGTAATGCTTCTACTGCGGCTTTTAAGCCGTTGGGCCCATCCGCAATAGCAAATACAGTAGACAACTCAGCTGTGGCAAAACCCGACACTTTAATTGCTGCTAACTCAGCCTCTGTCAACACAGGAGAATCTAACTTCAACCTGCGGGCATATTCTGCCTTAGGTTCTAATAAGTTACCTCTCTCACCCAGTTCTACAGTCAAGGACATCACCAGTTTTTCCCGCAATGGGTCAATAGCTGGGTTGGTAACTTGAGCAAACCGTTGTTTAAAGTAGTCGTATAGTAAATGGGGCTTTTCTGACAACACAGCCAGAGGAATATCATCCCCCATACAGAAGGTGGCTTCTGCACCAGTGCTAGCCATGGGCTGAATCACCATTTCCACATCTTCTGTGGTGTAACCAAAGGCTATTTGCTGTTGTAATAAAGCTTGTCTTTTTTCTGGTGTTGGTTTTTCACTATTGGCTGTGGAGTTACTCACCAATTGTTTAATGTCTTGGCGGTACTTTTGTAACCATTCTCCATAGGGGTGGTGTTTGGCAATGCGCTGTTTAATTTCCCAGTTCTTCAACACTTCCTGGGTGGTTAAATCCACAGCAATCATCTGCCCAGGCCCCAATCTGCCTTTTTCCAGAATATTTTCTTCTGGGAATGGCACCACACCAGCTTCGGAACCAACCACAATATAGTCGTCTTTGGTAATTAAATAGCGGGCAGGTCTTAAACCGTTTCTATCTAGAGTTGCACCAACTTTCTGCCCATCACTGAATACCAATAGTGCGGGGCCGTCCCAAGCTTCTTGTAAGCCGGAGTAATATTCGTAAAAGTCTACAATTTCTGGATAATCTGCTAAAGAAGGTTGATTTTGGTAAGCTTCTGGCACCATAATCATCAACCCTTCTAAGGGGCTACGTCCAGACCGCACCAACAACTCAAATACGTTGTCCAGGGTAGCAGAATCGCTATTTTCAGTATTGACTAAGGGCTTGAGTTCATCAAACCGACCTTTCCATGCAGGATGATCTAAAGTAGCTTCTCTCGCCATCATCCAGTTAATGTTGCCCAACAGGGTGTTAATTTCTCCATTGTGACCAAGTAGCCGCATGGGTTGGGCTAAAGGCCACTTGGGCATGGTGTTGGTGCTGAAGCGGCGGTGGTAAACAGCAAAGGCAGTTTTGTAAGAGGGATTTTGTAAATCTTCGTAAAATTCTCCCAATACCGCAGACCGCACCATGCCTTTATAGACAATTGTGCGACTAGAGAGGGAGCAAACATAAAATTCGTCGGAAATTTCTCTGGCAGCTTGAACGATACGTCGTCGCGTGATGTATAGTTCCCTCTCTAATTCATCACCGCTTTTATCAGCAGCTAGCAGAAAAATTTGTTCAATTTGGGGTTGGTTGTCTTTGGCTTGGATACCCAATAATTCTGGACGGACTGGTACTGACCGCCAACCTAGTACGGTAAAGTTTTCCTCAGCAGCAATTTCCGCAAATTTATCTTTAGCTGCTTGGGCTGCGGCTTTGTCCTGGGGTAAAAATATCATCCCTACAGCAATTCTGCTTCTAGCATTCCCATCGCTGATTTGGGGATAGCTGGATTGAAATAAATCCCAAGGAATAGCTGTTAATATCCCTGCACCATCACCGGAATCTTGGTCAGCACTACAACCGCCTCTATGTTCCAAGCAGGTTAAAGCAGTTAAGGCTTTTTGTAAAATTTCATGGCTGGACTGATTTTGACGATGGGCAATAAATCCCACGCCACAAGCGTCTCGCTCTTCAGTTAACCATTTTTGCCCTGGGTAGGTGTCCTGAGGTTGAATTTGTGAGGATAATGTAATGTTCTGACCCTGATTCAACGATTGATGATTCATACTCTATTCCTGAAATATTGAGTTACGAATTTTGCCACTACTGCTAAGGAAAACTTTTTCCATTGAGTGCTGGAGAAAAATACACAATCACCAAAATTTAGGGAAAAAAAATTTTAACGGCGGATTGACGTTTTAGCCTACCCGTGTTAAAATTGCTGTTCTATTTTATGTGTTTATGCACTGTTGGAAAAGCTACTGTTAACAGAAAAGTTTGTTTGCCTTGATAGTTTTTAATTTAGATCCTGAAGGTAGGTGTTTTTTCTGTGTCCCCATCAAAAGCTCCTGTTCAGGCATTAATTCACCTAAATCTTTATTAACTCGATTAGGTTTGTTTTTTCCTACTTTTTTGGGTGTAATCACCTTGATTTGACTCAAAATCAGTCGATGCAGCAGCTATATGCCCATTTGACAATTCCTAAAAAATATCTATATTTGACTGGCTACCCATTGCCACTGGCTGCTTGTTTAGCCGACCTCACTAGAAGTGGCAAAAATAGGAGCCATCGGTGAGGATGAATATCTTAATCCAGCTGTGAATACCCAGACTACAGTTATCTACTGCGAAATAATTGTATAATTTGTAACAATTTTTCTAGGTTTTAGCGGTAAGACTACGTGCTAATTTTTCCAAGAGATAAGGAGCCATCATATATAATATCATGTGAAAACAAAAAAAAGCCATTTTTTTTTAAGATTAGCCAATGATAGGTCAAGGTAGGTTTGGGGTAGGAATCATAATTAAAAATTAGAAATAAAACATGGGGAATCTATAGATTGCATAGGGTTTTTCAGGTTTAATCTGTTGCATTCCTGGTGCAAATGGGTATAAATTGCCAAAGTATTTAAGTAGATAATGTTTAAAATGCCAATTTTTTCCCGACTAACATATCTTTATAGGATTTTGTTACCTGCTTTTTCCCTGGTGTGGTGGTTAACGGTAACTGACAAAATTTATGCCCAGAATCAACCTCCTTTACCTCCCCCCTCTGTTAAACAGTCATCATCTGCTGGTAATCAACTTTCTTTGAATGGTCGCATTGTACCAGGTGCTTGGGTACAACAAGTCACGACTAGGGGAAAATTGACAACTTATGTGAGTGATGGGATGCTACGGCAGTTGATGGGGGTAGATTTATTAAGTACCACTAATCCCGCATCTCAACCAGTACAGTGGTTTTCTTCGACGACCAAGCCTGTGATTTTGGGTACTAAGCTATCGGAATCTTACCGCTATTTAGATATTGCTGAGTTGGCAAAAACAGCAGGATGGCAAATACAAGCCAATGGTCAAACTTTGATGATCGCTACTCCCACAGCTAAAGTGCTAGATATTCGGCAGGGAAAACAAAGTTCAGGCGATCGCTTGGTGGTAGATTTAGATCGACCCACACCTTGGCAAGTCAGACAAGAGTTACCCAGAAAACGAGTAGTTGATGCAGATGCGGTAGCTGGTGCTGCTAATACTCCCCCTAATCGAGATTGGACAATTACTTTAGATGGTATTGCTGCACCCAGTTTACTCCAACCCTACACCAATCCCACGGCTACACCTAGCAATTTACGTAAACAGTTAACCTCTGCACCAGAACCCCTACTGCAAAAAGTGGAGGTGGTGAAAAACCAAACTATTTTGCGTCTGAGTGTGCCTTTTGGTCAATCTGTCCGCGTCAGCACAATTGATAATCCCAATCGCTTGGTGATAGATGTCAGACCAGATGCTTTAGTAGAAAAAGATATTACTTTGACAACAGGGTTACGTTGGCGACAACGTTTTGTCAATGTAGGAACAGCACGTTTCCCTGTCGTCTGGTTAGAAATTAATCCCCGTGCTGCTCACATCAGCTTAAAACCGATGTGGACAAACCAGCAAACTCTGTCAGGAACTGCACCTTTAATTCAAACTGCTCAAAATTATGCAGCTATTGCCGCGATTAACGGTGGTTATTTTAACCGTAATAATCGGTTGCCATTGGGGGCAATTCGTCGCGATAATCAATGGATATCCGGGCCAATTCTCAATCGAGGAGCGATCGCTTGGAATGATACAGGAGCATTTTATGTTGGTCGTCTCACATTAACGGAAACCCTAGTGACCAGCAACAACCAGCGTCTACCAGTTATCCTCTTCAACAGTGGCTACATTCAAAATGGTATAGCTCGTTATACCTCAATTTGGGGCACAACCTACACACCCCTCAGCGATAACGAAACCATCATTACTATTCAAAATAATCAAGTTACTAATCAATTAGCTGGTGGTAAAGCTGGTGCTAACCCTGTTCCCATTCCTCAGAATGGCTATCTCCTTGTCCTCCGTGGTAACGCTATCAATAATGCCTCACAGTTACCAACGGGTACGACTGTTCAGATTACTAGCACCACCACACCCACAGAATTTAGTCGTTATCCCCACATCATCGCTGCGGGCCCCCTACTCGTCCAAAATCGGCAAATTGTTCTTGATGCTAAAGCTGAAAAATTCAGTGATGCTTTTATTAGAGAAAGAGCAGTTCGTAGTAGCATCTGTACAACAACCGCAGGTAATTTAATCATCGCTGCCGTCCATAGTCGTCCAGGTGGACCGGGACCGACATTGGCAGAACAAGCCCAACTTATGCAAACTATGGGATGTGTCAATGCTTTAAATTTAGATGGGGGAAGTTCTACCAGTCTTTATTTAAGTGGACAATTACTTGACCGTTCTCCTAACACCGCGGCAAGAGTTCATAATGGCATTGGGATTTTCTTAGACCCTAAATAAGTCATTCATTAGGGGTTGATTTTTTCTACCCCTAAACTTTTAATATTGGGGATTTAATCTAACTCTTGTGGTGCGGGCATCTTGCCCGCTATAGTTGTACTTCACTTAAATCAAATTTGCTGTATATGTTTGGGTAGCATCCCAAAGGTGTAAGTTTTTCACAATGACAAAAATGCGTTAATCTTGCGTCATTCCTACAGTTTTTAATTTGTCCCCAAGCCTAATCTGGGTCGAATACCATAATTTCTATATTGCCAATAATCACCTAAAATTTTATCGTGGTCAAAACATAAATTCTTGGGAATAGACCAAGGATCAATAATCCCTACTCCCTTAGCATCATCACCTGCCAAAGGAGTCCCGGTTGCTGATGCTAAAAATACAATACTCACTGTGTGCTGTCGGGGGTCACGCTGAGGATCAGAATAAACTAAAAACTGTTCAACTAACTCTATATCTAATCCTATTTCTTCCTTAGCTTCCCTTTTTGCTGCTGCTTCTACAGATTCACCATAATCGACAAAGCCACCAGGAATAGCCCAACCCAAAGGTTCATAATGTCTTTCAATTAATATAATTGGGCGATGGGGGCGATCAATTAATTCGATAATAATATCAACAGTAGGAGCAGGATTTTTATAACTCATAGAAGTTATCAACTTAATCAACCTAATTATCTGCTAGTTAGACGTTTTCTTGTTGCCGTTTTCTGCGGAAAAAAGCAATCATCTTTTTGTCTTCATCTTTAATGTGGTGAATCAACCAATCCGTTAAAAAATGGGATACATTAATAGTCATTTGGGTTTTATTTTTATTTTTAACTTGTTGATTAAATTCTTCTACTTGTTGACGTAAATCTTCATGTTTTGACTTATGCTCCAGGTAACCTGGATAGTCATTCTTGACCATGTATTCTTCTTCTGTTTCAAAGTGAATAGTTGTATAGATTGTCAAACTTTCTAACGTTTTTTCCAGTAATTCATCTCCTCTACCTGCTAACATGGCACCATTGAGGGCGTTAATAGCGTGGAAGAGACTTTGATGTTGATGGTCAATTAAAATGTAGCCTGTTTCATATTCAGGTCGCCATTGGGCAATCTCTATTGTACTAGAACTAGAATCAGAACCTCTTAGCTGGTCTGCTTGAGAATCATCTAGATGACCAGAACGACAAAATTCAATCATCTTTAGGTCTTCATCTTTAATATGATGAATTAACCAATCAGTTAAAAAATGAGAAATTTTATTCGTCAACTTGAATAAATCATTTTCATCTTCCTGTGCAAATTTACACACTCTGTCTTTGAGTGCTTCATGTTTGATTTTATGTTCTGCATAGCCTGGATATTGATGGTCTAACATGAACTTTTCTTCAGTTTCAAAATGGACTGTAGTGTAGTCCTTTAAACTCTGAATAGTTTTCATTAATAACTTTTGTCCCTGACCCTCTAACATCGCATTATTTAGGGCATTAATAGTGCTAAATAGACTTTTGTGTTGTTCGTCAATGATGATATTTCCTGTTTCATACTTAGGTTGCCATTGGGCAATTTGAATATTCATATCAAACTCCTTAGCAGTTCATCAAATTACACTTTCCACAGCAGGATATAAGCTTGGCAATTAAGTTCATTTACAATTTGCTTTCAAAATCTTTGTATTTCTTTATATTCTTCTGTATTTTTTCTATCTAAAATTTATACTTAATTATACCATGCTCATTTCCATACTATTCTCGATTTTGAGTGTAAAACAAGACAGGAATTAGTTTTCTGTGAATATAGTTGTTAAGAATCACGATATTTTTCAGATTTTGCACTCGCGACAAAATCAATTAAATGTAACATTTGTCTAAGTGCTGATAAATAATCTACTCATATTTACCATTAACTATGCCCTTTCCTAGATCAAGCGGTATTCTATTACATCCAAGTTCTTTTCCCAGTCGATTTGGGATTGGGGATTTAGGTTTAGAAGCTTATGGCTTTATTGATTTCCTCAAGGATAGTTTTCAGCAATATTGGCAAGTTTTACCCTTGGGACCTACTGGGTACGGTAATTCCCCTTATATGTGCTATTCAGCAATGGCAGGAAATCACCTACTCATTAGTCCAGAAAAACTCGTAGATGAGGGGTTGTTAACACCAGAAGATTTTGATAATTTGCAGACCTTTCCCACCCATCAGGTAGATTTTGAGGCTGTTATTCCCGTTAAAGTAAACTTACTGAAAAAAGCGGCGGATAATTTTCAAAAGCAAGCCACTGTCAGCCAAAAGGAAGCTTTTACTGAGTTTTGCACTAGTAAAGCCTACTGGTTGGATAACTATGCTTTATTTATGGCCCTCAAAGATGCCCAAGATGGTGCTAGTTGGCATAATTGGGAACCTGAATTAGCAAAACGGGAACCAGAAGCCTTAATTCATGCCCAAAAACAGCTATCTAACGAAATTTTTTATTACAAGTTCCTGCAATATGAATTTTTCCGCCAATGGTCAGAACTCAAAAGTTATGCCAATAGAAGAGGAATAGAAATTATTGGCGATATTCCTATTTATGTGGCTCACGATAGTGCGGATGTGTGGGCAAATCCTGAAATATTTGCCTTAGATGAGGAAACAGGAGCAGCTGCTTTAATGGCAGGTGTACCACCAGATTACTTTAGCGCTACTGGTCAATTATGGGGCAACCCTGTTTATCAGTGGGAGGAATTAGAAAAACAAGATTTTCATTGGTGGGTGCAGCGTTTTGCCGCCATGCTGGATTATGTAGATATTATTCGCATTGACCACTTCCGAGGATTTGAAGCTTTTTGGGCAGTTCCCCAAGGGGAAGAAACGGCTGTGAATGGGGAATGGATTGAAGCCCCAGGAGTAGCTTTATTTACAGCTATTAAAGAGCAATTGGGTAAATTGCCAGTGTTGGCTGAAGATTTGGGGATTATTACTCCAGAGGTAGAAGCTTTGCGTGATCAGTTTGAATTTCCAGGGATGAAGGTATTACAGTTTGCTTTTGGTTCTGATCCCGGTAATCCGTTTTTACCTTTTAACTATGTTCGCAATGCGGTAGTTTATACAGGAACTCACGACAACGATACAACTATCGGCTGGTATGAGAAAGCTGGTGAGTGGGAAAAGCGCAATCTAGATTTGTATTTAGGTGGCATTAGTGCTGATGGTGTTCACTGGGATTTAATTCGCTTGGCTTTGAGTTCCATTGCTAATCAAGCCATTTTGCCCTTACAAGATGTGCTGGGTTTGGGAACAGAAGCGCGAATGAATTTTCCAGGAACTGCGGAGGGTAATTGGCAGTGGCGCTATCAGGCAGATATGCTGAAAGCAGAGTTAAGCGATCGCTTGAAACATCTCACTTTACTTTACGGACGTGCACCAAGATAGGTGATAGGTGACAGGTGACAGAAAAGAATATTTTTCTTCCTGTCTTCTGTCCTTTGTGATGAGAAAAGTGATTTCTCAAACTATGACTGTGGTTTAGCCGCAATCTTCACTTCTTCTACCTGACCAGGTTTGCCCATTTCTCTAGCTTTTTGCTGATTGACACTCATCAACACACCACCGGCATTATCAGTTTTCACTGTTAGTTGCTCTTGGGCCTTCCAAGTCCGGTGTGTGCCCTCTGGCAAAACTCCTTCAAATTGAGTTTGACCATCAGCAATCACGCGAATCCAAGAAGATGCTTTCAGAGTTACACCAATCTGTACGGCTTTTTCCGCTGTTTTGCTAGTTACATCTGATAAATCTCTGTCTGCAAAAGACTCATTGTTGTTATTGGATAACTGTTGTGAATTTAATTCACTTTGACTATTGTTAGCCTGTAGTGCAGACCTATTTAACAACTGAGATAAACCATTAACAGAGCAAAAAATCAGGAAAATATAGAGTAAGTAAAGATGTAGTGGACGTAATTGAGCAATATTTTTCACCTTCAACTTATTTTCTCCGCTGACAGTGGGAGCACCAAGGGGAAAACTGCTAGCTAGTTCTGCCCCCTTCATCCCTAAAGCATCAGCAAATTGTCTAATTAAGCCTTGAATATAGATTGGTTCTGGTAAATCTGCTAAATTACCTTCCTCAATCGCCTGTAATAAACGACGAGGAATTCTAGTTAATAATACTAATTCATCTAAGGATACTGCTTGCTCTTGCCGCCAGGATTGTAATTGAGTGCCGATTTTTGCTAAAAGTTCTTTTTGTTGTTCCTCAATAGAAGGTTTGGTCTGCACTTGGACTTTCCTTTTGAACCACTTCATTTTTTTTGTTCACTCCTTAACTCAGCTTTGTGTTTAATAGGTTTTTGGTGTATGTGGTTTTTTAAAAAAAGAATTTCATTTTGGCTCAAATGGCGATAATTACCTGCTTGTAAACATGGAGTTTGTGGTTTGTTTAAGTGAATTGATCCTATAGCTGTGCGGTGCAACTTGATGACTGGATATCCTAGCTGTTCAGCCACACGACGAATTTGACGGTTCCTACCCTCTTGCAGAATTATTTCCAAACGACTGCGGTCTGTACATTTTTCTATTAAGCGCACTTCGGCTGTTCTAGTTTTTCTACCTTCGAGGACTACTCCTCTACGCCAAATTTGTAATACCGCCTCTGGCGGATGTCCTTTCACTACAACATCATATGTCTTAGATACACTATGGCGTGGGTGGGTCAGACCAAACGTTAGTTCTCCATCATTGGTCAAGATTAATGCACCTGTAGACTCTGCGTCTAAACGACCAACGGGGTGAATACCGGAACCATCGCGCAATTCTTGAGGTAGTAAGTCTAAAACAGTAGGTCTGCCTTGGGGATCATAGCAAGTAGAAACAACTCCTTTGGGTTTATATAGCAACAGATAAATTAAATCTGGACGTTGGTTGTTAGTTACAGATTGACCATCAATCAATATTTGGTCTTGTTGGGGATCAACCTTTTGCCCTAAATGTGCCAATACCCCATTTACCTGCACTCGTGATTGCCTGATCATCTCCTCTGCTTCACGACGTGAGGCAATACCCCATTGAGAAATAATCTTTTGTAACCTTTCCTCCATGTAAAAATACTGTTTGTGTTTTCTAATAGTTAATTAGCTCATTATTCTTTGGTAATTGTAGTTAATAGCCATAAATGTTACATTTAAGACTTGTTTAAATGTTTTGCTTTATTGAGCTTGGACTAGAGTTGTTACATGTCAGAAAAAAGTTCCTTAGTAACAAATAACAGAAAAATACGTATCATCACGCAAGTTCTGACAGAAGCTATCAAGCTCTGGCTAAGAACACAATTAAGTCAAGTATCTCACCTGGAAGTAGAAATTAAAGCGAGCGATCGCCAACTGCTCTCTGGTTCCATTCCTGAGGTATCTATTGTTGCTAATCATGCAGTTTATCAAGGTCTCCATATTACAGAAATTCAAATTCAAGCGGAAAATATACGTGTAAACATTGGCTCGATACTGAAAGGGAAACCACTCACATTACTAGAAATAGTACCGATTATGGCTCAACTTATTGTTGAAGAAGAGGACCTCAATCTTTCCCTATCATCGGCATTATTATCTACAGCTTTAAATGATGTACTGGTTAAACTTTTACCAGAATACTGCTCAAAATCCAAGCCAATGAGTTGGCAAAAAATTACCCTTGAACATCATAAACTGATATTGGCTGCTATCCCAACATCTGATTCTGAATCCACATCCCTGAATATGTGTTTAGGGTTACAACTATTGAATGGGCAGGAATTACGACTTGCTCCTGTAGAAATCTACCAAAATCAACAATTACTCTGGGAAAGCAATTCTGGTACAGATTTTGATCTGGGTACAGATGTGGATATCCAAGAACTTACGCTGATCCCCGGCAAGCTTGTCTGTTGTGGGCAGATTAACATCAACCCATAAACATTAAAAATTTAAAATCCAATATGCTAATTGCTTATTTTTAAATTATATTCCTAAAGGCAAATATATTCATGAAAATGTCAATTTTTTGGGGATAGAGGGGATGTCAATTCTGCTAATACCCCTAAAGTTTGAATAAGGGCAAGAGTAGAGTTACGAAATAATAGACTAAAGGGGCAGTAAAAATATAACTATCTGTCCGATCTAAAATACCACCGTGTCCAGGTATTAATTGTCCTGAATCTTTGACACCTGCATCTCGTTTCAACATGGATTCTGTGAGATCGCCCAGCAGACTGGCAATACCGATAAGTAAACCCAATGTCACACCAGTAATTGATGAGAGAGGTAAATGAATATAGTAAGCCCCGGCAACAGCGACAACAACACTAGCAGTGATGCCAAAGACTGCCCCTTCTACAGTTTTTTTCGGGCTAATGTCAGATAGACGGGTTTTACCAAAAAATTTGCCAATAATATAAGCACCAATATCAGCTGCCCAAATACACAATAAAGTCAAAACAGTAGCTTTAAAACCCATTGGTAAGGCAGCGATATTATCCGCAGTTAAAAAGTTTTGCCATGCAGGAGGCCAATAGCCACTCAAGGGAATATTACTAATTACTGTCTGATCAATTGCCCGTAAACGTACCCAATAACTAGGTAAATAACCTACATAAAACAACCCCATAATTGACGCAGAAATATCCGCGATGGTGGCAAATTGAGGTTGAAAAAGTAAATAAAAACAGATAAATGTACCACCAACTGGCATAATCGCGTCAGCTAAATCACCATTGATAGTACAAATCACTAGTAAAATGACACTCACAAATATGGTAGTTTTGGCAGCAGGGGCTATGCCTCTAGTCCGCACCAAATTAAAATATTCCTGTTGACCTAAAAAAACCACGATCGCGATCATGACGGTAAAGTACCAACCACCGAGTATGGTTGAAAACAGTGCTAGAGCGATCGCAATAATTCCACTAATAATTCGAGACCAAGGCATAGCAGTAAGCAATTAACAATTAAAAAGCTAAATTAAAAATGAGGATATGCAGCCACAGTCTAGCTGGGGGCTGAATTTTAGAGTAACAGTAGCCAGCTTCTCCTGGGGTTGAGAACTTTTGATCCAGTTCCCAAGCAAAAGTCACCCTGGTCAAACCACACAACAGCAAAGGAGAGAAATCACACTCCATTCCCTGTCTGTCCGTCTTTTCTCTACCCCATGCCCAAACTATCATTTTTAATTTGATTTTTAATTTTTAATTGTTTAATCTAGTTTCTCACCACTGAGAATAAAAATGGGATCAGTGGCCACAAAGCTTTGGGAGTAGCCCCGTGTTTCTAAGCGATTAACTGCTGATTGCACCACTTCAATATTTCTCGCTCTTAACAGAGAAAAGCACTGAGAAATAGCATACAGACTTTCTAGATTAGCAGCTGTAGCCACAACTCGACCGGATGGAGGTAAATACTGCCATACTGCTTGCAATATATCCTGAATGGGTCTTCCGCCTTCAATACAAACACGGTGGGGTGCTAATTGAATCTGTTCTAGACAATCAGGGGCACTACCTTCAATCACTTCCACATTTTTCACCTCAAAGCGATCGCAGTTACGCTTGATTAAGCTAGCCACATCTTCATCTCGTTCTACTGCGATTACTTTGCCCTGTGGACATAGCAAACCAACCTCCACAGGGATTGTACCCGTTCCCGCCCCAATATCCCACAGCACCGAATCAGATTTGAGGCGCAGTTGGGTAATCAACAACAACCTTAATTCTCGTTGACTCATCGGAATACCTGGCAAATACTCAAATAATTCATCAGGAATACCAGGGGTAACATAAGGCCAAAGTTGAGAAGGCATAAGCAATTAAAATTTAAATATTAACCATCATCTAGAGTGGAGTAGTCATGAACGCTAAATATTGAGTAGACGGTTCACTCGTCTTTATTCACTCCTGTGCTACAAAAGAAGCCATCTACTGTCTACAATTTATAATGTGAACTAACGTAAAATACCGAACGGCAATAAGAAAATTTAGCAACATAACCCTATAAGTAAATATCATGAATAGGGAAATCTTAGGAAATCGCTACGAAGTTCAACAGCAATTAAGTAAAAAAGCTGGTAGAAAAACACTCTTAGCACGAGATATTAATACAAATGAATTAGTAATTGTGAAGCTGGTTTCCTTTGGCAACGACTTTGAATGGGATGATCTCAAGCTGTTTGAACGAGAAGCAGCAATCTTACAATCTTTGTCTCATCCTTTCATTCCTCGTTATTTAGACTATTTTGAGGTGAATTCCCCTACCTACAGAGGATTTGCCCTCGTCCAGACTTATATTCCTGCCTCTACCTTAGAACAATACTTACACAGTGGCAGGACTTTTACAGAAGCCGAAGTCAAAGCGATCGCTCAAGCCGTCTTAGAAATTCTCATTTATCTGCAAAGTCTCAACCCACCCGTTATCCACCGTGACATCAAGCCTAGCAATATTTTGTTAGCAGAAAAATCCGACAATAGTGTGGGTCAAGTGTATCTGGTCGATTTTGGTTCAGTCCAAACCATCTTGGCAGCAGAAGGAGGAACCAGAACCGTTGTGGGTACTTACGGCTATATGCCACCTGAACAATTTGGTGGACGTACTACACCTGCTTCCGACCTGTTTAGTTTAGGTGCAACTCTGATTTATCTAGTCACAGGCATTCACCCTGCTGACCTACCCCAAATAGACTTTCGGATTCAGTTTCAACCATCCACACCTCTGAGTCCTAGTTTTACTCACTGGTTGCAGTTAATGACCGAACCAAGTTTAGATCGGCGTTTAAGTTCAGCCACAGAAGCATTAAACGCCTTACAACAGCCAAACTTAGTTCATAGTCCAGTCATAACTGTAAAAAAACCCTATGGCAGCAAAATAGAACTGACTAAAAACAACAACTTCCTGAAAATCGTTATTCCTCCAGTTGGTTTTCAACCCTCAATCATATTTTTGGCTTTATTTGCCACAGCTTGGAATTCATTCATCTTATTTTGGACAATTGGTGTACTATTTGCGCCTTTCCCCGTAAATATTCCTTTTGCTCTATTTTCACTGCCTTTCTGGGGTGCTGGCCTGTCGATGGTATACAAAATATTATTGGGCTTATTTGGCACCATTAGTTTGCGGATAGACCATCAACAAATTGCCCTGAGACAAAATATCGGGCGATTTCAAACTCACCGTTCTCGTTTATCACCTAGAGAAAGTATCACCAAGATAATTTATATTCCCACCTACTTGGCTAAAAACTATGATGGTGAAAGAACTCAAATACCAGGAAAATTAACTATTTTGGTAGGAGTGGAAAAATTTGAACTGGATGTAAACACTGGCTTGCTGAAATCAGAAACAGAACTAGAATGGTTGGCTTATGAATTAAGCACTTGGCTAGGTATACCAATTACTAGAGAATAAATTTGTGGTAAATTTTGACAAATTGCTAATTTACTAATGGTAAAGGATATTTATGTTCGGACTAGGATGGCCAGAAGTTGTAATAATTGCTGTAGTTGCCCTGTTAATTTTTGGACCTAAAAAAATCCCTGAATTGGGAGGAGTATTAGGAAAAAGTTTGAGAAATTTTCAAGAGGGCATCAAAAAAACAAATGAAGACCATAATTTAGAGGAAGAAGAAAAATTTTAATTAATCAGCTAATCATTAATAATATAGGGAAATATTTTTCCTATTTTTAATAATCACCACCTTAAATGGTTTTTCTCTGAATAATGACAAGAGAACTTAATATTTTAGCAACAAATAAATAAGGAATGTATTTTTTGGGAATGAATCGCCGATTTCAAGTAGATATTTTTTTAACTATCATACTTTTATTATCATTAATCATACGTGTTGTGACTGCCCTGAAATTTCCGAATATGTTTTGGGCAGATGAAATTTTTCAAACTCAAGAACCTGCCCACCGACTCGCTTTTGGTCATGGTATAGTCACCTGGGAGTTTAGAGACGGAATTCGCTCATGGGTATTCCCAGGAATTTTAGCAGTCGTCATGGGTCTCACTGCTTGGCTGGGAGAAGGCTCGACCGGGTACGTAACAGGAATCAATGTTTTTTTATCACTTATCTCTCTCAGTCTTGTCGTCATAGCTTTTCTCTGGGGAAATAACATCGGTGGCAGGATAACTGCTGTTATTTGTGCCAGTATTTCCATGATTTGGTTTGAGTTAATTTACTTTTCTCCCAAAGCTTTTACTGAAGTTGTTGCTACTCATTTCCTGTTACCAGGTCTTTATTTAAGCTATCAACCTAAATATTCCCCATCTCGACAGCGATTGTTTTTAGCTGGATGTTTGTTAGGAATTGCTCTAGCTTTACGCATTCATTTACTGCCCTGTATAGCCTTGGCATTAGTGTATATTTGTAAAACCAAGTGGCGGTATTGGCTACCAATGTTAGCAGGAATTACAGGCGTATTCCTCATCTTTGGTACAGTTGATGCCTTTACCTGGACTTATCCCTTTCAATCCTTTTGGTTAAATATTTGGGTAAATTTGGTTGAGGGTAGGAGCAAACTTTATGGAGTTTCGCCCTGGTATGAATATGTTGTTTTTCTCCTCAAAAGTTGGTCTTGGTTATTTTTCCCCATGATGATTTTGGTGGTGATAGGTAGTCGTCGCAGTCCAATTTTAGGATGGCTGGCTTTCATCATTATTCTCTCTCACAGTCTACTAGCACATAAAGAATATCGCTTTATTTATCCAGCAATTCCTATGCTGATGATATTAGCTGGATTAGGAACAGCAGAGTTAGTGATCAATTGGTTGCCCAAGTGGTTATCACTGAGAAAAATAGCAATTGCAGTCTTACTCAGTTTTTGTCTTTGGACTTCTAGTTCTGTTGCTCTTGCTAGCCGATTTAATCTCTATGCACCTTTAAACTTTTCCACCTTTGGCACTAATTTACAAGCCACACACTGGACTGCTGTATCTGAAAATTTGTTAGCATTTCAGAGTTTAAGTCACGACAAAAATGTATGCGGTCTTGGGCTTTGGGGGGTAAATTGGGCTTTATCGGGAGGGTACACTTATCTTCATCATGATGTACCCATATTTCCTGTGGAAAAAGATGGAGATTTTGAACAACTAAACACAGGATTTAACTACGTTATCGCTAATCGTCCTCTCCCACCCCCATACCAAAACTATCAATTGCAGCAATGTTGGCAGGGAACTTGTGTTTATCAGCGCCCTGGTGCCTGTGATATGATTCCTAACCGTGATATTAATTATGTTCTGAAACAATCGGGAAATTAACAACCACTGATAGAAACCTGGCTTATTCTCTGTTATTTCTATTCTCTATCCTCCATACCCTGTGTTTCTTCCGAGTCCTAAGCAATTTATAGTTAAATGTATCTGTTAATTATTAAAACATTGTGAAAGCTATTACTCTTGTTGGTTCTACTGGTTCCATCGGTACTCAGACTTTAGATATCGTTTCTCAGTACCCAGATCAGTTTCGGGTAGTTGGTTTAGCGGCTGGCAGAAATGTGGAGTTGTTTGCTGCCCAAATTCGCCAGTTTCGCCCCGAAATTGTGGCTATCTCTGCGGCAGAAAAGTTAGCAGAACTGAAAGCAGCTATTCAAGACCTCAATCCACAACCTATTATCCTTGCAGGGGAAGCGGGAGTGATAGAAGTTGCCCGCTATGGTGATGCCGAAACGGTGGTAACTGGGATTGTTGGTTGTGCAGGTTTACTTCCTACTATTGCGGCTATTGAAGCTGGGAAAGATATTGCTTTAGCTAACAAAGAAACCTTGATTGCTGGGGGGCCTGTGGTTCTACCTTTGGTAGAAAAACATGGTGTGAAACTATTACCAGCTGATTCTGAACATTCGGCTATTTTCCAATGTCTGCAAGGTGTTCCTCAAGGTGGACTGAGAAAGATATTGCTGACTGCTTCCGGTGGTGCTTTCCGTGATTGGCCGGTGGAAAAGTTACCGGAAGTAACAGTGGCAGATGCCCTGAAACATCCCAATTGGTCGATGGGGCGGAAAATTACTGTAGATTCAGCCACTTTGATGAATAAGGGACTGGAGGTAATTGAGGCTCACTTTTTATTTGGGTTAGATTATGACGACATTGAAATTGTCATTCATCCCCAAAGTATTATTCATTCGCTGATAGAGTTGCAAGATACTTCTGTGTTAGCTCAACTGGGTTGGCCGGATATGCGTTTACCTTTACTTTATGCTTTATCTTGGCCAGAGCGCATCTATACTGACTGGGAAAGATTGGATTTAGTCAAAGCTGGAAGTTTAACTTTCCGGGAACCAGACCATCAAAAATATCCTTGTATGCGGTTGGCATATGCTGCGGGTAGGGCTGGTGGTTCTATGCCTGCGGTATTGAATGCTGCCAATGAACAAGCTGTAGCACTGTTTTTAGAAGAGAAAATTGGCTATTTGGATATTGCTCGGTGTATTGAATGGGTGTGCGATCGCCATCAACATGATAACCGACAAAATCCCTCGTTAGATGACATCTTGAATGCTGACCAATGGGCAAGGCAAGAAGTTTTGACTGCGACTACAAAGTTAGCAGCACAGTCATATCATATCCAGGGAATAACTTACGATAAAGCGGCAATTTGAAGCTGGGAAGTTGTCGTATCTACTTTGAGATGATGAACTCAAGGTCTAGAAAAGGTTTCTTCAGGCGTAAATAACCATAGCAAAAAATTGTGCGATTGGCTGTATAGCAGGGGACAGGTGACAGGTGACAGGTAAGCCAGCGCGGTCTTGGGGGTTTCCCCCATGAGCGACTGGCGCACCCCTGCGGGGTGACAGTGCTAAAAGCCTTTGAGTGTCTAAGTTTTAGTTGTAGTTAATGTCCTAAATGTCTTGTCTACGGCTGTAATACCAAATCGAACAATGTTGGCAACAGATGATTACCCCACCCGCACTATCGTGCACCCTCCCCGCTTGCGGGGAGGGTTGGGGAGGGGTTTGCTCAATGTGTTGGTTGCTGCGAATTGGTATAAAGTAGGCGATCGCACAATACAATGAATAAAGCCGCAGCAATCATGCTGGCGGCATAAAAACATCAGGTAAATAATTAATTGAATACTTACCTGCAATCTACAGCATATTCAATTAATTGCCCTAATCTTTGGCGCAGAGTTTCTAAACCCAAACGCTGACTAGCAGAGATAAACACAGCTAGAGGAAACTCTTCCTGGGCTAAGGCTAAATTTTGGCTATCGACCTGATCGATTTTATTAAACACCACTAGGGCTGGGCCAGGGGTAACTGGCATTTGGGCGAGAATATCCCGCACTGAACGAATATGAGTTAACCAAGCTGGATGGGATAAATCCACTAAATGTATTAGGGCATCAGCCTCTGTCACTTCTTCCAAGGTGGCGCGGAAGGCATCCATTAAGGATGCTGGTAATTCATGGATAAATCCCACTGTATCGGTGATCAATATTTCCTGGGGCGCACCAGTTGGTTGGGGAATGACTAAGCGACGAGTGGTGGGGTCTAGGGTAGCAAAGAGTTGGTCAGCGGTGTAAACTTCCGAGTTGGTGAGGGCATTTAATAAGGTAGATTTACCTGCGTTGGTATATCCTACCAAGGCCACTGAGGGAACTTCCCGATGTTGTCTCCGTTGACGCAAGCGGGAACGATGGGCTTGTAGTTGATTAACTTCTTGTTGTAGACGAGAAATCCGCCGTTGAATGGCTCGTCGTTCTGTTTCTAGTTTAGTTTCCCCAGGGCCTCGCGTCCCGATCCCACCCCCTAGTCGGGACATGGCACGACCTCGGCCTGTCAGCCGTGGCAGCATATATTCTAGCTGTGCCAGTTCCACTTGTAGTTTACCTGCACCTGATTGGGCACGTTGGGCAAAGATGTCAAGAATCACTTCTGTCCGGTCTACTACGCGGATACCTATTTGTGCTTCTAGGTTGCGGACTTGGGATGGTGAAAGGTCGCGGTCAAAGACGATGAGGTTAGCGCCCAAGGTTTGGGCTGTGAGGGCAACTTCTTGGACTTTACCTTCACCAATAACGGTTTGGGGATGAATGCGCGATCGCTTTTGTTGTAATGTTTGTAATACTTCTCCACCGGCGGTATCAACTAACCTTGCTAGTTCAGCAATGGTGTCTTGAAATTGGATTGGTGTCATATCATCTGTATGCACACCCACAATTACCACCCGGTCATGATCTGCATCTACCTCTTGGGCAACATATTCCCGGCTGAATTCTGCTTCTAGATTTTCTACTAAGTCAATGAAATCCTGTTCGGATATGGCATCTAAACTCAGAGGTGGGGATATGTGAGAGTATAAAGTAAAGTCTGTGGTAGTAATACCAGTAGATTGAGTTAAGACTAGTTGTTTGGTGTGGGCGACAAGATGAGCTAAGTAAGCTTCCTTCACATACCCAGTTGCACCACCACCCCGCCTGGTGAAGCCTGTACCAGTAATATTTACCATCACCAACACATCTAACCTCTGCAAAGCCATGGCCGTCAGTGCTGCTTCGTTGGGTGGTTCTGACTTCAAATGAGTCGCTATACAGCGAATGCCACTCAACCTTTCAGCACCGTAACGGGGCAGTTCTAGGGGCGGGATTTGGGTTTGACGAGGAGTACCTACCCCCACCCGAATGACTTGCCCACGGCGGTTGAGATAGGCGCAGACGGGTTGATTTAATTCTGTACTGATAGCTGCTAAACGCTGGGCAAACTCAGAAGTAGTGATGCGATCGCCCGGAATGCGTTGATGATACAGCCGCTGGAGTTGTTTTAGCTGGCTGCTCTTTAAACCTTGAAGATTGCCGAAGATAGTCTCTATAGGCGTTTCTGACCAGTAAACTGGCCCCCCGAATCCTTCATAGTCTATTTTACAACAGGGATTATGTTGTCAGGTCTACCTTTTGAAGGATGCAAACCTCAGTTTAATAATAATGGTAAGTATTTGTAGGTTGCCAATGGGGATTGATCAGGCTGGTGAGAATATGATCTTCCCATTTGCCATTAATCATTAAATAATCTCTGGCATATCCTTCCACTACAAAGCCTAATCTTTTGAGTACATTGCCACTGCGGCGATTGTGGGGCATGTAATTTGCCATAATTCGGTGCATTTTTAGTTCTTGAAACATGTATTCGGTGGAAACTTGCAGGGCTTCTGTCATATATCCATGACCTTGAGCCGTTTGGGCCAAGCTATATCCTAAATAGCAGAAATGGGCAGCACCGCGAATAAAGTTGGTAAAATTTACCGTACCAATAATTTCTTTGGGCTTTTTCCTCCGGCAAATAAACATTCTCAGCGATAGTTCATTGACACATTCTAAAAAATTATTTTCTATGTGATATTGCCAATACTCTTCTGTGAAAAAGTTGTCAGCCCACAGAGGATAAAAGGGCGTGAGATATTCTTTGTTATCAATGAAATATTTGAGGATTTGGGGAATATCATCGGGAATCCCAATTTTTAATACTAGGCGATCGCTTGTTAGTAGTGGTGGTTCTTTTCTCATAAACCAGTCGGGTTGTACGGCAGTTAACACTCAAGCTAAAAAATGAAAAACCTCATTATACAAGCTTGGTAGAAAATCATCTTCCCTATTACCACTCGCTTCTCATCTATTTTCCCGTGATTCTAAACGCTATACTGATTGGACATTAAACCCAAAGACTTCAACAAGGATAGAAATGTCGGTGGAAATACGCTACGACTGGCAAAACACAGAAATTTTGGCCATCTACAATACTCCTTTGCTAGAGCTAATTTATCAAGCTGCTAGTGTACATCGCCAATATCACAACCCAAAACAAATACAAGTATGTAAGCTGATATCCATTAAAACTGGCGGTTGCCCAGAAGATTGTAGTTACTGTGCCCAATCTTCCCGTTATAAAACAGAGGTAAAACCAGAAGCACTGTTAGAAAAAGAAACTGTCATTGATATTGCTAAAAAAGCCAAAGCCACAGGTGTCAGCCGGGTTTGTATGGGTGCAGCTTGGAGAGAAGTACGGAACAATTCCCAATTTGAGGAAGTTCTGGACATGGTGAAGGATGTAACAGGTATGGGTTTAGAAGTTTGCTGCACTTTGGGAATGCTCACCGCAGACCAAGCTAAACGCCTAGAAGATGCAGGATTATATGCTTATAACCATAATTTGGATACTTCCCAGGAATATTACAGCACTATTATTAGTACCCGCACCTATGGCGATCGCTTGAATACAATTGAAAATGTCCGTCAAACTAATGTTACTGTCTGTTCTGGTGGCATTTTAGGTTTGGGTGAAAGTATTCAAGACCGCATCAGTATGTTACAAACCCTTTCTAACTTGCACCCTCATCCTGAGTCTGTACCCATCAACATCCTCTCTCAAGTTCCTGGTACACCCCTGGAAAATCAACCAGATGTACCCTTTTGGGAAGTAGTGCGGATGATTGCTACCGCCAGAATTATTATGCCTACTTCTGATGTCCGTTTAAGTGCCGGTAGGGCCAGACTTTCCCAAGTAGAACAAGCTTTTTGTTTTATGGCAGGGGCTAACTCCATCTTTTCCAGTGACGATAACAAGATGTTAACTGTCACCACACCCTGTCCTGACTATGATGCCGACCAAGAAATGTTAAATCTGCTGGGTTTAGAAATGCGTCCACCATTTCAAAAGCAGCAAGCAGTACCAACTCCCGTAACTGTGTAGAGGAGAGGGGGAGGTGAGGAGATGGGAAGGTGAGGAAATGGGGAGGATACTACACTCTCAACCCTTTTCTTCACTCTCACCTATCACCTACCTCTTCCCAACCCCAAGGGTCAAATCAAGGTTTTACAGAACTTTAGCTGCACGCAAGCCAAACAACAAGCCGACAGCTACACCTGTAAACACCGCTAAGAAAAGTACGTATTCAACAATAGCCATTTACGTTTCTCCACATTACTTCACTAAATCTATTGAATCATTACTTGAAGGAATGCGACAGATTGAACCGGAAAAGCCTAGTAAAAGCTGACTTTGCCAATTTTTAATTTTTAATTTTTAATTTTTCATGGGTATTACGTTACAATACAGCCCACAAGCGGTTTTTTAGGGTTTGGGAATGAGTTCTGTAATTAAGGTAAATCTGCCAGAACAGTCTTATGAAATTGCGATCGCACCTGGTAGTTTAGATCAACTGGGTGAGCAAATGAGCGGTGTGAAACTAGGCCAGAAGGTTTTGCTGGTTTCTAATCCGATGATTTTCAAGCATTATGGAGAAAGAGCGATCGCATCCCTGAAAAAGGCCGGTTTTGAAGTTGCAAGTTACAATCTCCCTGCTGGAGAACGCTATAAAACTCTTAACTCTATCCAAAAACTTTACGATATAGCCCTAGAAAACCGCCTAGAACGTTCCTCTACCATGGTGGCTTTAGGTGGTGGAGTGATTGGTGATATGGTCGGTTTTGCCGCTGCTACTTGGTTGCGGGGCATTAACGTTGTCCAAGTCCCCACCAGTTTGTTAGCCATGGTAGACTCAGCTATTGGTGGCAAAACAGGGGTCAATCATCCCCACGGCAAAAACTTAATTGGGGCATTCCATCAGCCTCGTTTCGTCCTCATTGACCCAGAAGTATTAAAAACTTTGCCAGCGCGCGAATTCCGGGCAGGGATGGCAGAGGTGATTAAATATGGTGTCATCTGGGATACGGAATTATTTGACCAACTAGAAGCCAGTAAACATCTTGAACAACTGCGTTACGTCAAAGCAGAACTCATTCAAAACATCTTAACTCGTTCTTGTCAAGCAAAGGCTGATGTTGTCAGTAAAGACGAGAAGGAAGCTGGACTCAGGGCTATTCTCAACTATGGTCATACCATTGGTCATGCGGTCGAAAGTTTAACAGAATATCGCATGTTCAAACATGGGGAAGCCGTAGGTATTGGCATGGTAGCTGCTGGACAAATAGCTGTGGAATTGGGACTATGGCAAGCAGCAGATACAGAACGTCAAAACGCCTTAATTAAAAAAGCAGGTTTACCCACTAAATTACCAGCCAATATAGAAATTGCCGCCATCATTGACGCTTTGCAATTAGATAAAAAAGTCAAATCAGGAAAAGTACGGTTTGTGCTTCCAACTCAAATTGGTGTGGTGAAGGTAACAGATGAAGTACCACCAGATACCATCAGCCAGGTATTGGCAAGTATGAGATGACAGGTGGCAAAATAGCAACAATAAACCGTCGAAAAAATGGCATAATTCGACGGATTATCTAGATTTGCAAATTAATTAACGTCCAGCTAACAATGCTTTAGTAGCAGATTCACCCAGCCTTTTCACTTGCTTGTTCAATTGAATATTTAACAATGCCAAAACAGTGAAATCAAATAACATTGCTGTGAACATCCATCCTGTGCTTGCATATTGTATTCCCGCCCAAGGGAAGGAAGAAAATAACCAAACTATTGAGTATTTTTCTGGATAAAAACCGAGCATTGTTAACATTATCCCTGGTAAAAAGATGATGGAACTAACAATGCCAACTGACCATACATATCGCTTTTGATTTTTCATCAATAGAGTGAGTTGGGTAATGGTCGCATAAATCATCATCAAGCACAGGGATACGAAAATCATGAGTGTAAATTTGCTCAGTGATTCATATTTCAATAATTCTGGATCAGAAAATACAAATAAACAAACGATAGGCACGCAAGCAATTAATACATTCACGGCGATAGCTACCAAGGCAGGGCTTTTTTCTCCCCAAACTAAATCGTCTAATACAGATACCTGACGCTGATTTTGATGTTTATATCTTGCCCAATCAATAATTGTTTGACGAGGGTGAGAGAGAATAAACATCAAAGCAACAATGATGCAGTAATTAACTATTAATAAAAGAGCCATAGTGTCGCTATAATAGGAATCACTGCTCTTTTGCATACTCAAGCCTAAGAACATAACTTGAATGAAAGCCATGCAAGCGTAACTTTGTCCTTTAGTCAAAAATGTAGCATTGTTATTGCTGAAGCAACGGATCATTGATTGCCAGAATATGTAAGTAAAAATCCCGTAATTGACTAGATAAAATAAAGTCAAGGTGACTAGATTTTTACCTATGGGAAAGTAGAAAAATTGAAACTTTTCTACAGGATTTTCTTGCCTGAAGAGATTAGGAAATAAATAGGCAGTGATATCCCAAGGACTGAAAAATCTCACCCAATTAAATGGATGATGAAAATAATTAATAGAGGAGGAAGTTGAAACGATTGTTATAAATAAGAACAGGAAAACAGAACCACTACCTAGCCAAGGTTGAAAACTGCTAAATGAACGACTAGCGAAACTGAAAAGCACCGCAGCACTAAAGAAGAAAAGACAACTAGCTGCTAAGATGAGATAAAAGGTCAATATATAGCTAGAAGCAATATTTGCAGAACGCCCAGCCCAAAAATGTAAAGGTAAAATCGTGAGGAAAAATAGATAAATTAAACTAGGTACACCTAGTATTTTCCCACCAAGAATAGTATTTGGTGATTGGGGACTCAGACGAATGAAGTTCAGTGTTCCTCTCTGTTCTTCTTTGGCTAAATCGCTGATGAGTAAATAAGTTCCACCAACTAATAATGTAAATACAAATATGACAGTAAAAGTGAGGAAAATATATTCCCAATGGTCACGCCACCATAATGAAAAATTAATTTCATTAAGTGGGCAAAAGTTCCTATTCATATAGTTTCGCAAGTTGTCAATGTCGGTTGTCACTTGCTTGAGTTGGGTTTCTAGTTGGGTAATTATAGAAGGGTCTGATAAATTTTTCAGTTGTTTATAGTTAGATATTTTTTGTTGGAGGTCATTTTGCTGAGTGTAGAGAAAAGTTTCTTTTTGAGAATAAAATGAGTTTAATCCACAATATTTATCTCTTAAATAGAGTTGATCAGAGGGAAATTCTCGCAGTTGATAGCCAAAAACGATAATTTGGGTCAAAAGAGAAGATGCTATAGTAACAATTAAATTAAAAGGATTAAATCTACCTTTTATTTCTCGAAATAATTGCGGGTTGAGTGACCCGATTTTTTCAAAAAAATTGGCTATCATAATTAAATGCTCCAAAGATTATTTTGCCAAGTTTGAAAGATGAATTATTAATTTCTATGATGCTTGCTTGTGACCTAATTTGAGGAAAATAGTTTCTAGGTCTTCTTGGGTACAGTGAAAGTCAGTTAAGGGAATACCAGAACCAACAAGCGATCGCAATAATTCTGCACTATCTGCCTGTGAGCCTGTAAAATTAACTCTCACACTGTTCTTGTTGCGGATTACCTCCCACTCTTCCACAAAGGGATGATTTTTGATTTCACTCACCAATGCTTCTAGGTTGCCCAAAGTAGAGAGGAAAATTTGCTGACGGGAAAGACGCTGGTAAAGTTGTTGCAATGAAGTGCTTTCTACTAAAAAGCCGAGTTCCATAATCCCGACAGAAGTACATAACTCTGCTAAATCGCTGAGGACATGGGAAGAAATTAAAATTGTCATTCCCGCTTCTTGCAAAGCCTTAATAATTTCCCGAAACTGCATTCTGGCAATGGGGTCAAGTCCAGACACAGGCTCATCTAACAGCAGTAAAATGGGTTCATGAATGATAGTGCGAGCTAAACTTAAACGCTGTTTCATCCCCCGTGACAGGGTGGAAATTTGACTAAAACGTTTATTCCCCAGTTGGATCAGTTCTAAAACTTCATGTAAACGTTGAGTGCGTCGTGGTTCCCGTAACCGATACAAACGCGCGAAATAATCTAGATAATCCCAAACTGTTAATTCGTCATAAAGTGGGTAGTCATCTGGTAAATAACCCAATCGACGTTTGAGGGTAGAGTTGCTTTTATCTTCAGAAAGGAAATGGTCTGAATAACCTGCTACGCGAACACCATTAATATATATTTCACCAGTAGTTGGCTCCTCAGCCATAGCTAACATCCGAATGAGAGTGGTTTTACCTGCTCCATTGGGGCCAATTAATCCATATACTTCACCCATTTGGATTTCTAAGTCAACATTATTCACGGCTATGTGTCGTTCAAATTGCTTAGTGAGTCCACGAGTGCAAATTGCTAATTCTTGTGCCATGGCTGGTCAGGTTTGGCTGATTGTCAAGTGTAACCCTAACCTGTTTCTACATCTGTTGTGATATTCGTTTCGGAAATAGAAACCAATATCAATTCAAAATTCCCAGTTTTAAATTGGCAAACTATGAATTTATGAGGGTTTTCAGCTTTCATATGTTCTATCCTTAAAACCCTAAAAATAAAATAGGCAAGGCATCAACCCTACCTATTGTTAAATATTGATAATTTTTTATACAAAAGCTTGACTTTTTAATTCACATTCACCCTATTTCTGAAGAAGTGGGAATGATTGGTTGGGCACTATCACCTGATGAACCATTAACTGTATAACGCTGTTCAGGTACAGGATAACCAGCTTCACCAAAGGTTTCACGAATGGCTTTATTCGTGTCGAAATAAACTTGCCAGTAATGATCATTACTGCAATAGGGACGGACTGCAAGTACAGGGCCTGCCAGGTTAAAGGTGAAAATCTCTACATCTGGTGCAGGATTGTTGAGTACATTGGCAATTTGACTAATTCTGGCTTTTAAAAGTGTGATCGCCTGATTATGGTCTACATCGTGGGAAAGTTGGGCTAACAAGTCCACACGACGATAGGGATTGAAGGAAAAATTTTGAATATTATCTGCGAAAATTTTGTTATTGCCGACAATTGTCAGCACATTATCAGGCGTATTAATCGAGGTTGTAAACAAGCCTATTTCTGTAACAGTTCCTGTTACACCTGCGGCGGTAATAAAGTCACCCACATTGAAAGGGCGAAAGATAATTAAAAATGCACCGGCGGCAAAGTTGGCTAATAGTCCCCCCCAAGCCGCACCAATAGCCACACCAGCCGCCGCTAATAGGGCAGCAAAAGAAGTTGTTTCAATGCCGAAGAAGCCAAGAATGGCAACAATGAGAACAATTCTTAAGGTGACACCAGTAATATTTAAAAGATAGTTAATGAGTGTTGGTTCTACATTCTGCCTTTTGAAAGCACGTTTAAGCAGTTTCACTCCCAACTCAATTAACTTTTGGCCGACAATCCACAGTAGGATGGCACCAATTAGCTTGAGTCCAAATTGAGTTAACAAAGCGCTCGCTACTTCGCCAATTTGTTTGAAATCCATAAATTAGTTTTAGTTGGGCATTTGCATTTATTAACACAACTAAAATACAACCAATAAATAAATAAAATGCTCTAGATAGTTTTTTCTTAACTTTTTTGGGAAATATGCTGTAACCAGCGCCAATCCCCATCCCCACAGAAATTAACAACTATGTGGGTACACTTGCTAGGTATGATAGTAAATCTGCCTAAACTTTTACTTCATCGTACTGAATTATGACTGACAACTACCGCATTACCCTACTTCCTGGCGATGGCATTGGCCCCGAAATTATGGCCGTAGCGGTAGACGTGCTAAAAGTCGTCGGGAAACGCTTTGGTATTAACTTTGAATTTCAAACAGCTTTAATTGGTGGTGCAGCAATTGACGAAACAGGGGAACCTCTGCCAGTCGCCACCCTTGATGCTTGCCGTAATAGCGATGCTGTTTTACTCGCAGCCATTGGTGGCTATAAATGGGATTCTTTGCCCTCGAATTTGCGCCCAGAAGCAGGTTTATTAGGCTTACGGGCTGGTTTAGAACTATTTGCGAATTTACGCCCGGCAAAAATATTGCCCCAATTAATTGACGCTTCCACCTTAAAGCGTGAAGTAGTGGAAGGGGTAGATATTATGGTGGTGCGGGAATTGACAGGCGGTATTTATTTCGGCAAACCCAAAGGCATATTCACCAGCGAGACAGGTGAAAAACGTGGTGTCAACACCATGGTTTACAGTGAATCGGAAATTGAGCGGATTGGTAGAGTCGCCTTTGAAACCTCTAAAAAACGTGGGGGCAAACTTTGTTCTGTGGATAAGGCGAATGTGTTGGATGTTTCTCAACTGTGGCGTGAGGGCATAACTAAACTGTCCGCCGAATATCCAGATATTGAGCTATCTCACCTCTATGTTGATAATGCTGCTATGCAGTTGGTGCGATCGCCTAAACAATTTGACACCATCGTTACAGGTAACTTATTTGGGGATATTCTCTCCGATGCCGCTGCCATGCTCACAGGCAGTATTGGGATGTTACCTTCCGCTAGTTTAGGTGCCTCTGGCCCTGGTGTGTTTGAACCTGTTCACGGTTCTGCCCCAGATATCGCTGGCCAAGATAAAGCCAACCCTCTGGCACAGGTATTAAGCGCGGCGATGATGTTACGCTATGCCTTAAACCAACCCACAGCAGCTGACGCAGTGGAAGATGCTGTGTTAGAAGTTTTGCAGCAAGGCTATAGAACCGGGGATATTATGTCCACAGGAATGAAATTAGTCGGTTGTCGTGCAATGGGCGATGCACTAATTCACATCCTAGAGAGTTAATAATTTTCTGGCGCGGCCTTGTGGATTTTGGCATTTTTTGCTAAAAGATTCGGATAAACTAAAAGCAAATCTATCAATCACCCAAAGCCAATAGTGTACGCTTTAAAACCAGAACAGGTAAACCCTAGCCCCCCAAATAACCAGCCGCCTTTGATTGATCCTACCGTCATCCGGGCTGCTGGCAAAATTTACTATACCTACTGTGAGGTACATCCTGAAATTATTGGGCAAGCTTCAGGAGTGGCCATTAGCCGTGTAACTCATCGGGGTAAGGTAATTTTTACTAATAACCCAGTCCTGCTACCACAAGAATGTTTTGTGCCTTTGCATCAAATCGAATCTTACATGTATTAGTCAGAGGGAAAGCGATATTACTTCGCGGTTATCGAGTTTCGACTACGCTCAACTACCACGTATTCGAGATACAGTGCATCGTAGGTAACAGGTGACAGGAAAATAAAATTTGATGACTGACAACTGACCTTATGAACATCTGGCTCGAAGTTCCTGCAAGTATCATTGTCTTCGCCTTGGGTGCATCTTTGGGTAGCTTTATTAATGTCGTGGTGTATAGGCTACCTGCTCGATTATCTGTACTCTGGCCTCCTTCTCGTTGTCCTCATTGCCTCAACACCCTGAAAGCCTACGATAATGTGCCGGTATTGGGTTGGTTGTGGTTGCGGGGGCGTTGTCGCTATTGTCACAATAAAATTTCTCTCCGTTATCCTTTGGTAGAGGCGGCAACGGGCATTATATTTTTAATTGTATTTTGGGTCTTTCAATTTTCTCTTTTCACCATAGGTTATTGGGCTTTTTGTTGTTGGTTATTAGCCCTAGCCTTGATTGATTGGGATACCATGACCTTACCTAATCGACTCACTAAGTCAGGATTAGTTTTAGGTATAACCTTTCAAATGATTTTGGGTTACAGCATCAATCCCACTGGAGTAGGGGTAGTCAAGCACC
The DNA here is from genome assembly GCF_014698825.1 of Richelia sinica FACHB-800. Lineage (GTDB taxonomy): Bacteria > Cyanobacteriota > Cyanobacteriia > Cyanobacteriales > Nostocaceae > FACHB-800. The sequence continues at coordinate 101,864 of NZ_JACJTT010000011.1, forward strand.
TAATAGTAGGTATAGGTGGGGCTGTGGTGGGTCTGTGGTTATTTGATGCGATCGCTCTCCTTGGTTCCCTAGCCTTCGGAAAAACAGTCATGGGTGCAGGAGATGCGAAATTAGCCGCCATGATGGGTGCTTGGTTAGGTTGGCGATATTTATTGTTAGCGAGCTTTATCGCCTGTGCCTTGGGAGTAATACTAGGTGGTGGAGCAATGATGTTATCACGGCAGCAAATGGGGCAAAAGATTCCCTTTGGGCCTTTCTTGGCTTTAGGTGCCGTAATTACCGCATTGAGTGGTGAATTTATGCTGTCACACTACATGAGGCTCTTTATTCCTGTATCTTGAGATATAGATACAAATTAATGCCAAATCATCGGCGGAACATTCCTCTGCTGCTGCCAAGTTCCCACTTTAAAATCCCACTATAAATGTCTGTTTATCTTGTTCATTGTTTATTACAACCCCAGTCAATCATAGGAAATCTCCATCCACCGTGACTGTAACCTCCATTACCCCATTGACCATTAAGACTTTGGTAATATTAAGCTGTGACTTGTATTACCCCCAAATCATCAGGTGTAGTCAGGAAGTAAAACCAAATACCCAGCATACTAACTGCTTACCACCTAAGTAAATAGCATGATCAAGAGGGAGGAAAGGGCATTCTCGTTGGGGGATGTAACACCAAAGGCTTTGCCAGTAATTTGACATCAATAACTACTCTGACTAGGACATTTCCTTCAGCTGGCAATTGCAGGCTTAAGTTGATGATAAAGTCCACTGTCACCAGCCAAAATCACCTAAATTTAAACGTTAGACTTTTTCACTTCTACTCTCTGTATTACCTTGACCGACAATTTTAGGTTTTAGATTGTTGATTTTAGATTTTTTCGATTTGCGGTTCTTAGCTTCCCTCGCAGGATGATATCAATCTCAAATCCTCAAACAAATTACCTTTATCGGTGAACTTAATCCAAAATCCCAAATCCAAAATCGAAAATTGCTTGACCTAATTTTTGACCTCATACCTAGTTAAATAAGATAAAAATGGCGAACAACGAAGAATCACGCGGTTTAAAGTCTCTATTTGATTGGTTTGCCAATCGGCGTAAATCAGGAACCATCAACATTGAACGCCAAGAACGAGAAATAGCTGATGGTTTGTGGCATAAATGCCCTAAATGTGGTGTGTTGAGTTATGCAAAAGACCTGAGAGCAAATCAAATGGTCTGTGTGGAATGTGGGCATCATAATCGGGTAGATAGTGATGAAAGAATCAGACAATTGATTGATGCCAACACCTGGAAACCAATTGATGAGCATTTGCGGCCAACTGATCCTTTACAATTTCGCGATCGCAAACCCTATAGCGATCGCCTGCGGGAAACCCAGGATAAACTAGGCTTAATTGATGCTGTCAAAACCGGCTTAGGTCAAATTAACGGCTGGCCCATAGCCTTAGGAGTTATGGACTTCCGTTTTATGGGTGGTAGCATGGGTTCTGTAGTCGGTGAAAAACTCACCCGCTTAATTGAACAAGCCACCCAACGTCGCTATCCAGTGGTAATTGTTTGCTCCTCCGGTGGTGCGAGAATGCAAGAAGGTATGCTTTCCCTCATGCAAATGGCCAAAATTTCCGGGGCCCTACAACGTCACAGCGACTCAAAATTGTTATATATTCCCGTCCTCACCAACCCCACCACAGGTGGTGTCACAGCTAGCTTCGCTATGTTGGGTGACATGATCATTGCTGAACCCAAAGCCACCATCGGTTTTGCTGGCAGACGAGTCATTGAACAAACCCTGCGCGAGAAACTACCAGAAGATTTCCAAACAGCCGAAGACCTACTCAAACACGGATTTGTTGATGAAATCGTACCTCGTACCCAACTGAAAAACACTCTGGCACAGCTAATTGCTTTACACCAGCCTTTACCAACCGCACCCAACATGGTTTTGTGGGAAACCAGAACATTAAGTTCTACTGTTGCGGAGTAGGTATACAGAAATTAGGGGAAGTAGGGGAAGAAAACTCAACCCCTTCTTCTCATCCTTTCTCCCCCGCTTCTTCCACAAATATCAATGGCATCAGCGCACCTAGCATACACAAGCTAGATAAAGCAAATAATGCCATTAATCCACCTTGGAGAAATTGGGCAATCATACCGCCAATTGCTGCACCTAAAGCACCAGTGACACCAGTCACAGCCGCAGTGATAGCAAAATAAATAGATTGATTTTTGATTGGCGCAATACCTATGTGCATGTTATTGTTACACAGGTCAATTGCTGCTCCAGTTCCACCAATCACAATATGTATTAGTGGCAACCATAACCAAATCATCATGGTACTGCGACCAGTTAACAGCCATAACAAAGGCGTAATTGCCACTACAATCCCCATCACAATTAAAATGATTCTGTTACCTATTTTGTCCGCTAGTTTGCCCCAAAAAATCAGCATCATCAAACTAGCCGCAGATTGAAGACTACTATAAACAGTTACCCAGCTAATATTTAAATCCAATATTTCCAGTAAATAGTAGTTTACAAAAGGTGCGCTGAGATTAATAGAAAATATCCATAAACTCAAATAAATCAAAAAAATCACAAAATTAGAATTTTGGTGAAAACTGTCATGCCATTTCTTCTCAGAAATAGGCAAAGATGGAGTCTGTTTTGATAAGGAATTAAGTATTAAATTGTTTTGTAATTGGGGATTAACATCAACCTTAAAATACTGACACCCTAATCCCATCAAGCCTAAAATCAATCCCCCACACAGAACCACTCCATAACCTTGAATTGTCCCACCATACCAATGGGAGATAGTAAAACCTAATAAAGGCACACATAGTAAGTTAGTGAGACAGATAGCACCGTTACGTAAACCAAAATATCTACCCCGCAATCTTCGCGGTACAATCATTGCTAACCAACTCAGCCAAGATGCGCTTCCTAGTCCTCCTAAAAGATGGCTGAATAGGACAATGATTAATGTGATTAGTATCAAGTTTTGAGCAGAAATCACTCCTAAATTTATACTAATAATACCTATCAAGAGAATTACCCACATCAAGCGAGAAATTCCATAAATTAACAAAGAATATTGGCATCTACTGGTTGTTCGTTCCGAGATATAAGCACCCAATGGTTGAATGAGATTCACCAACATAGGAATTGAAGCCAGCATCCCAAACACAATGGGACTGGCATGTAAATCTACTAAAAAATTACTGATAAAAATTCCATTAGTTGTCAAAGAAAAAATTCCCGACAATATACCGTCCATCGTAGATGCTCGCAAACTGGTACGAATTTCATGTTTAGAAAATTTAATTTTAGTAGCTGAATTTTTGTCAATAATAATAGATGACGGATCAATATGCGCTATGCCATCAGATGTAGATGCAATGTTTTCCACGGTAATTAATTCCATGAATATAGACTAGGAAACATAAAATAGCCTAGTGTTTATAAATTATTATTTGGTAATTTTCATCAAACGAATAATGTCAATGTATATTAGTAAATTAACCGCAAATTAATAACAGCAATGAACTCATTTGTATATGTATAAAATGATATCTAAAATTACCAAAACGAATTGATATCAAAATAGTATCTATTTTTAGATAAAATATATCTTACATAAGTATTTTGTTAACGCCAAATCGCAAAAAATCAAGGAAAATTGTGACTTTGGCAAGAAGTTTAATGACAATGAAGATAAATAGGAAATAATAAAAATCAAGCAGATATATTTATCTGTGTATTTATAGCCGTAGACGAGGCAGTTAGAATATTAACTACAGCTAAAACTGAGATAAACAAAGGCTTTTAGCACTGTCACCTGCTATATGTACTCAAAATCCAGGATGCTTCCTATATTTTGCTATATGATTAAATGCGATATCTCACAATATTTTGATGTTTAATGGCAATTTTCACTAAAAAAATCATTTTTTTGACAGTTGTAATTTTGAGTACAATTATATTGATTATTGTTCACAATATTACTCATCAAAAACCAGTAAATAAAGCATTAGCTACTCATAGCACTAATACTCAGGTTATAAAAGTTGTTAAACCTTTTATACCTAACCAGCAACTAGATGAGCAGCAACGTTTTTTAAAGACGGTTGCTCATAGACTAACAATAGTACCTCAAAATAATTCTTTTGAATATACTTTATTAAAAGCCTATGGTGCTATATTTATTAACCAAGCAGCGGATATTAAACTGCCAACGAAGGTTTTATTTACTGATGCACAAGAAATAAAAGCATTTCAATCAACTTTAACTAGGGCTAAAGTTACTGGTACCAGTGATTGTTATTTACAAAAAAATGCTGCGGATGCTTTAAATAAAGCTAGAGAATTGGTAAATATTCCCTTAAAATCTGGTTATATTGGTGACTGTACGCGGGACTTTGATATGAATTTCAGATTTTGGCGTAAATACGCTAATAATCATACTTTGGAACAAGTCAAACAAGGTAAGGAAACAAAAATTTTGGGTACAGTTGCTCCTCCAGGTACTTCACAGCATCTTTGGGGTTTAGCAATTGATTTACGAGTTTCTACATCAGCGCAAAGACAAACTTTAAATCAACATGGCTGGTTTCAAACTGTCGAAAATGATGCCCCTCATTGGACTTATCTGGGTTGGACTGAAGAAAATTTAGCTAAGTTTGGATTAAAAAATAAAGTTGTCAATGGCATTACCTATTGGTTAACACCTCTTCTATAAATGGACATCTGGTGGTAATTAAATATGGGTGCTTTTAAATCCTTGTAGAGACGTTCCAATGGAAGGTCTCTACATTCATTTTCACCAGATATTTAATGTATTTTTATTTACAAAATAAGTGTAATATCGTTTGATTTGTTTGCCAAATAACTGAATTCAACCTGAGTTTTATCAAACAACATCTTTAATTTTAATCTTATCTCTCCATAGATTGAAGGGATTAAATTTTTAATTTCCCTGACTTTTACTTTCAGGAGTAGAGTCCTACGTTACAGTCCGAAGGACAGAAAGCTGCGAGAGTATTTTGTGCTAGCCTCTACAAACAATTATCAAGGATTAATTAGTTAAACAGGCTAGAAAACGATTAATTTCCAGCATTTTCAAACTTTTATTATTGTTGATTAGATATTTTTCCAGGCATCTCCAAGCAAATTCACTCAAATTGAGAAAGATTTGTTGGCTTTGATTTTTAGATTTCAATGAACTAATTTTAAATCGCCGAAAAGGTATGCTATTGTGCAAAACCACAAGCTACAAAGTTCATTTTTGTCAAGCAAAAGTTTACGTTTACCGATTAGTATAGCCCTGATTGCATCATTAACGGTATTTGGTATTAGTGTGGTAACAATCGTCAGGTTTCGAGATGTCAGTAATCAAAAAGTCTCGGAACCTATAGAAATGATGCCAGAAATTAAAACTGTGACAGCTTTGGGAAAAATTGAACCCCAAGGAGAAGTAATCAAAGTTGCCGCAGCAGCATCTAGTGAAGGGAGTCGGGTAGAAAAGTTAATGGTGCAGGAAGGTGATCGGGTCAAAATAGGACAAGTAATTGCTATTTTAGATAGTCGCGATCGCTTGGCAGCAACATTGCAAGAAGCAGAAGAAGAAGTGAAAGTAGCCCAAGCTAACTTAGAGAAGATCCTTGCAGGTGCAAAACAAGGCAAAGTTGCCGCCCAAAAAGCTGCTATTGACCGCATCATGGCAGAAAGTCAAGGTGAAATCGAAACTCAAACGGCTAATATTGCCCGATTCAAAGCAGAATTATTAAATGCTCAAATTCAAGACAAACGTTATCAGAAACTATATGCAGAAGGTGCTATTTCCTCTGCCCAGAGAGATAGTCAACGCCTCATTTTAGAAACTGCCCAAATTAATCTCAACTCTGCCCAAGCACAGTTAAAGCAGATCCATCGGACGAATAAACAAAAACTCAAACAAGCTGCTGCAAATTTACAGGAAATTACAGAAATCAGGACTGTAGATGTAGCTGCGGCCGAAGCTGAAGTGAGACGTACTCAAGCCGCAGTCAAAACAGCCCAGACCAACTTACAACAAGCTTATGTGCGATCGCCCCAATCTGGTCAAGTATTTGAAATTAATACCCATCCAGGGGAATTAATCACGAACGATGGTATTGCTGATATTGGGCAAACTAGCCAGATGTATGTAGTTGCTGAAATCTATGAAAGTGACATCACTAAAATACGTTCAGGACAACAGGTAAAAGTATTTAGTGATGTTTTACCTGAAGAATTACAAGGAACTGTGGAAAAAATTGGCTTACAAGTCAAAAGACAAAATTTATTAGCTACTGATCCATCTAGCAATATTGATAACAGAGTAGTTAAAGTCAAGATTCGTTTAGATCAAACCGCAAGTCAAAAGGCTGCCAAATTTACTAATATGCAAGTCAAGGTAGTAATTGAAATTTAAGCGTGGATAAAATTTTGACTTTTGAATTTTGCATTGAGAATACCTGATTTGAATTTTGTCCTTTGTAACTGTAATGATCCATGATTGGCATTTTCCAAAAACTGCAACGCCGTACACCTTTAGGATGGTTACAACTCAGCCATGAAAAAAGTCGCTTACTGGTGGCATTATCAGGGATAGCTTTTGCTGATGTCTTGATGTTCATGCAGTTAGGATTTCAAGCAGCATTATATGACAGCAATACTCGATTACATCGCAGTTTTCAAGCCGATATTGTTCTCATAAGTCCCCAAGCACGTAACCTACAAAGTATGTTTAATTTCTCGCGCAGGCGACTATATCAAGCAATGGATGTACCGGGTGTGAAATCAGCAGAAGCCATGTATTGTAACCATGTAATTTGGAAAAATCCCCAGACCCGCTTAAAAACTGGGGTGTTGATTTTTGGTGTAAATCCAGATAAACCTGCATTTAATTTACCGGAAGTTAATCAACAATTATCAGCTATTAAATTACCCGATACAGTGTTATTTGATGAAAATGCACGGGGAGACTATGCACAAGCAATTGCACAAATTAAACAAGGTAAAACCGTCACTACAGAAATAGATGGACGGACTATCACTGTGAGTGGTTTATTTAAAATTGGTGCTTCCTTTGCTGCGGATGGTAGCTTGATTACTAGTGACCAAAATTTTTTGCGCTTATTTAATCACCAATCTGCAAGTAGTGTGAATATTGGCTTAGTGAAAATAAAACCTGGGTATGATGTAGAACAAGTAGCTACTCATTTAAGAGCTTATCTAAAAAATGATGTACGTGTGTTAACTCATCCTGAATTTGTAGAATTTGAAAATAATTTTTGGCGCACAAATTCGCCTATTGGTTTTATTTTTACTTTAGGGGTATTAATGGGATTTGTTGTGGGTGTAATAATTGTTTATCAAGTTCTCTCCACTGATGTGAATGCTCATATTAGAGAATACGCAACTTTTAAGGCTATAGGTTATCGAAACTATTACTTGCTGGGTGTAATTTTTGAAGAGGCTTTAATTTTAGCCATATTAGGTTTTTTTCCAGGTTTATTAGTGTCTTTAGGTTTATATCAATTAACTAAACAAGCTACTAACTTACCTATGTATATGACTTTGAGTCGAGCTATATTAGTGCTGATTTTAACGACTATTATGTGTGTCATTTCTGGAGCGATCGCTACTCGCAAACTGCAAGCCGCTGACCCGGCTGATATGTTTTAAACATTTGCTTATTCATTATTATTTTAGCTATATGTCAGTAATATCTATTAATCATCTTGACCATTATTTTGGTTATGGTCAATTAAGAAAACAAGTTCTATTTAAAATTAATTTAGAAATTGCTGCCGGAGAAATAATTATTATGACTGGGCCTTCTGGGTCTGGTAAAACCACACTCCTGACTTTAGTGGGTGGCTTACGCTCGGCTCAGTTTGGCAGTTTATATGTTTTAGGAAAAGAACTTTGTGGTGCCAGTGCGGAAGAATTAGTACAAGCCAGAAGACAAAATGGTTATATTTTTCAAGCTCATAATTTGCACGGCAGTTTAACAGCGGTGCAAAATGTGAAAATGGGTTTGGAATTACATCACCATCTCAGTGGAAAAGAAATGTATACCCGCTCAATGCAAATGCTAGAGCAAGTAGGATTAGGTAATCGACTACACTACTATCCTGATCAATTATCTGGTGGACAAAAACAACGGGTAGCGATCGCTCGTGCTTTAGTCAGTCGTCCCCAAATCGTCCTAGCAGATGAGCCAACGGCAGCCCTAGACAGTCAATCTGGACGCGATGTGGTCAACTTAATGCAAAAGCTAGCTAAAGAACAAGGCTGTGCCATTTTAATGGTGACTCATGACCACCGCATCCTTGACATTGCAGACCGAATTTTACAAATGGAAGATGGCAAATTGCAGGAAAAAGTAGAAAATCTTAGTTACCAATGGTGGAGTTAAAGAATATAGAGGTGAAAATCAGGGTGGAGGAGAAAAATCTTGGCTGATTGGGAAACACAAGTCATAGTAAGTTAGTCTGGTGTTCAACAGCAGCCAGAACTTTTTTTGAAGACTTCATGACTACTAAAGCTCCACAAATCAATTTGCAGCATCAGTCACAGATTAGTATTACCAACCGATTACAGAAAATGTTTATGGGCATAGTTGCGGCTGTACCCATGACTTTAGCTTTACCCGCAGCAGCTTTAGAAGTACAGGTAACACCAACTACCCCCAGGTTAGGAGACACTCTGTCTGTCATCATCAATGTGGACAACCCAGATAATCAGAGCAATCCTAATGTCAGCGTTGGGGAAAAAACCTACCCAGCCTTTCCCATAGCACCAAATCAATATCGAGCCTTTATTCCCACCACTCCCCTAGAAAGTCCTGGTGTGAGAAGAATTTCTGTAGCTGGAGACGGGGACGAAAAAACAATTACAGTGCAAGTACGCGATCGCAAATTCCCCGTTCAACGGATTAATTTACCCCCCGGTAAAGCCGGTGTAGAAGCCACAGAACTTGAACTCAAGCGAGTTGCCGAATTCAAAGCCCTCCAAACCCCAGAAAAATATTGGGATGGCCCATTTATTAACCCCAATAAAGGGCGCATGAGCACAACCTATGGTGTCCGCCGCTACTATAATGGTAAATTTGCCAAAGACTACTACCATCGCGGTCTAGACTACGCAGGTGCGGCCGGTTCACCAGTCGTCGCCCCAGCGGCCGGCCGAGTAGCTTTGGTCGGTAAAGTCTCCCAAGGGTTCCGCGTTCATGGTAATGTAGTTGGCGTTGACCACGGTCAAGGTGTAACTAGCATTTTCATGCACCTCAGTCGGATTAACGTTAAAGAGGGTGATTTTGTTAAACCAGGTCAAGTTATTGGTGCTGTAGGCTCTACAGGCGCTTCTACTGGTCCACATCTACACTGGGGTTTATATGTCAACGGACTATCTGTTGATCCTACACCTTGGCGAAATCAGGTTATAAAGTAGAGTAGAGATTAATCTCGCCTCTACACTAAGTAGCGAAATTTGCCTGATATAGGGCAAAATTTAACTTATCGGTATCGTCCCTACCTCGCTTGGGTGGCTTCTATCAGATGAAGAAGGTTATGAGTATTGAAAAAATCGTAGAACAAGCTCTCCAGGATGGTTATTTGACACCAGCAATGGAAGCAGAAGTCGGTCGCATCTGTGATAATGCCTCAGAACTCTCTATAGAGGAGTACATGGCGCTAGATCGACTGATGGGTGCATTATTGACTGGTGAGGTAGTGGCGGTACCTCGCAAACAATTTATCAACGTAATGGAAGAGTTGGTGCTCAGTGAAGCGATCGCTCGCATTGCTGAAATTGAAGCCACCAGCGAAAGCACCTTAGATGTTGGTGATATTGCTGCCTACGCCCTTAACCGTCTCCCTCCCCTTTACGCAACGACGGAAGAAGGTGCAAACTATCAGCGTCAACGAGCGAAAACTGAATTACATGAATTAATTGCCCAACAAGTAGGAGAAGCTATTTCTCGCTACCTTGACCGTCCCAGCTTCTTCCCAGAACGTCAAGCCTTGGGTAAAAGCACCGGTAATGAGGTACTCAAGCAAGTTAGTAACCTCCTGCAAGTTTACGCCCATAATTTTGAACAAAAATCACCATCTTAAACAATGGTCAGTGGTCAGTGGTCGGTGGCACAAAACAACAACTGACAACTGGCCACATCATGGGCGGACTACGACGGTAGTTCCTAACCCTACTTGGTCATAAAGCATTTTCACATCAGCATTACGCATTCTCAGGCAACCATGGGACACCGCAGCACCAATTAGGTCTATCTCTGATGACGGTGTACCGTGGAAGCCTAGTTCATTTTTGCCATCCGACCAAAAGCCAATCCACCGCTCACCCAAGGGGCTATCAGTGCCTGGCTCAAACACCTTTCCGGTGATCGGATGCTTCCAAATCGGATCATGTTCCATGTGCAGGACTTTAAACTCACCTACAGGTGTATCCCAGCCAGGTTTACCAATGGCTATAGGATAACTGGCGATTACTTCATCCTGACGATAAACGTAAACTCGGCGATCGCTTAAATCCACCAATAATTGACCCTGATTAGACCCTGTGTCCGATGATTTGGATTGACCCATCAGTGGGGCCAAGATGCTCTGTGGTAAATTGCCCTGATTTTGTGGAGATTCCTGGGCTGAAACTACTAATCTCGTATTTTTTGGGGCATCTTGAGTTTGAATCAGGTTGGAGGGCTGTCTTTCTACCTGTTCATCTGATTGATTGACAGTAGCAGGAACGGAAGCGCCAAAGGCAGTTTCCCCAAAAGTCACTGGTGCAGTATACCTATAATTAGTGACTGAACCATTGTCTAGAGAAGTATTGGCAGCGATCGCTTTTTTCCTGCTATTCATCGAGACAGCAGAATTTAAAGGCTCTGTTGTATTTGTCGTATACCAATGGACAGCCAGAGATAAAAATGCTGTGCCAAAGCAGAGCCACATCACCATACGTCCTAGAGATTCGTTTCTTACCATTGCTATCGCCTATAGTTTATCCCTGACATATCTGGCTGACTAATTGACCGCTAGTATCGACCAATTAGCAATAAATCTAGCAATCATTAATAGTTTTTTCATTCATCTACTAATAACATCTTGATTTTATAGATACCACTTTTTCTCCCAGGGGAGTGGTCAGTTATGAAACCGATCATCATTTTTGTCATCCCCCCTTCATGGTCAATTATTGGCTACTCCCGCATCTAGGGCATTTCACACGGAGACCGACAAAGAAATCTAATCTACTTTTCCTATTTCAGTGTTCCGCTTATAAATCCGTCACCTATCTCAGGAACTTATGACAAATAAAGCAGTCTAATAGAAAGGGATGATTTAAAGCCAGTACGACCTATGAGTCAATCGATTACTGTATCCTGGTCAACAGTTGATGCCACATATTCAGAAGCATCAGTGCAAGTTGACAAACTCTCAAATCACGATCTTATTTTGCGCTGTCAAGCAGGAATGCGGCCTGACCGCGTTGCCTTTGCAGAACTGTTACGTCGTTACCAGACTCAGGTTGAACGAGTTTTATATCACCTCGCTCCTGATTGGGCTGACCGGGCAGATTTAGCACAAGAAGTGTGGATTCGCGTCTATCGCAATATTCACCGTTTACAAGAACCCGCTAAATTCCGTGGCTGGTTAAGTCGCATCGCCACTAACTTGTTTTACGATGAGTTACGCAAACGCAAACGAGTTGTTAGTCCTTTGTCTTTAGATGCGCCTCGTTCCGTAGACGATGGTGAAATGGATTGGGAAATTGCTGGGGACACACCGGGCCCAGAAGAAGAACTGACCACCAGAGAATTTTACGAACAACTGCGGGAAGCGATCGCGGATTTACCAGAAGTTTTTCGGACTACCATTGTCTTGAGAGAAATTGAGGGGATGGCCTACGAAGAAATAGCCGAAATTACTGGTGTTTCTCTAGGAACAGTCAAATCAAGAATAGCTAGAGCTAGAGCTAGATTGCAAGCGCAATTGCAACTTTATCTAGATAACTAAATTTTACCGAATATTTCTGGTGACCTATCACAAAATTTAAGAAATATTCAGGATTTTTAGCCATCACTGGAGTTTGTTTCTGTCATTTCCCCGATAAAGACTGATTTTTACTAATTTTTTCCCAATCATTCCCTGAATTTAACCGTGGGTAAATGGGAAATAGCGTTAAAATAAACACAGAATAATCAGCTTTTCAATTGATTTTTTCCACAACTGCCCAAGGCTGACCCCAAGGGGACGGTTAAACATACCAACGAATCAACGGGTACTATGGATATGGTGAAGCGCGATAGCTTCGAGTTATTGAGTGCTTACCTTGACGGTGAGGTAACAGCATCCGAACGCAGGCAAGTTGAAGAATGGCTCGCCACTGATGACTCAATTAAGAGCCTTTATGCCCGATTATTAAAGCTCAGACAAGGCTTGCGGAATTGCCCTATCCCCCAAGCCCAACACACACCAGAAGAAACATTCCAACAGGTTTGGAATCGCATCCGTCGCCGTTATCAATTAGCCTGGATTGGTGGTGGTGCTGCGATCGCTGCCTGTGTGATTAGTTCCCTTGCTGGATTACTACCAGGCAGTGAATCTAGAAATCTACAATTAGCACAACAACCAGAGCAACCAAAAGCCACAATGGCACAACCTGCTGTTACCGCCTCACCGCTGATGGTAGCTTTAAACAATCCAGTGATTGAAATTCCCAAAACAGCAGTAGCCAATCCTGAAGATAATTCTGCTAATTCAGTTAAACATAATTCTCAGAATAGAGAACCCAATATCAACTAAAAGTTCTCTGGGGCTGTAGTCATGACTCATTATTTTTTCCCAGCCACTTGATGGGCACTAGCAACAGCAGCTAACCCCAAAACAGCTATTTTACTGTGTTGAAGAGTAGATATGGCAGATTTAGCAGTAGCACCAGAGGTGTAAATATCATCTACTAACAACACAGGTGTATTTGGATGACGACGGTGAAAATCAGCGCCAAGGGCAAAAGCATCTGCTAAATTTTCTTGCCTTGCTGATGCTGATAAGCCAAATTGGGCTTTTGTGGCTTTGCGTCTTTCTAAACCATTAACTTTTAATTTTAAGCCTGTAGTGGCACAGAAACTGACAGCGATTAATTCAGCTTGATTGAAGCCTCTTTCTTTGAGTTTGTGGGGGTGAATGGGGATAGGCACAACGGTCACTTGCTGCTGGGGAGAAGGTGAAGACAATAACCAGGCTTCTCCCAGAAATTGACCTAAAATCTGGGCAATTGCCGGCTGATTATCATATTTCATCGTAGCGATCGCTCTTTTCAAAGAACCACCATACATTCCCCAGGCAAACACAGGTAAAGGCTGTTGCCAAAGATAACTAGGGTTTTGTAATCGACAAGTTTGTAGTTGCTTGATGCAATATTCACACAATGTACTCGGTGTCGAACGTTGGCACAAAGGACAATCGGACTGGAGAAATAGATTCAGCCAACTTTTGAACATAGTCCTTACTCAAAAGTGACCACACTGCGAATCGATTCACCCTTGTGCATCAAATCAAAAGCATCATTAATTTTTTCAATAGGCATGACATGGGTGATTAAGTCATCAATATTTATTTTTCCATCCATATACCAATCAACTATTTTCGGTACATCTGTCCGTCCTCTCGCACCACCAAAAGCTGTACCCTTCCAAACCCTGCCAGTCACCAATTGAAAAGGACGAGTGCTAATTTCCTGTCCTGCACCAGCCACACCGACAATTACACTCATCCCCCAACCTTTGTGACAGCATTCTAAAGCCTGACGCATCACCTTAACATTACCAATACATTCAAAACTATAATCAGCACCGCCTTTAGTTAAATTCACCAAATAAGCCACTAAATCCCCTTCCACTTCTTGGGGATTGACAAAATGGGTCATGCCAAATTTTTTTGCCAAAGCACGTTTATTAGGATTAATATCTACCCCAACAATCATATTTGCCCCTACCATCCGCGCCCCTTGGATGACGTTTAAACCAATACCACCTAAACCAAAAACCACCACATTTGCACCAGGTTCTACCTTGGCTGTATTAATAACTGCACCAATACCTGTTGTTACACCACAACCAATGTAACAAACTTTATCAAAGGGTGCATCGGGGCGAATTTTCGCCAAGGCAATTTCCGGTACTACAGTATAGTTGGCAAAGGTAGATGTGCCCATGTAGTGGTGAATTTTTTCTCCACCGATACTAAAACGGCTAGTACCATCAGGCATCACACCTTGGCCTTGAGTAATGCGAATTGCCTGACAAAGATTAGTTTTAAAACTTAAACAATATTCACACTGACGACATTCGGGAACGTAGAGAGGAATCACATGGTCTCCGGGTTGGAGACTGGTGACACCAGGCCCCACCTCTACAACTACACCAGCACCTTCATGGCCTAAAATTGTCGGAAACAACCCTTCAGGATCAGCACCCGACAAAGTATAAGCGTCGGTATGACAAACTCCACTAGCTTTAATTTCTACTAATACTTCCCCAGCTTTGGGCCCTTCCAGGTCAACAGTTTCTATCTGTAATGGTTGACTAGCACTATATGCGACGGCTGCTTTTACTTCCACTGTTTTTCCTCCCTAGAGAACCCGACTGAAGTTTTTTATATGAGTTTATAGCAGGCAACAAGAATAGGTGACAGGGAACAGATGACTGATGACAGTATTGATTGATGCCATAACTGACACATTGACAAAAAATCATTCATGGGCATCAAAAATCATCAATAGTCTAGAAAATTTCCGGTGAATGTATTGTCAAATTCATCTTCTGTATAGTACATTTGTTCATACACAAGAGAAACCCCCCACTTAAAAATAGTGGGGTTTTATTATTTCTGGATTTTGTGAAGCTAGCCAGAATCTTTTGTGTTAATTATTACATTTTCTAGTTTTGAATTTTTTATTAGGTCTTCATAGGTGTCCGGTAGACTGTCAGATTTTGTTAAAATCGCATTCACTAGTTTAGATTGGTGAAAGGCGGTAGCTATTTTGGCAATGACATCAACTTTGTCTTCAGCTACCATCAGCCAAATCCATAAATTTATCCACTTTTGCGATTAATCTAATTTGTAACAAGCCTATGAAACCTGCCCTTACTAAAATTGGCGCTCAAATGTCTAATCTAACTGGTGTGAGAGCGATTATGAAGGATATTGTGGAAACTCTCAGAGCCAGTGCGGGGCAGGAATTATATAATCTCAGTGCAGGCAATCCCTTGATTTTGCCAGAGGTAGAGCAGTTATGGCGGGATTGCACGGCAGATTTATTAGCTAGTGAAGAATATGGTGAGGTAGTTTGTCGCTACGGTTCCAGTCAAGGTTATGCACCATTAATTAATGCCATTGCTAAGGACTTTAACCAACGCTACGGATTAAATATTACTGACCGCAATGTTTTGATTACTGCGGGTAGTCAAAGCCTTTATTTTTACGCGGCTAATGCTTTTGGTGGTTACACCGTAGACGGTGATTTAAAACAAATTGTTTTACCTTTGAGTCCAGACTATACGGGCTATGGTGGTGTTTGTTTATTCCCCGAAGCTTTAGTTGCTTACAAACCCACTTTAGATATTGATGCACCAGCACACCGATTCAAATATCGTCCTGATTTCACTCAACTGTCGATTACTGAACAAACTGGTTGTGTGATTTTCTCCCGTCCTTGTAACCCCACAGGTAATGTTTTAACGAATGATGAGGTACATAAAATTGCGGCGTTAGCAGCACCATACAATGTACCTGTGTTGATTGACTCAGCCTATGCACCTCCTTTCCCGGCATTGAATTTCACGGAAATGACTCCTGTGTTTGGAGAAAATATTCTGCACTGTATGAGTTTATCGAAAGCAGGATTACCAGGGGAACGGATTGGGGTAGTGATTGGTGATGAACAACAGATTCAGGTTTTAGAGAGCTTCCAAACGAATGTGGGGATTCACTCTTCCCGATATGGACAAGCGATCGCTGCTCGCGCGATAGAATCAGGTGCATTGGCTAATATTGCCGAAGCAGTGATTCGTCCTTTTTATCAGAAAAAATTTGATGTCTTAGAAAGCACATTAGATGCAGCGATGCCCAAGGATTTACCTTGGTTCCTCCATCGTGGGGAAGGGGCGATTTTTGCTTGGTTATGGTTACAAGATTTACCCATGACTGACTGGGAATTTTACCAAGAGTTGAAAAAGGTTGGTGTAATTGCTGTTCCTGGTAGTACCTTCTTCCCTGGTTTGCAAGAGGAGTGGGAACATAAGCACCAATGTCTCCGCATTAGTTTGACTGGTAGCGATCAGGAAATTGAGACGGGAATGCTGCGTTTAGCCAAGGTGGCTGAACAAGTGTATCAACGTGCAACTGTGGGTGTATAGGCAAAAGGCAGAGGGTGGAAATGAATCAAGAAGAGACAAAAAACAAGAAGAAAAGTCAGAAACCGAAGGAAGGCAATGTCCATAAACAACCTGCCTCTGTACCCAATACCTCCTTCCCTCTGCCTCCACTAGATGATTGGCTAGAAATTGGCAAAATCGTTGCCCCTCAAGGTTTAACTGGGGAGGTGCGAGTTTATCCTAACTCTGACTTCCCAGAACGATTTGAGGAACCAGGCAAGCGTTGGTTATTACGTCCCGGAGAAAAAGAACCCCAACCCATAGAGTTATTGACAGGGAGATATCTTGAGGGCAAAAACTTATATGTGATTAAATTGCAGGGGATAAGCGATCGCAATAGTGCGGAAGCGTTGCGTGATAGTCGGCTATTTGTACCGGTGAGCGATCGTCCCGAATTAGAGGAAGGGGAATATCATGTTTTAGACTTGATTGGTTTACAAGTCTTCATGCAAGAATCTGGTGACTTAGTGGGAACGGTGGTAGATGTTTTAGCCGCTGGTAATGATTTACTAGAAGTGAAATTAGATTCCTCCTGGACAAAGGACAACAAGGAAAAAACCGTTTTGATTCCTTTTGTCATGCCTATTGTCCCTGTGGTGGATTTAGAACAGCAACGAATGGAAATTACCCCTCCATCTGGGTTACTGGAGATTGGTATGGAGAATAGAGAATAGGATGGAAATATTTTGTTGATGGCTGGTTTCGGCAATTTTTTCTTCTATTGACCTGAAATTATCTTGTAAATATCCATACCCTAGCAACCAGATAATTAACCTGATTCCTGGCTTGTCAGCATGAAATTACACCATTAATGTGTCAAGATAGCGGCAATTAAATCAGGAAACTAGGAATCGAAATACCAATGGAAGAAATTAAAGCACTACGACAGGCATTTCAAAGCCGAAAGATGGGTGCTTTGTTGTTGCTAGGTTTTGCCTCTGGCCTACCTTTATTCCTCACCAGTAGAACACTACAGATGTGGATGCAAGATGCCAAAGTAGACATTGGCAAAATCACCTTATTTGGGCTGTTGTCCCTGCCCTACTCGCTGAAATTTCTGTGGTCGCCTTTATTAGACCGATTTGTCCCCCCCTTCCTTGGTGCTAGGAGGGGTTGGCTAGTGATCACCCAAATCGGGTTAGTCTTAGCGATCGCTGCCTTGGCTTTTCAACAGCCAGCCCAAAGCGACCAAGTATTGCAATTCCTAGCTATTAACTGCTTGGTGATTACCTTTTTTAGTGCCACCCAAGATATCGCTGGGGATGCCTACCGTACCGACATTTTAAACCCCCTAGAAGCCCAGCCTGGTGCATCTGTGTGGGTCTTAGGCTACCGGATTGCTTTGTTTATCACCAGTTCTCTGGCCTTAGTTTTAGCAGACTATATACCCTGGAATGGTGTTTATCTAATTATGGCAGTTTTGATGGCTGGAGGCATACTGACTACCCTCTGGTCTCCCCCAGAAACTAAGTTGTCAGATGATAGACCAGTTGCCCCTGTTTCCACCAAAGATGTGATTTTTATCATCATGATCACTTTGTTGGTAACTGGATTATTAGGTGGCGTTTTTATCGGCTTTATCCCCCAGCCTGTATTTTATTGGTTATTAGCAGGGTTATTAGTCGCTTGGATAGCAGCATCTTTGCTGTTACCTACATCTCTTCTCAGTGAAGTGCGAGAAGGTAACAGTCCCCAAAACCTCCAAGAAGCGATTTTTCTACCTTTTAAAGAATTTTTTCACCGCTTTGGTATTACTCAAGCCAGCACCATACTAGCTTTTATATTGCTGTATAAACTCGGTGATTCTCTGGTGGGAATTACAGCCAACCTATTTCTGAGGGAAATCAACTTTAGTAAAACGGAAATCGGCGCGATTCAAGCTGGTATCGGCTTTATTGCCACCACCTTTGGCGTATTAGCTGGTGGTGTGATCATGACCAAAATTAACTTAAATCGTAGCCTGTGGATCTTTGGCTTACTGCAATTATTCAGCAACTTGGGTTATTATGCCTTAGCGATCGCCGACAAAAAAGATTATTCTCTTTTAGTGTTAGCGGTAAATATCGAAAACTTCTCTGCTGGATTAGTGACGGTTGCTACAGTGGCATTTTTAATGAACCTATGCAACCACCGGTTTACAACTACTCAATTCGCTTTATTTTCTAGTTTGATGGCTATTAGTAGAGATGTTCTCTCAGCACCGGCAGGAAGTTGGGCACAAGCTACGGGCTGGCCTTCATTTTTCTTGCTCTCTATTGTGGCAGCCTTACCAGGATTGCTACTTTTACCCTTTGTTGCTCCCTGGAATCAAAAACCAGCAGCACTTTCTAGACCAGGACTTGAGGAAGAAGATTTATGGGGAACCAAGTAGTCATTCTTGTCGGTACATTCGTCCTCATCGTCACAGGTTTATTACTAGGCTACGTTCTCTCGCAGCTAGTGTTGGGATTTCTTGGCTTTAACTTCCTCACCTTGTTGGGAACTCTCAGCCTAATTTTAATTTTCGGCACATTGTATTATGTGCTGTTTTGGCAGTTACGCGCCGGACAAGTCCAGTCTTCCCCTATTCCTAGTGATGCCAGTACCACCCCTACCCAAACCGATGAAGATATCACTGGGCAATATTTAAAAAATCGATTAATTGCTAGGTTATCTGGGGATGTGGCCGCAGCCGAAAGGCTAATTGAACAAGCCAAACAGAATTATCCGGGGATGCCGGAAAATTGGTATTGTGAAAGAGTATTGGATGAGTTAGACCGGGAACAGCGATAACTTTTGAATTGACTTTACTAAAAAAAGTTAAAATCAATTAAGAAAATTTTACAAATCTCAGCTAGCTTCTCGAAACTATTCCTAGCTCTAGAAAACCCCAACATGTCTATTTTTCGTCAATACATTGCTCCATTACTCGTTGTTTTGGTGTTTCTCATTGCCTTAGTGGCAGTCAGCGCCCGTATCTTTTTACCCTCCGATATGGCAGCACCTGCACCCATTGGCATAATTCTGGGTTATTGGTAATGGGTGATGGGGAGTAAATTCTGACCAATTAACGGCTCTTGATTTTGAATTCCTTACCATCGGGTTACTATCTTCATCGTGGCTCTATCAGAGATAGGGCCTCACTGATCAAGTTCATGGTTTTGACTTACCAGGAACTATTCCCCCATCAAGATTTTTCCCATCTTGACTCCACAGTCCAACAATATTTATCTAGTGATACACCTTTGTGGTGGGTCAAGGAAGAAGGGGAGAACAACAAAGGAGGAGAAAATGCTCCTCCCATTGCCTGCCTATGGGCAGGAAACGCCATTGATCAAATTAGTGGCAACCGCCATGCTCATATTTTTCTGCTTTACGTAGTCCCAGAACATCGAAGATGGGGCATTGGTAAGGCTTTAATGCACCATTTAGAAAATTGGGCAGGGCAACGGGGTGATCGCCAAATTGGACTACAAGTATTTGCATCTAATGCCCCGGCCCTGAATCTTTATCAACAGCTGGGCTATCAAACCCAATCTCTATGGATGGTCAAGCCTCTTTCCTAACAGCCATAAAACCATCTACAGAATTTTTCACCTCATTTTCTGTAAACCATATCTTCAGACAGAGAATAAATTACTCAAAAGCCATCACAATATTTTCAATTCCCCGATAGTAGACCCACTGGTGCCAAAACATCCGCATTGCTCAATATTGCTCAATCATCATACTGGGAATTGTCATTATCTTGGTCATGTCACCAGTAATACAGATTTACATTGATCAGTGAATCAAGGTTGCAGCTAGTCTTGCAGTCATATCATGTCATACCTGGATTTTATGTGCCCCAATTGCAACTCTAGGTCTCACCCCACTGACAAATACACAAGAATAGATTAGCCTTAGCTGAACAACTTGAAAATAGTCCGGACATCATCTCTAATTAGATGAAGGAAAGAGTATATTCTTGTTTTTTTGGTAATTGTTACAGTTATAAAGTTGGGTAAGTTTGATATTAGCTTTCTCAAATAAAAACAGCATCATATTATAGATGATTATCATTGCCAATCCGGTGTAATTATTATCATTGAAAACATTAATTATTCACATTGGCAAACCAAATTACCAGAAAGTTAGCAATATAGTGACAAGCTAGTAATTTATAAGAATGAGAATACCTCATCTGATAGGTATTTATTTTATCTTTGGACTTGTCTACTTGATAAAAGTATTGTTTTGTCTATTATTTATTGTTGGTAAAAACTAGATTTTTATAGCAGACTCAGGAGGGTATTTAACTATGGCCAATCTCAATCCTTCTCATACTACCAAACAACTCTTAGCAGGTTACAGCGGGATCGTATTTGGTGGATTTGGATTACATAAATTTATTCTTGGCTACACCACCGAAGGTTTCATTATGTTAGCTATTGCTGTAGGTGGTGGTTCCGTTACTTATGGGTTTACCCTCCTGGTTATGCAATTAATCGGTTTAATTGAAGGGATTATTTATTTAAACAAAGACCACGAAGATTTTGTGAATACATACTTTATTAACAAACAAGGTTGGTTCTAGGACGGCTGTAGTGATGTCGAATTTTAAACCTAAACAATTTCTCTGGTTAATTATTATGGTAGCCAGCGTAGGATATTTCCGGGTTATGGCTGATTTAGAAATTAATTACTTCTACAAAAGCTTGGTATTGATGATCCCCATTCAGTTAGCCGCAACTATTTTCATGACTAAAGTCAGGATAAAGGGAGAAAATTAGAAGTATTTGATTCTGCCATCGGCGGCAAATTTTAGCTCCTCAACCGTACACATATAGAGTGCCACAGTCCTTTTAAAAAGTTACACAGATGATTTAGCCAACTCGATGGTGGAGGATCTACTGGTCTATCCTGTGGTGAAAGGCCGTGAATGGCATTGTTGCAATCTTGGACTTGAGCATCGAGTTTCATTGTTTGATAGAGTTGGGCCGCATGACGATAAGCACCAATTGCATCTGATTCACGGTTCACCTTCGCTAAGGCTGAACCTAAATTAAACCAGTTGTCTGCTTCCATCAACTGATCGCCAATTTCTTGGGCTATCTGTAAGGACTGTTGATAAAACTCAATTGCTTGCTGGTATTTTCCCCAGGATTGGTAAGCTATTCCTATCTTTTTTAAGACAGTTCCTTCTTCAAAGCGATCGCCTATTTCTCTGGCTATCTGCAAGGACTGTTGATGAAAACTAATCGCTTGTTGGTATTGCTCTAAGGATTGGTAAGCAAGTCCTATCTTACCCAAAGCTTTACATTTCCCAAACCGATCACCAGTTTCTCTAGCGATATTCAACCACTGTTGGTAAAACTCTATGGCTTGTTGATATTGTGTCCAGGATTGGTAACAATTGCCGATATTGCCTAAGGCACTGCCTTGATCAACACGATTACCAATTTCTCTAGCGATATTCAACCACTGTTGGTAAAAATCAATAGCCTGTTGGTACTGTTCCAAGTTTTGGTGACAATTGCCGATACAACCCAAGGCACTGGCTTGATCAACACGATCGCCTATTTCTCTAGCGATGTTCAACCACTGTTGGTAAAAATCAATAGCCTGTTGGTACTGTTCTAAGTTTTGGTAACAATTGCCGATATGACCCAAGGCACTGGCTTGATCAACACGATCGCCTATTTCTCTAGCAATGTTTAACCACCGTTGGTGAGATTCTATGGCCTGTTGGTACTGCCTCAAGGATTGGTAAGCAGTGCCGATACAACCCAAGGCTCTCCCTTCCCCCAGGCGATTATTGCTATCTCTGGCTATATTTAACCGCTGTTGATGAAATTCTATGGACTGTTGATATTGCCCCAAAGATTGGTAAGCATTACCGATATAACCCAAGGCTCTGACTTCACCAAGGCGATCGCCTATTTCTCTAGCAATGTTTAACCACTGTTGGTGAAATTCTATGGCCTTTTGGTATTGTCCCAAGGATTGGTAAGCCACTCCTATATAACCGGCTGTGTTTCCTTCCTCTTGGCGATCGCCAATTTCTCTAACTATCGGCAACAACTGGAGATAAAAATGCAGTGAATATTGGTACTGTCCCCAGGAGTAGTAAGCATCACCGATATAACCCAAGGCTCTTCCTTCCTCTTGGCGATTGCCAATTTCTCTGGCTATCTGCAAGGACTGTTGATGATACTCTATTGCCTGTTGGTACTGCCCCAAATATTGGTAAATCAGTCCCATATAACCCACCTTCCGCACCCTAACTGTCACACATCAAAAAAAGCCACCAAAATAGTACACAAGAACTAAAGCTTATTTAAGTCCTAAGAGAGTTAATGAAAATAAGTATCA
>NZ_JACJTT010000012.1 GCF_014698825.1 Richelia sinica FACHB-800
CATTACCTTTTGCCGAAAATCATCACTATAAGGTTTAGCCATTGAAATCGGGAGATGCTATGGGAACTCTTATAGTTTACGTCCTAATCTTGATGGCTATAGCTATAAATCAAATTACCTCTTAAAAACGTACTCTTCACCTTTCCTGTTAATCCCATTCCTTCAAAAGGTGTGTAACCTTGCTGTGATTCTGACTCAGCAGCACGCACCACAAAACTTTCATTGGGGTCTACTAACACCAAGTCAGCATCATAACCAATAGCAATATCACCTTTTGTGAATAAACCAAAACGTCTTGATGGGTTCCAAGATAGTAGCTTTGCCATGTGGTTGTAAGACATTCCCCGCTTACTACCTTCACTCAAAACCCCTGAAAGTAAATATTCCGTACCACCAAAACCAGATTTTGCTAACCAAATGTTATTTGGGTCTTTTGCACTTATTTTTTGTTCCGCAGCACAGCAAGCATGGTCACTTACTATCCAATCTATTTGATTATTAATCACAGCTTGCCATAGATATTCTACATCAGCACGGGGACGAATAGGAGGGTTGACTTTTGCCCAAGTACCATTGGCAGTATCAACATCTAATAATAAATGCCCTACGGTGACTTCCCGTCGAAAATTAATATGAGGGAAAGCAGTTTGCATTGTCAAAGCTGCCTCTATTGCTTTCCGGGAACTCAGATGTAATAAATTGATATTTACACAGTTAGTTTCATGGGCTAAATAAGAAGCAATACTAATTGCTAAACCTTCTGAATGAGGAGGACGCGCTGCACTGTAAGCATGAAGTCCAGTCAAGTTAGAATCATTTTCGACTATTTTGGTATAGGCGTTGAGAATTTCGGCAATTTCGCAGTGTAAACTTAAACTAATAGTATCTTTAGCTTGGGGATATTCCACCATCAAGCGAGTGATACCCCGCATAATAAACTCAAAGTGAGCAAAGTCATAGCGTTCCTCTTTATTAATCATGAGAAAGAGGTTTTGTTTGTTAGATAAACCATGTAAACCATAACCCCCATAAAACATAAAAATTTTAAAGGAAGTTATCCCATATTCTGTAAATAAGAAAGGAATTTCCTCGATATGCTGACTGGCTATAGGTGCAATGTGATAGCTATAATCAACAAAAAAATTGCCTGTGGATAATGCTAATACTTCAGGAAAAAAATCTTGGTATGAACCGCCTTTATTTAGATAATATTGTCCTGTACGAATATAGTTAAGGCTGGTAGTTACTCCCCCCATGGCCGCAGCTTTGCTTTCAGTTACTGCATCTTGGTCAAGGGGTTGATAAATGCCGATGTGCATGTGAGCATCCACAACTCCAGGAAAGCCTAGCAGATTTTTGGCATCAAATACTTCTTTTCCTTGGTCTGGGTTAATATAAGGAGTAATCTGGGCAAATTTTTCATCTTTAATGCCTATATCTAGTAGTTCGACAGTGTGAGTATGGGGACGAACTACTCGGACATTTTTGATAATTTTATCTAATAGAGGAGGTTCCGACACAGTAGACCTCACATTAAAATTGGTAAAGCAGCTAATTTCTGGGTTATCCAGCTTCAATATAGTATCGGAACACAAAGCTTATATCCATGAATATGTAACAGTTGTTTATGCAAATAAATTAAGGATAAAAAGCTATGACAAATTTTAATGAATATCATCTCAATCCTGGAGCATTTCCGTTTTTGAAAACTTTGCAAGATAAATGGCAAGTCATCAGAGATGAGTTTACTAGTTTCCTTAACCAAGCATCGGAGGAGGAATTAAAGTTTACTTACGATGTGCTAGGGCCTAAAAGTCAAACGATAAAAACGAAAGGAAGTTCAAAATACAGTGCCTTTGGTATTCTCTTTCAAGGATTATTTATTGACGAATATATCCAATTACATCAAATCAAATATCCAGATTATTCGGCAGAAACAGCATCAGCAAAAGCCCTGGCATTAAGAGAAAAATATTTTCCTAATTTGGCTCAGGTGATCACAGAAGTCAACTTTGTTGAAGATAATTTACTGAGAAACGTCTATTTTGGTACGTTCCATCCTGGTTTAGATATTAAACTCCATGTCAACTATAACCCGCATATGAATCGTGGCTATCTAGGCTTAATTGTGCCTGAGGGTGATATAGCTATGAAAATATGCCATGACAAGCTTTATTGGTATGAGGGGGAATTTATGGTTTTAGATCATAGCTATCCCCACTGCCCCCATAATTACACGAATTGCGATCGCACGGTTTTGGTTGTAGACTTCTTTAAGCCAGAGATGCCTAGAGCAGAAGTGATAGCCTTTGAGCAGGAACAAGTCGCACAACGTATGCAGGATAATCCTTACAGCTTAGGTGTGTTCGGGAAAAGCGACAAAGCGGAAGCAGCAGATTTTATCAAGTATGGTTTAGCTCATCAATTAGATTGGGATAAAGCTTTATCTTAGAGAAAAGAGTTAAAACCTTGTATTTAAAAAGCCTTTGAGGTGAATTTTATACCATCAAGCTAACACCTCAAAGTCTTATCTTGGTTGGGTTTTACTCAAACCCATTTACCCATCTGTTTCCTGCTTTTCTAGAATTAATATCAGAATTAAATGACAGCAAAAACCTACAGGAAGTTAACAGTAAAACAACTGCATCAAGACTTCAAATCTGCTATTGAAATTGTTGAAATTCCTATTCCTGAACCAGGAAGCAAGGAAATTTTAATTAAAAACAAATTTGCTGGTGTTAACGGTGGGTTTGATACTTTATTGTGTCGTGGGGAAGTTCCCTATGTTAACTTAACTCCACCTTTTGATTTAGGTGTGGAAGCAGTGGGGGAAGTTGTCGCGGTGGGGGAGAATGTTGAAGATTTTCAACTAGGTGATGCAGTTGTTACCAATGTGCGGGGAGGGGGTTATCGAGAATATCAGCTGATTGATGCCAAATTGGCTGTGAAGGTCAGGGAAGCAACACCAGAGGTACTAGCCCTCATGCCTACAGGTATATCAGCCTTGGTGGCCCTAGAACAAGGGGGAGAGATGAAAAGTAATGAAGTGGTGTTAGTCACAGCAGCAGCAGGAGGAACTGGACATATTGCGGTGCAACTGGCTAAGTTAGCTGGAAATCATGTGATTGGTGTTTGTGGTTCCGACACCAAAGGGCAATTATTGAGAGAGTTGGGGTGCGATCGCACTATTAACTATCGTACAGAAAACCTGAACCAAATTCTCCACCAAGAATATCCCAATGGCATCAATTTGATTTTTGAATGTGTAGGTAAACAAGTTTTCGACACCTGCGTGGATAATTTAGCAGTGCGGGGACGGTTAGTGGTAGTTGGTTTTATTTCTGAATATGCCAAAATTCCAGAACTAGTTAATCAACCTCGTATCTATCAACAAATTTTCTGGAAAGCTGCTTCTGTGAGGGGTTTTCTGATGCCACATTATCAAGAACATGTACCAGCAGCAAGAGAACGTCTTTTAAATCTATTTTACAGCAATCAAATCAAAGTCATTGTTGATCCCCAAGAATTTTTAGGACTAGAGTCTATCCCCGATGCAGTGCAATACTTGCTGAATGGTCAGAATTGCGGCAAAGTAATGGTCAGATTTGAATGAATTAACCAATGACAATATCAGAAAATACCCTCAAAGTTGCTCAAATAGGATTTGAGCATTTCACACATGGTTTAGCAACTGGAGAATGGCAACCATTTCTCGATATGCTCACAGATGATTTTACCTTTTGGTTTCCCATGGGTAAATTTCATGGTTTGAATGTAGGGAAAGAACGCGCAAAAGAATTTTTTCAATATGTTTCTGAGGCTTTTAGTCCAGGAATCAAAATAGTAGCTGTAGACAATGTAGCTAGTAATGAAAAAACCGTGATTTTTGAGTTTCGAGACGAAGGACTGCTATTTGGACAACCTTATAAAAATCGTGTTGTTGTCTGTTTCGAGATTCGGGGAGAGAAAATTTGCAGCTATCGGGAATATTTTGGTAGTGATGGTAAATCTTATTAAAAAATATTCCTTTTGGGGGATTAAAAAAATATGAATTGATATCAAAATTTCAGACTTCCCCTTGGTTATGACCCAGAGGAGATGAGGTTTGAGATAGCAGATGAAAAATTTTGATTTTACTCACCAGTAACCAAAGATTAAGCCCAAAGCCAAAATTTCTAAGCTTTGTCCTACGTTGTGGGACTCTTGTTAAGAAAATTGAAAAGCATTATGTATACAGCATCACATAATAGCTTAATATTTTTTATTTCTTGGGTCAGATGTTGAAGACGAAAAGGTTAATTAATTATGTCTAAGGTCATCCCTCAGAAGGAAGACCAGGCATATTCTTTTATAGTTAAATCCCTGAAACAGCAAATTAAAATAATAGAGGTTAAAGACTAAAAATTTGCCAATTTCGGACAAATCAACTAGGTCAAATCTACGTTAAACAACCTTGACAAAATTTTATTTGTATGCACCAAAGAATCATAAAAGCTAAATATGCAACAAAATTATCTCTCCCACCATTTAGGACTACTATATAACCATCGGTTCTTCTTAATTCCTACGCAAAAATTTTATTGATATAAATTGAGCTAATACTCTTATACTGATGCCAATTTGATGAGAATACAAATACTTAGTTAAGAATTGAGCATTGCTCAAACCCTAGAAGAAATCCTGATATATCAGTATTTTCGTTAAATGGTATAAGTAAAAGGAAATATTGAGCGACACAACAGCCAAATCATCAAAATATGTTTTTGGTTAAGTTACAAGTTATTGACATTGACTTGCTGCTTGTATCACTCTAACAAGAATAATTGTTTTTCTTGTATTAGTGATAGAAAGATACCTATCATTAGCCGCTAATAGTTAGGAATGGGGAGGTATATGAACTTCGATGAATCTGCCCTAATTCAACCCAAGTCTCAATTGACATCAAATTTAGAGCTAGAGTGTAAATTAGCTAAAATTTTAATTAATCAGACTATAGAAGCAGCATTTTGTATAAATGAAAATACTGATTTTGTTTATGTAAATGAAGCATTTTGTAAATTAACAGAATTTTCCCGTGAAGAACTACTATCTATGAAAATAGCTAATATAGATGTAGATTTTTCTGTAAAGAATTGGTTGCAACAATGGCAATTACTCTTTATGCAAAAAAAGCTTTCTTTTTCATCTCGATATCGTACTAAAAATAGTCAGATATTAGAAGTAGAAATTATGATGACTTATATTAAATATCAAGATGTAAGTTTTATTTGTGCTTTTGTACATAAGAATATAGATAAACTAACGAGTTTTAGCCAAAAAGAATTATATTCTGCCCTGGAAAATACCAATTTTAGTGATTTACAAAGTAATTTTCTGCCTATTTTATTTCATCAACTGCGGGTTCCTCTAAATATTATTTCCTTTTCTAACAGTTTACTAAAGCATCATACAGATGGATTATTGCTAGAAAAAATCAAGCCATTAATTGATCATATCCAGACAGCAGTAGACCAATTGAATAGTATGGTAGAAGATATATTACTTTTAGCTAAAATCAAGTCAACAGGAATTTATGTTGATTCACAAATCATTGACTTGGTGGAGTTTTGTGATAATTTACTATCACAACTGAAAATTATTAATAGTGAGAAAAATATTAACTTTATAAGTAAATGCACCTGCACAAAAGTACGAATAAATCAACAGATATTGCAGCCAATTTTACAGAATTTACTGGAAAATGCAATTAAATATTCACCCTTAGATCAGGCAGTGGATTTGATTTTGATTTGTGGTGAAGAAAAAGTGATATTTCAAGTTCAAGATAGGGGTATTGGTATTCCTGCAATAGACAAATCCAGATTATTTGAGCCATTTTATCGAGGACGAAATGTGGAGAATATACCTGGTGCTGGAGTGGGTTTATCAATTGTCAAAACTTTAGTGGATTTATATCAGGGTGAAATTATATTAGACAGTACAGTTGGTGTAGGTAGTACCTTTACTGTGATTTTGCCATTACTCAAGTCGAATGCTGGGGAAAAAAAATAAATATGAAGTGAGCAATTCTTATGATTTGAAAAAATATCCAGTCAAAAATTCAGGATGAAATAATCTTCCAGTTCTATGAATAGTATCAATTTTGATAAATTCACTAATAAATGCAAGTTAGATAGGTGTTTGAGAACAATAACTTTTTAATTTTTAATTCTTAGAAATAATTGACAGAAAAATATGCTCTACACATCACTGAAAACTATTATTGTCATTGAAGATGATACAGTGACTCGTAATTTGTTTTTAGACTGCTTGCAGCAGGAGGGATTTAATGCTATTGGTGCAGAAAATGGCTATGTGGGAGTTGAACTAACCAAAGAATATTTACCTGATTTAGTAATTTGCGATTTGGTGATGCCAGAAATGGATGGTTACTCAGTTTTGTCTAAATTACGTCAAGACCCATTAACTGCAATTATTCCGTTAATTGTGTTAACTGCTAATCATAATAAAGCTGCTATTAGAAAAGCAATGGAGTTGGGGGCTGATGACTATTTGACTAAGCCTTCGACAGTAGATGAACTATTAAAAGCGATCGCTATTCGACTGGAAAAACAAGCAATACTTAGGCATTGGTACGCCACTAGTCATTTTACCTCTGAAGATTATCCCCTCACCAACAGGAAAGAAGATATAACATCACACTCCATCTTCCCTCCTATTGGTCATCTCCAGAAAGTATTTGAATTTATCGAAGCCTATTATCACCAGGGAATTACTTTATCCGATGTTGCCGAAGCTGTAGGATATTCTCCAGCCTATTTAACTAACCAAGTAGCTAAACAAACTGGAGAAACTGTAAACGGTTGGATAGTGAAACGACGTATGGCCGCAGCACGCCCTTTATTGCAAAATACCAATCAAACTATCGAAGAAATAGCCACCAAACTTGGTTATCAACATGCTTGCCATTTCTCCCGTCAATTTCGCCAACATCATGGCATTTCTCCCACAAGTTGGCGAAAACAACATCAATTGACACAAGTGGCCAGAAATCCCAGACTGCAATTCCTCAAAACTCAAAAGGAATTATTTGTTCCTACATGTTGATACTGCTGTAGCAGTGGACAAGGGGTGGAAAGGGGAAACGGAAGACAAGGGGGACAAGGATTAATAGGGATATCTTCTTTTTCCTCACCCTCTCCTCTACTCCTCCTCTCTTTCTGTCACCTGTCACCTGTCACCTGTCACCTGTCACCTGTCCCCCGTCCCCTACTTAATAATTCCCACCACAGCTAAATCAGATTCTGCAATTTGAGGTGCAAACAATTGCTTGGCAAAGATGTGGGGATTCTCCTGAGCTATTTGAATATATGATTGACGCACATGGGTGTTGACAGCAACTGTCTTCACGTCATACATCTGCGTTGCTATTTTGGGATAAACACCAACTCCAATAATTAAGACCAGAAAACAAGCTGCAATAAACACTTCCCGTGGTCTAGCATCACTATAAACTGCTTCGGTAGGTAAGAGGCAATCTGTACCAAAACAAACTGTGCCTTCGTCTTCCTGATTTTCCAAGGCTGCATTGTTGATATCACAGCTTAGGTCTGAACCAGTACCGTAAAATACCTGTCTCAACATGGAAAGTAAATAAATTGGGGTAAGGATAACTCCTACTGCTGCTAGGAAGACCATGACGGTACAGAAAGTAGGATTGTAGATATCACTTGTGGTGACACCAACAAACACCTGTAATTCGCTCACAAAGCCACTCATGCCAGGTAAAGCCAAGGATGCCATTGCCCCAGCTGTAAACAGGGCGAAAACTTTAGGCATAGCTTGACCAATACCACCTAAACTATCCATCGCCATTGTATGGGTGCGATCGTAGGTAACACCAGCCAGGAAGAAGAGAACCGAAGCAATGAGACCGTGGGAAAGCATTTGTAGCATAGCCCCACTCACTCCCACATCAGTAAAGGAAGCTATACCCAACAACACGAATCCCATATGGGAAACTGATGAGTAGGCCAACCGACGCTTCATGTGAGTTTGAGCGAAAGAATTCAACGCCCCATAAATAATATTGATGACACCTAAAGCAGCAAGAACAGGAGCAAAATAAATATGAGCGTCAGCTAATAAATCTAAATTCAACCTAATTAAACCGTATCCACCCATTTTCAACAGTACACCTGCCAAAATCATGGATACAGGGGCAGAAGCTTCACCGTGGGCATCTGGCAACCAAGTATGTAAGGGGAAAATCGCCAACTTCACACCAAAGGCAATTAACAACCCTGCATACAGTAATAGTTCTAAACCTAAGGGGTAATTTTTCGCGCCTAGTTCAACAATATCAAAGGTCATATTGTCGCCGTGGAGAGCCATAGCCAAACCAGCCACTAAGATAAAGATAGAAGCTGCGGCGGTATAAAGTAAAAATTTTGTAGCAGCATAGCGGCGTTTTGGGCCACCCCAAATAGAGACTAGCAAGTAAACGGGAACTAGTTCTATTTCCCACATGATGAAGAATAACAGCAAGTCTTGGGCAATGAATACCCCAATTTGGGCAGCATACAGCACCAACATTAAGAAGTAGAACAGACGAGGCTTCAAATTAACTTGCCACGCTGCAAACATAGATAGGGTGGTGACAAAACCTGCTAGTAGCACGAGAGGGAAGGATATTCCATCAACTGATACTGCCCAACTCAAACCTAACTGAGGTAACCATGTGTACTTCTCTGCTAGTTGAAAGTCGGCACTACTCGCATCGTAATGACTCCAAAAGGTGTAGCACATCAAAAGAAAATCTGCGAATCCCACACCCAAGGCATACCACCGCACTAGTTTGCCATCTTTATCTGGCAGCAGGGGTATGAACATGGAAGCAACAAGCGGTAGTAGGAAAATCGCAGTCAGCCAAGGAAATTCATCCACAATCATGTCAATGAGCAAAAATACTTATGTTGGAATACACATATTTTATTAAACTTTGTAGCACTTTCGTCATAAATCTTTATCGCAGATTGACATAGAAGAAGCTGATTTAGACTATGATTCTCAATTCTGATGCTGTTAATAGATTAAATATTATTGATCACCAATGTGAGGCTTGGATATTTGCTGATGAGATTTTTTGGTAAGAATAACCAGTACATTAGTAAGGAGGATATAACAATAGACTAATGAATGCGATCGCCTCTACCCTGACAACTATTCTCAGTGAACAAAACGCCGTTTTAGCATGGGAAAATCTTCCCCCCACACAGCAGCAAGCCTTCCAGCAGGTAATAGTATCTAAAAACCAGCCTAGTTGTATCGTTTATCCTCGCACCCAAACACAACTAGCCTCTGTGATTACCACCGCTAACCAAAATAAATGGCGTGTTCTCTGCTGCGGTAGTGGCAGTAAACTTAACTGGGGGGGTCTCACTCAAAATATTGATATTATCGTTAGTACCGAATATATTAACCAACTCATCGAACATGCCGTTGGTGACTTAACTATTACTGTAGAAGCTGGGATGAAATTTGCCCAGATACAAGAAATTTTAGCCAAATCTCGACAAACATTAGCCCTTGACCCCTTTGCACCAGCATCAGCTACCATCGGTGGTATCGTGGCAACAGCCGATACAGGTTCCCTCAGACAACGCTATGGCAGCGTGCGTGACCAAATTCTCGGTATTACCTTTGTCCGCGCAGATGGACAAATTGCCAAAGCCGGGGGAAGGGTAGTGAAAAACGTAGCTGGTTACGACTTAATGAAATTATTTACTGGTGCTTACGGTACATTAGGTATGATCAGCCAAGTAACATTTCGGGTCTATCCTCAACCAGAAAGTTCGGGAACAGTAGTATTAACAGGTCAACCCGATGCCATAGCTCAAGCTGCTGCTACCCTCAAAGCTTCTGCCTTAACACCTACCCAAGCAGATTTAGTATCTAGTAAATTGGCTGCTGTCTTGGGTTTAGGTGCAGAAATAGCTTTATTAGCTCGGTTTCAAAGTATTAGCGAAAGTGTCAAAGAACAATCCCAAAGACTATTAGAATTAGGGCAAAAATTAGGCTTAAATGGCATAATCTATGCTGGCGAAGACGAAATCGATTTATGGCAAAGATTACCAGAACAAATATATAGTTATGGACTAGAACAGAGAATTACTGCCAAAATAGGAGTATTACCCACAGCCGCAGTGGAGATTTTAAATCAATTAGAATTAGGTGTAATTCATATTGGTAGTGGTTTAGGTATAGCTAATTTAGAAAATCAACAACAAACCCTAGCTGTGAGGAAATTATGTCAAACTCATGCTGGCTTTTTATCAGTTTTAACAGCACCTTTATCAGTAAAAGAAAAAATTGATATTTGGGGATACAATGGCAATGCTTTACATGTCATGGGACGGATTAAAGAACAGTTTGACAAGAATTATATTTTAAATCCTGGTCGGTTTGTCCATGGGATTTAATTGACAAAAACCGCCAAAATGCAGAGGGGAGAAAATTAAATGCAAGTTTCTGAAGGTGCAACTAATAATACTGCTAGTATTAAGAATTTACAGGGCTTTGACCCCAATCACCCACCAGACCCAAAACTAATTGATAGTTGTGTCCATTGTGGATTTTGTCTTTCTACTTGTCCCAGCTATCGAGTCATTGGTAAAGAAATGGATTCCCCCAGAGGACGCATTTATTTAATGGATGCGATTAACGAAGGGGAAATAGCACTGAATACAGCCACAGTACAGCACTTTGATTCCTGTTTAGGGTGTCTAGCATGTGTCACAACTTGTCCTTCTGGAGTGCAGTATGATAAGTTAATTTCTGCCACTCGTCACCAAGTAGAGCGGAACTATTCCCGTAGTCTTTCTGACCAATTTATTCGCAAATTAATCTTCTCGTTATTTCCCAATCCTGACTTATTAAGGATTTTCCTATTTCCCTTATTCATTTATCAAAAATTGGGAATTTCTCAAATATTACGCGCCACTGGTTTAATTAAGAAAATATCCCCTCGTTTGGCAGCAATGGAATCAATTCTGCCAGAAATTACCCTCCAATCTTTTCAAGATAATTTAGCAGATATCATTCCTGCCCAAGGCAAAAAACGTTATCGTGTAGGTGTAATTTTGGGATGTGTACAACGACTGTTTTTCTCACCTGTGAACGAAGCAACAGTGAGAGTATTAACAGCCAATGGTTGTGAAGTAGTTATTCCTAAATCCCAAGGTTGTTGTGCTGCCCTTCCCGAACACCAAGGACAGACAGAACAAGCAAAAACTTTAGCCAGACAGATGATTGATAGTTTTGCTGATACAGGCGTAGACTTTATTATTATTAATGCTGCTGGTTGTGGGCATACTTTAAAAGAATACGGTCATATTCTCGCTGATGACCCAGAATATAGAGATAAAGCTAAAGAATTCGCAGGAAAAGTGAAAGATGCACAAGAGTTTTTAGCTAATGTTGGATTGACCGCTAAACTCTCTCCCTTAGCTGATAAACCAGTGAATTTAGTTTATCAAGATGCTTGTCATTTACTCCATGGACAAAAGATCAGTATTCAACCCCGGCAATTATTAAAGCAAATTCCTGGTGTGACTTTAAGAGAACCAATTGATGCCGCTTTATGTTGTGGCAGTGCGGGCGTTTATAATATGTTGCAGCCAGAAATTGCGGAAGAATTAGGGCAACAAAAGGCTACAAATTTAGTAAACACAGGTGCAAATTTAATTGCTTCTCCTAATCCTGGATGCAGTTTACAAATTAGTAAACATTTACAATTGCAAGGGAAGAATATCTCAGTTATTCACCCCATGGAGTTGTTAGATTATGCTATTCGGGGTGAAAAATTGAGTATTTAGACACAAATTATTTAATCTTGTAGGGTGTGTTTGCTAAGGTAGCATTTTTATTGATGGTGCGTTGCGCTACGCGACAACACACCCTACATTTATATGACTGAAAATTAAATCATACGATAAGACTTAATGCACTTACTAAAGCTTGATTTTGTTCATCAGTACCAACAGTAATCCGCAGTTTATCATCTAGTCTTGGTTGAGGGAAATAACGAATTAATATTCCTTTGGCTCTTAACTGAAGATAAATATCTTGGGCATTGTTTTGTGGTGGTTGGGTAAGTAAAAAGTTGGTGTGAGACTCCCAAACTTGAAAACCCAGCTTTTGTAAGTCTTGTGCTAGTTTGATTCTGGATTTTTTGACTTTAGCGACACAGGCATTTTTATAATTTTGGTCACTGATAGCAGCTGTTCCCACGGCACAGGCGATCGCATCAATGTTATAACTATCCTTAACTTTATACAATCCGCTCAATAATTGGGGATTGGCAATACCAAAACCTAGACGTATTCCTGCTAAGGAGTATCCTTTTGATAAGGTGCGAATTACCAACACATTCTCAAATTCTTGGACTAAATCTAGAGCATTTTCTTCAGCAAAGTCTACGTAAGCTTCATCTATCACCAATACCCCAGTTAAATTTCTCGCTAATTTCCGTAAATCATCTTTTGGTACTATATGACCTGAAGGGCTATTGGGTGAAGCAATAAATGTTACAGCACCATTAGCAGCAATGATTTCCTCTAGGGGTAGCTGATAGTCTTCACTGTAAGGAATTTCTAGCAATCTTGCCGACTGCATCTGCGTTAATGTACTATATAAAACATAAGTTGGTGTAGGATATACGACTTCTCTCTCTAGGTCTGTACAGGCTCGCATGACTACGTTTAATAGCTCGTCGCTACCATTACCTACGATGATCCAATTACTAGGAATTCCTAAAACTTGACTAGCCGCGTGACGAAAGTCTTGAGCAAATGGGTGAGGATACCGTCTTAACAACTCAGGGTCAAAATTTCCCAGCACTTCCATCACTGCTGGTGTGGGGGGATAGGGATTTTCGTTACTATTCAGCTTAATAATTGGTGTGCCTGGCTGGGGCTGTTCTCCAGGAACATAAGCCGCCATGGCATCAACGTTAGCACGGAAGTAATTGCTCATGACTCACTCTTCACCCTTTCATCGTTGCGAGAGTAGAAAACTATACTCTACTGGGTATACATGGATTTAAGCAAGTTCTTAAGGGAGCAAATTGAGAAATTAACTCGTCAAAATATACTTGGTTTATCTTCTGTGGTGCTGTACTAGCCCCAAACTTGATGATTGTACAACTTTTCAACTGACTAAATATCTTTATGTTACCTTAGAATTATTGGATATTAAAATTTACCGCTGCTCCTGTATAATTACTTAGACGAATTTATGGCAATGTCCCATTATTCCATTTTGATTCTGGAGGATTCACCAGAGGACCGCTTATCATACCATCGTTACTTAAGTCAGGATATACTTGCCACCTATGATGTTATTGAAGCGGAAACAGGATTAGAAGCTTTAACGTATCTGACTCAAAAACAGCCAGATTTAATTCTTCTCGACTATCAACTTCCAGATATAGATGCGTTGGAATTTCTCCATAAGTTGCGTTTGCAATTTGGCAGGGTGGAAATTCCAGTGATTATGTTAACTGGGCAAGGAAATGAAATCATAGCTGTGGAAGCTATGAAAAATGGTGTCCAAGACTACATCACTAAAAGTAAACTCTCTGCCAGTAAACTCTGTTGTGCTGTTCATGCGGTGATGGAAAAAAACCGCCTGACGAGACAAATACAAATACAAGAGCAGCAAACACAGTTATTAGCAAGGACATTGCTGCATATTCGTCAGTTCTGGCGATTACAGGAGATATTAGACACTGCTGTTCAAGAAGTACGCCATTTTCTCCAAGCAGATCGGGTAATGGTGTACCAGTTTGCATCGGCAGTCAATGGCACTATTGTGGCTGAATCTGTTTTGCCTGAATGGACATCTGCTTTAGGACATCACATTCCCTGTGCTTACTGGGGAGATGACCACAGAGGTTATGGTGATGATCAAGTTTTCGCCATGTCTAATATACACAATGCTGAGTTAACAGCTTGTGATATTGATTTCCTAGAGCAGTTTCAAGTGAAGGCCCATCTGGTTGTGCCGATGTTTTTGAGTCCAGAAGCCAGACAAGAAGAAAATATTGACCAGCATCTCTGGGGTTTGTTGATAGTACATCAGTGCAGCAGAACTCGTGAGTGGGAAACCCATGAACTCAATCTCCTCCAGCAACTAGCTGTCCATTTAGCAGTAGCGATTCAGCAGGCACAGCTATATGAAAATCTCCAAAATTTTAATGCCTCTTTAGAAGAAAAAGTACAGGAACGGACACAGGAACTACAAGCCAGTGAGCGGCGATACCGCGCAATTTTTGATCATACCTTTCACTTTACCGGACTGCTAACCACAGAGGGAATTGTACTGGAAGTTAACCAGACGGCTTTAAAGTTTGGTGGCATACAACTAGAAGATGTAATTAACCGACCGTTTTGGGAAGCT
Source organism: Richelia sinica FACHB-800 (assembly GCF_014698825.1). Classification (GTDB taxonomy): domain Bacteria; phylum Cyanobacteriota; class Cyanobacteriia; order Cyanobacteriales; family Nostocaceae; genus FACHB-800. The sequence goes on from NZ_JACJTT010000012.1 coordinate 14,461, forward strand.
GACTGGTGGAAAATTTCCCCATCTACCCAGGAGCAATTACGACAAGCGATCGCTCGTGCAGCCCAAGGAGAGTTTATTCGCTACGAAGTAGAGGTATTCGGTGCGGAAAATCAAATTGCCACCATCGACTTTTCTCTGCGTCCCCTCCATGATGAATCTGGACAAGTCGTCATGCTCATTCCTGAGGGTCGAGATATTACTGAGCAAAAACGCCTGGAACGTGAGCGTCAAGCAGCGGTGGAAGCACTCCAAGCCTCAGAAGCTGAACTGCGTGGGTTGTTTAATGCCTTGGTGGATGTGCTGATCATTATTGACCAACAGGGGCGTTATCTCAAAATTATTCCTACTAATGTAGATAAGCTTTATCGACCTGCGGCAGAGTTGATTGGTAAAACCATTTATGAAGTTTTACCCAGTCAGATAGCAGACCTCTGTGGCAGAGCGATTAGTCAAAGTTTGACGACTCAGCAAACTTGTGAGTGTGAGTATAGCTTACAGATTGCCAATCAAGAACTGTGGTTTCATGCTAACGTTTCACCTATTTCCCCAACCACTGTGATTTGGGCTGCTAGAGACATCACCGCAGCCAAGCGCAGCGAAATCATTCAGAGAAATGTTGAACAAGCACTTCAGGAAAACCAAATTCTCTTACAAGTGATCATGGATAGCTTACCCATGGCCATCTTTTGGAAAGACCGGAACAGTCGCTTTTTAGGTTGTAATCGCCAACTATTGTTAGATGCTGGACTATCGTCAAGTGCAGAAATTATTGGCAAAACTGACTTTGATATGCCTTGGAGGGAACAGGCTCTAGATTATCAGGCAGACGATCGCCTGGTGATGGAGTCAGGTGAGATGAAATTTAATATCGAAGAAGCTTTAACCAAAGGAGATCATCAAACTATTTGGTTACGCACTAATAAAGTACCCCTACGTAACCCTGATGGGGAAATTGTTGGTGTTCTGGGTAGCTACGAGGATATTACAGAACGCAAGCAAATAGAAATGGCATTACAGGCCAGTGAGCGACGTTATGCAGCCTTAACAACATCAGCCCCTGTTGGTATTTACCGGGCTAATGCTCAAGGTCATTGTTTGTATGTCAATGAGCGTTGGTGTAACAAGACTGGCTTGACTCCTGAAGAAGCCGCAGAATGGGGATGGAGAAAAAGTTTGCATCCAGAAGATAGGGAGATAGTAGAAGCTCAATGGCAGCGTCTAGTCCAAACAGGTGAACCTTTGAGTGCAGAATATCGGTTTGTGAAACCAGATGGCGAAGAAATCTGGGTATTTGGCCAAGCTGTGGCAGAAAAAGACTCACAGGGAAATGTCATTGGTTATGTGGGGACAATTACTAACATCACTAGCCGTAAACAATCTGAAGCAGCTTTACGACGGAGTGAGCACCTATATCGCACCTTGGTAGATAACTTTCCTAATGGTGTAGTTGTACTATTTGACCATGACCTGCGCTACCTACTGGTGGGAGGTTTAGGACTGGAGCGTGCTGGTTTGAGCATCACAGCAATGGAAGGGAAAACCATTTGGGAAATCTTTTCTCCCCCAGTTTGTGAGATGGTCGCTCCCCTGTTGCGGCAAGCCCTGGCTGGAGAATCAGTGGTGGCCGAGCTTCCCTATAGAGATCGCCTCTACCTAGGCCATCATATCCCGGTGCGAGATGAGAATGGTAATGTGATTGCAGGCATTCTCATGACTCAAGATATTACCGAAAGCAAACAAGCCGAGAATGCACTGAGAGATAGTGAAGAGAAATTTCGTCAGTTTGCCGAAAATAGTCGGCAAGTTATGTTACTACGTCAGATTGACTCTGGTGAATTGCTATATGTCAACCCTACCTATGAGCAAATTTGGCAGCAACCCACTCAGAGCTTATATGACAGTCCAGACTCTTGGATGACTCATCTTCATCCTGATGATTGCGAACGTATTCATGCAGCCTATGAAGCTGCTGCTGGCCAAGGATTGTTCAGCGAAGAGTACCGGATTATTAGGCCTGATGGCTCGATTAGATGGATTGGGGGACGATGTTTCCCCATTAGAAATTCAGCCGGGGAAATTTACCGCATTGCCGCTATTGCTGAGGATATTACAGACCGCAAACAAACAGAACAAGAACGCGATCGCCTCCTGGAAATTTTAGAACAACAAAATCACAGTTTAGAGGCAGAAGTAAATCAACGCACCGCTGAATTACGAGATGTGATTGATGCCATTCCTGACTATGTATTTGTTATCGACCGTCAGGATATGCGAATTCTCTACTGTAACACCACATTTTCCCAAGGAGTCTGTCAGCAACCTCGTGAACAAATAGAAGGAAAAACCATATTTGCGGCTTTACCACAACAAAATGCCGAAAATTGCCATCAGCAAAATCAAATCATCTTTGCATCTGGTGAAAGGTTGCGAGTTCAAAACACCTATTATGTGTCCGGTAATACTTATACCTTTGACACCATTAAAGTCCCCTTGAAAAGGGCCGATGGTGAAATTTATGCCATAGTGGGCACTTCACGAGATATTAGTGCCATCAAACAGTTAGAAACCGATCTCCACGAAAGTAAAGAACGTTTCCGCAATCTGGTAGAAACATCCAGTGATTGGGTATGGGAAGTGAACCAATTTGGAGTTTATACCTATGTAAGTCCGCAAATTATCAATGTTTTGGGATATACCCCAGAAGAAGTTTTAGGTAAAACCCCCTTTGATTTAATGCCACAGGCAGAAGCAGAACGAGTGCAACAGGAGTTTATGAAATTCCTGGTCAACCAAGCACCTTTTCAATGCTTAGAAAATATGAACCGCCACAAAGATGGCAGACTAATTACCTTAGAAACCAGTGGAGTTCCCATTTTTGATGCTGAACAACAATTTTGCGGTTATCGTGGCATGGATCGGGATATTACTTTACGCAAACTCTCAGAACTAGCTTTAAGACAAAGTGAAGCAAGATTTCAGCGCATTGCTGCCAATGTCCCTGGTACCATGTATCAGTTTGTCCTTCATCCTGACGGTTCCCAGGAATTTGTATATATTAGCGATCGCTGTATTGAACTCTTTGAACTAGAGCCAGCAATTATCTTAAAGGATATCAATAGCGTCTTTGATTTGATCCATCCAGAAGATTTACCTTCCTTACAACAATCTATTGCCTATTCAGCCAAATTTGTTCAACCTTGGTCATGGGAAGGAAGATTGATTACCCCATCCGGTCGTCTCAAATGGATTCAGGGTATTTCCCAACCAGAAAAACAAGATGCCAACGGCGACATTTTATGGGATGGCCTCATTCTCGATATTAGCGATCGCAAACAAATAGAAATCGCCCTGCGTAATCTATCTGACCGTTTGAATCTGGCGATCAAGTCCGGCCAAATTGGCATTTGGGACTGGGATATTATCAACGACCGATTGATCTGGGATGAGCGGATGTATGAACTTTATGGAGCTAATCCCTCCGATTTTCCTGGTGCATACCAAGCATGGGAAGCTAGTTTACATCCCGAAGACCTTCTAGCTGCCCGTGCTACTATCCAGCAAGCTATTGCTGGGGAAAAGGATTGCGAGCCAGAATTTAGGGTGATGTGGTCTGATGGCACAGTGAAGTTTATTAAAGCCTATGCCATCGTACAGCGTGACCATCAAGGCAAAGCCCAACGGATGATTGGCATTAACTTTGACATTACTGAGAGCAGACAATCAGAAGCCAAGTTACAGGCAGTCGAAATCAAACTTCGCAATTTATCTGATCGCCTCAAGTTGGCAGTCAAATCAGCCAAAATAGGCATTTGGGAATTGGATTTAGTGAATGATTCTCTGTTGTGGGATGAGCGGATGTATGAAATATTCGGTGTTTCCCCCCTGCATTTTAACCCCAGTCACGGAGCTTGGGCGAAATTTGAAAATCTCCTCCATCCTGAAGACCGAGCCTTTGTCCATAGAGCTTTGCAAGCAGCTATAGACCGAGATGAAGAATTAGATACAGAATTCAGAATTATTTTAGTTGATGGCACGATTCGCATTATTAAGGCCTACGGGTTGCTCAAACGTAATGCCCAGGGTCAGCCCCAACGGATGATTGGTATTAACTACGACATTACCAAGAGCAAACAAGAGGCTCTAGAAAACAAACGCCTCAAAGAACGTTTAGAATTTGTCCTCTCAGCTAGTCCTGCTGTCATCTATACCTGTCCAGCATATGAAAACTTTGATGCCACCTTTATCAGCGACAATGTGCAAGATATCTTAGGATATACAGCCACAGAATGGTTGGCAACACAAAATTTCTGGCTAGAGCGCATCCACCCGGAAGATGTAGACCGTGTCTGGGCAGAATTATCCCATCTCGAAGGGAAAGAATATCATCTCTACCAATATCGCTTCCGTCATCAAGATGGTAATTATCGGTGGATAGAAGATGAATTTCGTCTAGTGCGGGATGAAGCAGGTAGACCAACGGAAATTATCGGTTATGTGGTCGATATTAGTGAACAACAAGCCGCACTGTATGAGCGTGAACTGGCTGAAGCTCAACTACAAGCCACAAATAAACAACTGGCAGCATTTAATGAAGAATTGGCCCGTGCTACCCGTCTCAAAGATGAATTTCTCGCGAATATGAGTCACGAACTCCGTACTCCTCTCAATGCCATCCTTGGTATATCAGAAGCTTTGCAAGAAGAGGTGTTTGGGGTAATTACGGAAAAACAAAGACAAGGTTTACAAACCATTGAACGCAGTGGGAAACACCTATTGGAATTAATTAACGACATCTTGGATTTATCCAAAATAGAAGCTGGTCAATTGCAATTAAATTACGTACCTGTAGAAATCGGCCCTCTGTGTCAATCCAGTTTGGCATTTATTAAACAACAAGCTTTCCAAAAACGTATCCAACTTAATGTGCATATTCAACCCCATTTGCCACAGCTGATGCTAGATGAAAGACGCATCCGGCAAGTGTTGATTAATTTACTCAATAATGCGGTGAAATTCACGCCAGAAGGTGGAAAAATCACTTTAGAAGTTTCTCACCAACGATTAGTTTCTCAACCAGAGGAGAAATTGGGGCAAGAATATATTCGCATTGCTGTGATTGATACTGGTATTGGTATTGCGTCAGAAAATCTCCAGAAACTGTTTCAACCATTCATCCAAATTGATAGTGCTCTAAATCGTCAATATGCTGGTACTGGTTTGGGGCTGTCTCTCGTCAAGCGGCTGGTAGAAGTCCATGGAGGAAAGGTTGGTGTCAGCAGTGAACTGGGTGTAGGTAGTTGTTTTACTATAGATTTACCCTGTAGCCATGTTGATGATGTCTGTACTGATTTTAGGCATCAAACAACATCTACAGCTAATTTTATTCATGATGCCATTCCAAAAGCAGCACCTCTAATTTTGCTGGCAGAAGATAATGCAGCGAATATCTTTACTGTTGCTAACTATTTAGAAGCCATTGGCTACCGGATTATCTTAGCAAAAGACGGTCAAGCAGCGATCGCTCTCACTAAAACCCAAATGCCAGATTTGATTTTAATGGATATTCAAATGCCAGGAGTGGATGGTCTAGAGGCAATTAAGCAAATTCGATTAGACAGCAACTGCACCCATATTCCTATCATTGCCCTGACTGCTTTAGCTATGGCAGGAGACCGGGAAAAATGTTTACAAGCTGGTGCCAATGACTATCTGACCAAACCTGTCACACTTAAGCAATTAGCCAGTCTCATTAAAGAGCTTTTAGCTGAATCATAAATTATATTGGGTTGGCAATTTTCTTTTACGTATTACTGATCTTTCTTATTTCCGTATATTCTATTTTTTGCTGATTTATTAACCAAAATTTTGCGAAAATTTGCTGTTTTAATTGATACTATATTTGATTTATATAAGATATAATTAAAATACTAAATTTGCGTAAATAAAATGGTGGCAATCTCCCACTACTCCGTTCTGATTCTGGAGGATTCGCCAGAAGACCGTTCCCTATACGTCCGTTATTTAAAGCAAGATATATTAGCTACCTACAATATTATTGAAGCAGAGTGTGGGTCAGATGCTCTCAATATACTAGAGCAAATACATACAGACTTAATAATCGTAGACTATCAATTGCCAGATATGGATGGGTTGCAATTTCTGAGGGAGTTGGAATTGCGATTTGGCAGTATGAAAACTCCTGTCATGATGTTAACTGGACAAGGAAATGAAGCGATTGCCGCTCAGTCCATCAAAAGTGGTGCTCAGGACTATTTAATTAAAGGTAAACTCACAGCTTCTGGCCTTTGTCGTGCTGTACACACGGTCTTGGAAAAGGCTTGTTTGACCCAGCAAATCTGGATTCAGGATCAACAACAAAAGATCATCACAGCAATTGCTCTACGCATCCGGCAATTTTTAAATTTAGAGGAAATCCTGCAAACAGCCGTTCAAGAGGTCAGAGAAGTTCTGCGGGCAGATCGGGTGATAGTTTACCAGTTTGATGCTCAAATGAACGGAACCATTGTGGCTGAGTCAGTCCTACCCCAGTGGACTAAATCTCTGAATTTTCAAATTGAGGATACTTGCTTTCGAGAACATCAAGGCACAGCCTATGTGCAAGGGAAAGTTCTTGCCATCTCCGATATTTATCAGAGTGGACTCAGTGATTGTCATATCCAATTACTAGAAAAATTTGCAGTCAAAGCCAATTTGGTAGTACCGATATTGGTGAATATTGAAGCAACTGAACAGCAAAATTCTACCCATCAACTTTGGGGCTTATTGATTGCCCACCAATGCAGCAGAACTTGTGAGTGGAAAACCCATGAATCTGAGCTACTCCAACAACTATCTGTGCATATGGCTGTGGCTATTAAACAAGCCGAACTGTATGAAAATCTCCAATATCTTAATGCTTCTCTAGAACAGAAGGTACAAGAACGGACGCAGGAACTACAAGCCAGCGAGCGGCGATTCCGAGCAATTTTTAATCAGACCTTTCACTTTACTGGACTACTGACCACAGAGGGAATTTTACTAGAAGCTAACCAGACAGCTTTAAACTTTGGTGGTATACGACTAGAAGATGTCATTAATCGACCCTTTTGGGAAGCTGGCTGGTGGAAAATTTCCCCATCTACCCAGGAACAATTACGGCAAGCGATCGCTCGTGCAGCCCAAGGAGAGTTTATTCGCTACGAAGTAGAGGTATTCGGTGCAGGGAATGAAATCAGCACCATCGACTTTTCTCTGCGTCCCCTCCATGATGAATTTGGACAAGTCGTTATGCTTATTCCTGAGGGTCGAGATATTAGTGAACGTAAGCAAGCAGAATTGGCCCTGCAACAACTCAATCAAGAATTAGAAAATAGAGTCAGCCAACGGACTGCCGCTTTGCGTGAGAGTGAACAACGTTTTGCAACTTTAGCGGCAACAGCACCAGTAGGTATCTTCCGATTCGACTTAGATAGTAACTGTATTTATGTCAATCATTACTGGTCAAAAATGACTGGTAGAGAAGCTATAGCAGCCTTAGAAAAAGGTTGGATTGAAACCCTGCACCCAGAAGATCGGGAACGTATTCTTCAAGATTGGCAACAAGGATCTAAACTGAAAACAGAGTATCAAAATGAAGGCAGATTTCTTCAACCAGACGGCACAGTGGTTTGGTTTTACTGCCAAGTCATACCGGAAACTGACAGTGAAGGCAATATCATCAGTTATATCGGTACTCTGACAGATATCACCGCCCTCAAACAAGCACAAGCACAACTCCGCAATTTGTCAGACCGATTACAAATAGCCGTTAACTCTGGTCAAATGGGGATTTGGGAGTTTGATTTAATCAACAACTCCTCCCTTTGGGATGAGCGGATGTATGAACTTTTTGGAGTTTCTCCCCTCAACTTTGACCTCAGTCAGGGGGTCTGGGAAAAATTTGAAAAATTAATCCATCCCGATGACAAAGTGGCTGTGCGCGAAATTTTTCAAGAAGTCATTGCCCAGGGAAAAGAACTAGATATTGAGTTCAGAATCATCTTACCTGATGACAATATTCGCATCATCAAAGGTTACGGAGTCATTCAGCAGACTTACCAAGGGCAGCCCCAAAGAATGATTGGTATTAACTTTGATATTACTGATAGCCGACTCAAACAACTGGAAAATCAACAACTCAAAGAACGTTTAGAGTTTGTCCTCTCAGCCAGTCCGGCAATTGTTTATACCAGTCCAATATCTGAAAACTTTACTCCCACCTTTATCAGTGAAAATGTGCATCATATTTTAGGCCACACAGCCACAGAAGTCATGATGCAACCCAACTTCTGGGTTAATCACATTCACCCAGAAGATTTAGCCCTGATGTTACACAACTTATCCCAACTAGAAGCAAAAGAATATCAACAATACCAATATCGTTTTTTGCATCAAGACGGCAGTTACCGTTGGGTAGAAGATGTGTTCCACGTTGTGCGAGATGAGAGGGGAAAACCTACAGAAATTATTGGTTATATTTTCGATATTACCGAAAAGCAAGCCGCATTACAGGAACGTGAAATAGCAGAAGCAGCCTTGCGATTAAGTGAAGAACGTCTACTGTTAGCCTTGGAAGCTTCTGGAGATGGATTATGGGATTGGAATATAATTACTAACGAACTATATCTCAGCCCTGAATGGCTGGGAATGCTCGATTTTGAGGTGGGTGAATTACCAGGACATGTGAGCACCTGGGAAAAATTAGTTCACCCTGAAGATATGCCCTATGTGCTAGAACGACTCAATGCTCACCTTCGAGATGGTTCTCAATCCTATAAACTCAATTATCGAGTCAGAACTAAATCAGGTACATATCGGTGGATTTCTAACTATGGTAAGGCTGTAGTTCGTGATCAACAGGGGAATCCTTTGCGGATGATTGGTACTCATCGGGATATTTCTGAAACTAAAAAGGTGGAGTCAGAATTACGCCAAGCTAATGAGCAATTAGCCATTTCTAATGAAGAACTAGCTCGTGCCACCCGTCTCAAAGATGAGTTTCTGGCGAATATGAGCCATGAGCTACGCACCCCACTCAATGCCATTCTCGGTCTATCAGAAGCTTTGCAAGCTGAGGCATTTGGGGTAATTAATGACAAACAACAACAGAGTTTGCAAACTATAGAACGTAGTGGTCAGCATTTGTTGGAATTAATTAACGACATTCTGGATTTATCGAAAATAGAAGCTGGTCAATTGACATTAAACTATGCCCCCACAGCTATCAGTCCTCTATGTCAATCTAGTTTGGCATTTATTAAACAGCAAGCCTTGCAAAAACATATCCAGCTGGAGGTAAAAATTCCACCTCATTTACCAGTATTACTGCTAGATGAACGGCGGATTCGCCAGGTATTGATTAACTTACTGACTAATGCTGTCAAGTTCACACCAGAAGGTGGTCGAATCACTTTAGAAGTGAGCCAGGAAAAAGTTCCTTCAGAAATAAATATCACATCCTACCGGGATTTTATTCGCCTTGCTGTCATTGATACAGGTATTGGCATTCCCCAGGAAAGTCTCCGTAAATTATTTCAGCCTTTTGTGCAAATTGATAGTTCCTTAAACCGTAAGTATGAGGGAACTGGTTTGGGGCTTTCTCTGGTGAAGCGGATTGTGGAAATACATGGAGGAAAGGTTGGTGTCAGCAGTCAACTAGGTGTAGGTAGCTGCTTTACTGTGGATTTACCCTGTGGCTATCTCTGTGATGTTTCCCCTGAAGCTGTACCTCAAGCACTATCATCGAAGATTCAGGCCCCAGTGAAAGAAATAGCAAAGTGTTCTCCACTCATCTTGCTAGCAGAAGATAACCCAGCCAATATTTTTACTATTTCTGGTTATTTAGAAGCCATAGGATATCGGATCATCCTAGCGAAAAACGGCCGAGAAGCGATCGCTCTGGTGAAAGAGCAAGTGCCAGACTTGATATTAATGGATATCCAAATGCCGGAAGTAGACGGTTTAGAAGCCATCAAGCAAATTAGAGACGATGCAAAATTCACCCAGATCCCGATTATTGCCCTCACAGCCCTAGCTATGCCAGGAGATCAGGAAAAATGTTTAGCTGTAGGAGCGAATGAATATCTCCCTAAACCCGTCAAACTCAAGCAATTGGGAATGCTGATCAAAGAGCTTTTAGCGGGTATGGTATGAGCAAATACCCAAAGTCTCTTACAATTCCTTTGATGACTGAAAACATAGTTGGGGAATTATGACTAATCAAAGTATCCCAGTGATTATCAATGGTGCCGCCGGCAAGATGGGCCGGGAAGTAATCAAAGCAGTGGCTAGCGCACCAGATATGATGTTAATGGGTGCTATTGACACCTCTGGTGAACACCAAGGTAAGGATGCAGGGGAGTTGGCAGGTTTAAGTGAAGCTTTGGAAGTGCCAATTACCAATCAACTAGAGCCAATGTTGGGGTATGTAGCGGGAGAAAGACAGCTAGCACCAGGGGTAATAGTAGACTTTACTCACCCTGATTCAGTTTATGACAACATTCGTAGTGCGATCGCTTACGGTATTCGTCCAGTGGTCGGAACCACAGGTTTAAGCCCTGAACAAATCAAAGATTTAGCCGATTTTGCCGAAAAAGCTAGTACAGGCTGCTTAATTATCCCTAACTTCTCCATTGGGATGGTACTGCTGCAACAAGCTGCAATTACCGCTTCCCAATATTTTGACCATGTAGAAATTATCGAACTGCACCACAACCAAAAAGCCGATGCACCCAGTGGTACAGCCATTCAAACTGCCCAACTATTGGCAGAAATGGGTAAAACCTTCAACCCCCCCCAAGTAGAAGAAACAGAAAAAATCCCTGGAGCTAGAGGCTCTTTAGCCGAAGAAGGAATTAGAATTCATAGTGTGCGTCTACCAGGATTAATTGCCCATCAGGAGGTGATTTTTGGCGCACCAGGACAAATTTACACCTTACGTCATGATACTAGCGATCGCTCCTGCTACATGCCCGGAGTTCTACTGGCAATTCGTAAAGCAATCCAGTTAAAGTCTTTAGTATATGGATTAGAAAAAATTCTGTAATTATCTAGGCCACTAATTATCTACTTGCTGCTGATAATTAGTCCTTCCCATCACTCACCAACCATAACCCAGCATAGATGTTAGTTCCTCTGACTCGCCAAAAATTTGAACAACTTATCCCCCTCATTGCCACTGGGCCACAGTACAAATATTACTGGGGGAAGTTCGCCAATTTTTTGCAGCGACTGTTAGTTTCTGTAGTTGCTGTAGTTGTGCTTTTACTAGTCAAAATATTATTTAGACTTGACTTTGGCCCTATTATTTTTGTTTGTGGCGTATTTGCGGCTTTGTTTTGGCTCTGGTATCCCATCTTTCTTGCCAGTATCCGCAATGCTAAATGTCGCCGTTATAAATATAGTGGCTTCTTTCGTGGACGCATTCTCAACTGGTGGATCACAGATAAGTTGATTGGCAAGCAAGAAACCGTTAACAATAAAGGTGAGTTGGTTATTATTGAAAACCGGGAAAAACGTATTAACTTAGAAGTGGGTGACGACACAGGATTTAGCATTGAATTTGATGCACCACTGCGTCCCGCCCATAAAGCCATTACTCGCGGTCAAGTCGCAGAAATGATAGTCATGTCAAATCGCTCTGATTTGAGTCGAATTGACGAATTTACTAACATATATATTCCTAGCCGTGATATTTGGATAAGTGACTATCCTTACTTGCGTCAAGATTTTTTCAATGAAGTGAGCCAACGTTTACGGGATAACAGACCGGATAATTCTCGTCGCCGCCGTTCACAAAGACAAAGAGAAAGAGACGAAGAGGATTAATTCCAGTCATACTCATACGGGATTTGGGACTTTAGAGGATGTTTGAAAAGTCCTTGGTGATATACAAAGACTTTTGAGCCTAGAATCCCCCGAATTCTATTCGGGGGAGTATGTCAAAAATCTCTTATACCCCTCCGCTGTGGTCTTGTCCATAGGCTTGCCAAGCCAAATCTACTAATCCGTCCACAATAGCAGCACCAACCACCGCATTGCCCTTGCGCCCTAGAATAGTAATATTCGGCACTAATGAATCTTGTAAACGTTCCTTGGCAATATCTACATTGATAAATCCTACAGGTGTAGCAATTACTAAAGCAGGGCGAATTTCCTCAGCTTGGATTAAATCAATCAGTGCCGTGAGAGCAGTTTGTGATTGACCAATGACAAATATGCCCTCTGGATAACGCCTAGCTAAGGTCTCAATGCCCCAAGCCGCGCGAGTTTTTTCCTTTTGTGGGCGAGTCAATGCCTCCATGCTGCAATAAACTGGATTCGCAAAAGTATTTTGAATATCAGAGGCTATACCTACCTGCACCATGGGAACATCCACTACTATCGTGGTACGTGCTGCTAGGGCAGCGGCACCAGCTTGTAAAGCATGTTCCGAAAAATGTATTAAGGATTTATACTCAAAGTCGCATGTGGCGTAAATCACTCGCCGCACAATTTCATACTCTGCGGGTGAGAAGACATGATCGCCAATCTCATTATCAATGATTGCCAAGGTTTGAGCATCAGTTACGTGCCATTCCATCGCCATTAAGCTTCTCAAAGATCAGCTTTCAGCTTATCAGTTTCAGACAACACTAGGGGATGAGTATTTTAATTTTTACTACTCCAAGTGATATTTCACGAATTATGATTCGGCACTGGAAGAAGGACGACCGAATACAGGTGATAAATATGCTACCAAAGCACCAATGAGAAAAGCGGAGATATTGCGAACTAGAGGCAACCAGTCGCTAGTACGAGTCACCACTGGCCCAATACCGAAGGCGATAAACAAAATTCCCCATAAAGGCGAAAAAATTAATGCCCATTGCCAAGCGACAATTTGTTTATCATTGCGGGGTTGTGCCGCGAAACCACAAATTATTCCACCAATAGCAGAAGTAATCAAGGTCAGTATCCATTGTTCTCTAGGTAGTCCAGGGACAACGTTACAACCACCTTTGAGTAAACAGCCTTTTACTGATTCTAAGGCTTGGAGTATGGCTTGGTCTTCTCCTTGTTCACGGACAAAATACAAGTTCCCAAATCGGGTTTGAAGTTCAATCCAAAATGTCCGGGGTAAAAGCTCATAAACTGCGTCACCCACACTAAAGCTGAGGATGTTACCACCACGGGCATCAGCTACTAACAGGATGCTTTTATCATCTAAACCCCAATAGTTAATTACTGCTCTACCAGGGGTGCGGTCATACTGGGTTAATACTCGCAATTTCCAGCCAGTATCAGTTTCAAATTGTTCTAATTCTTTTACCAGCCTTTCTTCCTGGGGATCTGGTAGAGATTTCGCTAAATCTACTACTGGTGTCACTGTAGAGGGTAGTAGGTCAGGATTTTCGTAAGCTAAGGCTGAGGGAGAATGTATTGCCAAGATTGACCCAGCTAAAAAGAACCCAGCAATCACTACTAAAAGTCGTCGCCAAAAACAATGTTGCATGGACGTTTTTATACAAGTATCAACAGTAAAGGTGAACAAGAGATTTTTAAAGAGTACGAGAAAAGTGATACTACTTTACACTTGTTTACTTTACTCTAATCTTAGTCCTCAAGGCAAAACGGTTCTGTGATTCAGTTATCAGGAGTTCAGAAGTTCAGAAGTTCAGAAGTATGCCTACGGCACGCTGCGCGAACAGGAGTCCCTTACTCTTAATCTGTCACCTGTCACCTGTCACCTATTCCCTTTAAGGATTCAAATTGCTGCCGTTATTATTCCGATAGTTTTCTGCTGAGGTACGTCGGGTTTCTGGTCTGAGTTGGTCGCGCTCTCGTAAGGATAAAGTGGGTTTGTCATTCATGGGTAAGCGATCGCTTGTTCTACGTGGAGTTTTTGACCGTGTAAAGGTTTTCCAGGCTGCTTTTACCCCCACCAAGACGCTACGAGTCCCGTTTTGAAGATTCTGGGCTTGTTTTTTGGCTGTGTCTATACTCTGATCAAATTGCTGTACAACTTGACCAGCACTTTTTACACCTTCACTGACATCATCGGTTAAATCAGTGATTTCTAAGCTGGTGTTGCGAATAGCATTGAGGGTCGGTGGTAACTCCCTAGTGAGAGTATCAAAGAATTTTTCAGCACTGCGGGCGGCCCGTGCTAGTTCTTGCAAGGCAGGTAGAGCCGCCACTAAAACTGCTGTTAAACTAGCGGCAACCAGGAGAATGGACAATCCTAACCAAAATAAAGGTTCAGTCACAGTAAGGTTACAGTTATGCCATTTAAGAGCGTTCTAGATGCTGGGACAGGATATCGGAATCTTCTGTGGTGCTAGGAGCATCAACAGGCTTTTCTCGTTGAATATTTTGGCTTTCGCGCTGAGTGGCATCTACACCAACAGCGATCGCTTCCTTCAGTCTCTCTAAGGTCTCATCCCAGTTGCGCAGGGCATTAAGTGAGAGACGATCTGCCTGAATCTGCACACTGGTAGATATATCTTCCGCTAACTCTGGGAGAGCGTCGGCGGATTTTTTCAAAAGTTTACGGGTTTCACGACCTGTGCGAGGAGCGATGAGCAACCCGGCTAAGGCTCCGACTGCTGCCCCCAACATTAACCCGCCAAAAAATACTCCAGAACGGTTGTTAGACATTGTTAGTTGTTTCTCTCCTTACACCCATTTTAGGTGGGTTTTGCGACCTGACAAGAGTTAGTACCACGGGAATAATTAAAAATTAAAAATTAAAAACTGAAAATTAAAACTTTTCGTTGGGAAAACTTCACTATATTATTTAACCCGATATTTCCTTGATGATATAGGTCTTGAGATTTATTTGTGAGGTTAATCCAAAAGGATATTTACTTTGCACTACTGGATATGACTATTTTTTACGTCTAGAGATAGATAACTGTAGCCAAAAAGACCCTTGCCATAATTGTCTAGCTATTATCATCAGATTAATAATTTGTTGTATTTGTTGGAGTTTGAATTTTAGTCCTTGGTGTGTTTGGCGGAGTTGATTAACGCTTTGTTGACCTAGATATATATTCTCTGGGGCTGGAGATAATGCTCCATGGGTAGCTTGTTCATATTCATTTAATCTGTTGCTGATGAATCTCAATATTTCCTGTGCTTGCCACAGTTTAATGGCAACGTAGCCAAGTAATAGTGAAAGAGCAAAATTAATCAGAACAACAATTGTGACCATTTTTGTCCTTAATATACAGTCGAATATCCTTAAGCATGTAAATATTTTTTACAGACTCGGTGAGAGGGTTCTGGAAACCAAAATTCATCGCCTATCATCTGTGTCTATTTAGATGGTTTTGCTTAAATAAGGCAAAGGTAGTAATGATCAAAGATTATGTCCTATTTCTGCATGGGGTGAATGTTCGAGAGTCGAAAAAAAACGAAGCCAGACAGATTTATGGATATGCGGATGATTTATTTAACTTGATTAAAACCTTAGTCTACCAAAAAGATTTGGGACGTAACTGCATTAAAGTCCCGCTTTACTGGGGAGATGTGAATCAAGATGCTTTAGCAAAACAATTATCAACATTGCAGGCTTCTTCTCAGTGGCAAAAGTTATGGTTTCAGGATTTTCGACAAACTCAACTTTTGCAATTTGTGGGAGATGCTGCACTTTATATCAGTCGTTTAATCGGTTCACTGGCGGCGGAAAAACTGCAACGACAAGCTTTTGAGCGATTAGCAGATTCTAAAGGAGGCGATCGCTTGCATTTAGTCACCCACAGTTGGGGAACGGTCATCCTCTTCGACTTACTGTTTGCTAATCGTTGGGATAATCCTGATATTCTTGGACATGACAGCGTTCAAGCCATTCGCGACAAAATTTATGGCATAGGCAAACACCCAGAAAAAGGTATTCGCTTGGCAAGTATTCATACTATGGGTTCTCCCATCGCGTTGTTTAGCCTGATCACCATCAGTGGTAAAAATGCTAACAACGAAAGTACCCATGATATTAGTCCTGGGTTGGAAAAATTATTGCAAAGAGTCGTTGCAGGCGATCGCAAACTTCCGTGGCTCAATTTCATTCATCCAGGAGATCCCATTGCTTGGCCCTTAGAAACCATTATGACTAAGTTAATTAATGGTTCTGAAAAATATGTCCAATTAGAAGATGTTATTACTCGTGGTTCCGGCGTTTGGGAGTTAATTGCTCAAACTCCCCCTCTGCGTCAAACATTCTTAGCTTTGGTCAACGGTGGTAACGCTCACGGCAGTTATTGGCAAAATAAAGATGTTGCACGGCGGATAGCCAGCAATATTTTAAGTGTCTAGGGTTGAGGTGACAGGCTGATTTTTTGATAATTGCAATGTAGGGGCGGGTTCTACAATTATTATCAACAGATAATGATTAGCTTGGTAAACCCGACCCTACGATTTTATGTAACTTTTTTCAAATAAGAATGGGGGAGATAGAAGTCATCTAATCCCCCTTGTCAAATTCCCTAAATTTTCACCTTATTTCCTAGACCTAATTCAGCGATTTAAACTGTTACCAAAGTCTTATCTGCTTGTGAAGATTCGATTTTACCTACCTTGGATTCGACCGCTGTACCCTGGAAGAAGTTGGGGTTAGCTTCGGTGTAGAACTTATAAGGATTACCGAAAACATAAGCCTTAAAGTCAGCTTCGGAAATCACACCTTCTTGCACCAAATCCCAGCTTTCTGCCAGAGGATCTGTGAGGTCGGGTACATCCCAGTGACCAACGTCTGAGGAATAGATAGCGTTGATTTTCACATTCAAAGGATTGGCTTTGTCATTGAATGCGGTAGCGATGGTGCGGTCATCAGACTCAGAACCAAAGAAGAAACTATTCACCCAGCGATCGCGGATATCTTCAATATTTTCAATTCCCGCAGCTGCAAAATCTTCCAATTCGCTACCTACTGGTTGACGGCTATGACGAGCAAAGGAAGAACCAAGTACAGTCTTGGTCAGTTCTTCTTTAGTTTGAGGATAGGCTTCCAGGAATTCGCTACCAAAACGCTCAAACAATGCTAACAACTCATCAGAGTTTGTCAGGTCTGGGTTGTAGTTTTGTAGACCCTTGAGGCTGCGCTTAGAGAAGCGGTCTACCAAATGAATGTAAACGTGTGCGCCCCAATCTGCGCCACCTTCCAGCATTCCTACCCGCAACTGTGGAAAACGCTTGGTTACACCACCAAAGAACAACGCCTTAGCAAATGCTTGGGAACCATCAGCAAAGTGGCCGATGTGGTTGTTCATGTAGTTACTGATGGAGGAGCGTCCAGTCCAACCTTGACTACCATAGTGGGTAGTAATGGGTACACCTAACTCAACAGCTTTAGCCCAGAAAGGATCATAGTCGTATTCACTATCTAAGCCGAAGAAGTCGATATAGGAGGCATATTTAGCGAT
Organism: Richelia sinica FACHB-800; assembly: GCF_014698825.1. GTDB lineage: Bacteria > Cyanobacteriota > Cyanobacteriia > Cyanobacteriales > Nostocaceae > FACHB-800. The sequence goes on from NZ_JACJTT010000012.1 coordinate 31,899, forward strand.
TTCTGGAAACTTATCGGCAGGATACTTATCAGCGATCGCTTTAATTGGACGTTTTACACCACCAGGAATATTTGCAACTTTCAAACCCAGTGTTTTAACAGCAAACTCCAACTCCTCCACCGCTTCTTGGGGAGTAGTCATCGGAATCCCAGCTACCACAGTCAAGCGATCGCTATACTTGCGGTACAAGTCAGCATGATAGTGATTTACTGCCCGTTGCAGTGCTTGGCGGTGTTCTGGACTAGCTCCAGCAGGTGCAAGAACATTATTGGGAAACAGCACCGAATAGTCAGAGCCTTGCTCTGCTTGACGCTGATAGAACAGTTCTGGCAGGGTATAAGTTGCCAAGTCTAATGTATTACGGGTAACTCTCGCCCACCAAGGAGAGCGAATAGTGCGGTTATATTGACGTTCTTCTGGAGTTTGTTGATACCAGTCTTTACCATCGCTCTTAGAGTTAAGACGAGAAGATTCCGCCTTGCGTAACTCATCTACTAATTTTGCACCACCATAATTAGCGATGTAATCTTCAATTGCTGGAATGAAATCATTAGTATGAACGTCAGTATCAATTACTGGATAATCTAAGGTAGCTCTAATAGCGGCAGAACGAGAAGTTTTTAATCTGCTATATTCAGTCATATTTTTCTCCACAAAATTGTCAAAATAGTGCTGAGAAATGAGTTATGAGTGCTGAGTACAACGAAGCATATTTAAAATTTAAACGTTGGCTCATGGCAGAAACGTCTACAGCACTCGAAACTCACCACATATTGAAACCAAAACTCTTAATATCTCTCTGCGCCTCTGCGTGACGGACACTTGCTACAAGTCGGGAAACCCGCCCAACGCAGTGTCCTCCTCTGCGTGAGACAAAAACTTAAACCAACGCCAATTTCTTATCAGCTTGCTGAACAGCAAATTGATTAGCTGGACGACCTAAACCCAGATTTTCCCGCAACGTCCTACCCTCATACTCAGTGCGGAACAAACCCCGTTTCTGAAGAATAGGAACGACAAGATTCACAAAGTCATCTAAACCTGTAGGCAGAATCGGGGGCATAATATTAAAACCATCGGCTGCACCATTGTTAAACCATTCCTCTAGCTGGTCAGCAATGCTTTCAGGAGTACCAATAATAGTGCGGTGACCTCTAGCAGTAGCCAAAGCGAGATATAACTGGCGTAATGTCAAAGTTCCGCGAGTAGCTAAATCCTTCACCAGTTTTAGACGACTCTTATTATTGTTAGTGTCACTGGGTAGTTCAGGAGCTAAATCATCGAGAGAATATTGTGATAAATCCACACCTTGGTAATAGGTTTTTAAGATACCCCAAGCCACATCAGGATGGATTAAAGATTGCAGAAATTCATATTTTTCTTGAGCTTCTGCTTCCGTCCGACCAATCACAGGGAAGGCTCCAGGCATAATTTTTAAGTCGTCTGGAGAACGTCCATATTTTGCGAGTCTGCCTTTCAAATCTGCATAAAATTCTTGGGCATCAGCTAAAGTTTGATTAGCGGTGAATATCACTTCAGCAGTACGCGCTGCTAAATCCCGTCCCGCTTCAGAAGCACCAGCTTGAACAATTACCGGATAACCTTGGGGTGGACGACCAACATTCAAAGGCCCTTTGACGGAAAAATGTTTGCCTTTGTGGTTGAGTACATGGAGTTTATCAGGATCGAAATAAACACCAGATTCTCTGTCACGAATAAAGGCATCATCATCCCAACTATCCCACAGTCCTTTTACCACTTCTACAAACTCTTCAGCCCGTTCATAACGCTGGCTATGCTCTGGATGATGCTCCAGCCCAAAATTAGCAGCAGCGTTTTCATTACCTGTGGTGACTACATTCCACCCGGCTCGACCATTACTCAAATGATCCAAAGAAGCAAATTTACGTGCCAATGTGTATGGGTCTTCGTAGGTAGTCGAAGCGGTAGCAATAAACCCAATATTTTTAGTAACAGCAGACAAAGCCGAAAAGAGAGTCACAGGCTCAAAATGCACAAGTTTGCCATTACGTTTTTGAGTTTCTGGGGAGCCACCCCAAATACCCGGACTATCTGCCAAAAATACAGCATCAAATAAACCACGTTCAGCAGTTTGGGTAATTTCTTTGTAATGCTCGAAATTTGACCCCGCATCTATCTGTGCGTCGGGATGTCGCCATGCTGATACGTGATGCCCAGTAGCTTGAATAAAAGCACCTAATCGAAACTTACGTTTTTTACTCATTTGTTTATTTCTATATGCGAATAGTGAACTAGCGAAACTCTGGTGTGAGTGTCGCTAATAGCTTTTTACGCAACGTCAGTGATGATTCGACGATTGCTTAGATGGTTTGGTTAAAGATTTACCCAATTGCTAAACACTCAATCCTAGAGGTGAATGCAGCAATAGGCGCTACAAGGTTATTTTTAGATGGTCGGACTACCATAAATTTGTCTAGCAATCTGACGTAATGGAGACAGTTTACACAATGGCCACAGAAAAAGATGTACTGGTTAACACATTTTATGACAAGCTAATAATTAGATTAGCTAATATTAAAGATAGCAACTATTCTCTGATGCTAAAACGGTGGAGTGAAAAGCTTTCCTGGAGAGGATTATAGCTATTTGCAGTCAACAGTGTTTCATTCCGTTAAATTATATTTCAGAGTATGAAAATGTGATTTACATCTCACCTATCCAGCCTCTACGTCATTTCTTGGCTGCAACTTCACAGAAAATTCGTATAAGTTAGCGACTAACAGAAAACATGGCTAATTCCAGGGATAAATAAGGTAGCAAGAGAAATAATTAGCGATTGAAAGTTTCTAGGGTGTTATCTGCTACTCAACACCAACGCGAGGAAATATATGCGCGATCGCTCCTCTACTGAGAAACGCAATTTTTCTGTTTTCGCTGCCATTAAATTAGTAATATTGACGTTTTTTTTTGGGAGTTTAATGTTTTGTGGTTTTTCTACCGGTTCATTGATAATTTCTTATTTAACGTCCAGTTTCGCTACTGTTACGCCTACTTTCGTTCCTGGCATTAAAGATGCTGAAAGATGTGACTCACCCAGTAGAGTGTGGCGCGATAATCAATGTTGGGATTATCAACCTAATGCAGCATTTTGAATTAGTTAAAATGTGAAATTGCTACAAAAATTGTCAAGGAGAGACATGATTGTCTCTCCCTACAAATAAACCCTTAAATATTCGCCTGTTGCCGCTGATAAAGTGACCAGTACAAAGCCTTTTGTTGCAATAATTCCGAATGTGTACCCCGTTCAGCAATTACACCCTTTTCCATGACTAAAATTAAATCTGCACGCTTGAGAGGTGCAAAGCGATGAGCAATTAAAAACACGGTACGGTTATCGGAAACTTTTTGCAGGTTTTGTAATACCTGTTGTTCTGTTTCACTATCTAAGGCACTGGTCGCTTCATCTAATATTAAAATCGGTGCAGAAGATAGAAACATTCTGGCTAAAGCAATGCGTTGTCTTTGTCCTCCAGATAAAGCGGTTCCTCGTTCACCAACATTAGTTTCATAGCCGTAAGGTAATTGACTGATGAAGTCATGGGCTACTGCTAGTCTTGCGGCTTCAACAACTTGTTCTGCGGTAATATCAGGATTGCCCAAGGTGATATTTTCCAAGATGGAACCGTTAAATAAAAAGTCTTCTTGGAGAACTACGGCAATTTGTTGTCTTAAAGATGCTAAATCAGCACTTTTAATATCAAAACCATCAATGAGAATACGTCCTGATTCGATTTGATAAAGACGTTGTAATAGTTTAGAAAGGGTGCTTTTGCCTGAGCCGCTACGCCCGACAATGCCAACAAATTGACCTGGTTCTACATCCAAAGAAATGCCTTTTAAGACAGGTTCAGTATTGGAACTATAACGGAAGAAAACTTGCTCAAAACTAACTTGTCCTTTCAATGTGGGTAAGACTAAACCTGTTCCTGGTTCTGCCTCTGGTGCAGCGTTGAGAATATCACCAATTCTATCGACAGATAGAAGTACCTGTTGGAGATTTTGCCACAGTTGCACTAGGCGTAATAAGGGGCCTGTGACTCGACCAGACAACATTTGAAAGGCGATTAATTGACCAACAGTGAGTTGATGATCTATGACTAATCTTGCCCCAAACCAGAGGATGAGTAATGTGGAAAAGTTAGTAAGAAAGTCACCAATATTACTGCTAATATTGGATGTAGTGGAGGCTTTAAAACCAGTACGGATGAAACGGGCAAATAAACCTTCCCAGCGATCGCGTGCTACTGGTTCCGCTGCATGAGCTTTAACAGAGTGAATACCTGTGACTGTTTCCACCAAAAAGGATTGACTGTCAGCACTGCGGTTAAAGGTTTCGTTTAACCAGTTACGCAGAATCGGTGTAGCCACAATGGTCAGGGTAGCGAATAAGGGCAATACCGCCAATGCGACAAAGGTGAGGGGGATGTTGTAGTAAAACATCAACGCCAGATACACCACCGCAAAGATACTGTCTAAAATGACTGTTAAAGCTGTACCCGTGAGGAATTGGCGAATTTGCTCTAGTTCCTGTACCCTAGCTACCGTATCCCCTACCCGTCGCGACTCAAAATAAGCTAAGGGTAACCGCAGTAAATGGCGAAATAGCTGGGCCGATAAACTCAAATCTAAACGCCTGGCTGTATGGGTAAAGATGAAGAGACGGAGAATACCCAGGATAGATTCAAATATAGCAACCAATAACAGAGCGATCGCCATCACATCCAAGGTTGCTAAACTCTCCTGCACCATTACCTTATCAATGATGACTTGGGTAATGAGGGGAGAAGCTAACCCCAACATCTGCAAGGTAAAGGAAGCTAGCAAAACTTCTCCCAACAACTCCCGATATTTCCACACTGCGGGAGTAAACCAAGCCAGGTTAAATTTTTCTTGCTGAGATACCAGTTCAGCTTGCCATAACTGACCATTCCAGTTAGCTTGTACCACTGATTGGGGCAAGTATTCGCAAGTATAATCAGGGCTGTAGGGGTTAGCAATAATTAAGTTATTGCCTTTCATGCCATAAGCCACAACCCAAGTCTCAGAATGCCATGGCAACAGGGCTGGAAAGGACAAATGGCGTAATTCTTCCCAATTAACTTGTAACTTCCGCAACACTAAACCCAATTTTTCTGCGGCTTCCATCACATGTTTCGGTTTTTGTCCCCGCAGTTGACGCTGTACCCATTCCAATTGCACAGGATGTTCTAAATACTGCGCTACCATCGTTAAACAAGCAGCAGCACTATTATGACTAGCAACAAATGGATAATTGCTAATTACATTAGTAGGAGTTTCTGCGGCAGTAGCAGCAGTTAATAACGGTTGTTCCTGTTGGGAGGATAGAAAAATTTCTGCTGTTTTTTCTTCCACAGGAGATGCACACCAAAACTCATCTATTTGGACATTAGCAAATTCACTCCAAATAGCAGCATTCCAACAGACTAAAACTACTTCTTTACTAGCAGCAACAGCCTTACAATTAGCAAAGATTTTTTGACAGTCGCCAAACCAATCTCCTGGTTGTAAAGTAGCTACAGGTTTATTGACACCTTCTTCTCTGAGACGAACTTTACCTGCCACAATTAAGAACTGGCCACCACCACTTGCTTGTGACCAAATTTTTTCTCCCAAACTGTAGCGACGAACTTCTGACTGATATTTTAATTCAGTTTGTTGTTCGGGAGTCAGCCAGCATAACGGCGGTTGATTCCAAGGTAACGCAGCTAGCACTTCTATATATGATTGATTATTCAGAGTTTTTAGCTCACTTGTATTTTGACTGTCAGTTGTTGAATTTTCTCTGCTAGCCATTTCTCAAACAACTCATTTTGTAGCGTTTGTTTTAATTGAGTATCTTCTAAGGATGCTGGCAGAAAATGTTCTACTCTAAACAACGCAAAACGTCTGTCTATTTCGATTGGCCCTAATATTTGCCCAAGGTTAGCTGCATCTACTTCTGCCCTTAAACTATCTGGTAAAGTACCGCGACTAATGGGTCCCATCATGCCATTAAACACTCTTTCATCTGCCAGGGAATACTCTTTTGCTAATTGCTCAAAACTACTACCTTCTTCTATTTGTGTTTGTAGTTCTTCTGCCAATTCACGACTAGCAACTAAAATTCGTGATAATACAACCTTATCTAAATAAATTTTGCGTTCAATAAAGTATTCTGGTAGCTGGGATTCGGTTACAACTACCTTGAGTTTTTCTAATTTAAAACTCAAACTGGCTGAGGCATGAAATGTGGAAGCATCTGTGCCATTTGTTTGTAACCATTCCTGAAACTTTTGTGAGTCAGTGAGTTGATTCTTGAGCCGAAAATCAATAATTGCTTGTTCTGGTAAAGCGGGGTCAATGTCTATATCTGTTCTGGTATTTAATTCTTGATCTATAACATACTGCCGCAGGACATCACTGACAAATTGACCCAATTTGCCAGAAACTTGTAAATACTTAACTACTTGGGACAGGGGAATTGCTTGTTCATTGACAGTGAAAAAGGATGAAGATTCCATGAAGTAAATGGGAGTAACACACTAATAATTATCAGACTTTTCTACTAAATCATAAAGAAAACAGTAGGAAATTATTGGTGAAAATCATAAAGATTCGATGAAATCATGTATCAACAGAAAAATGGTTACAAAATATGCCAAATTTTGGTTGTAGTTTACAGAAAGTTAGTTTAAATAAAGATTGATATTTTTGCTGTCAAATCAAAGACAAAAGCCAGCTAATTTCCATAGCTGGCTTATCTTCATCAAGTTTATTTGTATAAATAAATAACAGTTATGGAGTCAAAGATTAAACCAGTAAAGTTTGCCAAAGAGTAGCGACGGCAATAGCAACAATCGCCCCGATCAAAGTATTAGCAATATTGACTAACTCATTGGTTAACCAACTGTATCGAGATTGCAAAGTTGCGCCAATTACACTTTCTAAATTGGTGGCGATAAATGCAGCTAATACACACCAAACAATACCTAAGGGGGTAATGAGATTCACTCCCCAACCCACCAGAGCGATCGCTACAGATCCTACCACACCGGCTAAAGTCCCTTCTAAACTCACCGCTCCTTCTGTTCCCCTCGCGACTGGTTGCAAGGTCGTAATCAAAAAGGTGCGTTTTCCATAAGCCTTGCCCACTTCACTGGCAGTAGTATCAGACAACTTGGTACTAAAACTGGCCACATAGCCTAAACATAATAACCACCGTAAATCAGGGACAACCAACACTCCCACCGCGCACAAAGCCGCAACTAAGGCTGAACCCCAGACATTTTCCGGGCCTCTGGCACCGGAACGCTTTTCGGCAATTCCTTGTGCTTCCTTTTCAGCCATACCAATGCGCGTTACCCCAGAACCGACAATAAAATAAAAGACGACTACTAAATATCCTTGCCAACCTAATGTTCCCCAAACAATCACACCTAATAACCAAGCATGAAATATACCAGCAGGTGTGAGCAGTTTCTTGGGAATAATCCCTACTATTGCTAATAAAATAGCATTTAGTCCTACTCCCACTAACCAAGGATTGAGAGAATTCAGAACTGATAACATTGGTGATAAATTATGAATATTTGCCAAATTTTTAGGTAAATAAAATAATTTTATCCTCTTTTTGCTTTAGCTGACTTATCACCTATTTTCTGAGCAAACTACACAAACCCATGGCTGGGACAATACCCAGAATCATAGCCGTAAAAAATTGTCCAATTATATACAAAACAAGTTGCTGATTAAAGGCTGGGATCACATCTGGCAACAAGGATAATAACCACACTAAAAAACTAATCCAAACAAAGGCGATGGAGGGAATAAAATTCCATCGCCACGCTGCTGCTGCATACAGCCTTAAGACTGACCATTGGCACATACCTAGCCAAATGCCAGACAAAATATAAGAGAATGTTGACAAAAACCCCCAAAATAAAGCCGCATCAGCAGATAAACCCTGATTGATTGATGAAGCTGTTGATAGAATGTAGTTAATCCAGGCTGTAGACACGCTGTTGGCTAATAACCAACCGACGCTAGTTGCTAACATCCACAAACCACTAGAGAAGTATCTACGCAAAACAAAGGCTTGAGCAAGGGCGAAAATCACTGCAAATCCAATACTACTGATCGTCTTGGTAATGGTGTTAGCAGCGATCGCATTTTCCGCAATCATCATGGGCAAATTATTGATGATCGCCTTTTCTAAAGCTATGCTGGCAATTCCACCTCCAACCCATCCCAGAATGGTCATGAAGGTAAACTGAATGCAAAATCTGCGACGTTGAAAGGGTGGGATCAAGTACCTGCCTTGGTTAGCTTCATTTTGATTAGCAGCAACAGCAGCAGGACTGTTAGAGTCGGTTGGCATATAAAGTTAAGTAAAGTTGCGGCTAGCGCTTTTGGGGTGTGACTCCTGATAAAGCGTAATCTCAGAATGATAAGCTAAACAGTGGCATAAAAAAGTGACTTAGGATGAAGTATTAAATGGGTGTTTCCTCAACTGCTCCTCTCCTCCTTCGGGCTGCACGTGGTGAACAAGTAGATCGTCCCCCTGTATGGATGATGCGACAAGCGGGACGCTATATGAAAGCATATCGGGATTTGCGGGAGAAATACCCTTCTTTTCGCGATCGCTCAGAAATTCCTGAAGTAGCGATTGAAGTTTCCCTCCAACCCTGGAAAGCTTTCCAACCCGACGGAGTGATTTTATTTTCCGATATTGTCACACCCTTACCTGGTTTGGGTATTGACATGGACATCGCGGAAGGGAAAGGCCCAATTATTCATTCGCCCATTCGCAGCCAACAACAAGTTGACCAACTCCATCCCCTCGACCCAGAAGCATCACTGCCGTTTATCAAAACCGTTTTACAATCATTACGGCAGGAAGTAGGGAATCAATCAACAGTGTTGGGCTTTGTGGGCGCACCTTGGACATTAGCGGCTTATGCGGTGGAAGGTAAAGGTTCCAAAACCTATTCCATCATCAAAAACATGGCCTTCTCAGACCCGACAATTCTCCATCAGCTGTTGACGAAATTTGCTGATTCTATTGCTACCTATGTGCGCTACCAAATTGACTGCGGCGCTCAAGTTGTACAAATGTTCGACTCTTGGGCTGGACAATTGAGTCCCCAAGATTACGACACCTTTGCTTTACCTTATCAAAAAATGGTGTTCGAGAAAGTTAAACAAACCCATCCTGACACACCATTAATTTTATTGGTTACAGGTAGTGCAGGACTTTTGGAGAGAATGGCTACCTCTGGTGCAGATATTCTGACTATCGACTGGTCAGTGGATATGGCAGATGCACGGGCTAGATTAGGTAAGCACGTCAAAGTACAAGGAAATCTTGACCCTGGAGTGTTATTTGGTTCTAAACAGTTTATTCGCGATCGCATTCTCGACACCGTTCGCAAAGCTGGAAACTGGGGACACATTCTCAACCTTGGTCATGGTGTACTGCCGGAAACACCAGAAGAAAATGTTGCTTTCTTCTTTGAAACCGCCAAGCAACTCAACGCTTTGGTTTAGTTCCGTTGGTAGGGTGGGCATTGCCCACCTGTTTATTCACTAAGTGCAAATCACAGCATCATCAAAAAATAATTATTGCCATATTTATTATTTACTTGATTTTCTCAATATTAAATAATATTTATCCTATTCAAACTTCCATCCCCAGATAAAAATTACAAATTTCAACTTCATGGACAAAAAACGGGTTTTAGTTACAGGTGCTAGTGGCTGCATCGGTCACTATATCAGCGAAGCATTAATTACAGCAACAAATTATGAACTGTATTTACTGGTGAGAAATCCCCAAAAATTACAGGTTGATACCCAATTCCGTCCAGGTATCACAGTTTTGCAAGGTGATATGCAAACTATTCACCAATTTGCTGACTTATTACAAACTATTGATATTGCAGTTTTAACAGCTACTTCTTGGGGTGGAGAGGGTATTTTTGATATCAATGTATCCAAAACCTTAGAATTAATGAATCTGTTAAATCCCGATAAATGTCAACAGGTAATTTACTTCTCTACTGCCAGTGTTTTAAATCATCAAAATCAACCCCTGAAAGAAGCAGGAGAAATTGGCACAGACTATATTAGTTCTAAATATGACTGTTTGCACAAACTAGAAAAATTAGCTATTTATCCTAAAATTACTACCGTTTTTCCTACCTTAGTTTTAGGTGGTGATAATACAAAACCCTATTCTCACCTCACATCTGGTATTCCTGAAGTTACCAAATATATAAATATTATTCGCTTCTTACAAGCCGACGGCAGTTTTCACTTTATTCATGGACGTGATATTGCTACAGTTGTTAAGCATTTAATTGAGTCTCCTCCTCAAAACGGCGAACCACGTCGCTTCGTTTTAGGTCAATCTCGATTAACAGTCAATCAAGCTATAGAGGAAGTTTGTAATTACTTAGGTAAAAAGATTTATTTCCGCATTCCTCTTTCTTTATCCTTAGCCAACGTAATTATTGCTTTATTCAATATCCAAATGGCGGCATGGGATAGATTTTGTATGAACTATCGTCACTTTACCTATGCCCAAGCTGTTAACCCCAGCAGTTTCGGCTTACCTAATTATTGTGCCACCATGACTGATGTCTTAAAAATTAGTGGTGTTAAAGCAGGTCAAAAATAATAGCGTATCTTAAAATAGATTTGTATCCTTAATACTCCGTACCATATGACGGCGTAAATGGGCTTGGCATTTCTGTTTTTGCCATAGAACAGGTAAGGGTGAGCATGTTGCCCACCCACAAAATCGGTAAAATTCAGATGTGTAGTTGATTTATTGAAAAGAAGGTGTTTTTTGCAGATTAAGCAACTACTTGTTCTTTTTCTGCTATGGGAACATAGGGTTTTTCCTTACCTTGTGCTAGATAAGCTGCTAATTGACTTTCAATTTGATCACGGACAATGTGCCGATATTCTAGGAAATGTTCGTTATGAGCGCAAGCAGAAAGGTAATGTTCGGCAACACTAGGATTGCGTTTGATGATACTAAATAAATGGTGCCAGAACTTCCATCGGGTTTCTCGTTTGATTCCTTGTCGCCAAATCACAATTAACAATGCTTTCACTACTACCCATTCTGGCATTTTGAATGGTGCTTTCCATTTTGGTGAACCCATCATTAAGAAACAACGATAGGTGCGGTCTAAATATTTAACGGGGTCGTATAAAGCACAGAAAGCTTCAATATACTCTCTGGCAATATCTTCTAAAGGACGAGTGGGAATGAAGTTCATCAACGTTGTTTGGTTGATGTTGCCGTCTTGGTTTTCTCGCAGTCTACCTTCTTTTGTCAAGCGATGCCATAGGGCAGTGTTGGGTAGGGCCTGTAACATGGCAAAGGTAGTAGAGGGAATAGCGGCTTGTTCTGCAAATCTGACGATGCGATCGCCAGCACCGGCTTTTTCACCATCAAAGCCAATGATAAACCCTGCCATTGGTCGCAGTCCAGCTTTAATAATGCTTTGTACTGCGTCAGTCAGAGAACTGCGAGTATTTTGGAATTTTTTGGTCAGTTGTAAGCTATCTTCATCTGGGGTTTCAATGCCCAAAAATACTGCCGCAAAACCAGATTCCACCATTAATTCCATCAACTCTGGGTCTTGGGCTAGGTCAACGGAAGCTTCTGTATCAAATCGGAAGGGATATTGATGTTCTGCCATCCAAACTTTTAACTCTTTGAGCAACAATTTCACATTGCGTTTGTTGCCAATAAAGTTATCATCCACCATGAACACACCACGTCGCCAACCTAACTCATAGAGATAATCTAACTCTGCTAACAGTTGGGCTGGGGTTTTGGTGCGGGGTTTGCGTCCATACAACACAATGATGTCACAGAATTCGCATTGGAAAGGACAACCACGGGAAAACTGGACAGACATCATGTCATAGGCATCAAATTCTAAGAGGTCAAATCGGGGAATAGGTGTGGAGGTAACATCTGGTTTTTCTGTAGCGCGGAAAATTCCAGATTTTTCACCTTTTTGGACTGCTTCCACAAACATGGGGAGAGTAATTTCCCCTTCATCCAATATCAGAAAATCTGCCCCTGCGGCTTGTACTTCATGGGGTGTGGAAGTTGGGTAGGGTCCACCCAGTGCCACTAACTTACCACGTCTTTTTGCTTCGCGAATTTGGTCAAGTAAATCTTGTTTTTGGACAATCATGGCAGAAAAGATGACGATATCTGCCCAGTCCCATTCTGCTTCTGTAGCAGGGCGAATATTGCGGTCTACAAGCTTGAATTCCCATTCTTGGGGCAAAATCGCTGCTACTGTTACTAAACCCAAGGGTGGTAACAAAACTTTTCGGTCAACTAATGCCAAAATCTTTTCATAAGACCAAAAAGTTTTTGGAAATATCGGATACACCAGCAAAACACGCATAGTATCACCCCTCACACTTTGATTGTTATATAAGTTTAACTAAAAGAAACCGGATTTTTGATTATGTTCCTTCCTGGACTTCGCAACTTGTGGCAATCTAGAAAGGGTTTAGCGATCGCAGAAGCTTCGGCTATTGGGATAGTAGCGGCTGTCTCTGCGGTACTACTCAAAGAGGGTACGAGATGGTTAGGGACATGGAGAGTGCATACTGCCCATATCTTCCCTGCTTGGTTAGCTTTACCAATAATTGGTTTGAGTTTTGGGTTTCTCGCTGGGTGGTTAGTACAAAGATTAGCACCAGAAGCATCGGGTAGTGGTATTCCTCAAGTAAAAGCTTCCTTAGCCAATGTCCCCATCCGGTTATCCTTTCGAGTGGCCATGGTGAAATTAATTAGTGCCATTATTGCCTTGGGTTCAGGGATGACTTTAGGTAGACAAGGCCCAACAGTGCAAGTTGGTGCAGGTTTAGCCGCTGGGATGAGTCGTTGGGTGCCCACTTCTCCAGATTATCGCCGGCAAATGATTGCAGCGGGTGCGGGTGCAGGTTTAGCGGCTGCCTTCAATGCCCCTATTGCCGGTGTATTATTTATTATTGAAGAATTACTGCAAGATTTATCAGGATTGACCTTAGGCACAGCAATTGTGGCCTCTTTTATTGGTGGGGTAATTTCTCGGTTGTTAGGCGGTGGCAGTCTGCAACTGAATTTAGAATTGATGAATTATTCTAGTCGGTTTTCTTTGCCGGAAATCCCTCTTTATCTACTTTTAGGAGTATTGGCTGGTTTACTGGCAGCCTTATTTAACCGGGGACTAGTAGTTAGTATTCAAGCCTATCGCCAGTTACATATTAGCTTACCGCTACGGGTCGGATTAGCTGGGTTAGTATCGGGCATTATCATGGCTATCCTCCCGGCTTATTTCCGGGATAATGCGGGGTTGCGGGAATATATGATTACTAGTGATGCTAATGCTTCCCTGGCAGCGATCGCTTTTATCGCCCAATTTATTTTAACTTTGATTGCCTTTGGTTCCGGAGCACCAGGGGGACTATTTGCACCCAGCTTAATTTTAGGTTCCTGTTTAGGTCATTTGGTGGGGGTGTGTGGTTCTCATCTGTTAGGGGTAGGTTCTCCTACAACCTATGCCTTAGCGGGGATGGGGGGATTTTTTAGTGCAGTTTCTAAAGTCCCTATTACCGCTATTGTCATTGTGTTTGAGATGACCACAGATTTCAATTTAGTATTACCGTTAATGATTGTGTCTGTCACATCCTATTTAGTTGCAGAAACCGTCGTCCCCGGTTCCTTGTATGACAAACTCTTAAAACTCAATGGCATCACCATTACCAAAGATGCTCCCATCGAGGGTATATTAGCTAAATTAACCGCTAAAGATGTAATGCAGCAACGGGTAGAAACCTTAGATGCAGACATTACTATTGAGGAATTAATTCAAGCCTTTTCCCGTTCTCACCATCGGGGTTTTCCCATCGTCGAAGAAAGTAAATTAATTGGCATTGTCACCCAATCAGATTTACAAAAAATGCGCGATCGCTCCTTACCCAAGGATACACCCGTCAGAGAAATTATGACACCCCAACCCCTGACGGTGAAACCATTACAAAATTTAAGTCATGTCCTATATTTGTTAGACCGCTATCAACTCAGCCGTTTACCAGTTGTAGAGGGACATAAACTCATTGGTATTATCACCCGTGCAGATATCATTCGCGCAGAAGCAGACCATCTCAACTGTGAACAGAATCTTCCTGGCCCCCAAGCAGAACCATCCTATGTAGTTTATCAGACGCGCTCGCCCAATATTGGTAGAGGTAGATTATTAGTCACAGTCGCTAACCCAGAAACTGCCAGTACATTATTAGAGATGGCCGCGGCTATTGCCCGCGATCGCCATTATGAAATAGAGTGTGTACAAATTATCCTCGTCTCTCGTCATGCTTCCCCCTCAGAAACCTCCGTCAGAACCGCCAAAAGTCGGCGTTTACTCAGGCAAGCGGAAGCCTTAGCGAAAAAATGGCAAATTCCTCTCCATACTCAAATTCGCGTTGCCCACGATGTAGCCCAAGCCATCTTAGAAACCATCAGTGAACGCCACATTGACATTATTCTCATGGGTTGGAAAGGTAGCACATCCACACCGGGAAGGATTTTTGGTAACGTTGTTGATACAGTAATTCGCCAAGCCCCCTGTGACGTAGTTTTAGTTAAATTAGGTAATATTCTCCCCCTCTCCTCTCCCCCTCCCCCATTCCAACGCTGGTTAGTACCAATGGCAGGAGGCCCCAATGCCAGAGTCGCGATTAAATTACTTCCTGCTTTAGTCACCTTGGGCAATGACACCCAAATTCGTCTCACCCAAATATTTAACACCACAGAAATCACACCAGACATGACGGTTTTAGAAGAATCTACCCGTCAACTCATGCGTCACCGCAACCTGCAAAGTACAGTTGTTGCTATTCCCGTCGCAGCTAATTCCGTTGCTGACGGTGTAATCAACCTAGTGAAAACAGAAGGTTATGACGTAGTAGTTTTAGGTGCTTCCCGTGAGGGTTTATTACAACAGGCAATACAAGGTAACATCCCCGAAACCATCGCAGCTGGGGTAGAAAGTACAGTAATTTTGGTCAGAGGTGCTTTAAGAGGATGATAGATAAACATTTCACTCATCTTCTTGATTCTGTTCGCGCAGCGTGCCGTAGGCATACTTCTGAACTTCTGTAACTCCTGAACTTCTGTAACTCCTGAACTTCTGTAACTTCTGTAACTTCTTTCTTCTGCCTCCTCTCACCTAATTACACTAGCGATCGCACTCACTAATTCTTCTGCCACAATAGGCTTAGGTAGATGTAGTTGAAACCCTGCCTCAATAGCTTGACTCTGACTATATTCTCCCGCATAGGCAGTTAAAGCGATCGCTGGAATTTTGAGATTTTGTGTTTTTCCCCAACCCCGTATTTGACGCATCAACATATAACCATCCATTTCCGGCATACTAATATCGCTAATTAACACATCTATCTGGGAATTTTCCAGCACCTGTAGTGTCTCTCCTGCCGATGCTACGGTGATCACTTTCGCCCCTTCTCGCTCTAAAACATAGGCTACAAAGTCTCTAGAATCAGCATCATCATCTACAAATAAAACTCGTAAATTTTGGAGACGTAAGGAATCATAGCTTAACAATATACTCTCTTTTGGCTGATAGTTACTACCCAAAGATTTATCTTTCATTAGGGGTAAATTGACTATAAAAGTTGCCCCTAAATTCACCCCTGGACTCATTGCCTCCACCGTTCCACCGTGCATTTCCACAATATTTTTAACAATTGCCAGACCTAATCCTAACCCACCAAATTTTCTAGTTGAACTACTGTCTGCTTGACGAAAATAATCAAATACATAGGGTAAAAAGTCTTTGCTGATTCCCTGACCTGTATCACTTATGAAAATTTGAGCATAGCCATCTTTTTTAGCTAGCTCTACTAATACTTCTCCTCCGTTTGGTGTAAATTTCACCGCATTAGACAACAAATTCCAAAACACTTGTTGTAAGCGCGTCACATCACCCATGACTTGCCCTAAATCTTCTGCTAATACTGTCCGCAAATTAATCGATTTTGATTCTGCTGCTAGACGGATAGTTTCTATAGCAGGTAAAACCATAGATTCTAAAGTCATAGGTAGAGTATTTAAAACTAATTTGCCTCTTAATATTCTAGAAACATCTAGCAAATCATCAATTAATTGCACCTGTAATTTAGCATTGCGTTCAATTGTTGCTAAAGCTTGATTAGTTTTATCCTGGTCTAGCTGGTGATTTTGCAATAGTTGTGACCATCCCAAAATCGAGTTTAAAGGAGTACGTAATTCATGGGAAAGTACAGCGAGAAATTCATCTTTGATCCGGTTGGCTGTTTCTGCCTTAGTTCGGGCAGATTGCTCTAATTCTAGTAACTTATCTCGTTCTTGTTGAATTTGTTTTTGTTCATGAATATCTGTACAAGTACCAAACCATTTGACTATACGTCCTTGCTCATCCTTAATGGGTAAACCTCTCGCTAGTTGCCAACGATAAGAGTTATCAGGAATTCGTTTGACTCGATATTCATCTTCATATAAAGTCCCCGATTTCATTGCTTCTAACCACACTGTATGTACCTTGGGAGTATCCTCAGGATGTACTGCTGCTAACCACCCCTTATTTAAGGATGCAGCAAATGTTAATCCGGTATATTTAATCCAATTTTTATTTACAAAATCACACTCACCTTGATCATTACTTGTCCATACTATTTGCGGCATAGTTTCCACCAAAACCCGATATTGTTCTTCACTTTGATGTAAAGCTTCTAAGATGCGTTGGCGTTCTGTTATTTCTGCTTGTAATTGTTGATTTGTATTTGTAAGTTCTTGAGTTCGGAGTGACACTAAGTCTTGCAAGTGGTTTTGATATGTTCTCAATTCATTTTCTACTCGTAATCTTTCTGCTATTTGTGTTTGTAATTCTTGATTTGCTGCGTGTAATTGATCCGGACTAGGCAAAGCTAAGGCTTTTGGTACTAAAGGGACAAGTTCTAATGCCGTAATAAAAGATACGAGTGCGGTAAAAGCTTTTACGAGTCCAGAAAACCAATAAATGGGATACCAAAGTGTCCAAATAGCTATGAAGTGAGTTGTACCACAAGCAATAATAAAGGCACTAAAAAGTAAGAAAATCCAAGAAAATGGTAAATCTTTGCGTTTATAAACAAAATAAAACAAGGTAATGGGAATAGAGTAATAAGCTAAGGCTATGATGCTATCCGATAGTAAGTGTAATAAAACTAAATTTGTTTGCCATAGATAACAATGTCCGTGGGGTATGAATGCATCTGATCTAAAAAGAAATGACCAAGCATTTGACATAAGCTTTGATATGTGTATATAAAATTGTTTATCAATAAAGTAAATTTAATTGATAACCCATTCTTAATTTTAAATTTTTTTTCATCTCCAAGCCTGGACAGAATCACCTATATTTACCAAGCATGTAGACCAAGATGATTTATAATGCGATGAATAATAAATCAGTCTTTTTATAGAGGGCAAAGAGGCATCAAAGTGCTACTGTTAATGTATGTAACAAACTCCTATGTAACAGTGTGTCTTCTTTTGACTCGGCTGGATACCACTATATTGCCTAATTAACTAGGGATGAAATGTAAGGTTCATCCCTAAACAAATAAATTCAAACAAAACCCTATTTTTTGATTTAAAAACTAGCAGTTGACAATTTTTCTATTTGTTGAGTGAAGTAGGTTTCTTCATGTTTAAGTTGCTGCGCTATTTCTAGTCCTTTTTGAAAGGCTGCTAGTGCTTGAGGTTTTTCTTGACGTTGTAAATACAATTGTCCCATTTGGTCATAAGCTTGCATTACACCATATAAATTTCTAGCTAAAGTTTCCGTTTCAATCAGAATTTGGCTGGCTTCTAACGCTTCATCAATTTGCTGTTGTGCACGATAAAGGGTAATTAATTTCTGTAGGGCTGCACCTGCATTGACATACTGTTGTGATTCCCAAGCCATCACATAGGCTGTTTGATAATTATTAAATGCTTCTTGCCGAAAATTGCTATCTTTTTGTGCTAGGGTTTCATAATTAGAAGCGATCGCTAGTTTTAAACTGGGAATGAGAGTTAAATTATTGTCGCTAGTATAAATATCTACTAACTTGCTCAGAACATCTATCGTTTGTTGGGGTTGTTTAGATTGGGTATAAATAAAGCCTAGCTGCTGTAGATATGTAACTTGACTCAAGCGATCGCCTGAATTTGTGGCAAAATTCAACAATTGTTCGTAGGCTTCCCCAGCTTTGGCATAATCAAACCAAGCCAGATGCAACTCACCAATGGTATTTAAAGTTTCCACCTCCCCACCTTGGTCTTGTTGCTGTCTGACTAAAACGAGAATTTGGTCGTAAACCGTCAGTGCTAGTTTAGGGTAGCGAATGGCTTGATATGCTTGACCAAGGGAACGCCATAATGACAAATCTGTGCTTTTCTCCTTCACCATTTGCCCTTGGATAACTTGCAATCGTTGGGTGATATATTGTACTTGTGGACGGTTGTTTTCTCGCCAAGCGATCGCACCTACCCGTGACAGAGCTTCCAATTCTGCGATCGTCCCTAAATAACGACGTAACCGTAATTCTCTATTCCAAATTTCAAACGCTTGGTCTTGATTACCCTCCGTTAGTGCGGTACTAGCTTGTTGATTTAACTCATCTAAAGCAGTTTCTAATCTTTGCAAATCTTCCAGACTTAACTGTTGTTTATCTGCCAAAGGTGGTAACAAAGGGTCAGGTGTGTTTATCTCCAGAGGACTAGGAGGAAACTTATCTAATTGGTCTAACTTTTTCGATTCTGCTAAACTCCAGCCACTATAACCAGACCAAAAAATCACAGTAGTAACTATAAGAATCAACCGCCATAACATAGGCAACATGCTTTGATGATATTAATTGCTTTGATAATGATATTGGTAACTGACAGACTTTTTGATGTTTATAGGGCTTAATTGTTCCACGTATAGCACGGGACAGGTTACAGGTTACAGGTGACAGTGCTAAAAGCCTTTGAGTGTCTAAGTTTTAGTTGTAGTTAATGTCCTAACTGTTTTGTCTACGGCTATATGTGAAAAACCAAAATTAGAAATATCAGAAATATCAGCACTGACTGCACTGACTTTATCTATTCTTCATGTGGTTGTCACTGGATATATGATAGAAGGTGGATATCACAATTTTGACACAGAGCCACTCAGGGTAACAGTATTTTATATAGCAATGGGCAAAACAGTTAAGACAATAATCAAGGCTCAAACTGAGACACGAAAAGGGTCTTAGCACTGTACTCTGTCCCCTGTAACCTGTCACCTTCTATAACTATCCATTAAGCAGGTAGTTACTGTTTATCTGTGTAATCTCTTTTTTAATTTCCATACAAAAGAATAAAGCGTCAAATCAAACACGATTTCCCCTACTGTGCTTTATTACCATTGGTTTCACAGGTGATACAGTTATGATTAAACAAATTCCCGCTATCAGTGTCAAAAATTTTAGTTGTTATTATGACACACAAAAAATTTTAGAAGAAGTATCCATAGATATACCTCAAAACAAAATCATCGCCATTATTGGCCCTAGTGGATGTGGCAAATCTACCTTTTTAAAATCCCTCAATCGCATGACAGAATTAGAAGGAGAAGTGCGGGTAGAAGGGAGAATTGAATTTTTTGGACAAAATATCTATGAACGCCGCATTAACTTAAATAGATTACGGCGACAAATTAGTATTATTTATCCTAGACCTAATCTTTTTCCCATGAGCATCTATGACAATGTTGCCTATGGAGTCAAGCTAATTGGTTGGAGACCCAAAGCAGAATTAGATGAAATTATTGAATTAGCACTTAAATCTGCTGACCTGTGGGAAGAAGTAAAAAACAAACTCAACAAATCAGCACTAGAACTATCTTGTGGACAACAACAAAGGCTGTGTATTGCCCGCGCTTTAGCAGTTAAACCACAGGTCTTGCTCATGGATGAATTATGTGCAGGACTTGACCCCATTGCCAGCAGAAAAATAGAAGAATTAATAGAATGTCTCAGTTCAGAATTGACTATTATTTTTGTTTCCCACAACCTACAACAAGTTTACCGCCTTTCTGATTTCACTGCTTCCTTTAAATACAATGAAAATCATATTGGTAAATTACAGGAATTTGCCTCTACTAAAAAAGTATTAGCCAATGCCTTTAATTCTCGTAACCGAGATTACGCCATGAGATTTTAATTCTCGTCTGCTGGTAAAACTTCTAATTTTCCCATTCTGATTTGTGCTGATAACGTCTCTGCATGAAGTAAATTCACACCATGGCTAAATGGGATTCTGTTTCTACCTCAACTTCGTAACCATTTGCCAATTTTTCTATAGCTGTATCTAACAAATCTAAGCCTTGTTGCACAGTTTCAATGACACTCAATTGTCCCCGTAATTCAGCCGCACCGACAAAACCTTTGGCATACCAAGTCATGTGCTTCCGAGATTGACGCACACCCCTATCGCCCTTATATTCCCATAAAGCTTGTAAATGGTCTCTAGCACATTCCAAACGCTGAATAGGAGTCGGTGGTGCTAATAATTCACCTGTTTTTAAGAAATGGTCAACCTCTCCTACCAAAAATGGATAACCCAAAGTCCCACGAGAACACATCACCCCATCAGCACCAGTTTGTTCTAAACATTTAACTGCTGCTTCTACAGAAAAAATATCCCCGTTACCAATTACAGGAATAGATAAAATTTCCTTTACCTTCGCTATCCATTCCCACCGAGCGTTACCATTGTAACCTTGAGCGCGGGTACGTCCATGTACTGTAATCATTTGTGCGCCAGCATCTTCCATCCGTTTGGCAAAATCTAGAATAATTATTTCCTTGTCATTCCAGCCAATACGGGTTTTTACAGTTACAGGCACATCCACGGCTTTTACTACTTCCCGCACAATAGCCTCTGCCACTTCTGGTTGACGCAACAGAGACGAACCACCACCATTTTTGGTGATTTTATTCACAGGACAACCCATATTAATATCAACAGTATCAGCCCCTTCTTCCACCGCCTTTATTGCCGCTTCTGCCAGAAAATCAGGACGACAATCAAATAATTGAATACTAATAGGGCGTTCGTTGGGGTCTACCTCCATAATTTTTGGCAATTGCTTCACATAGTGCAAACCTGTGGCATTGACCATTTCTGTATACATCATCGATTCTGGGGCATAACGGCGCACCAGACGACGAAACACCATATCTGTCACCCCAGATAACGGCGACTGTAAAACGCGGCTTTTAACCTCAAATGAGCCTATTTTTAAGGGGGTAGCAAGTTTAGCTTTGAGTGTGGGTGACAGCGTAACCATGAGCAATTCTCAAATAAAAAATAATTAATCGATTGATTCAGCAACAAAACCTATACTCGTGTTCGCGTAGCGCAGAAAGAAGAATACAGAAGTTACAGAAGTTGCAGGAGTTACAGAATAATTCATGCCATTGCGGCTGAATTCTTGCATTTTTAAACTCCTCTTCTCCATCTTCCGTAGGTATACTTCTGTTCGCGCAGCGTGCCGGAGGCATACTCCTGAACTCCTGAACTCCTGTACGGGCGGGTTTACCAAAATTCTCGTTCATAGTTGATGATATCTGTAAACCCGCCCCTACTGACTCCTCAACTTCAGCATTTCGATAACAGCCAGTTAACTGCACTATCCACATGAGAAACTTGCTCACCGGGAGGCATAGGGGGACGGTTAATCATCATCACTTTGATACCCATTTCCCTAGCAGCAATAATTTTCGGATAGGTTGCATCACCACCACTATTTTTGCTGACGATCGCATCAATACTATATTGCCTTAAAATCTCTCTTTCTGTTTCTAAAGCAAAGGGGCCGCGATCGCATATTATCTCTCCTGATGGTACTACAGCATCAGGCGCAGGTGGGTCAATCATTCGCATTAAAAACCAAATATCCTGTAAATGAGCAAATGCAGCTAGTTCTTGTCTACCCACCGTTAAAAATACTCGCTGTGCTTGGTTTTCTAAAGCTGTGGCAGCATCATGGGTATTATTTACCTCTATCCAGCTATCACCTGCTACCTTTGACCAAGGGGGACGAATGAGCATTAAATGGCGGAGATTGACTTGTTTGGCTGCTGCGGCTGCATTCCAAGAAATTTGATTAGCAAAGGGGTGTGTAGCATCAACTAAGATGTCTATTTCCATTTCCCGTAAATAATTAGCCAGTCCTTCTACACCACCGAAACCACCGATGCGGAAATTTCCTACAGGAGTCACAGGTTGACGAGTACGACCGGCTAAGGATGCGATCGCTTCGATTTCTGGTATATTTGCTAATTTGGCAGCTAGTTCTGCTGCATCACCTGTTCCACCCAGAATCAAAACGCGCAACATAGAAATTTTCGATTTGAGATGAGGGAAATTAACTGGTAGGAATTCTAGCCAAAATACCATTTTTTAATGGTTCTGGACGCTCTGACCAAGGTAATAAACCATCTGATTTAGCGTAATATTTACTAGCACATTCCAGCACAGCTTCGCCATTGTGATCAACTGGTAAATCACCAAATAGATAAGTTAATTTTCCTTTGCCAACAAAGGCAACTACACAAGCACGACTACAAGCACTCATACATTCCACTGCTTGGATAGGAAATTCATCCCGTAATTCCCATTTTTCAGCTAAATCTTGCAATCTTTGTAGGAGTTTTTGACCACCACTTTCACCCACACGTTTACCTTCTTGCCATACACTGGCACAGGTTTTACATACAAATAAAGTATGGGAAGTTTTACTAGAATTGGTGTTTTGAGAAATTTGGAGAATATCTGTCATCTGAATCATCGCAGATTGAGTAAATTGAATTACTGAGGCGGGCATCCTGACTTACACAATTTGTCATTGGCTCACAGTTGCGGGACAGTGGCAGATTTACACTGCGCTTTCCCCCTTACCTCTGGTGACTGATCCCCACCAGAACCGAGTCTATTCACTTTACCATCAATTCCCCAAAAACAACTATACAAATATTTTGGAATCATCATCAAATTCCTGTAGAGAAGTTACATCTAAAAACAAGTAAATCTATGCTGATGCAACTCAAGTGACATCTAAATTGAAATATTAACTTTGTACCTCTTGTAATTTTTTCTTCGCTGAAACTAATAGTTGTTGAGCTTTCGGATAAGCTGTTGTGCCATTCTGCACTTTTTCCAAATTATTAATAATGCTCTGTAATTGACTCAATAAACTATTACGGTCTATATCTTGGGGATTTTTGGGAACAGAAGCTAAAAGATTTTCAATTTCTCTTTGTGCCCTCTCTAATGCTGCCATAGAATCAGCTTCAGCTTGACGGCGAATCTTCACTTGACTTAAATTGGCTTCATAGGTTGCCATCAGTTTCTGAGCTTCAGCATAACCTGTAATATCTTCAGTAGAAACCTGTTTCAATCTATCAATTGATTGTTCCCATAAATTTTCGATTTGTTGCCATTTTTCCACTGGATGTGGTGGCTTTTGACTCATTTTTGCAGCTTGCCAAGAAAATTGTTTTGCTGCTTCAATTACAGCATTAATGCGATCGCTTCCTGCTCCTTCGTTAATCACCTGTGCAAATTCTTCTTTTTGTGCTGCTAATTGATTGCTAGCTTGTTTACCTGCAAGGGTTTCACTGGGAATTTGCTCTAATTGATTTAGTGCGGTGCGCCAAGCAGTAATGGCTTGCTGTTTCTGCTGGGCATTAGTAGCCTGTTTATATTGCTGCTTTGCCTTCTCTAATGCCTTTTGTGCTTTATTCAGTGGTGTTAAAGCATTTTTGTTTTGGAAAGTTACAGCCTCTAACCTTGCCACTCGCTGACGTGCTTGTTCAAATTCATCAAAAGTGAACATCCACCGACAACCAAACAAACCACAATAAGCTTGAGGATAATATCCCAAAAACCACACTGGTAAATTGTTCAGATGATGTTTTGCTGTGATGACTTTTTCTCCACCTCGTTCAATATCAGCTTGGCTTGTAGCGTTACTCACCAACTGATCAGCTTGTTCCAGACTATCAATTGCCCCTCGGTAGTGATAATCCATACTGATAAAACTCGGTAAAAGTAAAATTGGTGCTGCTTTGGCTATAGGTAAACGAATCATGGGATAGGGTAAATTTACGACCCATAAAGCCCCAGATATGCCTGCCAGAAGAATAACTGTGCATTTGATTTTACCGAACATCGCAACACCAAATATTCGCCACAATTATTATTCCCTCTTTTAGATGCAAACAATACATGGGGAATTATTTGTTCAGTATAGGTACTCAGTAAATGCCCTATAAGTCTGGCTAATATCCAGAACCTGATGTTTATAATGTCATGGTATAACTAATATCCCATGGAAAATGTCAACTGCTCTCATTACTGGTGCTTCTAGTGGTATTGGCAAAGCTTTTGCAGAGGAACTAGCAGCAAGGAAAACAAATTTAGTTTTAGTAGCACGTTCTGGCGCAAAATTGCAGCAAATTGCTGATGAATTAACAGAAAAATTTAAAATTCAAGTAGATGTCATAGTTCAAGACCTGACGGAACCTCAAGCCACACAAACTGTATTTGATGTTGTGGAAAATCGGGGATTAACTATTGATTTATTAATCAATAATGCTGGGTTTGGCGACTATGGAGATTTTGCCGAAAGAGATGGAGAAAGGCAAGTAAAAATGGTGCAATTAAATATTACTGCCTTGGTGGATTTAACCCATAAATTTCTCCCTCTCATGCGCCAAAGACGTTCTGGCAGCATTATTAATGTTGCTTCCATTGCTGGCTTTCAACCCATACCCTATTTATCTGTTTATGCAGCAACTAAAGCCTTTGTTCTGAGTTTTAGTGAAGCATTATGGGCAGAAAATCAGAATTATGGTGTGAAAATTTTGGTAGTTTGTCCAGGTCCAACTCAAACTGAATTTTTTACTGAAGCTCAATTTCCATCGGCATTAGCTGGATCTAATAACAATAAGATTGCCACCCCAGAAACAGTAGTGAAAGATGCCTTGCAAGCATTAGAAAAGGGCGAATCAACTGTCGTTAGTGGTGGTCTACAAAATCAAATTATTGTGAATATGCACCGATTTTTACCAAGAGAATCCTTGGTGAGTTTGCTCGCTAAACAATTTAAAGCCAGTCCTAATTAATCTACATATACCTGGTTAATTGCACACGGTAACGGTCTTTTTTCGTTACAGCAATTTCTCCAACTTCTAACCGTCCTTTGCTGCGAATGGCAATTAAATCACCTGATTTCACTTGAGCACTGGCTTGAGTGATTTCTTTCCAATTGACACGTACATCACCAGAGTCAATTAAATCTACCATTTTGCTGCGAGACATACCAAAGCCAGCGGAGGCGATCGCATCTAATCTTAAAGAAGCTTCTACTGTGGTTAATTCCTTCTTCTTTGGTTCCCTAACTTTTAACTCGCTGATTTCTATGGGCTGGGTTTTGACAGGTACTGAACGCACCTGTTTGAGGTTCATGGCTAAAAAATCCGCCAATTCTGGGATGACAATAGCCTGGGCCCCCCGTTCTCCCAAAACGATAATATCCCCGGTCTTTTCCCTCACAATACCCGTCCCCAACATGGCACCTAAAAAGTCTCGGTGTGTAGCAGTATCAAACAGAAAGTTACCAGCAATTTCTAAAACCACAAGACTAACTTGACTCACATCTAGGGGCAGTTCTGCACGAGCGATCGCTATTCTTTGGCGTTCTGCTTGGGGATATCCACCCCAAGCCACTAATTGTACCTCTGTTAACCGATTAAACACCCGTTGCACTTCTGCCAACTCTGGGGGAGAGAGGAAATCAGTTAACACCACTTCCCAAGTCTTGATAGCTTGTTCTGCTTGATCAATCACACGAGCGATCGTCTCGCGATTTTCTACACCCTTTAACAGTTCTTCTCTTGGTAGCATTCTGAAAAATTAATACTAATATTTTTTAGTAATCAATCTAGCCATTGACTATTTTTTGATTCTAACGTTATCTCCCATTTCATCATTGGTGCCCTTGGATATTCAGGAGAATCAAAGTTTTCTAATAATTGCATTCCCAATTTTTCCAAAATCCTCATTGACCCCAAATTATCCTGGGGACAATGGGCAATAATTCTTTTGAGTTCCGATTGGGTAAAAGCGAAATTCACCAAAGCTTCCACCGCTTCAAACGCATATCCTTGGTAACGGTAACTGGATATCACCTCATAACCCATTTCCACGGTTCCTAGTTCATCAGGCTTGCCCGCAAAACCTAAATCACCAATTAACGTGGCATCATCCATGTGAATAATCAACCATACACCCCAACCAAGTTGAGAGGGATCATCCTCCAACATCTGACAATAGGTAGGTAAAAAATCCAGCACCTCAGATGTAAACCACTCCTCAGGCACCCTAACGCCCAATAAATCCTCTATTTGTGACTTATTTTTCATAGCAGCGCCTTGCGCTACTTCCAAAGAACATGGAATTAACTCAAGGCGTTGTGTTGTAATTTGCAAAGATTCATTCATGAACTAAACGTTGGTGTTATCAGCGTAACCTTGGATATTTTCTGGCTCAAACTGGCGCAATATCCTTGTCGCTTGGCGAGTCAACAACTCAGAACCTTGAACGACAATTAAATACTTACCTGCGTCTAAGCGATTACGGTAAGGTAAAGCATCTCCACTACCAGCCACTAAACCAACACCACCGCCAACAACCACACCACCCATGGCACCACTGGCAGCACCTAGCAGCCCACCAATCACATGATTACCAATTTCTCCTGCCCAAGCGAAAGTATCTAACCCAGTGATCAAACTGAAGGTAAAACCAGCAAAAAAGCCAAAGGGTACCAGCCATATTGTCATTAGCTGTGCTTGCTTTTTTGCTTGCTCCTTGGGGTCAATTAAGCCAAATTCATCGGCCGTTTTATATCCCTTACCCAAAATGGTGCTTTTGATGCTTTCTTTGTCTAAAGCCAAGTAAGCAGCCTCTGCTTGGATGCGGTCTGGCAATACGGCAACAAGGTAATTCATTGATTTACTAGTGCTCTAATCAAAGTTTGGTATTCAATAACAGGGTATCAGCCGCAGTGCGAAAGTGAAAAATCAAAGTAGGCAGTGCTGAAGAGATTGACCAAAAAAGAAAATTTCTATGTCTGGTGTAAGATTGGCAATTGCTTATGTCATGTGGAGTTAATCTTGCTTCAGCAAGTCCAAAGGCTGGCAAAAGTTATTTACCCCTTGCTTGAGCACATATATCAACACAGGTGTGGCCAAAATTTTGGGAAAGGTAGGCATAGATTTCAGATGAGCCATCATTTCTACAATTGAGCCATTGAGCAAGTTTTGGCGATAATCTTGTTCACAAATGACAGCCCGCCATTTTTTCGCTAAAGCCTCTAACCATTCGGAATTAGGTTGTTGTGGTTCTTGTCCGACACGAATGGCTAAACTCATGGCGGCATCTTCTAAATCTCCCTCACAATCTTCGATTAAATCCAAGACTTCCATTGCTTCGGAATCGTCAGCTAATAAGGAGCGATATTGTGCTAGTTCCTGCGATGTCACTTTAGTCATGTTGTTTTGACAGGCCCTCAAGTTTTTTAATGCCAAATTTCCAAGTTCATTACTCATCTGCGTCGTCATAGTTTTCTTCACTACTAACGATAGAGATGTTGATGTAGCTGCAACAGTTTTATCATCAGAAAGGAAAATGGAGGAAGGGGGATAATTGTCAGCAACTGACACAATTAGCGCCCAAGCTTGCCTCAATATAACTTTATTTATGACTAAAAAGCCTCATTTCACAGTAAATTTACTGAAAATGAGGCTGTTGAGCTATCGGGTATTTGGTATTGGGGATTGGGCAAAATCCTTTTTCCTGTTACCTGTTACTTGCTTAATGCCCTGGTTGTTACATACCGTTGCAATTCTGTTAGAGCGCGGTTGTAATCCAAAATCGCTTTAATCCGATTACCTTCGGCTCTGGTGAGGTCGTTTTCTGAGTTAATTACATCAGTTTGTGTACCCACACCTGCTTGGAAGCGTAACCGTGCTAAACGTAAGGATTCTCTTGCTTGTTCGAGAGCCGCATTGGCTGTTTGCACGTTTTCTAAGTTGGAGCGTTGGGAAGAAAAGGCTTGTTCCACCTGAAAACGAATTTGG
Source organism: Richelia sinica FACHB-800 (assembly GCF_014698825.1). Classification (GTDB taxonomy): domain Bacteria; phylum Cyanobacteriota; class Cyanobacteriia; order Cyanobacteriales; family Nostocaceae; genus FACHB-800. The sequence continues at coordinate 60,225 of NZ_JACJTT010000012.1, forward strand.
TTGCGTTGTTCAGAAAATTGAGTTTCCGCGATCGCTATATTAGATTTAGCCTGGGCCGCTCTTGCTCTGGCTGCACCACCGTCAAATAAATTTAGCGTTGCCTGAACCCCAACGGAATAACCATCACTCACACCCACACCATCATTGAACACATCCAGCAAATCATAGGTAGCCACCAAACTCACTTGAGGCCCCAAAGATGCTAGAGCTTGTTTACGCTGTTGTTCACTGATATTGCGCTGTGCTAAATTCTGTTGCAGTTCTGGACGATTTTGAAGAGCTAAAACAATACTTTCTTCCAAAGTCTGATTCCAGAGACCTGCTAGTTTTACAGGATCTGCCGCGCTGATATTAACAGTTTGGGATATGTTTAAGAATGTTGCTAGCCGTCGCCGAGATACCTGCTGCTGAGAAAGAGCATTCGTGAGTTCTTGTTGAGAATTTGCTAAATTCACTTGAGAGCGCAACACATCAAAACGAGTCCCCACCCCAGCTTGCTCTAAGGCCTGAGCATCCCGCAAACTTGCTTGAGCATTCTGCACCGCTGATTGGGAGATCCGCACATTCTCATCTGACTGCTGTAAATCATAATAAGCTCTAGCAACATTCAGCCGTAAATCCTCGACCCTGTTTTCTACATCTAATTCTTGAACACGCACCCTTTCCTCCGCTTCTTTAATCGCAGCTGATCTTCTTCCGGAGGTGTAAAGGTCGTAATTAAATTGCGCTCTCCCTGTAAAACTGGTATCAGCTGGAGCATCATCTGCATTAGGGAATACTTTCTTCTGTCGGTTAGCTTGTAGGGTCTCAGAAGTAGTACGACTATTAGTAACATTCCCACTAATTCCTAAAGTGGGAAATAACGCCGCTTGTTGTTCCCGTAATGCCGACTTACTTCGCTCTAACTGTAAAATAGAAACTTGCAAATCATTGTTATTTCGTTTTGCCAGTTCTAAAGCCTGTTCTAAACTCAATGGTTGATTGCCCTGGAAAGTTACTTCCTCTGCTTTAGTCGGAAATAACAAAGGATTTGGACTAGGACTCAAATTATCAGGAACAACCACTGAATTTGTCGGTGCAGGCGTTGTAGGGGTTACAGTTTCTGGTTCAGTTGGCACAGTGGCTTGAGCCAAAATATCAATCCCAGAGTTTTTCTGGACACAACCACTGGAAATAAGTAAAGCAGCTTGACTATTTTGATTTTCTTGTGGACATTGATGGGTCTGTTTTAAAGCTACTTCTGAACTATGATCAGCCGCATTTGTCAATCTATCTTGATAGGTAGAAGTGACTTCATTAGGAGAAGAAGCGATTTCGATTCCACTTACTTTCATATTCCCAGCCCAGGCGGGCTGAGTTGTTAATACTGCTGCTGTCACACTAGGCAAAAAACTATGAAATAATTGCTGTCCTTTCACCGCATCCCCTCACACAAAAATCAATCTAGCGGCAGAAAACCTGTCTTCATCCCAGAATATAGCATGATACTTAATTTGGCAGAAAATATAGCTCTATACCAAATTTAGGAATCTGTACTCTGTTTGTCTTCAAAACGTCTGACAATTCGAGACAGTTCTGCCTTTTCATCGATGCTAACGCGGGTAGGAGCACCGCTGACAATTCTTTCGTAATTCCGGAAAGAATCTTTAATTTCGGGCCCGTCAGCCGTAATATTGTACTCGCGGATGCCTTTATCGTGCCACGATCCTCTCATTTTAAAAACGTTAATGGCCCGCGACATCTCACCCCGAATTTCTACGTACTGCAACATTAAAATCGTGTCGGTAATAGTAGAAATATGTGAGTCAGTAATGGAATGAGACCCCATAAACTGGTCAGTTGTATTGGTAAAAAACCCAGTTATTTCTTCTTGTTTGGCATAACCTGTCACACCAATTACAAACTGTCTAAAGGCATTATTTGTTACTCCTCTAGCTAGGGCAGAAAGGGAATCAATGGCGATACGGGCGGGCTTAAAATCCGCAATTTCCGACTTAATAATTTGTAGGTGATCCTCTAATCCTGTGGATTCAGGATAGGTACAAATTATCTTTAATAGTCCCTGACGTTCTAAATCCTCAAAGTCTATCCCCCAAGAGTAGGCATTGCGAGATAGTTGGGCGCGGGATTCTTCGTAGGCAAACAATATCGCTCTTTCGCCAGTAACACACCCATCTTGCAAAAATTTACTGACTAACAAGGTTTTACCAGTACCTGTAGCTCCGGTGGCTAAAATAATGGAATCTTTAAAGAATCCACCACCGCACATTTCATCTAGTGTTTTCACACCAGAAGATACTCGCACATTGGAAGAACGTTGCGTTAATCGCATTGCTCCCAATGGGAAAATGTTCACGCCTTCATTAGTAATTGTGAAAGGATATTCACCTTTCATGTGAGTTGTTCCGCGCAATTTGAGAATTTCAATCGTCCTGCGGCGGCGTTCTCCTTCTAAAACATTGCGAACAATCACCACGTTATCAGATACAAATTCTTCTACGCCAAAGGAGGCAACAGGGCCGTATTCTTCACTTCTTTCTGTGGTAATTACTGTAGTGACATTGAGTTGCTTGAGTCTGGCTACTAAGCGGAAGATTTCCCGTCTGACTACACCCACTGCTTCATATTGTTGAAAGATAGCGGTGATTGAATCGATGGCTACTCGTTTGGCTTGATACTTACGAATGGCATACTGTAACCGTTCAATTAAAGCTGATAAGTCAAAATTCCCAACTATATCCTGTCCTTCCGGGTCTGGGGAAGCATCAAGAATAAAGAGTTTGCCTTCTTGGATGAGACGTTGCAAATTCCAGCCAAAAATGTGGGCGTTTTTAATAATGTCACTGGGTGATTCCTCGAAAGTCACAAACACACCTGGATCATCAAAGTAGGTGATGCCGTTATAGAGAAACTGTAAAGACAATAAGGTTTTTCCGGTTCCAGACGTACCGCTCACGAGGGTTGTTCTACCCACTGGTAAACCACCATGACTGATGTCGTCAAAGCCCTCAATCATCGTGCGAATTTTTTCTACACCCCCAGTTGGTGTGTTGTTTTGCTCTGGCTGGACTGTTTCACTCATTGTTGTTTATATTTCAGTGTATAGAACTAGTTTTTTAAACTGAGTTGCGTGAGAATTTAGTTTTAATGAATAAATTGAAGAATATTTCATTCTACCGAAGAAAGGGACGAAAATACCTTTTTATCCTGGTGAAATTGGCTGATGTCCATGACAACACAGTGGTGTGAGGTGTTAGCTATCGGCTTTTTCTTCTTCACTTAGTTCTTCATAAAGTAGGTCTAATCCTATTAATACTCTTTCTCGATCTGATAAGTCACCGATGATTTTGCGAACTGGCGGTGGTAGAATTTTCGATAATGTGGGTGTGGCTAAAATTTTATCTTCTTCAGCTAGTTGGGGATTTTTCAGTACGTCGATGACTTTCAGTGCATAAACACCTTGAAATTCCTGGTCTAGAATATTTTTGAGTGTTTTTAATGCCCGTACTGAGTTAGGAGTATTTCCCGCTACATAGAGCTTGAGAACATAGGTCTTTGTAGATTTATTCATAAATGTACAGGCTAGATTGGAGTATATAAAAACAAAATAGGCTGATACATTTGCCTATATTTTCAGATGATAACAAGTCAAAGGACTAGTAATAGTTCAGGATTCTAGTACAACATGGCGTAAGCTAATTAATCATTAAAAATTACAGAAAAGCTATTGGCAGAATGCTTTTTTAATTGTTAATTGTTAATTTTTCATTCTATTCTGTGGTACTAGTTGTGTGCAGCTATTTGGTGAGAGCAATCACTGAATTGGTTCTAGTTTATCTTAGCAATTGAACAGCGATAACTTTCACACAGATGTGCAAGGATATCAATTAGTGTCAGGCGATAGTCTTGTAATGTTTCGTCGCTCCTCCCTTCTAACCTTAGCTGCTTAGAAAACTCGTCAATGAGTTCCATGTGTATTTCTATAATTTGTGGCACAGGAATATTAGCATAAAAAAGGGAGTTGATAAATTTATCAATTTTTTCTTTCAAGGTTTTGTCTGGTACAAAGTAATTGACCAGAATGTGACGGTAATCTGATTTTAGTGTCTCCAATAATTCCTGCTGCTGTTCTGGATTCATGTGCTGAAACAGTTGCTGATTTCTCTGTTTGCTACAGGCAAATACGGAGTATTTGAGATTATTTTCCAGTTGGTGATTTTGGTTCTCTGCCCATTGTGGAAGGGCATATATGTTAACAGGAAAAGTATTCCATAGTTGTAATTGGTATAGTTTGTATATGCTTATATAAATTAAATCACGCATCTCTGCTATTAAACTGTAGTCACTAGAGCGGCTATTGAACCTATCTAAATATTTTTTAATATTTGGTTGCAAGATTAATAAAGGTAGTAACATTTATTGTTTATATATCCTCGATCTGTCAGACCAAGATGTAATTAGTTGATAGGAGGTAAATCTGTCTTTAGATATGTTTCAAAATTATTAACGCCGGGTATACAAACATAAAAAGTAACATGGCAAAAATGATTGTTACTGTTGTTTTCGAGCATTGATACAGGCTGTAGTGGCTTAAAGTTAAGAGTTAATTAATTGTCTTCATATATTTCTGTGTATGGGGATGGAGATTGTGAAATTTGACTTGTTGATAAGATACTTAAACGAAGTTAAAGTATTGTCGCATTCTAAATCATTATAATTCCTCAAGGTTCTAAAGTGAATCTTTGGAGCCATAATTGTTTTATCTATCTCTAGCAATGAGGAGTGGTAATACCAGTGGGGTAGTGTAAGAATAGTAGCTAACTCACTTAAGTGGCTGAGATAATGCTGCCACTGTGGAAATTGGGGAAGTTAAGGAAGTGATGGAGAACCTCGGTTAATTCTTTGTTGCTCTGGCTGGAAAATTGGCACCAGAATCGCTGATATGACTATTTGTGACGCATCTTTCTTCAGGCGTGAAAACCAATAACCATCAGTATTTGGATGGATGGTAATGCCGGAGGTGAACAGAGGAAGTATAACCCCCGAAGCCTATGTCAATGTTACAGTATCCGCTTTACGACTTTTTATCAACTGTGCCTAGCTGCTTGGAAACCACCACGTTGGCAGTGGTATTGGAGATTTTGACCAAGGAGCAGTGCGATCGCTTGGTAGTAGTCAATTCACAGCAATACCCTATAGGATTATTGTACGCTGCTAGACTCCTTCCTAGATTATTAGCAGGGACAACTGGTGAAAAATTTTTAAATTTGTGGCAAACTCTCTCTGTTGCTGGCCAAACTTTAATTGAACCAATTCAGACCATACCCGCGGCTGAATCTGTCGAAAAATTCAGTTTGTTTTTACGTTACCAACCATCCCAGCAACAGAAAAACATTGACTGGGCTTTAATTGATGATGAAGGTAAATTCCTGGGCGTACTGGATACTACCAAATTGATGAGATCGCTGGCTAAGGAAAAAATTGCCCTGAATAATACCAACACTAAAATCATGTCACTGGACGCGCCGGAAGTCAAAAATTCTTCTCGCTACCCAGGACAAACAGAACATCAAAAAATTATTTATCAACCCCTGATAGATTTACTTGCTAGACTGCCTTGGCCTCTGATGCTGCAAACTGGGAGTAGTGAGATTATCACTCAAAATCCCTCCTGGAGACAGCAGTTAGGAGTGTTAAAAAATGCTGAATCAGTAAGAGAACAAGTAGAAATGGCTCTCACAGCTTGCCTAACTCAACTACCTCAATATAGCTCTACAGCAATTTCCCTCGATTATCAAAAAAGAGGACAGGAAGAGAAAACTTCAGGCAAGAAATTACCTCCCCTTAGTAATCATCGTTCTTATTCATTATCAGCTTTACCCCTACTCCAAAAACCTCCCATCCCTGCACCCAGCAAACCGAATTATTGCTTTTTAGACACACATCTCAATGCTTGTACCTGTATTTTAGAAGCAGAAAACGGACAGGAAAGAGTGTGGCAATTTACCAAAATTCCTTTAGATCATAGTGCTTATCATAGTCCTGAACATGACCTAGATGAACCACTCAGTTCTCACGAACTTTGGTTAGTCTTAGCTACAGATGTAACTGAAAAACAACAACTGTATAAAGAATTAGCTGCCAAAAATGCTGATTTAATTCAACTCAATCGACTCAAAGATGAATTTTTAGCTTGCATCAGTCATGAATTAAAAACACCACTCACCGCAGTTTTAGGTTTATCAAGATTACTAGTAGACCGCCAAATGGGAGAATTAAATGAGCGGCAAGCTCGTTATGCTTCCCTGATTCATCAAAGTGGCAGACACTTAATGAGCGTGGTTAATGATATCTTAGATTTAACCAGAATGGAAACTGGACAAATGGAACTTTCCCTAGCTCCAGTCAAAATTCAAGCTGTGTGCGAACGCGCCTTATCAGAAGTTAAAAATTTCTACAATCAACATAGTAAAAATTCTAGCCAAGCCAAGGAAAATAAACATCAATCTACCCATTTATTTAGCTTGGATATTGAAGCTGGCTTAGAGCAAATGGTTGCTGATGAATTGCGGTTGCGACAGATGTTAGTCCATTTACTGTCTAATGCTTTTAAATTTACAGAAATATCAGGAGAAATAGGTTTAAAAGTTAGTCGCTGGGAAGGCTGGATTGCTTTTACAGTCTGGGATACAGGAATTGGTATTCCTGAACATCAACAACATTTAATTTTTCAAAAATTTCAACAATTAGAAAATCCTTTAACCCGACAATTTGAAGGTACTGGTTTAGGATTAGTGTTAACTAGAGCATTAGCTCGTTTACATGGTGGAGATGTGAGCTTTTTATCTAGTGAAGGCAAAGGTAGTCAGTTCACACTATTACTACCTCCTAGTCCTCCCAACACTAATTTTGTGGAAACAGATGTCGGAGAATTTGTCGAAGAAAGCATTAATAATAGTGACAGAGAAAGTTCTATCTCTCCTCTTTATCGATTTGGAAATACTCCACAACCCCAGTCAAGTTGTTCCCAAAGATTGGTGTTAGTAGTTGAAGCTGTGGCTTGTTATATTGAGGATTTGACAGAACATTTAAAAGCCATTGGCTATCAAGTCGTAATTGCTAGATCCGGTACGGAAGCCTTAGAAAAAGCGCGTCGGTTACAACCAAAAGCTATCTTTTTAAATCCCTTATTGCCTTTACTTTCTGGTTGGGATGTACTGACTTTATTGAAATCAGATGCAGTTACCCGTCATATTCCAGTGATTATTACAGCTACAGGAGCAGAAAAAGAACAAGCATTTGCAAATGAAGCTAATGGTTTTATAAGTTTACCTGTGGAATTGCAGGTATTGAAGCCTTTACTTGAGAGATTATGTGGCAACCTAGAAATCAAATCATTAGGATTAGAAAATCAGGAAATTATTTCCACCAGAACACCGTTACGAATTTTGCGCTTAGTTAATCACAGTTTAGATGATGTTCATACCCACAGTTCATTACGAGAACATCGGGTGATTGAAGTTGATGATTTAGATCAAGCTGAATTATTAGCAAGAGTGTGGCGATTTGATGTTCTATTATTAGATGTGGAAAATACCATTGCCCAAAATTATTTACAAAAGTTACCTCGACATCCCCGTTTGGCTAAGTTACCGCTAGTAACTTGTGATGTGAATACTACTTTAGCAGCTTCAAAAATTCCTGGTTTATGTGTATTTCCTTGTTTAACACCATTACATTCAGAAACAGGAGAAAGTAATAACAAAACAGATGCTTTATTGTCAGTATTACAAATTGCTGCGGGTATCGCCTGTCCGCCCAATATTATGGTAGTAGATATGGGTATGTTACAGGATTTATCAGCAGCACGTAGGAAGACAATTAAAAGCGAAAGGGTGGCAAAAAGCAACTCACCCAACAATGAGACTACTGCACGTGGTTCCGAGTGGTTTCAAGCTTTAATTCAGTATTTACAAACTGCTGGAATGAAAGCAACCATGGGAGAATGTTGGGCAGAAGTTCTACAACAAATCAGTCATCAAAGCTTAGACTTATTGCTCATTTGCCTGGGAAATGATGCTGTGACTAAAGATGTGCAAAAAGCCATTAAATCTTTGGCAACTTTACCACAACTGCCCCCTGTTTTAATTATTGACCACAGACATCAGTCAATGCTTGATGCCAACAATGAACCTGTCCAGAAACGTAGTACCACATCGAAAGATAATGCGATCGCTAGTCTCAAGAAAATGACTATTGGTATCACTACTCAAATCCTACCCCGTTCTATTTCTATGGAAGATTTGTTAAAAGAGATCCGTCAGGCTTTGGTAATTGGATATTAAATAGTCCCAATTTTCGATAAAAGAAATTAATTTTTTGGCAATTTGCTATGACAACTCAAACTCAAATACCCAGTTTAAACAGCTTGGAATACATCAATTATATTAATGAGCAAGGTGAATTACCAGAACAGTTTATGGAAAAAATAGGCGTATACGCTATCTTTGACCAAAACCAAACCTTGCAATTTGTTGGTTATTCCCGTGATGTTTATCTCAGTCTCAAACAACATTTAACTCGTCAACCGCAGTTATGTTATGGGGTGAAGGTACAAACTATTGACCGTCCTAACCGCACGCTGTTAGAAGGTATAGAAAATGCGTGGATTGTAGAAAATGGGAGTTTACCATTAGGTAATGGTGAAAATAAGCATCTATGGATTAACCCAATTGATGTGAAATTATTGATGACACACGAAGAACAGAGAAACTATGAAAATCCTAGCAACGATGAGTTAACCCAAATTCAGATTTTGAAAAACGTGGCGCGACGCATTGAAGCAGAAACTCTATCAGTTCTAGAAACTCGCGGCTTAAAAACTCCAATTCGGTTTAATCCCAAATTAAAAGAACAAGGTCTATTAGACCTCAAGTAAAGTCCGTCAAGAGTGTTACTCCCATCCTTGCATCCTGAGAATATTTGATATAAATGGGGAAAGAAAAGGGTATAGCATTTAACATTCCATGGTAACAAACCTGTTGAACGATCGCTATCAAGTTATCCGCACTCTGGGTGCTGGTGGATTTGGAGAAACATTTCTCGCGGAAGATACTTATATGCCTTCCCGTCGTCTTTGTGTGGTCAAGCAATTACGACCAATTCAAAACAACACCCAGATTTATCAGCTTGTCCAAGAAAGATTTCAACGGGAAGCAGCTATTTTAGAAACACTTGGAGGCGCAACAGACCAAATACCTTCTTTATATGCTTACTTTTCCACTGAAGGACAATTTTATTTGGTGCAAGAGTGGATAGAAGGAGATACCTTAACAGCGAAAGTACAAAAACAGGGAATATTTACAGAAAGTGCAGTCCAAGAAATATTAGTGAATTTATTGCTAATTCTCGAATATGTTCACTCCCAATATATTATTCACCGGGATATTAAACCAGATAATATTATTATTCGCAAACGTGACCAGAAACCTGTATTAATTGATTTTGGTGCTGTGCGGGAATCCATGGGAACAATTGTCAATTCCCAAGGTTTACCCACCAGTTCTATTGTTATTGGTACACCTGGTTTTATGTCCAGTGAACAAGCAGCAGGACGACCAGTTTATTCGAGTGATTTATATAGTTTAGGGATGACAGCAATTTATTTGCTGACTGGTAAACAACCCCAGGAATTAGCGACAGATTCCCATACAGCGGAAGTGATTTGGCACAACCATGCTCGCAATTTGCATCCTCTCATGGTGGAAATTATTGATAAAGCGATTTCCTATCATCCACGCGATCGCTTTCCCACCGCTAGAGGTATGTTAGAAGCTCTACAAAGTCTAGCAAGTCCTATAGCCCCTACACAAGGCTACATACCTCCAACTCTACCACCGACTCCCAACACCCCATCACGTCCCACTGTACCTGTAGATATTCAAAAATCCCATCATAATCAAAAAGGTATTCTCATTGGTGGATTAATTGCTATTGGTGGATTAATTGCCGGGGGAGTAATTAATCAAGTATTCACAAAATCACCACAAACCGCCACAAATACAGATGTTTCTGTTTCCGTGAAACGTTCTCCAGTTGTAGATACTACTGATTCTCCCACTATTAATGCCAATTCAACTAATAATCCAGAAGACAATAAACCTGCCCAAATTAAAATTCCTGCTGATGAATCAATTACTAATTCTGTCACATCACCAGTGACACAAAATAGTGATAATAATTATTCTTGGTTATCAGAGAGACCAGTGACAGATGCAGATTTGGCTGGAAAAACTGGCTATGAATTAGATATTATGCGAAATACAATTTTTGCTATTCATGGTCGTCAGTTTAAAACTACCGAGTTACAGGAATATTTTAATCAACAGTCTTGGTATATCCCTAAATATTCTCCAGATGAATTTCCCAATAACGCCCTTTCAGCTTTAGAACAGGTAAATGTTGACTATATTAACAAATATCAAGATAGATATAATTTAAGACATTTCAGTAAATGAATTTTTATTATGACTAAATACAACTTTATCACCACTTGGATTATTGAAGCACCTAGAGAAAAAGTATGGTCAGCAATTATTAACTATCCAACTTGGCCAAGCTGGTGGAAATATGTAAAAAGCGTAATTCCTGTCCAAGAATCACACCGCTTTACCTGGACAACACCTCTTTTGTATCAACTGGCTTTTGATAGTCAAATCACGCGAATTGAACCACCAAAGTTGATGGAATTAGTTGCTAAAGGAGATGTAGACGGCATAGGTTTGTGGGAACTGGAGTCGGTAGAAACAGGAACTTTAGTACGCTATACCTGGACTGTCGAAACTACAAAACTTTGGATGAATATTTTAGCTTTATTGATCCGTCCTTTGATGGAATGGAATCATAATGTGATTATGCAAGAGGGTGGAGAAGCATTAGCACGACTTTTGGATGCTAAATTGATTTCTGCACAAGCTGGAAATAAATTTTGAGCAAAATCTGTCAGTAACGGGATATACTCAGCCCTTCTGTCCGTCAGAGAATTATGATGTACAGTTGGAAAGGGCGATCGCGTTTAACCTTTCATGACCACAAAGCTGCTAAACAATCGTTATCAAGTTATCCAAGTCCTTGGTGCAGGTGGGTTTGGGGAAACCTTTCTCGCAGAAGATACCCACATGCCTTCCCGTCGTCGCTGTGTGATTAAGCAACTTAAACCGATTAGTAATGATCCACAAACCTATCAAATCATTCAACAAAGATTTGAACGGGAAGCAGCCACATTAGAGGTTTTAGGCGAAAGTAGTGACCAAATTCCTAAACTCTATGCTTATTTTTCGGAGAATGGCCAATTTTATCTGGTGCAAGAATGGATTCACGGTCAAACTCTGACTAAGGTGATTCAATCACAAGGCAGATTAAATGAAAATACTGTTAGAGCGATTCTCTTAAGTTTGCTGCATGTTTTAGATTATGTTCACAGCAAAGGCATTATTCACCGGGATATTAAACCAGATAACATTATTCTGCGCTCTCAAGACAATAAGCCTGTATTAATTGATTTTGGTGCAGTCAAAGAAACCATCCGCACCGTAGTTAATCCTTCCGGCCATCCTACCCAATCTCTAGTCATTGGCACTCCTGGATATATGCCCAGTGAACAAGCCATAGGCCGCCCAGTTTATGCTACTGATATTTATAGTTTAGGATTAACTGCCATTTATCTACTTACGGGTAAATATCCCCAGGAATTAGATACTGACCCCCACACCGGACAAATTCTCTGGCAACAATACGCTGCGGGTGTTTCACCTCAATTAGTCAAGGTACTTAATCAAGCCATTGAACCCCGCACAGGCGATCGCTTCAGTACCGCCAGCAAGATGTTGCAAATATTACAAGTAGCTAGTGCCACTGCACCACCATCTATTGCTACTACTCCCACCATTAACTTTAGCCCTCCAACCCCCACAGTTGCACCCACACAACCCATAGCTTCCCCCTCACCTCGTGCCGTTATCAAAGAACCTAAATATCTGGAAACCTGGCAAAAGCCATCTCTGATTATTGGTAGCGTGTTAGTTGGGGTTTTTATTGGTGCAATGGCTATTTCTAAAATTATTCCCCAGCCTCAACGTAGTGCATCTATTACAACTACTCCCACTGTCACACCGGAGTCAGAACCTGCTACTAGCTTACCCACCAATTCACCGGAAGTTGTAGAACCGATTCCTTCACCAGTACAGTCCACTGCACCCCAAACACAGGTCAATACAGCTACTTTACCGGAAGAATCAACTTCCTCGGCCGCATCTACACCAATTCCCTCTCCAGAACCCATCACAGAACCTACTCCCACTCCATCAGTTATAGCTACACCAGAACTGCAAACATCAGAAACTCCTACTAGTGCAGAAACACCGAATGTCCAGATAAATCCTCCGCAGAAAAAACAGAAAATACGCGATCGCATTATTAACAAAGTTAACCAACGTGTCCCCGCATTTCCTACAGGTACATCTAGAAGTACCGTAGAAGAGAAACTGGGAGCACCAAAGCGAGATTTAAGAGGTTTATGGGGTAGCACCCGTGCAGTCACCTACAAAATCGTCCCCAACAAAATTGACGTAGGCTATTTATTTGACCGTGAAACCGGACGACTACGGCAAACGGAAGCGGCTTTTGCTCAATCAGTTAACCCGCAACTAATGCAAAACACCCTTAATGGCATGTTGAATGGTCAAGCGACCGCAGAAATTCAACAGGGACTGCAAAGAGTCCAACAAGGGGAAACCGACAATTTTACTTTTCGTCAAGGTGGTGTCAAAGGCCAAATTGTTCGGCAAGAATGTGATTTTATTTATATTAGTATTTGGGAATCAGATTTACATGATTTTGTCAACCCTGCCAGCGCCAAACAATGTTGAAAAATTCCGAATCAAATATTAAGATTTACAAATTTTGGTAAATTTTCTTTTTCCCTCCATTTTCACCTTTGTTCCCTCCCCCACCTGGTTTCTTTGAGTATTTATTCCTAAAAATAGGGTGTTTCGAGTGCGACAATGAAGCAAAAAATACAAAAAATCCTGAAATCTATATAAATTAATGGTTTCATCTATCCACTTCAGGCTACAACAATTTAGAATGATTCATTGAAAAGTCGAGCCAATGGGATGTACAGCGATTTTAAGTGTAAATGCTCCCAAGGATCGATTTTTGTATTTCTGCAAACAGAGATTTACGTAAAGATGCGATTGGGTGCATCTTGAAATAATCTCTAATAAATCTCAAGGAGTTTGACATGAACAAAGGCGAATTAGTTGATGCAGTGGCTGAAAAGGCTAGTGTGACTAAAAAACAAGCTGATGCAGTCTTAACTGCGGCACTAGAAACGATTATCGAGGCAGTTTCCTCTGGTGATAAAGTAACTTTGGTAGGATTTGGCTCCTTTGAGTCACGGGAACGCAAGGCTCGCGAAGGTCGCAACCCCAAAACCAATGAAAAAATGGAAATTCCTGCGACTAAAGTTCCTGCTTTCTCCGCTGGGAAACTTTTTAGAGAAAGAGTAGCACCCCCAAAATCTTAGGTTCTGCTCTAAGGACGCTGTTTTCGATGAATCAACAGGCACATGGGGGCAATTTAGCTTGGGCAGCAGCACTGGCTGGCTGTTCCCCTAGTGCTATTCTGGATTTTTCCGCCAGTATTAGTCCGTTGGGACCACCCAGCAGTGTTATTTCTGCCATTGTGTCCCAGTTTGACAATCTCAGAAATTATCCAGACCCAAATTATAGTGAACTGAGACTTGCTCTCAGTCACTTCCATCAACTACCTGTGGAGTGGATTCTGCCTGGTAATGGTTCAGCAGAATTATTGACTCTAGTGGGTAGAGATTTATCGGCATTAGCCGCAACAGTTTTATTAACTCCAGCTTTTGGCGATTATTACCGCACTTTAGCGGCATACAATGCTACAGTGCTGGAGTTTCCCCTGGATTTAACAACAGGTGAGAGGAGACAGGAGGAAGGGGCTGATTCTGTGATTAGGGGGGAAATCAAAACGGTCACAGATCAACCATTCCCGCTTCTCCATTTTCCTATCCCTGAAGGTTGCGGATTATTGTTGAATAATCCCCATAATCCTACGGGCAAATTATTTGTACGGGACTCTCTTGTGCCTTTACTGGAAAGGTTTGCTGTGGTGGTGGTAGATGAAGCGTTTATGGACTTTTTGCCTCCTGAACAGGAACAAAGTTTGCTGGGATTGGTGCAAGAATATGCCAATTTGGTGATATTACGATCGCTCACCAAGTTTTATAGTCTACCGGGCTTAAGATTAGGGTATGCGATCGCTCATCCAGATCGTTTGTCTCGATGGCAATCATGGCGTGACCCTTGGCCTGTCAACAACCTAGCAGCAGCAGCAGCCATAGCAGCCATCCAGGATCAGGATTTTCAGGCTCAAACTTGGCAATGGCTACCAACAGCCCGTAATCACCTTTTTCATGGGTTAGCGGGCATTTCTGGACTACAACCCCAACCAAGTGCAGCGAATTTTTTCCTAGTGGAATCCCAACACCCGACTTCTGATCTACAACAGAAATTACTACAACAACATCAGATTCTCATTCGTGATTGTCTCAGTTTTAAAGAATTAGGCGATCGCTTTTTCCGGGTAGCTGTCCGTTCCCAATCAGATAATCAACGTCTGATTACCGCCCTAAAAGCAGTTTTGAGCGCATAATTAGCAAGTTTATTTAGATATTTTTTATTTTTAATTTTCCCTAACCAATGCCAAATGACCATGATTTAGTAATTATTGGTGGTAGTCTTGCTGGATACCAGGCCGCCCTAGCTGCAACGGAACTAGGAGCAAAAGTAGCTCTAGTAGAACCCCAAGCCCATTATGAGATTAATTACCATCACGTGCTGCGAGGAGTTGGGAAAATCACCAATTACTCGCGACTAGGGGCAAATATAGGGCTAGACTACTCACAATTAGCTGCTAAATCACACTTATCTGACCATTGGCAAGAAACTATACTTTATGCCCGGAGTGTAGCTGCCAATCTGATTGAACAGCATTCATTAGCTAATTTAGCCGCTCACGGTGTAGATATTATTTTGGGTAGCGGTGAATTTCAGACCTCTCCCCAATTAGGCTTTAAAGTTAATCAACGGCTATTACAAGGACGCATTTACTTACTGGCTTGTGGTTCCCGTCCAGCCATTCCAGACATTGACGGACTAGAAAAAACTGGCTACCTGACCCTAGAAAATATTTGGCCATATCTCAGTCAAAAACATCCACCAGGCAATTTAGTGATTTTAGGTGGTGTTCCTCAAAGTTTAGAAATTGCCCAAACCCTGGCATATTTTGGCTATAAAATCACTCTCATTTGCGATCAAACTCATCTTTCCAAATATCTTGAGCCAGAAATTAGCCAACTATTAATTGCTCAGTTAGAAGCTGATGGAGTCACAGTTCTCAACGATATAGAAGTTACACAGGTGCGGCAAATTGGTGATAAAAAATGGCTCCAAGCTGGAGATAAAGCCATGGAAACTGAAGAAATTATTATTGCTACAGGACAACAACCAAATGTTAGTTCCCTGAATTTAAGCACAGTTGGTGTAAAATACAATTCCCGGCGCATTTTTGTCAATGAGCATCTACAAACCACCAACCAGCGAATTTATGCTTGTGGAGACATTATAGGTGGTTATAGCCTAACGAATATCGCCAACTATGAAGCATATACCGCTATTCACAATGCCCTATTTTTACCCCAAACTAAAATTAATTATCAATGTCTTCCTTGGGTAATTTCTACTCAGCCAATGGCGGCAAAAGTCGGTTTAACAGCAGCCCAAGCCAACCAACGATATGATAAAAGTCGAATTTTCATTTGCAAACAATATTATAAATCTTTAACTACAGCCCAGATGCACAATGAAATTACGGGCATTTGTAAATTAGTAGTTTTAGAAAGCGGTGAAATTTTAGGGTGTTCTATCTTTGGGGCAGAAGCGGGAGAGTTAATTAATATTATTGCTTTGGCAATGTCCAAACAAGTGAAAGTGAATGATTTAGTAAATTTAGCACCTGCCTATCCTGGCTTTGGAGAAATTTTGTCCCAAACTGCTAGAGAATGGCACAAACAAAAACTACATCAAAACCATTTACTACAAGAATTAATCCAAAGTTTTTTACATTTTCGTCGTGATTGGAATTGGTAGTAAAAGGTGACAGTAAATATTTTGATATTACTGTTTTCTCTCATTATCTCTTCGCCATTTCTGATCTGTGAAAGAGGCGCTACCAATACCTTGCAGAATCCCACGACCAATTAAACCTATACCCCGACCTACCACTTGGGTGAGAATAAAAACGATGCCATTTCCTAATAAAGCTAAGAGGGATTGGAGACGAGGTGCGATCGCATCCCGAAATTCTAGCAGTAATGTCACCCCTAAAGGTATTCCTGACAACTGGGCTAATTCTTGGTTTCTGGGAGCGTAAATTGATATTTTTGCTAAACCACGGGGTGCAAACACAAATAAATCATAGCGACTTTCAAAGATTGCCTGTGGTTCAGCCACAGAGTTATTTAATCGATATTTCCAAGACAGACTATTTCTAAATTTTTCTATTTCTCTAGTAGAAATTATTTGCCTGTCGTAAAATTCTTGTTTAATAGTTTCTATATCAGCTAAATAGTTTAATAGAGGTTGAACTACACAGTTACCAATTTGGATTACTAGGTTTTCTAAAATAACTGATGCCTGGTCTTGTGCTTCTTTGCTACCTGCCTTATAGGAATTATTATCTACATTCAAATCCTGTTGTAAGAGCAGATAATTAATTAATTCTGCCACCAAAGGTATCTTTTCAATGATTTGTAGTTCTAGGTCAGATAATTTACTTAATAAAAAATCAGCTATTTCTATGTTTTCTCCACCAATTTTTATTTTGTTGCTATTGCCAAAAAAATCGGCTACAGATAATTTCCAAATATTAATTAACATCAAATTAATCAGCTTATTTAGTGACTGAATTTCTAAATTCATGATTCTCAGTCTATCTAGTTCTTGCTCAAAATTTTGAATTATTATATATAATAACTCTCTCTTTTTATCTTCTCGTAAAATATCTATTTCTAAAGGTACTTCAGTCAGATTTTGTAAAGTAAACTGAAGTTTTTGTATACAAGATGTCAATAATGTGGATTGCAGATTATTCAAAGACAGTTGCGGTGCTCTAGCAGACATCAATGATAAATCTGATTGATTCACGATTGTTTGATCAGTCATAACAGGTGTAGGTATCCGATAAGTTGGTTGTAATGCTTGCCTTTCTTGTCCTGTTAATAAAATATGATTGAGGAACCATTTAGCTGTTAACAGTTCTCGCTGCTGTCCAGCCAAAATTGCCCTTTCTAATAATGGTATTCCTGGTATTTGTAACTGTTGAGTGACAGCCTGGAGTTTAGTATCAATGTAACCCACACTGGAAAAACGTAAGTTATGCCTTAGTTGAGCAAAAGGTAGAGGAGAATTAACAGTTTGATTGTCACCAAACCAAACACGATTGCCATTAGCAACTTCTTGGATAATTGTTACTAATTCTTCAGTGTCTATACCTTTAGGACAATAACCTTCTATACCCGTAGCTTTTGCTGCCGATAATAATTTTGATTCAGTGAGAGAACTTAGGAGTAAAATTGGTAAATTAGGGTATAAATTTTTTAATTGCTGACAAAATTGCAAGCTTTGTAGTTGGGACTGTTGAGTGCGTCCGTTACCTAATTCCAAAACAATCAAATTGACTGAATTCGAGTCAAATATGGCTGTTTCCTGCAAAATTTTCAGGGCTGCGGTGTCTGTAGCTACATCAGCAAGGATTTGTAGGTGCGGGATTGTTTCTAATGTTACCCTTAATCCGAGCCGAAATATGGGATCTGGTTCGATTAAAATGATTTTTAACGGAATACTACGCATATTATGCTCAAAATACAGAGAAAGTGTCACATCGTAAATACTGCATGACTACCTAGCTGGTTTACACTCATTGTTACCTGTTTTAATGCAATCTATCGACAATTATTGTCTTTAACAGCCATTCCTTGGTAATTAAATGGACTTGAGTATCAGACGTTGGTTGTGCGATCGCTATGTCGCTGTCAATCACATCAAAGAAATGTCATCAGGGCAAATAGCGGGCATTGCCTACTGTATCGTACAGGATATGGAAGCCCAAGGTTTCATGGCGTTTGAAATCTGTACGTTAGTAGAAGTCCTAGAACTACCCTTAAGTATTGTTTGGGACGAAATCTCCATCTTGACCCAATTAACTGCCCATCTGTTACGCAGTCTCAGCCAAAGGAAAGCTCTCAAGCGTAACGAAGGGACATGGCTAGCTTATCAGATTGCTTATTTACAAGCTTTAGAACAAATTCTCCAACAAGAAGCCACCTTGCAACGACCTTGGTTAGACCGGGCCATGATTCCTGTTCCTCCTCAAGTTGTGAATGAGCAAACAGGTAAACTCACCCTCAAAGATGGCAAATTACAAAGTATACTCAAAAACTTCAGTCCTGGTAAATTAACTGATACCCAAGCTAAACAAGCATTATCATTAGTTGCTGACTCATTGCTAGTTCAACAAATTAATCAAGCTGCTGGGGCCTGGTTAGTCGCTAATGGTGCAGAGGAACCGGAAGCAAAATTAATTACCAACAGGTTGGTGAATGCCCTTCCTGGTCACTTATTATTAGTGATTGCCAATAATGCTGCTCCCCTGGCCCAGTTACAAAAATTCGTGCGGTTAGGGAACTCCTTACCTCTGAATATTCAGACCTCAGAATATTCATTGTCAGGTTCAGCTTATACTTCCGTGGTTGGTGACACCATAGATTTATATCGTGAATATTATCGTGCTAGTTTACTTTGCCATCTCAGCACACCTCTATTCATGGAGTCTTTTGCACTGAAGGATATCTATGTGCCATTGACTGGTTTTCCTGTGTTAGAAAATCAACCAGAAGGAACAAATGATACTCCTATGCCAGTGGATTTAATGGCATGGACACAGCAACAGTTAGGCAATCTGACTACGATTGCAGTCATCGAGTCTGAATCTGGTTATGGAAAAACCACTTTTTGTGAACTTTGGGCTGCTCAAGTAGCACGAGAACTTTATCCTAATTGGATGCCTGTCCTGATTAATTTGCGAAATATTACCTATGGTCAAACTTTAGCAGAAACCTTGAATTCGGCTTTAGCTGAAAATCTCTCTATTGATTTGCAAAGTTGGTTAGACCAAGATTATCCTCGTTGTCTATTAATTCTTGATGGTTTTGATGAGTTACCTAGTGGAGGCAAAAGCCAACAAGCCAAGCGCATTTTTGCCCAACAATTGTTGAATTTATTGACAGAAGGTAGACATAAAATTATATTAACAAGTCGGTTAAATGGCGTGGGAGAAATGATTCCTGAATTATTAGCAAATTCCAAACGCATCGTCATTAGACCACTAGAAGTAGATGAATTGAGACAATGGTTTCAGCATTGGACAAAAGTGCAATCATTATCCACAGCACAAAGCTTTTTTACCTTCTCAAAACAGGCTGGATTGTTTAATGTTCCCTCCAAGTTACCAGAGTTATCTACTCTGATTCGTCAGCCTTTGATGCTGTACATTTTGGGACTATTACATCGAGATGGATTTTTAGATAATAAACTGCTGCAACTAGGAGCAAATCAAGAACTATATAGCGGTGCGGCTTTACGGTGGGAAATACACCATCGCTTGAGTCGCTGTATGCTGGGCTATCCCCACACCGAAGGATTCAAGACTATGCTGTTGCGGGTAGGCACTGCCCATATCCATCGTAGACCAGAAGCGATCGCGAATTTATTGGCAGGTCGTCAACCCCAGGAGTTACTAGAAGACATGCAAGCGATCGCACTGCAAATTCTCCACAGCGATCGTCATTATATTCATTTACCCCACACATCTGCAATTCCCAATCTTCCATCTATTTATTTCCGTACTAGTTATCACCGCAGCAAAGAATCCTCATCCACCAAAATCGAATTTTCTCACCCCAAACTAGGAGAATATATTTGCGCTCAAGCTATAGTTAATCAACTGTACGAATTAACTAGAGATTTTGCGAAACATCCCAATTACCAGGACACTGAGTTTACTAACAGTTTCGCCCAAAAAATGTATCAGTTATTTGGTTTTGGTATTCTCAATCTAGAATTAGAAGGACTAATCATTGCCGGGTTACAAAAATCCCACAAACAGAATTTTTCTTTTACATCATTATTTGCAATTCTCGAATCTTTTTGGCGTGAATACTGCCAAGGTGGTTGGTTGAATCAAGGTATTGCCCACCAAGCTTTAACCTATTTTCAAAATTTAAAAAATCCTATCAATGTTGAACAAATTAACGCTGCTGTCGGGTTCAATGTCTTTATTCTTTTGTGTGCTATTAATCAAGTAGCAGATATTCCTTTTGCACCCTGTGGCAATCCTACCAATTTATCAGAATTTAATCCTACAGCTTTAATAGAATTAATCAATAAAACCACTGTTTTACAACCCAATGCCTTTATTTCTCGCACTAAATTTTTATCTTTCGCAGGGATGAACCTGTCAAAAGCTTGTTTGCGACAAGTAATTTTAAGTAACCTGAATTTACAAGCCACTAGCTTTTATGATGCTGATTTAACTGATGCTAACCTTAGTGGTGTGAATTTAGAAAGAGCCAATTTGACTGGTGTTAATTTAAGTGGTGCCAATCTTAGCAATGCCAATCTGCAAAGAGCTAATTTAACAGGTGCCAATCTTAGTAATGCTAACTTGAGTAATGCCAACTTGATGGGAGTTAATCTCAATTCTGTTAATCTCTCTCAAGCTTATTTATTTAACACAATTTTAGATGAAGCTGATAAAGAATTTGCTGCCCAAAATGGTGCAGTTTTATCCACAAAAGAGGTAGTAAATACTACGACTACCACTAAACCCACACCTGAACCTGAACCCTCTATCCAAGAATACGAAGACGACAGCGTGATTACAGACGCAGAAACACAGATTTGGCTAGTAGATTCCCCAGACAACGTAAAAATTGAAATGGCAGAAGGTGTACCACTATTGCCAACAGATTTATACAATACTAGCAGTTACGCCAAAAGTTGAAATATGCCCACGAAAGTGGGCATATTAAATCAAAAAACGAAATTAAACTACCACTTTCTCCAGCATCAATTTAGAACGCTTCACTTGTTCGGGAATAGCCACAGGATAATCACCAGTAAAACAAGCAGAACAGAAACTATTAGTATCTTCTCTAGTAGCTTCTAACATTCCTTCCCAACTCAAATATGCCAGACTATCAACTTCTAGCTGCTTGGAAATTTCTTCAACTGATTTAGTAGCAGCAATTAGCTGATCCTGAGTATCTGTATCAATGCCGTAGAAACAAGGATGAGTCACTGGAGGAGAAGAAATACGCATATGTACTTCTATGGCACCTGCTTCACGCAAGGTTTTGACCAATTTGCGACTGGTAGTACCGCGCACAATAGAATCATCGACAATGATTACTCTTTTTCCTGCTAATACATCTTTGAGGGGGTTGAGTTTCATCCGTAACCCAGACTCCCGCATACTTTGGGTGGGTTGAATAAAAGTTCTACCCACATAGCGGTTTTTAATCAACCCTTCTCCATAGGCAATACCAGATACTTGGGAGAAGCCAATGGCCGCAGGTATACCAGAATCAGGTACTCCAAAGACTATATCCGCGTCAACGGGAGACTCTTGAGCAATTCTTCTGCCTAAACGCATCCGATAGCTATATAAAGTTTCGTTGTGCATAATGCTATCAGGACGAGCAAAGTAGATCATCTCAAAGATGCACAACTTGCGCTGGGGTTGTTGATTCCATCTGTAAGAAGATAAACCTGCGTCAGTAATCCAAACTAATTCTCCGGGTTCTACGTCTCGTAGATATTCAGCACCAATAATATCTAAGCCACAGGTTTCAGATGCCAGAACGTAACGGACTGGATTTTCTCCCAATGTACCAATGACTAAGGGACGGATGCCATTGGGGTCTCTGACACCCATCACACCATTAGCGGTGCCAATTACGAGGCTAAATGCACCTTGACAACGGTGAAAGGCACGGATAGAACCTTCTAACCAATCTGCACCAGCGTTCACTTCTTCGGCGATCGCATAAGCAATCATTTCAGAATCTGTGGTGGTCACTAAGTTAAAATTGCTTTTGAGCAGTTCTTCTCGCAACTGAATTGTATTGACCAAGTTGCCATTATGTGCTAGGGCTAATTTACCCAAGCGAGTATCTACCACCGCAGGTTGGGCGTTAACTTTGCGGCTAGAACCGGTAGTGGAATAACGAGTATGACCAACACCGATGTGGCCAGGTAACTTTTCTAATATCGCTTCATTAAAGACCTGGGATACCAGTCCCATATCCTTGTGCTGGTGTACTTGCTCACCCTCAAAGGTAGCAATACCAGCTGATTCTTGACCCCGATGCTGAAGGGCATACAATCCAAAGTAGGTCAGTTTGGCTACGTCTTGTTCTGGGGCGTAAATACCAAAAACACCACAAGCTTCTTCTGGCTTGTCAGAACGGTTTTCATGACTGTCGATTGGGTTGTGAGAATGGTCGGGGTATTCATCCAAAGAGACGGGATGGATGGGAATCATGCTGGTTTTGCTCCTGGTGGGTGTCTATCAATGAAGAAGATATGTGGCTTGCACCACGCTGCGCTATCAGGAGTTCAGAAGTGTTTTGCATCGCCAATCACGATGCTAATGGGAGTCGAGAATATATCTACACTTAGAAGCAGTGGAGACTTGCAAGCAGACAAAGGTTAAATGTCTGTAATTCTTGTCCTCTTTCACCTCTGAACTACTTTCTTGGGAACCGGAAGACTGTATATGGATAGTGGCAGGTTCTTAATAAATCTTTAACCATCCATTAAAACAGTACCGTAATTTGGTGAAGGATGAATTAGTCAGTGTAAATTTTCATGCTGATTTCTTGATTTTTAGTCTTGCTTAAGCATTGCTATAAGTGGCAAGACGTTGAGCGATCGCCTGAGAATAGCGATCGCCCATATCCTTGATCCTAACGCTGACTAACTGCTGCTGGTCGGTAGTTGATATGGTCAGTCCTGCCTCCGCAGCCACCACTACACCTAATTTTTGCCATTCCTTACCCAAATTTTCTTGTATATAGGATTCCCAAATTTCTTGGTTTTCTCCACTGACAGAAACTAAAATTCTGCCTCCACCTTCACCAAATAACACTTCATCCCAGCGTCCCCCATCCCTAGCAGCCATACCCACATCAATCGTTGCACCTAAATTACCAGCAATACAGCATTCCGCCACAGCCACTGTTAAACCACCCTCAGCACAATCGTGGGCAGAACGTACCCAACCAGCACGAATCCCTTCACGGACAGTCTTCTGGACTCTGCGTTCTAAATCAAAATCCACTCTAGGTGGTTTTCCAGCTACAGTATTGTGAATTGTCGCTAAATATTCAGATGCCCCTAATTCAACTGGAGACTTAGTTGGTAATCCTAATAGATAAATCACATCCCCTAGACTTTGCCAACCTTGTCCAGCAATTTTCGTCAAGTCAGGAATTAACCCCACCATCCCCACCACCGGCGTGGGATATATGGGCTGAGGATTGCCCTGGGAATCAAGGGTTTCGTTGTACAGAGAGACATTTCCTCCTGTTACAGGGGTTCCCAACTCCCGACAACCTTCACTCAACCCGCGACAAGCAGAGGCCAACTGCCAATAACCAATGGGTTTTTCAGGACTACCAAAATTGAGGTTATCAGTCACAGCCAAAGGTTCAGCACCCACACAGCTAAGATTTCGGGCAGCTTCTGCCACCACAGCCTTAGCACCTTCATAGGGGTCTAAATAAACATAACGAGAATTACAATCTACCGTTGCTGCTACACCAGACTTGAGTTCGGAAATAGGAGATTGGAGATGAGGGTTAGATTCTAAAGGACGCAACCGCACCACCGCCGCATCTGCACCACCTGGCAACAAGACAGTATTATTCTGTACCTGATGGTCATATTGACGATAAACCCAACTTTTAGAGGCAATAGTTGGTGTATCTAGCAAAGTTAATAACACCTCATTCCAACTTTGCAACTTACCCCCCACTTCAATCCCCGCAACAGTACAAGCTGGTAAACTATCCGGCGACCATTGCCAAGCTGTTTGAGCATATTCAGGCGGTTCTGCTAACAATTCCCGTTCATACAATGGTGTATTCTCAGCTAAAGCATCGGCGGGAATTTCCGCTGCTACCTTCCCTTCAAATAAAATCCTCACCATCGGTTCTGCAATTACCGTACCTGCAACCACAGCATGAAGTCCCCAGCGGTGGAAAATATCAATTAATTCCTGTTCACGTCCCTTGTGGGCCACAAACAGCATTCTTTCTTGGGATTCCGACAGCAGATATTCATAGGGACGCATTCCCAATTCCCGCACCGGAATCTTATCTAAATCAAATTCAATCCCCACGCCACCTTTAGCAGCCATTTCCGAGGTAGAACAGCTAATACCAGCCGCACCCATATCTTGGGCAGCAACCACCGCCCCAGTTTTAAATGCCTCTAAACAAGCCTCAATCAGGGATTTTTCCAAAAATGGGTCGCCTACCTGCACAGCAGGACGGTCATCCATTGATTGATCACTCAATTCTGCACTGGCAAAACTGGCCCCACCCATACCATCTCGTCCAGTGGTGGAACCCACATACAACACAGGATTACCAATACCAGAAGCACCAGATTTGACAATTTCTGGTGTTTCCATTAATCCCAGTGCCATCACGTTTACCAGGGGATTACCAGAATAAGCTGGGTCAAAATAGACCTCGCCACCGACCGTGGGAACGCCAACGCTATTACCATAGTGGGAAATTCCCGCTACTACACCAGTAAATAACCTTTGGGTTTTCGGGTCATCGAGGGAACCAAAACGCAAAGAATTTAATAAGGCAATGGGACGTGCTCCCATTGTAAATATATCTCTTAATATTCCACCTACGCCCGTAGCTGCACCTTGGAAGGGTTCAACAGCGGAGGGGTGGTTATGGGATTCTATTTTAAAAGCTAATTGTAGTCCGTCACCTAAATCGACAACACCTGCGTTTTCTCCAGGTCCGACCAGAATACTGGGGCCGGTGGTAGGAAATTGTTTAAGTAATGGCCGAGAATTTTTATAACAACAATGTTCCGACCACATCACCCCAAACATTCCTAGTTCGGCTTTGTTGGGATGACGACCTAACCGTCGGACGATTTCTATATATTCTTCAGGTTTGATACCTTCTGAAGCAATTTGTTCGGGAGTAAATGGACTTGGGGAGGTGGTGGTCATGGAAGTAATGCACCAAAGGGACAGAGGATTATTTTATCGATTTAATTGTCGTGTCAGTGCAAAATTCTGGTCAACTGTATCACCATCAAAAATTTTTCTACTATTAACCACAAAACTCACTTCCCGCTTAACCGTTGTTGGATCAGCAAGACAGTGAGTTAAGAGTTGTGTTCATGGCTGGATTAGCAAGATATGTATCAAAATCAACATTTAGATTTTGACATTAAAGTTTGACAATTTGTCAATTACCCCGCTGTTTCATTATGGTAATGATAGGTATAACCATAGTGAACGTTTTTTTGTCCGGATACAGTTTTTTTGCTACTAGCATGTGACTGATATCACGAGTGTAGTGTGATTTTGATCTACACTCATCCATTGACACATTGGGATAATTACAGACAACTGAACTCTAGCCGAGTCATTTAATAGGGAACACACTATTTGCTGACAGTCTACCATATGGCTGTTGGCTTTTTGTCGTCTTTATCCATTTTTCAAAATACTATCTTGATCAAATATCCCCACACCAGGTTTATAACTCGACACAACAATGCCTTAGCTACTACCAAGTATGGGGAAGATATGATCAAAACAAGAATGTTATGGTATTGGAGAGCTTATGTCCTTGTTAACAAGCATTTCGGCTGGTTGCTTAGGACATGGATTGAATGATGAAATCAAAGTAGGGTGCAGCTTCAGACGCATCATCAGCACTCAAGAGATCCAAAGAGGCTTGCTTGAGGCAATTGATCGCTTCCACCATACCGGGAACGGGAACACCCAAAGAGTTGTACATTTCCCGTACACCAATCAAACCAATTTTTTCAATTGGTTCTTTGTCACCGGCTAAAACACCGTAGGTAATCAAGCGCAAGTACCAGCCAAAATCGCGGATACATAAAGCACGTTGCTTTTCTCCGTAAGCGTTGCCGCCTGGGGAAATGAAGTCAGGACGCTTTTGCCATAGCTTTTTGGTTGCTTCCTGAACAATCTTTTTTTCATTTTCGGACAGGGTTGCAGCGATTCTTGTACGCTGTTCACCTGTTTGCAAAAATTCTTTGATACTTTTGAGTTCACCACTGCTGGGGTAACGCAGTTCGTCGTCGGCTTGGAGAATAACTTGGCTAATTACAGTCATGATTATTGTAATCACGCGAAATATTATTATTTGTTAGTTTAACGACTTGGAGGTACAGAAGTGAAGGGAAAGATATGACTAGTAATGGTACTGGCAATTAAAAATTTTCCATTTGCCATTAAGAATGAGGGTGCGAGCAGTCAAAATACTGGTGTAGACTAGTTTTCAGGAACTTTAGAGGGAGAATGAACAAAGACAGAAACATCTTGAGTGTGGCTGAATTTTACAAAAATTGATGTTTTTATCCCCTGCTAATGTTATTGATTTAGATAAAATTTTGAGCATTTAAGCGAAACTTGAAAAATATTACAAATTGTTGCTATTTTTTACAAAAAATAGAAGAGATAAACATAGACAATGTGGTTAAGAAATTAACTAAAACTTAGATACACCAAGGCTTTGACCACTGTCACAGTTCGTCTGAAGCCCACTGCGAAGCCTGCCATCTGCTATATGTATAAATTCAGCTTTTTGTTGATTTTTAATAAGAAGATTTGGGTTTTTGGCGACCCTGATGATTTGTTTATAGTTATGTAAACTTTTGTTACAAATATTTAGTTAACCTTTGTGTATAAATGGTGTGAACGGTAAATAACAATTTTTATGGCTGATATACCAAACTAAAAGAGAAACCGTCATCTTGAGCATTGTTACCACGGTCTTTTAGGTTGATAAAAGGAAGACCATAATCAAGCCGCATATTCAATTTTTCAATACCCAAGGCGTTATTCCAGAGTAACCCCAAACCAGCACTGGCTAAAAAAGTTTGATCAGGTAATTTGTTGGGGTTATCACCTTGATTCCAAACTGCACCCAGGTTGATAAATGGTGCTAATTGAATGGTGGGTAGTCCGGCCACATCTCTTTGGACAGTGATTCTATCTTCAATCGCTACCCTAAAACCATTGTCTCCAGAACGAGCATTTTGTCGGTAGGCACGGACAGACCGACCACCACCAATGACAAATTGCTGTGATGGTAAAAGACTATCGGGTGTGAGTTGTAAATCGGCTTGAATGAGTAATAAGTGGTCTTCTGAAAGTTTTTGCCACCGTTCAACTTGACCTAACCAACTAAAAAAGATGCCATCGGGAATAGGTTCAGGATTGGTGGTGGCATCTAATAAACTGGTGCCAAAATTAAATTGCGATCGCACTGACCAGGCCC
The DNA here is from genome assembly GCF_014698825.1 of Richelia sinica FACHB-800. Taxonomy (GTDB): domain Bacteria; phylum Cyanobacteriota; class Cyanobacteriia; order Cyanobacteriales; family Nostocaceae; genus FACHB-800. The sequence continues at coordinate 88,003 of NZ_JACJTT010000012.1, forward strand.
CAAGGGAATCACGCTTGACATAATCTTGACCAAATTTAATCACACTGGTGCGGCTAACACCATTGGCATCAGGGCCTTGACCAAATCCATAGGGTTGTTGATTAAAAATAAAACTTTGTCCATCCTGATGGATAAATCCCAAGGACAATGCAAATTCTTGTCTGGGGGTTCTGACTATTGGTTGACGATAATTAATTTCGTACAGGTCTTGATGAGCGCGAATACCTAGTGCATCGTAGGGGGATTCAGTGATTTTGCTATTATTGGGTGCTACTCGTAATTGAACTTTGCCATTCATGGCATTGACAGGAATTTGATAGCTAAAATCAAATATCTCAGCCCCTCCATTCAGTGAGCGATAATAGGCGGCAGATAGTTCATCTCCTAAGCCTGTTAAATTGCGATCGCGCAAATCTATCCCCATTCTTTCACCTCCCACACTAGGAGGAGAATAATTATCCACACTTAAGGTAAGTTTCCAAGGGTTAAATTCTTGCACCCTGACCACGAGACGACTTTGACCAACTTTACCAGTGGGACGTAAACTGGCTTCCACATTGCTAAATAAAGGGTCGAGTCGCAGTAATCGCAGTTGTTCTTCTAACTTAATGGTATTGAGGGGAATACTCGCACCCAAGGCAATGCGACTCCGAATGTAATCGGGGTTAACTTGCCTATTCCCTTCCACATCAATCCCTGATAACTGTCCTTCAATCACCTGAATCACAGCAAAATTATGTGTGGGAGAAGGTGCACTTAGAACAACAGCACGGGAGGTCAGATAATTGTTATTTAAATAAAGTTGAGTAATTGCATCTGCAACTTGACGGACTTCTTCTTGAGTTAATTCTCTGGCAACATATTGCTTGATGACCTTATCTAATTCTGATTGGCTAAATACAGTGCTACCAATGACGCGAATAGCCCCAACATAAAATCTTTGGTCATTTTCTGGAGGTGGGGTTGGTGCAGGAGTAGGTGTGGTATCGGGGGTTTGGGTGATGGAGGTAGAGGAGTCTGGAGGAATTAATACTGGACGATCATTAGCGATCGCTGTTACTTCATTGATAGTCAACAAACAAATCACATTAAGAATCAGCAAATAGCACTGACTGTGCCATCTGTGTAAATTCAGCGTCCCCAACTGAGCAAAAACATATAAAATACCTGAATGCTTTTTCCCTTCACACTTCACACCAGTTTTTCTTCCTCTTCTCATATCACCTCAATTAGCTGATTCAGAGCTTTGGCTAGTTGCAACTGCTGTGTATGGAATATCACATATTCATTGATTTGTCATTAATTTGACAACATAAAAACATATGTCAAATCAAAAACCTGAACAGCCTAAATCCTTTTATCGCAATGGACAGAGTGGTTAGGACATTCACTAACACTAAAACTTATACAGGCAACGGCTTTTAGCACTGTCACCTGTCACCTGTCACCTGTCATATTCTTGATTTGTTAATTTTTAAAGCTGTCCCCGGCTAGAAAGCACGGGGTTTTACCGTCAATAAGAACAAAAAACAGCGCGGATTTTAGATTTGCGATTTATCCCTAATCAAAAATCTAAAATCCTCAAATCGATTTAACGATTTACAGCCGCAGCTTCTCGCGCTGCCGCAGCTTGGTCTGGGTGAATACCCAAGCGAGTGAGGTTGATTCGACCTTTATTGTCGATTTCCCGCACTTTGACAATGACTTCATCACCTACAGCCACTTCATCCTCAACTTTACCTACACGGTAATCAGCCAGTTGAGAAATATGAATCATGCCTTCTTTACCTGGCAAAAATTCCACAAAAGCGCCGATGGGGATAATCCGGGTAACACGACCAACATAAACATCACCTTCATGGAGTTTACGAGTCATGCCTTGGATAATATTGCGTGCCCGCTTGGCCTTGGTTTCATCGACAGCAGAGATAGTCACTGTACCATCATCTTCAATGTCGATTTTCGCGCCAGTTTCTTCGGTAATCCCTTTAATTGTCTTACCACCGGGGCCAATGACAAGACCGATCATGTCTGGATCAATCTTAATGGTCAACAGGCGGGGGGCAAAGGGTGAAGTTTCTGTCCGTGGGGTTTCAATGGTCTGGAGCATTTTTTCCAGAATGTGCAACCGGGCTGCTTTGGCTTGATGGATGGCTTGGGCAATCACTTCCAAGGACAAACCAGATATTTTCATATCCATTTGCAAGGCGGTGATACCAGTATCTGTCCCAGCGACTTTGAAGTCCATATCGCCTAAAAAGTCTTCGATGCCCTGAATATCGGTGAGAACGCGAACTTCGTCTCCTTCCTTAATCAGACCCATTGCGGCACCACTAACGGGTTTAATAATGGGTACACCTGCATCCATGAGGGCCAGGGTAGAACCACAAACGGAACCCATAGAGGTGGAACCGTTGGAAGATAGAACTTCGGAAACCACGCGGATGACGTAGGGGAATACTTCTTTGGGTGGTAGCACAGGCAAAATAGCTCTTTCTGCTAGTGCACCGTGACCGATTTCCCGTCTACCAGGGGCGCGTAATGGCTTGGTTTCACCAACGGAGAAGGGAGGGAAGTTGTAATGATGCAAATAACGTTTGGATTGGTCTATTTGCAAGTCATCATTGAGATTTTGGGCATCTCCTGGGGTTCCCAAGGTACAGGCAGATAAAACCTGAGTCAGTCCCCGGTTAAATAAACCGCTACCATGCACTCGTTTAGGTAACACGCTGACTTGACAGGAAACAGGACGCACTTGATCAAGTGTCCGACCGTCAACCCGCACGTTATCCTCAACGATTTGGCGACGCATGAAATATTTGGTAATGTCCTTGAAGGTATTACCAAGGGCCTTGCTGTTGGCTGCGGCGGCGGTGCGAATGGGGTCTTCTTCTGGTAGGGCTTCGATTTCGGTAGCGATCGCATCCTTAACCGCGTCTAAAGCTGTATCTCGCTCAGTTTTGGTCAATTCAAATTGGGCCAGGATTTTCTTAATTTCATCACTAGCGCGATCGCGAATATAGTTTTCCAGTGTTTGGTCTACTGCCGGCGGTTCTTGCTGGATGATTTGTAGACCTAATTCTGCTACTAAATCTTGCTGTGCCTTAATTAAATCCCTAACGGCTTCATAACCAAAATCAATGGCCTCGATAATATCTCGTTCTGGCAATTGATTAGCGCCAGCTTCCACCATGATTACACCATCTGGTGAACCAGCAACTATCAGATCCAAATCTCCCGCTTCAATCTCAGCGTAGGTGGGGTTAATAATGAAATCATCACCCACCAAGCCTACCCGCACGGCTGCCATCGGCCCGTTAAAGGGAATTTGGGCAATCAGAGTCGCAATGGAAGCCCCTGTGACTGCTAACACATCAGGCGGTACTTGCTCATCCATTGATAGCGTTAAAGCCACAACTTGCAAGTCATCCCGCAACCATGAAGGGAATAAAGGACGGAGTGGACGGTCAATTAGACGACTAGTCAGAATTGCTTTCTCCGGCGGCCGGCCTTCCCGACGCATAATTCCCCCAGGAATTCTACCGGCAGCATACAATCTTTCCTCATAATCTACCGTGAGCGGCAGAAAATCGATGCCTTCTCTGGCCTCTGAACGCGTAGCTGTCACCAAAACAGCTGTGTCCCCTGATTCTATCAAAACCGACCCACCAGCTTGGGGGGCTAGTAGGCCCACCTTCAGTCGAATATCCCGTCCATCAAAGGATATTGACTTATCAACTTCTGCCATTCAGTTTTTTTTCCTTCTATGCACGCTATTCTCTCTCTGTGGCAATCCTAACATTTATGAACTCTAGACGGCTTCTGTTACATACAAAGATTAAGAAGGAGTTACAGGAGTATGGCTACGCCACACTGGGTGATCAGGAGTGTTTTGCCAAGTTTAGAGATGTAGCGCCTTCTTGCAAAGTGGATCTACCCTGACAGGAGTTCAGGTAGTCAAACATAAATTTTTCCACCTTACCCCCCTTTGCTTCTCTTCTACCCAAACCCCCTCATTACGGTTGTAAAATGAGTTAAGTGGCAGAAATCTGGCTACTTGTTGCGAAAATTTTCAACGAAAAAACTTATCTTCTTGCTTTTAATTTTTAATTGTTAATTTTTAATTGATTATTCGCCTCTAAGGTTGACAAATGGCAATTTTACATGGTAGCTGGCTAACACTTCAAAATGCTTTATTTATATGGGGAGAAACTTGGCGTTCTGTACAGGATAATAGTGATTTTCTCAATGCGGCAGAAATATCAATTAATCCCTTGGCAATGACGCAAACAGAATTAAGTCAATGCTTGGATGTAAATAATTTAAAAATTATTAATTTTATTGAACAAAATCAAGTCAAAGTTGGTACTACTAAAGGTAGTAAAGCTAGCAAAAAAGAAGCCAATTTACCTCAGCATTCCCAGATAATTGCCCTGCCTAGTAAGTTTCCTCATCCAAAAGACCCAGAAAAAACGATTTACCCACTTCATTCTGCTAGCCTGGATTTGGATAACCAATCTCAACAATGGTTGTATCCTTGGCAAGTTTCTGGCTTTTGTTTAGAATCAGCCGCAGCGATTAAATTTTTAACAGCTTTACCCTTAAGTTACAGCGATGGTCAAGATTCTGTTTTAGGTGGAGATTTACGGTTTTGGAGTCAAATAGCACGCTGGAGTTTAGATTTAATTTCTCGTTGTAAATTCTTACCAGTTATTCAAGAACAAGCAGATGGGAATGTAGTAACAAAATGGCAGGTACTTTTAGATAGTGCTGTTGATGGCACTCGTCTCGAAAAATTTGCGGCGAAAATGCCGTCAATTTGTCGTTGTTATCAAGAACAAGGTGGAAATGCACAAAGTCGATTAGCTATTGATTTACCTGTTGCACCCCAAGAAATGATTTTGGCATTTCTCAATAGTGTTATAGACACCCAAGTGCGGGAGATGTTTGGTTTGCAATCTCCTATTGAACCACGGGTGATGATGTCCTTACCTTTAGCGGTACAACAGTGGTTACAAGCTTTAACAGGTACATCCCAAACCATGAATGTAGATGCGGTGGGATTAGAACGTCTCACAGCAGCATTGAAGGCTTGGACTCTACCTTTAGAATATCAATTAGCAGGAAAAACGTTATTTCGTAACTGCTTTCAACTACGTCCACCAGAGTCAGGAGAAACTGACTGGACTTTAGCCTATTTTCTGCAAGCTACAGATGATCCTGATTTTTTAGTTGATGCGGCGACGATTTGGGCTAATCCTGTAGAACAATTGGTTTACCAAAATCGTACCATTGAACAACCCCAGGAAACGTTTTTGCGCGGTTTGGGGCTAGCTTCTCGATTATATCCAGCGATCGCTTCCAGTTTAGAAACTGAATCACCTATATTTTGCCGTCTCACTCCTCTTCAAGCCTATGAATTCATTAAATCTATTACTTGGAGGTTTGAAGATAGCGGCTTAGGTGTAATTTTACCTCCTAGTTTAGCGAATCGAGACGGTTGGGCAAATCGATTAGGATTGAAAATTTCTGCCGAAACTCCCCAACAACAAACAGGAAGATTGAGTTTACAAAGTCTCTTAAATTTCCGTTGGGAATTAGCCATTGGTGGACAAACTATTTCTAAAGCTGAATTTGATAAATTAGTAGCGTTAAATAGTCCTTTAGTAGAAATTAATGGTGAATGGGTAGAATTTCGTCCCCAAGATATTAAAACTGCCCAAAATTTCTTTGCTTCGCGTAAAGAACAAATGTCTCTATCCCTAGAGGATGCTTTAAGGCTGAGTAGTGGAGATACCCAAGTAATCGAAAAATTACCTGTCGTTAGTTTTGCAGCTAACGGTGCATTACAAGAATTAATTGGTGCATTAACTAATAATCAGGATATTCAACCTTTATCCACACCTGCTAGCTTTCAAGGGCAATTACGTCCTTATCAACAACGGGGTGCTGGTTGGTTAGCTTTTTTAGAACGTTGGGGTTTGGGTGCGTGTTTAGCAGATGATATGGGACTCGGCAAATGCGTAGCCCCAGATACATTGGTAAACGTAAATGGCCAATTGCTGACCGCAGAAAAAATTTGGGAGTTTTACGCTGGAAACTCAGTTTTTGATGGGGAAGGTTTTTGGTCAGAACCCAATCAAAAATTATTAGTCAATTCCATTAATCAAGAAACTGGCAAGATAATCCAAGCGCCAGTTAATAAATTATATCGGCAACAGGTGAGGGAACAATTAAGAAAAGTTACCTTGGTAGATGGTAGTAGTATTACTATCACTCGTCAGCATAAATTATTGACTAATCAAGGCTGGAATAATGATTTAAATGTCGGTGATTATGTATGTGTACCTAGTAAAATAATTTGGCATGTAACAGCCCAGAAACAGCAACATCGTGATTTAGCCGAGTTTCTAGCTTGGCAAATTGCTGAGGGGTATGAACATAAAGACGTGGGTAGGGTAACAATTACCCAAAAAGACCCAATTTTATTAGAACATTTACGAGAAACACTTCAACGTATTGGTAAACAATATAACCTCAAAATTAATAATCCCACAATTTCTAAACATCGGCAAGTTTATTTTCTCAGAATCGATAGTCAAGCATACCGAAAATTTTTAGAGTCTCAGGGATATACTTGGGGGAAATTATCCGCAGAAAAATCTATTCCTAGTTTTATAATGCAAGCTGATTTAATGACAGTGAGGACATTTTTGCAAAACTATTTTGATGCAGAATCCTCTGTTGTTGATAGTATGCGGAGTATTGAAATTTCTAGTGCATCATCTTTAGTAATTCAGCAAATTTCTACTCTACTGCGACGCTTTGGAATTTGGTTAAGGATATCGTCTAAACGAAAATGTGCTACTAATGGTACTTGCATTTTACGCATCTATTATACTGGTGTTATTGGTGGGAATTCTGCACGCAGATTTTGGGAAGAAATTGGTTTTGGCAATGCTCAAAAACAGCATAAATTAGATTGGATTTGTCAAAAAATCAACAATACCAATGTAGAAGGTATTCCTGCTTCTGAATTCCTAGCGCAAACCGTGAAAACCACTGGTTTACCATTACGGCATTTGGGAATGCACAATACTGTTTATATTAATGGCTCACAGCAATTTTCTAGAGATAGTTTACAGCAAGTTTTAAGCAGTATCAATCGGATAATTAGCGGTGAATCTCAACAAGATTATCAATTATTGAAACCGTCTAGATGGACAGCACAAACTCTAGAGGCTTATAAACATCTAGATATGGAGCATCTAAAGCTAACACAAAAATACCTACAAAGATTGCTGGAACAAGAGGTATATTACTGTCAAATTAAGAGTATAGAAGATGTAGATTATGAAGGATGGGTTTACGATTTTGAAGTGAGCGAACATCATAATTTTGTCGCTAACAATATTATCTGTCATAACACTGTTCAATTCATCGCTTTCTTACTGCATCTCAAAGAACAGAAGGTTTTAGAAAAACCAACATTATTAGTTTGTCCTACATCAGTGTTAGGGAATTGGGAAAGAGAAGTTAAGAAATTTGCGCCAACCCTCAAAGTTTTACAATATCACGGTGATAAAAGACCCAAAGGTAAAAGTTTTTCAGATGTAGTGAAAAAACATGATTTAATTATTACCAGTTATTCTTTAATTCATCGAGATGTTAAATTACTGCAAACTATTAATTGGCAAATTGTGGTTTTAGATGAAGCCCAAAATGTCAAAAATTCAGAAGCCAAACAATCACAAGCTGTTCGACAATTAGAAACAACCTTTCGCATTGCTTTAACTGGGACACCAGTAGAAAATAGACTGCAAGAATTGTGGTCAATTCTTGATTTTCTCAATCCTGGTTATTTAGGGAAAAAGCAATTCTTTCAACGACGGTTTGCTATGCCAATTGAAAAGTATGGTGATGCTGCTTCTTTAAGTCAATTACGGTCATTAGTTCAGCCTTTTATTCTCCGACGTTTGAAGACTGATAAGGAGATTATTCAAGATTTGCCAGAAAAACAAGAAATGACTGTTTTCTGTGGCTTGACTGCTGAACAAGCGGAATTATATCAAAAAACTGTTGATGAATCTTTAGCTGAGATTGAATCAGCTACTGGCTTACAAAGACGGGGCATGATTTTAGCATTATTAATTAAACTCAAACAAATATGTAATCATCCTGCCCAATATTTAAAATTAGCGAACCTGGCACAACATCATTCTGCCAAATTACAACGATTAGAAGAAATGTTGGAAGAAGTGGTGACAACGGGAGAACGGGCCTTAATCTTCACCCAGTTTGCTGAGTGGGGTAAGTTGCTTAAACCCCATTTAGAACAATATTTAAGTCGAGAAATATTCTTTTTATACGGTAGTACCAGCAAAAAACAACGAGAGGAAATGATTGACCGTTTCCAACACGACCCCCAAGGTCCACCTATCATGATTTTGTCTTTAAAAGCTGGTGGTGTGGGTTTAAATTTAACTAGAGCAAATCATGTATTTCACTTTGATAGATGGTGGAATCCAGCAGTAGAAAATCAAGCGACAGACCGGGTATTTAGAATTGGTCAAACTCGCAATGTCCAAGTGCATAAATTTGTCTGTACGGGAACCTTAGAAGAAAAAATTCATGACATGATTGAAAGTAAAAAACAATTGGCAGAACAGGTAGTAGGTGCGGGTGAAGAATGGTTGACGGAATTAGATACAGACCAATTGCGTAATTTACTTTTACTTGACCGGGATGCAGTGATTGATGAAGATGAAGGTTAGAAATTGACTGCTAACTAATTAACTTCTGATGTAAATAGGATTTTGATATGACTTATACTTTACAAACGAATCGGGAATGGTGGTCACAAAGGTGGTTGGATTTACTTGATTCATACCGCTTCAAAAAACGCTTAGAAAGAGCGAGAAATTATGCGAGACAGGGAAATGTTTTAAGTATTGAATTTAAAGGTGCGAAGGTATTAGCTAAAGTTCAAGGTAGTGAACCAGAACCTTACAAGGTTTCTCTGTCACTAGACTCCTTTAGTGATGAAGAATGGGGTTATGTAATTGAAACCATGTCCCAAAAGGCAATTTTTGCGGCTAAGTTACTGGCTGGAGAAATGCCGCAAAATATAGAAGAGGTGTTTACTAGTAATGGTTTGTCTTTATTTCCCTTTACTTTGGGAGACGTGCACAGCAAATGTTCCTGTCCTGACAAAGCGAACCCATGTAAACATATTGGTGCTATCTATTATCAGTTAGGTGATCGCTTCAGTGAAGACCCCTTTGTCCTGTTTCAGCTACGGGGACGCACCAAGGAGCAAATTATCAGTGATTTACGTCAGTTACGCAGTGGGAAAGCAGGTAACAAGGTTGAAAACCCATCTTTAATTGATGTTCCCGCACCAACAAAACAGAACCCATATCCCTTGAAAATAGATACATTCTGGACATACCAAGAACCTCTGGAGTCTTCCTTAGTCGTCATTGCACCAGGGGTCAGCGAAACTGTATTAGATGTACTCGGAAACATTCCTTTAGCTAAAGATGAGGAAAATACAGGTAGTTCACCAGCTAGTGATTTAGTGATGAAATATTTACAAACAGTTTACAAAGATGTAAGCCAGAAAGCTGTTTTAGCAGCTATGAATGTGGGAGAAATGTAAAAAACTTGATTGATTAACTGTTTTTTATATATTGTTAAATTTTAAACTTAGCCTTCTCTGTAGGGTAAAAATAAATATATTTTCATCATTAATAATTAAAAGTTCATCATACCCATACAGACTTTTGCACAAACTTTATCATTTGTTAGATAAAACTATTATTAGATTGAATTTGAATAACAATTAATAGCATGACTATTATTGTTATTAATGCCAATTTTACGTAAGATTTTGCTCAAGAGATTTTTTAGAGGTATTTCGGCGGTATATCTCTATTAAAATTGAGCAGATGGCAAATTTACTCAGAAAAGGATGAAAAGCTTGCTTATCAAGCTGATGAAATTTTAGGTTATGGGGTTGCAGATATTAATCACTATTCAGAAATGGTTAATTCACAGAACTATTTTGAATAAACTATAATTTATCTGCAAAGTTATTCAGATAGATTGTTGATGCCTAAAGCCAATAATTTCGGCAAATAAATTAGGTTGTGTTAAGGGATAAATCCACCCGACAATAGCATGGATTAGGTTGTGTTTTATTGCCTCAAATCAACCTATACAATTGATGTTTTTGAATTTAACTGAACTGGATTGAACTAAACACTACAAAACACATATTTTATTTCTGAATAATGACACTCTATACATGCCATGAAGTTGAAAAAATTCAACAGGATATTACCTATTTAATTGAAATTCAGAATTGGATTAAAAGCTTTTTAGCTAGACACCATGTTGATTTGGGGAGAACAGGCCCAGTATGTCCTTATGTGCCACATGCCCTCAAATCTGATGGGATTAAAATGGCAGTTATTCATACACAAAATAATAATTTGCAAGAAATTGCAGAAATTGTCACTCATTACCGCCAGATTTTTCTCCAAGAAGCAGAAATAAAAGAGCAGGATTTAAAAATATATCAAGCATTTTTATTGATATTTCCTGATATTCACCAGGATGCAGCGGGAGAAATTATTGATCATATCCAACGTCAATTAAAACCCTCTTTTGTGGAATCAGGTTTAATGATTGGAGAATTTCATCAACGGACAGAAAGTGCGGGACTGCATAATCCTAAGTTTCGACCACTGCGTAGTCCTATTCCCTTATTAGCCATTCGGTTTATGAGTGAATTTGATTTGCCATTTCTCCAAAGTCCAGATAACCCACATTTACGCATTCGTTATTTGGAGAGTTATTTACAAAGATTTAGTCATCGGATCAAAGATGAAGCCAAGTTAAAAAATATTCATGCCATTTTGAAATTGGCAAAACAAGAAATTCAAGCAGAAAATTTAGTGACAGTGAGATAGAGAAAAAGATGAATAATAATTGCCAAAATTTAAGCCAAAATTTAAATATTAAACCCAATATTCAAAACGATGGTTTAACTGACATTCACGAAGGTCAAAGCCTACATTTTTGGCATGAAATTTCTACATCTCAGCCTCAAAATCTCTGTATTCATCAGATGTTCGAGCATCAGGTCAAGCGATCGCCTGACGCTATTGCTGTAAAATTAGAAAATCAATACCTCACCTATCGCCAATTAAACCAAAAAGCCAACCAGCTAGCGCACCATTTGCGGAAATTAGGTGTTGGGCCTGAGGTATTAGTGAGTATTTGTGTAGAACGTTCACTAGAAATGGTGGTGGGACTCTTGGGAATTCTCAAAGCTGGGGGTGCTTATGTACCTCTTGACCCAAATTATCCCTCAGAACGTCTCGCGTTCATATTAGCTGACACTAAAACACCATTTATCCTCACCCAAGGGAAATTAGTGAGTCAGCTACCACCCCATCAAGCTAAAGTTATTTGTTTAGACTCAGAATGGGAAAAAATCGCTGCCAATAGCCAAGAAAATCCAGTTTGTACAACCACCATTGATAATTTAATTTATACAATTTATACTTCCGGTTCTACGGGAAAACCCAAGGGTGTGATGATTCCCCATCAGGGAATTTTAAATCAATTATTATGGCGACAAGAAACATTTAAACTCAATGCCAACGATAAAGTTTTACAAACAATCTCTTTTAGTTTTGACCCTTCCGTTTGGCAGATATTTTGGCCATTATGCTGTGGTGCCCAATTAATTTTAGCTCGTCCTGGTGGACATCAAGACCCTAGTTATTTAGTGCAAGTAATTGCTAAACAGAAAATTACAGTTATCGCCTTAGTACCCTCCTTATTAAGGGTTTTATTAGAGGAACCATCCATCAAAAATTGTAGATGTTTAAGACATATTTTCTGTGGTGGTGAACCTTTACCTATTGAACTGATAGAATATTTCTTTGAACGTCTGAATTTAAATCATGTTTTGCATAATTGTTACGGACCAACAGAAGCATCAATTGATGCAACTTTTTGGACTTGTCAAAGACAGATAAAATATACAACTGCTCCCATTGGTCGCCCCATTACTAATACACAAATTTATATACTAAATGAAAACTTACAGCATGTCTCTACTGGCGAAATTGGTGAATTACATATTGGTGGCATCAGTTTAGCGAGGGGCTATCTCAACCGTCCTGACCTCACTCAACAAAAATTTATTCCTAACCCTTTTAATCACAAAAATAGTTCAAGACTATATAAAACTGGCGATTTAGTTCGCTATTTACCAGACGGCAATATTGAGTTTATAGGACGTGTTGACCAACAAGTTAAAATCCGTGGCTTCCGGATAGAATTAGGTGAGATAGAAACTGTACTCAATCAACACTCAGGGGTCAGCCAATCTGTAGTAATTGCCAAGAAAGACAAAATAGGTAACAATCAACTCCTAGCTTATGTTGTCCCTCATCAACAACAAATTCCTAATTCTATTCAAATACGTCGTTTTGTTCAGGGTAAATTACCTGAATATATGGTTCCCAGTCGGTTTATTTTTTTAGATCAACTGCCCTTAAACCCTAATGGAAAAATAGACCGGCAAGCTTTACATGATACCAATTTATCCACACCAGAATTAGAAACTAAATTTGTTGCGCCTCAAAACGAAATAGAACGGCAGATAACCCAGATTTGGGAAGAAATTTTAGGGATTCAGCCCATAGGTATAAAAGATAATTTCTTTGACTTGGGCGGTAATTCTTTATTAGCAGTTAAAATGTTTTGGCAAATTGAAAATAGATTGGGTACCAATTTGCCTCTAGCAACCCTATTACAATCAGGAACAATAGAAGCTTTATCTGCAATTATATCGAAAAAATATTACCCGAAAAATAGATCATTAGTAGCGATTCAACCTCATGGTTCTCGACCACCTTTTTTCTGTGTGCATGGTATGGGGGGTGAAGTATTATGCTTTCGTGATTTGGCATTGCGTTTAGGTGATGATCAACCTTTTTACGGACTACAACCAAAAGGTTTAGATGCAATAGAAACTCCCTATACTCGTATTGAAGATATGGCATCTCACTATCTTCAAGAAATTCGTACCATTCAACCTCAAGGCCCTTATTTTTTAGGAGGTTTTTCCTTTGGCGGTCTAGTTGTTTTAGAAATGGCTCAACAACTCCATCAACAAGGAGAAGAGGTAGAAAAATTAGTAATATTTGATACTTGTCTTCCTGGTTGTAGTCAGCGATCGCCTTTTTGGAAACGAATTATCCTACACTTAGATAATGCTATCCAACAGGGCCCTAATTACCTGCTGCACAAAACCACCAGTTGGGGGTTATTAGTTAAGACTTATTTTCAAGACCGATACAAGCGTTACTTACCAATTACTAAAGACTTGCCAGAAACAGAGAGGTATTTAAAAATTGTCGATGCTAATTACCAGGCAAAAAATGACTATAAATTCCAAACATATCCTGGTCGCATCACCTTATTCCGCACAGAAGATAAGCATCGATATGATGTGGTAGGTATGGAATACGATCCTCAATTTGGTTGGGGAAATTTAGCCATGGGAGGAGTAGACGTTCATTACGTCCCTGGTTCTCATTTTTCCCTATTTGAAGAACCTCATGTACAAATCATGGCAGAAAAATTACGTAGTGTGTTGGGTTGATAGTAGGGGCGGGTTGATAAATATCATGAATTGCCCAACCAGGTTACTTGTAAACCCGCCCTGACAAAATGATAAATATCATGAATTGCCCAATCAAGGTACTTGTAAACCCGCCCTGACAAAATGATAAATATCATGAATTACCCAACCAGGGTACTTGTAAACCCGCCCTTACAAAAAACCAGGATACTGGTGAACTCACCCCTGCGAAATGAAACGTCAGACCAAAAATCAAGTAAACTTGGTGGAGGCGAGATTCCGCCCAAGAATCACCCCACCTTTAGGTCGGTGAACGTCAACTAGGGTAATAAAAACATTTATGACTCAAGAACCAATACAAGTAATTGGAGGTGGACTAGCGGGAACAGAAGCTGCATGGCAAATTGCCCAAGCGGGAGTGCCTGTGATACTGTATGAAATGCGCCCGAAACGCTTTAGTCCAGCCCACCATACGGAGCATTTAGCAGAATTAGTATGTAGTAATTCCTTTGGGGCAATGGCAAGCGATCGCGCAGCTGGATTATTGCATGAAGAATTACGTCAACTCGGTTCTATAGTAATTTCCAAAGCTGATGAACACGCAGTTCCCGCAGGTGGTGCGTTAGCTGTAGACCGGGGACAATTTAGCCACGATTTAACACAAACCCTAGAAAATCATCCTTTAATTGACTTCCGACGGGGAGAAGTACCCCATATTCCCGATGGTATCGTCGTTTTAGCATCTGGCCCCCTCACCAGTCCCGACTTAGCAGCAGATTTGCACCGCTTCACAGGGATGGAATACATGAGCTTTTTTGATGCTGCTAGTCCGATTATTGTCGGAGACTCTATTAATAAAGATATTGCTTTCATGGCTTCCCGCTATGACAAAGGAGAAGCAGCTTATCTTAACTGTCCCATGAACAAGGAACAGTATTTACGGTTTTGGGAAGCACTGCGTCAAGCGGAACAAACAGAATTAAAGGACTTTGAACGAGAAACAGCGAAGTTTTTTGAAGCTTGTCTCCCCATCGAAGAACTAGCACAGCGCGGGGAAGACACCATGCGCTACGGACCCTTGAAACCCGTCGGCTTATCAGACAGCCGCACCGGAGAACGTCCCTATGCGGTGGTACAGTTGCGTCAAGAAGATAAAGCTGGTCAATTATGGAATATGGTGGGATTCCAAACAAATCTGCGTTGGGGTGAACAAAAGCGAGTATTTCAAATGATTCCCGGTTTGGAAAAAGCCGAGTTTGTGCGGTTGGGAGTGATGCACCGCAACACCTTTATTAATGCACCACAGTTAATGTCTGCAAGTCTGCAATTTAAACAACGTCCTACCTTACTTGCTGCGGGACAGTTGATAGGGACAGAAGGTTACACTGCTGCATCTGCGGGTGGTTGGTTAGCAGGAACCAATGCCGCGCGGTTAGCTTTGGGCAAGGAACCGTTAACCCTACCTAATACAACGATGATGGGTGCTTTGTTTGAGTTTATCAGTTCAGCTTCACCAAAACATTTTCAACCAATGCCACCGAATTTTGGGATTTTGCCGGATTTAGGTGTGAAAATTAAAAGTAAGCAAGAGAGATATGGCAAGTATCGCGATCGCTCTTTGACTGATTTAGCAACTTGGAAAGCCGCAATCTAGCCACATCAAGGTGAAAAAGAGAAGGATATTGTTAATCATCTTTCTCTTTCATCATCACTAACCCATGTATCCCTAAGCCCATAATCAACAATCCCAACAAGCCCCAGGTACCATCAGCAAATACATTGATGCGGTGTAATAAGGCCCGATGATAGGTATAGTCTAGCTGACGTTGGTCGGATTTTGGCGCTTCTACTAATTGTGTTAGATAAGATTCCGCTTTGATTAAGGCTGAGTAATCTGTGCCAAAATAATACAGCGATACTGCCAAAACCATAAAACCTGGCATAACTAGTGTCAGTAGTAAAATTCCTTGACGTGTTTTCATATCCATTTATTCATCAAACTAGTCATTCTATGCTGACATAGTTGCCACTTTATGTTACAAATACTTGGCAGACAAGTTTAATTAGTAACACAGTTGAGTGGGTAAAGCGGATTTTGGCAAAAATTCTGATATTCTTTGGCACTATTGGTTAAGTAAATTTGCCAAGATAATCATTGCATTTTGGGCACGTCAAAAAATAGTTTGGTTGGGTCTGATAGCTGTCTGTACTTTGTGGGTAATGACAGCTTCATTTGTAACTGCTAATACCGTAGACAACCTCCGCCAACAGCAGCAGCAAATAAATCAGGAACGTGAGAATATAGTCAATGAACGCGATCGCCTCACCAACTTACAAACAGCAGCCCAACAACGTCTAACTGGTTTAAACCAAAATCTGCAAACAACCAATAGTCAAATACAAGACAGTGACGCTAGATTAAACTTTGCTACCGCACGTCTGCAAAAATTAGCAACCGATGTGAGCAAAGCAGAACAGTCCTATCAGCAACAGCAATTTGCAGTAGTAGCCCGATTACGATTTTTGCAACGTTCTCCAGCATCCCAAGGATGGGCAGTTTTATTACAAAGCCAAAATATCAGCGATTTTATCAGCCGTCGCCATCAATTAAAGTTAGTTTATCAAGCAGACCAGAAAATATTAGCCAATCTGTCAGCCCAAGCAAATGCCCTAATACAGCAAAAAACGGCATTAGAAGCCCAAAAAAATGAAATAGCCTTAATTAGAGAACAATTATTAGCCCAAAAGGCAGATTATCAAAATCAGGCACAACTACAAGCAGAATTAGTACAACGGCTAAATAGCGATCGCTTGGCCTTAGAAGCAGCCCAAAACCAACTAGAAAAAGACTCCCAAAACCTAGAGACCTTAATTCAACAAAAGATAGCAGAACAACAAGCCAAAACTAACAGCAAAACCAATAGCGTGTTAATTCGTGGTACTGGCTTATTAGCTTATCCTAGCGATGCACCTCCTAGCAGTCCCTTTGGTTGGCGAATCCATCCCATTCTGGGCTATCGGCGCTTTCATGCGGGCTTAGACTTTGCTGCTAGTTATGGTAGTATGATCCGCGCTGCCGACTCAGGGACAGTCATATTTGCCGGCTGGTATGGAGGTTATGGCAAAGCTGTAATTATCGATCATGGTCAAGGCATAACCACCCTATATGGTCATTCCAGCGAACTCTATGTAGCCGAAGGACAAACAGTACAAAAAGGACAAGCGATCGCTGCTGTAGGTTCCACAGGCCTATCCACAGGCCCCCACCTGCATTTTGAAGTTCGCCGCGATGGTACACCAGTTGACCCAGCCGATTATTTATAATTGAAAATAAACCAAAATTTGTGTTATACTAGTCTAGTGTATATTTGGGCGCGTGGCTCAGTGGATAGAGCAACAGATTCCGGTTCTGTGGGTCGGGGGTTCAAATCCCTCCGCGCTCGTTGAATAATATAGATAAACAAATTATTGTCCCCGTTGACAGATTATTTATCATCTATCAACGATGTCGTTATCAAATTATTTGTTGAATACAATATGTTTGTATGAGAACTACTTTCTGTAAAATAGTTCTTTCGATATTTGGTGGTCATTAAATGTGCATGAAATGAAACTCTTGTAGAGACGTTACGATGGAATATCTCTAGTTTATTTTCATCAGATGTCTTTTATGCAAGAAACTTATTTTCACAAACAGGGAAGCGTCTCAATTGAAAGGTTGTACCCTTCACAAAATTCAGTCGCATCTACTCATTTTTAAATACAGAAACCCTGTGATTTATGTATGCTTAAAGTTTATATATCGAATTTTCAATATATAACTATATTTGAAAAATATATGCCAAACAACTAGTTATAATCAATAAAATTAATACACTTTAAATTTTAATTAAAGCTGATGCTAGAAATTAACTTTCAACATATCCGTCCTTATCATGGTGGCTTGACAGACGCATTTGAAGAATTATGCTGTCAAATATTTCACCGACTGTCTGATAATTCAATTCCAAACTTTCAACCACCACAAGGAAGCCAATTTCAACGTTTTCGTGGTGCAGGTGGTGATGGTGGAGTTGAGGCAATTTGGATTTTACCCAATGGTGATAAGTGGGGACTTCAATCTAAATATTTTCAAAAAGATAAATTAGAAACTTCTGAATTTAATCAAATGGGAAATTCACTGGAAACGGCAGTGAAGAATCATCCTGAAATTACCCGATACATTTACTGTATTCCATTTGATCCTACAGGAAAAAAAGCAGAAGGTAAGCTAGGAGAAAGTCAAACCGAAAAACTTGAAAAATGGAAAGAAGCTCAACTAGAAAAATTGCGTATTGGTAATGTCTTAGCTTTTACAATAATTCTCCTTGTGCTTATAAAGAGTGGGTTATATGAAGAATGCCAAAAATTGAAATATAATAAAATTAATCTTTCTATTGAATTTTGGACAGAACATGAATTAAGAGATTATTTACTTTCTGTAGATAAAGGAGGTGGTTTACGTCGCTATTGGTTTGACCACGAAGTGATGACAAATGACTGGCTTCAGCAACGATTAAATGATGCTAAAGTTCAAGCAGGTAAGCGTTATTCTCCAAAACTTTCGGTAAATGTTCCTGCTTTTGATGCTTTGGAGGCTTTTGCTCGTCAGAATGCGTGGAAAGAACAAGTAGATAAGTATTTGCAAGAATTTAATGAAAATATTCAAAGATGGCATAGTCATGTCAAAAATGTAAATGAATTACCAGAAAATAGCCATCAAATAGTCGAAAGTATTACAGAAGAGATTATTTCACTAAACTCTATTTTAAGTCAAGATATTTATCCTCAATCTTCTAATGATTCAAAGAAAGTAATATTACAAGCTGTGAATCTAATAGAAAACATAATACAAGTAGAAAAAATATTTTTTAATGAATTTATAGAAAAACATGGTGAGAATGCAGATAATCCACTGTTTAGACAATTTCATGCTGAATATCAGTGTGATTTTCCTGCCGCAAAGTTAGATACATCTCGTGATTTACTGAAGTGTTTATATAAAATTGAGCAATGGATAAATAGTCCAGAATTTATTTTACCTAGAAGTCAATTTATGTTGCTTCGTGGCTGTGCTGGAGTTGGTAAAACCCACGCTATTGTGGATCATGCCCTACATATTAATAAAACAGGACAAATATCTTTAGTATTTTATGGTGAAGATTTTACTGGAGATGAACCTTGGAAGATTATTATTAATAAATTGGGTTTATCTAGCAATATAAGCAGAGATGAACTGTGGGGAATGATTGATTCCGCAGCCGAAGCAACAGAAAAACCCGCAATTATTTATATTGATGCACTTAATGAATCACCAGAAAGACGAAGATGGAAAACATCTTGGTTAGCACCTCTTCGTCAACAAATTACTAACTTTCCAAGACTGAAATTATGTGTATCATGTCGTGATACTTATTTAGATGAAGTATTTAATAATAGAAGTGAATGGGTTGAGTTTGAACATAACGGTTTTCTTGGACGTGAGTTTGATGCAATTAAGCAATTTTTTCAATTTTATGAGTTAGAAATACCAGCTACGCCATTATTACAATCAGAGTTTGCTAATCCTTTATTTTTACATTTAGTTTGTCAAGCCATAGAAGGACTTGAATCTAAAATATTACCTCTTGGTACTATTGGATTTACTGACGTTTTACGTTTATTGCTTGAGGAAAAAAATAAACGAGTATCAGAAGTATGTCGTTATGATAACAGAGATGACAATGTTACTAAAGCTGTTAATGCTTTAGCCAAAAAAATGGCTGAAGAAAAAACTAGACTACTTTCAAGAGAAACAGCACAGAAAATTGTTGATGATATATTTTCTGTTGAGGATAGTGAGCGTTCACTATTTATTCAATTAGAAAAAGAAGGTTTAATTGCTCTTATTGAACAAAAAACTAGACCTCTTGCACCCAAACAATGGTTTTGTCGCTTTACATTCGAGCGTGTAGCCGACTTTTTGATAGCGTTATTTTTATTAGAAGAAATAGAAGTTAATCAACTTAATAATACAAATCCTAATGAAATACAATCAATTGATGAACTAAGAAATATTATTATCAATAATTTTGGCAATAAAACCTTAAATGACAATCAAGGTTTACTAGAAGCACTTTCGATTATTTTACCTGAAAAATTTAACGTTGAACTCATTGATATTATTAATGATAATACCAATATAGATATAGATCGTTATAAACTTTTGACAATTATTGCTTCTGGATTGCAATGGCGTACTATTGAAAGTCTTTCTGAAAGAACTGAAGAGTTAATTTATGGAGGTTTATATAATTCTAATTGTTCTCCAACAATCTTAGATTCTCTTTTTGGAATTGCTGTAATTCCAAATCATCCACTTAATGCTGAATTTATTAATAATTTACTAGAAAAACAGGATTTGACCACTAGAGATCCATTTTGGTGTGCTTCGCTTTACGAAGATTTTGAGAAGCAAAAAGGGGCTTGGCGTTTAATTGAATGGTCACTAAAAGCAGATTTATCTTCATTTAGCGAAGAAAGTAGTGGTTTATGGGCATTGTTTTTAAGTTGGTGTTGTGCTGCTTCAGATAGAAGAATTAGAGATAGAGCAACTAAAGGTTTAACCAGGCTTTTCATTAGTCATCCTAGTATTATTAAAATCACTCTAATTCGATTTTTTGATATTGACGATGATTATGTTTTAGAAAGAGTTAGTTTAGCTGCTTATAGTTCAATCTTGGTTATAGATGATAATGCTTTAATTAAAGATATTGCCACTATAATTTATGCTAAAATTTTTGATATAGGTAATATTCCTGAAAATGCCCTTATTCGTGACTGCCTAAGATTAATTATTGAATTAGCTCATAGTCGTAATCTATTAAATAATACTATTGATACCAATAAATTTAGACCTCCTTACAACAGTCAACCTATTCAAATTCCTTCAGAAGAAGAAATTGCTAATTTAATAAAGCAAGATGCTTTTAAAAGGAATATGACTCTTGACGAGTCTCTTTCTGATTTTGCTAAATATACCATACCTAGTGTTCTTTGTTATTATAATCTTGAACCTGTAGTAATAAATCACAAGCAAATCCATCGCTGGTTTATTAAAACTGTTTCTGAATTAGGTTATCCAGGTTTTAATGAACAGTGCTACAAGTATGATCGCTATATTTTAGGTAAATATGGTAGAGGAAGAAGCAGAGAAACTTGGGCTGAAAGACTTGGAGAAAAGTATTATTGGATTTTATTGCATCGTTTAGCAGGAATTTTAGCAGATCACTTTCCCAGGAAAATAAATTCATGGTACAGAGAGCCTGTTCTTCCCAGATTAGAGGGTATAAACTTACGGGATATAGATCCAACTGATTTAAGAGCTTTTTCTCCGCAAATAGAAATTAATACGGAATGGTATCAACCTGTTAATTATGATTTTGATATTACAGAAAATTTAAGTCATGATCAATGGGCAGAATTAAAAGATTTTCCAAATTTAACAGACATAGTAGAAGTCACTGATAACAAAAATGAAAAGTGGATTCATTTATCACTTTATTCTTCATTAGAAAAAGTTATTTCTAATAAAAAAAATGCAAAATATCCCCATCGAAATTTAACCACTTTAATTAATACGGCTTTTGTACCGTATTCAGACATCAAAAATATTAAGACCGAACTATCTAAGAATAAATTTATTGATGATTTAATGATTCGACGTGACAACAAATTATTGATATTAGAGTACCCGAACACTATCGCTTGTAATCAACGTTTTGAAATTAGAGAAATAAACTTAGAATGTGAAGTACCAGGTACAGAAAAGGCGGAAATCACAATGATTCAGATTTTGAGGGGGCAGGATTGGGATTATGATTGTAGTCAAGACGAATATTCTGAAAATATTAATGTCCCTGCACCAGATTTAATCAATCTTGGGAACTTAAAATGGGATGGTCAATCTAGTTGGTTAGATGATTCTAAAACTAGTCAGATTACTGAAATATCTACAGGAATTGGTTCTGGTCTCTTGATTAAATGTGCTTATCTGAAAAACTTTCTTCAAGCTTCTTCGTTGGCTTTAGTTTTTATTGGATTTCAAAAAAAATTCGTAATTAATAAGCAATTTTCGGGAGCTGCTAATATTCATGAACTTAGAACTGTATACATTTTTGATGGTCAAAACATTATTAATGCTTACAAAATCCATAAAAATATAGACTAATAGTCTGAAATCTTAATACTTATACCGTTTCTTCATGAAGCGGCGCTTAATTTCTTTCATTCTTTCTTTGTGTCCTTTCCTTCGGAACGTCTTCGACGAACGTGCCTTCGTGGTTCGTTATATAATTTGGCGCGTCTATGGCTACGCCACGCAAGCTATCATCCAGAATTGGTATTAGACACTCAAATGCTTTTATCGCTGTTACTATTTATTCGGCTGATACTCAACGCAAATCCTTTCATCTGCTATTATCAGCCGAAAGAAATAGTGTAAAAAATATTCTCTAGCGTCGGATACATCACAATCTTCCCTTTTACACGCTAGTATTTTCAATATTTGTAGAAATACAAGGCTGATACCGTATTTCTGCTCAATCAAAATATCTATGAGGATTTTAGCTCCGCACAATACCGATAAAAAACCAATAATATTTGGGAGCTTTGGTAAAATGTCATCCTTAAAATCCACCTTCATCCAACATTTAGATATTTCCTCATCTCAGCTAGAAAATATTCTCTCATTATCACTGAATGACCTACTAAAATCACCGCAATTGCAACAAGAACTCAATAGTCTCAATATCAAAATACTCAAAGCAACCTTACCAACTTGTGGAGCAGTATTAGCTCAAGAACTACCACCTTTTTACCATTGGTTAAAAAACGAACTAGGAGTCAAGCGCGTTCCTGATACACCAGACCACACAACAAAATGGGTAATTGGTTTTGTAAATAATCAGGAAAGTCTCACTCGCTTAGTTGAGTTACACCGTCAAGTTCCTCGTCCAGCTTTAGAAGCATCCATCCCTCGATTAGTAGATATGTTTGCAGGTGTTGAAGATGAGCAAACCAGACAAGAATGGCAAAAAGCCATTGCTGTTCTGTGTTTAGTTCTAGTTGTTGCATCTCGTGAACAAGAACGCTTGAATTTAGCAGCTTCCTAAAAATTTCCAAATTTATCGCTTAAATCCTCCATATTCTCATCGTAAGCAGATTTAGCACTGTTTTCAGCCTCTTGTAGCCATATCTAGCTTTGAGGTAGGAAATCACCAGGAGTCATACCACTTGAGTATTGATAAACTAGAAAATAAGACTTTATGTTAGTCTTTATCGACAATACTAAAAGCGGCTCCCTTATACAATCTTTGTTTGTTCATGGTTATAGCAGCTAATTTTTTCTCTCTCCTGCTCAGTCCTCTTAGCTTAGGCTCGTTCTTACCTTCCCTGCCATTGGATAGCCTTTTTTCTACCCAAGGCATTATGATCCTCTTGCTGGCAGCTTATGCTGGTGCAATGTGGATGTTCCTCACCAGCGCCCCTAAAGTCTATACTGTGATGGTTTCAGACTTAGAAATTGCTAGACAGCTGTATGAAGGCTTGCTAGACTTGCCCGCAGCAGAAGTACCTTTGCACTATTACTACAACTACGAACAAACCATAGGTGCAACAGGGATAGACCCGCTTTATATGTCCACTAGTCCCAGTTGGTCAAACCGAACAATGAATAATGCCAATGATGGACTGTGGTATCAATTAAAGAAAAATACTCAATTACACATTATCACTGGTGCAAGTTTAGGCAATAAAAATCAGCAACGCCATGTCTGTTTTGATCACGAGTGCTTAGAACTAATTTTATTACGGGTGGAAACTAGAGGTTTAAAATTCAAAATTCGTAACCACAAGCCTTTAAATTTTTTAGTTAAAGACTACGATGATCGTGTCATCGAAATGGCAGAAGTAACTGGTTAGAGCTAGATAAGGTGTTGGACTTGCATATTTTCTAAAATTACAACTCTTGTGGGGTGGGCCGAACAGCCCACCCTGGTTATGTAGATTAAAGGTTTATCAGCTTATTAGATACTCTCATATCTTCAGTTGCGTGGGTGAGCATTGCTGCTCACCCTTATGTGTTTAAATGTAACTTGTTGC
Source organism: Richelia sinica FACHB-800 (assembly GCF_014698825.1). Classification (GTDB taxonomy): domain Bacteria; phylum Cyanobacteriota; class Cyanobacteriia; order Cyanobacteriales; family Nostocaceae; genus FACHB-800. The sequence goes on from NZ_JACJTT010000012.1 coordinate 111,848, forward strand.
ATCAAGTTTATGAACCTTGATGAATAACTCATCTGTCATCATTTTGTTGGTCACATAATTACCTGGTCAGTTTTACCCGCATTTTGTATGAAAAATACCAATCATCAGTTACCTTTACCTCCTGGCAACTTCGGGTTGCCTTTCCTGGGAGAAACAATTGCGTTTTTGCGTGATCCAGATTTTGTCACTAAGCGACAAAAAAAATACGGTAATGTATTTAAAACCAATTTATTTGGACTGCCAACCATCATGATGTTGGGAGCAGATGCTAATCGCTTTATATTTAGCCAAGAAAATCAGAATTTTGTCATTAAATGGATTGATAGTGCTTTAGTTTTACTTGGTTCTGCATCTTTAGTCACCCAAACAGGTACTACTCATCAAAAAAGACGCAAATTATTATCACAAGCTTTTCAACCGCGAGCGTTAGCAAGTTATTTGCCATCAATGGTAGAAATTAGTAATCTCTATTTGCAGAGATGGGAAAAAATGGGTCAATTAACATGGTACCCAGAAATAAGAAACTATACTTTTGATGTAGCCTGTAAACTACTAGTAGGAACAGACGTTAATAATGACACTCATTTTGCTGAATTATTTGAAGAATGGTGTAATGGTCTATTGACTCTGCCCATTCGTTTACCTGGGACTAAATTTAGTAAGGCTTTAAAAGCCAGGGAAAAATTATTAGCAAAGATTGAAGATATCATTCGGCAACGTCAACAACAACCCAGTTCAGGACAGGATGTTTTGGGTTTGTTGTTAAATGCAAAGGATGAAGACGGTAGTAATTTAAGTATAGAAGAACTCAAAGACCAACTTCTGACTTTATTATTTGCTGGGCATGAAACCTTAACTTCTGCATTAACTTCTTTTTGTTTGTTATTAGCGCAAAATCCAGAAATTTTAGCCGCAGCGAGGGAAGAACAAGAGCAAATAGGTTGTGAAGGTGAACTAACATCTGAAACTCTACAAAAAATGACTTACCTAGACCAAGTTCTCAAGGAAGTTTTACGATTTATTCCTCCAGTAGGTGGTGGATTTCGTTCAGTAATTCAAACTTGTGAATTTAATGGTTATTCCATTCCTCAAGGTTGGTCTGTGATGTATCAGGTAGTTACAACCCATCAAGACCAGAGTATATATAAAAATCCTGAAACTTTTGATCCACAAAGGTTTAGTGTTGATAGGGCTGAGGATAAATCTAAGCCTTTTAGTTACGTTACCTTTGGTGGTGGAGTGAGAGAATGTTTAGGAAAAGAGTTTGCTAAATTGGAGATGAAAATATTTGCTGCGTTGTTATTGCGTGGTTATGAATGGGAACTTGTCCCAGGACAAAATTTAGATATAACAATGATACCTTTAGCTCATCCCTGTGATGGTTTAAAGGTTTATTTCCGTCCCAGAGTTCAGCTTCCCAATGAATTGGAAACATCGAGAATCTGAATAATTTCATAAAAATCACTTTGTTGGGTTGCATTGTTTATCAACCCAACCTAAAGGACGAAATTTTTAAACAAACTTCTCAGGGGTAAAACTCCCATGTAGACCATAGGGAATATGATGTTTTAGATGTAGTTTTGCCACAGCACCTTGGGAAAAATCACTAGCATCTAAAATTACTACATCGGAACGATGATGAGCCGCATCATAAACTAAAAATAATAACCAACCATCATCTTCCTGTTGAGAATTGGGTCGGGGGACAAAAATCGGCTCACCCACAAAACCCCTTGGTGCAGCACTCCAAACTTGTGTGGTTTGAGAGTCTAAATCTACTTTCATAATTGCTTGTAAAGGAGCATTCCCTGTTTCATGATGAGCCGCACCGATATATAAATAACGGTATGCTCTACCTACTTTGTCTGGGTGAATTGTGGGAAACTCACAAGCACGACTATTAATTAATTGGTGCTGGACTGTATTTTCTTGTAAATTCAGGTCAAACCGCCATAGTTGTCCTGGTGCATTAGCTTCAAAGTTAGTTTGGCGATAATCACTGTCTGGTTCTACATCTGTGAGTGATTTGTAGCAAATAGAATCAACAATAATTTCATGTCCTACTTCAAAAGCATTGACGTGGTGGAAAATAAATCCAGATTGAGTTTCCAGAATTTTTATTTCTTTCGATTCTGGATGACGAGGAATGACGATAATACGAGTAGGTTGATTATTTTGGAAATTAATACATTGTCCTGCACTTTTCAAGCCTAAAGCAAATGGTATGGGGTTAAATTTAACAGGATTTTGGAAAAGGATGCAGTAATTGGGGGTAATAACAAAATCGTGGATAAAACAGAAGCCAGGAACGTGATGAATTTTTTTTCTGATGATTTCCCCAGCCGAGTTTAACTCAAAGATTGTAATTTTCGTCGATAGTCCTGGTTGGATGGAAAAGTTAACTAGACATGGTGCACCATTGTCTTGGTTACAACTGGGGTCAAGACGAGGATGGGCACTAAAAGCTTCACCTGCTGCTAAAACTCCATGGAAATATTCGTTGCCTGTGGTTTCTAAGGTGTGGGGGTCAAGACGATAAGGTTCAGATGCTTCCCATAATGCTAATAGTTTTTTACCCCAATAAATAACGTTGGTATTGGCAATATGTTTAATTTTGAAATCAAAAATATTAGCTAACCAACCACCTGGTTTTTCTGTCCCAAAAACCCCACGATAAAGAATTTTTCCAGCTTTTTTCTCTGCTAAATAGCCGGGTGTTTGAACAAACCGATTACGGAAATGAGCACGACCGTTATCAAAAGTAATGCGGCTAATCATCCCATCACCATCAAAGGGATGATGTAGTCTTTGTCCATTGATATCTAATAAACCAGGCCCGTTTCTAAACAATGTACCTTGTAATTCTGAGGGAATTTCGCCTTCTATATCATCAATCCAATAATCAAATTCTTCCTTCAGTGATTCGTATCCTTTTTGCCAGTCTTCACGAGTGTAGGATTTTTCTAAATCAATATTTGTTGGATTGGGAGATATTTGCATGTGTTTGAAAAAATGGAATTCTAATTAGTGATTAAGTCAGGATTATTATCTGCTTCATTCTCTGGTAGCCAGGTAATGAATAACATCGGCAGTATAGAACAGATGTTAATGATAATAACTAAAAGCCACAGATAATCAAAGTTAGTTTCTGTAATACCCAGCCCTTGCATGATTAATGCACCGATGAATTTAGAAATTGTGCCTCCTAAATTAAAGATGGACATTAACAGTGCAAATAGGGTTGCCTCTAATCCCAAGGGGCAGATTCTAGCCGCTAATACCATAATGGGCATAAAGGCAATTTGCCCCATTGCTGCCAGGACTAAACTATCTCCTAAAATGAACCAATGGTCATCAATACCTATGGTTCTATTGGTATGGGTTACTAACAATAACATCGTCATTCTTAAGGCAGCAGAGATGAGAATACTCCAGCCGCAAATGACTCTGAAGGGTATGGTTTTTAAGAAACGTTGGAAAATCCAAATACCAATTAAGGAGGCAATACTATTAAAGAAATTAACTCTCCCTAAAAATTCTGGTTGAAAATGCAGATCGTTGGTGAAGAAGAAGAAAAATGCGGAATCTGCACTAGGAGTAGACTGCCAAATAAATATAAATGCTGTGGGTATCCAAATAGCTTTTTGTGTAAAGGATTGACGAATTTGGATGATTTGATTTTTCCAGTCGCCAACTGTTGGTTGGGAAGGTTCTTTATCTGGGCTGTTAACTGATTTTTCAGAAATTAAAAATGCAACTAAGGAAACGATTAAGGGAAAAAAGGCAGTGAATAAAAATACTGTGCGGGTGGTGAAATGTTCTAAGAGGAAACCGCTAAAATAAGCTGTGAGCAACCCGCCTATGGCATTAGCACCCCAAGAGAGGGATTGAAGAGAACCTGCTTTAGCTTGGGATTCGGATCTAGCTCTTTCGACTACGAGGGAGTCAACGATGACATCGCTGAAAGCCACAGAAAGGGAACTCATAGCGATCGCTATTGTCGCCCCTAAACTACTATGGACTATAGTGGCTAAACTTAACCATGCGCCAGTACCCAACAGCCCAGATAAAACTAGATAAGGTCTTCTCCGATAACCAAGTATTGGCAAACCATCGGAAATAAAACCAAATACAGGCTTAATCATCCAAGGCAGGGCTACTATCCCTAGCAATGCTGATACTTCTGCTGGACTTAGCCCTAATTCATCTTTCAGGAAAAAGCTTACGGCTAGACGGGCTAACCCTAATATCCCTTGGACTAAATAGACAGCTAGAATAGCAATTAACTCTGTACTCGGTTCATGACCTAAGAGAATCTGTTTAGTTACTGAGTCTTTGACTTTGGACAAGCCAGAGGAGTTGATCAGCATTTGATAAACATTTGTTAATTTTTGTCTCTTTATCTATCATACCGAGATTTATGGCAGAAAACTTGGGGAAAGATGACAGAAGATAATTGCATCAGCATTTTTGGCACAGGCAGTGGGACGGTGAAAAATTAGCAAATGGGAATTTAGGTCTTGTCTAAGAGAGACAATATGAGCTTTTGAACATTGAATCTGTCATCATAATCAACTTCTCCGATCATTAAAGATGGGTTTTCTACCACCCTTTCATAGAGAGTCTATAGAACCTCTCGATTTTTGCGGAGATGTCTAATTATCAATAAGGATAAAATCTTTGGGCACAGCCTTTTCCCCAGAAGTGCTTCTGTCACCGTCACCACCACTAAATTTTCATCAGGAATTCACCGGAGTCTGGTTAGTTCCCACTCCAGTATTACGGCTTTCTAAATTAGATAAACGGGTCAGGCTTAATTGTGGTACTTCTTGTCGGCACGACAGGCAGAACCAATATAGTTCCCCATGACGGACATGACGCAAGATGGAACCACCGCAACATGGGCAGGTGTTGGCTCTCATGCTCATACCAATGTCCTCCTGAAAAAAGTTAATTTGACAGAAAAAAATTATTAGTGACAACAACTAAGTATCAACGTCATCATCTAATTCTCATGGAAATTAGAGAATTGATGACAAATGTTGTGTAATATGATCCCTCGCTCAACGAGGACAGGTATTTGTATGTACTCCCCTGACAGTACAATTAACCTCAATGAGTCATAGATTTATGTGCTTTTTATTTGCATAAATTAGGTTAGGCGAGACGACCCAGACCCAAAACTTTTATGTTTTTAAGCAATATGCAATTAAAGTTACAACACCTGATCCTCATCATTGTGGTTAACATTTTTATCAAATCAATATTAAATTTTAGATTTAATGATCATCAGTAGGAGTCGAATACTTAGAAACCAAAGATGGTGTTTAATCATCATGGATGTCTAGGTTCTTCTTGATCCCCCTGGGGCATTAAAAGCTAACAATCTTTTTTTGTTAAGGAGGATGGAGGAAGATGATTCACTATTTGATACAATAAACCAATTGTAAAACATCCTCTTCAACTATATCTAAAGATTTAATAATTTTATCTACCTTTAGATTCATAATTAATAAAGAATTTCTGTATCCTTAATCACAAAATAACCTGATTGGTAGCTACAAATACTAAAATATTTAATCACTCAGCGCAATTACTAGTGGCGAGAATGCTTCCCTAGTAATATTAGTCATACCATTGGGGATCTTAAATTGGTGATTGTCAAATGTAGATTAACAGCAATTTTCACAATTTTATATGTCGCAATAATTTTTAATCAAATCCTATAACCCATGGATATGATAAGTATTCACACTGACATAAAATGAATAATGAAAATTGCTACTTGGAACGTTAACTCCATTCGTACTCGCTTAGAACATGTCATAAACTGGTTAAATCAAAATCCAGTCGATGTACTCTGTTTACAGGAAACTAAAGTCATAGATGCAGACTTTCCTCGTCAACCCATAGAAAAACTAGGCTATCATCTTTACATCTCCGGGCAAAAAGCTTACAACGGTGTAGCATTAATTAGCCGTCAACCTTTGACAGATGTCAGTGCAGGTTTTTGCGCCTTTTTACCAAACCTAGATCCAGAAATAGACCAACAAAAGCGGGTCATTACTGGAGTGTTAGGAGATGTGCGAATTATCAATCTTTATGTTCCCAATGGTTCTGCGGTGGGAAATGAAAAGTATGAATATAAGTTACGCTGGCTGAAGGTCTTACGTGAATACTTGCAAGCAATTTTGAAATCAGATGCAGCTATTTGTATGTGTGGTGACTTTAATATTGCCTTAGAAGACAAAGATATTCATGACCAGGTAAAAATTGACAATCATATTATGGCATCAGTCCCAGAACGCCAAGCTTTACAAGATGTTCTATCACTGGGTTTTGCTGATGCTTTTCGCAAGTTTACCGCAGAAGGTGGTCATTTTAGCTGGTGGGATTATCGTACATCTGCATTTAAGCGTAATTTAGGCTGGCGAATTGATCATCATTATTTGACATCGGCTCTATATGAACGGGCTAAGAACTGTATTATTGATGTTGAACCACGAAAATTAACCCAGCCTAGTGATCATACACCAGTAATTGTGGAGTTTTAAGGAAAATAAGCCTTTGTGCCTTGGGATGAGGCATAAGGGTGAAGCAATAGGCTTCACCCCTACTTTAATGGTGAAGAGGATTGCATTAACGTCCAATCATTTTATCTCGCAGATGTTTAATGCGATCGCGTAATTTCGCTGCTTCTTCAAACTCCAGATTCTTGGCAGCTTCCTTCATCTGGGTTTCTAACAAAGTAATCAATCCCGGAATCTCTTCTAACGGTAGTTCATCCATGTGTTCATCTACCGTTTTTAAATCTGTACTGTTCAACCGTCTTGATACTTCTAAAAACGATAAAATGGCATTACTCGACCTTTTAACGATTGGCTGGGGTGTAATTCCGTGCATTCGATTATAAGCTATTTGAATTCCTCTCCGTCTATCTGTTTCCTCAATAGCCTTAATCATGCTGTCGGTTAAATTATCAGCATACAAAATTGCTTGTCCCCGCACATGACGCGCAGCCCGTCCAATAGTTTGAATTAAAGAACGTTCTGCCCGCAAGAAACCTTCTTTATCTGCGTCCATAATGGCTACCAGAGAAACTTCCGGTAAATCCAAACCTTCCCGCAGTAAATTTACACCTACCAACACATCAAAGTTACCTTCTCGCAAATCTTGTAAAATTTCGATTCTCTGAATTGAGTTAATTTCTGAATGTAAATATCTAACTTTCACTCCCTTATCTTCTAAATATTCTGTTAAATCTTCCGCCATCCGCTTTGTTAAAGTAGTAATAATGGTTCTTTCTTGGCGGTCAATTCTATCTCTTATTTCTCCCAATAAATCATCAATTTGACCTTCAGTAGGACGGATAAAAATTTCTGGATCAACTACACCAGTAGGACGAATAATTTGTTCAATTATATTATCTTCAGAAACTTCTAATTCCCAATTGCCCGGAGTTGCCGACACAAAAATACATTGATTAACTTTTTGCCAAAATTCCTCAGCTTTTAAAGGACGATTATCAGCCGCACTGGGAAGACGAAAACCATGGTCAATTAAAACTTTCTTCCTGGCTTGGTCACCGTTGTACATGCCCCGAATTTGGGGAACAGTCACATGTGATTCATCAATCACTAATAACCAATCTTTGGGAAAATAATCAATTAAACACTCTGGTGGTTCTCCGGCTTTTCTACCTGCTAAATGCCGGGAATAGTTTTCTACCCCGTTGCAATAACCCACTTCCCCCAGCATTTCTAAGTCGTAGCGAGTGCGCTGGTCAATCCGTTGTGCTTCTACTAATTTACCTGCTGACTCTAAATCTAACTTCTGTTGTTTTAATTCAGTGGCAATATCTTCGCAAGCTGCTTCTAAACGTTCTTCGGGAGTAACAAAGTGACGCGCTGGATAAATATTAACTGCTTCTAGACTACTAATAATTTCCCCCGTTACAGGGTCAATGTAGCGAATCGCGTCGATTTCATCTCCAAAAAATTCTACGCGAATAATTCTATCTTCGTAGGCCGGGCCAATTTCTAACACATCACCTCGGACGCGAAACTTGCCTCGACCCATTTCTAAATCGTTCCGACTGTATTGGACTGATGTTAAATCCCGCAAAACCTGACGTTGGTCAACTTCCATACCAATTTTGAGAGGAATTGCCGCTTTGAGGTATTCCGAAGGTATCCCCAAACCGTAAATACAGCTAATGGAAGCCACAACAATCACATCCCGACGTTCAAACAGGGAACGGGTAGCAGAATGACGTAACATATCAATTTCGTCATTAATCGCTGCGGTTTTCTCAATATAGGTATCAGTGACAGGAATATAAGCTTCTGGCTGATAGTAATCGTAATAGCTGACAAAATACTCAACGGCGTTTTTGGGGAAGAACTCCCGCAACTCGTTACACAACTGTGCAGCTAGGGTTTTATTATGGGCTAAGACTAAAGTCGGTTTTCCCACTTTCTCAATCACTGCGGCAATAGAAAAGGTCTTACCTGTTCCCGTCGCACCCAATAGGGTTTGGTAACGATGACCCCCTTGTACACTTTTTACCAGTTGAGCGATCGCTTGCGGTTGATCACCTGTAGGAACAAAAGGCGCTTGCAGACTAAATTCAGCCATACACTTGTACTATAAAACCCTATTCTATCTTAGAGCTTTTTGTGTATCATGTCTTCAAAATACGTTACATATAGCTACACTTAATATTTACTTATGTATCTGTTTTAAAGAAACTTATATATATATGAGGTTTTTTAAGGTTACACTTGCATACATAGGGAAAAATATATCTTTCCCTAGTTATTGTAAAATTTACTTAACAAACCATAACTGTTAGTTTATCAATATTAACAGCACTGGGAAAGCAATAAATTTTCGCCACAAGCGTACCAAGCTAAAGGGAGAAACATCGGTGGAAGCTGAAAATAATCAAAACACTGTAAATACAGAGACAGAAAACCAAGGGAAAATTGTAGTTGCTGGAGTCCGTCCCATCGCTAGTAGTGACTTACAAGTGGCGGAAACAGTGTCCATTGCTGGTATCCGTCCCATTTCTGCTAGTAATTTGCAAGTCGTTGAGACAATTAACATCATGGGTATTCGTCCCATCAGTGCCAATACAATCAAAGTAGTTGATAGTATTAACCTTTCTGGTATTCGTCCTATCGCTTCGAGTTCACTAGTAATTTCTAGCAATTACTCTATTATGGGTAACCGTCCCGTAGCATCAAATACCATTGATGACTCCGATAGTTTGATGGGTTTTATCGACTAAATCAAATTTTTATCCTCATACTTCAATTCACCCGGTTAGTTAATAACACCGGGTTTTTTGCTTAAATGAATGAAATATATATTAAAACTCCAAATATTCATTGAATGAGAGCGATCGCATCTCCAGTTTCCCAAAAATGCGATCGCTCTTTAAAACTTATGTCTTCAAAGCATTAGAACACAATATTCGCAGCACTGAAGGCACCTGTGATTGCTGTAAAATTGATTTCGAGATCGCTTGTATCGAACACACCGTTGGCATTTAAATCAACTCGGAGCTGATTGCCTAAGAAAATGGCTTGATTACTAATTCCTCCGGTTGTAAAACCACCACCAGCATTGAACGAACCAATACCGCCAGTGATAGCGTTGAGAATAATCTTTTCCCCATTAGTAGCATCAAAATCTGCGATCCTATCACCAGAGTTAAAACGTGAGTCGCTTTGAGCATTAAAGACAAAACTATCTACACCACCACCACCAATGAGTGTATCTCTGCCAGCACTACCAACAATTCTGTCGTCACTATTAGTACCGTTAATTGTGTCATTACCGTTACCCCCATTCAACTCGAAAGTATCAGGATTGTTGAGAACAGTGACATTAGCGAAATTCAGTGTGTCGTTGCCCCCCGTTCCTATGACTTTAACATTGGTCTTACCGTTGATATCAATCTGATCAACACCATTATTAAAACCAGAGGCTAGTCCAATAATTGTACCATCGGCTTCTGCCAGGATAGTGCTAATACCAGATCCGTTGTTAAAGCTATCAAAGCCATTACTAGTGCCGTCATAGACGAAAGTAACAGTTTGGCTACCTGCGATGAGATTGTCATTGCCAGCACCACCCCGAATTTTCATACTGCTGAGATGAGAGGCAATCACCGTATCATTACCACTACTAGCATCAACCTCCGCAATGTTGGTCAGCGTGGTGTTGCTGAAATTGAGGGTGTTACTGCCAGTAGAGTCTTTAATGATGGTGTCACCACTGCTATGTCCTAAAAACTCCTCCACACCATTTTGATAACCAATTACACCAATGACAGTACCAGCAGTTGTTGCTTGGACAATTGAGGTGCCTGTACCATTAGTAAAGCTATCAAAGCCATTACTAGTACCGTCATAGACGAAAGTAACAGTTTGGCTACCTGCGATGAGATTGTCATTGCCAGCACCACCCCGAATTTTCATACTGCTGAGATGAGAGGCAATCACCGTATCATTACCACTACTAGCATCAACCTCCGCAATGTTGGTCAGCGTGGTGTTGCTGAAATTGAGGGTGTTACTGCCAGTAGAGTCTTTAATGATGGTGTCACCACTGCTATGTCCTAAAAACTCCTCCACACCATTTTGATAACCAATTACACCAATGACAGTACCAGCAGTTGTTGCTTGGACAATTGAGGTGCCTGTACCATTAGTAAAGGTGTCAAAGCCATTACTAGTGCCGTCATAGACGAAAGTAACAGTTTGGCTACCTGCGGTGAGATTGTCATTGCCAGCACCACCCCGAATTTTCATACTGCTAAGATGAGAGGCAATCACCGTATCAATACCACTACTAGCATCAACCTCTGCAATGTTGGTCAGCGTGGTGTTGCTGAAATTGAGGGTGTTACTGCCAGTAGAGTCTTTAATGATGGTGTCACCATTGCTATGTCCTAAAAACTCCTCCACACCATTTTGATAACCAATTACACCAACGACTGTCCCAGCAGTTGTTGCTTGGACAATTGAGGTGCCTGTACCATTAGTAAAGGTGTCAAAGCCATTACTAGTGCCGTCATAGACGAAAGTAACAGTTTGGCTACCTGCGGTGAGATTGTCATTGCCAGCACCACCCCGAATTTTCATACTGCTAAGATGAGAGGCAATCACCGTATCAATACCACTACTAGCATCAACCTCTGCAATGTTGGTCAGCGTGGTGTTGCTGAAATTGAGGGTGTTACTGCCAGTAGAGTCTTTAATGATGGTGTCACCATTGCTATGTCCTAAAAACTCCTCCACACCATTTTGATAACCAATTACACCAACGACTGTCCCAGCAGTTGTTGCTTGGACAATTGAGGTGCCTGTACCATTAGTAAAGGTGTCAAAGCCATTACTAGTGCCGTCATAGACGAAAGTAACAGTTTGGCTACCTGCGGTGAAATTGTCATTGCCAGCACCACCCCGAATTTGCATATTGCTGATGTTAGAGGCGATTATCGTATCATTACCACCATTGGCGTTGACTTCGGCTATGTTTGTCAGCTTTGTGTTGCTGAAGTTTAAGATGTTGCCACCAGTGACATCTTTAATGACAGTATCACCACTGCTATGACCGACAAACTCCTCCACGCCATTTTGATAACCTATTACACCAATGACAGTACCAGCAGTTTCTGCAACTACAGTGTCATAACCGTCATCACCAAAGAAAGTATCAAAACCATCACCAATACCTGATACCAAAAAAGTATCATTACCGCCCCCACCATACATAATGTCATTGCCAGCACCACCACGAATTATGTCATGGTCGTTAACTCCACCACTGGCAGGGTTAAGGGTAGGAATCGTAGCTGTACTGCCCACACCAGAAACGCCATCACCTTGATAGCCATAGATGACATCATTACCTCTTTTACCGTCAATGATGTTGATTGTATTAGTACCAACAATTACTTCACTAGAGTTAGTGCCATTGATAGTCGTGGGTGATTGGACTGTGATGATTTGATTAGCACTGCTGATATTTCCCGCATCATCCTTAGCTACCCAAGTACGGGTGATGGTAGAAGAAACGGTCGTATCGGAGAAGGTGATATCAACATTTAGGTCTAGGTTATCTTATATCTTGCACCGGGAAATATGAATGTTAATTCCTTGACTAAGTAAGAAAGAACGCCTTCGCTCAAGATGAAGTAAAAAGGAAAACAAAAGGAATTGTGGAAAG
>NZ_JACJTT010000013.1 GCF_014698825.1 Richelia sinica FACHB-800
ACCACACTGATCCCTTCCCGAACTCAGAGGTGAAACGCTGCTGCGGCGACGATAGTTCTCGGGTAGCCGATTGTCACAATAGCTCGATGCCAGGTTCTCTCTTCTCCTAAGCCTCCTCATTCTTCATGCGGGGGCTTTCGGTTTTTGGTATAAGTTTACTAGAGAGGTCTGAATTAAACCTCTCTATTGTGTTGTTAATGTCGGTTAATCAATTAATACTTGCCTGTAAATACCCGTTCTGCTGGACCAGTCATGTAAATACGTTGATCAACTTCTGACCATTGAATTTCTAATGGTCCACCAGGTAATTCTATGGTGGCAGTACGATCGCATTTATCGTTCAATACCCCAGCCACTAAGGAAGCACAAGCACCAGTTCCACAGGCTAAAGTAATACCAGCACCTCGTTCCCAAACTCGCATTTTTAGGTAATCACGACTAACTACTTCTATAAATTCTGTATTAGTACGTTGGGGAAAGACAGGATGATGCTCAAATTGGGGGCCAATACTTTCTAAGGAAATAGCAGCAACATCTTCTACAAAGGTAATGCAGTGGGGATTACCCATACTGACACAGGTCACATCCCAGGTTTTACCTGCTACTTCTAGAGGTTGGTTAATAACTTTTGCATCAGCAGGTGCAAGGGTGGTAGGAATTTCTCCGGCTAATAATCGGGGTAAACCCATATCTACCTTTACGCCATCGACAGCTAGTTGGGGTGTAATGACACCAGCTAAGGTATGAATGCGATAGTAGTTTTTAGTGCGGGACATACCTTCTAAATCAGATAAAAAGGCTGCTAAACAGCGAATGCCGTTGCCACACATTTCCGGTTCGGAACCATCAGAATTAAAAATTCGCATCGTGTAATCTGTGCCGTTTTGTCCAGGTAGGGCAAAAATTACACCATCAGCCCCGATGCCAAAATGGCGATCGCACCACTTCACGGCTTGTTCTGGTGTCAGAATAGGCTTTTCTGAGGAGCGATTATCTATCAAAATGAAGTCATTGCCGAGACCGTGATACTTAGTAAATTCGATTGCCATTTTCCCCTAGATGAATTATCAAAGATAAATTACTACTCAATTAACATTGTCCATCTTGAACAAATCGTTACCGCAAATGGCCACCTCTGAATTTGATATAACACTACCCAGCATTCGCCTAGTGCAAAAGTGGATTAAAGAGAAAGCAACAGTCGAATTCAAGTTGATGACTGGTGACTTAATTATAGGCAAGGTGTTTTGGCAAGACCATACTTGTATATCAGTGATTGATGCTAATAATGAGCAATTCACGATTTGGAAGCAAGCGATCGCCTATAGTAAACCTCAAACAGAGGTAGTCACAGAAAGGTCTTTAGTTCCTATGGAAGAAGGCAAAGCGAAAATGGCTAATATTGATTCTTGAAGGCAGAAGGTGACAGATCACTTCTATGAACCAACACTTATCCTTCTTCCTGGATTTCTAAAATTTTGCCAATGGGAACAGCCAAGGGAACTCCACAGGAGGCGGTGAATAGTTGTTGTAGTTGATTGAGATTTGGTAAACGTCCACATAACAAAACTTGATCACCTACTCTTAAATCCATACCGCCACTGGGAAAACGGATAAATTTACCATCCCGTCGAATGGCTTGGATTTGTACTCCATGTTCTTCTTTGGCAGTTAAATCTGCTAGGGTTTTTCCTAAAACTGGGCAATCTGAGCGGACTGTCACCCATTGGCAAGCACTGTTTTCCTTGGGCACAGCCACTTGTCCTTGAGCTAATTCTGCTAATGCGGCTAGTTCCTCTGTTTCCCCTACTACAAGTAAGCGATCGCCTGCTTCTAGTTGAGTTGCACTACTGGGATAGTCAATTTCCTCCCCATTTTCGCGCTTAATAGCCATCAAACTCACCCCTGTGAGGTAGCGCATATCCGCTTCTTCCAAGGTCATACCAATTAATGGTGAATTAGCTGGTAGGTCATACCAATGGCGATTTAAGTCACGGGTAACTTGTTGTAAATGCTGGGCCACTTCAGCCGCAGAACGTTCTGGACGCAAATACAAGTAATGATTTTTGCGGATTTCCTGCATAGTCTGCTGGACTGATTCAGGTGACAACCCCACCCCAGTTAAGAGATATGTTGCCATTTCTAAACTGGCTTCAAATTCCGGTTGTACAACTTCCCTCGCCCCCAATTGATACAGGAGTTCAATATTTTTATCTTGGGTAGCGCGAACAACTAAGTCTAACTCTGGGGATAGTTCCAATGCCCGTTTGAGGGAGAGACGAATACTAGCAGGATCTGGGAGAGCGATCGCCATTCCCTTAGCATGGTTAACTCCAGCCGTCTCTAATACATGAAAACTCACCGCATTCCCATAAACGTAGGGTATTTCTGCCTCTCGTAACTGCTGAATCCGGCTTTCCGACTGATCTATCACCACTAAAGGTAACTGGTGTTGCTGTAACAACTTCACCAAATTTTTGCCAATGCGCCCGTAACCACAAACTACTATATGGTCTTTAAAAGGTAAATCTGCTGAAAAATCCTGTGCTTGGTCATCAGCCAAATAGGGTTTAAGCCAAGGCATAGATTCAGCAAAAGTAAATAGAAATGGGACTAACCGCAAGACGAACGGAGTCAACATCAGAGTGACAGCAGTTGTTCCCAAAATAAATAAATATATGCGTCGGGAAACTAAACCTAAAGCCTGTCCTTCACTGGCGAGAACAAAGGAAAATTCCCCAATTTGTGCCAGTCCGAACCCAGCGATTAAAGCTGTTTTTAAAGGGTAACGGAATAGTTTGACTAAAGGTGTAATAATTAAAAACTTGCCCACAAACACTAGGGCAACTAATCCCAGAATCAACTCTAGATTGTTCCACAAAAACACTGGGTCAATTAGCATCCCAATGGTGGCAAAAAACAAGCTAGCAAAGATATCGCGCAAAGGTTCTACGATAGTGAGAGTTTCGTCAGCATACTCTACTTCCGAAATCATTAACCCTGCAACGAATGCCCCCATTTCAATAGACAGGCCCAAAAACTCTGTCAATAGGGCAATACATAGGCATAGGGTAACTACCCCTAGCAAAAATAACTCTCGGCTTTCAGTCCGGGCTAGGAGCCTCAATAAAGGCGGAATTAGCCAAATACCAGCTATCACTGCACCTGCTGCGAATAAAACAATACGTACCAAGGCTGTGACAACTGCTAAACCAATGGCTTCACCAGGCTGATGTAAAGCTGGTAATACTGCCAACATCAAACCCAGTGCTAAATCCTGCACTACCAAAATACCCAGCATCACCTGTCCGTGGGGCGTTTCTGTTTCGTTGCGTTCCATTAAGCATTTGAGGACAACTGCTGTGGAAGATAACGACAGAATTGAACCTAAGAACACACCTTTGGCGGGTAAGGTGCCCCAAGCGCCAGTAACTCCGCACACCACAACGGTGATCAGGATGGTCAGGGCTATTTGTAGCGCGCCTCCCCCTAAGGCTATAGCCTTAACCTTTTTAAGTTCAGCAAAGGAGAATTCCACCCCCAAAGCGAACAACAAGAAGGCCACCCCAAATTGCGCTAGGGTTTCTACCTGAATTACTTCTTTTATCAGTCCTAGCCCTGCTGGCCCAACAACCATCCCGCCGATGAGATAGCCTAGTAAAACAGGTTGTTTCAACAGCGAAGCCAGCAGTCCACCGCAGGCGGCGACAGCAAAGACTGATACCAAATCAACAATTAACCGAAAATCCTCTTGCACCAGTTTTGATCAGAACTATGAAGACCTTATAGACTCAGCATACAAAGTTTTAACTCTTTGAGGGGAGAGTTGGAGTCAAAGGAGAACAAAATTTTGGTGATTAATGGAGATGTTCCGGATACTAGGTGAATTAAAGCACAATCTTTTTCAGATTAAGCTTTGCGTGTCAGTGCGAAATTTTAGGTAAGAGGATCAATAAAGGAGCCTTAGTGGAATTTTCCAGGGATTGCCAAGGTAGAGTGACAGGTGTTTACACATGTAGCAGAGGAGAGAAAAAGAGTTGAAAATATCTTGGGCTATGGCTTGAATCTAAAGGTTATTATCTTGGATATTTTGCATTTACTGTATGATTTATTCTGAATTTATAATTGTTTGCATTTGATTTTTTCTATAAAAATTATCAATTTAGCTTGTGTATAGTGTTGATAAAAATAACAGCAAAGTTTTAATTAGATTATGAGAATTTGCCTATGTTTTTCCAGAAATTGTTACATCAAAATTTTTGTTGAGAAATAACTAAATAAAATGCTCATCGCAATTATTTTGAATTGATATTTATAATAGATAGTTGGGATAATGATTCACACATCAACAATGAGAATGCTCATCAAATAGGTGATATTTGTGATGGTTGGTATAAACATCACAATAGCCATTCTGAGGCGCGTTCACCCAAATCCAGAGGAATACTCACAGCTTTACCAAGACGGGGGCGCTCTTTAGTTTGTGTAATAAAAGTTTGCACTTGTTGTGTTCCACCCAAGGCATTGAGATAATTAGCAATGCTATCAAGATGTTCTTGGTACTCTGCTTCGCTTAAAGGAAAAGAAGCTTGCTCAAGGTATTTCCACATTACTTGCAGAAATATCTTGCCTTGTGTGCGACGCAATTGGACATCATAAGAGTGTCCCCATTTATCAATCAATATTTGGCGTAATTCCTTTCCTGTCATACCAATTTGGGATTTTGGACTGGGGATGTTCTATTGGGAATACCCATCGTTGGACTGTTGCCGAAGATGGTCATAGAGCTTTTCTCAATTAGATTTTACATTTAGTTATGATGTTAAGTTCCGTAACTCCAGTATGATAAAGATATAAAGAAATGTAATGCTAACAGAAAAGATGCTAGATGTATCTTCCAAGCAAGAAATATGGCATCACTGTCGGCGTTAGCATTGCCACTCAGACAAGGGTTGATCAAGAAATGGTACTCTTGTCAAAATGCTTAACAAATTAGACAAAGAGCGCGTAGATTATGGCTCAATTTTCTGAATCAGCAGACGTGCCAGATATGGGGCGTCGTCAATTCATGAACCTGCTCACTTTTGGCACAGTAACCGGAGTGGCTTTAGGTGCATTGTATCCCGTTGTCAATTACTTTATTCCCCCTGCAAGTGGTGGTGCTGGTGGTGGGACAACTGCAAAAGACGAATTGGGCAATGATGTTATTGTCAGTAAGTTTCTTGCTAGCCATAATGTAGGCGATCGCACCCTTGTACAAGGTTTAAAGGGAGACCCCACATATATTGTGGTGGAAAGCAAAGAAGCTATTACTGACTACGGGATTAACGCCGTTTGTACTCACTTAGGTTGTGTTGTACCTTGGAATGCTGCCGAGAACAAGTTCAAGTGTCCTTGTCACGGTTCCCAGTACGATGCCACAGGTAAAGTGGTTCGCGGTCCTGCACCACGTTCTTTGGCATTAAGCCATGCCGCAGTAGACAACGACAAAATCGTTCTCACCACTTGGACAGAAACAGACTTCCGTACTGGTGAAGAACCTTGGTGGGCTTAATACGCTACTGAGTGCTTACTGGTAACGGGTAATTGGTAATAGTTAATTGGTCAGGCTTTTCTTCCCAAATACCAATAACTAATCACCAATGACTAATCACCAATGACTAATCACGAATTCAACCTTTGTCCTGATAGAGATGAGAAACGCTTGTACACCTGCGAGGTTGACTCGCATAGCTAGAGCGATGTTAAACACATTGCTTATAGCGATCGCTACTGTGACATTTTTCTTCACCAGCGATCTAGCCTTTACCCAAACTGCTGCTGCTTATCCTTTCTGGGCCCAACAAACCGCACCAGAAACACCCCGCGAACCAACCGGACGTATTGTTTGCGCTAACTGTCACCTAGCAGCTAAACCTACAGAAGTAGAAGTACCTCAATCCGTACTACCTGACACCGTATTCAAAGCCGTAGTCAAAATTCCCTACGATACCAGCGTTCAGCAAGTAGGTGCTGATGGTTCTAAAGTTGGCTTGAATGTCGGTGCAGTATTAATGTTGCCCGAAGGCTTCAAGATTGCGCCAGAAGACCGGATTTCTGAAGAACTGAAAGAAGAAGTAGGCGACGTTTACTTCCAACCTTACAAAGACGGCCAAGACAACGTAGTTATCGTTGGCCCTATCCCTGGCGAACAATATCAAGAAATCGTCTTCCCTGTTCTTTCTCCTAACCCCGCTACTGACAAAAATATCCACTTCGGTAAATATTCTGTGCATGTAGGTGGAAATCGGGGACGCGGACAAGTTTATCCTACTGGCGATAAGAGCAACAACAACGCTTTCACCGCTTCTGCTGCTGGTACGATTACCAAAATTGCTAAAGAACAAGACGACACTGGTGCTGTTAAGTATGTAGTCAGCATCAAAACTGAATCTGGTAACGTTGTTACTGATGATGTTCCCGCAGGCCCAGAATTGATTGTTTCTGAAGGACAAACAGTTCAAACTGGTGATGCTTTAACTAATAACCCCAACGTTGGTGGTTTTGGTCAAATAGATGCAGAAATCGTTCTCCAAGATCCAAGCAGAGTTGGTTGGTTGATTGCTTTCATTTGTTTGGTCATGCTGGCGCAAGTAATGCTTGTACTGAAGAAGAAACAAGTGGAAAAAGTCCAAGCTGCCGAGATGAATTTCTAAATTATCTTAGTCAATTATCATTTTGAGGACAGGCAAACAGCCTGTCTTTTTTTGTAATGGAATATAAGTCAATACGGTTCAGTTAGGAATAAATGTAGGTTGGGTTTCGTTCCTCAACCCAACCTACGCGATTTAAGGTTTTTGACGCTAACTGAACGGTATTGGAATATAAGTACCCAAGGCAAATTAATTGCACATAGTTATTGAAAATAAACATCTCTAGGAGTTACCCCTCCTAAATATGAAATTTATTTTGTACAACTAATTATGGTTAACTGGAAGCACTGGTATAGAACCGTAAGGCAAACCGCCAAAACCAAGTAGAAAACAAAAATAATCCTATGGCTAATAAAGCTGTGCCTATTACCCAAGTAATTTGACTTTGACCTAACATAGATTGGGCAGGAATAGTCGTTAAAAAAGCCACAGGAACTACAAAGGTGAAAAAGAAGCGATAAGCGGCAGGATAGGCAACGATAGGGTATCTTCCAGCTTCTAGTAAACCACGCAAAACTTCAGTCACATTGTATATTTTGACAAACCAAATGGTTGTTGCACCCAACATAAACCACAGGCTGTATAAAATCACTAAACTACAACTGATAGGTAAGAGACTGAGCAAATAATTGTTGATGCTGATACCCAATGTTTGGCCTGCATAGCCGATGATGATCAAACCAAAGATGATATCTGGTAGACCCCAAGGCGAAATAGTGTGCGTAGATAACCAAAACTGACTGTGGATAGGTTTTAACAAGACAAAATCTAAAGTTCCTTCCTGGACATGACGAACAATCCGATTTAAATTAGGTGCTAGAAATGTGGCGGAAAATCCTTGTAATAAAGTAAATATTCCTAAAACTATCAATGCTGCGTTCCATGACCAACCAGCAAAATTGTAGTCTTGGCGATAAAACAAGAATAAACCGAATAAACTGCCAACTAAATTACCTAAACTACTGAAGGTAGCTAAGATAAAGTTGATTCTATATTCTATTTCGGCAGCAAAAGCAGCACTCCAAAAGAACCGTAGGACTCTGAAATACCTACCCATTGCGTCAACTCTCCATGTCCTGGAAAAACTTATTATAAATTTTTTCTCAGCAAAAATAGTCTAAGTTAAAATGTTGGATGCAGCTTTTGAGAAGATTCAGATTCTATGCACTTTGATTTACCGCAACTAATTCAATCACTAGGTTATTTTGGAGTTTGGGGGATGATCTTTGCAGAGTCTGGCTTATTGATTGGATTTTTTCTGCCTGGAGATAGTCTATTGTTTACGGCAGGATTTGTTGCTTCTCAACAGTTACTAAATATTTGGATACTAATTATTGGTGCTTTTATCTGCGCTGTTCTCGGTGATAATGTTGGTTATGCTACTGGTCATAAATTAGGAAGAAAATTATTTCAGCGTGAGGATTCTTGGTTTTTTCATAAAAAGCACATTGTGAAAACCCAGAAGTTTTATCAAAAACATGGTAAAAAAACCATTGTTTTAGCTAGATTTTTCCCTATTATCAGGACATTTGCACCAATTGTCGCTGGACTTGGAGAAATGCAATACCGCACATTTATGTCCTACAACTTAATTGGTGGTTTAGTGTGGACTGTGGGTATAACTTTATTAGGTTTCACTTTGGGTAAGTCTCTACCGGCAGAACAGGTAGATAAGTATTTGTTGCCAATCATTGGTTTAATTATTATTGTGTCTTTATTGCCATCAGTATTACATATCATCAAAGATTATAGCCGCAAACAGGACTGAATAATTTTGTTTATAACTTGCTTATGGGGGTCAAAATTTTGTTGATGAACAAGATGAAAATGTGTAGTTATAAAATCCAGTTATTAGTCTAATTAATCATGTTTTCTGTCAATCTCAATTTATATCTATTCCTGGAAAATTTGCTGTTTTTATTGGGTGCCACTCTGGTCATTTTCATGATGGCTTGGGGGTGGAGAAATGCTCAACCCTATACTCTACCCTTGCCATTTCCAGGATGGTATAAAATTTGGTTTTTATCAGTGCAAATTTTAGGAGCATTAGTACCATTTTTAGTCATGGTGTGGTGGGGTCTCATCAAGGGTGAATACAGAGTCTTAACTATCTTGGGATGGTATTTTTTTAATTTGGGGATGCAAATTATCTCAGAAAGTTTGACTTTGAGAAAGTATCAAAGTATAGCTTGGGTGATGGTTCCTTACATATATTTGCCCTACCGTTTTTGGCAGTTGTATGAAAGTTGGTCTATTTTAAATAGAGAAGCAGAGTTAATATGGCTCCAGTATCTCTTGCTGTTAGAGATAGTAGTATGGGCAATAAATTATCTTCTCGATGTGTCTCAACTACCCAGATTATGGTACTGGGAAGCGAAAGCAGAGGGGACTGGTCAATGATGTGGTAGCTTCAAACAAAGCAAAAGATTTTTTTGGAAGTTACGAGTTGAAAACGCGCTCTAATTACTGGCAACTGACACCATTTATCCGCAACCAATGGCCAACTATCGCTAAGGGATTTTTGGGCATTTTTGGTTATGTTCTAGCTACTTTAACGTTAATTAATTTGGCAGGGAAGTTAGCAACACCCTTTGGACAAGGTAATGTATTAGCGATCGCCCAATTGACTGGTATATGTGCTTTGGTCTTTCTGGTGCGGGGCTTTTTTCAGTCCATGCAAGATTTATACATGGCACGGGCAGCATTACGAGTGGCTTTTAATCTGCGTCGTCAGGTCTATACCCATTTACAAAAGCTCAATCTCAGCTATTTTGAAACAGCGAAAGCTGGTGATTTATCATACCGTTTAACTGAGGATGTTGACCGCATTGGGGAAGTGGTGAATAAAGTCTTTCATGATTTTGTTCCCTGTGCTTTACAGTTAATTGCTATTCCCATTTATATGATTTACCTCAATTGGCAACTTACTTTAGCCACAGTGATCATTGCTCCTTTGATGGGAATTTTAATTGGTTGGTTTGGAGAAAGATTACGTAAATATTCCCTCAAAAGTCAAAATCGCGTATCAGATTTATCAGCAATTTTAACAGAAGTTTTTGGGGGCATTCGCTTAATTCAAGCCTTTGCCGCAGAGGAATATGAAGTAGCGCGCTTTAGTCACGAAGCAGAACGCAGTTTAAAAGCCAAATATTCAGCTGAACGGTTGAAAGCAATTCAAATTCCCATTGTCGGGTTTATGGAGGCTTTGAGTGCATTATCATTGCTGATTGTAGGAGCTTGGCAAATTTCTCAAAACCATTTAACCGTGGGGGAATTTTTTAGCTATTTAGCCGCAGCAGCATTATTAATCGACCCCATTGGTCATACAACAAATAACTATAACGAATTTAAACAAGGTGAAGCCTCCGTTGACCGGGTATTTGAATTGTTGGCAATTCAACCAACGGTATTAGAAAAACCCAATGCCATGACCCTTACCTCCATCCAAGGCAAAGTAGAATACCGAAATGTGAGCTTTGCCTACAATCCTGGGGAGATCATTTTAAAGGATATTAACTTATTGGTAATGCCAGGACAAGCGATCGCCTTAGTTGGTGCTTCCGGTGCTGGTAAAACTACCTTCGTCAATCTTTTACCCCGATTTTATGACCCAATCAAGGGAGAAATTTTGATTGATAATGTCAATATTAGGGATGTCACCCTCAATAGTCTCAGGCGGAAAATTGGTCTAGTTCCCCAAGAAACCATTATGTTTTCGGGAACTATTGCTCAAAATATTGCCTTTGGACAAGAAAAATTTGATACCAGAGCAGTAGAAAACGCTGCGAAAATTGCCAATGCCCACCAATTTATTACCCAGTTACCAGAGGGATATAACACCTGGGTTGGGGAAAGAGGTGTAAATTTGTCTGGTGGACAAAGACAAAGAATTGCTATTGCCCGTGCGGTATTATTGAATCCGCAAATTTTAATACTGGATGAAGCCACTTCCGCCTTAGATTCAGAATCGGAAGCTTTGGTACAGGAAGCTTTAGAAAGATTGATGGAAAATCGCACCGTATTAATTATTGCTCACAGATTATCAACAGTGAGAAAATGCGATCGCATTTTAGTGTTAGAGAAAGGACAAATTATTGAATCAGGCAACCATGAGGAGTTGTTAGCTTTATCAGGGAAATATGCCCGGTATTACACCCAACAATTTAGTTAGGGGCTGAAGAAAATCCCAGTATCCAATCTTGCAAAATTGGATTCACTAATTCTGGTGCTTCATCTTGAGGGCAATGTCCCACACCTTCTAAGGGAATAAACTTTTGGACTGAGGGAAAATTAGCTAACTCTCGTCCTAATTCCACTGGTTCCCAAGGATCTGCTGTTCCCCACAAAATAATTGCTGGACAAGAGAGGACAGGTAACAGGTCTTCTGGGAGTGGGCCACTGGAATAGGAGGTAAAAGCAAGAAACACTTCTACCGCACCAGGATCGCTCGTAGGAGCCATGAGAATATCTACCAGTTCATCTGTGACGGTTTGGGGATTTGCATAGGCTTGGAGGAGAATTTTCCGCACAGTTTGTGGTTTAGCCAGTTGACTAAAAAAGAATTGACCCACAGCTTGAATGGATAATAACCGCTGCATCAAGGGTGCACCAAAGCGTTTAGTCCAAGGTAAGGTGGGGCGTTTGCGATCGTGAAGTAAACGGAGGGAACAATTGAGTAAAGCTGTCCCCAAAACAATATCTGGGTTTGTAGTAGCAGCTTGCAAGATGGCAATACAACCAATGGAATTACCCACTAAAAAAGCTGCCTCACCTACCACTTCCCGACAAAAGTCTGCGACTTGCTGACCCCAGGTTTCCAAGGAATAGGTGATTTTTTCCCCTGGAAGAGGTTTAGCGGAGGCACCAAAACCAATTAAATCCAGGGCATAGACTCGACAACTTGCCGCCAAAACAGGAATATTTTTGCGCCAATGCCACCAAGAAGCACCGAAACCATGCACCAGCACCACCGCAGGCCCAGAATTTCCTTGCATTTGGTAACAAATGGGAAATCCTTGCCAAATCCAGGTATAAGTGGATGTAAAAGTTTGTGTAGATTGCGTCATGGGATTTTGGATTTTAAATATGAAATTGGGGATTTGGGATGAACCCCAAAGATAAATCCGGGGCACTAGTAATTGATGGAAATCGAGTCCAACTAGACACAGATAGTCACTGTACTGTTATCTTAAATTGGAGGCAATAGCAACTTTTTCGATCAAGCGTAACTTCATGGGAACGAATTACCGACGGGTTTTACTTAAACTGAGCGGTGAAGCCTTAATGGGCAACATGGGCTATGGCATTGACCCAGAAGTGGTCAAGGAAATAGCTCAAGAGGTAGCAGAGGTGGTAGCCACTGGCGTTCAGATCGCCATCGTCGTTGGCGGCGGCAATATTTTTAGAGGCGTGAAAGCGGCATCGGCGGGTATGGACAGGGCGACCGCTGACTACATCGGAATGATTGCCACGGTAATGAACGCCATGACGCTGCAAGATTCGCTGGAAAGAATCGGCGTACAGACACGAGTACAAACAGCGATCGCTATGCAAGAATTAGCCGAACCCTATATCCGTCGTCGTGCCATCCGTCATTTAGAAAAAAATCGGGTGGTAATTTTTGGGGCTGGTTCGGGTAATCCATTTTTTACCACAGATACAACTGCTGCTTTACGGGCCGCAGAAATTGATGCTGATGTGATTTTTAAAGCTACTAAAGTAGACGGCATCTATGACGCTGACCCAGAAATTTATCCTCAAGCCAAGCGTTATACAAGTCTAACTTACGCCCATGTATTGGCTAACGATTTGCGGGTAATGGATAGTACAGCCATTGCCTTATGTAAAGAAAATAATATCCCCATTCTTGTATTTGACTTAACTGTGCGAGGTAATATTCAGCGCGCAGTTATGGGAGAATCCATTGGCACCCTTGTGGGAGGTTCATGTGAAATTAGCTGAAGCTGAGAGTACGATGCAAAAAACCGTTGAGTCCACTCAACGGGCTTTTAATACAATTCGCACTGGTCGCGCCAATGCGAGCTTGCTAGATAAGGTACAAGTAGAGTATTACGGTACACCTACTCCCTTGAAATCTCTAGCCAATATTTCTACACCGGATTCCTCAACCATCTTGATTCAGCCCTACGATAAGAGCAGCTTGAATCTGGTTGAAAAGGCCATTTCTATGTCGGATGTGGGTTTAACACCCAGTAATGATGGTTCTGTCATTCGGTTGAATATTCCCCCTTTAACTAGCGATCGCCGGAAAGAATTTGTGAAGCTAGCGGCAAAATATGCAGAAGAAGGTCGTGTAGCCATTCGTAACATCCGCCGTGATGCCCTCGATTCGATCCGCAAGCAAGAAAAAGGTGCGGAAATTTCCGAAGATGAAGCACGGGATCAGCAAGATAAATTGCAAAAAATCACTAATAAGTACACTGAAAAAATAGACCACTTACTAGCAGAAAAAGAAAAAGATATCACCACTGTCTAATTCTGCAATTTGACTATTGATAGGCTGAAGAATGGAACAACTCCATTTTTCAGTCTTTCTTTGATAGCAGAGAAAACCTAGAAAAGCTGGTTAAAATTATTTTTGATTCATTTCCAAAGCCTGATTTGCTACTTCAATTACTTGTTTTGCTGCTTTCTCTTTACGCTCGCTGTAACGGTCAGTTAGGTAGTCTACTTTGTCTCGCAACAACAAAGTAAACTTATATAATTCCTCCATCACATCAACCACTCGGTCACGATAGGCCGAGTCTTTCATCGTTCCATCTTCGTGAAATTCTTGATAGGCTTTCGCTACCGAAGATTGATTAGGAATAGTAAACATTCGCATCCAGCGTCCCAAAATTCGCATGGTATTCACAGCATTAAAAGACTGAGAACCACCGCTTACTTGCATCACTGCTAAAGTTCTACCTTGAGTTGGTCTCACTGCACCCACACTTAAAGGAATCCAATCAATTTGGTTCTTCATGATCCCGCTAATATTACCGTGCATTTCCGGTGAAGACCAAACTTGACCTTCAGACCACATACTCAATTCTCGCAATTCTTGTACTTTGGGATGAGTATCAGGAACACTGCCATAAATTGGTAATTCATATGGGTTAAAGAATCGGACTTCTGCCCCAAATTCTTCAATAATACGTGCTGCTTCCTCAGCTAAAAGACGACTATAAGAACGCTCACGCAGTGAACCATACAAAAACAAAATTCTGGGGGGATGGTCAAATCTGGTCATAGGGATATTCAGGCACAAATTAATTACTTACAAGCTGTATACCGTAAATATATCAATTTTTATTGATATATATCTTTAGAGATTTTCTCAAGCAGGTAATGGTTTAGCAATATCCTGAAAGCCTGAAAAGATAGTATCCTTTGTGAGCAAGGAAACATGACTTATCAAGTTTTATTGAAATATTTTTCCAAGATTATCATAACTGGGGTCAAATCTTGAGGGGGAGGGTGTTCTGTTGATGATGACTAATTGTGGCTAAATTCTTTGTATGTCAACCAGAATATAGGAACTCTAGCTTTTCAGCATCAGGTGTAATTTTGAATTGGTAGAAGTTCTGGGAGAGTTTTACGAAAAGTTTACAAAAAAATGTGGTTGCTTCTATATACTGGACAGGAATGTCAGCCAATTCAGTAACCATAAATTTAGACCTATGTACGACTGTATCATCGTCGGTGCTGGCCCAGCAGGTGGAACAGCAGCATATCATTTAGCCAAAAAAGGACGTTCAGTCTTAGTCTTAGAAAAAGAATCCTTACCCAGATATAAACCTTGTGGTGGCGGTGTGTCACCTAGTGTAGCTCAATGGTTCGATTTTGATTTTAGTCCGGCTATTTCCCTCAAAGCTGACTCTCTGCGCTTTACCTGGAAATTAGGTGATCCCGTAGAAGCCAAGATTGAGACCAAAGAACCAGTTTGGATGGTGCGGCGAGATATTTTCGATCATTTCTTAATTCAACAAGCACAAAGCCAAGGGGCTGAATTACGAGATAATACAGAAGTTACAGGTATAGAATTTAAAACAGATTATTGGCAAGTTAACACAGCCAATGGATCAGTTACAGGTCGCTATCTCATAGCAGCGGACGGTGCAAAGGGTCCAATGGCTAAATGGCTAGGTTTTAAAGAACGCAAACGCCGATTAGCGGGAGCATTAGAAGCAGAAATTCCCGCCAACATAGAGCAAAAAACCACAATTCATTTTGAATTTGGTCTAGTCAAAAATGGCTATATTTGGAACTTCCCCAAAGCTGATAGCTATTCTATTGGTGTAGGAACTTTCATTGGTGGCGAACCCCAAGACTTTAAAAAGATTTTAGATGAATACGCTAAATCTTTTAATGTAGATGTCAAAAATAGCAAACAATACGGTCATCCTCTGTGTATTTGGGATGGCAACCAAAAACTACACACCCAAAATGCAGTTTTAGCTGGAGAAGCAGCTTGTTTAGTAGACCCCTTTACCGCCGAAGGTATTCGTCCTTCCATTTTTAGCGGTGTACTGGCAGCAGGGTTTATTCACGATGCTTTAAGTGGTGATATTAACGCCTTAAGCAACTATAGCGATGCCATTAACGAACAATGGGGAACTGATATGGCTTGGGCACAAAAACTAGCAGGAGCATTTTATCGCTTCCCTGGTATTGGCTACAAAGTCGGCGTTAAACGCCCCTCTGGTGCTCAAATCATGGGTAAAATCCTTTGTGGTGAGTTGCGCTATGGTGATGTTGCCGGTCGCGCCCTTAAGCGTTTAATTCCTGTACCAGGATTTGGTGGTTAATACAATTTTGATTGGGGAATAACTGTAGACATTTTGTCTTATAGTGTTCAAATTGGTATGATTAGGGTGCGTTATCGCAATACTTAACGCACCAAAAAATTTGCCTTACTCAATCTTTAATCTCAAATCCAAACCAGTCTAAGCTATTATGCATTAAAAATGCACAATAGCTTATTCCCCTTCTTCAGTAACTACTTTGCCGCGAAAAACAAAATAGTTGTAAATGTTGTAGAACAACATCACCGGAATTAAAAAGCCAATAAAGGTAATCATAAAGACCATGGCACTGGGAGAAGAAGCCGCCTGATAGATGGTAATGCTGGGGGGAATAATGTAAGGAAAGGCAATAAATCCCAATCCCAGAAACGTGAGTAAAAAGATTAAAGCCGTGTAGACAAAGGCGGGAATTTCTTGTTGACGATTCAGGCTTTGAATTAATAACCAAACCAAAAATACACCCAACACCGGAATCAACGCAAACACATAGACTTCTGGTTGATGAAATAGTCTTGCCCTAGCATTTTCATAGACAATCGGTGTGGTAATAGTAATGAGAATTGCCCCGATTAAAGTAGTCCAAGCAGCTATTTTTGCTGTGCGGAAGTGCGTTTCCTGTAATTTTCCTTCTGTCTTTAGAATTAGGTAAGTTGAACCAATCAATACATATCCTTGCACCAGAGTCAATGCCATTAATAATGATTGCCAACTCAACCAATCCCACATCCCACCAATAAAATGTCCGGCTGCATCAACTTTGATACCTGCTAACACACCCCCCAAGGCAAACCCTTGAAATAAAGATGCGATGAAACTGCCAATACCAAAGGCAAAATTCCAGAAGCTTTTATTATCAGAATGTTCTCGAAATTCAAAGGCAACTGCCCGTAAAATCAGTCCTACAACCATCACCATTAACGGCAGGTACAAGGCATTTAAAATAGTCCCAAATGCTAAGGGAAAAGCGCCAAATAAAGCACCTGCCATGAGAATTAACCAAGTTTCATTGGCATCCCAGACGTTACCTAAGCTGGTCATCAATAGGGTACGTCTTTTTTCATCGGAAGAAGTTAAAGACAGGATACCAACACCCAAGTCAAAACCATCTAGCAGCACATAAAGAAACAGAAATAAACCCAGAATCACAAACCAAACTTGTGGTAAAAAATGCAGTAAGGCTTCCATTTATTTCTCCTATTGTTGCGCTTCTAGAGGACGACTATCAGGAAGGTGAGTTACTGATTCTGTAGCAATTACTGTTTTGATTTGATGCCCAGGAATAGGTAAATTTAAATCTGGTCCTTTACGAATAATGCGGCTACCAAAATATAAGGCAGAAACAAACAAAACGCTGTAGAGAACAGTGATAATAGTCAATGAAGCTAACACTTCTCCTGCTGGTAAATGGGAGGCTGCATCAGCAGTACGAATTTGTCCATACACTGTCCAAGGTTGCCTACCTACACAGCGTACAATCCAGCCTGATTCTATGGCAATATAACCTAATGGTGCAGCTAAAACCCAAGCTCTTAATAACCATTTTTGTTGAGCAAGGACATGGGGAGCGAGTTTACCCCTCAGCCATTGAATGACACTCCATAGCATCAATCCCACTAAGAAAAAGCCAATTCCTACCATCACCCGAAAAGAATAGTAAATTAAACCAATCATGGGGGGACGATTTTCTGGCTTCCATTCTTTCAGTCCTAATACAGGATGAGAAAGTTGGGGTTTGAGTTCTAAAATGTAACTTAAGCCATTGGGAATAGAAATTTCCCAATCATTTTTTTCAGCTTTACTATTAGGAATTGCTAACACACTCCAATTTGCAGATTTACCTGCGGGAATGGTTTCCCACTGGGCTTCCATTGCTGCTAGTTTGGTGGGTTGGTAGTGAGAAACTTGATCACCACTGGCATGACCAATGTATATTTGTAAAGGTGCAACAAAAAGCACTATGGCTAAAACTATCTTGAATGATTTAGCGAAAAATTCAGAATAGCGATCGCTTAATATATACCAAGCACTAATTCCACCAATCACAAATAAAGAAGTCTCCAAGGTGGCAAAGAACATATGGAGAAAACTATTCAGCATGAAGGGATTTAAAATGGCCTGAAAATAGTCATGAATGATAAATTTACCATTCACCATTTCTCCCCCTGCTGGGGTTTGAAACCAGGAATTAGCAGTCAAAATCCAGAAGGTGGACAAATTTGCACCAAAGGCCACTAAAATCGTCGCTAGGTAATGAATAACAGGGTTGACCCTCTCCCAACCGAAAATCATAATCCCCAGAAAAGAAGCCTCTAGCATAAAGGCCATCGACCCTTCAAAGCCAATAATACTACCTAAAAAATCTCCCACTGCTTCTGATAAAGGGGCCCAGTTAGTCCCAAACTGAAACCCCATTGGTAAACCTGATGCTACTCCTATGCCAAAATTCAGCAAGTATAATTTTGACCAAAACCGTGCATGACGATAATAATCAGGATTGCGCGTTTTTAGCCACAGTCCTTCTACAACTATTAGGTATATGGACATTCCCGTCGTCAAGACAGGCCACAGCATATGAAAAATTGCTGTCAATGCAAATTGCATCCGCGATAATGTCACGGTATTAGATAAAAATTCCATATTTGTTAAAGGCGTTCAAAAAAGCTCTCAATATATACTCTGAATATACAGTAATATTTATTTATATTGGGTTACTTCCAAAAGTTTTAAACTTTTCCACATTTGACAATATGTCACTTAAGAAAATCTCTATAAATTACTGTAATTTTTATGGTTTATATAAATATAAAAAACTCATATCATACCCAATCATGGGGAGGAAATAGTCAATTGATAATCCTATATCTAAGAGTATAGATATGAGAAAATCAGCAATTTTCATCATGATGAGGAAATGATTGGATTTTGAAGAGTTTACCCTTGAAAGTTGTCATTGAATATGTAAATTTTTATCAAAATTAGGCTATCTTAGCCTTTCAATGGAAGCGATCGCTAAAATTGCTGTATGATATCCACATATGCGGTTCTGATGTGGAACAGCCATCAGAGGTAACGGGGAAAGCTCGGTGTAAATCCGGCACTGTCCCGCAGCTGTAATGAGATACCAATCTCAAAGTCAGAATGCCCGCCGTTAGTACAACCAACTCCCATCTGCGAGGTACAGATGAATACAGCAATAAATACTTTCTCCCCTAGTCAGGGTTACTCTCTCATAGCTTCAGATATCCGCCACACATTACAAACTTCTATGAAATTGTAGGCAGCTTCGCAAAAATCGCAGTTTTTTCAAAGAAGATCACGATACAAGTTTAGAAAACCTGTTGTATCTCTTCTTGCGCTTTGCATATTCACTCGCACCTAGTAAAAAGTAGCTTGACGGGTGTGCGTGAGGCTAATTCCTACTTTCAATTAGCAATGTTTCAAAATTAATGAACAGCAAACAACATATTTTATTTGTCTGCACCACCTGCGCTAGTGTGTGGCAAGGTGGCAAGCGGGTTAGTGAAAGTGGTGGACAGCAGCTATTACAACAACTGCAACAACTGGCACAAACTTGGGAATTGCAAAATAAATTCTCCATTCAAGGCGTTGAATGTATGAGTGCTTGCAGTCATGCTTGCGTTGTCGCCTTGCAAGGAGAAGAGAAAATAACCTATCTTTTTGGCAACTTAGCAGTTGATGATAGTGCATCTGCCATCTTGCAATGTGCCACTCAATACTACACCAAAGCAGATGGTTTACTACCTTGGACAGAACGTCCAGAAGCTTTAAAAACAGGCATCTTAGCCAAAATACCACCCCTCAGTAAATGGGCAAAATTACATCGCAATTGCTGTTAATTCAATACCATTTGTAGGGGCGGGTTTACCCAGATCCCTGTTAATAATCGATACATATCTGTTAACCCGCCCCTACCCTCTTGCAAATTGCACCATAAACATAATAATAATAATCATTATCAAAATGCCTCCTGGCTGAGAGTTTTTGCAAAAAACCTCAAATCTTTAGTGACAACAAAATTTTTTAGTTATACAGGTGGCTGAAATTACCAATGCGTAATCAACTTATTGCCAGATGGGGAACTCAACTTATCGTCTCTAGCGTGACTATCGCCGTGGGGATGCTGTGGGAAAATTCCCGCATCATCGCTACAGAAACTGCACAAGCAGAAGAAAAAGAACCAGATATTGAACTTACAGTTATTGACAAACTCCTCAATGAACCTGTGTTTTCCCCTTTTCGTCGAGAAGGGACAGTCAAAGATTCCACCCGTCCGGTGTATGTTATTACCGGCGAAGAAATGGAAGCGCAAGGTGTAAGAACTGTCAGAGAAGCACTGCGATTTCTTCCTGGTATTTTAGGTGACGGTACAGTTGGGACAGAAGTAAACGCTTTAAGTGGTCAATTTATTCGCGGTTCTAACACCGGACAAGTTTTAATCTTATTGGATGGCAGACCAATTAATAATTTAGGTGGTGGTGGTTTCGATTTATCAGAATTTACCACTAATAATATTGAAAGAGTTGAAGTCTTACCCGGAGGTGGTTCAACACTTTATGGTTCAGACGCAATAGGTGGGGTAATTAATATTGTTACCCGTCGTCCTACAGAGCAAATTACCACAGAAACCAAAGTTAATTTCGGTTCCTATGGACTCAACCAACAAAGCATTCAAAATAGTGGTAAGTCTGGTGATATTTCTTGGGTAGTTGGTTACAACCGGACTCAAGCACAAAATAATTATCGCTTTACTATTCCTGAAGCTAATTTTGAGGGAACAAGAACGAATAATGACGCACTCTACAATAATTTTAATGTCAAACTAGAGGCAAATTTAGGTAAACGCAATACTTTAACCCTCTCTACCTTATATTTAGGGAAAGAACAGGGAGTACCAGGAGGCGTACCCATTCCTTTCCCGCAATTTGGACAGGGATTTTTTAACTCTCTCACCGAGAATAACCGGAAATACACAGACCAAGTTCTTACTGATTTAACCTGGAACTCCAAATTAGGAAGCGGTGATGATTCCCTATTAACAGCGAGAGTTTATGCTGACTTTCTCAACACTCGTTTTGATAATCGCAGTGGTGCAATTACCTCTCAAAACCGCTTTGATACCAAACAAGATTCCTATGGTATTCAAGTTACCCATAATTGGAATGTTGCTAAGAATAAGACCTTAGTTTATGGCTTTGATTATCGTAATACTAATGTACGGAATACTACATTTAATTATGGTACAAGCATCACCAGAGAAAATTATGATGATGCTATAGGTCAAGGGGCGATTTTTGGGAGATACGAAATTAACTTTTCTCCTAGTTTTAGTATGAATTTAGGAGTGCGGCAAGATTTTAGTAGTTTGGTCAATGGTTCATTTACATCGCCATCTGTAGGGGCAAAATTTGCAGTTTCAGATGCAACTACAATCCGAGCCAACTATATCAGAAATTTCCGTGCGCCGACGATCGCCAATTTATTTAATAATAATCCTACTAATATTGGTAATCCTGACCTCAAGCCAGAACAAGGAGATAGTTTTGATGTGGGGATTGACCAAAAGTTAGGTAACATTGGCTTGTTGAGGTTGACATTTTTTAGTAACCGTGTTTCTGATACAATTGCCTTTAAAAGACTCACACCGCCTGTCAATGGCAATACGGGAACTTGGGAAAATATCGGTTTGGTACAAACTACGGGAATTGAAGCTTCGTTAAATTTACAATTGGCAAGGAATGTCTATGCTTTTGTTAATTATACGGCGAATGATCCGCGTATTTTAGCAAGTGCTAATCCGGCGGAGGTTGATAAGGAATTAAGGTTTGCAGGTGCGGATAAATTAAATTTAGGTGTATCTTATGAAAATCCTCAAGGTTGGTATTTTGGTGTGTTGATGAATTCTTTAAATGGCTATCCCACTAATAATATTAATACAGAGTTTCTTTCGGGGTATACGACTTTTGATTTGAAGATGCGTGTACCTATTAGTGATAGTTTGGTTTTAACTGGGAGTTTGGATAATCTGTTTGATCAGCGTTATCAGTTGTTTCCTGGGTTTCCTGATGGGGGGAGGGTTTTTCAGGTTGGTTTGAGTTCTCGGTTTTAAAGATTTGTTTCGCGCAAAGGCGCAAAGGCGTAAAGGAGAATTAAGAATGGCTGAGTTTAATTGTTGGGTGACACCAGTTAATGAGGTAGTTAAGGAAGATTTAGCTACGGGGGGGTTTGTTGAGTATGAATATTTTGATTGTGGCAGTGATGTTTTAGCATCGTTAGTTTATACTTTGTTTGAACAGAATTGGCAGCAAGTTGGGATTGCTCATATTGTTCAAGGTAGTGTTTTGGAGTTGGAATTTAATGCACCGCCAAAGCTTTGTATTCTCTATGATGGCTATTTGACGGTGGCGGCTGAGGGTTGGCATTTACATTTATGTATTGATACTAATTTTGGCGGCCCTTTGTGTAAAACTCCTGTGGAAGTGAGGAAGCAACGTTTAGTTTCCCGTGCGGCTTTTTATCGGCGGTTTAATGCAGAAGGAAATCCTAGAAGTTGGGGGATTCAGTTTTGGAATGGTGCGAATGAACAATTGATGACGATTTTGTTACCTAATCCTTTGGTGGATGGAGAAAATTTATTACCGGAGGGTAAACCAAATCTAGATAAATTAGCTCTTTATCAAGATTTGCGAGATATTTATGTATTAGGTAAAAAACCCATACCCTTTACTAAAAATCCTCTCAAACATTCCTATATTTCCGTTTGTACCTCTACACGCTGTCTTCCTTCCCGCAAATGGCAACCTACATTTGATGCTTTAAAATCAGCAGTAGAAAACGCAGGTTTAGACATCGAAGTCAGAACATCCGGCTGTTTAGAAGTGTGTCAACTCGGCCCAGTTGTTTTTTATTCCAATGATAGAACTTGGTACACTCGCGTTAACCCCAATGTTGCCGAAAATATCGTCAACGAACATTTGGTGAACGGTAACAAAATCACCGAAAACCTCTACCCACCCCAAACCCCCTAACCTTCCTCTAACTCTCTGCGTCTCTGCGTCTCTGCGTGAGATAAAAATGATAAAACTCCCCCACCAAAAACCAATCATTTTCCTCTGTCAATTATGCCTCATAGCCACCCTCATCATCGCTTGTAATCACACCACAATTCACACATCAACTAACACCTGCACCCCCAACTATAACCCTAACCAAGATTACTTCCCCAATAAAATCAAAATCACCCACGCCAAAGGTTTTGCAGTTGAATATTATCAACACTACAAAGTAGTTACCATCAAAAAACCTTGGCAAAATGCTAAAACCCAGTTTCAATATGTTTTAGTCCAATGTGGAACTCCCACACCCCAAGGATTTAGGCAGGCACAAGTAATTACAGTTCCCATTAACTCCATAGTCTCTCTATCAACTACACATTTACCCCACTTAGCTAAATTAGGTGTAGTTGATAAATTAATTGGTGTGAGTAATATTAACCAAGTCAATACACCTGAAGTAGTTGAGGAAATTAAAGCCGGAAATATTACCCAAGTCGGCAATAATTCCAATGTAGATATCGAAAAATTATTAGCATTAAATCCCGATTTAGTCACAACCTTCGGTACAGGTAATTCCCAAACTGATAGTTATAGCAAACTCACAGAAGCAGGGTTAAAGGTGGGGATAAATGCTGAATATATGGAAGATACACCTTTGGGGAGAAGTGAATGGTTAAAATTTACGGCTTTGTTTTTTAATCAAGAAGCCAAAGCAGAAAAGATATTTAATGAAATTGCGAATAGATATATACAAATAGCCGCCAAAGCTCAATCTGTGAAAAACCGTCCGAGTGTATTTGTTGGCTTTAACTTTAAAGGTACTTGGTTTATGCCAGGTGGTAACAGTTATGTAGCGAAATATCTCGCTGATGCTGGAGGAAATTATTTGTGGAGTGATGATAAATCTAATGGTAGTTTACCGCTTTCTTTTGAAGTGGTTTTAGAACGTGCTGCTAATGCTGATTATTGGTTGAATTTTAGCCAAGCTTGGCGAAGTGTCAAGGATTTAATCGCAGAAGATAACCGCTATGCTGATTTTCAAGCTGTGAAAACAGGCAATCTTTATAACAACAACGCGCGTGTGAATGCGAATGGTGGTAATGATTACTGGGAAGGGGGAATTAGTAATCCTGATATTGTGCTTGCAGATTTAATTAAAATCTTGCATCCAGAAATATTACCGAAGCATCAATTGTTTTACTATCGTAAATTTAGCCAA
The DNA here is from genome assembly GCF_014698825.1 of Richelia sinica FACHB-800. GTDB lineage: Bacteria > Cyanobacteriota > Cyanobacteriia > Cyanobacteriales > Nostocaceae > FACHB-800. Next base: position 23,792 of record NZ_JACJTT010000013.1, read on the forward strand.
TAATGTTACTTAAATATCTGCCGTCTAACCTATTAATACTCTTTAAATCTACTTCTATCAGAACTTTAGTATTTTTATTGTTAATTATCGGTTTTGTTGTTGCATTTTTACTAGATTTAGCTTTAGGTTCTGTCTCTATTCCTATTCAAGAAGTTATCAATATTTTACTGGGACAAGAGCCAGAAAAAGCAACATGGGCGAATATTATTCTCAAATTTAGACTTCCGAAAGCTTTGACTGCAACTTTAGCGGGTGCGGCTTTGGGTGTGAGTGGGTTGCAAATGCAAACTCTATTTAAAAATCCCTTGGCGGGGCCTTTTGTGTTAGGAATTAGTTCTGGTGCAAGTTTGGGTGTGGCTTTGGTGGTGTTAACTGCAAGTGTGACGATACCAACTTTATTAAATGATTTGGGAATTATTACTGATTTTGGGTTGGTGATAGCTGCTAGTCTTGGTGCGGCTTCGGTTTTGGGTTTAATGTTAGTGGTGGCGCGTCGGGTACAAGAGACGATGACGCTGCTAATTTTGGGTTTATTGTTTGGTTACGCTACGAGTGCAATTGTGAGTATTTTATTGCAATTTAGCTCTAAAGAACGGATTCAAAGTTATATTATGTGGACTTTTGGTAGCTTCGCTGGAGTGACTTGGAGACAGTTAATTGTGTTAATTCCGGTGATAGTTTTTAGTTTATTGGTAGCGGTGTTGCAATCAAAATCTTTAAATGCGCTGTTGTTGGGGGAAGCTTACGCGCGGAGTTTGGGTTTAACGGTGAAGAAAGCTAGATTTTCTATTATTAGTAGTGCTTCTATTTTAGCTGGTGGAATTACGGCTTTTTGCGGGCCGATCGCATTTTTGGGTGTGGCTATTCCTCATTTGTGTCGCAGTCTATTTATGAGTTCCGATCATCGGATTTTAATCCCTGGGGTGATGATTATGGGGGGAATATTGGCTTTGGTGGCTGATTTGTGTTCTCAGCTTTGGGTGAGTCAGATGGTTTTACCTTTAAATGCAATTACGGCTTTGATAGGGACTCCTGTGGTTAGTTGGGTGATTTTGAGGCGTAATTCCCAAAAGTCCTTTCCATCATGAATAATGCGATTTTAACTACTCATAATCTGAATATCGGTTATCAAACATCCCGCAAAACTGTGCGGTGTGTGGCAAGGGATATTTCTGTTTGTCTGGAAGCTGGGGAATTGGTGTGTTTATTGGGGCCGAATGGTTCGGGTAAGTCTACATTACTGCGATCGCTTGCGGGAATGCAACCACCTCTAGCGGGTGAGGTGCGACTTTTGGGTGATGATATCTATAAGTTAGCACCGCAGGATTTAGCCAAGCGGTTGAGTTTGGTGCTGACGGAAAGGGTGGATGTGGGAATGTTATCGGCTTATACTCTGGTGAGTTTGGGAAGACATCCTTATACTGACTGGTGGGGAAAATTAACACCCGAAGATAAAGCAATTATACATTGGGCGATCAAATCTGTAGGTGCGTTACATTTAGCTGTGCGTCAAGTTAGCGAACTGAGTGATGGTGAACGTCAAAAAATTATGATTGCGCGTGCTTTGGCGCAGTCGCCGATGGTAATGTTATTAGATGAACCGACGGCATTTTTAGATTTACCACGCCGGGTAGAAATTATGCAATTGCTACGTCAGTTAGCACGAGAAAATCAACAAGCAATTTTACTTTCTACCCATGATTTAGATTTAGCTTTGCGGCTGGCTGACCAAGTTTGGTTATTAACATCTGAGGGGGTTTTACAGGTTGGCGCACCAGAAGATTTGGTGTTAAGTGGTGCTTTTGCTGATACCTTCCGCAGTGAAGGTGTAGAGTTTGATATGTTTTCTGGGGAGTTTCATTTACATACCCCAGTCAAGGGAAAAGTTCATGTTATCGGTGAGGGTATTACAACTGTTTGGACTATTCGTGCTTTACAAAGAGTAGGGTTTTTAGTGAATAAAATTGCTCAAAATGCGGTTACAGATGTTATGAAAACATCCATATTAATAAAAGTAATATCTCATGCAGAACCAACTTGCTGGAAAATATATCATCACAACCAGTATACCTGTTATTCCTTGGCAGAATTAATCAAAATTTCCCAGGAGATATTTACAGCTAATTTAAAAATTACGGACTAGTTCTAAAATTCTTTGTTGTACTCGTTTAATCACCATTTTTTCTTCATCAGATAAATCATCTAACAAAATTTGGTTGATTAGTGGTAAACCCAAATCTAACTCCTCTAAAACTTTTCGCTGGCTAAATACTTCTTGTGGTTCACCTTCAAGGATTAATTGCCCTTGATCCATGACAAACAACCAATCTGCCCACCAATAAACTAAATCTAAATCATGGGTTGCCATTAATAAAGTATTACCATTTTGATGAATTGTTTGGAGTGTTTTCATCAAATGGCGACTATGTTTTATATCTAAATAGGCAGTGGGTTCATCTAAAATGAGTAATTCCGGTTTTAGTACCATCACATCAGCAATAGAAACTCGTTTTTTTTGCCCTAAGCTGAGATGATGGACTGGCTTGGCTGCTAAATGAGTGAGTCCAAATTCAATTAATGCTTGCTCAACCCGATTTTTAATTTCTGGTTCTGGTAAACCCAAATTACATAAACCGTAAGATATATCTTCTTCAACGGTAGATGCTACTAATTGCTGTTCTGGATTTTGAAATACTAAGCCGATTTGCTGTCGTAATTGAATCAGAAATCGCCGATGATAATTTAATGGTTGACCACGCCAATATACCTTACCTGAGGTAGGTTTGTGTAAACCATTAGCTAGGAGTAATAGCGTAGTTTTACCACTACCATTTTGACCAATTAATGCACATTTTTTTCCTTTAGGAATTCTTAATGTTAGCTTATTTAAGGCAGGTTGATTCGCTCCAGGATATTTATAGGATACCTGCTCAAATTCAAGTAAATATTCTTGCATTGCACCAAATTTCTAATCCGATTAAAACAACACAGCCACAAAGTGCTTCTATGATATATCTAGGAGAAGGATAATAATTTCTGGAATGCCAAACTCGAAATTCTCCTGTAAAACCTCTGGTTTCTAGTCCTAGAGAAAATTGACTATATTGTTGTAAAGTACGTTGTAATAGTTGTCCAACTAATATTGCTAAACTTTTCATACTAGTCTGCCAATTGCGGTAGCCAATCCGGGCGTTTTGTGCTGTCCATAATTCAGCCGCAACTTGCAAAAGAATGAAAATAAACCGATACATTATTAATAATAAATCGGTTAATAAAACTGGACAGTGCCAACGGCGGAGAGTTTGTAATATCTCTGTGAATGGGACAGTCAACATGAGAAAATACAAACAGGAAATAGCAGCAAAGGCGCGAGTGAATATAGATAAAGCCTGGATAGTTCCATGATGGCTAAGATAAATATAGTAAGCACCTAAATTCAGTCCATACCATAAATCAGGTTGGATTTTTGGAAAATCTGCAATAGCCACAATATTAATTATCAGTGCGGGTAAGCTGGTTAACCAAAACAAACTCGCAAATATTAACAAGCGCAAGTATATCTGGGCGGGAATTTTGGCATAAATTACTGTCCAAATGCCCATCCACAATGCCATTAAAATCTGTACGAGGGGATGGGTTGCTAAGGAAATTACAAGAGTGATCAAGGCAAAAATTAATTTATGTTCAGGTGGTAAGCCTCGTAGTTGATTGGTGTAAGCTAAAGTATCTAATTTCAGACTCATTCTTCACGTCTTGCTTGTTGGGAACGTCCTTTATATAAACCAATGACATAACCAACTACTCCTGCACCTAAAGCAGCTTGAGATGCGAATAATAAACTGGCTACTTCACCACTGGGAGGTTCAAAGATGGATTTAACCCAAGGTTGATATTCTGGTTGAATTTCTGTGATCACTGCTTTGGCCTGATCATCAGCACCACCAAACTCACCATCCCGAACCAAAATAATTGGTGTTACAGCTAAAGCTAATACAGCTAGGACTAACAACCAGTTATTCAATCCTGTTTTAGATTGATTCATTGCTTTGATGTTCCTGTTTGATTAATTTCAGCAATTCTAATTCTTGAGGATTATAGGATTGTAGCCAGTTCCACACCAGCACTGTGAGTAATCCTTCACTAATTGCTAAGGGAACTTGAGTTATGGCAAAAATACCGGCAAATTTGAGAAATGAGGCGATAAATCCACCCACAGGTGCAGGAAAGGCTAATGCCAGTTGAATAGAAGTAATAATGTAGGTGAGTAAATCTGCCAATGCTGCGGCTAGGAAGATAGCAATTCTTTCCTTGCCAGTGAAGCGCATAGTCAGATGATAAATCCAATAGGCGGCAAATGGCCCAGCGATCGCCATAGAAAAAGCATTCGCACCCAAGGTAGTCAAGCCACCATGGGCCAGCAACAAAGCCTGAAATAGCAATACCAAGCTACCTAACACTGACATGGACAGGGGTCCAAACAGCACTGCACCTAGACCTGTTCCTGTGGGATGGGAACAACTACCTGTGACGGAAGGAATTTTTAAGGCTGAGAGAACAAAACTAAAGGCACCAGCTAAACCTAAAAGTAATTTCAGTTCTGGGTTAGCTTGAGTAATACGGGTGAGACTGCGTACACCGAAAACAAAAAATGGTAATGCTACTACCCACCAAAAAACCGCCCACTGCACAGGTAAAAAACCTTCCATAATGTGCATCGCGTAAGCGGGTTTAGGTAAACCTACGACTGAGTAAAAACTGATAGCTGTCATTAAGGTTAGACTGACTAACCCCTGCTGTCTTCTGGACATAATCTGTACCTCGCAGATGTATGTAAGGGAATTTTCATCGGCGGGCATCCTGACTTGCCTGATTATGGCTCACAGTTGCGGGACAGTGCCGGATTTACACCGAACTTTCCCCCTTGCGTCCGATAGCTGCTTCCCATCAGAACCGATTGGTGTCACTATATCACCACGTCAGTGATTTCATCAAAAATTTGCTTCAGCAATCGATTTTATGAAAAAAGCAGGCACAATACCTGCTCTAGCATAAATATGTGAAAATAGGTGGATATTTTTAAATAGTCAATTAGCTTTGTAACTTTACTGCCGCACGCTGTAATGGTAAAACCTCTGCTAGTGTTAATTCATGATCAGAAGTTAGATGACTGCTACAACAAATTGTACTAAAAAATACTGGTTGACCAATTTGTTGGGAAAAATATTGCTCTAGTAATAAGCGAGAGGTAATATCTCCTAATAAATCAGCAATATCTTTTGTTAGTTGGTCTTGGTCGTCACGATGTACCATTCTAAATTTGAATGGTGTTTCACCAACTAATTTTCTCACTTCTGAATCAAATTTATCTGGTTGATTATCTACAAAAGCTTTAGCTGCTGCTTCTAAAAAATCCCAAGCTTCTGGAAAAATTTCGCGAATTTTGTCAAGATGATTTTCAGCTTGATAAACTAAAGTTGCTGTTTTGCAATCCATTAGGTAGATTTCCCAGTCAATATTGGGGATGATATTAATATCATGCTTTATTAATGTCAAACGACTATCTGTCAAATTAGTTAGAGATTAATCACATTTGCCACTTCTCAAAACTGGCGAGAAGTTTATCAGTAAAAAACAGGAAGCTTTTAGTAAAAAATAATACTAAAAATTATTAACGAAATTTGATTTCAACCAGATATACAAGTTAGTGGAGCGATCGCTTTTCCTTCTTGGGAAAATTTGATGTACTGTAATACTGGATAACTTCAGTTGACATGGGTATTTGCAGGTGAAAGAGACGCTAATCATCATTGTGGCGTTAGTTCTAGGGTTATTGGTAGCAATCGAGTTAGGATTGCGATCGCTCTTTGGTTTTGGTAATCCCTTAATTTACATTCAGGATGAGAAAATCGGTTATTTATTAGCACCCAACCAGCGCACCCGTCGCTTTGGTAATCGCATTGAAATTAATGAATATTCCATGCGGAGTGGGTCAATTGCCAAGATACCTCAACCATTAACGCTGCGTGTACTGCTTTTGGGAGATTCCATTGCTAACGGTGGTTGGTGGACAGATCAGGCAAATACCATTTCTAGTTTACTCACCAATTCCTTAGGTTCCCTCACCCATCATCAACAGATAGAAGTATTAAATGCTTCTGCTAACTCCTGGAGTCCCCGCAACGAATTAGCCTATTTACAAAAGTTTGGCACATTTAACGCTCAGGTGGTGGTTTTATTAATTAACACTGATGACTTATTTGGGATTGCACCTACATCTTTACCTGTGGGAAGAGATATCAATTACCCAGATAGGAAACCACCTTTAGCTATGGCCGAAGCGATCCAGCGCTACTTACTCAAACCCAAACCCATCCCGGAAATGGCAGAACTGCATCAAGAAAAAGGCGATCGCGTGGGTATTATTTTAGAGGCTATTGGTCAAATTAAAACCTTCACCCAGGAAAAGAATTGTCAACTAATTTTAGCCATGACACCCTTATTACGGGAAATAGGTGAACCAGTCCCCCGTGACTATGAAATTATTGCCCGTCAGCGTCTCCAAGACTTGACCAAAAGCCAAAAAATTACCTATATAGATTTTCTCCCTATCTTTAACGCTTTTCCCAATCCCCAAAGCTTATATCATGACCATATTCACATGAATTTAAAAGGAAATCAGTTAGTGAGTCAAGAATTAGAGCGATCGCTACGGGAATTGTTAAGTTTGGGAAATCCTCAAAATGATTTGTAACCTAATATGGGGAGAAATAATAGGGAACAGGGAAAATTTGCCAGAAATTTATGACCAGAAATTCACACTTTTAATTAACCACCCTGTTCACCCTCAATATTTAGCTACACATGATGATTAGCGAAATCTACCAGGATTTAACCGAATGTTGTTTTGTGGTTGAGAACGACGATTAATAGATACACCATTGCGGAGGTTTCTAGCTGTTCCACCATCTTTGGGGTCAAGGAAAGGCTTCAAATTAATGCCACCGCGAGAGGAATTCACCTGATTATTCCGTCCACCCAATAAACTATTGCCCAAGTTATATATTGCACCTAGTCCATTGTTATTGCGATTATTAAAAGTATTGACTGCAATAGTTTGTTGTCCATCATCAGCAGATATCAAATTTTGAAATACACTACTGCGGACAGTGTAAGGGTCTTTACCACGGGGAACAGTCAAAACAATGCGACATGTGGGAAGAGCTTCAGTGGTAACGCAAATAATATTTTCGCTATTTTGTCTAGCGATGTTGAGTTCTTGCAAGCCATCAGGACGATATAATTCTAAACGTTCAGCGATCGCATTACACCGTGCTTCAGGAGTCCAACCACCACCCAAAGCTTGAGGTGCAGCCCAAGCAAAGTATTGTCCTGGTTGACTTTCCGGCTGATACATTACAGTATATCTACCATTGACAAATTGACAGCTAAATTTTTTATCACCATCAACAGTGGTAGAACTGGGAGTCGTAGTAGATGAACCAGAGGTACTAGGTGAAGGGTTAGAGGGATAAGTGATATCTGAATCACTAGTTGGGACTACCACACCACCTTGAGCGAAAACCGCAGAATTACCCAGCAGTAAAGAGATACTCAGTCCAGCGAATAAAAACCGACGTGCTTGTGATAACATAAATTAACCTTTAAATTATATTCCTAACTTCAGTGACGGAGAATTTCAGTTTTTGATTCTTTCCGAAGCTGCTTTTTTTTAGCCTGGGTTTTTCCCTGCTACCATTGGCTTTATATAGATGTAGGGCCGTTAAGGCATTAACTAAAACTAAAACTTAGACCATAAAAGGCTTTTAACACCGTCACCTGCTATAGGTAATGAATGTGTGTCTCAAGAGTGGGAATTAAGACAGCAGTTGCAAAGCCATTTTGCTACCCTTGCTAGGGGAAAGACGGTTACCTATTTTTAGGCTGTCGGTGTAATTATAACTAATGTCCAGAACTGGATATGACAGGAAATATACTGTGTAATAATTTTATCAGATGAAACAATCAATAGCCGTATCTGGATAGTCACTGAACACACCATCTATACCTAAATTAAAAAATAGCTCATATTCACCCTGTGGATTTCCTTGTAAATCTAAAGGTAAAAATTCATTTTCATTACGAAAAGTCCAACCATGAATTAATAAATTAGCTGCATGGGCATCACTAATTAAAGATGTGGGAGATAGTAAATAACCTTGACTATCTCTAGTGATAATTAAATTCTTATTTACACCAATAGCTTGGGCATATTCAGCAATTTTTGCTAACCCCGATTTACTAATTAAATCCCTATAGGTACGAGTATCACCATTAATGACAAAATCATAGGGTTGATCATGGTCATTAATCAACTGTACTAAGGGTAAATCTGTTTTACCAGATAATGCTTTTAAATTACTCACTTCAAAGGATTGAATAAAGACAGGGGCATGTCTTCCCTGATAGCCATTGCTATGCAACGTATTCAGTAAATTGTCTTCCAATGGTAAATTAATTGATTGAAAATAACTCGGATGTTTTGTTTCTGGGTATATTCCAATTAAACGATTAATTTCTTGGCTTTTTCTTTGCGCTAAATCAATTATTTCTTGCAGAGTAGGAATTGTAAATTTGCCATTATAAACAGTGTTTTGGGGACGTAAATTAGGAATGCGCTCCTTTGCTGTTAAGGTTTTTAATTGAGCAAGAGTTAGGTCTTCTGTAAACCAACCTGTTTTTACTTGCCTATCAATAATTTTGGTGGTTTTTAAATAGGCAAACTCTGGATAGTCAGCAATATCTGTAGTTTCTGAAATCTCATTTTCATGACGAGCAATTAACACCCCATCCTGAGTAGAAACTAAATCAGGTTCTATATAATCTGCTCCCATATCAATTGCCAATTCATAAGCAGCTAACGTATGTTCGGGACGATAGCCGCTAGCCCCTCGATGAGCGATAATAATTGGCTTTTTGGATATATTTTTATTCATAAATTTTGAAAAAATTGTGTAAATATAGCTGGAGAAAAGACAGTTATGCAATTAACTAAAACTTTTAAAAACTCCCTGTTCCCTATTCCCTAATATAAAAAAGACCTGAAGCTATATAAACTCCAAGTCTAGAAATTAAATTGCTGTTGCCAAAATATTTTGGTTATAGAGTTAAAGATTGAGGATTTGTTTCAATCAATTTTGCTAAGTCTTGCAAGAATGCGGCTGCATGAGCACCATAAATAATCCGGTGGTCACAGGTGATATTAACTTGCATTTGTTGACGTACACCGAATAAACCTTCGGGAGTAGCAACCACTTGTGGACGGGATGCACCGATCGCTAAAATTGAACCTTGTCCAGGGGGTAAAATCGCATCAAAGGTATCTACTCCAAACATTCCCAAATTAGACAGGGTGAAGGTACCTGTGGTGTATTCATCTGGTTGGAGTTGTTTCGCTCTGGCTCTTTCTACTAAAGATTTCCAGGTACGGGACAGGGAATAGATATCTACGGTATCTGCTTTCTGCAATACTGGGGTAATTAATCCACCATCTTCCATTGCCACCGCTACAGCAATATTCAAGTTTGGATGATAGACAATTCCTTGGTCTGAGTAGCTAGCATTCAACAAGGGGTGTTTTTGTAAAGTGACAGCTACGGCTTTGGCCAGTAGGGCTGTCATCGTTACACCTTTAGATTTTATTTGTTTATAAACTTTATCTAGTGCATCAGTGGTGATGGTGTAGCTGACACGGAACACAGGCACTGATAAACTAGCTACCATATTCCGCACAACTGCGTTTTGCAGGGTAGTTAAAGGAACTACTTGACCAGGCACGGAACTAGCGACTGCGGGTGCAGGTGTGGGTGCAGGTGCGGCTGTGGGAATAACAGGTATTGCAGGTACTACGGGTGCAGGTGCAGGTGTAGGTGCTTTACCTGCGGCAGTTTCCACATCTTCAGCAATGATGCGACCAAAGGGGCCACTACCTTTGAGATTAATTAAATCTATTTTGAGTTCTTTTGCCAGCTTGCGAGCACGGGGTGAAGCTACTAACCGTCCTTCTTTATGGTTAGAACCATTTTGAGAAGCTGTGACTGGTGCAGCTACGGCAGCAGCAGCGACGGGTACAGGGGTAGGTGCGGCAGCTGTAGCAGTGCTGGCTGGGTTAGCTAAGGATTTTGCAGCTTCGATTTCTGCTTCTGTTTCTGCAATATAAGCGATCGCTGCACCAACAGGGGCAGTTTCACCAGCTGGGACTATAATCTGGGCTAGATATCCTTCATAGAAGGACTCTACATCCATATCCGCCTTATCTGACTCAACAACCACCACTGTTTCGCCTTTTTCCACTTTATCTCCTGGCGATTTCACCCAAGAGACTATTTTCCCCTCGGTCATGGTGGAACTCAGCGCCGGCATAAATACTTCGTTAATGCTCATATGGTGGTTTAGGAATCAATAATTTTTATGGACTTTAACAGCTGTTGCCAGATCGAATTGTATCTTGGCATGAGAATTTTTAGAATAAGGAGTTCAGGAGTTACAGAAGTTACAGGAGTATGGCTGCGCCACGCTGCGCGAACAGAAGTATGGCTAACGCCACGCTGCGCGAACAGGAGTCAGTAGGGGCGGGTTTACAGATATCATCAACTATGAACGAGAATTTTGGTAAACCCGCCCGTACAGGAGTATGCCTACGGCACGCTACGCAAACAGGAGTTGCAGAAGTTGCAGAAGTTGCAGAAGTTGCAGAAGGAAGAAAATGAACTCTTCTTCCTCTGTCACCTGTCACCTATCACCTATCACCTGTCACCTGTCACCTGTCACCTGTCACTCTGGAACCTATGAAACAGATAAATGTCTATTCATATAGTAACTATGGACAGTAAGTCAATATCTATTTTGCCCATTGGCTGTTGGCTGTCAATAGCAGTTAGGATGGCTGTACATCTCTATCTTTTTTGCTACTTCTTCTGTAGCTATAAACCACTGATCAGTAGAGGTGAAAGGGTGTGAGTGGAATTTAGAATTCAAAGTTGGTGGTTAAACCGTTATAATTCCTCTTTGATACTATGTCGCCAAGGCTTACATTGTTTTTCATTTTGACAATCAGTTTCTTTGTTTCTGCTGGTGTTGGAGTTTGGATTCATCAACTTCAGCCAATGACATTGAATACGGAAGTTGTCAATCAGCAAAGGCAGGAATTTTCTGTAGTTGCCCAGTCTTCAGAGGCGATCGCTGATCCAGAGCGACACCATTATAAAACAATCCCTTTAGATAGTAATAACTTTGTGCTGCAAGGCAGTGATCCTACTATTCTGGCCCTCAATGCCATTGATGATCTGGGGCTAGTGTCTGGTAAACCAGAAATAGAGGTGGTTTATCCCCAGCCCAATCAAGCATTGGTGACGGTTACACAAATACCATTGACTGGGAATAAGGGTAAAAAGGTGAAATATCGGTTGGAGATGACTACTTTCGGGCGATCGCTTTTGGTCAATTCACCTCCAGTATGGCAGATTATCTGGGCTGGTTCCCAGGCTAAATGTCTACCTACAGGTAAGATTACCTCTCAATACAATGGTTGTCAGTAGTCCCTATAAACTGAACTACTGACCAAGGGGTCTAATTGTTAGACATCACCGCGAATGTCTTCAACTACGCCATCCCGCAGGACTATTTCTACCTGCATTTTGCTAATTAAGTTATCACCTCTTTCCACGCGGAAAAATCCTTCCATTTGAAATTGGTTAACTTCTTGGTCTAATTCCAGCAATTGTACTTGCTGAAGATTTTGCAACATTTGATTTTTTTGTTCGAGCAGTTCGCTTTTCTTTTGATTAACTTGGAGTTGAATATTATCAATTTGTTGTAGGGTTTGAGGGCCTGGTGGTTGTAAATTCTGCTTTTGAATGGCAGTAATTGCCCTTTGTCCTTCGATATCTAATTGTTGTAATTGTTGATCAAGTTGGTTGATCTGTACTTGTAGTTGTTGTTGTACTTCGTCTTTCCAAAGAGGTGTAACTATGGCTTTGACATTAACAACTCGTTTTAACAGCAATTGAGGGTTGGAGACATCCATAAAGATTTTTTGTTCACTTTGATAGTTTGCAAGTGGAATTATTTGGCAAACATTCCGTCAATAATATCGCGATACCGTTCCATGACAACGTTTCTGCGAATTTTTAAGGTTTGTGTCATCAAGCCATTTTCTATTGAAAATGGTTCTTGAATTAGTTTGAATGGGCCAATACGGTCATCTATGCGATAACCTGGACGGTTTTGGACTTCTCGATTCAATTCTTGCCGAAATAAATCCTGGATTATTTTACTCTCCAGGTCAATTTTGTCATCAGTAGCCGGGGGAACATTCCCTTGTTGACTGACTATCCACTTTTCTAAAGCTTCAAGATTGGGGACAATTAATGCTCCAAGACTGCGCTGGTCTTGCCCTACTAACATAATCTGATCAATGTAGGGCGATCGCAAGCAAGCATCTTCAATGGGTTGGGGTTCTATATTTTCCCCATTCAGTAACACAATCGTATCTTTTGCCCTGCCAGTCAACACCAAATCTTGCTCAGGGGTCAACCAACCTAAATCACCACTATCAAACCATCCTTCCCCATCAATGGCTTTCTTGGTAGCTTCCGGATTTTGGTAATAGCCTTGCATCACTTGTGGACCCCGCAACAAGACTAAACCCCGCTTCCCTAAAGGTAATGGTTGGCGAGTTTCCGGATCAACTATTTTCACATCTGTCACTGGGAGAGGTTGTCCTGATGCACCAATCATATTTCGCCAAGGACGACGCACATTAGTCACAGGAGAAGTTTCTGTCAAACCATAACCTTGTAAAATCTGCACCCCAATAATTTCAAAAAAGTTATCAATATGACGAGGCAGTGCACCACCACCGCTAATTACTTGCTTCAGTCTTCCCCCTGTGGCTTCCCGGACTTTGTTATAAACCAGTTTTCCACCTAAAGCATGGAGAGGAGACAAAAGCAACGCTACTACTCCAGATGACAATCTAGTCAAAGATGAAGCATGAAGATGATCTAAACTGGTATTATTAGCTATGTGTTTGGCTTGGATATATTTTTCGCTAATTCCCAGGAAAAAGTAAATTAGTTTTTGTTTATTTGCAGGTTGTTCGCGGAATTGTTTTTGTACACCTTCATAAATTGATTCCCACAATCTCGGTACAGCTACCATAAAGTGGGGTTTATATTTTTTCAAATCATTTTTCACAGACCGTAAGTTAGTATAAACCTGGCTGCAACCTTGAGAAAGTAAATAATATTCTGATGTTCTTTCATAACTGTGCCAGGTAGGCAGAATACTCAAAACTGCGTCTCCTACTTTTGGTTGTAGTACCAATCCAAAGGTAATAACTTGGTGCATCAAATTATTGAAAGTCAGCATTACGCCTTTGGGTCTACCTGTGGTGCCAGAGGTATAAATCAAAGTCGCTAAATTTTCCCGCTTATGGGTGACAGGAGTAAATTTATGATTTTGGCCAATTTCGAGTAATTGGCTAAAGTTAATTACCTGAATGGCACTGTCTGAAGGTGGTGTCTCATCTGTCAGTAATACGATTAATTTAATTGGCAAATCATGCAAACGTTCCCGTAATTTATTGAATGTTTTTATATCTTCCACAACCAAGGCAACGCTGCCACTATTCCCGATAATAAAAACCAGTTCTTCCCGTTCTGCTTGGGAACTACGCACCGCATCCACTGCCCCTGCTGTCATGATACCTTGATCAGCAATAAACCAGCGTGGACTATTATCTGCAATGAGAGAAATTCTGTCTCTGGGATTAATTCCTAAGGCTTGTAAACCAGATGCAAATTGTTGAATAAGCGCTGCTAATTGTTGATAACTATACTGTTCTTCCGGCTTGGAATGGGGATTATACAGCGCTACGGTATCACCAAAGTGTTGGGCAGCTATGGGCCAAATTTCGGGAATAGCATTGAGGTGACTATAATCTACCAAACTTTTTAAAAACTGAATTTCTTTTTCAGAGATATTGTCTAGAAAGGAGGTTTGAAGTTTCAATTGTGACATAACACTTAGATTGATAAATAAATGAATTTATGACAGGGTATCTGCTCTGCTCTCTAAAAACAGTATTCAACACCAACTTTGTTATTTACGTATCACAAATACTTATTTTTTTCGCTTCCATATACAAAAAGTTATGTTAAACTGCAAATATATCAATTAAATGTAATGGTTCTGAGTTTGTACAGTTCCATACATTTTATGATCAGAGTCAACCAATCATCTCACAATTAGTAATTTTTCACCAGTAATTTGTAATTCCTAGCGGTCACTTGACTTCATCAATGCTCACAATCATCAATGGTCATTCATCTACTTTTCGCAATCAGGCAGCAGGGGGGTAAGGATAAGTTACAAATTACCAATTACGAGTTACTAATGTTGAGTTATTTTGACTAGTTAATTTATATTGGGGGTGATTCCCTATTGGTTTGATGGATGCGTTATTACTTACTCTCATCAATGCTGTCGCTTGTCTAGCATTTCCCAAGCTTCTATCTATCCTTTTGACTGCTAAATCACAAGGTTCCCAAGCAGCAAAAATGGATTCTCTTGCTTCAACAAATAGGATCGAAATTACCACTTTTCCCTATTGTACTACCTATAGTTTCACTGGTAGAAACTTCTGTAAATTCAGCCCCAATTTCTGTGCCAGGTGTTCCCATTCACTTCGTGGTCACTAATAGGTAATATAGCAGTCATCAATCATTGATGCACAAATATCCTGTCGAAAGCAAGGGGAATCAACCCCTTGTTTTTTGCGCTGATAGGTGACAAATGAGAAGATATTTTTGTGATTTGTATCTGTTTAATTAATGTCCTAAATCTAATGCCATTACCTAGATTAAAAATCTGATTTGTGTAGAAATGTAAATATTTCCAATATAACTCATTTGAATTTCTTATGCAGAACAAAAGAAATTCAAAAATATAAATGTTATCACTTTTACCAATTTTGCTTCAAACTAAGATTAGTAACTAGCGATTTTCACAAGGGGGAATTACCTATGAATTTCTTAGATGGTGTACTTCTCACTGTTTTCAACACAATTGTGTGCTTGGTATTACCTAAAGTTTTGTCTGTAATTTTCGCTACAAAAACTCAAGACCAAGTAACAGTACCATCTCCACCTGCGATCGCTTCATCTGATTCTAGTTCAGAAATTCCCACTTTCTCAGAAGTTATCCCTGCTCCTAGCAGAGTGTCTGTTTAGTTAATCAACTTGAGAGACGTTAAAATTAACGTCTCTAGAGCGTCTTTACAGAACTATTTCACCGTTGATGCTCCCATAACCTCCACCTCCAGGAGTTTCAATGACAAAAGTATCTCCCACCTTCATTTCTACGACTCCCTGACTTCCCAACTCCTCTATCGTCCCTTCACATCTCTTAACATAGTTTCTTCCTACCATCCCTGCTTCACCACCATGTAAGCCAAAGGGTGGAATAATACGATGGTTAGCTAAAATCCCGGCAGTCATCGGTGTCAAAAACCGCAATTGTCTAATCACACCATTGCCACCACAATACTTTCCTTCACCACCGCTATTCTCACGAATACTAAAATTTTCTAACAGCACTGGAAAACGCCATTCTAAAACTTCTGGGTCTGTTAACCGGGAATTAGTCATGTGGGTATGAACGGCATCAGTACCGGCAAAATTTGCACCAGCACCAGCACCACCGCAAATAGTTTCATAATATTGATATTTTTCATTACCAAAAGTGAAATTATTCATCGTTCCTTGGGATGCTGCTAAGACACCTAAGGCACCATATAAAGCATTGGTAATGGCTTGGGATGTTTCCACATTTCCAGCCACAACAGCCGCAGGATAACGGGGGTTTAACATACATCCTTCAGGAATAATGATTTCTAGGGGTTTCATACATCCTGCATTTAAAGGAATGTCATCCTTGACTAAGGTGCGAAATACATATAAAACCGCAGCTTTGCAGACAGCAGAAGGGGCATTAAAGTTATTAGTTAATTGTTGGGGAGAAGTACCAGTAAAATCTATTTTAGCTTGGCGTTTTTCTTGATTAATGGTGATACTAACTTGAATGATACTTCCATTATCTAAAGCATAACTAAAACCGCCATCTTGTAAAACTTCAATTACCCTTCTTACTGATTCTTCTGCGTTATCTTGGACAAAACCCATGTAAGCTTGAACAGTTTCTAAGCTATAATGCTCGACCATCTTCAAGAGTTCTTGCATACCTCGCTCATTGGCAGCAATTTGCGCTTTTAAATCAGCGATATTTTGGGGAATATTTCTAGCTGGGTAAGGTGCGCTGTTGAGGAGTGCAACTAATTGCTGTTCGCAGAATTTACCACCATCAACTAGTTGAAAATTATCGAATAAAATACCTTCTTGCGTAACAGTTTGACTGTCAGGTGGCATAGAACCAGGAGTGATACCACCGATGTCTGCATGATGTCCCCGTGCAGCGACGTAAAAAATGGGAACAGGAGAAGTATCAACAAAGACGGGAGTAATAACTGTGATATCTGGCAGGTGAGTACCGCCATTGTAGGGGTTATTGGAGGCAAAAACATCACCTGGTTTAATTTTATCGCCGTGGGTGGTAATTAGTGCTTGCACACTTTCACTCATTGAACCCAAATGTACAGGAATGTGGGGAGCATTGGCGACTAATTGACCAGCAGCATCGAAAATTGCACAAGAAAAATCCAGGCGTTCTTTAATATTGACCGAAGAACTGGTATTTTGTAAGGTAATTCCCATTTGTTCTGCGATCGCTCGAAACAAATTGTTGAAGATTTCCAACAGCACCGGATCTCGGCGATTTTTGATTTGGGATGGCGAATTTTGGATGTTTTGATTTTTTCGGGATAAGACCAAATGCTGAAGGGGTGTTAACTCACCTTGCCAATTCGGTTCAATCACATTGGTTCCCGTCGCTTCGACTATTATTGCTGGCCCAGCAATGCAATCTCCTGGTTGTAAATCTTCCCGTTGATAAACAGGAGTATCCCACCATTGACCTGAAGTATACATTTCTACCCTAGACACCGCCATCGGTGGATTTGGGTTTTTACGGGATATTACTTTCTCCCCAGGTACATAATGCTTCTCTACTACCTCCACTGCTACCAATTCCACAATTAAGCACTTTTCTGGTGCAGTAAAACCATAACGCTGACGATGTAAATCTGCAAATTGATTTTCCATCATCTTGATGTCATCAAAATCGACAATTAAAGCTGCATCTGTACCTTCATAGCGTAAATGCAGTTTTTTATATATCTCTATCTTTAATTCTTGTTGATTTTCAGTCTTTAATTCCTGTTTAGCTGCTTCTAGCAATTCGGCAAAAATTCCCGTCAAATCTGGTAGCAAATCTGGACATAAAACCGATTCAACAGCCCTTTCTTTCAACACCCGTACATCCGCTAAACCCATACCATAGGCAGATAAAACTCCAGCATAGGGATGAATAAATACCTGTTTCATTCCCAAGGATTCAGCAATTAAACAAGCATGTTGTCCACCAGCACCGCCAAAACAGCATAAAGTATATTCAGAGACATCATATCCCCGTTGCAGTGAGATTTTTTTAATGGCATTGGCCATTTTATCCACTGCTATAGCCAGAAAACCAGATGCTACTTCCTCCGGTGTGCGCTGGTCACCAATTTCTGCTGTTAATTGAATAAATTTCTGTCGCACCACCTCGGCATCTAAAGGCAAATCACCATTCACCCCAAACACCTGGGGAAAAAATGCTGGTTGTAACTTACCCACCATCACATTACAATCTGTCACCGTCAGTGGCCCACCTTGAGAGTAAGCAGCAGGCCCAGGATTTGCCCCCGCAGACTCTGGCCCCACCCGATAGCGAGAACCATCGAAGTGCAGAATTGAACCACCACCAGCAGCAACGGTATGAATAGCCATCATTGGGGTACGCATTCTTACCCCTGCGACTTCCGTTTCTAAGGTGCGTTCATATTCGCCATTGTAATGGGCTACATCTGTAGATGTACCACCCATATCAAAACTGATAATCTTCTCAAAGCCAGCCATCAGGCTAGTTTGTACTGCCCCAACTATTCCCCCGGCTGGGCCAGATAAAATGCTATCCTTGCCTTGAAATGTTTCTGCGTCAGTTAATCCACCATTGGATTGCATAAATTGCAAAGCAACGTTTTTTCCTAACTGACTGCCTACCTGATGCACATATCTTCGCAAAATCGGTGATAAATAAGCATCAACTACAGTCGTATCACCACGACTGACTAACTTCATTAACGGACTAACTTGATGAGAGACAGAAACTTGAGTAAAACCAATACTTTGAGCTAAGTTAGCTACCTGCTGTTCGTGGTTGGTGTAGCGATAACCGTGCATGAAAACCACTGCACAAGCACGAATACCATCATCAAACGCTGCTTGCAATGGGAGACGAACAGAATCTAAATTGAGAGGTATTAACACCTCACCTTGGGCACTGTAACGTTCTTCTACCTCAATCACCCGCTCATACAGCATTTCTGGCAAAATAATTTGGCGGGCAAAAATGTCAGGACGGTTTTGATAACCTATTCTCAAGGCATCGCGAAAGCCTTTCGTCATCAGTAATACTGTTCTATCGCCTTTTCTTTCCAACAAGGCATTTGTGGCTACCGTTGTTCCCATTTTCACCACAGCAATTTGTGGTGAAGGAATAGGCTCATCTTTGGTAATGCCTAATATTTCCCGAATTCCCTGCACTGCTGCATCTGTGTAACGGTCGGGATTTTCGGACAATAACTTGTGAATTATTAACTTACCATTGGGGCTTTTGGCAACAATATCAGTAAATGTACCCCCCCGATCAATCCAAAATTCCCAACTCATATTAATTGTTAGCGGTTAGGCCCTAGCAATGATTTTATCCCAATTTGCCAAAATTGGATTTTGGATGGGAAATGTCTGTGTTTGTGTACTTTCACCATGATGTTGCTAATGATCAACATCTAGAGGTGGGAAAACTCTGTAACAATTCCATACAAAAACAGCCCCAAAAAAGCTTTCAAACTGTATTTTATACCTACATAAATCAAATCTCACTCCTTTATCTCTCAGTGCAATTTATCTTCATAACAAAATGTACAAAAAGATTACAAATTGTTTGTTTAAACAACAGTAATATTGTCAAAATCAGTGGCTGAAACCCTTTTAAAGACTAGGTTTGCCCTATTGTGAATCAATTTAATCAGCAAAAAGTCCTATTTCTTCTACACTGCAAATTTTGGGACAATCAGAAACAATTTAATAAATAAGCACCGACAGTCCATCTATACCATCCATCGGACTTGGTGTTCTTTAAGTAAAGGGAGGAGATGCTGATGAAATTGGCTTACTGGATGTATGCAGGGCCTGCCCACATTGGCACACTGCGGGTAGCTAGTTCTTTTAAAAATGTTCATGCCATTATGCACGCGCCCTTAGGCGATGACTATTTTAATGTCATGCGTTCCATGTTGTCACGGGAGCGTGATTTCACTCCAGTAACAGCCAGTATTGTAGACCGCAATGTGTTGGCACGTGGTTCTCAAGAAAAGGTAGTAGAAAACATTACCCGCAAGGATGCAGAAGAACATCCTGATTTAATCGTGTTAACTCCCACCTGCACTTCTAGTATTTTGCAAGAAGACCTACAAAACTTTGTAGAAAGAGCGCAAATAGAAGCAAAAGGTGATGTATTACTAGCGGATGTAAATCATTATCGCGTCAACGAATTGCAAGCAGCAGACCGGACTTTACATCAAATCGTTCAATATTACATTGAAAAAGCTCGTAAAAAAGGTCAATTACCAGAGGGCAAAACAGAAAATCCTTCTGTCAATATTATTGGTATTTCTACCTTAGGTTTTCACAACAATCATGACTGCACTGAACTGAAAAAGTTGATGGGTGATTTAGGAATTACCGTAAATGCTGTGATTCCTGAAGGTGCATCAGTTCATGATTTAAAAAACTTACCAAAAGCTTGGTTTAACTTAGTTCCTTATCGGGAATTAGGTTTAATGACAGCTAATTACTTACAAGCAGAATTCGGGACTCCTTATATAGATATTGCCCCAATGGGAGTGGTAGAAACTGCTCGTTGTATTCGCAAGATTCAACAAGTAATTAATGACCAAGGTGCGAATGTTGATTATGAAGAATTTATCAACGAACAAACTTTGTATGTTTCACAAGCTGCATGGTTTTCTCGTTCCATTGACTGTCAGAATTTAACAGGTAAAAAAGCAGTGGTATTTGGTGATAATACCCACGCTGCCGCTATTACTAAAATTCTCGCACGAGAAATGGGAATTCATGTAGTTTGGGCTGGTACTTATTGCAAATATGATGCTGATTGGTTCCGGGAACAGGTGAGCGAATATTGCGATGAAGTGCTGATTACAGATGACCATGGAGCCATTGGAGATGCGATCGCACGAGTTGAACCTTCTGCTATATTTGGTACGCAGATGGAACGCCATGTAGGCAAGCGTTTGGACATTCCCTGTGGTGTCATCGCTGCACCTATTCATGTGCAAAATTTCCCCATTGGTTACAAACCATTTATGGGTTATGAAGGTACCAATCAAATCACCGATTTAATCTACAATTCCTTCACTTTGGGAATGGAAGACCACCTGTTAGAAATCTTTGGTGGACACGATACAAAAGAGGTAATTACCAAAGGAATTTCCGCAGAATCTGATTTGAATTGGACTAAAGATGGTTTAGCGGAATTGAATAAGATTCCTGGTTTTGTTCGGGGTAAAGTGAAGCGAAATACAGAAAAGTTTGCCCGTGAACGAGGAATTAAGGATATCTCAGCCGAGGTATTGTATGCAGCTAAGGAGGCTGTAGGAGCGTAGGTTTTAGTTTTGATTATTAGTTAACACCTTGTAGGGGTACAGCAATTCTGTACCCTTAGCATTTGCAGCCATTTGGTGCAAGCAAGGTTTTCTGCTGATAACTTGGGATTGGTGATTAAACCTATAAGACCTGCATCCAACAAAATAACTTTATTCACCAACTGACACCTTTTAATTCTTGCGGAAATAATTGACGATTAGATAAACAATTTTCATCTAAAGCATTAATTAAATATTCTCCTGTTTCTTGCTATTTCTCTTCATTACCTTCATCTATCCATGACTGAAACACATTAACTAATTTCAATTGTTTTTCTTTTTGAAGAATAGATTGTTGGATAAGTTGCAAGGTGTAGGTTTCTACAGAAAGACCTTGCTGTTGTCCTTCCTGTGCTAGATACTGTTCTAATTCTGGTGGTAAGTTGAGGGTTAATGTCATAAGTATATTTTGAGTTATTTTATATATTAGACTTATCCGAGAATTAGATTTTTACCATTGATTTATAAGGGTTTGAGGTTCATTCGCGGATAAATCTATTGTAAAGCCAAGCAAAAAATGTAGCGACTGTCTTGGAATATTTTATCAGTATTCCCGTAGGTTGGGTTGAGGCACGAAACCCAACATAAACTACTCAAACACCCACAAATATCTGTTGGGTTGCGCTTCGCTTAACCCAACCTACAGTGTAATATCAATATAAATAATCAAACACAAATTTATTCAACGTCTATTTACATTATGGAATATCGGCGTGCCAAGTTAGAAGGAGGAACATACTTTTTCACAGTGGTGACAGAACGAAGGCAAAAAATATTGTGTTTACCAAAAAATGTTGCTTTATTGAGAGATGCTTTTCGTTATGTAATACAGAGACATCCATTTATTATAGATGCCGTTGTAATTTTACCTGACCATCTCCACTGTATTTGGACATTACCAGAAAACGATAAGGATTTTTCTACCCGTTTGCGTTTAATTAAAAGTTATTTTAGCCGTAAATGTGAAATCCTATCACCAGTAAATATATCTGCATCCAGACAGAATAAAAAACAACGCGCAGTATGGCAGCATCGTTTTTGGGAACATTTAATTAGAAATGAAATAGATTTTCAAAATCATGTTGAATATATTCATTATAATCCAGTGAAACATGGTTTAGTAACGGCACCAAAAGATTGGGAATATTCCAGTTTTCATCGTGCTGTGCGTCAAGGTATGTATGACTTGATGTGGGGTGCGGGTGAGGAAATTTTTTTTGATGATGATATTGGCAATGAGTAGGTTGGGTTGAACAAAGTGAAACCCAACATTAACCCCGAAATACCAATGCATGATGTTGGGTTTTGTTCCTCAACCCAATTTACGGCTAATTACTTGTAAATCAAGAATATATTGCAGCATATTTTTAACAACGAAATTCATATCTTGGTTATTCATGTCAATATTGTAGCCTTTAAAAAGCTCTACTATATCGCAAATAGCCACGCCCAAATAAAACATAGTATGTCTGATACTTAGTGAGTAAAAATGTCTACTGTCATCTCCTATCTCTGTTTCATAAAGAATTTCAGACAGTGATAAAGTAGAGGTATGAGTATGATTGGAGAAATAAGTTTTTAATCCATCAAATCTCTTTAGTAAAATTTCTATATTAAGGGTAGTATTTTCTTCTAAATCATCTATGTAATTAGTAATAGGTTCATCTCCCAATAAATTCTTTATTATTGCTTCAGTTATAACTTTAGAGTTCAAACACCGCCCTTTCTTATTCTTTAATTCCCTATAAAATTCATCATTGCTTTTCTCAATAAAAGAGTAAATTTTAAATTTTTCTGACACTTGTGAAGCAGATAATTGCAGATAATTATTTTTTATTTCTTCTCTTAATTTATTTCGTTCTTGCTTACAATATTCTAGTTCATTTTCATTAGTATTATAACCTAATGTTTTGTATATCTCTAGCATCTCAGATTTCATGTGTAAACGTAATAATGAATTTCTGAGTTCTCGTTCTTTATCATCAATATTATCTAGTATTAAATAATAGTACATTTCGTATGTTTCAGCAAAATTTCTTGCTAAACTCGCAATAGAAGCTAAATCATAATAAGAATTAGTTTCTGTAGTAGAGAAATTTTCTGCAAGTGGCAGTAATTTTATGATACTTTCACATTGTCCAATTAATCGATTAAACAATTGATGTGCAAGCTCATATCTGTGAGATAGGTTGTTATTTTTATCCAACAGGGTATGAATTTTTTTGGCTATGCTAATCAAATATTTAAAATTATTTAACTGTTGTGAATATTGCATCTTTATTAGCAAACAGCGTTTAAATTTATATTCAGTTACACATTTTATAATATTTTTATGCAATTGATAACAATCTTCTACAAAAGTTAGTATAAATAGCTTATCAGTATTCCTGTGGCGTGCATAGAACGAAGAAAAACCCAAAAAACCTCATGATGTGATGTTGGGTTTTGTACCTCAACCCAACCTACGACTGTGCAGTTCACCAATCATAATAATCATGCCCATCTCTTATAATTGATCGGATAACCTGCACACATAATCTTAGGCATGAGACTGTGACAGAAACTGGAAAATACAAGGATACGGTAAATTTACCCAAGACTAATTTTGATATGCGGGCTAACGCAATTAAGCGTGAGCCGGAAATCCAAAAATTCTGGGAAGAAAACAACATTTATTCTCGCCTGTCACAAGAAAATCCAGGCGAATTATTTATACTGCACGACGGGCCTCCCTACGCAAACGGCTCGTTGCATATTGGTCATGCCTTAAATAAGATTCTCAAGGATATTATTAACCGTTACCAACTGCTGCAAGGTCGTAAGGTTCGCTACGTTGCAGGATGGGACTGTCACGGTTTACCGATTGAGTTGAAAGTTCTGCAAAATATGAAACAGGCAGAACGGCAAAATCTCACACCTTTGCAACTGAGACAAAAAGCAAAGGAGTTTGCTTTAGCTACGGTGGATGACCAACGCAATAGCTTTAAACGCTATGGTGTTTGGGGTGACTGGGATAATCCTTATCTAACTTTAAAGCCTGAGTACGAAGCCGCACAAATTGGCGTTTTCGGGCAAATGGTTTTAAAGGGATATATCTATCGTGGTTTAAAGCCGGTACATTGGAGTCCAAGTTCTAAGACGGCTTTGGCAGAAGCGGAGTTAGAATATCCTGAAGGTCACGTTTCCCGGAGTATTTATGCTGCTTTCCCGGTGACGAAGGTGGCTGAGAAGTTGCAGTCTACTTTGGGCGAGTATCTCCCTGATTTGGGTGTGGCTATCTGGACTACTACTCCTTGGACGATTCCGGGGAATTTGGCGGTAGCTGTGAATGGTGCGTTGGAGTATGCGGTTGTAGAAGTTTCGCGCACCAGCGAAGCGAAGCACGAAAGTGCGTTAGACGCAAAGGCGCAAAGGGAATGCAAGTATCTGATAGTTGCGGCGGAGTTGGTAGAAAGGTTAGCTGCGGTTTTGGATGCTGAGTTAACTGTGAAGGTGCGTTTCCCCGGTCAGGATTTGGAACATACTAGTTACCGTCATCCGCTGTTTGACAGGGAAAGTCCGGTGGTGGTGGGTGGTGATTATATCACTACTGAGTCTGGTACTGGGTTGGTGCATACTGCCCCTGGTCATGGTCAAGAAGACTACATTGTTGGGCAGAGGTATGGTTTGCCGATTCTTGCGCCTGTGGATGATAACGGTAATTTCACGGATGAGGTTGGTAAGTTTGCTGGCTTAAATGTGTTGGGTGATGGCAATCAGGCTATCATTGACGCGCTGCTGGAAGCTGGTTCTTTATTGAAGGAGGAACCTTATCAACACAAGTATCCCTATGACTGGAGAACGAAGAAACCTACTATTTTCCGAGCGACTGAACAATGGTTCGCTTCTGTGGCAGGATTTAGGGAGGAGGCTTTAAAAGCAATCAACTCTGTTACATGGATTCCCGACCAAGGTAAAAACCGTATTACACCAATGGTTGCAGAACGTTCTGATTGGTGTATCTCTCGTCAACGGACTTGGGGTGTCCCTATTCCTGTGTTCTATGATGAGGACACGGGGGAAGTGTTGCTGAATGCGGAAACCATCGCACACGTACAAGCTATCATTGCTGAGAAGGGTTCTGATGCTTGGTGGGAGTTGTCGGTTGAGGAGTTGTTACCGGCAGCTTACCGCAACAATGGACGGAAATACCGCAGAGGTACAGACACGATGGATGTCTGGTTTGATTCTGGCTCATCTTGGGCAGCAGTGGCAAAACAACGCCCTGAGTTAGGCTATCCTGTGGATATGTATTTGGAAGGTTCCGACCAACACCGGGGATGGTTTCAGTCGAGTTTGTTAACCAGTGTGGCTGTTCATGGCATTGCACCTTATAAAACTGTGTTAACTCATGGTTTCGTCTTGGATGAACAAGGACGGAAAATGAGTAAGTCGGTGGGGAATGTGGTTGACCCGCAAATTATCATTAATGGTGGGAAAGACCAGAAGAAAGAACCCCCCTACGGTGCAGATGTGTTGCGGTTGTGGGTTTCTTCCGTTGATTATTCTGGTGATGTACGTTTGGGAAGTAACATCATCAAGCAATTAGCTGATGTAAGAAATAAAATTCGCAATACTGCGCGGTTTTTGTTGGGTAGTTTGCATGATTTTGACCCTCAAAAGGATGCAGTACCCTTGGACAAGTTACCTGATTTAGACCTTTATATGTTGCACCGCATCGATGAGGTGTTTAATGAGGTAACGAAAGCTTTTGAAAGTTTCCAATTCTTCCGCTTTTTCCAAACGGTGCAGAATTTCTGCGTGGTCGATTTGTCGAATTTCTACTTAGATATTGCCAAGGATAGACTGTATATCAGCGCACCTGATGCTTTTCGTCGTCGTAGTTGTCAAACGATATTGCATGTTGCATTGGAGAATTTAGCCATAGCGATCGCTCCTGTTTTGTGTCATACTGCGGAAGATATCTGGCAACACATACCTTACGAAAAACTTTCTCAATCAGTCTTTGAAGCTGGTTGGGTGTGGTTACATGGACTAAAGGATTATCAACAAAAACGGGAAATACGGAAGTCAGCGACTACGGATAGACACACGTATTATCTGATGAAACAGGACGAGAACTGGCACAATCCAAAATTAGCTGCACTTTGGAATACTTTTCGTCAGCTTCGCACCGATGTAAATAAGGTGATGGAACAAGCGCGGGTAGAAAAGTTAATCGGTTCTTCCCTGGAAGCGAAAACGTTGATTTATGTGAACGATGAAAAAGTACGCACAGCAATCAGAGATTTAAATCCTGTTAGCGGTAATGGAGTTGATGAACTGCGGTATTTATTGCTGACTTCCCAAGTAGAAATCTTAGATTCTCCTGAAAAGCTAACTGATGTCAAATATACAGCGACAACAGAAGACTGGATAATTGGAGTAGTGAATGCAGACGGGCAGAAATGCGATCGCTGTTGGAACTATTCTACCCATGTTGGTGAATCTGAAGAACATCCCTTGTTATGTGAACGCTGCGTTCCCGCATTAGCTGGGGAGTTTTAAAAACAGCTTAGTGGGACTTAGACAGAAAAGATTGATCACATCATCCAATGTTTAAGTACCACTAGTGGAATTTTACTGTCAATTTATGCCTTGGGTGAGATAAACTCACCCAAAAAAAGTTTAATTTTCAATTAGATTCAAGTTTTTTAAAAATATCCGTAGACCAGGCAGTTATGACATTAACGACAGCTAAAACTGAGATACCTAAAGGCTTTTAGCACTGTCACCTGTCACCTGTTATCTGTCACCTGCTATATATCCGTAGACCAGGCATTTTTGCAGCAAACCATATTTATTCATTTTCAATAATTGGACAAATAGTTGCATGATTACTATCAGGTTTAATTTCCCACCTAGAAAGTAAACTTGATAATTCTTGCTTGAGAATCAGTAATTGCTGAATTTGTTCATCTATGGCTTTTACCTTATCTTCCAGTCTATTTTTAATATGTTCACAAGGTAATTGACCAGCATCATGTACATTTAAAAATTCCTTGATTTCTGACAAGCTTAATCCCAAGCTTTGAGCACGTTTAATAAAGTGTAATCGTTCCAAAACATCAGCATTAAATAATCTAAATCCTCCTTCTGTTCTGCCTGATGATTTGAGTAAACCTAGTTCTTCATAGTAGCGGATAGTTTTAATAGGTACACCACTTTCTTTTGCAATTACACCAATTTGTTTTCCTTCTTTTTGAGCTAACATATAGACCAAAGCCTCAGTACAATATTAGAATCTCATCTATCAGTGTGTTTATTATGTAATACCAAATCGAAAAATGTTGGCAACAGATGATTACCCCACCCGCGCTATCGCGCACTATCCCCGCTTGCGGGGATGGTTGGGGAGGGGTTTACTCAATGTGTTGGTTGCTTTTGGAGAATTGGTATAAATCCACTTTATTGAATAAACAAGTGGGTTGAGTTAAGCAATAGCACAACTCAACAACAGTATTGATTGTGTTGGGTTTCCTTCCGTCAACCCAACCTACACAATATAGAATTAAGCCTGATGGTGTGGGAATTTTATTTGCTAAACTCATACAAATTAAATACACAACAGCATAATTCATAAATTCTTTGGAAATTTATGTTTGAGATTTAGATTTACTGAGCAAAAACCACCATATTTCTAAACAAATTATTGCTAAACCACTGAAGGTGACGGCAACTTTTTTTCCTAATGGTTGGTCGATCTGTGAAAATTGATGGTTGGGAATTTGTACAGATGAGTGCACGTGATGGTCTAGTGATGCTGCTTCACTAGGAATAGTTACAAGTATAATTACTAAACTGGTTAGAGTGACGATGAGAGCTTTTTTCTTCAGCATTGAATATCTCCTCTGCAAATGTAATCAGTTCTTTTTTCATTCCTGTCGGTGTCTTGATAGTTGAAACAAATAATCTAATTTTTATGCCATGGTTTTAGGTTGAAAATGACGTAAACGTAAAGCATTACTAACTACAGAAACTGAACTAAAAGCCATTGCTGCACCAGCAATAATCGGGTTAAGTAACCAACCGAAAATAGGGAACAAAATACCCGCAGCTATGGGAATACCAGCAACGTTATAAATAAAGGCAAAAAATAGATTTTGGCGAATGTTGCGAATTGTAGCGCGGCTGAGTTGAATGGCTGTAACTATGCCTTGCAAATCACCAGAAATTAAGGTAATGTCACTAGCAGCGATCGCTACGTCTGTACCTGTACCAATGGCAATTCCCACATCGGCTTGGGCTAAAGCTGGTGCATCGTTGATTCCATCACCAACCATAGCTACTATTTTACCTTCTGCTTGTATTGCTTGGACTGTAGCGGCTTTTTGTTCAGGACGAACCTCTGCTAATACTCGCTTAATCCCAACTTCACGGGCAATACTTTCGGCAGTGCGACGGTTATCACCTGTGAGCATCACTACTTCTAAACCGAGTTTTTGCAATGCTTTCACAGCTTGGGGTGAAGCGGGTTTAATGGCATCTGCAATTCCCATTAATCCTTTAATTTCGCCGTTAACGGCTAACCATACGGCAGTTTTACCCAAATATTCTAATTTTTCTTTATCCTGTTGCAAAGATTGGGTATGAATATTCAACTCTTCCATCCAGCGTTGTGTCCCAATTTGCACGAAATGGTTAGAAACAATACCTTGAACACCGCTACCAGCAACAGCTTCAAAATCTTGAACATCTGCTAAGGTTACTTCTTGAGTTTGAGCATATCTAACAACCGCTTCTGCTAAAGGATGTTCTGAATTTCGTTCTAGGGATGCGGCCAGTTGAATTAGGTGAATTTCGTTGCTGTTGGCTGTACCATCAACTGTGAGAAAATCTGTAACTGTCGGTTTACCTTGGGTAATGGTGCCGGTTTTGTCTAAGACAATGGTTTGAATTTGATGCGCTAGTTCTAAGCTTTCTGCACCTTTAATTAAAATGCCATGTTCTGCACCTTTACCTGTCCCCACCATCACAGAGGTGGGTGTGGCTAAACCTAAAGCACAAGGACAAGCAATAATTAATACTCCGACGGTGGTAGTCAATGCTAGGGTGATATTACCCATGATGTCATACCAAATAATAAAAGTGAGAATAGCGATCGCAATTACCGCCGGCACAAACCACCCAGTCACTTGGTCTGCTAGTCTTTGAATGGGAGCTTTTGAACCTTGTGCTTGCTGCACTAACAAGACAATCTGGGCTAATACAGTATCTTTTCCTACTCTTGTAGCTTGAAATTGGAAACTACCAGTTTTATTAAGAGTTGCACCGATGACTTCATCCCCTGGTTGTTTTTTCACAGGGACACTTTCTCCAGTTACCATTGCTTCATCAACTGTGGATGTGCCGTGAATTACTTCCCCATCAACGGGTATTTTTTCCCCCGGACGCACCAGCACGACATCACCAATTTCCACCTGTTCAATGGGAACATCAATTTCTTGTCCGTGACGAATTAACCGCGCAGTTTTCGCTTGCAGACCAATTAGTTTGCGAATTGCTTCTGAAGTTTGACTCTTAGCGCGATTTTCAAACCAACGTCCTAATAAAATTAGGGTAATTACAACTGCCGCTGTTTCATAGTATACATCTGCCATTAATCCCTGATCCAGGAAAAAGCCAGGAAATAACGTGGCAAATAGGGAATAGAAATAGGCTGCACTTGTACCTAAAGCTATTAAGGTATCCATTGTGGCGGTATGGCGCTTGAAAGCTTTCCCCGCATTGATGTAAAACGAGTAACCACACCAAAACTGTACAGGAGTAGTGAGGATTAATTGTAGCCAAGGGTTATGCAACCATGGGGGAATAAAAGGCAGGTCTAAGCCAGTCATCATTGGTAATGAACCAACTACCAGCACTGTACTAATCATGCCCCCCACAGTCACCTTTTGCTGTAAATCACGGGATGTTTGTTGACGATACCTTGTTTCTTCATCATCTTCCCCTACCATGAAATTTTGTTCTTCCAGGGGAGAGGACGAGTAACCTGCTGCATCTACGGCAGCTTGGATGGTTTGTAAATTTGTGCTTCTGGGGTCATACTCTACTATTGCCTGTTCTACCCCAAAGTTGACATTACATGCGGTTACACCAGGGACAGAAAGTATTGCATCTTCAATATTTTTGGCACAGGAGGCACAACTCATACCGCGCAGTTTCAGGGTGGTATTCTTCATTTGCGGACTCCAATTCTTGTGTTTCAAACTGATTTCATTTTCATCTTGAATTCTCCAGTGAACTGGAGTGTCAAGAGGGGGAGAGGAAAAAAATCAAATTCACACAGAGTCCTTTCTCAGGCTTCTTTTTCAGTAGATGATGTGATTTAACTCATCACTGGCACACAAGCATGAACTAATGGTAGTAGGGGCCCCATTTGTTCCTGTCCATTAACAGCTAACTCACTGTGACACAAATACACTTTTTCAGAAACGCGAGCCAGTAAATCAGCTAAAATCCTTCTTAATCTTTGTTCTTCTGCCATACTTTCATTTTCTGCTGTCCAAGGTTGTCCTAAGCGATCGCGCAAAAATAAATTTGCACCGTATAATGTAGCTGCACCACCTTTGGCCCAGAGGGGTGAACCTGCATCTAACCAGAAATGCCAACGATGAAATCTGCGGCTAGCGCGATATTGGAAAATGGTGGCTAAGGTGACAGCTTTTCTGGCGTTACCATAGGGACGGACAGGGTAGGGGTTGGCAGTAATTGTGCCCCGTCGCAGCAGTTGAATAAATTCGCTAATGGTATTGCTAGCTTGGGAATGGGAAGGTAATTGCAAATCGTTTTGTTTTAATCTGGTTTCTACTTCCCAGTAGTGTTGAGCAGTTTCTAGTAATTCACGTAATGCTGCTAGTTGTTCATAGGGGGGGTTGCTATCCTGACAGAGAAAATTTTGAATAGCTAAATATAACAGGGATATGGGAGAGGGAATGAGACGCTGTTGATGTTGCGATCGCTGTTGTTCAATCCAGTGTAATATCTCTTCATAAGCTTTGGTAGCTGTATAGCCGATTCTATCCCAACGTTCAAAGGTGGTGACTGGCAGTAAATGGGGGTCATCTGGGTGGGGAACAAAGCAGTAATCGGCAATTAAACCAGCGCGTACCGGGTCGATTTTCGATTGGTGGGGTAATGTTTTGATATCTGCTTCTTTCTCCCCGGTGACGATTTTATTGCGACTCAACACCACCAACATTTCCGCAACTCCATCCCGGTCAACTAATCTACCTAAACCGGGATAAACTAAGGTCAGTAAGGTGAGTAAAGCTCTGACCACAGGAGAACTCACCAAAGGTCGTTGGTCGTTGAGAGACTCTACAGGGATATTTTGCCTAGTTAAGATTTCAATTAAAGTATAACGAGCGATCGCATCTAAACCAGGGGCAATAATTGCCACTTCCTCTGGTTGTACTTGTCCACCTTTAATCGCTTCAATCATGATTTCTGCGGTGTTTCGCAATAATTGAGCGCGGGATGTACTTTGAATTGGTTGTACAGAGTCTGGTAAACTCAACATCCCAATGGATGTGGACATTAATTCCACCATGGGTGTGGCCAGTTGCACTGCTAAACTATCCGGTGGTGGCCCCGCTAAATTAATCACTTCACAACGACTAGCTAATCTAGCCAAATATTGGGGGTCTGCACCTAAACCTAAACGAACTGCCCCATCTAAATTATAACTAAAGGCTCCCACCGCACCCCGGTCTAACAGGAACTCAAACAAGTTATAGGCGATCGCTGGATAATCATCCACATCATCCGCTAAAATGGCCTGATAGCGTTGAATAAGACGTTGCTGATAATGAGGATTTGTTAATAAATTTTGGTTATAAAGTTCAGTAATCAACCCATATGTTAATAATCCTCGCTCTAAACACCAATTACGCCAACTCAGCAGCAAACTACCTAAAAATTCCGGTTCTAGCAGCACATTAGTTTCTGGAAAACCAGTGGTGAGAATCGAGGTAATATCTTCACAAGCCACACCACTGTAAGCCGCTAATTGCCATAAATCCAAAATCCTTCTCACTAGACGATATTCATTCATTCCTGCTTTTTGTAGAGTTGCTGAGTCTAGTTGAGAACGCCAGAGTTTTGTTGCCAATTCCTGCTCAGTTTCAGGACGTAACCTCACGGGAAATTGGGCCTTTAGCTGTAATGATTGAATTAATAACGGCCAAAATAAAACCACTTCATCTTGGAAAAAACCCAATGTTGTCTTGGCGCGAATCGGGTATTTACCGAGTGTTAAAGTAGCAATTAAATCTGCTAATTCTCGTCGCTGATCATCATTGGCCGCTAAAACTAAAACACCTGGTTCTGTTGGCTGAAGTAGAACGGTTTTACTGGACTTCTTAGCTTTTTTCTGACGATTATTTTTAGTATAAAATAAGTCTGTATATTTATTTTCAATTTGCAACCAATGACAAAAATGCGCTCCTAAGCGAGTCGTCTTTCCACTACGGCTAGTACCGACAATCCAAACAGAAGCAAAGACCACAAATATACTCCTTGTTAATTTGTTAGTATACCTCTTGCGTTAACTTTAGTTTAAGAAATAACAAACAATCCTGGATGATTGTCTACAATGAACAATAACGTGGTTAGTGAAAAAATATACTCTTTTTTACTCTCTGCTTACAGATGGTATTTACTCACACCAGAACGGTCTTTAGAAGAAGCATATCAAGCAGCCTTAAAGATTAAAGAAATTGAAGATAAGCACTTCAATGGTAATAAAATAGACCACAATTCTACTTTATATAGTAGTAGCGTGATTGACTATTTTCTGGCAGATGTCAAAAATTTGTTAAAAACAGCAAGGATGCGATTAACAGAATTTAGAGCTAGTCGCTGGTTTTCTAATGAATCTCGACAAAAAGCTGCTCAGAAAACTGGGATTCAATATCCTGCACATACGGTAATTTTAGAAAAGCTGGAATTTATTGACCAAGTAATTTCTAAATACACCACAGAGATAGAAACAATTACAGATATAACAACTACTTCCTCTGTCACTATTTCCCATGAAAATAATATTGCTCAACCATTAAATTCACAAGCAATCGTGCAAACAAATGGTAATAAACCTAAACGTAAAGCCGATAGTACAGGGGTTTTACCACGTTCAATCTTAACAACAATTACGCGATTACAATCGGAATTAGATCCTAACTCAGAACAGGATGTAGTCCAAAGTTTTCGACAAAATCAGAAAAGAACTATAACATCAGTTAGATTTATTTTATTATTAATCATTATTCCTTTACTGACTCATCAAATCTCTAAAGCTCTATTGGTAGGGCCAATGGTAGATAAATGGAGAAGTTCAGAAACAGCGCAGCTTTTTCTCAATGCAGAAATGGAGGAAGAAGCATTATCAGAATTGGAAAGATTTGAAGAAAGAATTAAATTTGAAAATATGATTAGTAATGCACCTCCAATTTCATCCGCAGAGTTGGAATTGAAAATGCAAGAGAAAGCTCAAGAAGTTGCCCAAGAATTTCGCACTGTTAGTGCCAATGCTATTAAAAATGTATTTGCTGATATTTGTTCAGTCATAGCCTTTATTTGGTTTCTATTGGTTAGTAAACCTGCCATAGCTGTACTCAAAGATTTTTTCGATCATGTTGTTTATGGCTTGAGTGATAGTGCCAAAGCATTTATTATTATTTTATTTACTGACATCTTTGTTGGTTTTCACTCTCCCCATGGTTGGGAAGTTATTCTAGAAGGTATTTCCCGTCACTGGGGATTACCAGCAAACCGTGATTTTATCTTTGTCTTTATTGCCACATTTCCTGTAGTGTTAGATACTATTTTTAAATATTGGATTTTCCGATATTTAAATCGTATTTCTCCCTCTGCCGTGGCTACATATCACAATATGAATGAATAGCCTCAGTGTAGGGTAAGTGTACATTTAATGCACCAAGTAACAGATTGATTCAATAGCAATTTTAAATCTATCTAAACCCAAAATGTTTTATAGCATCAACAAAATCTCATTAATGTTGATTTGCTGATTTATCTGCCAAATTTATTTACAGTAAAAACTTAACAATGAAAAGGATTATCTCTAATTTAACACTCAGTTTGCCGATATTTACATCGGTTTTTCTGGTGTCCTTACAACCAATTAGAAATCAAGAAATAAGTAATCCTGAATGCCGAGTTACCAAATGGCAGTTACCCACATCTTTAACCGATAAAACTGTCAAAACATCATCTGTACTTTTAGCACGTACACCAATTACTTGTTGTGAAAAGGATAGTTCTTGTTTAGATGACATGATCTATGCAGATGAGGATGGAGATAAAAAAGCTTTATTACAGGCAATTGACCAGAGTTTAAAATATTTACAGACCCGTAATGCGGCGATCGCATATCAAAAATATCCCGTTCCCACCATCACCCGCGATCGCGTTTACAAAAGTTTGCAAAGATTCCGACAATTATTACTCACCACTACCTCCCCCCAAGCACTCCAAGCAGCGATAGAAAAAGAGTTTGTGCTCTACCAATCCGTAGGTAAAGATAATCAGGGTACAGTGTTATTTACAGCTTATTATGAACCACTATATTTAGCTAGCCGCACTCCCACCGAGGAATTCCGTTATCCTGTCTATCGTCTCCCCTCGAATTTAGGGTCTTGGTCACGACCCCATCCCCAACGCTTAGAATTAGAAGGAGCAGATGGTTTACAAGGCAGCAAAGGCAAATTAAAAGGGTTAGAATTGTTTTGGTTTCGCGATCGCCTCGAACCATATATTATCCAAATTCAAGGTTCTGCTAGACTGCAACTGACAGACGGAACCCAGACCACCATTGGTTATGCAGGGAATACTGCTCATAACTATAAAAGTTTAGGACGCTCTTTAGTCGATGCTGGTAAACTGCCTTTAGAAGGGCTAACCATGCCCATTATTCTCGACTATTTCCAAAAATATCCCCAAGATTTAAATATTTACATTCCCCGTGACCCTAGCTTTGTTTTCTTTCGGGAAACCCACGGCAAACCAGCACAAGGTTCTATTAGTGTACCATTAACACCAGAGCGTTCCATCGCCACAGATAAATCTCTCATGCCTCCTGGTGCATTGGCTTTAATTCGTGCCCCTTTTCCCTATGTGAATGCTAATAAACAACTAGAACATCGCATAGTTAGCCGTTATGTACTGGATCAAGATACAGGTGGTGCCATTAAAGGTGCAGGTAGAGTAGATTACTTTTTGGGAACTGGTAAAATAGCAGGCGATCGCGCGGGAGTAACAGTAAGTAATGGACAATTATTTTATCTACTATTGAAGCCCAAACAATAATCATTTCCACAGTTTGATTAATTGTTTGCCTTCTAAGAGCAATTCAAACCGATGAATATCCTTTTCTGATTCAAAAGCAGACACAGGTAAATAATTGAGTTGTCCAGCAGCAGTCAGGTACAAACAATAAAATTCCTGCTGTTTCACAACATTAATTAAATGCTCAAACCGGAATTTAGTAAGACTGCCATCTTCATAATAAATACAGATAAATTCCTCATCTATTTCCCAGTATCTGGCAATAAAATTGCACACTGGCATAGTCTTTTTAAAATTAATGAGAAACGGCACTATCATCATATATATAAAGGAAACTATTAAATATATTGATAAAAGTCTGCCAAATTCGTTATTTGCTGAGAGCAATATCAAAACAGTCGTAGCTGCATACAACAGTAGTATAATCCTTCTTTGTTGGAAATAAATACTAGTAATTAACCGACGTAGTTCTTGGGGTGTGATATTGAATTCTTTGGTTTTAATGAGCATAAAAATCTTAAATTGATTTTTGAGCAACTACATTTAAACTAATCAGCGTTTCTAGAATCCGCAGAGAACTACAATCGTTGAATAAATTAAATTCGCTGACTCGTTCGTAAATTTGAAATCCTGCTTCTTCTAAACAAACAGCTAAAATTTCAAAATCAAACCCTACTTTATGCACATCATAAATATTCGTCTGTCCTCCAAACATAATTTTCATAATTTTGACTCTATCAACCAAAGTCAAATCTGGATGAAGATACATCCAGCATAATTTTTGTAAATCGGGAACGCTAATTAATAAATCTCCTCCTGGCTTGAGAACCCGATGCCATTCTTTAAGAGTATTGATTAATTCATTATCAATACCATGATAAAAATGCTCTAAAACATGGCTAGCATAAATAGCTGCAATGGAATCATTGGCAAATTGACTTAAATCAGTAGCATTGCCAAGATAATCAACCTCTGGACGTGCTTCAATATCCAAAATTTTCCAATCTGGATGAGATTCTTTACCACCAATATGTAATTTTATTTCAGACATATACAACCAATGAAAAACTAAAAATTCAACTGCGTGGCTAAATCAGAGTATGCAATGCAGCAATTATCCTTATTTTTTCTTTATACCTTGGCATGAAACAAATTCATATTCTCAATCAGCAACGCTAATTAAATATGAATCAATGTGATTTGACAAGGGTTTCAAAGTGGGCATCTGTTGCTGAATTTGGGTGAGTTGGCAATATTGTGTTTATTGGGCAATGCAAGTATATTTAACCACAGAAGTGAAGAGAAAGACCTTCGCTTGGCATAGAGATTTGTTGAGTAATTTATACAAGGTGTGAAGAATTTATGTCTAAGTTAGCCTCTGCTACGTTCTTAGCGACAGCCTTGACAATATTGACTGTACCAGGCAATTCACAGATTTCCTTAGCGGGTACTTGTGCCTCACATTGTGGTCAGCGTCCCATCCAGTTTACACCTGGCCAATATCTTCGAGTCCAAGTAATTAATAGCACTGCCAAAGTAATCAAGTTAGAGAAACTACCGGAAATGCAACGTTTTTCTCTCCCATCTGGGCAAAAATTTCAATTAGATATTCCCGGTGGTGCAGAATCCAACCTATCTTTATTGTTTTGGGATGAAGCAGGAAAGTCTTTAAAAGCTGTAGTTTCTAAACCAAATTTCGGGACTTTGCGTGTAGAAATCAGACCTGGTGGTGCTAATAGCCATCGCTCTCTAGAACTGCTCAATGATGGTCGCATTCGTTTATTTTAGCCACTAAGCTTAGATTGTATACAGCGATCGCTCCTCCTCAAAACAAAATTTTTCGATCATGTTAGTCTTAGGTCAATTCTGGGAATACTCATACCATAGGGATGACTGTCATTGACATTGAACACTCACCAGCGGTAAATTTATGAATCTTTTTATTAAACAGCGCCATTGGCTGTATACCTGTTTGGGTATTCTCAGTCTTTGTATAGTAGTTACAATTAAACCAGCGCGAGGTGCTTCCCCTGTAACTAGCACTCCTAACTCAAATCCAGCCCCATCAGCTTCTCTGTTATCTACCAAAAGCAGCAACTTGTTAGAACAGGGAAGAAACCTTTATCAATTGGGTAACTTTACAGAAGCTGTGAAAGTTTGGCAGAGTGCAACCCAACATTACCGCAATTACCATGATCACCTCAATGAATCCCTGAGTTGGAGTTATCTATCATTAGCACAGCAAGAACTCAACCAGTGGGAAGCAGCCCAGGAATCTATTAACAATAGCTTAAAAATTTTACAAGCAGTCCAACCCGCTGGTGATGCCATGATCTGGGCCCAGGTACTCAATACCCAAGCTAGTTTACAACTCCAGACTGGTAAAGCAGAAACCGCTATTACAACTTGGCAACAAGCTCAAAAATATTACGAGCAAGCAGGAGATACCATAGGTAGTCTAGGTACTCAAATTAATCAAGCCCAAGCTTTACAAAATTTAGGATTTTACCGCCGTTCTAAACAACAATTAGAAAGTATTGCCCAGAAATTGGCACTGATGCCAGACTCAGAAATTAAATTGAGTGGGTTGAGATCCCTCGGTTTAACTTTACAGATTATTGGTGATATACCTAAAAGCCAAGAAGTTCTGACCCAAAGTTTAGCGATCGCTGAGAAAATAGGAGCAAAACCCCATTTAAGCTCGATTTTACTACATCTGGGTAAATCTGCCTCCGAATTACAAGACCCCCAAACCGCCTTAAACTACTTTGATGAAGTTGAACAAGTAGCCACCAATCCCAGTGAACAGTTACAAGGACGGTTAGCCCAATTAAAATTATTTTTGAATTACAATAAACCAGAATTAGCTGCTCCACTGGCACCACAAATCCTCAAACAATTAAAAGAATTACCCCCCAGTCATACTTCCCTCTACGCAGCCATTAATTTTGCCGCTACCCTCAATCGAGAAAATAATCCTGAAAAATTCTTGCCCCTCAAGGATTTAGGGGAGTTGATGGCCTCCACAGTCAAATCTGCACAACAGATTCAGTATGCCCCAGCCGAAGCCTATGCACTGCACCAATGGGGCAAACTTTACATTAGAACCAAACAATATGCACAGGCACAGAAACTAGCAGCAAAATCCTTAGCCATTGCCCGTCAAATCCATGCCGACGATATTATTGCTCAATCTGCATGGCAAGTAGGCAGACTATATAAACAACAAGGTAACATTCCTGCTGCTATTGATGCTTATACAGAAGCAGTCAAAGCCCTAAGCGCACTACGGGGAGATTTAGTTGCCATTAACGCCGATGTGCAATTTTCCTTTCGAGAAAGTGTTGAACCCGTCTATCGCGAATTAGTGGGTTTACTCCTCGAACAACAACCAACTCAAGATAAATTAGTCAAAGCCCGTGATTTAATTGAAGCATTACAAGTTGCGGAATTGGATAACTTTTTTCGTGAGGCTTGTTTAGATAAAGCTAAACAAATTGACCAAGTTGATCCCACCGCTACGGTTATTTATCCCATTATTTTACCTGACAGATTGGCCGTAATCATCTCACAAAGTGGTCAACCTCTGCACTATTATGTTACTTCTAAAACCCAAGGGGAAATCGAACAAGTTTTAGATAAGTTATTAGCCGGATTAAACCCAGTTTCTGACTCGAAAGAAAGAGATAGAATTTCCCAACAACTATATGATTGGTTGATTCGTCCAGCGGAAAAAGACCAAATCTTTAAAAATACTAAAACCTTAGTATTTGTCTTAGATGGTAAGCTGCGGAACATTCCCATGGGGGGATTATACGACGGTGAAAAATATTTAGTTGAAAAATATGCGATCGCCCTTTCCCCCGGTTTGCAATTGATGACTGCCCAGTCCATTTCCTCACACCGCATCAATGCAATTGTTGGTGGTATTAGCCAAGCTCGTTCCGGGTTCAGCGCCTTACCAGCCGTAGAAGCGGAAGTCAAGGAAATTGCCAAAGCTGTATCCTCAGACATGTTGCTCAATCAGGAATTTACCAGTCAAGCTTTAGCAGAAAACGTTAAATTCAGCAGTGCCAGTGTAGTGCATTTAGCCACCCATGGACAGTTCAGTTCCCGTCTAGAAGATACTTTTTTACTGACATGGGATGGAAAAGTTAATGTTAAAGAATTATCTGAACTATTACAAAATCGCGGTAGTGATCCCAGCAAAGCGATCGAATTATTAGTGCTGAGTGCTTGTGATACAGCCACTGGTGATGACCGGGCTGTTTTGGGATTAGCGGGATTGGCAGTTAAATCAGGTGCCCGTTCCACCATTGCTACCCTCTGGCCTGTCAAAGACAAGGCAGCCGCAACCCTGATGACTAATTTCTACGAACAATTAAGAAAACCCAATATTACCAAAGCTGAAGCACTGCGGCAGGCACAAATTAACCTGATTCGCCAAAC
This sequence comes from Richelia sinica FACHB-800, assembly GCF_014698825.1. Taxonomy (GTDB): domain Bacteria; phylum Cyanobacteriota; class Cyanobacteriia; order Cyanobacteriales; family Nostocaceae; genus FACHB-800. The sequence continues at coordinate 63,591 of NZ_JACJTT010000013.1, forward strand.
AGATTTTCATGATCCTTTCTTTTGGTCTGGCTTTGTATTAGTTGGTAACTGGTTTTAAATCAATGTTATTACTTAGGAAATTGGAAATAATTTATGCAAGTCTTCACAAATTTACTACTTTATTTTCGTTTATATTAGAGTAAGTAATTCCCCAGTAGACTTGTAGCCAGACTTATTATAAAAGCCTCTTCCTACAGTCACAGTTGATTGTATTTCTGCTCAGGGTTAAAACATGAGGTACAAGTGATGAAACATCGATATTTAGCTAGTACATTGAGCATCATAGCTATGCTGGCTAGTGGTACATGGAATAGTGCCAGTGCGGTGACATTTAATCCACCCACAAAAAATCCAGCACCGAGCCAAGCCACAGGTGGTGCTTCCCGTGGCACACTTTTCACCCCTGCTGTGGGCAAAAATGCACCGAGCCAAGCCACAGGTGGTGCTTCCCGTGGTACCCTTTTCGCCCCTGTAGCTGGGAGACAAGCTCCTAATCAAGCCACAGGTGGTGCTTCTCGTGGTACCCTTTTCGCCCCTGTAGCTGGGAGACAAGCTCCTAATCAAGCAGCAGGTGGTGCTTCTCGTGGCAACATTTTCGCCCCTGTAGCTGGGAGACAAACTCCTAATCAAGCAGCAGGTGGTGCTTCCCGTGCTGGTATTTACTACTTAAATAATTCCACAGTATCAACAGGTCCAGCCGCGTTGATTGCCCTTCTGCCCCAAAACTTCTATGGGACAACAGTTGCTGAACGTCCCACCATCTTGGTCTATCTGCCTGATTCCAATGCCGAAGAAGCTGTTTTCAGCTTGAAGGATGAAGCTGGTAACATGCAGTACCAAATGACCATCCCTGTGGCAGAAAAATCAGGGGTAGTAGCCATTAAATTACCAGCTGATGCACCTGCATTGGCTGTTGGCAAAAACTACAATTGGTTTTTGGCCTTAAAAATCAACGGCACTCTCAGTCCTAGCACACCCTATGTGGATGGTTGGATTCAGCGTGTCGAACCCAATGCCGAATTAGCAGCAGCCATGAAGCAGCCAGATGGACTCAAACAAGCCGCTGCCTTTGGCAAAAATGGAGTTTGGTATGACTGTGTAGCCACACTGGCAGCCCTCAACACAGTGACATCCGACAATGACACAATCGCCAAGGAATGGGACGAACTGCTCTCTTCTGTAGGCTTAAAGGAAATTGTCAAAGCCCCAGTAGTAGCGTTTGCTAACTAAATACTTAACTCAATCCATACCCTCAGTGAGTGTTGGTGGCATTCATCCCCATCAACACTACAACTAGAGTCAACAGAGAAAAAAGAAATTATTGGGCATTGCTAAAGAGAAATATGAACCATGAATCCTTAGACCCCTAACATCAGGATGATTCATAGGACTTGATAGCGATCGCCCTTCCTACACCACATTTTGGTGCTTAAATATTAAACAATTAATTGCATAGCGCAAATATGTGGCGCAAAATCCAGGCTTTTATTCAACGTACTCGCAGCATTCTGATTATTACCCCTAGTGTTGCTATGACAGTGATTGTCGGGCAGTCCTTGGGGCTTTTAAATTTACCTGAATGGAAAATTCGTGACCAATGGTTTCATCAACGTGCTGCTGATGTCGTGGCTGATGAAATTGTGATTGTGAGTATCGATGAACAAGATATTCAATCGGTGCGTAAATGGCCAGTTCCAGATTGGGCCCTAGCCCAATTACTAGATAAAATTCGCCAACAAAAACCCCGTGCCATTGGTTTGGATCTCTATCGAGATTTACCGGAAGGTAAGGGACATGAAAAACTGGTAGAAATATTTCGTACAACCCCTAATTTGATTGGTGTGGAGAAAATCACTGGTGAGCGTGTGAAACCACCCCCAGAATTGAAAAAACTCAATCAAGTGGGTTTAGCAGATTTAGTCTTAGATGGCGATCGCTATGTACGTCGGGCCCTGCTGACTGCGGGGGATGAACAAGAAGAAGGTACCCTCAAAGCTGGACTAGCAACCTTAGTCGCCCTCAAATATTTAGAAGCAGATGGCATTACCTTAGAAAATATTGACCCTCAACAGCAAAAGTATCGATTGGGTAAACAAGTTTACTTACCTTTGCAAAGTCAAGAAGCTGGTTATAGTGATGCTGATGTAGGTGGTTATCAAATCCTGCTGAATTGGTATGGCCCAGAAACAGCTTTTCGCACCGTAGCCATGCGGGATGTTTTAGCTGGGAAAGTACCAACTAACTTAATGCGCGATCGCATGGTCTTTATTGGTTCCTTTGCCACTAGCACCAATGACTTCTTTAGTACCCCCTTCAGTTCTGCCTGGATGTCTGCCCAAAAACCTACGCCAGGGGTAGTTATTCACGCCAATATTGCCCATCAATTAGTGTCCGGGGCAAAAACAGGTCAAACATCCCTCCATGGTTTTTCCGGTCAAGCTTTGTATATATGGGTGTTCTTCTGGTCAGTCCTGGGTTCTACAGGTAGTTGGTGGTTATCTGGGGTGAATCTCAAATTCCGCATCCCTGGTGGTAAAGTTTTGTGGGCAACTGTAGGCATTGGTGGGGCTTGTTTATTAGTTGGTTATGGCCTGTTTTTACAAGGATTGTTAATTCCCATAGCACCCTCCTTAGCAGCATTCTTTGGCAGCGTCATTGCCACAACCAATGCCTATAAGCAGCAAAAGCTAGAAGAAACCAATCAACAATTAGAAGTAGCCAATGGTCAACTGTTGGATTATTCCAAAACCCTAGAACTAAAAGTGGAAGAACGCACCCATGAACTGCTAGAAGCCAAGCAAGCCGCTGATGCAGCCAACCAAGCCAAGAGCGAATTTCTCGCCAACATGAGCCATGAATTACGCACACCCCTCAATGGTATTCTTGGCTATGCCCAGGTGTTAGAGCGATCGCCCAACATGACCCCTAGTAATCTGGAAGGAGTCAGCATCATCCACCAGTGCGGCTCTCACCTGCTCATGCTGATCAACGATATCCTCGACCTCTCCAAAATCGAAGCACGCAAATTAGAATTGGTTGCCACCAGTGTACATTTACCGAGTTTTTTACATGGTGTCACCCAAATTTGTGCCATCCGCGCTGAACAAAAAGGTATCGACTTTAATTTTGCCATCAGCGATAAATTACCTGTCGCCATTGAAATCGATGAAAAACGTCTGCGTCAGGTGTTGATTAATTTGCTCGGCAATGCCATTAAATTTACTGACAACGGCAGTGTCACATTTACTGTAGAACCCATTGACACTGAATCTCAACCCAGCCAATCACCCAGCGCGGGGATTCGCTTCCAAATCAAAGATACAGGTATTGGCATGGCCCCTGAGCAGCTAGAAAAAATCTTTTTACCCTTTGAACAAGTAGGCAGCTTGGGACGACAATCAGAAGGCACCGGTCTAGGTTTAGCCATTAGTCAACGCATCGCTAAATTAATGGGTAGCCAAATCCAAGTTCAAAGTGCCCTCGGAGAAGGTAGTATATTTTGGCTAGACTTGGCAGTACAAGTACCAATAGTTACTGACTGGGACCTCCAGGCGATCGCTTGCCTACCCCAAACTATTGTCGGTATTCAGGGTGCAAGTCTGCACATGCTCATTGTTGATGATGATGAAAGTCATCGTTCCATCTTGAAAAATCTGCTCGAAAACATTAGTTGTCAAACCCTAGAAGCCGATGACGGTAAAACAGGCTTACAAATGGCCATTGAACATCAACCAGATGTGATATTGCTTGATTTGAATATGCCTAACATGGATGGCTTTGAACTCATGGTAGCTCTTCAAGCTCATGCAAAAACTGCCTCTATCCCCATTATTGTTTCCAGTGCCAACGTCTTTGATGAAAATCGGCAACGTAGTCTCAAAGCAGGGGCTAAAGCATTTGTCCCTAAACCATTAGACAGAAACGAACTCCTAGCGGCTTTACAATCTGCCTTTAGTACCAATACTAATGCCTCCTCACCAAACATTGAGTGGGTTTATGTCCCCTTAGTCACCGAAAAGCCCCCTTCCTCTCCTGTCTCCTCATCACAGAAGGAAATGCTCTTACCTGCCCAAGAAGTTTTACAAGAACTTTATCATCTAGCAATGATGGGAGATATTCCCGGTATTGAGGGCATGATAGAGAATATATCCCAAGAGAATACAGAATTAGTTGCTTTTGTATCTGAATTACGTAAATTGACCACCAATTTTCAAACTGGAAAAATTCGTAAATTTATTAAATCTTTGATAAAAACGGAGTCAGATCAATGACCACTGATAATATTTCTCCATCAATACGCATCTTGTTGGTAGATGACAATCCCAATAATCTCAAAGTCCTATCCGAAGCTATTCAGGGACATGGTTGGAAAGCCCTCATGGCCACCGATGGGGAATCAGCCCTAGAACAAACCGAATATGCCCATCCTGACCTCATTCTCCTCGATGTCATGATGCCTGGTATGGATGGCTTTGAAACTTGTCGCCGCCTCAAAGATAATCCCATCACCCAGAAAATACCCGTTATTTTTATGACTGCCCTAGCAGATGCTAAAGATAAAGTCCAGGGATTAGAAATAGGAGCCGTTGACTATATCACTAAACCATTCCAACAAGAAGAAGTTATTGCTCGATTAAAGTTACATCTGAAAATTGCTCATCTGACAATGACTTTGGAAGAAAAAGTCAAAGAACGTACCGCAGAATTAAGTAATTCTCTCGAACAATTACAACAAACTCAACTTCAGTTAATTCAAAGTGAAAAAATGTCTACTTTGGGTCAATTAGTTGCGGGCATTGGACATGAAATCAATAACCCTGTGGGTTTTTTAGGTGGCAACTTTTCCCATATTGAAGGATATGTACAAGACTTGGTTAGGTTAGTCAATCTTCAACAACAGAAATTACCTACTGTAGATCCAGAAATTCAAGAATTAGTTGAAGAAATAGATTTAGAATATCTGATTGAGGACATACCACAATTACTGGCATCAATGCATCAAGGAATCAGTCGGTTAAAGGAAATCAGTCTTTCTTTAAGAACTTTTGCCCGCTCAGATATTTCCTCGAAAGTAGAGTTCCAAGTTCATGAAGGTATTAATAGTACGATTATGCTCTTGAAACATCGACTCAAGGGTATGGGTAATCGTCCAAAAATCCATGTAATTACAGAATACGAAGATTTACCACCTATCTATTGTTATCCTGGGCAATTAAACCAGGTTTTTATGAATATTGTGGCCAATGCCATTGATGTATTCGATGAAATAGACACGAAAAATTATTATAGTCAAAATGGCGATTTAAACCCAACAATTACAATTACGACATCCTCAAGTCCACAGCTAAATCAGATTCATATCTGTTTCGCTGATAATGGTTATGGAATGACTGAGGATGTCCTAAAGCGGATCTTTGAACCATCTTTTACAACCAAACCAGTAGGTAAAGGAACCGGTTTAGGTTTAGCAATTAGCCGTCAAATTATTGTCAATAAACATGATGGAGATATTCAATGTCTATCTAGTCCTGGTGCCGGGACAAAGTTTATAATTACCTTACCAGTTGAGTAATTTCTGAAGGGGCATTTTGCAGTATATCAATTTGATTTGGTGATGAGGGTTTATCCCGACGGGACATAAAAAATTAAACATATAAAATTAAGATTCACAATTTATAATTCCAGAAATTAAGAATACAAATTACCATCTTTACAGTAAAAGGCGGGAGGCATAGATAATAATTACCACTGGTGTAGAAAAATTGGTACAATCTTTCTCTCCCCATCCTGCTCAAGCAAAGCCAACTGTGGCATCACTAGACACATAATTATATCCACATGCAATAATGATAATAATTATCATTGATGTTTTTGCAGAAAAGGAAAATCAAACACCCTACTAATACCAAATCTAAAAGTGTTGGCAACAGATGATTACCCCACCCGCGCTGCCGCGCACCCTCCCCGCTTGCTCTGAGGGTTGGGGAGGGGTTTTCTCAATGTGTTGGTTGCTTTTGGCGAATTGGTATAACACCTAATCTTAAACAAATAATGTTGAATTTATGATGTCTAAGCCAAAAATTACAGTCATTGCTGGTGTATCTGGTACTGGAAAAACTACTTGGATTTGCCAACAAATACAAAACCAACCCGATGTTAATAACATCATTTACTTTAGCCCAGGAACTGGTAATGTTCCCATTGACCAAAACCGCATAGCAAGCGAATATCCAGGGTTGAAAGTTTTTGGTGATGGTCAAGAAATTGAATTTATCAACCAAATACCCAAATCCAGGGTAGTTTACATTGAATTGGGGTTTTATTTAGAGTTAAATGCCATCACACCCATCTTAGAAAATTTCACGTACCATACCGTAGCAGTTATACCCAAGCATCTCCAAAATTCTGAGTACCATACTTGGGGAAAGCAAATTGTTCATGGTGCACCAATCCCAAGTGATAATGTTGATGCTTTATGGCGGGTTAGCACCCAAGGAGAGGTGATAGACGAAAATAGTTTAGAGGAATTGTGGTACGAAATTACCCATGGTGCTTATGGGCAAGTGGCTCGTGCTAAAGGTATCTTTGACGTGAATGATGGGCGATCGCTTTATTGTGATTTTGTAGCTGGGATTCCGCAAACAGATTTCCTGGAATTAGACTTACCACGTCATTTGCAAGGTAGGCCCCAAAGATTTAGTGGTTTAGAGGTAGTAGGACATAAATTAGATCAAGTAGGTTTAAAACAAACTTTATCGGATTGCTGTTTACCAGAAACGGCAATTTTACAGTACCAAGAACAGGTGAGACAGGTGTTATTGACGGGACAAGAACTATGAAAATAGCTGTTATGTCATGTATTCATGGCAATTATGAAGCATTAGATGCGGTACTCTTAGACATCGACCGACAAAAAGCTGAAAAAATCTTTTGCTTAGGTGATTTGGTCGGTTATGGCCCTTATCCCAATGCGGTTGTTACGCAAATTCGTTCTTTAGATATTCCCACCTGTGCTGGTTGTTGGGACGAAGATATTGTGGAAGGCTTGAATGCTTGTGAGTGCAGTTATCCCTCATTATTGGCAGAAAAGAGAGGCATCCAGGCTCATGAATGGACTAACAAAGAAATTCATCCTGAGAATCGTGAATTTCTAGCTAATTTACCCTACAGTCTGCAAGCAGATAATTTAGCTTTTGTTCACGGTAGCCCCTATAGTAACCATGAATATCTATTGCCGGAATTGGATGCTTTTGTCGCCCTAGAACGGGTACTAGCTACAGGAGCAGATGTATTATTTTGTGGGCATACCCACATTCCCTATGTCCGTACTCTCGATGGGGGACAGTTACAGGTGCGAGTGGATACTCAAGGGGAATCGCAAAATCTCAGCTTTACCACTCCCGTCAAACAAATTGTCAATGTGGGTTCGGTAGGAGAACCCAGACATGGACGACCCAATGCCACCTATGCCATCTACGACACAGACACACAAGAAGTGACATTGCGAGAAGTACCCTATGATTATCAGCAGACCTGTGCAGCTATCATCGAGAAAGGATTACCAAAAATTTTTGCTTGGCGGCTAGCTCATGGTTTGGAGTTTGCAGAAAGGGCAGACGATCCCACACATGTTTGTACAAGATGAGGAGTATGCCTACGGCACGCTGCGCGAACAGAAGTTCAGGAGTTCAGGAGTTCAGGAGTTCAGGAGTTCAGGAGTTCAGGAGTTCAGAAGTTCAGGAGTTCAGAAGTTCAGGAGTTCAGAAGTTCAGGAGTTCAGGAGTCAGTAGGGGCGGGTTTACAGATATCATCAACTATGAACGAGAATTTTGGTAAACCCGCCCGTACAGAAGTATGCCTACGGCGGCACACTACGTGAACGCGAACAGGAGTTTAAAAATTCAAGAATTAAACAGTAATGGTATGAATTATTCTGTAACTCCTGCAACTTCTGTAACTTCTGTAACTCCTGAATTCCTGCAACTCCTGCAACTTCTGTAACTCCTGTAACTTCTGCCCCCTGCCTCCTATACCATAGACAGAGAATATACCTGGCCATCAATCAATAGCCGGGTAATACCTTTGGCTTGGAGATGGGTACGGGCTTTATGGAGCATTCTGCTGTCAGGCACTTTAATCACGCGATCGCGTTTGGTGGAGAAACGTTTTGCCACTCGGTGGTTATCAAAAACTGGCAGGGTTCTCTGCTGGGTTTCGATGATGGGAATGGTGCCTAAATCACCAAAATCCTTGAGTGGTCTAGTAATTAACTCCGCCGACCGGTCAATGACCAAGTAGCAAGTTTTAGGTAGATGGGCGACTGACAATGGTAAGACTTGAACAGGGGCTTCCCCTGGTCTGCGTCTCGAAACTAAGGGTGTTGGCTCCCCATAGTCTTCATCGTCAAAGTCTTCATCATCTTCATAAAAATCGTCGTCTAAATCATCTAGATCATCACTATCATCTAATTCCTCTCCTAACATCTCCGCTAAAGCCGTGACTTCTGGACGGTCATCATCCAGTAGGGGGCGGCTGATGGGAGGGCTAATGGGAGAAATTTGGGGTGGTTTGTGTCTGATGATTTCTAATTCTTCATTGACCTCTGGTGCTGATGCTGGCGCTGGTGGTTGTTCGTTGGCAGAAGAGCGTGTTTTCACCCTTCTAATGACTGGCACAGGACGGGGCACCGTTGGGGCTTCAGCGACTGCTTCTAATTTTAGTTTGGCCGGCTGTACCTCCGGTAGTTTTACTTCTACACTGGGGCTAAATTGCTCTGTTTCTGGCTCTGGTTGAGTCAATAGAGGTATTTGCTCATAACTCACCTGCGCTCTGCCTTCAGGGGTTCTAGCGGCGCGTTTGAGAGAAACCAGATATTCGTACTCTTCTTCTGCTAAAGTGCTCTTGAGCAGACGGCTAATGGTGGAATTGCTCACGTCATATCTTTCTGCCAATGTTGAAGTTGTTTCGGCAGTCTCTCGATATAACTTGAGAATTTCTTTTTTGTCGGAATCGGTTAATTTTCTCACGGTAGATACCAAATTTTTGCTAAGTTCGTTTGCGTCCACTGGCACGCCGCTTGAGGCTTAAGGATGCGTCGTATTCTAGGACAGCGCCCATACCAAATAACACTCCACTAAACACCCAAAATACTTCTAGTATGTCTCCACTTTGATAATTGGGAAGATCCTTGGCATACCCAAACCACATATCTGCAATGTAAAGGGAAAATGCGGCGGCGGCAATCATCCGCCAGGATAGAGAAACTTTTCCTCCCCAAAAAGCTAGGAGCATGATGGTGGCGATAATTAATAGCACCACATCACTAACTATGTAAAACCAGTTGAGGAGCAAGGCCAGTTGATTTGAGGAGGGTTGCTGTTGTTGAGAAATCCACCAAGCTAGAAAGCTTCCCAATCCTCCTACCAAAACCACAGTTAACCATTGCCATGCTTCTAAATTGATTCGTCGGGAGAATAAGGCTAAAACCATTCCTGTTCCCAAGCACAAATAAGTCAAAACAAAAAATATATCACCTATAGATACATCCGGCTCCTCTTTTAACACTAGCTCTGTATAGCCAAAAAAGATGCCACCGACAAAATAGGCCAGCATACCTATACCAATCAGCATCCATACTTTACGGCTACTAATGATTTGGTTACTACGCCAATTCCTCAAGCATAGAAGACTAGCACCTAAATATGCCACAGCTTCAAAAATATTTGTGCCAATTACATACCATTCGGCGCGGGTTTCTATGCCTGTTGGTCCAGGAATTTTGGCACTAAATAGCAAAAAGTACAGCAGGGCTAGGACTCCCCAACTCAAACTTGCCAAGATGAGGTTTTGAGTGGTTAAAATCGATTTAGAGCGATATGAATTTTCGTAGGATTTACTCATAGGATTCAACTAGGTAAATGCTAGTAGTATTTTTGGCATAATTGTTGCTTTATTTCTGGGAGAAGGAACGGGGGTCAAGGATAAAGGCAATGGGTGAATGGAAAGGGATAAAAAACAACAGCTATATCTGAGTTGGAGTCAACTGGTGGTTAAATTCTTGTTGTCTGCATGGGATTTAACTTTTGATTTGCCTTTGGTGGGGCGGTCTGAAGTTAAAAGTTTCGCAGACTATACATATTTTGGCGTAAAAAGCAAGTAGTTAAAGGCGGTGCCTTCAATCATGAATTAAGATCCATGCTACTGCCAAACCTTGCGGAGTGGGGATTGATTTAACCAATTGAGAAACAGCGATCGCTCGTCATCTTCCATGTCTTGTAACCGTTCATCTAGTTGATGAGCAAAGTTAGTATCACCAAAATAAGTTTTTCCTAACCTGTACAGTTCTTCCAGGAGAATAATCACATGTGTTTCTTGCCAAGGTGGCAATTGGGGCATCTGGGTTATGTCTGAGGTTAATAAGGCTTTCACTGAGTCAATGGAGGATATGGCAGGAAATTGCTTTTGCACTAGGACTGTGGCCATATCTTTTTCAAATAACCCAGCTTGGCGATTACCTAATAACTCTTCAATGTCTAAATACACAGCTTGCAGCAGTGTCAGTGTACCTACAGTTAACGCTTCTGTTTTACTGTGGTTACCTGTGTCATTAGATAGCTGCTCTAGGCGGATTTTACCCCAAACGCTGTAACGTTCTGGTTCCTCTAGCAACACACAAGCTTTGCGTCGATTGTCAGTAAGCGATCGCCAAAAGGCTTTAGCTTCTACTTCTTCACTAGCTTTGAAAACGCTGATTAGGCGAAAGGTCTGCCCCTGATAATAGAGGACCGGCACCTGCTGATCTTTTGATGGGTGCTGAATAGTCGAAATTTCAACATCCTGCCGCTTAAGAATAAACATGGCACTAGCAAATAACTCCTCTCAGGGGCATTGGTAGGATAAAGTATATAGTCAGAGGTGAAAACATTACCCTGAGTATAATTTATTATTAAACATCAAGGATTTTTCTGGAGCAAAATACATCAATTTAGTATGAAAACTAACGAGCATTTGTACTAGTCAGAAATTTGCCCTTGACACCACAATATATCTAAATATTCGATTTATTTCGTTTTTAGTGTACATCAGCTAACCAAAGTCGGAAATCACAACTGGGAAATATAAATTTTTCTATTGACTATTGCCAATAAATAGAAATTATGAATATAATCACATAGGTGCTTTGTTGGAAGTACCAAACATCGAGGAAAGGGCGCGTAGCTCAGTGGATAGAGCAATTGCCTTCTAAGCAATCGGCCGCAGGTTCGAACCCTGCCGCGCTCGTAATTACCCAGATTTGATAGTGAATTTTATCACCCCCAAGCATCTGGGATCATCTGATGGTATTGGCTTTGGATATTTGCCACAAGGCAAGAAATGTACATTCCCACACTAAGCGAGGCTGGGCGTAACAAAGCAAATTTTTGCGAGTTTTTTCTAATTGTGCAATCATTTCCGGCTGGTGTTGTAGCTGCCAATAGGATTGTTGCAGATAATCAATTAACCATAACTGAGTTTCTGTATCTAGTTCTTTGTCGATTTTTTTGGCTACTTCCAAAGCTTGACGCTGGGATGAGGGAATTTTGGCAACTTGTTCTAGTAGTTCCTGGGGGATATTTTGCAGTTGTTGGTAGGAAGCGATCGCACTACCTGGGCTACCAGATGCTATGTTGAGAATGGCGGGATACTGTAAAATTTCACTGTGACCTGTTTGGGTCAACACCTGTGCCACACCAGCATTATCTAACCGATAAAAGGGAATGCGTTGACAGCGTGACACCAAGGTAGACAAAATTGACTCTGGAGAAGGGGCAATTAAAATTAAAGTTGCCTGTCCTGGTTCTTCCAAAGTTTTCAGTAAGGCATTGGCCGCAGCTTCCGCCATAGTTTCCACCTGTTCCAGTACAACTATATTTCTTGGTGCTGACAATGGTGGACGGGATAAAAACTCTGTGATTTGGCGAATTTGTTCAAGACGTATCACCGGCGGTGCTTTACGTTTTACCCCCTTTTCTGCGGCTTCCGCTGCGGTCAAACGTTGTCCTTGGTATTGGTAGGTGGGTTCCACCCATAACAAAGCTGGGTGGTTTCGCTGACGAATTTGATTTTGTAAAATGGGAATTTGCTCAGGTGCCAGTTTGGTAGAGAAAATGAGTTCAATCCAACATTGTGCCGCTAAACTTCTGCCCACACCATCAGGGCCAACAAATAGATAAGCTGGTGCTACTCGGTTGTGCTTGACAGCTTGGGTGAGTAATTCCACAGCTTGTTGTTGTCCGACTAATGGTGCAAACATAAATTCTCAAATTAGCAATTTAACAAGCGATCGCCTAAAATTTTCTTAATTAGTTGATGTACAGCATCTGGCTGTAAGTTGCCATCTATAGCCACAATACGAGATGGGTTTTGGCTAGATAACTCAGAATAGCCTTGTTGAACACGACGATGGAAAGAAATATTTTCCTGTTCAATGCGGTCTAAAACCTCTTCACTACCACGTTTTCTGGCTAGTCCTACTTCTACATTTACATCTAACCAAATTGTTAAGTCACTTTCTAGCCCACCAGTGGCAATATGATTGAGTTGATTGATTAAACTCATACTTAAACCACGGCCATAACCTTGATAGGCAATGGTAGAGTCAATATAGCGATCGCACAAAACATACTTACCTGCCGCTAGGTGCGGTTTAATTTCCTGTTGTACATGCTGGGCCCTATCTGCTGCATACAATAATAATTCTGTCACTTCACCAACAGGCTTATCCTCTGACTTTTCTAATAATAACCGCCGTAACTCCCTTCCTAACTCCGTTCCCCCCGGTTCGCGAGTTAAAATTACAGGCACTCCTAAATCTTCTAACCACTTCGCACATAGGTGCATTTGTGTTGTCTTGCCGCAGCCTTCCACACCTTCAAAGACAATAAATTTGCCAGCCATTTCTAGGTATTTATGTAAATTTTTAATCTATAGCAATCCTAAAATGATAGATGAAAATACCTCTAACTATCTGTCCCCTGTAACCTGTAACCTGTAACCTGTCCCCTGTCCCCCGCTATCCGCATATTTCTTATGACCATACCCAACTGGATTACTTTTTCGCGACTGCTGGGAATACCGTTTTTGCTGTATGGATTATACAATCCTAGTATTGAAGCACAATGGATATGTTTGACAATATTTTTAATTGCTGCTTTAACTGATTGGTTAGATGGCTATTTAGCGCGGAAGCTAAACCAGATTAGCGATTTAGGCAAATTTCTCGACCCACTGGTAGATAAATTCCTGATTCTTGCACCTTTATTGGTGCTGGTGGAGTTAGGAAAAGTCCCAGCTTGGGGAGTATTTGTAATTTTAGCGCGAGAACTAGCGATCGCTGGTTGGCGAGTCAACCAAACCAAAATTTCCGGTGCAAACATTTGGGGTAAGCTGAAAACCGTCAGTCAAATTATCGCTGTCTCTCTCCTCATCGCACCTTTATCACCCCAGTCAGACATTCCTGCTATTATTGCCTTTTGGGTTTCTGTCGCTTTAACGGTAATTTCGGGAATTATTTATTTAATACCAACCCAGCATCAACAAACAAGCACCATGTGATACCAATTTAAAAAATGATTGTTACAGATGTAGGTTGGGTTTCACTTTGTTCAACCCAACCTACGCATCTGTCGCATTCTTTTATGGAATTGGTATGAGAAGGGAAAGACTTGTTTAGATATAAGACTTACGCAAGATTAATACCAATTCGCCAAAAGCAACCAACACATTGAGAAAACCCCTTCCCAACCCTCCCCGCTTGCGGGGAGGGTGCGCGGCAGCGCGGGTGGGTTAATCATCTGTTGCCAACATTTTTAGATTTGGTATAGCGTATTTTCATCATTGCGAACCCAGTAGGGGTTTAGCATTGCTAAACCCTGTAAATAAGTCGGTGGAAACAATCTAATGTATATGAAGAAATATAAATTGCACGTAGGGTGTGTTATGCCGTAGGCTAACGCACCTTATAGAACTGAGAGGGACATTCTCATCTGTCATTAGCATCATAAAATCTAGCTTTTAAGCCTCTCCCCGTTGCGGGGAGAGGTTTGGAGAGGGGTCATACTATTTTCGTCAAATTCACATTGATAAAACATCATTACATTAGCGAAGCTTGGCATTACCCATCTGCAACAAAGTGGAATGAAACAATCCCAATATTTCCATTTTAAGTTGTTTCATGTTGACCTATTTAGTCAGCTAACCAACGATTTAAAGACTCCTTCCGTTGTTGACTTCTTTCTCCAGGAGTCATTTCCAACGTAGTTTGTTTATTAAATGGTTTTGGGTCATACATTCCTATTTCCCAATTACCATACATAGGATTGGGTATAGCAATATAAGCTGGTTGTATCATACCTGCATTTGTGATATCAAAAACCCCATAAGAATTACGGTTTTTATCTACATAATCACGACGTTGCTGGTTATTTCTCCCTGCTGCCTCATCAAAGTCATTCAAACTATCACCAACAAAAGCAACAATTGTATGTTTATTTCCATCAGCGATACCATTGTTGATAGCATCTAATCGCCATTGTTTAGAGTTATTTTCCTTTCCATTAATAACTTTACTAAACTCACCTCTGAGCAATACAGTTTGTTCATTTACACCTGTAAAGCCAACAGATTTTAAATTATTAATAGTCGCTGCTTCCAAATCGTTAATTTTCCCATCCTTTGTACTTTTGGCATCTCGATTAGAGATGAAAAATACCTTGCCACCATTGCTATTTACATAATTAACAAATTCAACAGACCCTGGCACAGCTTTCGCCTTTGCAGCTTTTAGCCATTTATTCCAACTCTGCAATTCAAAGCCATTATTTGTATCGAATAGCCCTGCTTGATAAGGGCTATTATCCAGCACTGTTTCATCAATATCAACAATTACTGCTGGACGACTAATATTTTTGGTTTTAGCCGTGTCAAAAATAATTTTTCCTATATTAAATGCTTGATAAACTAAAGCTCTATATTCTCCCGATTGTTGCACCCAATTCACTGCCATCAGTGATTGTTCATTTAATTGTTTGTTGGTAAATGCTTCTGGTGTTTCAGCTTGTGTACCTGAGACTATTAATGTAGGAATTAAGGCAGTAATCGCCACAAATTGATATGGTAATTTAGGCATTTTGTTTAGCAGAATATACAAGAAATTGAGATAAAAATTTTTATCTACACAAATTAAAGTAGGTCTTTCTATTAATAAGACTTCCGCCAGATTAACATATTTTCGTCACTGCGACCGAAGGGAAGGAATCTCAAACTTTAATTTCTTGGTGTTTGGGTTCATCCTTCTTCTTCGTTATCAATTCCCAACTCCTGACGTAGTTCATTGATACTTTGCGGTTTTAAAGTTCTGGCTTTTGCTCTTTCTAAAGCAGTTATTAGACGCGCTGCATTGTTCGGAGAGCGCAGTAAATGAGTTGTTTCTAATAAACTTTCTAATTCGTCAGCAGCAATGAGGGCAAGTTTTCACCGTCAGGTCGGGTAATAATCATGACTTCTCTATCTGCTACTACTTCAGCGCAGATGTTATCTAGGTTATTACGCGCATCAGTTAAGCTTGTTTGTTTGGACATGGTGGAATTTTCCTCATACAGAAATTACATCTAGATTTTCACCATCTGCAAATACTTCTAAAATATATCCTGGTTATGGCTGCGTCTTTTTAGGGTTGAGATGATCAAAAAAACCCCCCTATTACCAGCTTTTACATGACTGTTGGGAACATCTTTTTTTTAGTTCTACCCACTGAAATAGGGTGGCTGTTTTCATGGTTTAATTTTCTGACTATCTCTTAAACATAAGCAGGAAGAGAAGATTCTAATTCATTCATATCAGTGACAACTTTACGCAAAGTTTCACTGAAATAAACAACTTCATAATTAGGTGTCAGTTCTTTTTGCAGTTGTTTCCACAAACTAATGCCTTCTGCTTCAAAAGCTGCTTTAGCCTCTAAACTGGGAAAACCTGATAAATTAGGGTTTTCCCAGTTCAATTTGGCATCATAACTATCTGCCCATTTTTCTAATCGGTTAATAGTTTCTTTGCTGAGTGGCAGTGTCTCAGGCTCAATATCTCCAGCTTTATCGGAACTAGCCCACCAGAGAGGGTAGCATCCATAATCAGCCATGAGTTTGATTGGTTCTGCCATAGTTACTTTACCGAATTATAGGGAAGTTCTGGGATTAGCTCCTACTATATATCCATTATCGCTTACAGTTACAGAGATATAGTGAGTTTTGCCATTAAAGTTAAATTCATAAATAGTGCGAGTTTTTTTTCTTCCCTGATAACCAACCATTTTACCTTCGGTTAAAGCTGTAATAATTGCATCTGGTATTTGGTCTGCTCCTATTCCCTGATCAGCAAATTGTGAAGAATGTTCTTCTAATATGTGCTGAAGTCCTGCGTCTGCGCTTCCCTCTTCTAAAAACACAATTTTGCCATTTACTTGCTTGGCAATTCGCACTATTTTTTCAGGAGTATGCTTAATGCCAGCCTCAGCTAGTTCTGCTAACAATGCTAGTCTGGCTTGGAATATATTCAGTTGTTTTTTCATTTATAGTTAATCTTAATATTTTTTATAATAATCTTAATATACTTTTAACTACAGGTATTTGTCAATCCTTAGAAGCAAAAAAATTAAGAGGTAAAGATGATAAATAAATCCTTACCTCGTAATGTTATCAATTCACTCCAAAATCTATGCCCCTACAGCCTCCTTAGCTGCATACAAAACCTCAGCCGAGATATCCTTAATTCCTCGTTCACGGGCAAACTTTTCTGTATTTCGCTTCACTTTACCCCGAACAAAACCAGGAATCTTATTCAATTCCGCTAAACCATCTTTAGTCCAATTCAAATCAGATTCTGCGGAAATTCCTTTGGTAATTACTTCTTTTGTATCGTGTCCACCAAAGATTTCTAACAGGTGGTCTTCCATTCCCAAAGTGAAGGAATTGTAGATTAAATCGGTGATTTGATTGGTACCTTCATAACCCATAAATGGTTTGTAACCTATGGGGAAATTTTGCACGTGAATAGGTGCAGCGATGACACCACAGGGAATGTCCAAACGCTTGCCTACATGGCGTTCCATCTGTGTACCAAATATAGCAGAAGGTTCAACTCGTGCGATCGCATCTCCAATGGCTCCATGGTCATCTGTAATCAGCACTTCATCGCAATATTCGCTCACCTGTTCTCGGAACCATTCAGCATCATATTTGCAAATAAATTTGTCTAAAATAGATGAACAAATACAAACACGAAATATTAGTCGAACGTGGAAATTTTTTAGCCCATCTCCCGACGAGGTTTATACAACAGCATAGTTTTAAACTTTTTTCGCCTTTTCTTTTCGCCATCTGCCTCTGACTAAACGAATTTCATCAAAACTATAACTATCGCCTAAATATTCTTTGATGGGTGTGAGGGAAATATCCCCTAGCACTTCTAAAACTTGCCAAATCTTTTTTTGTTTTTCTAAAGGAATTAATTGATTCAAATCTACAGGTTGATTTTTTTCAATTAAATCTGATAAATGGCGGATAATAGTTGTAGGACGAATGTTGCGTTTTTGGGCAATTTCTGTGACGGTTAAACCCTGTTGATATAAATGTAATGTGGTTAATTCTGTATCGGAAACAGATTCAGGGTAGAGAGAAGAATTGAGTTGCGTTTTTTGAGAATCTTTGTGATGAAGATAAGCTTGGATTTCCGCGATAAATCTTTCACCATATTGGTCTAATTTATGGCTACCTACACCAGAAAGTTGACCAAATTCATCTAAGGTTCTCGGCTGCATTTGGGCCATTAATTTGAGGGTAGAATCAGGAAAGACCATGTAAGGTGCGACATACTGTTCATCAGCTAGTTGCTTACGTAGCGATCGCAATCTGTACATCAATTCCTCTACTTCCGCAGCTTTGCCGGTTCTGTCTTCCCAGGTAATTTTGGGTGTTACAGGCACTGCAATTAGCACTTGATGCTGTTTTCGCATCACTTCCCAACTGAGGGGGTTCAGCTTTAAAATAGAGTAACCATCGCTGCTTTGGTCGAGTAAGCCTTGATGCAAAAGCGATCGCCCCAACATTCTCCACTGATCTACAGTTCTATCTTTGCCTATGCCATAGGTAGATAATTGGTCGTGTTTATTCTGGGTAATTTTCTGATTTTTCACACCCCGCAACACATCAATAATATAGAGCATTCCATATCTTTCTTTGCACCTAGCCACACAAGATAAAAACTTCATGGCTTCAATAGTCCAGTCTTCCACCGGTTTAGGATAGCGACAGTTATCACAATTGCCACAATTCCCTGCAAATCTTTCACCAAAATAACCTAATTGAATGGTGCGACGACACACAGTGCCTTCAGCGTAATCAATTATTTGTCGTAATTGTTGTTTGGCAATTAATTGTTCTTGGGAATCAGGTTTTTGATTAATACTCCATTCAATGGTTTTTACATCACTGTAACTATAAAAAAGTGTACATCTTGACGGTTCTGCATCTCGTCCAGCCCTACCTGATTCTTGATAGTAACTTTCGATGTTGCGTGGTAAATCATAATGGACTACAAACCGCACATCTGGTTTATTAATTCCCATGCCAAAAGCAATTGTAGCTACCATTACTCGCACATCATCCCGAATAAATCGCGTTTGATTTTTTGCCCTTTCTTCATCACTTAAACCAGCATGATAAGACAGGGCAGAAACTTTATCATTTTGCAGTTTAAAAGTTAATTCATCTACCTTTTTTCGAGTTAAACAATAAATAATTCCCGAACCTTCATTTTCTCGGACTATTTCTAATAATTCTGCATAGGTGCGTTTACTTTTGGCCCGGACTTCATAATATAAATTTTGACGATTAAAACTAGCAATGTGAATACTTGGCTGCTTTAATCCTAATTGTTGAATAATATCAGCCCGGACTCTATCTGTAGCTGTGGCAGTTAAAGCAATTGTTGGCACATGGGGATATCGTTTGCGGAGAAGAATTAATTGTCGATATTCGGGACGAAAATCATGGCCCCATTCGGAAACGCAGTGTGCTTCATCAATGACGAAATTAGCAATACCGACTTTTTCCGCAACTACATCAACAAGAGGCAGAAATCTTTCACTCACAAGACGTTCTGGGGCTACATAAAGTAGTTTAACCTTACCTTTCATCAGGGCATCTTCCCGCGATCGCACCTGATACTGATTTAAGCTACTATTGAGGAAGGTCGCTGCAATGTTGTTATTTCGCAACGCTTCCACCTGGTCTTGCATCAACGCTATCAACGGTGACACCACCACCGTTAACCCTGGCTTTAATAGGGCAGGTAATTGAAAGCACAAAGATTTACCGCCACCTGTTGGCATTACCACCATTAAATCCCGATTTTGTAGCGCATCTTCGATAATTTGTTGTTGTCCAGGACGAAAGTTGTCGTAACCGAAGTGATATTTTAACGCTTTTTCCAAATGGGGATACTGGAGCATGGTGAATAGCTATGCAGGTTATGCCTGTGTAGTGATGAAGATACCAGGATTTTAACAATTTCATCTCTATTCTTCCGAGGGGGCAACATCACTTGAAACCAGGAAGTACGGTATTTTGTCCCTCATTGATGATTAGGTTGCTAGTTAATCAACCTGATTCAATCCATTGTTAACCTGCAAACCCACAGCAGATTGACGTAATTCCTAGCAAACTAAAAACCTCACATTCATATTTTTACTACTCTGTCAGTAATTTCTGTGCCTGGGATTTTGAGGTTATGTATCAAGAGTAATATGAAATTTTCTCTACCTAAAGAGAAGCTTTACATTATCTTTATAAAGTTTTTGCGGATAATTGTAACCACTTTACTGACCAAGATAAGCCCAGAATCGTCTGATTATAAGCATTGAAGCACCACGAATAACACATGTATAACTATTCTGATTGTAATTTTTATATGAATTTTCTCTGTATTGGCTTGTCGTCAACTTTAACAACAGGGTATATTACTTAAGTATGTAAGACAAACAAATATCAGCACTTTCACTTAAGATATATGACACCATCAGCTCTTTTGCAAAAATTATCACTGGCTACTGCTGGCGCAGCAGTTATGGCGTTAGGAACCGCAGCAACTGCTGAAGCAGGAGTATTAGGTGGAAAACTCTTCGCTTCAGGTGGAGATGTTACAGTAACAATACTGCCTAGCACTGCTGGTTTCACCAACATCCTTGAGTTAGTTTCTCCCACTGGTATAGTAATTGGAAACAACAAGGACGATGTTGGTAAAACTTTTAACTTAGGACCCTTCGCTGATGGACAAGAATTAATCTTTGGTATAAATGTCACAAATACTGGAGATTTCTTCAAAAATGGACCCGGTAGCCGTAATGCAGATGGTTTGGCGCATAACCTCAACACCGATGAAGGAAACGGATCAATCCTGGTAGGATTTGAGGATCTTTTTGGCGGTGGTGACCAGGACTACGATGACGTTGTATACAGATTCACTGGACTCAAAGCTGTTGTTCCTGAACCAACTTCTGCTTTGGGTGTTGTAGGTTTTGCTGCTTTAGTAGCTATCTCTCAGCGCAAAAAACTGCAAAAAGCTTTCAAATAATTTTTTCTTGCTAGTCTGCATTCAACCAAATTCTTTGATTCTTCACTTAATTAGCGAAAGCCTAAAAGATAAATGTTGATGATATTGAAGGTGTGTTAACAATTGTGTAACACACCATTTTTATTTATATAACTCTGCCATAGCGTGCAGATGTAGAACCATCAGCATTAAACTGATTACACAACCAGGCCCACATTTGATCACCAAAAGAAAAGTGCCACCATTCCTTGGGATTCCGTTGAAACCCAGCTTTTAACATCACATCTTTTAATAATTCGCGGTGAGAATGATAGTTTTGGGACTGGGGATGGTGATGATGGGCATAATAATCTGGATGCGATCGCTCTGACATTTCATCAATTGGTGAACCCATATCGACAACTTGCCCAGTATCATCTACCAGTGTAATATCTACTGCTGCTCCTGTGCTATGGGGAGGAGGTGTATTTAAGTCTAAACTGGGGACTGCCCAAATTTCATAGACAGCTTGCCAAACTTCTTCTTGTTGCTGGGGTGATAATTCTGCTGCCTTCAGTCCCCGTTGTCGTAATGCTTCCCCAAAACTGTAATCAACCATAAACTGCTGCACTGCCACTGGACGATAACCATCAAAGATTTGGATGTGCCAATGGGGACGCAGGATATGTAGATAATTTTGAGCCTTGATTAAATTCGCGACCACCGTTTCCCGCAGATAGTAGGGTGAATATTCCCCATAGGTTGCCCCTAATTTTTCATAGGGATGGGGAGATTCGACGGCAAATAATTCTAGGGGAATCTTAACTAACGGTTCACCACATTCAATGATAGGGATTTGATGATAGGGCCGCATTCAGATGTTTAATAATAACTTAGCTGGAGTATGGCGATCACATTTTAACGCTGCCGCAGTTCAATATAGTTGTCTAGAATTTGTACATCATAATTCTCAAAGAAACCATGGCCTAGCAGACCTATGTTTGCCCTGGGAGCAATGGTAACTCTGGGATTATTCACCACCGCACTACCTACAGCCACAGATGCAATCATGCCTGTTGAGAATTCTACTATACTACCATCGGCAATAGTGGCTTTCATTGTTCCCTCTGGTTTCACCTTTAAAGCCGTTGCCATGGTCTGAGTAATTAAAATGCCACTAGCACCAGTATCAAACACCATCTCATACACTTGATTGCCATTAAATCTGACATCAATGATGGGAGTTTTCGCTTGACGACGTTTAATCGGTACACGAATTACTGTGTCCGTTGGAGTTGTCACCTTACACAGTTGACCCAAGCTGACAGTTTTGCCTGATGATGTCACCATAAAACACAGGCCAGGATCGTTAGCTGTGGCCACCGATGGCACAGAAACTAGCAACCACCCAAATACAACTGCAATCCATCTACTCTCTAGAGTTCTCATCCTTAGCTGCTCTCCGAGATGGGTATAATTTATGTTTAAATACTTTAGTTTTTCTGAGACTTACTATTTTCCCTTAAGTACAAATTATACCAAATCTGGAGAAGTTGTCCGTTACCTATACCTGAATTGTCAAAGAGAATGGCGCTGTATTTTTAATTGATACTGTCGCCATTTTTCCTGCTGACGCAATCTTTTTTCCTCAGTCAAACCATCAAAACAATGGGGACAAGAAATCCCTTCTGCGTATTTTGGTGAAGTTTTATCAGCGTCCGCAATAGGATGTCCACAACAGAAGCACAACTCATAATCTCCCGCTGCCAAACCGTGACCGACCCCGACTCGTTCATCAAAAACGAAACATTCCCCTTGCCATAAACTTTCCTCTGGGGGTACTTCTTCTAAATATTTGAGAATACCGCCTTTGAGGTGATAGACTTCCTCAAATCCTTGGGCCAGCATATAGGATGTAGCTTTTTCGCAACGAATACCCCCGGTGCAGAACAACGCCACCTTTTTATGGGTACTGGGGTCGAGATTTTGACTCACGTATTCTGGAAATTCCCGAAATGACTGGGTTTGAGGATTTTGCGCTCGTTGAAAAGTACCCATCATCACTTCATAATCATTGCGGGTATCCACCACCGTCACTTGTGGATCAGAAATTAGCTGATTCCATTCTTGGGGTGTGACATAAGTTCCCACTAACTGATTAGGGTCAACAGTCGGTATACCCAAGGTAACGATTTCTTTCTTTAACCGCACCTTCATCCGTTCAAAAGGTGGTGTATTTGTGTAGGACTCCTTATGTTCTAAATTTGCTAACCGGGGGTCAGCACGGAGAAATGCTAAAACAGTGTCAATAGATTGACGAGAACCAGCGATCGTACCGTTAATTCCCTCTTTTGCTAAGAGAATTGTCCCTTTAATTCCTTGCTCCTGGCAAAAAGATAAAAGGGGTGCTTGCATCTCGTTATAATCAGGCAAGGATACAAATTTATACAGGGCTGCTACAACTAAAATATTTTCTTGGCTCATCATCTTGGCAAAAAAAGAATATTAGGTTAAGATACTGTCAATACTTAAAATTTACTTTTTTCTTGCAAAAAAGAATATTAGTAATTTTAAATTATTCATGGGGGTTTAGCTCAGTTGGTAGAGCGCCTGCTTTGCAAGCAGGATGTCAGCGGTTCGAGTCCGCTAACCTCCATTACACCTTTTAAATACCACCGAAAGGTTATTAGCTGGCATAGGATGAACGCTTTGCAAAACTAAGCTCTGGGCTGTGGCTGCGGCAATCACATCTTCTAAATGGCGCACACCCCAAGCGGAATTTTGCGCTTTCAAAAACTGATCAAACGCCGCATTACTCGGTGCAGTATGTTCTCCATGTTGTTTGTAGGGCCCATACAAATAGAGGATACCCCCTGGTGATAAAATTCGCTTTGCACCTGCCATTAGTCCCAGACAAGCAGACCAAGGGGAAATATGAATCATATTAATGTTGACTATGGCAGTAATTGGGGATTTGGGTAAGGGTTCTTTCTCTACTACCCACTCTGAACTAGTGGCATCAATATCAATGGGGGGATAAAGATTGTCGCTAGGTAACAGTTCTGCCCACGCTACAATGCTCGCACGTAATTGGGGGTCAGCTTCAGAAGGTAGCCATTGACGAGGTGCAAGACGAGGTGCAAAAAACACAGCATGTTCACCAGTGCCACTAGCTATTTCCAAAATCGTACCCGTTGCAGGCAGTACCTCCAACAACAGTTCTAGAATAGGTTCCCGGTTACGTTGAGTAGCCGGTGCAAACTGTCTCAAGTTTTGTGATGTATTCATCTCCTCAACCCTGAATGATCATAATTAAGCTATCAATATAAATTTACCTTGGGGATCACTTTCACCATCTTATTAGGAGACTAAATTGCCTAAATCAATCCATTCTACCCAACCACCGCTCAAATTTATTCCTGAACGATATAATCCCTTGGTCTTGCAGCTATTTTCCTGGGTTCTTCCTTTTATTTTGCGGGTGAGAACTAGACCTTGGCTTCCTGCGGGTATTGTGCGGATAGAAGCCAAAAACGCGGAGATATTAGCCAAACTATATCAAGAATTTCAAGCCGGGAAAATTCGCTTTTTATTGGCGTTTCGTCACCCAGAAGTAGAAGATCCTCTTTCTATGCTATATCTGCTATCCCGTATTGTCCCCCAAGTCGCGCGTCAGCAAGGAATTAAACTGCAATACCCAGTTCACAGCCATTTTATGTATGAACGGGGAATGACATTATGGGCAGGAAATTGGTTAGGATGGTTATTTTCCCGTGCTGGTGGTGTTCCTGTGCGTCGTGGTAGAAGGGCTGATAGACAGGCGATTCAAAGAGCGCGAGAATTATTTTTAAATGGGAAAATGCCCATTGCTGTTGCCCCAGAAGGGGGAACTAATGGACATAGTGGTATTGTTAGTCCTTTAGAACCGGGGGTCGCACAGTTAGGATTTTGGTGTGTGGAAGATGTGCAAAAAGCCAACCGAGAGGAAACGGTGTTGATTGTGCCAATTGGGATTAAATATAGTTATATTAACCCTCCTTGGACAAAAATAGATTGGTTATTAACTAAGTTAGAAAGGGATAGTGGTTTACCAGGTGCTGAAATCAGTCAAGGTGGTAAGAAAGAAGATATTTTATATCAACGCTTGTTGCGTTTGGCTGAACATTTAATCACCGAAATGGAAGAATTTTATCGTCGCTTCTATCATCGAGATTTACCAGAAATTACAACAGATAATGATACTGAAAAAAATGAAATTTTAATCGCCAAACTACATCGACTCATGGACACAGCTTTACAAATTGCTGAAGAATATTTTCATGTCCAAGCCCAGGGTAATTTTATTGATAGATGTCGGCGGTTAGAAGAAGCTGGTTGGAATTATATTTATCGCGAAGATATTGAAGATATTGGTAGTTTATCTCCCTTAAAACGTGGTCTGGCTGACTGGATTGCAGAGGAAGCTGATTTAAGAATGCAACATATGCGAATAGCTGAAAGTTTTGTAGCTGTTACAGCTAATTATATTCAGGAAAAACCAAAGGCGGAAAGATTTGCAGAAACTGCTTTATTAATGTTTGATATGTTGTCCCGCATTAAGGATTCTACGTTACCGGGAAGACCCCGTTTAGGTTGGAAACAGGCAACGATTACGATTGGAGAACCGATTTCTGTTAGTGAAAGATGGGAGAATTGTCAGGGAAATCGACAAGCTTTAAGAACAGGAGTGAGTGATTTAACCAGGGATTTATTTGTAGCTATAGAAGAGTTAATAAAAGATTGATGTTTCCAGGAAATCATTACGCCAGTTTTTCAAATAAATCTGCTAACACAACATTAGAAAACAAAAATCCTTGGGGGTCAGTTAAATGGAGTCTATCTTGATAGATTTCTACCCAACTCTGTTGAAAATAAGGCTGTAAATGTTGTTGAATTTCCCCTACTATGTGCTGACCAAATTGGGTGGCTAAAGTGGGTAAATGAATTCCTTCAGCTAGACGCAATCCTAACATTAATGTTTCTAACAAAACTTCCTCTGGAGGAGTGATTTCACAGTCAATTACAGCACCAGCTTCTAACCATTGATAATAGGTTTTTGTGGTGCGGGGACGGGTGAAGCGTTTACCTTGCACATAACTAGCTGCACCCATACCAAAACCATAGTAGGGAAGATTTTGCCAATAAACTCGATTATGCTGGCATTGATGGCCTGGTTGAGCATAATTGGAAATTTCATAATGCTGATAACCGGAATTGGTCAAAACTTGCTGACCCAATTGGTACATTTGCACAGTGGTTTCATCTGTAGGGAGGGGAGTATCACCTGGATGGTAATAACGACCAAAGGGTGTTCCTGGTTCAATAGTTAGGTCGTAGATAGAAATGTGAGTTGGTGCAATATCCACCACTTTTTGCAGAGATTCTTGCCATTGCTCTAAAGACTGATGTGGCAAACCGGATATCAAGTCTATACTAAATTCGGGAATCTCGACTTGGTTTATTAACTCTACAGATGAGAAGATATCTGCAACTGAGTGCGATCGCCCAGCAATCTTTAACAATTCCTCCTGAAAAGCTTGGACTCCTAAACTCACCCGGTTGACCCCCGCGTGACGATAACCAGCAATATGGGCTAAATCAAATGTGCCTGGGTCTACTTCCATAGAAATTTCTACCCCAGACCCAATTCCAAACCGCTTGTCTATCGCTGCTAATATCCTCTCCAACTGTTCTGCTGATAACAGCGAGGGAGTACCCCCACCAAAGAAAATAGTCTTTAGAGGTTGATGAAAAACAGGTGCAATGGCGATTTCCTGACATAGTGCCTCAACATATTGGGAAATAGTAACAGATGTTTCCCCTCGCAAGCGATCGCCCACCACTGATACCGGGAAGTCACAATAAAAACACCGCCGCCGACAAAAGGGAATATGTATGTAAGCAGAACTAGGAACTCCAGAAATAACCGCTGGTTGACTCATTCTCAGCAAAAATTAAATTGATTTTCTTAACAATTAAAACCATTGAAAATGCAGAAATTATTGACAAATGTTGATCATTTACAAACCAAAATAAGACTAATATGAAGCAAAAAACCTTTAGTTATAATATTTGCATATCTTAGCGGCTTCCGAGCTTAGTCTAACTCTATATTTCTTAATCAAACTAACCTAAGAAATAAAAAATACCTTAATCTATAGGGTATCTACATGTTGTAGGAAAACAACTCAACCATGCTGGATGTCATTATCATTTTCTCATTCATTCTAGCCGCAGCAGGCATAGGGTACTACAGCACCGACTTAGTACCTACGGCAACACTCGCGAGGGTAACAAATCTGGAAGCCCTCCGTTTAGTTGTTGCTGTATTTGCGGCCATTATCGGTGGTGCTATTGGCTTAAGTTTCCAGACTACATATCGTCGTCTTGAGTCCCAAGTCCGAGAAATGCCCCTGGAAGCCATTTTAACTCGCGCCATTGGCTTAGTAATTGGTCTATTACTGGCCAACCTCATGTTAGCCCCGCTATTTTTACTTCCCATTCCCCCAGATTTCAGCTTCATCAAACCTCTAGTGGCAGTGGTCGGTAGTATTATTCTCTCCGTCACTGGTATGAACTTGGCCGATGCTCACGGTCGTGGTTTATTAAGATTAATTAACCCCAACACCGTTGAAACTTTGGTGGTGGAAGGAACTCTCAAACCTGCCAATACTAAGGTATTAGATACCAGTTGCATTATCGATGGTCGCATCGAAGCCTTACTAGAAACAGGTTTTCTAGAAGGGCCAATAATTGTGCCCCAATTTGTTCTCCAGGAACTGCAACAAGTAGCTGATGCCAGCAAAGACCAAAAGCGGGTGCGTGGTAGACGTGGGTTAGAAATTCTAAACCGAATTAAAGAAGCTTATCCAGAAAGAATTCTGATCAATGCTTCTGACTATGATGATATTGCCACAGTAGACGCTAAATTAGTGAGATTTGCTCAAGAAATCAATGCCACACTCTTAACTAATGATTACAACTTATCGAAAGTTGCTAGTGTGCAAAAAGTCCCTGTTTTAAATGTTCATGACTTAGTAAATGCTGTCCGTCCTACCTATTTACCTGGAGATAATCTAGACCTCAAAATTCTCAAGGAAGGTAAAGAACCTAGTCAAGGCATCGGTTATTTAGATGATGGGACAATGGTTGTTGTAGAAGAAGGTAGTGGTTATGTGGGTGGAGAATTGCGGGTAGTTGTCACCAGTGCCCTGCAAACCTCCGCAGGAAGAATGATTTTTGCCAAACCCCAAGCTTCAGCATTGACGTGAGGGTCATGGCTTGTGTCAATCGATTCATTCAAACAATCGGTGTAGTTTTGCTGCACCGATTTTGTATTTATTCATAGTAGGAAAAAATGAGATTAGCTCTCAATATTTGTTTAGGAATAATTCTTATTTTTCTGACAGCTTGCCAAATACCGAATACTCCTAATCAATTATCAACCACTGCTCAAACCTTGTCACCATCTCCAGCAGTGGTAATTAATAAATTAAATGACAATATTAAAATCAAAATCGGCCAAACTGTATACGTACCTATTTATGCCCATATTTATTACGAAAATCAGCAAAAAGTGTTTAATTTAACTTCTACTCTGAGTATTCGTAATACAGACTTTATCAATTCAATTATTATTACTGCTGTCAATTACTATGATTCCGCAGGTAAATTGATGCAAGAATATCTAGCCCAACCTATGCAACTTGGCCCCATGGCTTCAACAGAGTTCGTAGTCAATAGAAATGATATTGGAGGAGGTGCGGGAGCTAACTTTATAGTTGAATGGGCAGCAGAGAAAGAAGTATCTGACCCTGTAATTGAAGCGGTGATGATTGGTACTCAATCAACCCAAGGCATTTCTTTTATTAGTACAGGCAGGGTAATTAAAAACCACAACAGCTAAATTTCGTAAATTTCTAAGGGCAAATTATCTGGGTCTTTAAAGAAAGTAAATTTCTTCCCTGTAATCTCATCAACTCTGATCGCTTCTACATCGATATTGTGAGACTGTAAATATTTAACAGAGGCTTCTATGTCTTCAACTGCAAACGCTAAATGCCTTAATCCACAGGCTTCAGGGCTACTCATCCTGGGTGGTGGTTCAGGAAAAGAGAAAAGTTCAATTTGGGTATTGCCAACTTTTAAATCTAATTTATAAGAATTTCTAGCTACGCGAAAGGTTTCTTGAATTACTTCAAAACCTAAAATATCTACATAATATTTTTTCGATACTTCATAATTAGAGCAAATAATTGCTACGTGATGCACACCAGATATTTTCATAGTTTTAACTTATAGATAGCTATTTCTATCCAGTTGAGGTACAAGTAGTAATAATTAAACGCAGATGCACACAGATGGACGTAGATAATTTTCTACTTCATTAGACTAGAAAATGCTATACCATTTTAATGATTTTGGATGGCTAGCAAAATATTCATCCAAAATATTTTTATACTGAAGAAATATCTTTTGTCTACCTGCGATATGTTTTATTTTTTTCTCAGTAATACTTCTGTATCTTGTTACGACTCCTTTATTAATTAGCTAGTAGAGGTGTAGAAGACGTGACTGGCATAAGTTTTAATGGTTCTCCCAACTGTGAGCCAATGATTTCTTCCAACGTTTGTCTATAAATTTCATAACTTTCCTCATCATGACATACAAATTTTACTTTTATGCTTAAATACTTATTTAAACAGTCAAGAGTCTCAGTCACAGCAATTTTTGCAGCCTGTTCGAGAGGAAATTTACCTTGTCCTGTACCTAATGATGGAAAAGCAATCGTACTTATCGATTTTTTGTGTGCCAGAATTAGGCTATTTTGATAGCACTTTGCTAATTTTTCTTGACTATTAGATTCACTATAAAATGGACTAACTGTATGTAATATCCACTTAGATGGAAGATTATACGCCTGTGTTATTTTTACTTCTCCAACATCACAATTATTTAGATTTTGGCACTCTTTTTGTAGTGCATGTCCGGCAGCATTGTGAATAGCTATATCAATTTTTTTATTGTTAAAAGGCAAAGATAACCAACCTATTCTATGTCCTGGCATTAAGTTTTTATTGCTAGAATTAACAATTGCATCAACTGATTCTTGGGTAATATCTCCCTGGATTATAGAAATTCTTTCCCTAATATTAATGCCTGATTTCAGCAAAATTAATTGTCTAATTTCGGTAACTTCTTCAGCCGAAATCTTCATAAATTCTGCCATACGATTATGCAATTCAACTTCTTTTGTACTGATTACACCATCAGATGTTGCTAATTCCCAAGCAGTACATAATAATAAGCGATACTTGAGTCTTGCTTTATCAGGATTTTCTTCCTTAAGAATTCCAGAATATAGAATTTCTTCAAAACTTTTCTGTTCAATCATAGCAGCACGGACACGCTTTACATCTCGTTCATTAATTGCAGAGTTAAGAAGCAATTTTTCCAGAGTATCTTGTTCATGAATAGAAAAATCTCCATCAATCCAAGCCATAGGTAATCCAGCAATCAGAATATCTGCCATAAATGTACTTATTTTTCGTTTTTCACCTTCATTTCTTATTTGCATTACTCCATGAAATACTCCTCCCCCGATAATAGCTGTTAAACCAATTGGAGCCGCAACAGTTAATAAGGAGTAAGCAGATCCACTGATAGCTATTCCACTGGATAAGCCAAAGGCTGCTTTTAGCGAAGTTAATAAACCAGCTTGAGTAAATATAGTTGTTGCTGTACCGTGAGCACTTATTCCAGCAAGAGTACCTGCTGTAATTCCTTCCGTTATGGAACCACCTATTTTTGCTAGCGGGGGTAGACCTTCTGCAATAATTCGGTGTCTAATTTCTTCCATAGAGAGAGAACCATCATCTTTAGGAGGTCTTAAATACGAAATAAACGAATTAGTTAATGTTATAATTGTGTCGTCATAATTAGTATCTGCATCTATTTTCTCCTTGGCTGAATCCAGAAGATTCTGTGTTTGTTTAATGACGTTTTCCCAAGGTTTACCTAAAACATTACTAAGTGCATCAATTTCTGAATTAATAAACTGCAAATCTTCAGGATATTGACTCAATAAATAGTCGCGATTCAGCTTCAATATTATATCTAAAGATGCTAAAATAATAACAATAGCAAGCATTGCTGCAACAGGAGTCGTCATCGCTCCAATGATTGGCACACCTGTTAATGGAACATAGGAATATGCCATAAAACTTAGAATGCTACTAATAATCAGTAAGAGACAGGTAAGGTATTTTCTAGCTTCGGAATTAGTTCCAGAATCATTATATATAGTCCATAATAATTGTAGATAACGAGGAATATTAATAATTCGGGGTAAAGTAAATTTCAATAATTGTGCAGATAAAGGAAGAATTACTGATGTAAAAAACTGTGATAATCCAGGCAGAAACATTAAAATTTCACGTATCATTTTTCTGTTCTCCAATTACAAAAAATTATTGTTTTACTTTTTTCAAATTCAGAAATGTGCAGTTAATTAAGGCTAATTAGAGAATATGAGTTACTAATTATTTATGAAATTTCGTAACGAATTAGATTAGTAAGTTCATTTTTTTCAATTCCTAGAAATTTTTAATAGCATTTGATTCACTAATTTATGTAGTAAATAACATACTAATTGCTATATTAATCACATTTAACTGTAGTTGCAAATTATTTATAACTATTTATATGTAATTTTGTTTTGAAAAGA
The DNA here is from genome assembly GCF_014698825.1 of Richelia sinica FACHB-800. Lineage (GTDB taxonomy): Bacteria > Cyanobacteriota > Cyanobacteriia > Cyanobacteriales > Nostocaceae > FACHB-800. Next base: position 94,975 of record NZ_JACJTT010000013.1, read on the forward strand.
CTAAGCGTATATAGTAATAATTAGTACATTATTAATGCAGAATGATACACATATTAAACAAGCAAGTTTATATCCTTAAGTGATAACTCTGAAAATGATGTTTGATTAGAAGATGTTTATAAGATAACAAGCATAACTGGAATTCTTGATACAGCAAGATTAGAACATGATGCAAGCTATTAATAGTCTAATGTTTTCACTGTAGATAAACAGGGTAAATACTGCTAAAGAAATGCCGATTTTTTCAGTGAGATCACGTATATTTAATTTTTTACGATTTATTAAAAATTCACAATTATATTTTTAATGTTGTGGATGGGCAAATGCCCACCCTTGCAGACTATTCCCGTAACACAGTTTTCGATACAATTCTCGTTTTCTTGCGTTCGGCAGAGGTGAGTTCTTGGCCGGCTTGGAGACGAGTGGCAGAAGTTTGCAGGACTGTGGCTGCACTGGTGTCGCCAATTTGTAAGGCGGTTTTGGCGGCAGTTTGCAACATAGTTGCTGCACCAGCGCGATCGCCCTGTTGTAGTTTAGCCTCTGCTAGTTGGGTTTGGCGATACTTAGCTAATACCAAAATAGCCTGTTGCACCTGAGGATTAATTGTTGGGTGGTAAGTCTTGGTGACATGGGCATAAATTGGTATTAAGGGAGAAAGCAAACCCTGTTTATCTTCAGCTGGGTCATCGTAGCGGACTTGAATATGACCAATGACATGTTTACCTTCAGGTAATTGTCCTAAGTAAATATTCGCTAAAACAACTCTTTCTTCCTCACGCATCAAGTCTCCCAACCGAATCACAAAACTACCACTGCTTTCTACATCGAATGGTAATTCAATGGTGTCTGGTGCTACTTGAGCAATGGGTTTCAAGTCTGCAAGACGAACACCGGGAACTAAAGACAGCAATAAATGAGCATTAGTTAACCCTACAGACTGAATCCGTCGAAACAAGCGACCAAATTGATTGACAGCTTGTTCAGGATGCTCAATATAAGCCAGACTACCACCACCGGCATCAGCGATATCCTCCAGTAAATCGTGGTTCCAGTCATGACCAAAACCAAGGGTGTTGATAGTTAAGTTGACCTTAGTGGCTTTTTTCGCCAATTCCAAACACCGTTTATCATCGCTGGGGCCAATTTGCCATTTCCAAATCCGTAAACCCTCATCTCCATGCCCATCGGTGAGAAGAAAAGCTTGGGAAACAGCACCTTTTGTCCCTTTCATCAATTCTGTAATCCCCAAGGACAAGCCCTCAGCAATTACCGTCCCTCCAGCCGCCTTCAGCTTATCCTTGAGTTGGGCTTTGATGCTTTCGATGTCTTGGACAATTTGATTAGGGATAATGACCTCAGCAGTGCCAGCAAAAGCAACGATAGAGATGCGATCGCCTACATTCGGTGTCACACCATCCCCTGGCTTGAGTTGATCTAGTAATTGTTCAACCGCTTGAATCACAATATTCATTGGTTCCCCATACATGGAACCGCTAGTATCGAGAATCAAGCACAAATTCAAGGGTAAATTTTGGTCGAACTCACCAGGGATAGCGGAAATAGAAATTGCTAATTGACGTTGGCTACTCGATTGGGCCGCATCAATATTCGGATCATTTAGCGCCGAGAGTATTTGCACTTTCATTTGCGGGGAGCATCTTGCAACACGGTTTTTGAGACAATCTTGGTCTTCTTGCGATCGCTTTCTGATAACTCTTCCCCTGCTTGCAAGCGGGTAGCAGAAGTTTGTAGCACTGTTGCCGCACTTGCATCTCCCATTTGCAGAGCGGTTTTTGCCGCCGTTTGTAACATTGTCGCCGCCCCAGCGCGATCGCCCTGTTGTAACTTCATTTCTGCTAACTGGGTTTGGCGATATTTAGCCAAAGCTAAGATATATCTTTGCACTTGGGGGTTAGGAGCAGGTTGGTAGTCCCCGGTGGAATTAACGTGAATTGGTAGATTTTGAGAATATAACCCGACTTGGTTGATGGCTGGATCATCATAGCGAACTTGAACATTCGCGATCGCCTGTTTTCCTTCTGGCAACTGTCCCAAATAAATATTAGCCAAAACCACACGCTCCACGTCTTTCATCAAATCTCCCAAGCGCACCGCCAACCGACCATCGGGTTCTACTTGTACCCCTAATTCGATAGTATCGGGAGACACTTGCGCCACTGGTTTTAATTCTGCTAATCGTACATTAGGTAACAGAGAAATTAACAGATAAGCATTGGTCAAACCCACAGTTTGCATCCGCGTAAATAGACGGCTAAACTCAGCCACAGCTTGGTCTGGCTGTTGAATGTAAGATAAACTGCCTAAAGCCGCATCAGCGATTTTTTCTAAAATATCGTGGTTCCAATTATCACCAAAACCCAAAGTATTCAAAGTCAAATTATAACTAGCCGCCAATTGAGCAAACTTCAAACAGCGATCGTTATCCCCATGCTCATTTTCACCATCTGTTAACAAAAAAATCTGAGAAATCGCATCTTTCTTACCCTTAGCTAACTCCTCAATCCCCAAGCGCAGACCTTCATCTATAGCAGTTCCTCCATCTGCACTCAGTCCCTTAATTTGTTGTTTAATATATTCTCTATCTTCTATAAATTGATTGGGGATTAAGACCTTAGCCCGGTGGTCAAACACCACAATGCTTAATCTGTCTTCAGACCGCAACCTATCAACCAACAGACATGCAGCTTGCTTCACCGTTTCCAAAGGCCGCCCACCCATAGAACCGCTATGGTCTAGAGCTAAACATAAATTCATTGGTGCATTGCGATCTAAAGTTTCACCTGCCGCCGAAATCGAAATCGCCAACTGACGTTGAGTAGTAGCTTGATGCAAATCTACATTGACATCACTCAGGGTAGGCTGCAAACTTACCTTCATAATCTATATTTCCTAATGTGGCACTTCTATACTATTTATTTATTAAATAACTTCAAAAGCAGGCTTTTGAACTACGGAAAGAAGATAACAGCCTCAAACAAGGCAGTTAAGACATTAACTATAACTAAAACTGAAACACTCAAAGGCTTTTTACCCTGTCACCTGTCACCTGTACCCTGTCCCCTGTCACCTGTACCCTGTCCCCTGTCTCCGTCCACCAATGACTAATCGCCAAACATCGCCTAATATTCAAAATATCCTAGTTACCCAAATTTTTGAGGGATGAGAGAGGAATCCACACCCTCAATATAGCTGGCATCGCGCTAGGATGTATTACAGTTAACGGCACAATTTCAGGCTATCAGTTGCTATGGACATTTCCCCCATCAAGGCTGTGCAAGCCCCCTACTACGGCGATAACTTCTACCGGACACCGCCGCCAGATTTACCTTCCCTGCTTTTGAAGGAGCGAATTGTCTATCTGGGGATGCCACTGGTGCCTGCGGTTACAGAACTAATTATTGCTGAGTTGCTGTTTTTGCAGTCCGACGACCCAGACAAACCTATTAAAATTTACATCAACTCTACTGGCACTTCTGGTTACAGTGGCGAACCTATCGGTTTTGAAACTGAAGCTTTCGCTATCTATGACACCATGAAATACATCAAGCCGCCCATCCACACCATTTGTATTGGTTCAGCAATGGGTATGGCAGCAATGCTCCTCAGTGCTGGTACTAAAGGTTGTCGTGCTAGTTTGCCGCATTCTTCAATTATTCTGCACCAGCCCAAGAGCTACGCCCAAGGCCAAGCTACAGATATTCAAATTCGCGCCAGGGAAGTTTTAGCTAACAAAGCTTCTATGGTTGATATTCTGTCTCGTACTACTGGACAGTTACCAGAAAAAATTACTAAGGACATGGATCGCCTGTTCTACATGACTCCCCACCAAGCGAAGGAGTACGGTTTAATTGACCGAGTTTTTGAGAAAGAAGAACTCGCTAATCCGCCTCTTCCCGCTAGTGTGCTTTAAAGGAAACAAGGTCAGCTGAGGAAGAAAATTCTGACTCTATCACCTCTTCTTCTCTGTTACCTGTTACCTATCCCCTGTCACCTGACTCATTACAAACGGAGTAGTTAAAATGCCTATAGGTGTTCCTAAAGTTCCTTACCGGATGCCCGGAGGGCAATTTACAGACTGGATTAGCATTTACGATCGCCTCTACCGTGAGAGAATCATTTTCTTGGGCAGAGATGTAGATGATGAAATCGCTAACCAAATTATTGCCGTCATGCTCTATCTGGATTCAGAAGATCCAGGTAAGGATATTTATCTATATATCAATTCTCCCGGTGGGATGGTCACATCCGGTTTGGCGATTTATGACACCATGCAACACATCAAGTCTGATGTGGTAACAATTTGCGTTGGTTTGGCTGCATCCATGGGTTCTTTCCTGTTGGCTGCTGGTACTAAAGGCAAACGTCTCGCCTTACCCCATTCTCGAATCATGATTCACCAACCTTCTGGTGGCACTCGTGGACAAGCTTCTGATATCGAAATTGAAGCTAGAGAAATTCTCCGCATTCGTAACCAATTAAACCAAATTTATGCTGATAATACTGGTCAATCTTTAGCCAAAATTGAAAAAGATATGGATAGAGACTTTTTCATGTCTGCTCAAGAAGCTAAAGAATATGGTTTGATTGACCGTGTAATTGAAGAACGCCAGTAATCTGGTATCAATAACGGGAAGCAAGGCACGAAAGATCACAAAATTGTGAATCTTCACCATTTGCTTTCCTTTATTCATATTGACAAACGGTCAATTGTGAACATTAAAGTATAAAATTCTTTCTTATGATTGGCAGTTCCAACATTTAGTATTCAGCGCTAATTGTTGATATATACAATCAATATTGATTAACTGATGGCTCAAGATGGAACTTGGAGATTGCTATCGTTTATTGGGCTTGAGATCAGGAGCTTCATTTTCTGACATTAAAGCCTCTTATCGGCGATTGGTGCAACAGTATCATCCCGATATTAACCCAGATGATTTAAAAGCTAAAGAAAAGTTTATTGCTCTGACGGAAGCTTATAAATTTCTACAGACGGTTGTTCCCCCAGATGACTCACCTGTCCCAGCAAACTCATCTTCTGTTCAACCAGGGAGTGATGGTGAGGCAAAGGCCTCTAAAGTAGGCAGGAAAACAACTGTCACACCCCATCCACCCAAATTAGAAGATATAGAGCAGCAGCTAAAATGGAAAACCTACGAGCAGTTGCAGCGATTTTTGCAAGCTAAACGTTTTCCTCAAGCGATCGCTCTGGCGGAAGCGTTAGCAGCCAGATTACCAAAAGATGCAGAAGTTCGTCAATGGCAGGCGATTGCTTATCAAATTTGGGGACGGGCACTCATTACCGAAAAGCAATTGCCAAAAGCTAGAATTTATTTACACAAAGCCTTAAAAACAGACCCCTATAACAAGGCTTTATGGAGTGAAGTACAGCAAGATTTCCAACGCTTGAAGCAAATTGTTCGCTGAGTTTTATGTCGTCATATACCATTACCGTTACGGTGAAGTTATTCGCCGCTTATCAAGAAGCCTGTGGAGTGAGCGAACTAGTTTTAGATTTCCCCCCTGGTACAACTGTAGCCGCAGTATGCGATCGCTTAATTAACCAACATCCAGAACTAGACCAATGGCGTAACCTCACCCGCTTTGGCATTAATTTTCAATTTGTTCAACCAGACACACCCATGGAAAATGGTGATGAAGTTGTGTTAATTCCCCCAGTCAGCGGTGGCTAAATGTATCTGAATATGCTGCCCAACACTGTGCTCTATAATGAGAAATATTAGCAGTATTTAATTAACAATATTTTCCCTACCCCCCAAACAATAAAACCTGAAAAATTGTAGCCATCAATACATTCAAAGCTCAACCATTATTGTCATTAAATGATTGACAATCATTGTTCAGTCCTATATTATACCCACAGCTAATTGCAAATCTTTAGCAATTTTTCTACAGCAGTTCCTTTTAAAAGTCTTCACCCAGATCATGTCTAACCGCTTTACCCTGAGTAAAGAGCAACTTTGGAACCGTCGTCAACTGCTGAAACTGGGATTAACAAGTGCGGGTATCGCTGGCGCAGCAGCCATATGGCAAACACTTAACGTCAAAAATCAGTCAAAAGTCAAAGTGCCACCCATGGGAATGATGGCAAATCATGTACACCATGATGCCGCCAACCCCATGCAAGTTTTACGAGAGTTTGAATACGGCACAATTAAACAAGAAAATGGCCGGACTATTCGCGAATTTCAACTAACTGCCGGTACTTCCACAATTCAGTTAAACAGTGCCGTCACCTACAATATTTGGGATTTAAATGGACGCATTCCCGGCCCCACATTACGAGTCAAACAAGGGGAACGAGTCCGAATAGTTTTCCTTAACCAAGCTGGACATTCCCATTCACTACATTTCCACGGTGTTCATCCTTCCGGAATGGATGGAGTTCGTCCAGTGGGAAACGGAAAAGCCACAATTTACGAATTTGATGCCGAACCCTATGGTGTTCATCTCTACCACTGTCACGTTGAACCAGTCACCCGTCACATCGCCAAGGGGTTATATGGCATGTTTATTATTGACCCACCTACACCCCGTCCCCCAGCCGATGAAATCGTATTGATTATGTCTGGCTATGACGTGAATGATGATAACCACAATGAATATTATGCTTTCAATGGGTTACCACATCATTACATGCACAACCCCATCCGTATTTATCAAAATCAATTAATTCGATTATATGTGTTAAATATCATTGAATTTGACCCCGCAGTCACTTTTCACCTCCACGCCAATTTTTTCGATGTCTATCGTTCAGGTATGACCATGACACCCAGCGAAAAAACTGATGTCATCACCATGGGTGTAGCGGAAAGGCATATTTTGGAATTTAGCTTCCGCTATCCAGGTAAATATATGTTTCATCCCCATCAGGATGCTGTAGCTGAAAACGGATGTATGGGTCAATTTGAAGTTGTGCCAGAAAATGATGCCAAAACTTCTATCTAGCGCACTTAGATGCCAATTATTGCGGATTATTTTTTAATCAGCATTAATCAACTTTAGCCACCCCTTACTGAATACTTGAGGTGAAGAATACCATAATTACAGTATTTTCAGATGGCATTGTCTTGTAGCAGGTAAAAGGTGATTAAAGGAAATGCCAACTCATTTAAGTAAAGGCAACTAACCCTTTGATTTAGTCAGGTTAGTAAACTCATGTGTTAGAAAGTAGATATGGCTTAAATCTTGGTAAAACAATGACCTTTTCCCTTCTGTTATCTGCCCTTTTTTTCTCATTTTAGTATCATTATTAAACAAGATTCAGTCAATATAATTGTACTGAAAAAAAGTTTATAAAAAAATGCTTAAAAATGATTTAGGATAGCTGTAGATAAAAAATAAAGAAATCATGAAGCGTTGCCTTTGATGATTGTTATCATCGATCAAATGCCTGATTTTGTATGCTTTATCCATTCAACCAATAACGAGAAAAGACTTATTCACTTCAATTAAATAACAACTAAATACTATGTTGACACTTGCTAGCTTACCCCTATCTAACATTTTTGGATTTTTATCCGTTATCTGTTACGCTTTAACTCTGTTGCCCACATCTGTCAAAATTGTTTTTCCACAATTTAAAAAAGCTAAATTTATCAGTCAATTATTAAAACATCGTCGCCAATTAGGAGTTTTAGCTTTTTTATTGGCTTGTTATCATGCTTTTTTATTAATTCTCAAAAGAAATATAGATTTATTAGACCTCCAAACCTACGGGCTAATTCTAGATGGTATTGCCACATTATTTATCTTCATGTTGTTGGCTTTAACATCCAATGATTGGTGTACTAAAAAAATGAAAAAAAACTGGCGACTTTTACATCAATTAACTTATACAGCCATGTTTTTACTCTTTTGGCATATCTCAGAAAAAATGTCTGGCCAATGGAATTTATTAACTATCATCGCCTTAACAATTAATAGTTTAGTCATAATTTTATTTATGAGAAGAAGATGGATAGAAAATGCCAGTATTTAATTTAAATTTAATTTTTTTTTGTTTTCATTCAGCCCAACAATAACTAACTTAATCACGATATGACACAAAAATTATGTCCAAATTTTGCAATCAAAAATAATCAGGCGACCGTCCAAAATTTCTTAAAATTAGAATTATTTATTTTTTTTCTGTGATGAGCTTGAATTTTATAGAGTATGCGATTCAAGCGAATTACCATAACCATACCCAAATAATTAATCAATTCATTCATCAGAAATATCAAACTTGGAAAACAGCAGGAATCCGTATTTATTCTTTAGCTATTAGTCCCAATGGTAAATATTTAGTTAATGGTAATCATGATAAAAATATCAATATTTGGAACATTAATACAGGTCAAATCTTTCATACATTACATGGACATAGCAATTCAATTAGTTCTGTCGCCATTAGTGGCAATAATAAATTTATTGCTAGTGGTAGTTGTGATAAAACAGTAAAACTTTGGAATTTACAAACTGGAGAATTGATTAAAACTTTATCAGGACATACTGATGATGTCAAAGCTGTTACCTTTAGCCCTGATAGTAAAATTTTAGCGAGCAGTAGTTGGGATAAAACAGTAAAACTTTGGAATTTACAAACAGGTACTGTTATTCACAATTTCCACAAATCAGAGGAAAATAGAGCCGTTGCTATTAGCCCAGATGGCAAAATTCTCGCTAGTGGTGGTGAAAAGGGTACAATCATGATGTGGTCTATTCCTAGTGGTGCCCTCAGAACTCCTCTAGCAGCCCATGAATCACCTATTTTATCTATAGCTTTTAGCCCCAATGGTAAATATTTAGCTAGTGCTAGTGCTGACCGTACAATTAGAGTATGGAATGTGGAAACAGGGCAATTATTTCAGGTTTTGAATGGACATAATCAAGCTATTAGTACTATAGCTTTTAGTCCTGATAGCAAAATCATGGCTAGTGGTAGTTATGATCAGACTATTAAGTTGTGGCATGTCAAGAATGGGCAATTAATCGACACTTTAACAGGTCATAATAAGGCTGTTTTATCTTTAGCATTTACTCCCAATAGTCAAACTTTAATTAGTGGAGATGGAAATGCCGTAATTAAACTATGGAATTTAGGGATTGTCTTCAAAAATTTCGATCACTATAATTTTCGTCAAGGGATAAATCAGGCCACAAAGGCTGCTCAATTAACTCAAACTGCAAAATCTTTTAGAGAATGGAAGACAGTAGCTAATAATTGGCAAAAATCTATTCACTGGTTGGAAAATATTTCTTCTGTAAGTAGTCATTATAATGTGGCTATAAACAAGATTAATGAATACCAATTGAATTTAAAATACGCTCAAAAAAATGCTCACACTGGCCGCACTCAAAGCCCTAATTTTTGAGTTTTTGATGGCAATGCCAGAGGTTTGGCAGTTTAAAGTAATTGATCAACTGAAACATAAAGGTAGTGACATAGTAGTGAACATATAGCCACTCTTGTTCTCTACACCCCCATCTCAATAAATAATTAATCTTCTCATTAGTTAACTGAAACTGTGAGTATACACTTCAACATCATCAGAGACTTTAGTAGCATATAAGCGAGAGAAAAAACCAGCAAAACATAGGCTTTCAGGTTATAACATGGACATTTTAATTAAAAAAACATAAAAATTATACATAAAATCACTACAACTATTTGATAAATACTTTCATTTATGATAAATCAAGATAAGATTTACTAGTAAATTCTTGCAAGTTCCCTATAAGTATCTCATCCTTCAGGATTAACAATGTTTAAGCCTCGCTATCTCTTTTTGGCTATTGCTAGTTGTGCCCTAGTTTCCCTGAGTTCTTGTACAGGAGGTACACCAACCAAAGAAGACCTGTCCGCATTGACAACTAACTCAACTCCTCAGGTGACTGAAACTAGCTCTCACAGCAGTCATAACCATCAAGCTAAAATCAATATTAATAATGGGATTTTATCGGAGTTGGATAAGTTAGAGGCAAAACTTGGTGTACCAGCATTGTCAAATAAAATACAAGCTAGTCGTCCTTATGCCTCTACTCAAGATTTAGTAGCCAAAAAAGTGATTAGTCAAGGGCAATTTGACGAAATCAAAGATATGGTGACGGTGGAGGATGTGGTACTGACAGGTGAAGCCAAAGATGTTGACTACATGACCAAATTAGGGCTGATGAAGGGACATCTGTTTGTGGCTAAGGAATTGCTAGACCAAAATCAACCAAAACAAGCTGAACCACACATTGGCCATCCAGTGGAGGAAATTTATGTTGATGTAGAAGAGCAATTAAACGAGCGTAAAGTCAAAGAATTTAAGACTGAATTGATTACTTTGCAAGATTTGGTCAAATCTAGCCCAAAAAGTGCCCAAATTAAGACCAATTTTACCAATTCTCTGCAAGCGGTAGATGGTGCGATCGCTGCTTTACCCAAAGAAGAGCTAGCTAAACCAGCTTTTGTCCTTCAAGTTGTCAACGGCTTACTTGATGCCGCTAACTCTGAATATGGTGCAGCTGTAGCTAAGGGCAAAATCACAGCACCCATTGAGTATCAAGACTCTCGTGGCTTCGTCTTCTATGCTAACGACTTATATAAGACTATTTCTAGTCAAGTCACTAAAGATAGTCCAGAAGCACACAAAGCAATTGATACTGCTCTAGCTGAATTAATTAAAGTCTGGCCTGCTGCTATTCCTCCTGCTCAAGCGGTGAAAACTCCTGAGGATGTGACCAAATTAATCAAAACTATCGAGGAAAACTCGCAAAAAGCTAGGGAAAAAACTAGCACCAAAGCACAGGTTTAAAATTCCCATACCATTGGACTCCCAAGGTAAGAAGTTTAAAATAGTTGAAAAGAGAGAAAATAGTCAAAAGTTAAGAGTGGAAACTAACCAGGTTGCCAAAACAGCTACATGTATAACTCTTCACTGAATACCAATTGCTCTCAACTTGTAATTCTGCTGAACTTAACAACATAATGCGCGAGCTTGACCAACAAAAAACCATCGACCTACTCAACGCCATCATGGAATTTGAACTAGCGGGGGTGGTTCGCTATACCCATTATTCCTTGATGGTAACTGGCCCAAACCGCATACCCATTGTAGCTTTTTTCAAAGCTCAAGCGAGTGAATCTTTACTTCATGCCCAACAAGTAGGCGAAATTCTCACAGGCTTAGATGGACATCCTACATTGAGAATTGCCCCTATGGAAGAAACTTTCAAGCATACAGTCAAAGATATTTTGGCAGAAAGTTTATCCCATGAAAGAAAAGCATTGGATATGTACAAAAGTCTCCTAGAAACTGTGACTGATGCCAGCATTTATCTAGAAGAATTCGCTCGTGGCATGATTGGACAAGAAGAGATGCACAATCTTGAACTGAAAAAAATGTTACGCGATTTTAGTTAATCGATAAATTCTCTGGGTGGTCAACTCCACCCATTGTAATTCACACCTGTTCAACAATAGCTAACGATGAATTTTAGTATTGCTTTACCCACTTTTGTCATTACTCTCCGAGAAGGAGTAGAAGCCGCCCTAGTCGTTGGTATTGTTCTTGCTTTATTAAAAAAAGCTAAACAATCTCGATTAAATTCTTGGGTTTATGCTGGTGTTGGCGTTGGTATTTTAGTCAGCGCTTTAATAGGTATTTTATTTACTTGGATAATTAAATTTTTAGGCTCAATTAACCCTCAATACACCTCCATTGTTGAACCGCTCCTAGAAGGTGTATTTGGTGTATTGGCAATAGTTATGCTCAGTTGGATGTTGATTTGGATGACTAAACAAGCCAAATTAATGAAAGCCCAAGTGGAAGGAGCAGTGACAGATGCAATTTCACAAAATGCTAACGCCGGTTGGGGGGTTTTTAGTTTAATTTTAATTGCTGTTGTCCGCGAAGGTTTTGAAACAGTTTTATTTGTAGCCGCAAATTTTCAACAGGGGTTAATTCCCAGTTTAGGAGCAATTGCGGGTTTAGCTGTAGCTACAGCCATTGGTGTACTTTTATTTAAATGGGGTGTCAAGATTAATATTCGCCAATTTTTCCAAGTGATGGGCGTTTTATTAGTTTTGATAGTAGCTGGTTTGGTGATGTCTGCCTTACATCATTTTGATGAAGCTATTGCCAATTTTTCTCTAGGAAATAGAGCATCAGAAAATCTGTGTTTTTATTACGAGCACTTTACGAAAATTCATTCCTGTATTTTAGGGCCAATGGTTTGGAATACAGAGAAAATTTTACCTGATGATGCTTTCCCAGGAATAATCCTCAAGTCATTGTTTGGTTATAGAGACCAGATATATATAGTCCAAGCAGTGGCATACCTAGGGTTTTTAATCAGTATTGGCGGTCTGTATTTCCGCAGTTTGTCCGGTAGTAGTAGCCAAAATATGAAAAAATTACCCTTAGTGCAAAAATAATCAACAATTTCCAGCAAATACCCCTCTTCTGTCACTTTCCGGTTTTCCTACTAATAAAAAATCCCAAAGAGACGTAATATCAATCGTTTGATGTTTCTGTAGCCACAATTTTGTCATCTTTTACCCTTGTGGAAATTATACTCCGAAATAACTGAGCCATAGCCGCAGGCTTAAGCTTCGCTTATCGCTTTCCACACAACTGTTCCAGAATTGAGAAATGGCAAGTGTTTTCGGAGACTGACAGAAGAGGGATATCCCTCTTTTGTCACTTTCCGGGAGGGCAATCTCTGAAAGCTTTATCAGTCCATCCATACAAGCTATCCTATTAGAAAAAAATGGGTATTACATTTGTGATTAGCAAAAAATTGTGCCATCGCTTCCTATGCAAAGACTCTAGAATTCAGAAATGGCAAATGTTTTCGGAGAGTGACAGAACAGGGTTAAGTCCCGCTCCTGAAAATTAGCAAGCAGTTTGCTAGATATAGCTATCAAAAATTTTTTCGGTCTACTAAATTTAATATCTTTCCTTATCTCGTGTGGTGTACTTGGTCATCATCTGCTCAAAAGCCTCCTGTAAATCAATGCCTTGGGAATTAGCTAGGCAAATCACAGCAAACAAAATATCAGCAAGTTCACCTGATAGTTCTTGAGCCGATTCGCTATTCTTCTTTTTCTTGGGGCCATACAGATGGTTAATCAATCGAGATGTCTCACCCACCTCCTCAACTAGTCGAGCTAACATTTCGTGGGGACTCCAGTATCCCTTACCTACTTCTAATACCCAAGCATCAACTTGTTGTTGAACTTCTCTGAGTGTATAATCAGCCATTTTGTTGCACCTTATTAAGAATTGCGCGAACTACTCCACTTTTGCCACGACAAGCGAGAAAAAATACTTCGCCTGTTAAAGCGCCATCTTTTTTTAAGTCAGATATGATTTGGCTTAAATCATGACCCATATATCCAGTAATTACTGCAATCAGATTACAGTTGCTTATTTGTGCCTGTACGTTACTACGACTTATATATGCCTCACTTGAGGGAGCAACCTCAATATAATTTTGTAATCCGTAATTTTCGCACAATTCACGGATGATTTCTCGTCTAGTTGCTTGGTGGCCACCGACCAGTGCAAGACGTATGGATGCCAAGTTTTGAGTTGTTGATACTGTATTTTCATCTAAAGCGACTTGTACATCCAACTTAGAAGCGTCAGCACGAAGTTGTTGGCGATACTTAACAAGGTCATTTGCGAAATCTGAGTTAAGACAGAATAAAGCCAGTTTCAAATCTTGAAAAAAAGATGCTTCGGCTTCTCCTTGACGTAATGCGTTATCTATTTCAGCGATCGCTAAACCAAAGTAATCATTTGCTAAAGTTGGACGTAAAGTGGGTTGTAAATTAATGTAGCCTTCCAGCCCTTCAAGTAATTCAAAATACTGTAGTGAACTGATTTTTTGTTGGAAGGCAAAATTTCTTAAAATATCTAATTCTTTGTTTAAGGATTCCCACTTTTCCTTGTTAGCGAGCCAATCTAGCCAGTCAGCATAAGCCTTAATAATCCCTTGCGTATTTAGTAATTTTTTCCATAAATCTAATCTATCTTTTAATATTTCTTCTGCCTCTGGTAAATCCAGCAAGCGTACTCCAGCCAAATTTACACATTCCTCATAATAACTAAGTTTCTGCTCGTCATCAATATTACCAAAACCATCTAAATTAGCTACTCTGGCTATTAAAGCGCGGTCTTCCAAGGTCAACTTTTCATTAGATGTTTCTAGAAGTATTTGATATACCTCTCCTGCTTTTACTGGATCACCTACTGTAGCCCATAATTTTGCTAAAGGTAGCAGGATTTGAACGCTACGTTCCCCTCCTTCCCAAGCCTTTTCTAGAAATTCACTGGCTTGGTTTTGTTGCCCTAAGTTATAAAGAGCAGCACCACGCAAACCCGACAACGCGGGTGATAGTTCAGAAATTACACTTGGCAATAATTCCGTTACTTCTTGGAAACGATAAGTATTTAAAAGTAGTTCTGCGTAACGTTGTTTAACTTCTTCTGTTTGTTCGGGAATGGATTGATATATTTTTAAAGCATCTTCTGTATTATTAATTGATATATAAGAATCCGCTAAAATTAGTATTACATTAATAGCTTTGGGATAGTTTTGTTTGAGTTTCTCAAGTTGGGCAATACGTTCGCCTGGCTCAATTTCTAATAACCCTGCTAATTGTTCGTTGAGTGTAGCTCCTTCTATTTTTGGTGGATTTTCTTGAGAAACCAAAGGCAACTGCAATAGTTTCCGCACTCCGTTGGCTTGGCGTAAACGCTCTAATTCAGGTAAAAATTCTTGTGCTAATGCTTGTACAGAACCTAATAACTCTTGTTTTTTTGTTTGTTGATAATATTGGAGATGAGCAGTTACTAACTGCTCTACCAACCTTCCAGAAACAGGTAAAGCTAAAATATTGCTATATTTAGCTTTGCAAAGTTCTACTAATTGTTCATGCTGTTCTGTCTTGGCGTAAAGAGCAATTAATGTTCGCAAAGCGTTACTATCATTAACATCAGCTTGCCGAAGCAAATAGTTTTCAACTTCAGTAATACGTCCAGCCGTAATTTTTTGTTCAAGGATATTTTGATTAATTTCTTGGACTGAACTGATAGGATTTTGATAGTCGCTATTTAATTGTTTGATGGCTTTGCGAAATAGATTTTGCCATGTTTTAAAGTCTTTAATACTTGGTTCTTTTTTGACGCTATTAACATTATTTAAAGCTAAAATATTAGCGTTAATTTGTAGCATAGCACTACTGACGTGATCTTCTGTAGCATTTAGGTAGATAAAATGGGTATAATTTTCATCAATCGAAGACATCAGGCGAGTTACTTTAAAACCAGCTTGTCTGATTTCTCGATGAATTTCTTCTGCTTGAGTTTGACTATTACATAGCAAACGTAACCCCACTTGGTCAGCACTTCCCAGTTTTGCATTAATTTCATATTGAAACGACATTACAGTGGCAACCCTTGTTCAAAATGCTGTATGCAAACTTGCCGCAACTGAGCAATACTTCGTTCGTCATGATTGTAAGTGTACAACTCAATGTTTTGATTGACACCTCCTGCGGTCAAATTCAGGGAACCGTCAACTGCACCGTAACGACCAACATAGGCTTTGGCGTGCAATTCTGAGAGGATTCTTACCTGAATGCGATCGCTTTTGTTGCTCAGTTGTCTTAATAAAGGATGATATTCTTTATCGCTACCTATTGTGATGTACACTTTACCCCCATTGGCAGCCATTTGATGCAGTATGTCAAATAGATGTAGTGCTTCCTGCTTTGTCTCTACAATTTCCCCGAATGAGACATAATAGGGTTCTTCTAAACGGAAATTTGTAACCCAAGGTGAGACAATCCAAAATTCATAACTGCCCTCTAGTTGTGATGCTAAAATCTCATTGAGTAGAAAGTTGTAAAACATTGCCTGACCACTGCGTTGCAATTGCGTTGATTGCTTTGCCACTGGCGAAACCTCATACTAATTCAAAATTCAAAATTCAAAATTCAAAATTCAAAATTCAAAATTAAGGAAATCAGACGTAGCATAGGTTTGGACGTTTGCATTTGTATCATATTTTTTGCGAAATGGTATTACTTAATGGTACGAACTGTTACTTGAATTACAGATGCTTGGCTTGGTCTTAAGTCGTTAGAGTATATGGTTTGAATATCGGTAATCATGGGGTAAACCATACCGATATCTGTGTCGATACCTGCGTCTGTCAAGTAGCTAATTGTGGCGCACAGGGATGCAAGATTATCGGTTTTCACCCGTAGGTAAATTGTTTGACAACCATTTTCCAGTAAGGAGCGCATTTTGTCGCAGATGCTAGCACCGCTTACAGTATCATCTAATTCTAGGGTTTGAGGGGTGCGAACCTGATTTAACCATTCGGTAAGTAGAGGACGGTTAAGCAGGTGACGGCTTAAACCAGGGGATTCGATGTCACCACTACGGTCATCTAGGCAACTGGAACAGTTGCAGCGACAATTTAACAGCATCCGCCGTTCCACCCCTGCTTCAAATGCTTTACGTGCTTCGTTAGCTGAATCACCATATTCAGTTTCGTAAATTTCCAGTAAACGTGTTAACTCTGGATAGGGTGGTGCTTGATTGTCACGTCTAGCTTTTACGAGTTTGCGGTAAACTAGTGCCGATGCTTCAGTGAATGTGGGGTCACGTCCTAGCTGTTCAGCACAATCAGGAAGAAACTCGTGGTTAATTTCCCGGAAAATACGCCAGTTAACCAGGGGAGTATCCCCTAATTGCTGATTGTAGTCGGGAATAAAAACCCGGAAGATAGCTTTGAGTTGGGTTTGGCGCATAGGTACACCCAGTTGTTGCCGTACCTGTGCCATTAACTCTTCAATTTTATTTTGGCGATCGCTAGATTTACCTGCGGTTGTAATTTCACTCACCCTAGTTGCACATTCCTCTAACCAAGACTCAGGTTGTGCTAACAAATGACGCAAAAACGCTTCCTCTTGGGCAGTTGTACAGCGAGTCATTTTGTTAGCAAGGGTTGTCCAGAATTTATCAGGATGGTTGCGTAGCAAGTCGTGGGTTGCCCGCATGACACCAATACCCCCCATACCAATTTCGTACAACCAAATTCGGTCAGCCGCCATTCCTTCAAAGTCGGCGTGTAACTCAGTCCAAGCTGCAACATAATTTAGTGCCTCAACACCTGCAACTTCCTGTGCTAGAGACTTTAAAGCTTGAGTCAGACTATATTGAAAGCTGTCGCGTAAGTATTGCTGATAGCGCAAACCACAGCTATGAATTTCTGCATACAGGTTCACAAATATTGATAAGTAATCATTACTACTCTCTATTAATTGGTAAACAGCTTGTTGATTTTTCCGGGACAACTGCTGTATTCCAGTGATTGCTTCTGTTAACCAACGGTCAAACTGCTTGTTACCACGAGTAAACCAATCACGCAGTCCGCCCGGTGTTCCTCCCTCTCCACCACACCATCTGTCTGCCATAGTCAGCAGCACATTAACAAGATATTCAGCCGCGAAGTAGTTTTCCTGATGTTCAACCGTGAGAACAGTCACGAAGGCATGGTGGATGGCATGGTAACACAGATTTTTCTGTGTCGAAGTAGATAATGGCAGCTTGGTTAGCAAATCGGGATTGAGGTCAAAACACACTCCCTCCGTCAATATTTTGTAGCCTAAAGCACAGTTGTTTAGGCTCTCCTCATCTGCTGTAAAACCCACAACTCCACGAATTTCTTCTGTTTGTGAATTATGGAATTTAATCGTGTATTCACTTCCTAAAATTATTCGCCGTACATCCAACAAATTCAAATTTGCGGTTTCATCACTGTGAAAAACAATTCGTTGGATTAATTCTTGCCCTAATGGGTCGCAAGTAAGTGAGGGATGGTCAGGCTTAAGGGTATATGCGGGTGTGGGAGTATCACCCCTGACTGGGCGAATTGCTACCGCGCTGATGGCATTCGCTGAACAGGAGTGGGCTAATTGTTGCGTATCTTGGGCTGCATTTTCGGATGTCCGGTTTTCAGATAACTCCTTTGTTTCCGGGTTACACCACCAATATGATGAGTTATGGTCTCGACTAAACTGCCTGGGCTTAATTGCAGTAGGGCGATATAAATTCAAAAAGTTGGTACTTTTTTTAATGATGTCAACTTTCTTCAACGCGCGTGTTGGCAAGTTAACTGTGTTAGGTCGTTCGTCAATTCGATGAAATTTGTAGTACTGATTCAGGGGTATTCGGGAAGGTTCTCCATCGAAAATTTCTGGTGGTATCCAAGTTGAACCTTCACCACCACGAAATGTCACATTACCAGGGATTGTTTCGCTTACCGCCAAACTGATACTTTCGGAGTTAGGCTTTTTATTGGGGTGGTTATTATCGGGACGGTAGTCAACTTGCACCTCTGGCAAGTTAATATCAGAAAATAAATTGTCAGGTAAATGCTTGTATAATAAGTTTCTAGCTCTGACTCGATGGGTATCTTCACGCTCGAACTGAGAATTTACTCCTTTCATTAAGCCTTCGTAGAAAATTTGACACAAAAATCCTTCTGACTCATCGTCAAGTACCTGTGTGATGGCATCATCTGGTATTGCAAAAGTTTGTTTGAGATAATCTTTAAATTCCAGCAATACTTTGAAATCGATACTTTGCTCCATTAAATACTCGTAACCCTGCCTGGATAAATTATCGAGTTCCAGGTCGATACCAGCGCAACTTGCACGATAAGCTAACCAGTCGAAGAAAGCATAAAATCCATGTATTCTTTGCAGATATCGGTTTTGGGAATTGAGAGGTAGTTTTTGGAAAGTAGGGTCTGTCAGTATGTGTTCGTTACGAAACAAAAATAAATCAGTTGATTTATAGGGGCTAAGTACCGTAACTACAATTGGTCGCGTGCCGACTTTCCGCCCTCCTCGACCTTTACGTTGTACAAAACTAGCGACATTTGCAGGTGCGGTGTATTGTAAAACACACATTAAGGCTTCATCATCGTAACCAACTTCTAAGGCTGTTGTGGTAATGATTAAGTCGTCATTAGGCTCAATGGTAATTGAGCGATCGCTTCCCGTTTTCCGTTTAATATTTAGAGATTCTTGCCTTGCCTTATCTTTCTGGCTGAGTACCCACCAGCATTCCCCAGCTTGGAAGTATGGACAAGTCAAATCTGGGCTACTACTGTTATGGCAATCACAGTTATAAGTAAAATTGCCACCAAAGAAGTTAGGAAAGAGTTGCTGATTAAATGGTGGATATCGATAAGCATATAATGGAACATAGCTAATTTGCCTTTGGTCAAGAGGCGTTTTTTCCGATTTATATCTTTCTCTGACTCTGCATTGTTCTGGCTTTACTTTCTCCGCATCTTCCATCTGGTATAACCAGCGACCAGCAATATCTAAAGACTGCACAAAGCCAAATGTGCGATAACGTTTAAGGTCTGAATCTGCGGATGGTTGCGGCATAGTGTGTAGGACGCACATCGCCGTTTGAATTAAAGTAGAAATTACCGCAGTATCTTCGTTATCCTCAGCCCGGACAAAGATGTAACGTTCAGCACCAATGGTTTGCATTTCATTTTCTTCAGGATTTACCCGGCGAATGCGAGGGGTGGGTATACCAGATAACTCTGAAAGAAAATTTATTGGTTCGGAAATAGTCGCGCTTAGTCCTACAAATGCTAAATTACTTTGTTCTTGGCGATGCTGCTTACCTAAACGAATCCTGGCCATCAAGCGCCGCAGTAAGAGTGCTACTTGAGTTCCGGCTGTGGAAGTTTGCAGATGAATTTCATCTAACATGACAACGGAAGGCGCACAAAACTTGTCATTACCAAACAGGTATTGATATTTTGTTGATAACAACCGTCGATGCAGTGATTCTGTTGTAGCGATGAGCAAATCGGGTGGATGCTCTGCCATGATATCCCTAGAAAATTTTATAAAGGGATAGCGTTTATCACAAATCGGGCAGACCAAAGTTTTGGCATCTGTGGGACGGACAAGCAGTCGTTGTTTATCTTTTTTACAAGCTTGACCATCTGTGCCTACGCAGTAAGCAAAAGGGGACAGATAACCTGTATACTCGTCGTTATAAGTCCAACCGCGTTGTTTAGATAGCTTTTGTTGGCGATCGCTAGTTATATCTTGGAAGTCTCGGATTTGATAAACGGCTGCTCCACTTTCTACGCCAATTGTCAGTTCTGGAAGATTGTTCTTTGCTAAAACTTGGTTGAGATAAAATAATACTTCAATAAAATCAGTAAGTTGGTTTTCAGACAGCGCCACCCGTGGGTAGATGCAAATGGCTTTCACCCCTTCTCTACCTCGCAAGCAACGTTCTAGAAGCATTTTGGCCAGTACAGGTAAAAAGAAGGCGTAGGTTTTACCCGCGCCTGTACTAGCAGTAACTACAACACCTTTTTCAATACCTTCTTGTGCTTTTAACTCAATTGCTTCGAGGATTCTTTCCAAAGTTCGTTTTTGGAAGCCGCTCATCTGACGTAGCTTTGGTAGATAGGTGTCAATTACCTCTAAAAGCAGGTTAGCTGCTTGCTGTTGCTCTGTATTACCAGTATGTAACGGTTTCATGCAGGTTTGCACTGCAATGTTTCTTCGAGGTACACGACGAGAAGCGACACTAAACTTAATATCTGCCACTAAACGCTTGCTATTGCTGATGCGGTGCGCTGGTTTAAGGTTATTTTCTCTAACAATTCTTTGACGGAGTTTTGATAGCAGCCTGACAGTTTCTGCTATTCGACTGCGAAAAATCCAGCCATCAGGAGATTTTTCTTGGTTAAACCGGATAATTTGCAAGTCTTTTGCTAGTTGCGCTAAAGCATTTCTGATTGCTTCTGTTTTGTTTGCGGGGGTTAACCTGATGTCTTCAGAGGGTTGAAAATTATCAATTACTTCCACCCCTGTCATTGTTACATCGTAAATGCCATAGGCAACTTGTTCTGCTTCGCGTTGTTCAATGAAGGTAAGAACTTCATCAGCCAGTATTTTGAGATCGTTGGGGTCTAAGTTCATGGTTGTTGAACTCTAAGGTAGATGAACTTGGAGTTAGAGTTGGCTAATGTTATGTAGTAGCAAAGCTTTAGCAGCTATCACCCATTCTGTTATCCGTATTTTGAGCGGGCTATTTTGGCCTGTTCTAGTCACTCATCCAGTAAGTGGTTTTGCTCATTTGGGTTTTCCCAATCTTTAATGAATCTTCTGAAAGGAACACTGACCATATCCTGCACGGTGGGTGCAGCACTTTGATATTGGCTCTCAAGCGAAAGCCTATTTTTACATAAGGTTTCGTAGAGGTTTGCTTGCTGGATGAGCAATTTTCTCATCCTGTTAATATTACCATGTATACATGAGTACATGGTTGATTCGCAATAAATATTAAATTGGAGAAATCAACTATGGAACTTGTACTTCGGGCTGTATCTGTGCGTCGAGGTGTGCAAGAAATACATCAAAGTTATGTAGGCAGTCTGTTTTTTGGGGATGTAGTTCGACTGCTAGACGATGAGCGATTGTATATTCCTAATAGTCCAGACTTACCAGACTTAGCCCAGCGTAAACTCAATCCAACAAGAGTCAAGGCGATCGCTCGTTATATACTGGAAACTTATCAGGATGGGACGACATTTTTTCCACCCATTTGTGTCAATGTTCAACCATCACCCACTTATAGAGATGGCAGTCTCTATCTTCCTTATCATTCGGTTTCCCTACGCTTGACTGATGGTCAGCATAGATGTTTTGGTATCCGTCAGGCACTTAAAGATATCCAGCAGCAACAACCGGAGTTGGCAACTATCCTTTCCAATTTAGAAATAGGAGTGCTTTTATATGCTGGACTGCCATTGGAAGAGGAGCGTCAAGCCTTCCGTGACCAAAATCTATTAGTACAACGGCCAAGTGTATCACTGTCACATACATTTGATCAGCGATCGCCTACGGTATTAATTGCTAAAAGTTTGCTGCAACGAGTTCCCCAGTTCCGTAACAATGTGGAAACAGTGGAAAATGGCTTGGGTAAGCACAATCCTAAGTTGTTGACTTTATCAACTTTAGTCACTGCTACTCAACGTATGTTCCCTAGTTTAAAATCTGTTACCGATTTAGAACCTTTGATTGATTGGGCGACAACATTCTGGGCAGCAACCGCCAGCATTATTCCTAATGATCCTTGGCGGGTGATGAATAAACAGGAACGGGCTACCCAAAGACAAGACTTACTAGCAGTCAGCGCGGTTGTTTTTCAGGCTTTGGGTATGTTGGCGCATGATTTGTTAATAGAACGAGTGCCGGCGGAAGACTTGGTGAAGTGGTTGGGTAGACTGGGAGAAATAGACTGGCAACGCGACTCCCAATTGTGGCGAGAACGAGGTGTCACCCAAGTCGGCGCAAGCGGAGAACCAATTATTTCCAATACCAAGACAACTGTTGACGCTTGCCATCGGGTTTTACGTGAGTTTGTCGGAATTATTCCGGTGAGTAATGTATCGTGAAGGTGTCAAAATCAAGGAAAGGAGTATGAGGTATTATTGATAACTATAATGTTGAATAATACATCAGCAACATGACGGACTACAATCTCGCTGGATTATCTACACGCTCCTTTGAACAATTAATCCAAGCGATCGCACTCAAAGTAGTTAGTTCTGGAGTTGTGGTGTTTGGTGATGGCCCAGATGGAGGGCGTGAAGCTACCTTTAATGGCCTGACTCATTACCCATCTGAGGGGAATCCTTGGAATGGATATATTGTAATTCAAGCCAAATTTCGCCAGAAGCCCCAAAATCCACAAGAAGATGGTGAGTGGGCGCTGAAGCAGCTAAAATCTGAACTGAAGGATTTTGCTAATCCAATAAAAGGTCGTCGCCTGCCTGATTATTATATTTTCGCTACTAATGTTGTTTTAACACCTGTACAAGATAAGGGAAGCAAAGATAAAGCATACGATATCTTTGAGGAGTTTAAGGATAGCGTTCCTTTGAAGGGATATGATATTTGGGATTATGACAAAATTAGAGGTTTTCTAGATAATTTTGAGGATATTAGGCGAGCCTATGGTTTTATAACTCCTGGTGATGTTCTTGCCAAAATTAGCGACTTTATTGAACCACGCAAGGATTTATTTGCTGACAAGTATACCAACCCAGAGGATATTGAGGTACTGGTGCAGAAGGTGCGATCGCATTTCCACAAAACGATACAAAACGAGTGCGAAAACTTATGTACATTCAATCTCCTCTATTATCATATGCCGGGGAATCTCAGCCAAATATATGTGCAGACTACGCTGAATGAGTCGCAACCGTTTAGTTCAGAGGAGTTTAGTCCAGAACGGAAATTATGGGAAGAAGTAGTGGTAAAGAACCCTAAGTTGATGGTGTTGGGTAAACCAGGTGCGGGTAAAACTACCTTACTACAATATATTGCTGTTCACTGTGATGATATTAATTTTAAACCTCAGCCTATACCTGTTTTTATCAGTTTGAAAACTTTGGCTGAGAATGCTAAAAGTGCAGATGAAATTAGTTTAATCAGCTACATTCGCAAAAAATATTGCCGCCGTCATGTTTCAGAACAGGAATTAAAAATACTACTAGATAACGGTAGATTATTGTTTTTGTTGGATGGGTTAGATGAAGTTATTGAAGAGAAAATTAAAGCAGTTGTTAGAGAGATTCATCAATTAGTTGATGAGTATGGTGACAACCGATTTATATTGAGTTGTCGAAAAGAATATCAGGCATATAAATCTAGATTATTTGGTAATTTTAATTTATGTAAAGTAGCTGAATTTGAACAATTACAAATAGATAACTTTATTAAAAATTGGTTTGCAGGTAGTAATGATGGGACACAACTAAGCAAAGAAATATTAGCCAATAACTTAACTCATAAGCTTAAACTAGAGGAAAATAAACGCATACGAGAACTAGCTGATACACCATTGCTACTTCACCTCATTTGTTTAATTTTCATAGAAAGAGGAGATTTACCCACAAAAAAAGTTAAGATTTTCAAAAAAGGAATTGACATATTGTTAGAGAAATGGAACCAATTTAACGATCGTGCTTATTTGGATGTGTATGAGTTGAAGAAGACTTTACGAAAGATAGCTGCTATTACCTTTGAGCAGGGTATATCTTCTTTTGAAGAAGATGAAATTTTTCCATTAATTAAAACTAATATTTGCAGATTATCTGATATTGAGTTTGTGTCTGGTATTCTGAGAAAGAAAAATTGGCAAACGTATTCTTTTTCGCATCAAATATTTCAAGAATATTTAGCTGCTGAAGAATTAGTATATTCTGAATTAATCTATTCAAATTTATTTACACATATTACTGATAAACGTTGGCGAGAAGTCTTTTTACTAGCATTTTCGCTCATTCAGCAAGCAGATGAATATCTATGGATAATGAAGGAGAAAATCGACTTATTATTAAATCCAGAAAAAGAACTGTATATTTTTTTGAATTGGGTTTATGAAAAATCATTAAATATTACTTTAAATTCAGTAAAAGCTCGTTTATTTTATATTAGCCTTTATGTAGATTTTTTTATAGATACTGACATAAATAAATTAAGTGAATTTGAAATTGAAGAGTAAGGATTCAGGTGGTGGGGTATTGACAAGTGTGGTATGGGAAGCAGAATATAGCAATTATGGAAAAAGACCTGCCACCAAAACTAGACAGTGAAAGCTTAAAACA
>NZ_JACJTT010000014.1 GCF_014698825.1 Richelia sinica FACHB-800
ACTGTTATTCAAATGTCTTTTTACACTCAATATGTCTGTTTTTATTCTCAATTAGATGTTTTCTCTCCGTAATTTCCCTCTGTGACAGTTAGGGGGCGGAAGGTGGGATGTAACTTTGGGTATTGAGTTAAAGGTGTGGCGGGATAAAAAACGCGATCCCCAAACTGAGGGTATTGAGCAGTTAGAATCCTATTTAGGGCGTTTAGAGTTAGATTTTGGTTGGTTGTTTGTGTTTGATAGGCGGAAAAATGCTCTACCAATGGAAGAACGTTTATCAACTGAGGTTGTGGTGACGGAAAATCAACGTAGGATTACTGTTATTCGGGCTTGAGTATTTTGAATGATTGATTTCGTGTTTGAATATTGCTAACAGATAAGATTCCGGTTACACCCTCACTGATAGGTCGCTGTTGCTTCCCTGATTACTTCTAAAACTTCTTTCGGATGCGAAATCATAGGAAAATGACTTGATTCCACAGTAACTGTTTTTGCCTTCATTCGCTCAGACAAGTCACGCTGTAAATCAGGCGGAACCGCCTTGTCGTTTGTTGCTAAGATATACCAGCTTGGTTTATGTCTCCAAGCGGGCAAACTTGCCTTCACTTCTGTTAATGATATAGATGGTGTTGTTTGAGTCACATGAATTAATGCCTTTCTTTCTTCTGAGAGATCACTTGCCAAAACTTCATCAATACCTTCTTTAGAAATCCAAACAAAACCATTTTGCTCTTGAAAATGCGGTGAAGGAGAACCATATTTACTCATTAAATCAATCATGGATTCACCAGCATCAGGAGCAAGTGCCGCAATATATACCAAACCAGCAACTCGTTCGTCATTGCCAACTATAGTAATAACGAAACCGCCCCACGAATGACCAACCAGAATACATTTCCCTTCGATACGATCTAAAGCACGTTTAGTCACAGCAATTTCTTCTTCTAGAGATGTAAGTGGGTTTTGCACTGCAATAACTTCATAGCCTTCTGCCAGCAGCGTTGGAATAATCTCCCTGTAACAAGAGCCATCTGCCCAAAAACCGTGAACCAATAGGATGTTTTTAATTTTGCTCATAAATATTTGTATAAATACAGTATTAATTGCAAAGCATTGATTTTCTAGGTAAAGTTTAACATTCACATCAACTCAGGTTGTAATAAAGTCGCTTTTCTCAAATATATTTAACGGTGAAGTTATGAGGTGCGTTACATTCCATTAACGCACCCTACAAGATAGCACTGATGCAGAATTAGGTGTTTTTGTTATGTGTTTTATCCATCAATTTCAACTCTTCAAAGGTTATTGATTTCCTTTTTGAAAAAATAGAAATTGTAAGTGCTAACTCTTTAGGAATTGTAAGATTATCAGCATCAGCCTTACCGGATAATAAGATATCTTGGCTCATCTTACTACCAATGTAGAAAGAATCTGAACAAATATGTCTGCCAGGCTGCAAGTCTCCAAAATCAATTTTAATCATCTTCCCTTCAAAATTATTTTCAATGTTTACATCTCCAGGATTTTTATGAATGGATCGAATACTTTTTAAAAATGTAGCGTTTTCAAATCTTTTTTTGTTCGGGCGTAGTGGCAAGTCAGATTCTTCAAAGGTTAAGATTTCACCCTGGTTCGGAACTGTCAGTTCAACGCGCACATTTTTGGCAGCAACTTTGCCAGTGTTTTTAACAGCTAATCGCACAGGTTGACAAAGCCGACGAACATACTCATAGTCAGCTAGCTGGCGATAAAAATTGGAATTAACCTGATCTAATATGTTAGATTGCCATAATTCATTCGTGGGACTAGGCAAATCAGGAATTGAATACTTTGATGGCATTTCGTAATACTCAGATTTCCAATCAAGTGAAGAACCTATAAGCATTCCAGTTTCTATATCGCAGAACTGAACGAAGAGTAAAGCATCTTCATGAGATGATCCTATTCTCATTGTTGCGATCTCATCAGGCAATGCAGGCTTTGTAGGATCAGTAGAACTTCCCCTGCGAACATAAACCTCATTTTTTTTAAGCTTTCCGTAATCACGCTTCAAATAGATAGGCCGTATTTGTTCTTCAATACTTATGATGCCGATTTGCTTGCCTTCAAAACAGAATGCTTCATATTGAAACTTCACTGGATAATTAGTTAAGTTGTGGACAAACTGTTGAAGTGCATGATCTTGTAAATGGTCATTTGGAGAAATGCCTATTATTTTTCCACGACCACCTCGAATATCTTCTACCCCAATAAGGATGTATGCAGTAGTTCTACGCCAAGCGTTGGCAAAACCTAAAATGTCTTTAAGTAACTCTGACTTTTCTTCATCTGTTGCTTTTGAAAACAAATACTGCTCTTTCTTAAAGTCAAGAGTGTTTCCTTCTTCTTCATACAAAAGCTGTTCAAATTGATCCCTGTCCATAGCTTATCACTATTTAATATCCATATATTAACAACTTTTCTGAACAATCAGCCGTATGACCTAAATTATCTGCTATGACTTTCATTCTTCCATAACTCATACGTAAGTCCTAGTAATATTAGAAAACATCAGCCTAAATAGACTCAGAAAACCGAGCAATCTTCTGTTGATATATCCAAAAAAGACCACCCAACACTGCCATCAAAACACCAGCCAAACCATAAGTACCCGACAGTTTTATCGCTTGGTTCAGGGGTTGAGTGACGATGGGCGACAAAAATTGTCCTAAGAAAATACAGGTTGTTAGTCCACCTAAAGCCCGCCCTCTCAATGCGGCTGGAACTGTGATTGTAGTCCATACATTTAAGTTTGGTGTGAGCATTCCCAGACCTAAACCTGCGGGAATTAGCACTAATAAAATGAGGTTATAATTTCCCACTAAGCCAATTCCTATATATCCTAATCCTACCAAAACAAAAGAAATAGATAATATTTGAACATAACTAAATTTCTGTTTGATTTTGCCGTAGTTCATAGAAGCGATCGCTGCAAAAAGTGTTACCAAGGCGATCGCCAATCCACTTTGAGAAGCACTCGCTCCTGATAACTGGGCTAGATAAAATGGCAGTTGCACAGGAATCATATAAAATACAATCTGCAAGATGAGTGCAGAACCATAAATTAAACCCAGCAACTTGAAAGGAGTTTTTACCTCAGTTTGCTCAACATCTGGAGAACTGATTGATGTAGATGGGTTTTGGGTTGAATTAGAAGCAGGTTCATACAGCGCCCAAATAATGGTAGGTAGTAAAAACCAGGAGAACAGATAAATCAGAAATGGAAAGCGCCAGTTGATGTCTGCAATAAACCCACCCACAGACAAAAAGACCACACCGCCCAGAGACATAAACGCCGCCTGAAGTCCCATAAAGCTAGAACGGCGATCGCCTTGGTAATAATCAGCGATCAGTGTTGTGGCACTCACCATAATTCCAGCTACAGCAAGCCCTAAAAATGCCCTTCCTGCCAGCATTTGGAATAGGGAGTTGAGAACAAAACCTGAACTTCCAGCTAGTCCATAAAGTAAAGCTGAGACAATTAATAGGGGTTTACGTCCCAGAGTATCCACCAATTGTCCCGCAACAGGCGCACCAAGAGCAATCAATAAAGCTGGAGTTGTCAGCAACAAGCGTACCCAAAATTCTACATTTTCAACATTAGCAAAATGG
The DNA here is from genome assembly GCF_014698825.1 of Richelia sinica FACHB-800. GTDB lineage: Bacteria > Cyanobacteriota > Cyanobacteriia > Cyanobacteriales > Nostocaceae > FACHB-800. The sequence goes on from NZ_JACJTT010000014.1 coordinate 3,649, forward strand.
TTTTGCATGGCAGGTAAAGAGGGCGCAATTGTCGCTCCAGCCATGATGGTGAGGGTGCTGGTGAGCAGCAGTGTGAATTTAAGAAGCCAGAAGTCAGGATTATTTTTAGTCATGTTTAAAGGGTATTTAAAAAGAAAAAACAGTGCGGATTGTACCGGTCATAATCGTGCCGTTGTCAGCTTGGTTTCCCGGATTCACAATCACTTGAATCAAAGGTGTAATGCGAATATTTTGGTTAACAGGAAAGTTATAAAATGCTTCAAAATTGGTTTGGGTAGCGTTGCCAATATCACTTTCAATAAACGGTTGCCCCATAGCGATGCCAGCGATCGCACCTTCCTGGAATAAATCAGGAAAAGCCAGTCCAAACATCCAATAATTAGGGTTAATATCTCCCACAGTGGTATCAGGATAGGAACTATAGCCGTATCTGCCAAAAATCCCCACGCGATCGCTCAAGGCCAATTCTCCATTAAACCCAATTGCTTGAAAGTTACTCCCGAAAACTTCACCGCCGCTATATTGCAACCGTAGAGCTAGGGAGCGATTTGGTGCATACTCTAGTTCAACTACCCCCTGATAAGGATCTCCAAACAATCCACCTTTTGCACCTCCCCCCGCACTAGGAAAGAGTCGAATATCTTCAGAACCACCACCTCCCAAACGTTGTTGATTTTCGGGTAACTGATTGGTGGCATCTCCGGCAATATAAACGGCTCTGACAGAAAAAGCCCCAGCACCTGGATTCCAGTGCAACGCCGCTCCAGCCCCCCTTTCTCTGGGAAGTAATACGAAGTTTCCCACAAAGGCTTGAGTGGAAAAATCCTGAAAACTCCGCTTGGCATAACGGTTGTTGTCTATATAGTCCGACGCAACCATAGAAGCTCCCACAGTGGCTGTTAAATCCTTAGCGGGTCTGAAGGTATAGTAAGCACGAGCAAGGCTGAGTTCTTCCCGTCCTGGAATGGAAAACTCTAAGGTGCTGCCTAAATTTGGCTCTAGGAAACCTGCCGCATTATCATCAGCCCCATTACTCCCCGCCACCAAACGGACTTGCAACAAATCAGTGCCAGTAAAGCTGGTGTTGAGATTTAAGCTTGCCCGGTAGATAAAAGTAGCTTGGGGTTGTGCAGTGGTAATTGTCGCACCTCTGGGGGCAATCATGCGATCGCCTGTAAAACCACCTGCATTCACCGCAAAAATGACTTGACCACTGAGTTTAGTGGTAGTGGAGAATTGATTACTCTCTAATTCTGTAACATCATTCTCCACTTTGTTGATTTGCTGCCGTAATATGGATAATTCTGGAGCAAATTCAGCTTGCAGTCGTTGTATAATCAACCAATCTTCTTGAGTAATAAAATCTTGGTTTCCTTGCTGAAAACGCTGCTCTAACTGCTGTAACACCATGTTCAGAGCTACCGCAAAAGCATTTCGACTCCAACCCTTGCCATCCTGACGACTAACATCAAAATTCTCATCCAGGACAAGACCATATTGTTTAGCTAGTGACTGGAGTGCTTGAAATGCCCAATCATCCGGTTTTACTCCTGAGAATTGACTCACAAAAGGAACTGAACAGAAATTAGAGTCAGTGGGATTGGGTTCTACTGTGGTTAAACATTGAGGTGGTGAAGATGCGATCGCGAAGCGCGACCTAGGAATCGCAGTTATTTCTGCGGTTATCACTGTCATTGCAACCATACCCAGCCTCAACAATAATTTAGGTTTCATGGGAGGTGGGAGTAATGACAACATTGGAGCTATAGATATGAGGTGCAACTTTAGCGATCGCTTTGTTAAAATCCTGATCATGCAGGTCTCGAAATCGGGGAATATCCCACAGCGCTTTCAGCCTATCTGGATTATCCCAGTGAGCGATCGCTGTAACTGTTGTACCATCATCACTTTTTAGTAAAGTGGCATCCATAAAGCCCGGTTGCTCTTTCACCACCTCGGTATAAATTTGATGAATGCGTTCAAAGGCTGTATCCTGCTGACCAGGATTGACGGTAAACACATTAACAAAGGTAATCACTTGTAAACTACTCCTCTCAGAACTGGTGAAAAACTCAAGCAAGATTTTTTTAGGACTTCGAGTTACTGGGCAAACGACGACCCCAGGGTTTGAGTACAGAGATAGCAATGATAATTAAAAGGCAAATTGTTTGAATGATTCCGCCCCAAATAACGGCATTAGTGTCTAAAACATAGAGGGGATTTTCTAAAGCTTTCAGGCGTTCTGCTTCAGAAATTGCCGTAATCGCATTAGTCCAAGGACCGAGCCAGAAAGTACCAAACACAATCAGAGAAATCGTCAACAACCATTTGGTGATCACCCAATAGTGTTTCACAAATCCCCAAGTGGTCAGCCAAGACAGTAGAAAGCCTGTGAACAGTGACAGAATGGCGGTAGGAATAATGACAAAATCATCTAGAAATTTGACCATTTCATTGACAGCATAAAGAGCATCGCCATCGGTGGTGTGGGCATTTTTCAGACCCATGATGACTAAGCAAAGAGCAGTGCCAAACCAAATACCCACAAAGGCAACGTGAGCCGAAACTAACCAGTTCTTCTGTTTGACATCGAGTTTGAAAGCTTTTTTGGAGGGAATATCTGTAGTTGAAGTCATGGTAAAAATAGGATAAATTCAGCACTATTTAGAGGTTAAATGTTTTTAGTTTTGCCAGTAGGCGATCGCTCTATGGAAGCTGTATTTAATCTACAAGTGATACAAAATCTAATAAATCTGGTTAAATGAAATTGACTATTCCATACATGGAACAATTGTGGAAATACCGGATTTAAATGCCTTGGTGGTGTTTGCCCATGTCGTCAAGCAAGGCAGTTTTGTGGGGGCAGCACAACGCTTGAATTTACCCAAAGCAACCGTTAGCCGTCGCATTCAACAGTTAGAAGATTTTTTGCAGGTTAAGCTGTTAGAGCGATCAACAAGGGTGGTGCGACTGACAGAGATTGGAAAGCTATACTACGAATATTGCGATCGCATCGTGGCCGAAATTGAAGAAGGAAATGCCGCGATTGATGAGCAACAGGCAGAACCCCAAGGTATTCTCCGCACCAGTGCGCCCAGCGCCTTTACTCACCTATTTCTCAAAGATTTGATACCTGAGTTCCTCAGTCGCTATCCCAAGATCAGGCTGAATCATTGCATCATGAATCAAGAGGTGAATCCCTTACAGGAAGGATTTGATATCTCCATTAGAATTGGACGCATAGAAGACTCACTACTCAGGATTCAGCCATTGGGTGAACTTTCTCGTCAGTTGTTTGCCAGCCCCACTTACTTAAAGCGTCACCATACGCCCCGGACTCTCGCTGAACTGGGCAATCATGACACTATCATTACTGGGAACAGAGACAGTCCCCATTGGGAGTTGTGCCACAAACTCACAGGTAATCAAACCATTGTACTTAATCCCCGTTGTTGGATGAATGACCCTACAATTGCTTTTGAAATGGTATTAGCTGGGGTGGGTATTGGCTTATTACCAGTTTTTTTCTGTATCGAAGCCATACAATCGGGAGCATTAGTCCCACTGTTAGAAGATTGGTGTGCTGCTCCTGTTCCTCTCAGTGCTATCTTTCCTACTACGCGGGAGCGATCGCCCAAGGTTAAAGCATTTCTTCAATTCCTACAGGAAAACTTGCAACTTTAACAATTAAACTCTTGTGGGGTGGGCATCCTTGCTCGCCAAAGTTCTTGTACATTGCAATTGTTAGGCATTATCTTGATGCTTCAGAAAAGGTACTAAATGCATCATAAAGTCACGCTTACCTATTGGCGCTCCTGCCATACGTAGGATATTGTACGCCGTTGTGATATGGAAATAAAAGTTGGGTATGAGAAAATCATCTACATAGGAAAGTCCAGATAATTCCACATATAGCCCTTGTCCAAGATCGATCCGATGGAGTTCTGACAACTTAGAATCAGCAACATTGATACTTGCTAACAACTCCTTAGTTGATGAAATATGACCACGGGCCTCAACTAAAGATGGGACATTAGGGTTCAAGTTGTTTGCCGGCTGTCCTAAGCACCACAATGCAAAGTTACGGGGCTGATTGCAAACAAATGCTATTTGTGTGCTGAAAGGCAACATATCGGGTGCAATGCGACGCTGCAATATAGACTCTACATTGTCTGTGAAATGACTCTCTGCTATGTCTAATAGATGACTCAAGGTATCCAGCCTAGAACTGAAGATATTTTGTAATCCTATAATCTTCTGATTTTTCATACAATTTTACTAAAACGACTTATACCAATTCTCCAAAAGCAACCGACACATTTGTTGGGTTTCGTTCTTCAACCCAACTTACACTCTACCTATTCTTGCGATCAAAAAACTTAACCAAACCAAAAATACCAGCATAAGATATGGTCAAAACGATCAATCCTTTGATTATTAGATCGAACATCAAATAGAAAATCCAAGAGAACATCCAATACAATAAATCTTGAATTCCACGAGCAAACATTTTATTGCAAGTGTCTCCAGTCCCTCCACATGCTAATACCGCAGAGTGACTTGATAAACATATTCCACTTACCAAAATTCCTATTACCCATAGCTTAAAAGGAAGCGGCTTCAGATAGGAAAAAGTTTCCCGATGAAGTTTGGCTAAATATGTCCTGAATTTTTGACTCATAAGACGCTCATAATCAAGGTTAAGTTGCTTCTTTTTTTGGTTAAATAGGGAGATAGAGGGATTGTTAATAAACTTCATCCTATAAACCAATAGCTAACAATACAATTTTTTTGGCTGCTTTTTCGCAAGCTTTTTCTTGATTTAGCTCTAAAATGCCTTTTAGGGCTTCTCTTAGACTTTCAAAATGTACCCTTAATCTTTGGAAAAAGGAACTTTTTTCGAGAATTTGATGTTTGTTTTGAGCGTTCAGAATACAAGATAAAAATTATCCGAAGTGATTAGCGATATCGCGTTTTTCAAAGATGTTTAACGGTAAAATTATAAGGTGCATTACATCTCATTAACGCACCCTACTGGCATGTCAAGCCTAAAGTAGTGCATTATCAAAAAAGTTGAAAACATTGATTTATCTCGATTTCATCCAAAATCTATGGAGTTAAACTCAATGAGTGCATTATTTAATTTACTCGAAAAAATTAAAACCAAACCAGGCTTATATTTGGGAACAGCATCTATCAGTAATTTACGGATGTTTATTTTGGGATATCGCTTTTCTCGCTCTGAATTAGGTATTACTAATACTGAAACTGAAAGCGATTTTTATAAAAACTTTCAACCCTGGCTACAAAACCGCTTATCTATCCATACCGTTAACGCTTGGGATAAAATTATTTTACTTACCTGTATTGATGAAAAAGCTGCATTTGATTACTTTTTTCAATTACTAGATGAATTTATCCAAAGAGACAAAAGCCAGGATATTGAACCAATTCTGGCTGAACCATCTTCTAAAAATTCTCAAAAAGCTGCCTGAAGAATAACACAATTATTTTTTCAAGTGCGATCGCCTTCTCATTTTAACCTAGCAAGGATCGCAGTTAATAGTAGTTAAGGAAGCACAAGAAAATGGAACTTGAGCGATCGCACTCTCGCGCACTGCCAAAGGCAATCGCATTTCTCAAAGATGTTTAACGGACTCGTTAGACCTTACCTCACAGATCGCTTATGATCAATGTATTCTCGTATGTCTGGGAGTTTAAACTATGTCACTCGCTGAGTTAATTCCTCTGGTTAATAATCTGAGTCACTCAGACAAATTATCACTCTTCAAACTCCTAGCCAAACAAATCCCAGACGCTGAACTACAAGTTATCTTTTCTGCTTCAGAGTATCCCATTTGGTCGCCCTACGACGCAACGGAAGCTACAAACATTCTCATGCAGATGATTCAGGATGGCCAAGAGGCATCTACTGATGGCTAGTACAGTGGAATTTCCCTTTAATGATGATGAAGCATTACCCACAATTCCTATCATTCTGAGTTATGCAAACTCTTCTATTTATACGTTCGCACTACATCATAAAAATTCCTGAAAGAGATTATCGAATGGTTCTGTATTTTTCCAACGATAGGTGTTAAAGTCTCGATAATCAACTGACAAAATTCGCCCATGACCTAATTCTTCTGCCAAGATAACGAGAGAGGAATCGGCTAAATCCATCGGTAAGTCTTTATATTTTTCCATCAGTTCTTCAATACGCTGGCAATGATGTAGTTTCAGATCAAAGATTTGTAGCTTTCCTGTATAAATTTTATGAATAAAGATTTTTGGAGCATCTACTCCTACTCTTTTTTGTAATAGATAGCACGTTTCCGTGACGACACACCAGGTTGTAATAAATTGCTGATTAGCTAAATCTTGAAATCGTTTTTTGGCGGCTATATGAACTGCATCTTGTTTATTGGCAAGAGCTAACCAAAAGCCTGTATCAACTATGATCATATTTTTGGTTAAGTTCACGTTCTAAGTAGTTTTTATAGTTTTTTGAGAGGTCTGTTTCAGCTTCTATGCAACCGATAAAGTCTGACCAGTCTTGCAAGGAATTTTCTGAAGATTCGTTTTGATTGAGAAGATAGCGTTTTTTAAGGACTTCTACGAGTTCGACTATGATTTGTTGTGCATCGGGAGGAAGAGACGCAATATCTTGTTGAATTGTATCTAAGTTCATAATCTGATTTTGCTGTTTCTCTGATTATAGTTTAGCGAAAAATGTTTTTACTAAACCAATGAAATAAGATGCGTTACATTGATAGCTTCGCTCTCTTCGAGACGCTCCGCGAATGTAGTAGGCATCGCAGTGTTTGATGAAAACCTGTCCCAATCGCTGTTTTCAAATATTTTTAACAGCAAATCTAACACCTCTAGACTGCGATCGCTTGCTTACAGTCCACAATATCGGTACTTTTCCAGGAATTTATTTGTGGATTAATTAGCAATTGTTGTGAGGAAAGCACCCTACAAAATCTGCGATCGCACTACAGGATTGGCGATTGCACTTCCATCTCGTCTATAGTTGAGTGTTCTTTCCAGAATAAAGGGGACTGCGATTATCGTTGTGTTGTAACCACTTATAATAGCCATCTATTTCCCGTCCACCAAGGTTTAACGCATACTCTACTCCAAACAAGGCAACAACAATATAAAACTCAGAAGAATCAGTAACTAAAATATCGTACTCATGCAGTACTTCAAATGTTTCACCTTCTTTTACAAAGAGGAAATCAGGTGGATAGATTGAACGGCAAGAATATGGCCAAACACGTCCAGGCGTACCGATTCTTACATATGAACGTAGTTCATTCAATTCTGGTTTATCTACAATTTCATCTAAACCACCCTCAATATCAATAAGACGAGATGCTAACGATTCCAATCCAACTTTAGCTAGAAACCGTGAAATAGCATAATCATCGGGTAGAGAAGCAACAGGAATTATAAGTGTTCCATGTTTCTGCTCTGTTACAGATTTAATCCATCGCGATTCATTTTGACCTAAAGCAGCACCTATACTAGTTCCATCTTCATTTGGTCGCTTCATGAATTCAATCAGTGTATGAGATTGAAGATGGATGCCACTAATTGTTGGAATTTTATTTCTTTTGCTTGGAACAGACATATTGAAACGCTGTTCCTTGAAGTAAGGTGAATCTAGCAAAGGCTTTTCTATTTCACGAGCGATGTAATTGTTACATCTATCACACACAACGCCAGGTGGTAACGTGTGCTCCTTATTGCCAAATGATTCAGGAATAATATGTTCTCTTGAAGTAGATGAGGAGGACTGACACTTGCAGAAAATACAACGCATAACGCTATCTAGCAAAAAACTCAATTTCAGGTAGGTCTTAGCTCGATGTTATCACAACAAAATAATCTTTATACCCACGTTGTTAACCGTGGTGCTAAACCTTTTCGCAGTCCTCTAGATTGTTAAACATTCTCCAACAATTTCAACTTTTCCACCTCCAACCTTAACGTTTCATTTTCCATCCTTAACGCCAAAATTTCATTCTTCTGCAACTCAATTAACGACCTTTGACTAATTACCTCACCAAAGGCTTTTTTCCTATTTTCAATTCCAAACCATCTTTGATAAGTCTTTGTATGTTCATCAACAGTATGACCTAAATTATCTGCTGCGGCTTTAATTGGTATTCCCTGAAGATGCGCTCGAATCGCGCAGGCGTGACGCAAATCGTAGGGTTGAAATTGAATTCCCACTTTTCTAAACCATCTGGATATATCTCTCCGCATCCAATTAATATTTTGTACCGATGCAATTTTTTCAACTTTTCTTTCTAAAATATTTAATGGTTTGGAATTTCTTAAATCAAATAATTCTATCCATTCAGGTACAAAGGGAATAACTTCTCTATATCCAGTTTTTGTATTTTTATTCACTTTCCAAGTATGGTCTATATTTTGGGTAGACATCCACCAATTAATATCCGGTTCTACAAATAGTTCCCTTGGTCTTAACCCAAAAGTTGCTAACATGCCATATACCCAACGCCACATTTCCCAGGTGTCTATTTCATCACTAATGTTGGTATTTTTGCGACTGAGGGCGAATTTTTCAAACATGTGAAAAGCAGATATGATTTTTTCATCATCAGGTATTTCTCGATAAGCAGGGGTGACATGATCTCGTTTGACATCAAGTTGAAATCCTAAATTAAAAGTTTTAATCAAAACAGAAGTTACAGCAATTAGTTCATTTTTTTTATTACCCTGAACCGAATTAATAATTGCTTCAATGTTTTCTTTTGTGGCTAAATGGGTGAGAGGAAAGTTTCTTTTAATTACAGATAGATAATTAGCAAAAGTATTTTGACTAGTTATGGTTTTCTGACGGGTTTGATAATATTTTTCTTCAAATGTATCTAATAATTCCCCAATTGTTTTTATCTCTTGTTTCTCTCTAGATTTAATTCCTAAATATTTCTCATTCCATTGGAAAGTATGACGAGCAATTAATTTACCTAATTCGTAACTTTCTTCAATGGCTGTTTTTAGTCCTTCTAAATTCGCAGGTATTCCTAGAGACAAATCATACTGTTTTTTCTGCTTACCTACACTGTTATCACCTGGTTTTAGGGGTAGGGTAGCTCGTAATTGGAGAGAATTGCCAGTTTGTTTAATGGTAACTCTTATTCTCTCTCTTTTTAAATTAGTATTGGCTTCGACTAACTTCTGTTCAAAAACCGCTTGATAATGTAATTCCGTTGCTTTTATTTTCGCCATTGTTCCCCTATAGCTGCCATCTGTGGTGTTCTGCGGCTCAAAATCGGCAAACATATCTGCGAACCAGTCCCCTGAGTCTGTATTCGCATCCTCATGTAGAGATGGGGTATCTGTTTCCGATATTAACTTTTGGTGGTCGCAATTACCCTGATTTTGCCGACTCATTCCCTAAATATTCCCTTATTTATAAGCTGCAATGGCGAAAATAAAATGTTCTGAATGAGCAAAGTTATTTCACGAACTAAGTTTATCAGTAACATTTTCAGGATATCACTAGTTGTCATAGCAGTTATATGGTGCCTGGTGGTGTGATGTGCGCCCCCACTCTGACTGACATTACTCGCGCTTGGGGTATTCTCGAATATTTCCGCACTAATTGGTTAGAACCAGTTTGGTTAGGTTGTTCTTTGGAAAGATACGAAGAAATCCAAAGCTATGACGACTTTATGAATTGGTTAGATGAAGATGTCAAACATCGGGAATCTGATTTAGGTTTATATTGGCGGATGGGTTTGGATATCGGTTTAGAGCGTTTTGGTGGTGGTGTAGGTAAATATGTAACTTGGGGATATTTACCCCATGAGGATAGATACAACAAACCCACTATTGAGGGTCGTAACGCTGCGGTAATTATGAAAAGCGGTGTTTACGATAGCTTTAGTGATAGCCATACTTTGATGGATCAATCTTTTGCCCGTGAGAATTTAAGCCATTCTTGGTATGATGAAGGAACTCAAGATTGGCATCCAAGCGATCGCACCACATCACCCACCATCAACAACCAAAAAGACTTTAGCGGTGCGTATTCCTGGGCAAGTGCCGTCCTCCACAAAGACTTCGGACGTTTAGAAGCAGGCCCCTTAGCCCGGCAGTTAGTTGCAGGTGGCACACATGGTGAATCTTGGCAGCATTATGACCCCTTCATTCTGGATGTGTTCAAGAAAATGGGAGGGCCAAGTGTTCATGTCCGTCAATTGGCACGGCTTCACGAAATTGTGAAACTATACCGTCAAGCTGAACACTGTTTGCGAGAATTCAAATTAAATGACCCTTGGTATATCAAACCCAAAGAAAAAGACGGCAAGGGTTGGGGTGCCACTGAAGCTGCAAGAGGTGCATTGTGTCATTGGGTGGAAATTGAAGAAGGGAAGATTAAACAATACCAAGTTATTGCCCCTGGTACTTGGAATATTGGCCCCCGTGACGGTGCTGGTAAACGCGGCCCCGTTGAAGAAGCATTAATTGGTACACCGATTGAAGACCCAACAGACCCGGTAGAAGTGGGTCATGTTGCCCGTTCTTTCGACTCTTGTTTAGTGTGTACAGTTCATGCCCACGATGCGAAAACCGGGAAGGAATTGGCACGTTTTCGGACAGCTTAGTATTTTTATCACGCAAAGACGCAGAGAGATTTTCTTTCTGTTCTTTGCGATTTTTTTAAATTGCAATTACTAATTACGAATTATAAATTACAAAAAATCTTAAAACATTGGGATAGGCTGATTGGAAATGAGTGATTACTAATTGAAGATATTGATTTATTAGTAATCCAAAATCTCAAATCTAAAATTGGTACTGCTTGTGTCTGATTTAGCATTATATAAATATCTGCCTCGTCTTTCTGAGGAAGCACTAAAAGAATTTGCAGAATGGTGTATTTTAGAACATGCGAAAGTTGCGGAAATAGAGTTTACACCTGATGCAGCAAAGTTAGCTAATTTAATACCCAATGAATATATTTGGGAATTGATTGACCAATTTTTGAAGGTTAAACCAGACCCCATTCGTGCAGGTTTAGTTTTACCAATTGCTGGGAAAGAAGCTGATGATCATGGCTTAACTGGTTCTGCCATTATGGTTGATTTTATTTCCCTATATATCAAATATTTGATTCCTAAGGATGGTTCGACTGGAGAGTTTGCTGATCAATTACTAGCTGAAGCATCCAAAACTCAGTATGACAAGTTGATGGAAATTGCTAAAAAACACGGTATAGATTTATAGATTTTTCGGTGGGCATTGCCCACCATATTTTTTATTTCGAGCTAAGTCGCAAAGGCGAAAGAACGGCAAGATTAATGAATTTGCAGTTGACACATAACAAGCAGATATAAGACCTGCTATAATCGTGCAAATACAGTCAGTTCCCGATGCTTGAATAGTAGTCTGGTGTAGACAATTAAAATCAAACAACTATAGCTTGTAAAGGTTGGGGTTAATATTGTTCAACCCAAGCTACTTGAATACATTAACTGACAACGGGAATAATTATTCATTTCTGTTTTTCAGTGCTTCTGCATAACCTTTAACTATTTCCCTGTCTGGTGATTCAGCAAGAATACTAACTATTTTTTGTTCACCATTATATTCAACTTTTCTCTCAATTACCGTTGCACTAAAGGAAAATTCTCGATTCTCTATAGAAGGAATAGGTGAATTCTCTACCTCAGCCTTTATCCCAACTCTTTTTGTAATTTTGAAGGAATCACCCTTTTGATAACCAGGATCTATTTCTGTTGGTCCCTCAATAATTAGTCCGCCTGGTTCTAGAGAATCAATATGTATAAGCAATATTACCTCATAAGTGGTTTGAATAGACATATCTTGTTCACTTCCCCTGGAGTTAAATTTTAGTAAATCACTACCCAATAGTATCACGCTTAATTATTTATGTGCTTAGACATTTAATCTTTGCAATTAATTGTGACGAATATTAATTATTTAGATGCGCTACGCAAACTTTTTATATAGCCATCTCTAGAAATTAAATATGTATTTTCTACCGTTGTAGAGACGTTACATGTAACGTTTCTACTTTTTCACCAGGTGTCTAATTGTTGCTATGTGAGAAACTTATTCCATCACATCAAACCATACAGGGGATAAATCATCAACACGCCCATTGTAATTAACTGTAATTTCCTCACCTTCCCGAATATATCGATAAGCAATTACTTCAATTACCTGTTCAGCGAACTTTTTCACATAAAAAGCATTGGGATGGTAAGAGTGATTAAAAAGTGACACAACTCCTAAAGCTATTGCCCCACTTTCTCCATGCCACCCAAAATAATAATTAGTGAGAACGGTCTTGGTAATTAACTTCACTTGCTGCTTAGGAATCACAATTACAGCAGCCTTTTCAATTACTTGACTTTGAGCATAATCTTGGGCAGCAAACACACCTCTGCCTTTAGTTTCTGTATCACGAACTACAAGCATAGTAATGAAAATTGCACTCTGAATAACCTTCACAAATATTAATTTTGGGGTGCCAATTTCACGAGTTTCATGTTATTATAAATATCCCATGATAACGATAATTGGCTGCGGAAATCTGAATCGGAATGATGATGCCGTAGGCGTAATTATTGCCCAACGCCTACAACAATATCTCTCACAAAATCCTCACCCCAATATCCGCGTTTTTGATTGTGGAACTGGAGGCATGGAAGTGATGTTTCAAGCTAGAGGAAGTACACAGTTGATTATTATTGATGCCAGTTCCACTGGTTCAGAACCAGGTGCAGTTTTTAAGGTTCCTGGTAAGGAATTGGAGGCTTTACCGGAACCTAGTTATAACTTGCATGACTTTCGGTGGGATCATGCTTTAGCAGCAGGGAGAAAGATTTTTAAAGAGGACTTTCCCCAGGATGTGACAGTGTATTTAATTGAAGCCGCAAACCTGGATTTGGGGCTAGAATTAAGCCCGGCTGTACAAAGTTCTGCTAACTTGGTATTTGCGGAATTAACATCAATGATTAACGCAGAATCTTGATGTCACTTTGATGTTTTCTAGTGTCACCTATTGTCAAGGTAAAACGCGAATTTAGGCCCAATGACGATATACAGGCAGTTCATCTACTCGCATTTCAAAGGGTACACCGTTATCGGGGGGACAAACGCGGATTTTGGCAGTGGTGACAATTCCATACAACACATTGGCCATGGGGACTATGTTTTGCAAGACTTGCCAGTTAGTAACCTGATCAGTACATTCAATCACCAAGGTTAAAATGCTGCCGTGGTTTGTCGCATACCATCGACAATTAGACAACAAACTCCGCAGAGAGCGATCACACCCTTCATAAAAGTATTTACTGATGGAATGCTCTAATTGTTGCCGCAAGATTATATCTGCCGATGTTGCTTGCAGGGGGTGGAAATCATCTTCATTTCTGGCCATCATACCTGAACTTCCTATTTACCTATTGCCATGGCATAAAGTACATCTTTCTTGGTTCCTAGAAATGCTTGGGCTTCATCATCATAAAAAGCACCAATACCGCTACAATCTATTCCCCAATAATTGCTCACCAAATAAACTCTGTGTCCCATCAACCCAGCAATTTGCATTGCTGTTTGATAACTTAAATAATCGGACACAAAAAACAAAGTCACAGCGCAATCTTTAGCAATACTTTGGTTAATACATAAATAACCAGTTTGGTTGCTAAATTCACCTGCTTGAATTAAATTTCTACCCTGATATATTCCGGGCAGCATCCCCTCAACTCGATGCACCACAGAGAAAATTTCAATTTCTTCAAAATGCTCACTAGGTATTGGTTGCTTGACATCCTCAAAAATACGCCAATAAGTTTCTTGAGATATAGGTTGTTTGTACAACCGTCGTTGAGAACGGCGATACCAAACACTCTCAAAAAACTGTGTTTGTTGCCAATTAAATTGAGGATCAGCTAATTTTTGCTGGCGACTAATTTGCCCAGAGGTAGCTTGATAAGCTTCTTCAATGAATGAATTCGCTTGAAAATAATCAGTACCATTTACAAAGGGAATTGGGAGTCTTAAGCGTCTAACTTGCTTCTCCTCTGCTTCTCCAGAAATCACACAACCTGTCACAAACTCTTTATTCTCAAACCCTAAATCTTGATTGAGAGTGAGTTTATCAAAATCAAAAATCAGTTGAGTATTTCTGTCATGGAGATATGCAGATGCGGCAATTGCTCCTAAATGGTGGCCGCTATCTAACAAGCAATATCTCAGGCTTCTGTTTTTGTATTTCCAGCTAGACCTATAATAAACACAACTAACTAAAAAAATGAAGCCGTTGATACATTTACCAGGTGTTACATAATTTTCTAACCCATCATCAATTAATTCATAGATGAGAGTTAGACAATTATTCTCAATTTCTAGATGGTAGATGCCATCAATAATTCCCTTTATTCCCCGCATCTGTACATAAATTTCTGTGGGATATAAGGCACCTGCTGAAGGATTCACACGGAGTTGATAGGTGACATCTTTATAGGTTTTCTCCAAAGTGATGGCACTAGTTAACCAGATAAAATTATGAATGGGGTCTTGGCGATTTAATTGCCAACGTCGATAGAACTTTGGATAAACTTTAACGCTGCTAGGTTGGGTAGAAGGATCTACATAGTTGGGGTCAATTTGTACAGATTGGTAAGAATGCTTGGTGGCATGATGATAGGTTTTTCCCAACATCTTACTTGACCGCTTTTTTCAGCAAATTTAAAACTTCTATATTACTAGCAAAATCAATGGCTTGATAATCGTCCAAATTCTGTAAATTCAAATTCGGATTATGCTGCAAAAGTAACTTAACCACTGCGGTTTTACCTGCGGATGCACCATACATGAGAACTGTAGCACCGTTATCATTTTGATTATCTATATCAATCTTGGCGGCTAGGAGCAATTCCATTAAATCGTAATGATTACCAAAACAAGCAAACCACAAGGCATTATTGCCATCATTATTTCTCGCGTTGACATCTGCACCAGCATTTAATAATTCTTTGACAACGGCATATTGTCCTAATCGTGTTGCTTTCATTAATGCCGTATCCCCATTTTCACCACGCTGATTTAAATCCTCACAGTCATAACCATAATCCATCAACCATTGACTAGTTTCTCTACTCAGATTTCTGGAATTTACTGTACTCATAGTTACTTTTGAGAATGGAAAAACGAAAAAGGTTATGGTGGGCATAACCCACCATAATTTAAAACACTATTTGAATGATGAAAACCTCACAGTAGCCAACAAACAATTTCCAGTTGTTAACAACATTAATTTAGTGCTACAATTACCTTAGAGCTAAACAAAATTCTCGAAACATTTAGCTTTCTTTAAGCATTTCTTCCTGACAATAGAGATGCTGAACAAGCTAGAGGAATTGCTAAACTCTGCGGTTTTTGATGACTCAATTAATGTTTTCATCCCAACTTGTCTAGCCAACAGGTTGTTCAACAGGAGTGGGTTTTCGTTCTTCAGAGAATAGCTCTCTAGCAGTTTTTTCTGATCTAGGTAGACCATAAAAAGTAGCTTCTGCTTCTAACTCATCAACGATATCCCACGCTTCCATTGCTCGTTTCGAGTCTGAACCGTAGTTAGCAGAAATTGAGCGAGCTTCTGAGACAGCTTTGTGCAATTCTTTCCGCAGGAATTTTAATTTTGGTTTTTCGACAAAGTTGCCTTTAGTAATAATATCGGTAACAGAAATAATACCTAATAATTCGCCTTGAATAACGGGAGCGCGCCATACCCCAGTATTGGCAAACAAGCGAGCAACATATTCAATATCTAGGTCAGGATTGACGAAAACGCATGGTTTCGTCATTACTTCAAAGATATGCACCCGTTCTGGATCTTTGCCATAAGCAGCAACTTTGCTGACGATATCCATTTCTGTCACCATGCCATAAGCATCACCGCTATGACGAGGTTCAACAACTAATGCCCGTAGTCCTCTGAGTCGCATAAGTTTGACTGCTTCAGCGATAGTAGCGGAACCGCGAATAGTTGCTACATCTTGAGTCATGATATGTTTGGCTCTCATAATTCCTACTCCTTAAGATCGGTTTCGCTTTTTGTGCGAGGTATATCTAAAAAGCTGCTACTTGGTGAGACTAGATTTACTGCTCGACAATTACAGCAATTAGAATTCCCAACCAGAATAATTAAACTCTTTGGAGGTTTTGATTATTCTGTTGATATTAGGAATAAGATTTACGCAGTTGACCAGTTATATGAATTTGATGTTGATTTATCTTTGATTCTGTTTCAGTTGAATTAGAAATCAACAGATAAACTTTGGAATCACTCTGTAATCGCCTCTTGCTGCGTTTCAGTTCACTAGCAACAATTTAGCTTATTTATATATTATCACTCCGATAAGTTTGAATTATGAATGATTCATTAAGATCCCCAGATATTTACCTCTAAAACGGTTTAAAAAAACCTAAAATTGACCATGAATTGGTGGATTATATTTGATTTTTGACAATGCAATATTACAAATTATGTTGTGCATACATAATTTTGCTGCTAAGTAATTGCTATTAAAAAAAGTGGAAGTTTATTTGTTTTCGTTGGGCTTACTTGTTGCTGCTGGCAATGTCCTCTACAGCTTGCAACAGATGCTCAATTTCTGATTCGGTGTTGTAGTGGACTAAGCCAATTCGCACCAAACCACCCGCAGCATCAATTCCTAGTCTGGTAATCAGGTCAATGGCATAGAAATGGCCATGCCAAGTAAATATACCGCGATCGCCTAAAATTTGAGCTAGGAGTTGTGGTGTTTGCCCTTCTAAGGTAATTCCTACCGTTGGTGTGCGTTGAGTAAAGCGGTTGGGGTCAGTGATACCGTAAACTTTCACCCCAGGAATGGCCAATAATCCAGAAATTAGCTTTTTACTCAACTCTCGTTCGTATTGCTGAATCGCTGACATAGCTGCAATTAAGGCTGCACGGCGACTATGGTAGGCAGAGGCTAATTCATGGCTTGGTTGTTCTGGTGAGGTGAGGAAGCGGGGACAATGAAAGGTGGTTAATCCTTCTTTATCCGCATTCATCAAAGCTGATAGTAATTCACTATCTAAAGTAGGAGCAACATGACAACCTAATTTGGCTAGATAGTTAACCGCTGCCACTACTCCCGCTAAACCTTCATGATTTAACGTTCCTGTTTCCCAACGGGATGGCACTGTATCGGGTGCTGGTTGGACTTTATAGGGTGTAAACCGAGCTAAATGTTCTCGTTTCCCATAGAGAATACCCACATGGGGCCCAAAGAATTTGTAAGCAGAACAAGCGAGAAAGTCACAATCTAAAGTATGGACGTTAATAGGTGCATGGGGAGCATAATGGACAGCATCGACATAAACTAAAGCGCCCACACTATGGGCTAGGTGGACGACTTTGGCAATATCATTAATGGTTCCCACCGCATTAGACGCATAAGTAACAGCAACTAATTTTGTCCGTTCATTAATTTGCTGTTCTAAATCCCTCATATCCAGGGTGCAGTCGGTGGGATTAATATCAACTACACGGATATTTACGCCTTTTTCTGCGAAAGCGTACCAAGGGGAAATATTGGCAGAATGGTCAAGACGAGTAACGATAATTTCATCATCGGGTTGGAATTCTTGAGCAATGGCACGACTGACAGCAAAGGTCAGAGTAGTCATATTCGCCCCAAATACCACCTCATCATGATCGCATCCCAAGAAATCAGCGATCGCTGCCCGTGCAGAATTAATCAAGGCATCGGTGCGTTCACTCGTCACAAAAGGCCCGTGAGCATTGGCATTGGAACGGACTAAATAATCGCTCATCCCATCCAAAACTGCACCGGGGACTTGAGTTCCCCCAGGCCCATCAAAATAAATAGGTGGATGTCCATTAATTTTTTGAGTGAGTGCAGGAAACTGAGCACGAATCCATTTCAGATCGAGAGATTCCATAAGAAAATATATCTATGATTTTCATTCATCATAGACGCTTGCACCCTAGCCACTGTTCTCAATCATCAAAATTTGGGGCTTGCCAATTTAATTAAATCAACCTAACAATGAAGGGAAAATTGGCAAAAAGCTGTTAGTTAATAACTAGTGACTTTTGGCCAAACATGATTTCAATCGCAGACGAATTGTGATGAATATAGCTAATTTCCCGTGGTTGACGACTATTATTCTGTTACCAATAGCTGCGTCACTACTGATTCCCATCATCCCCGACAAAGACGGTAAAACCATCCGTTGGTATGCCTTAATTGTGGGATTGATTGATTTTGCCTTGATTGTTACTGCTTTCTATACTGGGTATGATTTCTCTAACCCCGATTTGCAGTTGGTAGAGAGTTATGCTTGGATACCACAAATAGATTTAAAGTGGTCAGTAGGGGCAGATGGCTTATCCATGCCCTTAATTATTCTCACTGGCTTTATTACCACCCTAGCCACTCTAGCAGCTTGGCCTGTCACACTTAAACCAAGGCTATTTTACTTTTTATTATTGGCGATGTATGGCGGTCAAATCGCTGTTTTCGCCGTGCAGGATTTGCTGTTGTTTTTCTTGGTGTGGGAATTAGAGTTAATTCCTGTGTACTTGCTGTTAGCAATTTGGGGCGGGAAAAAACGTCAGTATGCAGCCACCAAATTTATTTTGTACACAGCAGGTGGTTCCCTGTTTATTTTGTTAGCAGCATTGACGATGGCATTCTATGGCGATACAGTCACATTTGATATGCGATCGCTCGCTGCTAAAAATTACGCCCTGAATTTCCAACTTCTACTCTACGCTGGCTTCCTCATTGCTTACGCCGTCAAACTACCCATCATTCCCCTCCACACCTGGTTGCCAGATGCCCATGGTGAAGCCACAGCCCCCGTACACATGTTATTGGCAGGTATTCTGTTGAAAATGGGTGGTTATGCCCTCATTCGCATGAATGCCCAAATGCTGCCCGATGCCCATGCGTATTTTGCACCAGTATTGGTAATTTTAGGGGTAGTTAACATTATCTATGCCGCTTTAACATCCTTTGCCCAACGCAACCTCAAGCGGAAAATCGCTTATTCGTCCATTTCTCACATGGGCTTTGTCACCATTGGCATCGCTTCCTTTACCGACTTGGGCTTAAGCGGTGCCCTCTTGCAAATGGTATCCCATGGCTTAATTGGTGCTAGCTTGTTCTTCCTCGTTGGTGCCACCTATGACCGCACACACACCCTGATGTTAGATGAAATGGGTGGTGTTGGTAAGCGAATGCAGAAAATTTTCGCCATGTTCACAGCCTGTTCCATGGCATCTTTAGCATTACCAGGAATGAGCGGCTTTGTCGCAGAATTAATGGTATTTGTAGGTTTTGCCACTAGCGACGCTTATAGCTCTACCTTTAAAGTTATTGTCGTATTTTTGATGGCAGTGGGTGTGATTTTAACCCCAATTTACCTGCTATCAATGTTGCGAGAAATTTTCTACGGTCAAGAAAACGCAGAATTAGTTTCTCACCAAGCTTTGATAGATGCTGAACCCAGAGAAGTCTTTATCATTGCTTGTTTACTAGTACCAATTATCGGTATTGGTTTCTATCCCAAACTACTCACACAAATGTACGATTCCACAACTGTACAATTGACTGCCAGATTACGTGACTCTGTGCCCACCTTAGCCGCAGAAAAAGAAATACAAAATATTTCTTTAAATGCTCCAGTCATTGGTAATTAAATAGCAATTACCTAATAGAATGACTAAGAAAAGAAAGGGCAGGTACAAAACCCGCCCTTTTTTCATTTATGTCAATTTATTCACCAATAATTGAAAATCAAAAATATGATTTATTAAATGATTGGTTCCCTCATTTTTTTCAGGGCATCACCGATATTGAGAAATTCAGAGTTTTTACTAATTTCTTGCAACACATTACTATCAGCCTTATCAACAATATCGTTATAGGCAGTAATTGCTTGATTTAATTGAGTAATATTGACATCGGAATTTTCTCTAATCAAGCCATTAAGACCTAAAATCAAATTACCCACAGATTCAGGATCTGCCCCAGCCATCACCAAAGCAATAGCAGTCTTCACTCCTGAAGCATTAACCCCTGCTGCCAACATAATGGCTGCGGTAGCAGCAGCATTATTAACTCTTTGTGGTTGGCCAGAAACTTCAAAATTTAAACTTTCCCCATTAGCTTGTTTAAGTGTTACCACTTTCTTGATTGTTTCTGGAGATGAAGCTGAATTTTGCCCATGACTAGGTAGACTACATACACCTACAAGCATAGTGCTAATGCTCAGGGACAACAGTAATGATTGCAGAGTTTTTTTGTTCATAAACATCACCAAACGAACCAGTAACTCAAAACGCCTTACATTCTTCTTAATTTTCAACAGACTCAATTCAGAAGATTATTCTTATTACTGGAGTGTCACAGTAACATCGCCAATGGTCAAAATAATATTCTGATTATTATCAATTTCGCTATTTAAATTTCTTAACGCCTCCCTTAAGTTGTTAAAAGAAACGGTATTATTAGCACTAGCAATCTGGCCTTGACAGGCTACTGTAGTGGTATTTAAAGCAGTACATAGTGTAGGTGATGATGCTAACAATTGTGCAAGTCCTGAAGTTGAAATACTCACAATAATATTTCTGCCCACATTATTGACGGAAGTAGCGATCTCAGGTGTCACACTAAGATTAGGAGTAGTACCTGGGGTTGTTGGTGTAATAATCAGATTTGCAGGTATACCAAATACAGGAAATGAGTTAAAACCTGGTAAAGAAAAAACACCTCCACTGCTGGTAGTAGTTCCGCCACCACTAACGAAGCCAGCCGTACCTAAACTAGGTGATGTGAAAAATGAAGAACCTGATGAAGAACTGGATGAGCCGCCACTTGAAGAACTAGATGATCCTCCAAAACTTTGTGCATTGCTGGGTAATTCCCCAATACTCAAAAGTAAAGAACTTAAGCCGACACTAAAGAGCAAAGATTTAATATTCATCACGGTGATTGTCCACAAGGGAAGTATTGTAAATGGACCAGACTTTGATTCGCCTATAGAGACTACAAAAAAGATAATTGATGACTGGTAGTCACAAAATCTTATCTAGGCAAGAAGTTGAAACCGTAACTGACGCTAAGGACAAAAATCGTACCGCCAACAGAGTTATCTGTTAAGTCTGCACCCTGCGCCACAATAGTTAGGGGTATAGTTGGTACTGGCACTACAGATACACCCAAATTTAAACCAACACCACTCCAAGCCAACCCCATACCCACTTGAGGATGAACTTGCAAACCAACACCGCCAAATACTCCTGTACTAGCATCACCCTGGCGAAACTGGCCCCCTCCTACCCCAAATGTGAGTAATAGAGGCAACTTATTGTGTGGGTTGTTGGGTTGCAAGAGAGAGTAACTGGTAACAGCACCATAGGCTGAAGAAGGAATATCTGTTTCACTACTTGCATCACTTTGATACTGAGCAAAAGCATTCCAACCAGCTGCTACGGCAACTTGAGTTCTTTCGTTACCATAGACAACACGGTGTCCCTTGAGGTCAAAAGTACCATTGCTGCCAAAGTTGCGGAAACTGCCAAGGTTATAAGCAAGCTCTAAGCCAACTAATTTGCGGCTATCTCCTAAACCCAGACCCACGCTCATACTACCATCAACATCTCCACCACGAGCCTTACCAGCTGTTGCTCCTGATACTCCTACAAATACATCACCCCAGTTCGCACCAAAAGCACTGGGAATACCAAAACTTAAACTGGGTGAATAGGTTGGTTTTCCTGCTCTTAGTAATGGTGTAATTCTCAGTCTTTGGCGTAATTCACTCTCACTTTCTGGTGTATCAGAGTTAGGAGTAGAAGTTTCTGCTTGGGATATTAATTGCTTTGGCTGAGGTTGGGGTAAAATTTCTTCAGCTTTAGCTTGGGCAGAATCAATACTTTTTGTACTATTTGAATCTTCTGCGGTAGTTTGAGTTTGGTCTAAAACAGAGATTTCTTGAGTAGCTGAGAAGGTAGCCTGTTCAGCTTGATTAACATTGATACTGGTTGTGGAATCTGTTTGTAAAGCTGAAAGTTTTTCAGTGACTGGAGATGAATTAATATCTTTTGTAGCCAAAATAGCAACAGGTGTTTCCTTTTCAATTTTTTCTGGGCTATTTTCAGATATTAAAGCAGTATTTATACGGTTGGGATTAGTGGCGGAAATGCGAGAATCCTCGTCTCCAACTGAGTTCAATTCATCTGCTGATGATAGTTGTGTGTTTGTATCTTCTAAATCTTCTACTTTCGTGGGTATATAAGCGGCAATCTCTATTGGAGATATTTCTAGGCGGGAATCAGCCTGAGCAGGGTATATCCAACCTAAAGTCAGGATAGAAGTTAAGGAAAACAAATAACTTAATAGTTTACGAATTTTCATGGTGACTATCGTGAATTGCCAATTATCAAATTGATGTTGAGTTGTAATATGCGGATGCTGTTGATGAATTTTCATTCGTTGCATCCATTGCTCAGGGTGTTAAAGAAAAATTCTCAGTAGTTGTTAGGATATCCTTCTACTGGGAAATTCATTTTTAACCGCATTTTTCAAAAAGCGCAAATTGGCTACACCCTCTCATAAGTTTACAGTGAATAGCAAGTATTTACTACTAAGCTAATATGTTGATAAATTACAGAATTAGGGTAAGTAAGATATCTACTCTACAAAGCTTTTACTCTTCAAGAATATGCAACTTTAAAATTCCATAGACTCTATTATGAGAGTAATTTTATACAAAATACCTGGCAATGCAGACGAAGTGTGCTCAATGGCTGGGTTCTAAATGCGTTTTGTCTTATATTTACGTGTTTATTTTTACAGCAAAATATTTAGTATCAACAATACATGTAAATACATATATTTACGATTTAAAAGTCTGTCACCCTACAAGACTCCAGATTTATCAGTGATATCAATCCAAAATCTGATGACTATTGATTGGTAAGTGCTGGCATACACTAAAAATAGTTTTACGTTAAGGATTGTTAAGTAATGACCATTACGACTTCCCATAGTCAGGTGACGCATTTTGAAAAACGCCTTTGGAATTGGCAAGATTATCAAATTCAATATACTGTCCAGGGAAATGGGCAACCATTGTTACTAGTTCATGGCTTTGGTGCTTCCATTGGTCACTGGCGAAAAAATATTCCTGTGTTAGCTGAAGCTGGTTATCAGGTTTTTGCGGTGGATCTTTTGGGGTTTGGTGGTTCTGATAAAGCACCCATTGATTACAGTATGGATGTCTGGGTAGAAATGCTCAAGGATTTTTGGGCTGTACACATCCAAACACCAACTGTATTGATTGGTAATTCTATTGGTGCACTTTTAAGTTTAATTGTGGTGGCTGAAAATCCGGAAATGGCATCTGGGGCCGTGTTGATTAATTCAGCAGGAGGTTTAAGTCATCGTCCCCATGAATTAAACCCGGTACTACGAGTTGTTATGGCAACTTTTAACAAGTTAGTTGCTCACCCAGTGACTGGCAAGTTCGTATTTAATCGGATTCGGCAAAAATCACAAATTCGCCGCACTCTTTACCAAGTTTATCGCGATCGCCAAGCGGTAACAGATGAATTAGTCGATTTACTTTATACTCCATCCTGTGACCCAGGAGCGCAACAGGTTTTTGCTTCTATTCTGACTGCACCTCCTGGGCCTAGTCCTGAGGAACTATTACCCAAGGTAGAACGTCCTTTACTAGTAATTTGGGGCGCAGATGATCCTTGGACACCCATTACCGGGTCTACAATCTACGCCCAGGAACGTGACAATGGTAAAAATATCACTATTGTGCCTATTCCTGGTGCTGGTCACTGTCCCCATGATGAAGTTCCCCAAGTTGTCAATAGTCAAATTATTAATTGGTTAGGACAACTCAGATAATTTTTGGTCAAGATGCAAAGACTATGCTTGCATCTTGGCTGAGGTAGGGTACACAAGCGGCTAAAAATTTTATAAGAGTGCCTTTATAGATATTTTCTTCTTCAGTGACCAAACATTAAATAATGTCTATTAGTCAGCTTGATGTGCAGCAAAATCAGAAATTATACAGGGAAAATCATTACCCAGATTTTTCCCAGTTTGGTTACGGTGTTATCCGAAAATTAGGATGTAACCAAGCAGGAGGAAGAACTATTTATTTAGCTGATGATTTGAAGTCGCAGCGAAAAGTTGTCATTAAAGAGTTTTCTTTAGCTAGCAACATTTTTGACTGGTCGGGTGTCAGGGTTTATGAACGAGAAAGGGATATTTTACAAAAGCTCAACCATCCACGTATTCCCTGTTATTTGGGGTCTTTTGAAACAGCTACGAGCTTTTGTTTAGTACAGGAATATAAGTCCGCTAGTTGTTTGGGTATAAGCCGGAATTTTCAGCCAGGAGAAATTAAAAAAATTGCCTTATCGATTTTAGAAATTTTAGTGTATCTCCAACAACAAAATACTCCCATTATTCATTTAGATATTAAACCAGACAATATTTTAGTGGATGAAAACTTAAATGCTTATTTGGTAGATTTTGGTTTAGCTAGAACGAAAAATGAGCGCAAAAGTTTTAGCACCTTAGTGGCAGGAACTCCCGGTTTTGTACCTCCAGAGGAATATAGTGGAGACTTACTGACTGAAGCATCAGATTTATATAGTTTGGGAGTGACTTTGATTTGCTTGCTGACTCAGACTCGTTCCGCTGATATCCATCAGTTAATGGATGATGGCAGACATTTTTTATGGAAGAATCTGTTAACGCCAATTAGCCATGATTTGCGCCTATGGCTGCGAAAAATGGTAGCACCGAGTCGAAAACGTCGCTATGTCAATGCAAAGGCGGCATTGAAGGCTTTAGAGTCTATTCAGTTGATTGGTCAGGGTCAACAACGAGGAAACTTCAGCACTGTCAGCGAAAGAAACAGGTTAATCACTATGGTTGGATGGGGAACAGTGAGTGCATTAGCCGTTATCGCCACAAATGTGTTGATGCTTCAACCTGAAGATAGAATTTTTTTAGAAGTGCAAATTGATCAAGAATTAGAACTAATGCCAGTTACCGCTAACTCTAAACTGGAGTAACTCTTAATGGAAACTAACAAGTAAAGATTGTTCAGTACCCTTGTTCTATCAGAAGCAGATCAAAGATAGTATTATGAAGAACTGTTTCACAGGGTCATTAGTTCACCGTCTGCAAATATGTCAGAACAATCAGCAGCATCCATCAACGGTCGTCTTCCCCACCCCCAGCACAATAGCCAAAATACCATTCGTATTCGGGGAGCAAGGCAGCATAATCTAAAAAATATTGATTTGGAATTGCCCCGTGACCAGTTGATTGTGTTTACTGGTGTTTCTGGTTCGGGTAAGTCGTCTTTGGCTTTTGATACGATTTTTGCAGAAGGTCAACGGCGGTATGTGGAATCTCTGAGTGCCTACGCGCGGCAATTTTTGGGACAGTTGGATAAACCTGATGTAGAGGCAATTGAAGGGTTAAGTCCGGCCATTTCTATTGACCAGAAGTCAACTTCCCATAACCCCCGTTCCACGGTGGGGACGGTGACGGAAATTTATGATTACCTGCGCTTGTTGTATGGTCGGGCTGGTGAACCCCATTGCCCTATATGCGATCGCTGTATTTCTCCCCAAACTATTGACCAGATGTGTGATCGCATTATGGAGTTGCCTGACCGTACTCGCTTCCAAATTCTTGCCCCTGTGGTCAGGGGTAAAAAGGGAACTCACCGTAAACTTTTATCGAGTTTATCGTCCCAAGGTTTTACGCGCATCCGGGTCGATGGAGAGGTGCGAGAGCTATCTGACTCGATTGAATTAGATAAAAATATTACACATACTATAGAATTGGTTATTGACCGCTTAGTTAAAAAAGCTGGTATTCAGGAGCGTTTGTTTGATTCTCTCTCTACTTGCCTTAAGCAATCTAACGGAATCGCTATAATTCAGGTATTTAATGATACAAAACAAGAGTTAACGCAGGAGCGACGTGATAGTAAGTATATAGAAACTGAGGAGAAAAATCAAGATATTTCCTCACAGGAATTACCATCAGAAATGGTGTTTTCAGAAAATTTTGCTTGTCCAGAACATGGTGCGGTCATGGAAGAATTATCACCGCGATTATTTTCTTTTAATTCACCTTATGGTGCTTGTCCCCATTGTCATGGGATTGGGACGCTCAGAAGATTTGCAGCGGATTTGATTATTCCCAACCCGGAAGCACCCATGTATGCAGCGATCGCTCCCTGGTCAGAAAAGGAAAACTCCTACTACCTAGAGTTACTTTACGCTTTGGGGCAGAACTACGGCTTTGAGTTGCAGACCCAGTGGAATAATTTGACACCAGAACAACAGCAGATAGTTTTACATGGGGAAGGGGAAGAGAAAACTGCTGAAGGCAAGAAGCAAAGTTTTAAAGGTGTAATTCCCATTTTGCAGAGACAGTATGAAGGTGGGTCAGAACTAATTAAGCAGAAGTTGGAAGATTATTTAATCGACCAGCCCTGTGAAGTTTGTGGTGGCAAGCGGTTAAAACCAGAAGCCCTGGCGGTCAAGTTGGGACAGTATGGAATTTTAGATTTAACTGGGGTATCGATTCGGGAATGTCGAGAGCGGGTAGATAAATTCAAGTTGAGCGATCGGCAAATGCAAATAGCGGATTTGGTGTTGCGAGAAATTAAAGCCAGATTGCAATTTTTATTAGATGTAGGCTTAGATTACCTCACCTTAGATCGTCCGGCCATGACTTTATCCGGTGGTGAAGCACAACGCATTCGATTAGCCACGCAAATTGGTTCAGGTTTAACAGGAGTTCTTTACGTTTTAGACGAACCAAGTATTGGTTTGCATCAACGGGATAACGGACGGTTGCTGAAAACTTTAACCAAGTTGAGAGATTTAGGCAATACATTAATAGTCGTTGAACATGACGAAGAAACCATCCGTGCTGCCAATCATATAGTGGATATTGGCCCTGGTGCAGGTATTCATGGTGGTCACATTGTTGCCCAAGGGAATTTAGATAATTTGTTAAAGGCAGAAACTTCTTTAACAGGTGCATATTTATCTGGGAGAAAAGTTATTCATACCCCAGCAGCGAGAAGAGAAGGTAACGGACGCAGTTTAATTATCAAAAATGCTCGTCGTAACAACTTAAAAAATGTTGATGTAGAAATTCCTTTAGGCAAATTAGTTGCAGTTACTGGCGTTTCTGGTTCTGGTAAATCTACATTAATTAATGAATTACTTTATCCATCCCTTCAACATCATTTGTTAAAAAAGGTGCCTTTACCAAAAGATTTAGATGAAATTAAAGGCTTAAACTGTGTAGACAAAGCCATTGTTATTGACCAATCACCCATTGGGAGAACACCCCGGTCTAACCCAGCTACATACACCGGAGTTTTCGATGTTATTCGTGAAGTATTTTCCCAAACCATCGAAGCAAAAACCAGAGGTTATAAACCAGGACAATTTTCATTCAACGTCAAAGGTGGAAGATGTGAAGCTTGTAGTGGTCAGGGTGTAAATGTAATTGAAATGAACTTTTTACCTGACGTTTATGTCCAGTGCGAAGTGTGTAAAGGTGCAAGATACAACCGCGAAACATTACAAGTGAAATATAAGGATAAATCTATTGCTGATGTTCTCAACATGACCGTTGAGGAAGCCTTAGATTTTTGTCAAAATATTCCTAAAGCTGTGACTCGACTGCAAACTTTACTGGATGTGGGTTTAGGTTATGTACAGTTAGGACAACCAGCCACAACTTTATCTGGTGGGGAAGCCCAACGGGTGAAATTGGCAACGGAATTATCTCGACGTGCTACAGGGAAGACACTGTATTTAATTGATGAACCAACAACTGGTTTATCTTTTTATGATGTCCACAAATTATTAGATGTTTTGCAAAGATTGGTGGATAAAGGAAATTCCATTTTAGTCATTGAACATAATTTAGATGTGATTCGTTGTGCAGATTGGGTGATAGATTTAGGCCCGGAAGGTGGAGATAAGGGGGGAGAAATTATTGCTATGGGTACACCGGAAGATGTAGCGAAAAATCAGCGTTCTTATACTGGGGAGTATTTACGGCAGGTGTTGAAGCAGTATCCGGCAATGGTGTGAATTAGGATTTAGTGGACGAAATAATAATTGTGTTTCGCACAATCGCGCTTCGCGATCCCGTTCGCGTTAGCGTCTCCGAAGGAGAAGGGTAGACGCAAAGAAAGAAGCTAGAGATGCAAAAAGTAATTTGTTGCAGGTTGCGTGTTATCTTTGTATGGATACACACCACAATTTACGCTTCTCTTAAGAAATTAACAAAAAATAAATATGCGTGATTTATTCCCTGGCTACTATAAACCCACAGATGAAGAGTTTGCTGAACTATAGAAAGAATGTGTATTTTCTTTTGATACAAATGTTTTATTACACATCTATCGTTACTCTTCTAATACAAGAGAAAGATTGTTTGATATTCTCCAAAAGCTTCAGGAAAGAATTTGGATTCCACATCAAGTAGCTTACGAAATTCATAAGAATCGGTTAACTGTAATATCTGATCAGTCAGTAGCTTACAAAGAAATCCAAACTATTTTGGATAAGAATCTAGCTATAGGAACATTAAAAGATGAGCTATTTAAGAATTATAAAAGACATCCTTTTATTGATGTAAAACAAATTATAGAAGATATTGAAGGAATTATTAATAAAGTTAAAGATGATTTGCAAGCTACGAAGCAAGCACATCCAGATTTTCTTGAAAATGATGAACTGTGGAAGCAATTAATAGCCATTATAGATGGTAAGGTAAGTCAAGCATATAGTAAAGACAAACTAAAAGAAATTTATAAAAATAGTGAGCAAAGATTTAAAGATTTAATTCCTCCAGGATATAAGGATGATGATAGAAAAAAAGGCGATGATAAGTATGGTGATGTTGTGCTTTGGTTACAATTGATTGATTATGCCAAGTCTCAGAAAAAACCCATTATTTTTGTAACAGATGACGACAAAGAAGACTGGTGGCTAAAACATGGTGGAAAAACCATCAGCCCAAGACCAGAGTTAGTGCAAGAAATGCTAACTGAAGCTGGTGTGAGATTTTATATGTATCCATCTCACAGATTTTTGGAGGAAGCGCAGAAGTTTCTAACTCTTCCAGAACAGCCAGAAGTAATTGAAGAAGCTAGAGAAATTAGGGAACAGAAAAAATATATTGATTACTTGTCAGCTTACTCTTCAGCAATTGAAAATAGTTTGATAAATTCAGAAATGACAGAGGCTATAGCTAACATGACAAAACTTCAAGATAGGTTGATAAATTTAGATATAAATCAATTCTCATAAATAACAGACAAAATTTTGATAATTTGATAGTTTTTCTCACGCAGAACCCCAAAGAAAGAAAGGAAATAAGAAGTGAGTTTATAATATTAATACACAATAAAAAGGTGAAAATTTATGAAGAAGGAGAAGCTTAATAAATGATCAGGAGTTAGAAGTTCTCCTATGTTTCACTTAAAACCTGCTGATGGTGCTATTGGCGCTCATACTAAAATCGTGAGAAATGTTTATGATGATTTTAAAAAATTAGCTTACAAGATAGCAGAAATAACACAAGTAAAAATTCTAAATATTTAGTGGATAAATTGTGTATTTATCCATACATTTAGGATGAAGGGATATTCAAGGACAAAAAAGTAAATCATAATTTGAATTTTTTTAGCTACCCTGTTATGCTCACACGCGTAGTAAATACTGAAATTTAATTCTCATGTTTTAGAAAACTAAATTTTTTTATAAGCAACTGCAAAACGTTCTATTCCTTCTAAATCATGATGAATAGAAATATTTTGATAATTACCATTATTTTCCAATAATTCTTTCACTGCATCTGCTTGTCCCGCCATCATTTCAATTAACCACACTCCACCGGGATATAAATAAGTGGTGGAAACATCTATTAAATGACGAATACAATCTAAACCATCAGCACCACCATCTAAGGCTAAATGGGGTTCATGATTGACGACTTCCGGTTGTAAAGTTAAGACGGTATTACTGGGAATATAAGGTGGATTAGATACCATACCACTAAACTTACCTTGCCAAAATTCTAAAGGTTGCCACCAATAACCTTGATAAAAATTTATTCTTTCCCCAAAACCTAAATTCTTTGCATTAGTTCGGGCAATAGCTAAGGCATCTGCACTCAAATCAACAGCGTGGATAGTAGCTTGGGGAAACACTTCTGCTAATCCCACAGCGATCGCACCACTTCCTGTACCTAAATCAGCCCAATGTCCTGTTTTTAAATCATCACTGGCAGCATTCACTGCTAAATCAATTAAACATTCTGTTTCTGGTCTGGGAATTAAGACTGCATTGGAGACCGCTAAGTGAAACTTCCGCCAAGGTGTGACTCCTGCAATATACTGCACTGGTAAGCTTTCATTTAATCGCTTTTCCCACAATTGCTTTAATTCATTAATAGATAACTGCGTTGATATTTGTTCCCATGTTTTAAACGACTCCAACCGCAGTGCTAAACGGTCTAGACCAGCTATTTCCTGTAATAGCCAATCTACCTCCCCTGGTGAGATATGATGAGCGATCGCTGTGGCAATTGCTTGTTGTCGCCATTGCCAAAGCTCAAAACCAGAAACTAGCTGCTGTTTCTCTCTCATACCAGGGGGATAGATGACTTATTATTGATTACTTATTTTTTTGGTGCAGCTGGAGTTTGATTGTTTGCTGGTGCCTTCTGAACCAGAGACCGAATAAACTCTATTGACTCCCGTGATGGAAATAAGAAAATCTTACTCAAAGTAGGATCATTACTACTATTGAGAGTATCAATCAAACCGTAGAGATTCACTACCTGAATTTCTGTATTTGCGGCTTCCTGTGGAACAGCTTGTTTAAAAGCATCCAATAACGCTAATGCTTGTTCCTTATCAAAATAGAAAGGAATAAATCGTTCATTTCCTTGAGGGATGGTCAAATAGCTATTATCTTTCTTAAATTTGGGTACAAACAAAGGAATGCCATTAAATTGCTGTCCCTGTTGACCACTTTGTGTTAGCAAATTTCTCGCTGATTCTACTTGTTGTTGGTTAGGGACTAAAGTAAAAGCAACATTGGAGTCTTTTTTCTTCTTATTTTCTAGCACCAATTTATAATAATCTGCTAAAGAAAGAGGTCTAATCTCCAGAGTATTGGCCAATTGAGGATTTTCTTTTTTCAGACGATTATCTAAAAACTTCTGAGCATCTTGTTTGCTAATAAAAAATCCTATTTGTGAAAGGGTCTTTGATTCTTTTTGAGTGGACAGTACAACAAATTCCCCTTTGTTATTAGTCAATGTAAATACTGGTACTTCTTGTAATGCTTTGACTACTTGCTCCTGTGGCAATGCCATTGCTGATAAATTTCCCATCCCAGAAATGCCAGCAAACATGACACTACCTGCAATACCCAATGTTACGCCCCAGCGCAATAAAAATTTCATGACCGCTCCTTGTTTCAACAGCTTAACTAACTCAAACAATCATTAACAAACTCAGATTTATCAAGCATTAAACAGCTTTGGTGATATAGCAATCCTTCAGAGTTATAAAAAACTTATGATAGCTCTGGGAAAATAACTATCAACTTTCAAAACACGATATTACGACATTATGCAATTTGACTATACTATCGCCTTCATCAAGTGACGGTCAGCACTAACTTAAGTTCTTTGTTATTAATTTCGTTGTTTACGACACAATTCTGTCAACACCTATGGGATTCTTTTTGTAAAGTCTAATGATTTCTGGGATTTTTAGCAAACCCATGCTCTCCGATAGCCTAGTTTAATCATCGGTGACGCTTGATTTCCATCAAACGTTCCAACTGAAATTGAGTAAATATTCAAGCAATGAAGACTATACAAAAGCAAATACAGCTATCCTGATATCTTCTTCAGGAATTTCTGTGCTTTTAGTCTTACCATATGGTTAAACCCAAACTTAATATTTTTATTTTCTGTTTAAAATCGGGATGACAGGATTTGAACCTGCGGCATCCTGCTCCCAAAGCAGGCGCGCTACCAAGCTGCGCTACATCCCGGAAATTGGACTGGCTGATGAAGAATTTTATAATTTCTTCACATCAACTCATAGATTATATCATACCTCAGCCTAGTTGGAAACCCTTTTTTCACAAGAAAAATGTGAGCTACCTGGGTTTAAATATGTTAAAGCTGATTTTATAAATCCCCCAAATAGGATTTGTGGGGATTTACTCGCTGCTCATAACCAAGAAAACCAACCCGAAATGGATATATCTCACTGAGGATACCAAAACATGCCTTTAATGCCTTCAGGATCAGACATAAAACCCATCCCTCGATAAAAATCGACTACGTGGGGATCAGCGAAAAGAGTCACATTACTAATCTCTTCACTTCTGAGTTTCTTCAGGACATATTTCATCAGTGCTTTCCCCAGACCTTTACCTTGAAAGTCTGGATGAACTACCACATCCCAGATAGTGGCATTAAAAGCATGATCTGAGGTAGCACGGGCAAAGCCAATTAACCGCCTTTGATTTCCTCGTACTTGCCACATGGAAGCAACGAGAAAGCTATGTTCAATGGCTTTTTTCACTTTTCGCAGAGGACGACGCGACCAACCAACAGCATCACAAAGTTCCTCCAGTTCATATAGGTCAATATCTCGTTCCGTACTGAAAACGATTTGTTCTTTGACCGAACTAGAGTTACTACCAGCGATCGCTGTGTGCTCCTCAAAAGCACCTGTTTTACTGGTCGTTACAGATTCAGACGTACTAAACCAAGTTTTCCAAAAACCCATGCCAACGTGGTTCGGGTAATATAACTGAATTGATTACAACTCTCTGAGAGTGTAAATTTATAGTTTCCATCAGCACAACCTTTGAGGTCAGACTTGACAGTTAGTCGGGGATAATTACGACTGGGTGAACTACAACACCCCCATCCCTTGGCCTAAACCTATTGGGACTGCCATTTTCAACTTTAGCATTTTGTTTTGACACTCCTCCATAAAACTAATACAAAGCCAGACTAATCAACGAAATAAGCATGTGTCAGTATGGCCCAGTGTTGGTTTGATGAGTTTTATCTGGGGAAATTTCATAATCATCCTGAAAAAGCCAAATTATTTCACTCCAGTGTTTACCAATGAAAGAAAAACTACCTCTCTTGTTCCCCATGGTTTGCCAATCGTTCATACAGAAGCATCAGCAGCGTTATCCACCCCTGATCCCAATTTTTTTTGAAGATGCACATAATAACACCCTTCTTGCCAAGGAGGGACAGCGAATCTGGGGGGTAAATATATGCAGCTACACAAAGAAACGGTATGAGACGTGAAGCTACAAAATCTTTATTCTCACTGCTTTCTCTTTTTTCTGAACCCCTGAACCTATGAACTTCTTATTTCTTCAGGTACAAAGTGTAATTCATACCACTATAACCCGCTATGATCTAAGCACTTTTTAGCTTTAGATTTGACACAGCAAGCAAGTCTTACCTCCAACAATGACTTCTGGTTTAAAATCTTCAACACTAGAACTCCTCAAACGCTTTAATCGAGCGTTCCCGCAATTCTACGAGCAATTTGTCAGCAGCGAAATTCAGCTGCAAAATTTACGCCTGGCATATCGTCTGTATAAAACCAGACGGGCTGTCATAGAACTAAAACCGGAGGGTAGCAAAAGCGCCCTGCATTTTGCTTACCGTAACCAGTCTTTTTTGCTCAGTGATATTTTTGGTGTGTTAGCAGCTTATGGGTTAACCATCCACGGTCTGAGCCTCTACGGTCAAATTCGACCACCAATGTTAGTCTTTATCAAACTTTTGGTGTCTCGTGGCAGCAAAGCCTTAACGGAAAAAACTGCTGAAAATGTTTGTCGTGCGATTCGTGAGGCACTGGGTGGTCGGTTCGAGGTAGAGGAAATGCTGGCTGTAGAATTTAACCTAGATGCCGGTCTAGAGCAAGTACAGACAGAATTTTATGTTGACCCAGTCTTCCATCTTCCAGCTTTAGTGATTGAGGCTGATAATCAGCCTGGATTATTTTATAAAGTGATGTACGCTATTTGGCAGGAAGACCTGCTGGTAGTCAATGCCAACTTATTGGTATGGCGAGGACGTACAAGGTTGATACTCTACTTACTTGGTCCTAATGAAAGCCTCATTCCTGAATACTTAGGTCACAAAATTGCTGAAGGAGTACGACAGCGTTTACTTGCATCCTAAGTTTCCCAATCAAAATGGCAAATTTCCAACTTTGATTTTGTCTTGTCTCCCTGAGTATTTAGTCGCACCCACTCTAAGGGGTACGATATAAGTATGGCAACAATAGAAATCTTAGGCATTCCACACGCATACGAACTGACGGCTCCTACGTCTTGCCCCCATGCTTTAGTCTTTATCCACGGTTGGCTGAATAGCCGTGGATACTGGCAACCTGTGATTTCTCGTCTATCAGTTGATTTGCAGTGCTTGTCTTATGATTTGCGTGGTTTTGGTGAATCTCAATTAGTATTTAAATCTCATGTTCATCAAGCTACACCTGTGCTGACTCCTCTGTCTTCAGAAATTCAGGAGTCCAGGTCAACTGGAGATTCCCAATATTCGCCTTTAGCCTATGCTCAAGATTTAGGAATTCTCCTCCAACAAATGAATATTTCTAGTGCCTGGTTAATCGGCCACTCCTTGGGAGGGACTATTGCCCTGTGGGCTGCATCTCAACTGCCAGAAGTGATTCAAGGTGTCATTTGTATTAACTCTGGTGGCGGAATTTACCTGAAGGAAGCATTTGAGCAGTTTCGTACAGCAGGGCAGAAATTTTTACAAGTCCGTCCTCGCTGGCTGTCTCAAGTTCCTTTAATTGATTTGTTATTTACCAGAGCAAGTGTTGCACGGCCTTTAGAACGCTATTGGGCAAGACAACGGGTCATTGATTTTGTCGTAGCTGACCCAGAAGCAGCCTTGGGAACTTTATTAGATTCCACTACGGAAGAAGAAGTTAATCGCTTACCTCAATTAGTGTCGCAGATCAAGCAACCAGTATATTTTTTAGCTGGTGCTGACGATAAAGTGATGGAACCGAAGTATGTCCGTCATTTAGCGAGTTTTCATAGGCTTTTTCAATATATTGGCGATAATGTGATTGAAATTCCTGATTGTGGCCATTTGGCAATGCTAGAACAGCCGGATACAGTTGCTGAACTTATTCGGTCAATTGTGATTGGTCATTAACAGTTATTTTGGATTTTGGAGAAACTCCATAGATATAAATGAAAGCCACTCCAAAATCGATCATTTGCAACCAGAAGAATATAATTCCATCACTTGGGTCAAAGGTAGGCGCGAATGAACTCCTAAGGTCAAAGGAGATGTATGACCACGAGACAGGTGTTCAGAGGCTGCACAGCCTATCATAGCGGCGTTGTCAGTGCAGAATTTCATGGGTGGAAAGAGGACTCGCAAATTGTGCTTTGCTCCCGCAATTTGAAGGTGGTTTCTCAGCCCACTGTTAGCAGCAACACCTCCTCCCACAGCAATGGTTTCTAACCCATAATCAAGGGCACAAGCGATCGCTCTTTTGGTGAGCGATCGCGCTACAGTATCTTGAAAGCTAGCTACTATATCTGCTACTGGTATTCCTTGCCCTTGTTGCTCAAACTGCTGGACTAACCTCAATACCGCCGTCTTTAAGCCACTAAAACTGGCATCATAGGGATGAAAACCCCCATTGGGTAAAGAAATCTTTCCTTCTGGTAATCCAAAGGCTTGGGGGTTGCCTGTTTGCGCCAATTTATCAATGACTGGCCCCCCTGGATAACCCAATTTTAATAACCTAGCAACTTTATCAAACGCTTCTCCCGCTGCATCATCACGGGTTTCGCCCAAGGTTTCGTACATACCACAGTCTTTCACATAAATCAAGCTTGTATGTCCGCCTGAAACCAGTAAGCTAAGAAATGGGGGGTTTAAATTGCGATCGCTCAAATAGGTCGCATGAATATGACCTTCTAAATGATGAACTCCCACAAAGGGTTTATTATGCACCATGGCCAGGGTTTTGGCAGCCGTTAGCCCTACTAATAGCGCCCCCACTAATCCCGGCGCACAAGTAGCGGCGATCCCATCAATCTGTCCCCAGTTCATCTGGCTTTGCGCCAAGGCTTGTGCTATTGCTTGATTCAGCGTTTCCAAGTGTTGGCGCGATGCCACCTCCGGTACTACTCCACCATACTGCTGATGGACGGGAATTTGTGAAGCAATAATACTGCTAACAACTTGACGCTTAGTGACAATTGCCACAGCAGTTTCATCACAACTAGTTTCGATGGCTAAAACGGTTGTCATAGGGGGTAATGAGTGGTAAGTCCAAAAAGAATGAGTTTAGGCACTCTGTGACTAAGCTTGAATTAATGGGGTTTTCTTCCCATATTAAGAAATTTTACTTAGCACTTGTCACTCCGCACAGCCGATGGGCAGAACTAAACAGGGAATTGATCACCCTTAGACTTTCATCTAGGTTGAGAAGCTTTAACTTTTATTGACTTAAACTTTACTCAATTCCCCGCCAAGAGTATGATGACTTGCTAGTTAAGCAAATAAAAACTGTACAAGCCGCTTCGTTTTGTACACAGAACTTTTTGTTTTGTAATAAAAGGAAACAACTCCATGAGACGATTGTTTGCTTTGATTTTGGCGATTTGTCTGTGGTTCAACTTTGCTCCACCTGCCCATGCACTAGGAGCTAACCTTGTACCTTGTAAAGACTCCCCCGCCTTTCAAGAGCTAGCAAAAAATGCTCGTAACACAACCGCCGATCCCCAATCAGGCAAAAAACGCTTTGAGCGCTACTCTCAAGCCCTCTGTGGTCCTGAAGGCTATCCCCACTTGATTGTGGATGGTCGTCTAGATCGTGCTGGTGACTTCCTCATTCCCAGCGTGCTATTCCTCTACATCGCTGGTTGGATTGGTTGGGTAGGTCGTGCCTATCTCCAAGCAATTAAGAAAGGATCTGATACAGAGCAAAAAGAAATCCAAATTGATTTAGCTACTGCACTACCCATCATTTCCTCTGGTTTTGCTTGGCCCGCATCAGCACTGAAGGAATTTGTCTCTGGCGAATTAACTGCTAAAGACAATGAAATTACAGTTTCTCCACGCTAATTAATCTGTCCTGATTCACTGATTTTGGAGATAAAATTCATGGCTGACAAAAGCGACCAATCTAGCTACTTGATTAAGTTCATTAGCACTGCTCCCGTGGCTGCTACCATCTGGTTGACCATCACCGCAGGCATTCTGATTGAATTTAATCGCTTCTTCCCAGACTTGCTTTTCCACCCCCTGCCATAGCAGAAAATTCAGGTTGAAAAGTCAAAATTTCTGGAAATTGTCAATTGAGAATTGTGTAGTTTAATTCCTTAGTTTGCGGAATTCAACTAACACAATTAAATCAGTTTCCACCTAGTATGAAACTCGTCAGGCTGGGATTCAGCTTGCGAGTTTCATACATCTAAAAAAAATTAAATTAAGTTTTCTAAACTTCCTTACTAAAAAACAGTTGGAGCGACAATTATTATTAATAATAAAAATGCCACCATTCTCATTTAGAGGCGAACATAAAATATGGCGCAAGCAGTAGATGCATCAAAAAATCTCCCCAGCGACCCCAGAAACCGGGAAGTAGTTTCAGTTGCTGGAGGTGATCCACAAATAGGTAATTTAGAAACCCCAGTGAACTCTTCTCCCTTGGTGAAGTGGTACATTGGCAATTTGCCAGCCTATCGCGCAGGTTTAACTCCTTTAAGACGCGGTTTAGAAATTGGCATGGCACATGGTTACTTTATCTATGGACCCTTCGCTAAATTAGGGCCATTGCGTGATGCAGCCAATGGTAACTTGGCTGGTTTACTGGCGAGTGTTGGCTTGATTGTCACTCTCACTGCCGCTTTATCTTTGTATGCCAACAGCAACCCCCCCAAAGCTCTTGCTAGCGTTACTGTACCTAATCCTCCAGTAGACGCTTTCAATTCCAAAGAAAGCTGGAACAACTTTGCTGGTGCCTTCTTAATTGGTGGTATTGGTGGAGCAGTAGTTGCTTTCTTCTTAACCAGTAATTTCGGACTAATTCAAGGTCTAGTAGGTTAATTTCCTGCTTGGTAATGGGTAATAGGTAACGAAGTATCATTGATGACTTTTACTTATTACCTATTACCAACTTGCATGTATTATTCAGCTAGCACTGAAATTAGCTAAATAAAGCTTGTTCAATTTGCCCAAGGGCGGTTTCAAAATCGTCATTAACTATTTGAATATCAAATTCTTCAGCAGCAGCAATTTCTACTTCCGCTCGATTGAGTCTGCGAGCGATCGCTTCATCTGAATCTTGACCACGACCACGTATTCTTTTTTCTAATTCCGCAAAAGAAGGCGGCAAAATAAAGATATTCAAAGCGCTAGGGTAAGAAGTGCGGATTTGTCTTGCACCTTCTAATTCAATTTCTAGCACCACTAATTTACCAGAGTGAATATGGTTAAGCACAGCAGCACGGGGAGTGCCGTAATAGTTGCCTGCAAATTCTGCCCATTCCAGAAATTCACCTTGAGCAACTAATTGTTCAAACTTGCTCCGACTGATAAAGTAATAGCTTTTGCCTTCTATTTCTCCTGGACGAGGAGAACGAGTCGTAGCAGAAATTGAATAATACAGTTCTTGATGACGCTGTAGCAGCGCCTTCATTAAAGTA
Organism: Richelia sinica FACHB-800; assembly: GCF_014698825.1. Lineage (GTDB taxonomy): Bacteria > Cyanobacteriota > Cyanobacteriia > Cyanobacteriales > Nostocaceae > FACHB-800. The sequence continues at coordinate 42,569 of NZ_JACJTT010000014.1, forward strand.
CCTTTGCCGACTCCACTGGGGCCAGTTAAAACAATCAGTCTGCCCAGAGGCGGGCTTGCTTGGGTAGTAGCACCACTAGGGATGGGTAAAACTTGCATTATCCGTTCAAATTGTGAATTAATTGGTAGACATGGTTCCTTAGTTCTGTATCTGTTGTCAGGTCAACACCAGACTAAAGAGTTTTGTAGCACTAGTGACAGAAAACTTGTCTAATTCACATGGTACGGCCGATATGGTGCAAATAGGGGTGAGTTGATAACCCCACCTCTAATTAATTAATTGTCCACAACTTGATGCTCACGAGAAATCACAAAGCGATTGGCTACCGTTTCTGGTTGAATCGCTGAGAGAATCACATGACTAGAATCGGTGATAATGACAGCCCTAGTGCGGCGGCCATAGGTAGCGTCTACCAGTTGACCTCTGTCCCTAGCATCCGTAATGATGCGCTTAATGGGCGCAGATTCTGGACTGACAATAGCCACTACTCGGTTAGCAGAAACAATGTTTCCAAAACCAATGTTAATTAGTTGAATCTCCATAACAAAACTGACCCTAAAGGAGCTATTAGTAGCTGTTAAGAAACTTATTTACATGTTATCCCTAAAGAATCGGAGTTACAACGATTCAAGTCTCGTGAGGTTGTGTTTTTTTCTATCAACTGGTCTTTTTTAGCTATTTATCAACTAAATTTCCGAAAAATCTGCCCTAAGAGATATGCACAATGACAGTAAGACAAGTTAAGGAAAAAGACTAAGAGCGAAAAAATAGCTTACTTATGTCAGCGTTACCTTGGTCTATCATTCTGGATCAAGTTTCCGACACAGCGTGCTGCAAGTAAACTATTTTCTCTTGTTAATCTTGAACTGGGAAGTTTGCATTTTTAACCCCGCCCATTTATGCTGCAATTCCTGCCAATCCGGATTATGCCCACCATAACGCCACTGCACATAAGCTTGGCAGATGTCGTCAATAACTTGAGCAATAGATAGGGAATGATGGTGATAGGAGGCTTGGGCGTATTCTAGGGGTGTCTGGGCTGGATGCTTACCTAAACCTTTTTGGGCTGTCCACTGGAGCATTTGTTGATAGAGGCGTTCCATTGGTGGTAATTGATTGAGCCAACGTTGATTAAGCCATTGTCGCCACTGTACCCAACCTAACCAAGAGAGGAAAGATAGGGCGGTAGCCACCATCAAACCAGCCAAAATCCCAAACCAGCCTTGAGTAAATAAGGCAAAAAACCATGATATGGCTCTAAAGATGGCTCCAAATATTGCCCCAAATACAGAATTGAGTAATCCCGTCACTGGGGAAGGTAGCCAACCTGCCACCCAATTCCAGAATTGGCGCAGCACACTAAAGGTCTCCACATCTTCCACAGAAGGGGGATATAAAGGATGGTTGGGAATTGGGTCAAAGGTAAACCAACCGTATTTAGGAAAATACACTTCTGTGAGTGCATAGGCATCTGTATTTTTGACTACATACAGCCCCGTAAAAGGATTAAATTCTCCTGATGCATAGCCAGCTACCAACCGTGCCGGAATGCCAATGGAACGCAGCATCATAGTTAGCACTGTGGAGAAGTGATCGGGATAGCCGCCTTGATGCTTGAATAAAAAGGCTTCTACTAAATCTTCTTGCTCACCCAAATATGGCAAGTCTAAGGGGTTTTCGGGAATGGAGTAATTCTGTTTAAGATACTGAGCTAAATACAGGGCCTTTTCATAATTGGAATTGAGACTTTTCTTTTCTTGAGAGCGGGAAATGGTTTGGCGATGATAGTTAGCTAAAATTTCTTCGGTTTTCTGCTTGACCTTGGAGGCAATGCTAGGAGGAATTTGTAAATAATGTTTTTGGATGGTGGCAGAATACTTAGTAGAGGCTTGATTGAGGCGGGTTCGATTCCGCAATGGTACTTCGGATACTACTGTATAGGTTAAACCCTCCGACAATTGGACAGGCGATCGCAATCCGTTCTCCTGATCCACAGCAATTACAGCGGTGGGGAAGAAAATCTCTTTCGGATCAGCCATTGCCGGAATCAGGTTTGGTAAATCAGAAACCACTGTATATGTTTGGACTACTTCCTGTGTCCGAGTGGCAATTGGGGGTAAATCTAGTTGAATGCGGTAAGACCAAGGAGATTGTCTGAGGGTTCTTACATCATCGTTGCGAGAAATTTCCCATCCCTTACCTGTGTAACGGTCAAAGGCTAAAACTCGCCAAAAACCCTCTGCTTGCGATCGCACCCGCATCACTACTTTGGGTTTCATTTCTCCCCGCAAGTTCTGGTTAATTTGGCTATTAAACCCGTAGTAAAAATCACTATCTATCTTACCGGGTTCACCATTATTGACTTGTTCTGTACCTGCACCCCTGCCATTACCATTGCCTTGACGCACATAACCAGGATTGACAATACTCTGCCCTGTAAATCTTCCCCGTATTTCAATGGGGGTACTGACTGGAAACTGGCGTAATTGATAACCTGGGAACCGGGGTAAAACAGCAAAAATTGCCAGTCCTAGACCGACAATCAACAAAAAATTAAAGATTAAAAATTTAAAGTTAAAGTTAGAAGACTTGTAGATAGTAAATATTTTGTTATTGGCAGGTTGAAATCCTAAACGGGAGCGGTAGTCTAAAACTAAAGTTGGCAGGGCGATCGCTAAAAATAACAGCAATACAGGCGCAAAGGCCATAGTTTGGCTTAAAGTAGCCGCCACACCCAACAAAATTAACCCAATGACAATGGAATAGCCCAAGTCCTTACGTCTAGGAGTATCAAAGCAGTGCAGGGCTTGCAGTTGAATCAATAATTCTGCCAAACTCAACCGCGTATCATTCCACTCCCCTACAAACCTGCCAAAAAAAGCTCCCAATGCCGCTAACATGCCAATGGCAATACAAAATTTCACCGCTATGTTAGATTTGCGGCGACTATAATAACTCCAAAAAGTGCCAACTATACTGAAGGGAATCGCCCAAAGGCTAAATTTAGACTCACTGGCAATATCTGTGGCCCCAATTCCCAAAACTACCAGTGCTAGCACCAGTACCCGTAAAAGAATAGAATCTTCTACTTCTTTGAAAGGCGACTTCTGGAAATTTTGCCGCCAATCATCAACCGCAGGTAAACGCCACAATCGATTTATCCTGGATAAATTAAACATCTTCAGGTCAGCAAAGCTATGAAGTAGACGACACGGACACCATGCTAGGGACGAAAATTAATCACCTTGTCTTCAACCGTAGCGTCCCTATCCTAGCCTAATATTTCCTGCCAATATTTAAGGAAATTTACGTATTTTTGTAGGTATCCTCATCATAGCACCTGCTTTAAACCCCCCTAAAGATAATTGATTCAAAAGCTCAGTCTATTTAAAACCAGGATATTAATTGTTAATTATTAATCGCTATGGCAGTTATTTAGTGACGTGCTAGCACTGGTAGTTACGCTTACATCATAACTTTGATTACCAACACAAAGGGCTGAGATTGGTTGAGTTCTGGAAATTCAACCTTGAGAAAATAAGTTTGGTTAGTCTCTGGAATGGATAACTCAACACCAGGATTTACAGATATGGGAGAAAGAGCAAGATTGGTAGCGCCTTCACCTTGTAGCTGTAAATTTCCTTGCATAGGTAACTCAGCTTGGACATTTAATTGCATCAGCTGGTCTAAAGACTGTAATTCAACTTTGAAGCTGAGATTACCAACACTACTGAACAATAGTTTTTCAGCTACAGGTTCAGTTAGTGATACAGCCAACGTCATATTCTCCAGCATTTGTCTAGCAGCCATTAATGACAATGCCATTTGCTGACGTGGTAATAAATCTGAGTAATCGCTTTGCAGATTAGGTGCTGTAGCAGCTACAGCATTTCCAGAACGATAAGCACTTCTGAGTACCAAGCCCGCTAAATCATTGACCGCTTGATGCTCATCAGGAAACAAACTCTCTACCGCTTGAACTAGTTTTGCTCCTAACGGTAGGGAAGATGTCACCAATGCCTGACATTTGGTAGCTAATTCCTGGAATACCTTTTCTGGTATAGGGATTGGCAAATTAAGCAGACTGGGCTGTGTTAACCACCCCCAACCAGACACTGAGGCAATTGACGGTTGCTCAACAAACTCAGGATAATCTACTAATTCCGATTCCCAAGGGAATAACGGCGGGTGGTTTTGGCTTTGAATTTGTAGCCGACGCTTGAGGACGGCTTGGTAACGTTCTTGCACAGTAGGAATTTCTCCTATTTGAAAAGTTTGGGGTTCTACTCCCAATCCTGATTCATCACTTGTGACAGTAATGTTTTGATTCAGGGGGTTAGATACCCCATCATCTTCCTCACTTTTTACCAAGGCCTGCTCACCAGTTGTGACATTATCTATCATTAACCAAGTAAGTAGTTGGTATTGTAAGGATTCTGAGTCACTATTCATGAGTAGATGCACCTGATCCGGACACTAAAGAGTTACGAATTTCCCAAGCTTGTTCCAAAATTTTGAACCACCGTTTTTGTAGTTGGGCCATAGACCATCCTAAGGTTTTGGCGATTTTTTCATCGGGTAATCCCTGTTGTTTTAACTCTAATAAAGACCGTTGCTTTGTATCCAATTGACTGGTATAGGCCTGCCATTGATGGGGAGTTAGACCCAAGTTAGTGGGTAAGGATGCTTCTAACCATTCATGGACTAATTCCCATCGATGTAATAAAGCGAATCGGATTAAATGGTACTTAAACCTTTGCTGTAGATAATCTCTCTGTCTGGGGGTTAGTCCTAAAATTGCTTCAATCTCCGGTGCTGACAAATCCTGAAGCCGTAGGGCAAAATAATCAGCACAATCAGATTGTTGTCGTTCCTCTAAATAATTCATTAATTCTTCAATCACCACCGACCGCAAGGTTTCTTCTTCTGGCTCTGGTTCTGGCTGCATAGCCATTGCCGATCGCAATTGTTGAATGGCTGGTTCTTCCCAGGAACCGTCTCCTTCATTACTGCTGCCTTCCGCAGCCTGTTCTATATCAACACTGGTTTCTGGTGGTTGCTGTTGAGAAAAAGTTTGCGCTCTTAAAATGATTAACTGTTGCTGTCTCCCTGGTAGGGGAATACGACGTTTACCATAACGCTCGGTAAAGGCCATATATTCAGCTAGTTCTAATAAGGTTTGGGGGCGATAGGTAGATTCTAGCTGGTTCTCGCGCCGGAAAGCATTTAATGCTTCCACATAAAAACTTTGGAGAAAATCTTCTATAATAGTCAACCGCCCTTGATAACTCAATTGTTTCTGGGGCGGATTAATGTAACGATAGATAATGGCACTTAAGGTGCTGTGCAGTTCTACCCTGCCTCGGTTAGAACCTAATTCATAATATCTAACACATTGTTGAAGCCGATGTTTGGCTAAGGTCAAAGCAGAGTTTTCTATAGCTCCAGAGGCTTGGATACGCTTGCTTTCATGGCAAATCCGGTTGACTTCGGCAGCGATGCGAGAGGCTACAGCGTGACAATTTTGTTCAGAAGCTTTGGTGGACTGCTGAAGTTCCTGAAATAGAAATTGAAAAATCACCTCCACGCCTGTTGACTTTTCTCCCTGAGTAGTTGCGGTTGCGGCTGAATTCATAGTCTCAGTATTAAAAATACCCTAACATACTTAAACACAACCTGTAAAACCTTGGGTATGAGCAAAATGGGTTTTGTGGATGACTTCAACCCAAGCTGATCTTACCTTGAGTAGGATAGATAGCTTCTGATATTTTGGCTATGACCCAAGACTCTTTTACAAGTCATGATGGATTTAGAAACACAAATTCAATTGCTAATTAACAATGCACCCCAGGATGGTCAAACACCACAAATTGTGGCAGCGATCGCTCCTACCCTGATGGCACTGGCTCAAAAGTTACAGCATACCCATTACTATATTCTGCAAAATTCGCAGGGAAATTGGGTGTTAACAACCTTGAGCAACCGATCCAATCCAGAAATAGAAAAGCGAGTCATTTACGCTTTTCCTACATTACAAGATGTTTCACTCTCCTCATCTGCTGGGCTTGACCCTCAAATACTAGCTAAAGCTATGCCAGTGATTCAAATTTTGTTTCAACTGGTTGCCTTAGAACCAGTAGACAGTATAGTTTTTCGGGAAACTCCCGGAAGTAACAACCATACAGTAGAAGTGCAACGTCAAGAATTCCAGACTTTGATTCAGCAACAACTACAACAGCACAAACGTAGCCGACAAGTACCTCCCAATATCGCCTAAACAGTAGAATTGGGATTTTGGACTCGCATCAGCCCAAATCCCAAATCTAGAATCAATGTAAATTTTTTTTAGTAAAGCCGACTGAGTACATAATCAGTCAAGTTAATTAATGCTTGTCTTGATGCCGATGGTTCTAAAGTGGCTATGTGTTCCGCAGCCAATTTTGTATGTTCCGCGGCTAATTCTCTGGCTCTTTGGATGCCTTGACTATCTTGAACTAACCTTAATGCCTGTTCTAAATCACCTTCTTGGGCAAACTCCCGCTCAATCAACACTTCTAGGTAGGGTTTTTCCTCTAAGGCAAATAATACTGGTGCAGTTAAATTGCCACTTTTGAGGTCAGAACCAGCTGGTTTACCCAAGGTATCTGTAGAACTGGTGAAATCGAGAATATCATCCACGATTTGGAAGGCTAAACCCAGATGTCGTCCATAACAATACAAATTTTCGGCTCTTTCTGGGGAAACTTCACTCAGTAATCCAGCAGCTTTAGAACTGTTAGCAATTAGGGAGGCAGTTTTGTAATAACTTTTTTCAATGTATGTCTCTGTGGACAGACTAGTATCAAAACGATTTAGTCCTTGCTGGATCTCCCCAGCCGCCAGATCCATAATTACTTCAGAAAGCAGCTTGACCACATCCAAGTTATCTAAATTCGCCAAATACCAAGATGATTGAGCAAACAGGAAATCTCCTGCCAAAATGGCAATACGATTACCAAATAAACCATGAACTGTGGGTACACCACGCCGCATATTTGATTCATCTACGACATCATCATGCACCAAGCTAGCGGTGTGAATCATTTCCGTAATTTCTGCTAAACGGCGATGACGGGGTGTAATATCTTGTGTGAGCATAGTCGCCCGCGATACTAACAACACAATCGCTGGTCGAATACGCTTTCCTCCAGCGCCAAATAAATGTTCGGCGGCGGCATACAGAATAGGATGGCGATTTCCAACTAGCTGCTTGAGGTTTTCTGCTAGTATTTGCAGGTCTGCTTCCACAGGGGTAAACAGAGAGGTGGCTGGGGTCATGGATGGGCGGACTCTGGCTTAGGTTACGAAAGTTTACATATCCTTTACTCATTTTAAGATAACGCAGGGCCAGCGCAAAATTTTCATCAAAATCGGGAATTGGTTCTAGAAAGTAGTCAACATAGGTCTAGAACACTGTCAACCTCTATGCACAGGTAAAATCACTGCTCTTATCTATCACCTGTCACTGGTGTTAATTCCCAAAATTAGCATTAAATAAATTTTCTTGCTTTTAATGCCAAAGTATTGATAGATAAAGCTAACAATCCAATCTCGTCCATGATGGCAATTATTTAAATAGTGACTATAATCACAATATATATATGTCTAGTTTTGATTGAGCCTTAGCTAATTACACATTGAAAATTTCCGAGTATAGCTGGTTGTGCCAAAACTTTTGTTTAACCAGTTAGAAAAATTTTAATTTCGTCTAGAAGTTAGCTCAAAATTCCAGGCTGTTGTGTTACCCTAAGTCTAGGGATTTTAAATTTTTCTGATATTCACCCTCCAACGGTAAATCATCGGTAGGTGATTTTACTCTACTGGTGTTGTGAGTTGAAAATAACTATTGTCTGCCGGAAGTAGAGGAATAATTCCTACTAACATCTGGGCGACAGATGAGCCATTTGGATGGAAAAACGTACTTCTAAGGAAGCACAGCTATAGGTTTCAGCATTAGTTGAGTGCCATGATAGCTCTATCCTGATTGGTTCGGGGGTAGTTGATGCAGACTAGGTAGATTGCTGATGAGCGCAGTTGGTAATTGCCATAAGGTAATTTAACTGTCGTCTGATGTGTGGTCTGCAAGAAATTTAATTAAATAATCAATTGTGAACCGGGAAAGATTTGTTCTTTACTGGTGATTTTAGCATAGCGAATTAAGGCAATAAATCAACTCTTTGATTTTGTCCAAGTTCTGCTGATTTGGTATGGAATTTTATATTTTGAACAATCAACAATTGGTGGAACAATGATTTACGAAAATATGCCTATGATGATATTTATTTTGGCAGCTGGATATTTATTTACCGTTTATTTATTGTTAGCTTTAGCTAAAAGAACTGGCAAGAAAATTAGTTCTAAAAATGACTCGGTAGCAGTAACGGAGCATCAGTCAGAACGTAATTTAAGAGCTAGTGTTACTGAAGTTGTTAATAGTCAATAAGACATGATCATCAGGAAAACAGAAACCAGTATTCAACTGTCACTGGTTTCTGAAATTTTTCTCACATAACTTAATATTCTTAAGATACAGCAGCGTCAGTAAAGTATACCTGTTCTACCATTGGGGTATAACCTAACCACAATAATCCAGATTGAGCAAATTGTTGGGGACAACCACTGACAGCAAAGCGGGTGGGTTGTGGGGGGTGAGTGTTTCTGAGTCCCAGGAGGTCAAGCTCTTGAGCACAAGCTGTGACAACATGAATAGCTGGGTCAATCAGTTTGACTTGTGGGGGTAGGAGCGATCGCAATACTGGGGCCAAATGGGGATAATGGGTACAGCCGTAGACTAAAGTATCTATCTCTTGGTGAATTAAAGGTTCTAAATAAGCTCTAGCCACTTCCGTGGTGTAGGGGTCGTGGATACGATTTTGCTCAATTAAGGGTACAAATTCTGGACAACTAACCTGCCAGACTTGCACATCTGGATTAATTTCTACAATAGCTTGACGATAGGCATTACTTTTAGCTGTGGCTGGTGTAGCAATCACACCAATGCGCTGTCCTTGCTGGACTGCTGCCTTAGCACCAGGAAGAATTACACCCAAAATGGGGAAATTATATTCTTGCCGAACAATTTCTAAGGCCAGGGCAGAACTGGTGTTACAAGCCATAATCACCATTTTTACCCGACACTGTTGCATCCAGTTGAGGATATCGCGGACAAATTGTAAAATTTCTGCTTGAGAACGTATACCGTAGGGCAGTCTAGCTGTATCCCCAAAATAAATAATTGATTCCTTGGGTAGTTGTTTATAAATTTGGCGCAGTACCGTCAATCCACCAACACCACTGTCAAATACTCCTATAGGGGCGCGAGCAGGTTCTTGAGCAAAAATATTGTCAAGATTACTTTCAAAGATAGAGGATGAATACACAGGCAAATATGGATTTTAGTTGTGGGATTTAAAATACAGAATTTAGCAGACAATGGTCTGATTGACTACTAAATCCTGCACGCCCTATTAGTTCCATACCACCAGTGTAATGAGGAATTCCCACTCAGTTCATAGAGCGCGGGGATTTTTATCGAGATTTGAGGTACTGGAGAATGCCACTAGCGATCGCTTCTGCCATCCGATTTTGATATTCTCGTGATCCTAAACGGGGATTATCTTCTCGGCCAGTCATATAACCTGTTTCCACTAAAATGGCAGGCATACTGTTTTTTCTCAACACATAAAATCTAGCTTTTCTAGTACCCCTATCCTTCAAAGTGCCAATATTTTGCAGAATATTACGACGCACAACTTCCGCCAATCCGTAACCACTGTCGTAATAATAAACTTCTAAGCCATTGACATCTGGACGACCGTCAACGGAATTAGCATGAACACTCACAAATACAGTCGCATTGACACGATTAGCAATATCTACACGTCCTTGCAACTCGACAAAGAAATCCGCATCTCTAGTGAGTACAGCTTGCACACCATTCTGTTCTAAAATCGAGGCAATCCTTGAACCAATGGGTAGTACCACATCCTTCTCTAATAAACCACCCAAACCAGGCGCACCAGAATCCTTACCCCCATGTCCAGGGTCAATCACTACCACCACTTTACCCTTGGGAACAGATAGACGGGGCTGGGGTCGAGGAGATGGAATTGTCTCTATTTTTGGGTCTGGTAACTGTCTATTGGCCGACGGCAGAGGTGGAAAATTTGTGGGTGGTGTGTAGCGACCAGAACTTTGCAATTGTAAAGCTAATAACTTTTCTCCCACCTGATTCAGTTCACCAATTTGAATGCCTGCCGCAGGTTGGAGTAGAACGACAACCGAGTTGGGTGCTTGTGGTTGCAAGCGGACACGTAGAATCGGACTATTAGCACCAAAATTAGGCCCTGTGACTCGGTTAGCTAATTTAGCATTGGGAATAGTGATGCGAAACAAACCAGTTTTTCTATCCCAACCACCACTACCAGAGAAAGGTTGGTCTCCTCTAATTAATAATTGGGTACCATTACCCCCCAATTCCACCGCTTGAATTGTCGCAGGTGAGTTGTTAATCACTAGTGTAGATGATTGATTTTCACCCCAGCGGCCAAAACGGTCTGGTAAGAGAACAAAACCACCTGCACTACTAGATATAGCTCTCCAGCTGGGGCTATTGCGGTCTACCTGCAAAGTCATACGAACAGCGGGAGGACTACTAGAGAGTTGGGTAAATTGGATACGGTTCACACCATATCGATTAATAGATACATCCCGTTGTCGCAAATTGGCTGATAAGGTAGCTCCAATTATATCTACGTTGATTGATTGCTGATCATCACTGCGATTGACTTGGAGTTGAGGATTACCACCGCTAGTGCTAATGAAAAAACCATCACCAGTAACTCGCAAATTTTGGATTTGCACTCCTCCAGTGGCGTTGATGGCCAAATCTGGGGAGTTAGGGCGGGTGACAGGGGTAGTTGTCACCATGTTATAGGTGTTGTTCCGAAATCTAGTTGGTTGAGAGGCGATAGTAGATTCAGAATCAATTGTTGGCTGCTCATCGTCTACGGTGGGGGTAGCAGTATCAACTTCTGGTGTGGGTAACTGAACCAACCAACGACTACTCGTAGTCCCAATAAATTTAATTTGTTTGGGGTCAAGAACGTAACCAGGACTCAGTTCGACAACTACACGGGTGGTTTGTTCATCAAATTGACCGATGCGGATAGCACGAATTGCACCACCGATAGTTTGTGTTAATTGTGGACGGTCAAACCTAATTCCTGGTAAATCAATTACCAAGCGTGTGGGATTAAAAATTAATTGGGCTTGGGGTTGTACCGCTCCAGATGTTCTAATTTCTAATTGATTGCGGCTGCTATCAAAACGCCAAGACTCTAACTTAGCGGCCCAAGTTGGCGACGATAGCATGAAGATGGTTCCCACAGTACCGGGTATTAACCAGTGTAGTTTCACAATTCTTTCTCCTGATTTGCTTTTATAGAAGCCGTCAATACCTTTTGAAGATTCTTGCTAATCCTCACACCATCACCGCCTCAACCGAAATCTTGACGTTTTAACCCTGGCATTTAGTGCTGGGATCAATACACAGCTAATGGCGTAAGATTCTAGCACATGCCTATGGTTTTACCATGTAGAAATTGCCAAGAAGTGGGAATTTAAACTTGAGAGTATTGTTCCCTGGATATAGATATGGTCACTTTATCGTTGTCTTAAATACTGGAGAATACCTTGAGCGATCGCTTCAGCCATCTGATTTTGATACGCTGAGTTTTGTAACTTCGCCACATCATCCCTACCAGTTAAATAACCCGTTTCCACCAAAATCGAGGGCATAGAACTTTTACGCAGGACATAAAATCTGGCACGACGCACACCTCGGTCTCGGACGTTGACACTTTGAAGAATTCTGTTATGCACCGCCCGCGCCAGTTGTAGACCATTGTCGTAGTAATACGTCTCTAATCCGCTCACCTCCGGACGACCTGCACCAGCCGAATTAGCATGGATACTGACAAACACATCCGCTCTTGCTCTAGCTGCCATTTCCACTCTGCCTGGGAGAGTGACAAAATAATCAGCATTCCTGGTCATAACTACCTGTACACCGTTTTGCTGTAATACCTCCGCTATCCTTTGACTGATAGGCAGGATAATATCTTTTTCACGCACTCCACCAATACCAATAGCACCAGGGTCTTTGCCACCATGTCCAGGGTCAATTAACACTACTAATCTTCCCTTAGGAACTACTGGACGTGATGGAGTCCGGGGATTTTTCACATTGGGATCTGGCAACTGACCATTGTTGGATGGTAAAGGGGGTAAGTCAATTGGTGGGGTGATGCGGCGTGAGCCTTGTAATTGTAATGCTATTAGCTTTTCTCCCACTTGGTTGAGTTCACCAACTTGCACACCGGCGGCTGGCTGGACATAAACAAGGACTGTATCTGGAGCTTGGGGTTGGAGACGGACTCGCAGAATCGGACTTTTAGCGTCAAAAGCGGGCCCAGCAACTCTGTTGGCTAATTTGGCATTGGCAATTGTAATTTTAAATAAACCTGTTTTTCTATCCCATGCCCCTGTAGCGGCTAGAGGTTGGTCGGCTCTAATTAATAATTGTGTCCCATTGCCGGCTAATTCTACGGCTTGAATGGTGGCTGTTGATTGAGTTGGACGCACAATGGGAGTAGGAATTTCATTATCTTCGGGGATACTACTCACTCGTCTGGAGGGTAGTAGCACTAAGCCACCAGAACTACTGTTTCTGGCTTGCCAATCAGGACTATTAGGATCTACTCGCAAGGTGACACGCACACCAGAGGGCTGAGTTTGTAGCTGGGTAAATTCAATCTGATTTACACCATGCTTGTTAATTTGCAATTTGCCCTGAGCTAAACGTGGGGATAAAGTGGCACTAGCAATATCAATAAATATAGTGGAGCGATCGCGACTCCGAATAGTTGTAATTCTAGAATTACTGCCATTGGTACGAATAAAAAATCCATCCCCTGTGGTTTGTAAATTTTCTACTTGTGTGATGCCAGAATTGTTATTCGCAATGGGTGATAATTCTGGTTGTGCTTGAGATTCAATGGTCGCCAAATTATAGGTATTATTAACACCAGTCACTGACTCTGCTTCTGGCTTTGGTAACTGTATTTTCCATCGTTTAGCAGTGATATTGATAAACTTTACCTGGTTAGGGTCAAGAGTATAACCAGAATTTAATTCCACCACGACACGGGTAGTTTCCTTCTCAAACTGACCTATCCGAATAGCCCGTATCGCTCCCCCAACATTTTGGGTTAACTGTGGACGGCCAAACTTTGTCCCTGGTAAATCAATAACTAAGCGGGTGGGATTAAAAATCAGTTGAGCCTTAGGTTGAACAGCACTGGATGTCTGTATTTCTAAATGGTTTTTTTGACTATCGAAGCGCCAAGATTCTAATTTGATATCTGTTGCCCAACTAGGTGAGGACACCATACAGATAGTACCAACAGTACCAGGTATTAACCATTGCATTTTCATAATCTTGACTCCTCAATAAATAACAGATGATAGATAAAGAAAATAGATTTTTATCATTTGTTGTCTAGTTTCATCGATGGCTGATTTTCCTTGCTCAAAGCTTTGAAGTGACGACCAAATCTGTTTTTTGTATTTTTTTATACTTTTTAATACAGCTAAGTTCTTCAATATTTTCGTCAAATGCTCATACTTTCATCATTAATCTTGTATTTGCCAATTTTCATTGATGGTAATTGATACTTCATTCACGGTACTTACACATAATAAATCACTTCTTGATCTGAACCACAAAAAGATAAACAGAACAGAGTCCGTTACGTCAAGTCCCATTACAAACCCTTGACTTAATCAGAAATTAATGCTTTAAATTCTCAGGGGATATTTATATATCAAAGGTAATACCAAGGTTTTCTATTTACATCGTCTATTCAACCTCTTGGCAGATGCTATTTTTGCTAGCTCGAATCATGGTCAGAATATGGCTTCATTATCCTGTCCATGGTGATTAGTAAATGTCAAGAAGGGGTAAGCAAGAAGAAACTTTTTTCTCCAATCCTTCACAACTACTAGAGTAATCATCAAAGTTAGTAGTTAATTATGGCAGAAGCATCAAGAAAAGCAAAAAATTGATAATGATAGGTTTTGGAAATTGAGTGGAGTAAATTTTTTAGTTTAGCCAGGCGCAGAAAAGACAAGCTACTCTGAACTTTGTTGAATGATAGGGGACGGAGATTGCTCAAGATAAGTTTCCCTTAATTTACTTTCAGACGGTTGTGTCTAGACAGAAATGATATTAGATGCCAGTGGAAAGATTTTGAGAAATTTGAGAACTAGAGAGGAGTAAAAACAAGATGCCAGGAGGCACTCCAGATGATCAAGGAGCGCTCCTAGAACAATGGAACTGGTATTAGAACTTAACTTTCATGAGAATCTGAGAAAATCTCTGTATTTCTATCTTCATGGGAAGTAGCAATTAAAGAAGGTGATGATTCAATTTTTAATGCTGTATTAGTCGCACCATTGAGCGCAACTTCTGTGTTTGTTTCTGGAAATACAAATCGTAGTAAAGGCGGAGCTAAAAAAGTAGTCAAAATTACCATCATGATGATTGCTGCTCCTAGTGGCTTGGAAAGCACACCACTGGCTGCACCGACACCAGCAAAAACTAACCCAACCTCACCTCTAGGAATCATACCGACACCAATTGCCAGACGGTTAATTTCTGGTTGTCCAAAGACTGTCAAACCTGTCACTACTTTACCAATAATGGCTACTGTGATCAGGAAAGTTGCCATAATCAAACCTTCCCGACTACTGGGAATTGCTGGATTGAGGACTCCTAAATCAGTTTTTGCACCAACAGTAACGAAGAAAACTGGAACTAGCATATCAGCAATGGGGATAACTTGCTTTTGCAGTTCCTTACGTCTGTCGGTTTCCTCTAATACTAAACCTGCGGCGAAGGCTCCCAGAATGGCTTCTAACTGAATAGCAGCAGCCAGGTAAGCCATGACAAAAGCGAAAATGAAAGCGGGAATGACTACTTCACCTCTAGTTTTGAGTTTATCAGCGATCGCTACAAAGGTTTTATTGAAAACATTCCCCAGAATAATTGCACCTACCAAAAAACCAGTAGCACTGAGAATCAGGTAGAACACTTGGCTCACATCGACTTCACCGTTTTTAGCCAAGCTAGCTACCACTGCTAAGACGATTATTCCCAGCACATCGTCCATAACAGCTGCCCCCAGAATTATCTGCCCTTCTTTGGAATTCAACCGTCCCAGTTCTGAGAGCACTTTGGAGGTGATACCAATACTCGTAGCAGTTAAAGCCGCACCTGCAAAAATTGCTGGGACAGGACTAATACCGAATAACGTCATTAACCCGACAGTACCAGCAGCAAAGGGAACTACCACGCCTACCACTGCTACTACTGTAGCCTGGATACCTACGGCTAACAGGTCTTTTAAATTCGATTCCAGACCAATCTCAAATAGCAGAATAATCACACCCAATTCTGCTAAAACTGAAATTACCTCTGACTGAGCAGCAAATACCTGGGGTGCGGCTTCAGGAGTCAATCCTGCTGTAGTTTGCAGAAAGCTAATAATCAAGGAACTAGAACTATCTGCTCCACCATCTGGAAACACTAACAGGTGCAGAACAGAAACACCAATAATGACACCACCGACAAGTTCACCCAAAACGGGTGGAAGACCTACTTTATTGGATAATTCCCCTCCCACCTTGCTCGCAAAGTAGATGACCACTAAGCTCAAGAGCACAGATGCTATGACCATGGAACTATCAGCTGTTTCTGTAGCACTGGCTAGTAGAGGATAAGAGAAGTTGATTGCATTTAAAAACTGCATTGGTTACGCAAAAATCCTTCTCTCTATTTGTAACCTTTTGTGGACATAGATGAATCAAGAGGAGGGAGACCAGGAAGATGGCTGTGCTATCAGAAGTTTGTCAGCATAACCAGTTCTCTTTTCCACAGTCAATATGTGATCAACTAATCTCTGTAGAGATTCATTTTTTCAGTTTCCAAAAATGTAACCACTCTTGATTGCCAGATTATCAGTGCCAAAGTAGAAATATCAATTTTTAAATCTTGTATGGATTAAATCAATTTCCATGCAAACATCCATAAATTAAGATTGTTCACTTGGTGAGGAGTGCAAATTTTATGTCTCAACCTAGTTTATTTGGTATGTCTTTATCTACTGGTAAATGGTGGAAAACGGGAATTTTAGTGTTGCTGGTTTGTGGAACTTTTGCTTTACCGACATCAGCTCAAGAAAAAGAAAAATTGTGGCGAACTTTGACTGTCAGTGGTCGTGCAACAGAAACGATTCCCACTACTTTGTCACAAGTGAGTTTAGGGGTGGAAATTCAAGGGAAAACTGCTAAGGAAGTGCAGCAAGAAGCGGCCCGTCGCTCATCAGCTGTGGTAGCGCTATTGAAAAGCCGAAATGTCCAAAAATTGGAAACTACTGGAGTACGTCTCAATCCTGTTTATAGCTACACCAATAATGTACAACGCATCACTGGTTATGCTGCAGGGAATACGGTTAGTTTTCGGGTAGCAACTGAGCAAGCGGGGGTGATATTAGATGAAGCTGTTAAAGTTGGGGCTACGCAAATCAATGGTGTCAGCTTTGTAGCTAGTGATGATGCGATCGCTAGTGCCCAGAAACAAGCTCTCAAAAAAGCTACTCAGGATGCACAACAACAAGCTGAAGCTGTTTTCAGTACCTTGGGATTACAAGCAAAAGAGGTGGTGAGCATTCAAGTTAATGGTGCTAGTGCCCCACCACCACCCATGCTTTACCGTGCTGAAGCTGCGAAAGCCACAATGGATGCTGCATCTACCCCGATATTGGGTGGTGAACAGGAAGTACAAGCTTCTGTCACCCTACAGATTAGTTATTAAGAATTGCTCTATAGGCACCAGGAAGGTAAGGGGGACACGGGGGACAAGGGAGACAAGGAGGAATATCTTCTTTTTCCTCCCCCTCTCCTCCTCTCTTTCTGTCACCTGTCACCTGTTCTAAAAATTATCTGGAGACATATCTCCCATATCGCCTTCTTCGTCACGTTTGGAACCCAACAACTCTAATTGTTCTACTTGAATAACTGGAGAAGAGCGAAGTGCGCCAGTTTGTCTATCGTTCCAAGTGTTAAACTTAAGAGAACCTTTCACGGCTATTTGTTTGCCTTTACGGACATAATTACCAGCAACTTCTGCGGTTTTTCCCCACAATTCTAGATTAAACCAGTCTGGTTTATCACTATTGCGCGATCGCCTATTTACGGCCAAGGTTAATTTACACACCACACTGCCAGAGTCATAATACTTCATTTCCGGATCAGTTCCCACACGACCAATTAGGGTGACGACATTAATACTCATAGGTCTTTCCTCTCAATACACTTGTACTGATTTATGCTGCATCCTATAATAACTAATTGTGAAAGTGTTTAAAAGATGCTAAATATTAACCATATAAATAAATCAATTAAATGAGCTAAACCATACTTGTTATCATTCTCAGAAGATCCAGTCCTACTGAGTTACCTTGACTCAATGACAACTCAATACTCTCTAGTTTCTATTAAGATTGACAAAAACTATAGAAAAAAATAGTCTGGTTTACTGGAGTTAGGCGGCAAAACATAATAGAATCCAGCACAATTCACTCTTACTGTTTTATTCACAAGTAGCGCAAATAGGGGGCGTAGCAACGCGTGGGTCTTTTTAGGAACTTTCGCTCATCATGGGATATGGGTATTGACCTTGGTACAGCCAATACCCTTGTATATGTATCTGGCAAGGGCATTGTACTTCAAGAACCATCAGTAGTTGCCATTGATCAAAATGAAAAAGTGGCGCTAGCGGTGGGAGAAGAAGCAAAAAAAATGCTCGGACGGACACCAGGCAATGTAGTTGCTTTGCGACCTTTGCGTGATGGTGTGATTGCGGATTTTGATACTGCTGAGTTGATGCTTAAAAGCTTTATTCAACGGGTCAACGAAGGCAGATCCCTAATTCTACCAAGAATCGTCATTGGTATTCCTAGCGGTGTCACAGGAGTGGAAAGACGAGCCGTAATGGACGCAGCTTCTCAAGCTGGTGCGAGGGAAGTCTACCTGATTGATGAACCTGTAGCAGCAGCAATTGGGGCTGGACTGCCTGTAGCTGAACCAACTGGTAACATGATCATTGATATCGGTGGTGGCACAACTGAAGTTGCTGTGTTAAGTCTTCAAGGTACTGTGATTAGTGAATCAGTACGTATTGCTGGAGATGAATTAACTGAATCAATCATTCAGTATATGAAGAAAGTTCATAATCTGGTCATAGGAGAACGTACTGCTGAAGACATCAAAATTCGCATTGGTTCTGCCTATCCTGTCCGTGACGATGAAGACGCAATGATGGAAGTCCGCGGCTTACACTTGCTATCTGGACTACCCAGAACAGTCACTATCAAAGGACCAGAAATACGTGAAAGCATGATAGAACCTTTGTCAGTGATTATTGAGGCAGTAAAACGGACTTTGGAAAGAACACCACCAGAACTAGCTGCCGATATAATAGATAGAGGCATCATGTTAGCTGGTGGAGGAGCTTTACTTAAAGGTATAGATACTCTCATTAGCCATGAAACAGGCATTGTCACACACATTGCAGCTGACCCTTTAAGCTGTGTAGTCCTGGGAACAGGCAGAGTCTTAGAAAACTTTAAGCAATTAGAACGGGTATTTAGTGGTCGTTCTCGCAATATGTAAGGAACAGTTTCAGGACGATATTGGGTTCTGTACTGCTAAACTATAGAATCCATTATCTTCAATATTGTGTATCTGTATTTATAGGAATAAATGTTTACCGGAAGACATTGGTGGGAGCATAAGGCATTACATTTAGGTTTATTCGTTCTAGTAGTGGCTGGCGCTTGGACATTAAGACAAACTCAAGGTACGTTCTTGCTGGAGTTGTATCAAGGCATAACTCGCCCCTTGCAGACATTACAGCCAAGTCCGAGCGTTGAAGAACAAAGGCGAGATGCACGGTTATTGGAGTTACAAACACGAATTGCTGACCTGGAAAGCGAAAATGAAAAGCTACAAAGCTTGTTAGCATATGTGGAAAAGAAACCAATGTCAGCTAAACCCATTATTGCCAGGGTTATGGGTAGAAGTGCTGATCACTGGTGGCAGCAAGTAACCCTGAATCGAGGTACTAATGCGGGTATTCAACAGGGATTTATTGTCAAAGCCGATGGTGGCTTAGTGGGTTTAGTAGAAGCAGTTACCCCCAATACTAGCCGTGTGCTACTGGTGAGTGATTTAAAAAGCCAAGTCGGTGTGACTATTAGCCGCACTTCTGCCAAGGGTGTATTGAGAGGAGATGCGTCAGCACAAGGGGTACTGGAGTTTTACGAAAAAGTCCCCAATGTGAAAGTAGGTGATTTAGTTTCTACATCTACCTACAGTCAAAAGTATCCCTCTAGTGTGCCTGTGGGCAGGATCATATCTTTAGATTTAAAGAAATTGCCAGCATCTGTGGCTAAAGTGGAGTTATTTCCACCCATTCGCTCTTTAGACTGGGTAACTGTCTATCCCAAACCAGATAAACCAGACCAGGAACAAGTTAATGGGGTAAGTCAACAGCCAGAAACGTCTAACTCACTTCTGCAAGATTCTGTAAAAAATGAAAATTCTGGGACTGACAGGCAATAAAAGACGAAAAACATCGTCAGCGCGTAACTCCAAATCATTTTTACCACCTCTAGCACTTTGGCGGCCATGGATGCGGCAACTAATGGACTGGATGGTGATAGGTGGTTCTGCTTTGTTATGTTTATTGATGCTACCTACCCGCTTACCAGGAATGGAATTATTGGGTATTGGCCCCAACTGGTTGTTGATTTGGGTAGTGGTTTGGAGTGTCAAACGCTCGGTTGTGGCTGGTCTATTGTCTGGTGTAGTTTTGGGGATGCTGCAAGATGCCATGACAGCACCTGATCCTTCCCATGCAGTGGGTTTAGGGGTGGTAGGTGTGCTGACGGCTTTAATGCAAAAGCAGCGTTTTATTCAAGAGGATTTTATTTCTATTGCCTTGATTGTATTTGTGATGGCAGTGGTAGCAGATACGATTTTTGCAGTGCAGTTGTCTTTAATGGGCGATCGCACTTTGGAAACAATCTGGACTTATTATCAACGTGCAGCCTTAGCTTCAGCTATTCTCAGCAGTTTGTGGGCCCCTGTAATTTACTATCCCCTCAATCGCTGGTGGCAAAAGCTGAAATTAATTCATAATTCTTAATATGTATTGGTGAAAGTCAACATCCAAAATTATCCATAAACACCATGCTATTAACTGTTTTTTTCCATCCTCAATCTCAAATCTAAAATTCCCACAGGACAATTTCTAGTGAGCGCAGATAACCCAACTCAGGCAATGGTAGGTAGTGATTTTGACTCCCGCATGATGCAAAGGTGCTTAGAATTAGCCCGTCGTGCTTTGGGACGCACTTCTCCTAACCCCTTAGTGGGGTCTGTAGTTGTCAAAGATGGCGAAATTGTCGGTGAAGGATTTCATCCCCGTGCCGGTGAACCCCATGCAGAGGTTTTTGCCTTGCGAGCCGCAGGAGAGAGGGCTAAAGGTGCGACAATTTATGTCAGTTTGGAACCTTGTAACCACTATGGTCGCACACCACCTTGTTCGGAAGGGTTAATAGCTGCGGGAGTATCTAAGGTAGTTGTGGGCATGGTTGACCCTAATCCTTTAGTAGCTGGGGGTGGTATTGCCCGGTTACGGGATGCGGGAATAGAGGTGGTGGTAGGTGTAGAGGAAGCAGCTTGTCAAAAGCTGAATGAAGGTTTTATTCATCGCATTGTCCACAAGCGACCTTTGGGAATTCTCAAATATGCCATGACTTTAGATGGCAAAATTGCTGCTAGTTCTGGTCATAGTGCTTGGGTGACCAATCAAGATGCTCGCAGTGAAGTTCATCAACTCCGGGCCGCTTGTGACGCGGTAATAGTGGGTGGAAATACGCTGAGACTAGATAACCCACACCTGACTAGTCATAAAGAAGGGATGCACAATCCTTTGCGGGTGGTGATGAGTCGGCAATTAAATTTGCCGCAAAATGCTTATTTATGGGACACAAAGGAAGCACCAACCTTGGTGTTAACTGAGGTGGGGTCTGCACCAGATTTTCAAAAGTTTTTAGGTGCCAAGGGTGTGGAGGTGGTAGAGTTGCCATCTTTGACACCAAATCAGGCGATCGCACATTTATATGACCGTGGTTTTTGTAGCGTTCTATGGGAATGTGGCGGTACTTTAGCAGCTAGTGCGATCGCTCAAGGAGCAGTACAAAAAATTCTCGCCTTTATCGCTCCCAAAATCATTGGTGGTAACCATGCACCTACACCTGTAGGAGACTTAGGTTTAAATACGATGACTGAAGCATTATCCTTGGAACGTGTAAGTTGGCGTGTTATTGGTTCCGACTGTTTGGTGGAAGGTTATTTATCACAAAAAACTTTGTAGCCATTTGCCCTGAATTATTTAGGTATTTCTTCCTCAGGTTACACCATCAATTGCCCTAATTATAGGAATGTTGGCGCTCATAAGCTAGCTCGCGAATCAAATTGAGTCGCGCGCGAATGTAGTCATACAGATAATCAGTTTCATTAGCATCTAACAATATTTGCTTGGCTGTTTGTTTCACCAGCCACTGCACCAAACTGGCATCGTCTAACTGTAGTAGAGTTACAGTTTGAGCGGCTTCAACGATAGACCAAAGCTGACGTAAGATTGAAGGAGTCATCAGACCTCTAATAAATCATTAAATTGCGTTGTTTTTAGGTTACACAATTCCGATGTTAGCTGACGGAATAAATCTACAACCTGAGATAAGTATTATTAAAAATTTAATTACTAGATGTATATTTATATGAACGTTAAGAACCAAGAAATCTCATAAATTAAATTAACAAAAATTGACTAACCTGGAGACAATTTGTTAATCACACCGTCAGATGAGATTGTGTTTTTCAAGCGACAATTTTGATTCAATTATCTGAATCAAACTTCATGGAGACTACGATTTTTAGTTTAAGCGGACACAAATAAGCTGACTAGCGTGAAATTACCGTAAATGTCAAAAGAGAAGCTTACCATCACTAGTCCCGAATTATACGCTAATTTTGGTCAAAAATCTAGGCCAATCAAGGATAACCCAGATATGTAATTTTAGGGATTGGTAAGGATTGATCTGCAAAAGCCAATTTGACCAATTTTGCACAAATGGAATGGAGTCATCATGACTCAAGTATTTTGTATCATCATTAAATTAAAACGCTATGAGTGAGGTAGTAATAAATTTCCAGAGTTGATCAGGAAAAAGAATGAGAGAATTGAACAAAGCAGCATTTCTCCATTTATGAGTGCCATGTTTACGCCTGACAATAGCGAGAACATTGTTACAGAAACCTGCGTCAATTCAGACTTAATAGAAATTAATATCATTGCTGATTACTGTCAAAAAAGCACAGCAGGTAAGCTTTTACCAGATGCCTTTTACATTCATATATTAGCTCTGCATATTCTTGACCCTTTGCTGCAAAAATATGAGCGTCTTGCTCGTGATGTTGCGCCTCAAGGAGCAAAAGCAACTCTAGTCAAATTTAGTCTCAGTAAAGCCAGGATTTCTTACCTATTTTATCCTGATTTTGATATTGACCCCCACCCGGCCCTACACACTAGTATTCAAGTAGATTTAAATACTCTGGCAGTTAGTTATCGCGATTATAGAGACTCAGAAAACCCACCGATTCTTCATCGCAAAGAAACTTTTGTTACACCTGATTATCCTCTTTATGAACAATTTGCAGCCTTAACCCAAGCACAAGAAGCTTTAGGGTTACTGGATAATACTAGAGGTATTGGCACAAGGGATGGTTGGTTAAGAAGGTTAGAAACCCACGGAGTAGAAATTCATGGTCATAACTTGATTCAAAAGAAAAACCATGTTGCCAGTAATTTAACACCAAAAATCCAACGTCATAAAGCAGCAATTGTCCGTCATGATTTATCTAGACCTGTACGTTTAGCTTGGGAAGCTGGTTTATTTACCCAAGAAACCACCTTTTTTGATTATGGGTGTGGACATGGGGGAGATGTTCGACGTATTGGGGAAATGGAATTTACTAGTGCTGGTTGGGACCCTTATTATTCTCCCCATATTCCTTGTACATCTGCGGATATTGTGAATCTTGGCTTTGTGATTAATGTCATTGAAGACCAAAGCGAACGACGAGAGGCTTTAGTTAAAGCGTGGGAACTGACACAAAGGGTATTATTAGTTTCTGCTCAAGTTTTGATTGCAGATAGTAAAAAAGGTGTAGTTGCTTATGGTGATGGTGTCATTACCAACCGCAATACCTTTCAAAAGTATTATGAGCAGGAAGAACTGAAAATATATATTGACCAAGTGCTGAATGTAGATGCAATTCCTGTAGCCTTGGGAGTATATTTTGTGTTTCGGGATGAAGCACAAGCACAGTTATTTCGCGCTTCTCGCTTCCGGTCGCGGGCCACAACTCCGAAAGTGCGGACTAGTGTCAAGCGATTTGCAGAATATCAACAACTTTTACAACCTTTGATGGCGTTTGTCACAGAACGTGGTCGCTTACCTGGGTCGGGGGAATTGGAACAGGAAGAACCTATCTGCGCTGAATTTGGCAGTTTACGCCGAGCCTTTAATGTTATTTTACAGGCAACGAACCCAGAAGAGTGGGAAGCGATCGCTCAACAACGTCGTCAAGACTTGATGGTTTATTTAGCCTTGTGTCAATTTAGCCGTCGTCCCAAGTTTGCGACATTAGCACCAGAAGTGCAAGAAGATATTTTAGGTTTATTTGGTAGTTATAAACAAGCTTGGTTGCAAGCAGACGAGATGCTGCATAGTTTGGGCAATACAGAACTAATTATAGAACATTGTCAAAATAGTAAAATTGGCAAAGTTTTCAGTAGTTCTCTGTGGGTACATATCTCTGCACTCCAGTCCCTTGACCCCATTCTGCGGCTGTATGAAGGCTGTGCTAGTCGGACTATTGGCAGATTAGAAGCAGCAAATGTAATTAAGTTTCATACGAAAAAACCCAAGATTTCCTATTTATTTTATCCAGAATTTGATACAGAGGCTCATCCACTTTTGTTGAAAGCAATGGAAGTAGACTTGCGCGATTTACATGTGACTTATCGGGAATATGACACTGCGGATGATCCACCAATATTACATTGTAAAGATGCCTTAGTTACCCCTGATTATTATCAGTATGAAAAATTGGTGAGATTGACTCGTCAAGAAGAAGATTGGGGATTATTTGATGACTGGCGCAATATTGGCAATTTGTCTGGTTGGCAGAGATGTTTAAGAGAGCATTGTGCGGAAATTAAGCATCATAAATTAACTTGGATGAAGGATGCAGATCCTTATAAAGTGAAATTATTAAAATCAGCTATTAATAATCGACGTAAAAATCGGCACAAGGTAACAGAGGATTAATTATTTAATTTCCTTGGCTAATTTTAGCCAATTCTCAATTCCTTTTTTGGTTGGTTGTCGAGAATCGTTGAATGTCCAAATATCTCGTTTATGTTGTTGCCCATAACTAATATGGATGGGTCTATGGGGATGGTAGAAATATAGGGAGTCAAAGGGTAATTTGGCTCGTAATATCCAATCTACTAATTGATTGCTGGGTAAGTCGATAATCAGAAAATCACAGGCAGCTCCTAATCTTTCACAGTAGTATTTACCATTTTTATTTATTTCATGGCTCATATGTTGGTCTAGGTTAGGCGCTACTCTGCCATTTTTTTCACCGGTAATTGGGTCTTTTTGTTCGAGGTATTTTTTTAAATCTGGTGAGCAAAAACCATAGGTAAGTTGAAATTTTTCAATGCCAAAATAATCAATTATTGGGTCAATAATAAATTGATTCAGTTGTTGTAATGCGGGAATGGTCTCTTGGTGATTTTGAGGATAGGGATTAATATTTGGAGAATATTTTTGATATGTTTGTGTACAGGTACAGAATTGTTTTAAGTTGAGATATTTGCCTAGTTGTATATTTTCATAGTGCATGAGATTTATTTTTATTATAAATAATATTAAACTCGTAGAAACGTTCCGTCGGAACGTCTCTACATTGATTTTTTCCAGATATCTATTAGATTAATTCACAGCTTGAGACTGAGAACCAGGAATCGTAACATCTATGGAGGTAACTTGTTTTGTGAGTTGGGTTAAGGGAGGTTGAATTGTTGTTTGATTTCCCACTACTAAAGTCACAAGATTTTCTGGTTTGAGATATTTACGCGCTACTCTTTGTAAGTCGATGACGGTGGTTTGAGCGACAGCTTTTTGATAGCGAAATAGGAAATCTGGGGGATAGCCGTAGTATTCATAGCGCATGAGTCTAGATAAGGTTTGACTGGGGTCTTGGAAATTAAAAACGAAGGAATTCAGGGTAGACTCTTGAGCGAATTTGAGTTCTTTGTCGGTGACTCTTTCAGTTTGTAAACGTTTAATTTCTGCTTGGACTGCCTTCACAAATTGGACTGTAGCATCAGAACGGGTTTGTCCACCGGCGATAAACATGCCCGGATAATCGAAACGGGGACTCCATAATCCATATACAGAATAAGCTAAACCTTGGCGCGATCGCACTTCGTTAAACAAGCGGCCACCAAAACCATTTAACACCCCATTCAATACATCCAGTGCGGCATAGTCGGGACTGTTAAATTGTCCACCTAAATGACCAAGTAACACACTACTTTGGGTGAGTTGGGGTTGGTTGACAAAAAACACACCACCTAAATTAGCCTGTGATACCTGCGGTAATTCAGTTTTAACTGTTGTGGGGCGTGGTTGCCAATCACCAAACTTAGCTTGAATGAGCGATCGCATTTTCTGCGGGTCAAAATCGCCCACAATCCCTAAAATAAGATTATTGGGGTAATAATATTGCTGATAAAACTTCAGCAAATCCTGACGAGAAATCTTATCTAGAGTTGCATACTCTACCGTGCGAGCATAGGGACTTTCCTGACCATAGACTAA
The DNA here is from genome assembly GCF_014698825.1 of Richelia sinica FACHB-800. GTDB lineage: Bacteria > Cyanobacteriota > Cyanobacteriia > Cyanobacteriales > Nostocaceae > FACHB-800. The sequence continues at coordinate 68,758 of NZ_JACJTT010000014.1, forward strand.
CTTTCTAAACTCTCGGCTAGCAATACCATTGGGGTCATCGTTACGACGAGCAATACCACCCTTAGCTTGGGTTTTAGCTAAATCTAACTTTTCCTGAGCAAACACAGGTTCTCGCAGCACTTCCGCAAACAACCCAAACACTGTATCTACATCTTCACTCAATGAATCAAAACTAGCAGTACCAGCACCTTCACTAATACCCGTTTCCACTGCGGCTGCTTGTTGTTCCAATATCTCATTTAACTGGTCAGCAGAATGTTTTTTCGTTCCTCCACTCCGCATCACCGTTCCCGTTAAACCAGCTAAACCCACCTTATCAGCAGGTTCCCAGCGACTACCAGTTTTAATCAAAGCTGTACCACTGACTAAAGGTAGCTCATGGTCTTCCATCAAATAAACCACCAAGCCATTTTCCAAAACATATCTTTCATACTTGGGTAGCTTAATTTCTGGTAAAGCTGAGAACTGTAACTCATCATAATGCTTCGTCGTTGGTGCTGCCCAAGAAAAGTTAAATGTCACCAGTAAACACGAAACAGCCAAAAACAAAGCTAAAAAAAACCGACGACTCTTCTTAAAAAGTTTCAATTTTTTACCTCTCAAAATGATGTGAAGAAGGAGTTCAGAAGTTACAGAAGTATGGCTGATGCCTCCGGCACGCTACGCAAACAGAAGTTACAGAATTATGGCTGCGTTAACAGGAGTCTCTTACTCTTATCTGTCACCTGTCACCTGTCACCTGTCACCTGTCACCTGTCACCTATTACCTATTACCTATTACCTATTACCTATTACCTATGCTTTTTTCGACAACAATTTACCAATAGTGCGATTTTCTGGGATAAAAGTTGCCTTGGCTACTCTTTGAATATCTGCGGGTGTTACCGCGGCAATTTGGTCTAATTGCTTGAATAAATTCCGCCAAGAACCAGTTTTGACCTCGTATTCTAGTAATTGTTGCGCCATACCCATGTTTGAGTCTAAATTACGCAATAAACCTGCTCTCGCTTGGGTTTTGACCCGCTGCAATTCTTCTGCTGATACCAGTTCAGTTTTCAGTTTGTCAATTTCTTTCCGCAGTGCTTTAGCTACATCATCAACTGTGTTACCGGGGGCAGTCAGGGCATAAAATAACATTAAATTTGGGGCTTTATCACCAGGAAAGCCGCTAAAACCTTGAGCATTGAGGGCTATACGCTGTTTTTCCACCAAAGATTTGTAAAGGCGTGATGTCCTGCCATTACTCAACAAACTACCCATAATTTCATACACCACATCATCGGGATGATTTACGGACGGACGATGATAGCCTTCTAAATACAAGGGTTGAGAAGGAAATTCTAAAGAGACTTCTCTGGTTTCTGTTTGGGGAGGTTCTATTGGTAGTTGTTGTTTAGGTTTGGGTCTAGCTGGATAACGTCCAAAGTATGCCTGTGCGAGTCTTTTTACTTCGTTGGGATAGACATCTCCCACAATAGCAATGGTGAGGTTGCTGGGTACATAATATGTGGCGAAAAATTGTTCAACGTCATCTGGTGTTAAGTTGCGGATGTCTTCGTCATAACCAATGACTGGCCTTCTGTAGGGATGAACTTTGAAAGCTGTATCAATAAATTTTTCAATCATGGCACCGATGGGGGAATTTTCTACCCGCATCCGTCGTTCTTCTAAAATGACATCTTTTTCTTTGTAGAACTCTCGAAATACAGGTTCTAAAAATCTCTCTGACTCTAGAGACATCCACAATTCCAACTTATTAGCAGGAAAACTGTAAAAATAACGGGTTGCTTCACTAGAAGTAGTGGCATTTAACCCTACTCCTCCAGCTTGCTCAACTATCCGTCCCATTTCGTTTTGTTTAACTAATTTTAAGGCTTGGGATTCTACTGTTTTAAACTCGGCTTGTAGTTGGGTTAATTCCTCTTTTTGTGCCTTGGTTGTAGCAATTCTAATTTTTTTGTCTAATTCTTCCAACCGTTCCAGTAATGGTTGTTCTGCTTGGTAGTCTGTAGTACCAATACGTTTTGTGCCTTTAAAGGCTAAATGTTCTAAAAAGTGGGCTAAACCTGTTTTTCCATCTGGTTCGTCAATGCCACCAACATCAGCATAGGTAACAAAAGAAACTACAGGGGCTTGATGGCGTTCTAAAACAATAAATTTCAGACCATTATCGAGACGAAATTCTGTTAATTGTTTAATGACTCGATCTAAATAAGGTTGAATCGAAGCAGCGGGAGGTTGTAATGCTAGAGCAACTTCTGGCATCCAGAACCAACAGGTCATGAACAAAGCCAAAGTGAAGAATAGAAGACGACGCAAGAGAAAATTGTTAACCATGCCTAAGAACCAAGGAAAAATCGTTTTATTCATCAGCAAAAAGTAAATTAAATTTACATGTCTTGAGAAATAGGTTAAATCAAAAATACAGCGTTAATCTTGTATTAAGCTTTCTGTGCTTTTTGTACTTGACGTTAGACAATAATGCTACAAGTCGTCTCCTGGAGATATCATTAACTAATATGCGAGTTTTTAATTCTTCTCCACCCTCTGAGGCACAGACGCGCACCCGCATTTTACAGGCAGCACAACGATTGTTTGCTTCCCAAGGATTTGATGGCACTACTACTCGTGATTTAGCACAAGCAGCAGGTGTAGCTGAGGGTACTTTGTTTCGCCATTTTCCCAATAAAAAGGCAATTTTGGTAGAAGTAGCAACTAGTGGCTGGGTTGATATTCTCACAGATTTGCTGACGGAATTAAGTGAAATGGGAAGTTATGAGGCTGTAGCCCAAGTCATGCGGAGGCGGATGTGGAATTTTCGGAAAAATGCTGATCTCATGCGTGTTTGTTTTATGGAAGTGCAGTTTCATCCAGATTTGCGCGATCGCATACAATTAGAGGTGATCGCCAAAATGACCGATGTTGCTGAAGCTTTCTTTCAAACAGCGATGGATCGGGGCATTTACCGCCAAATGGATGCTAACTTAGTAGCTAAGGTGTTCTTGGGTATGTTTGCCATTGCTGGTTTTTCTGATAGTACCCTCATGGAACCTAACGCATCTCCCCAAGAAATGCAACACATGGCCGAAGGTCTTGCTGATATCTTTCTCAATGGTGTCTTAGCAAAAGAATCTTCATCCTGAATTACTTTAAAACTCTAACTGCAAAAACTCAATTAAACAAGGCTTACGGTAATTTTACACAGTTCATTGATTTTTGCCATCTTGTAATTTTCTATGGCAGACATCGAAAATAGGGGTTAAGCAATGTGCTTAACCCCTAAATTAAGTAATCAACCTCATTCAATATAAAATAGACCCCTGGTGAAAATGAATGTAGAGATGTTCCGGCCGAACGTCTCTCCAAGGGTTTCAAACCACGCACATTTAATTACCACCAGATGTCTAATGGATGTAGAGACGCTGTATTCAACGTCTCTACAAACTTTGTTGAATCTTCAGCAGTAAATCTTACAGCAGATTTCATTGCTATGATGTACAAATCATAATAATAAAACTCTTAATTCAACGATTGCATTAATATCATATTGGTAGTGGCAGGTGACTTGATAGCCTTTTCCACAAAACAACCAGTCCTGATCAGTTCGGGAACCCCCACTATCAAAGTCCGTCAAATCTATATAATGAATGTTAGTAGTGTTATATATATTGTGAGTAAATTCTGATGACTTCTGAAGATACTAATCTCAAACAAGGTAAGGGCGCTAAATTTATCTACCGATTTCTTGGGGGTGCTGCACTTGGTGCTTTCGTTGTTTCCATTCCTATCTCCTATGGGTCTTCCATAGATTTAAACTTAGTTCAATTAGGTATTGCATCATTATTGATTATATCATGTGGTTTACTATCAAGCTTGTGGGGTGAAAAATTTATTGAGGCAGTCACAAGAATGTTAAATTCTTTTGGTTTTTAAAGTGTATTTCTATCAAACTAATTATAGTTTTTATGTCCTCAGCTTAATGGACATGGCTATCTATAATCAGCCGAAAATTATTCAGTTTTTTTGATTTTTGATTTTCTATCATACCTGTATTCAGAACAGTCCTAACTTGTATTTTCTAATCTGACTGATGTTCATCACCTTGGATTTCTGCTAATTTATTTTGTGCGTATTCTTGCAAAGGTTGATAATTAATCTTCGCTGCTAATTCCTCAGATGTAATTAAAGAATTAATTGCTGCGGCTTTATCTGCCAATTGCAACTGCACATTAGCAATAAATAGTAAATTGCGGCTTTGGCTATAAATATCACCAATTTGCTGATAAATATTGTGCGCTTGTTGGAGAAATACTAAACTCTGTTTTGGGTCATCTTCTAATTTACCAAATTCTTGCAAAACGTTAGCTTCCCCCAAGCGAGAACCTGTATCTCGGTAAAATGACAATGCTTGTTCATAGCGGGATAATGCTTCATCTCTTCGGTCGAGAAATTGCAACACATCCCCAATGGCTTGTAAAGTGTTAGCTTCCCCCAAGCGATCGCCAATTTCTCGGTAAAATGACAATGCTTGTTCATAGCGGGATAATGCTTCATCTCTTCGGTCGAGAAATTGCAACACATCCCCAATGGCTTTTAATGTGTTAGCTTCCCCCAAGCGAGACCCTGTATCTCGGTAAAATGACAATGCTTGTTCATAGCGGGATAATGCTTCATTACTACGTTTGAGAAATTGCAACACATCCCCAATGGCTTTTAATGTGTTAGCTTCCCCCAAGCGATCGCCAATTTCTCGGTAAAATGACAATGCTTGTTCATAGCGGGATAATGCTTCATCTCTTCGGTCGAGAAATTGCAACACATCCCCAATGGCTTTTAATGTGTTAGCTTCCCCCAAGCGAGACCCTGTATCTCGGTAAAATGACAATGCTTGTTCATAGCGGGATAATGCTTCATTACTACGTTTGAGAAATTGCAACACATCCCCAATGGCTTTTAATGTGTTAGCTTCCCCCAAGCGAGCGCCAATTTCTCGGTAAAATGACAATGCTTGTTCATAGCGGGATAATGCTTCATCTCTTCGGTCGAGAAATTGCAACACATCCCCAATGGCTTTTAATGTGTTAGCTTCCCCCAAGCGAGCGCCAATTTCTCGGTAAAATGACAATGCTTGTTCATAGTGGGATAATGCTTCATCTCTTCGGTCGAGAAATTGCAACACATCCCCATAAACTTTAAGGGCATCACTGAAAAATCTTTTCTCATTCTCCTTCGGAGATTGCCATTCTGTAATTAATCTTTCATATAAAGTCAGCCGAACAGCATTGTAATAGCGTTTTCTTAGAAATTCATCACAATCATCATGATTATTTTCTGCATAAAAAACACTAGAAAACGCCTCAGCATATTGTCCCAACTCACAGTAATGATGGAAAATTTCTAAATACTCCGTCACTGCTTGCAAATTATCATCAGGTTCCAGTTGCAGTTTGCGGCGTTGTGTATAGTAAGCTATAGCTAATTCATGGGCTTGAGTTCTGTCTTCTGGTCTTTGTTGTAAATAACTTTGAATTAACGGTTGAAACTGAAATTTCCACACCCCTTCTTGTTTCTTTTCTTGCAATAGAGAACGTTTGGCTAATTGTCGTAACTCTGCTGTGGTAATTTGCTCATTTATTAATGCTGCTGCTGCGCTTTCATCAAAAGCCAAACGATAAACACTCACATTCAACAAAAGAGTTTGTAATTTCGGACTTAAACGTTTAATACTAGCATCAAGAATTTTACCAATACTGGCTTCTGGATCATCTCGATGTAAGCCTAAAATTGCAAATAAATTTTGCTTTAACTCCTTTAATTCTTCTTGTTCATCTAACAATAAACCAGCTACCAGCTTGATTAATAAAGGATGTCCGTTAACACGTTGAACAAAATTCTGTAAATCTAAATCACTACCTTCAACTTGTAAATTTCGCAGTAAGGCTACACCTGCATCAGTGGCAAGTCCTGGCAAGTCAAGCCATTTACTGTAACTAAGAGTATTGTTTGGTAATGTTGGTTTTTCTCGACTAGTAACTAAAATCACACTGGGACTATTTGACCCAAACCATCGTAATAAAAACTCTCCATAAGCCGCATCTTGCCATTGACCATTATCTGTTAGCAGAGTCTCTAAATTATCCCACACCAGCAAATATCGCCCCTTTTGCAAACAATTACATAAGGCAATTAATAATTCCTCGTCCCTTTCTGGTGCAGGTTGTTTTAACTGTTCTAATACCCACCGTCCCCAAATCCCAAAAGGATATGCTTGACTAAAACTTGTCCAAATTTTGTGATCAAAGTTTTGTAAATTATCAAATATTTTTCCCACCAGTGTTGATTTACCAAAACCACCAGCAGCAGTTACCCCAATTAATTTAATATTTGGTAGATTCAACCAATTTTGAATTTTAGCAACTTCATTTTCCCGTCCATGCCAATAAATAGTATCAGGACGGCGTTGATCAATAATGTAATTGGTGGGATTTAACTTTGACCGTTCCCCTACGGACGAATCCGGTCAAGTTGCTTCATGAATCGTGATACTGTCAGCAATATAGCTTTTTCCACCTTCAACAGCTACGTTATATTGTTTTTGAGTACCTGTATTATTTTGACCATCAATATTCATCACCATCTGGCTATTATCTTGAATTTTGCCAGCATGAATTTCTTGGGCTAATTTTTGCACTTCTTCGGCAAATGCAGCATCTTCCCTCATTTCATCTTCTAAATACACTGCTAATCGGTCTAAATCAGCCTTAGAACCTTGCTCAATTGCCGTCAGTGCTGTAACTGCTCTATTATTACCTCTGAGCTTATCCCAAATCTTTTTACGCAGTTCATCCATTTTTGCCAGTGCGGCCTCGGTGAATTTTTCACCCAACTTACCAACACTAGACTCAAAGAACTTACTGAAAGCAAAACCAGCAATTGTTGCAGCCGTTAGGGTTACAGGATCAGCCATAACTGTGAATATTTGAGGTTTCAGTATAAAATATACAGCTTTTTCTAGCTTTTATTCACATTCACAGTTCCTACTTCCGTAAATTTAGCGTTTAAAAATATTTATAACTTATAAACTTAAAATACTTCTCGCTTGTTGACTCCACTGCTGGACTAACTCAATCGCTGGACACAAATCACGTCTTTGCATAGTTGCTACCTGCAATCGCATAATTTGTTTGTGTAATCTATGGGTGGGAATTTGTGCTAACTGGGCTAAAGAACCAACACCAGCATGAAGTAATAAGCCGCAATATTTTGTCCCTACAGTAGGAACCCTAGCCAAGTCTGCCAAAGCTACCCATTTATTCACATATTGGAGATGAACTTGTAATTTACTAGCTAAAGCAATTCGCGTTTCTAAAGTTTTCCCCTGTCTAAATAACAAACCTGTGGTAGTAATGCCACAATCTTGTAATTGAAATTTTTCTGCTTCTGTTAAACCTGGTAATTCAGCAATGGGCCAATCAGAAGAGGGGAGAGATTTTTTAATATGGGGTGATTTTTGATGAGACATACTTGATTATCAATGATATTTTATCCATAATCTTGTCCCAGGTTCCTGAAATTTGCACCAATAAAGGAAACAGGAAAAGGGTATGACACAAAAATGGCTATCAATTATTGGTATAGGGGAAGATGGCATCGAGGGATTAAGTGCGATCGCTCTTTCTCTGTTGCACCAAGCTACAATTATTGTCGGTGGAGAGCGTCATTTGTCCATGTTATCCCCTGACGACCAACGCCAAAAAATTCTCTGGCAATCTCCTTTTCAGTCTTCCATAGACCAAATTATTGAACAACGGGGTCAATCTATTTGTATTTTAGCCAGTGGCGACCCGATGTGCTATGGCGTGGGTGTAACTCTCACCCAGCGTATCCCTATTTCCGAAATTACCATTATTCCCGCACCCTCAGCCTTTAGTCTCGCTTGTTCTCGGTTGGGATGGTCGTTAACAGAGGTAGAAACCCTCAGTTTATGCGGTCGTCCTGCTGACTTGCTGCAATCTTATATTTATCCTGGGGCAAAATTATTGATTTTAAGTGCAGGAAAAGACACACCACAAATTGTGGCAGATATATTGACAAAACGCGGATTCGATGATAGTAAAATTACCGTTTTAGAAAGAATGGGCGGTATTCATGAACGTATTTTAAAAGGTGTGGCCGCCTCTTGGCAGGAAACAAATATTGCTAGTTTAAATACTATTGCCGTGGAATGTATAGCTGATAGTGGTGTGTTGCCTTTATCGAGATTTCCGGGTTTACCAGATGATGCTTTTCACCATGATGGACAACTAACAAAACGGGAAGTTAGGGCAATTACCCTTTCTACCTTAGCACCCTTACCAGGACAATTATTGTGGGATGTAGGGGCAGGTTGTGGTTCCATTTCCATCGAATGGATGCGAAGTCACAGCCGATGTAGGGCGATCGCTCTGGAACAAAACCCCACTAGACTAAAATATATAGCTGATAATGCCGCCGCTTTGGGTACACCCCATTTACAAATCATCCCCGGAAAAGTCCCCGAATCAATGGCAAATTTGCCCACACCCGACGCTATTTTTATTGGTGGTGGTGTAACAGCACCAGGATTATTTGATATTTGTTGGAATGCCCTGGGGCCAGGGGGAAAGTTAGTAGCAAATGTAGTCACTTTAGAAGGGGAACAAACATTATTTAATTGGTATGAACAGGTGGGGGGAAACTTTACCCGCATTGCCATTCAAAGGGCTGAACCTATTGGTAAGTTTTTAGGGTGGAAAGGTATGGCTATGGTGACGCAATGGGTGGGGGTGAAGAATTAGGGAATAGGGGACAGGGAACAGGTGACAGGGAACAGGGGACAGGTGACAGGTGACAGGTAACAGGTGACAGGGGACAGGAAAAGAGATTGTTAAGGTTCTGAAGTTTGAGGAATGAAAAGCGATCGCCCTCATGATTGAGGCGGTTTTGCTGTAGAATCACAGTAAGCTGGAGCGATCGCTTGCTGATCACCATTTGTAATTTTGTCGTGATTGTGGTCTTCTGCCCTGACGTTGCTGCATTAATTTGCCTAATTGACTGCGCTGTTGAGTCGTTAAAATTTGTCGTTCTGCTAACATAGTCTCAAAGCGTTTGTCATCAAGACGTTGACGTAAACTCTGGATTTTTTTGTGTTGTTGCCGCAACTGATCAGCTGACGCATCACTCGCAAAAAGCGATCGCATTTTTTCATCAGCTTGCCTCAATTCTGTTCTTAGTGATTCGCTATCTTTTTTCGCTTGCTCGTGTAATTGCTTGATTTTTGCTTTTTGCTCGCTAGATAGACCAATTTCCTTAGCCCAAGGTGGTTCACCATTGCCACGTTTTTCATTTCTCCCACCTTCAGGAGGGGAAGGAGGAAAATCTCCAGGTTCTCTATCAGCAGGTGCTTGATTTGGTGATACTTGGGCGATAATTGGTGCTGAGTGGGTTTGTGTCACCGCAAGAGCACTACTAATGGGGATTAATAAAGAAGCTGCACCTATTAACAACAAGTTACGTGAAATCATGGTTTTTGTCTCCTGAGTTGCTTGATGTTTTCATTTCATCAGCCCAAAATTACAGGGACAAGTGCAGTTAAATTACGATTTTGTAATTTTGCAGCAAATCACAACCCACTAGAATATAAAAACCTCAATTATTTAAGTTCCCATTTTTAATTTTTAATTTTTAATTGGTATGAATATTTTGTACATAGAAGACGAAGCGAAAATAGCCAGCTTTGTCTGTGCAGGATTAAAAGAACAGGGTTTCGTTATCGATTATGTAGATAATGGAAATGAAGGATATCATCGAGCAATGGAAAACGAGTATGATGTTGCCGTAATTGATATCATGCTCCCAGGTAAAGACGGTCTAGCTATTCTCAAAAGCTTACGCCGTTCTGGCAAGAATTTACCAGTCATCTTATTAACTGCCCGCAACGAACTAGATGACCGTCTCGAAGGGTTAAACTTAGGGGCAGATGACTATTTAACCAAACCCTTTTTTGTAGAAGAACTGATAGCCCGTATTCATGCGGTGATTCGTCGTATTTCCGGAGAACGGCAGAATATTTTGCGTGTAGGTGCTTTGTCATTAGACCGCATAACCCGCGAAGTTACCTGCCATCAACAATTAGTAGAACTCACCACCCGTGAATTTAATTTATTAGAGTATTTAATGCGTTCTCCCGGCAGAGTTTTTACTCGTACTCAAATTCTTGAGCATGTTTGGGGTTATGACTTTAACCCTAATACTAACTTAGTTGATGTTTGCGTGCAGAGATTACGCAAAAAAATTGAGCGTGTTGCTGGAGAAAGCTTAATTGATAGTATCCGTGGTGTTGGTTATACCTTTCGCAAACCAGAGTGAGAGTCAATAGACATCTGATGGTAAAGGTAGTTAGGACATTAACTAACACTCAAAAGAAGTCCAGAAGTTCAGAAGTTCAGAAGTTCAGAAGTTCAGAAGTCCAGAAGTCCAGAAGTATGCCTACGGCACGCTGCGCGAACAGGAGTTGAAAAATGCAACAATTCAGCAGCAATTGCATTAATTATTCTGTAACTCCTGCAACTTCTGTAACTTCTGTCTTCTTCTTCTGCGCCACCCTGGGCGAACAGGAGTTGAAAAATGCAACAATTCAGCAGCAATAGCATTAATTATTCTGTAACTCCTGTACGGGCGGGTTTACCAAAATTCTCGTTCATAGTTGATGATATCTGTAAACCCGCCCCTACTGACTTCTGTAACTTCTGTCTTCTTCTGTCACCTTACTGTCCTTGCTTTTTCCCCCTATCCGTGAGATGCTATATTTGTATACAACAGTAAATCGCTCGTTTTACTGTAGTAGCAGCAAAATTGCCAAAAGAGCAAAAATTACATTCCCATAATTACTTGTATCTATAAATTTGATATGTTTCCTCCCAAAAATAACGTATTCGTAATATATTAAATCTAACTAATTGACAATCTAAATTTCAGGTTTTCTATACATCGCCAATTAATCAACACTTGGGAATAAGGAGGCTAGAGATTGTCTACATCACAAACACAATCTCAATCTTTGTCAGATTTACAACAATTTTGGGTGCTGTTAGGAATTGGTATGGGGGTGTTTATGTCTACCCTCGATGTAGGTATTATCAACGTGACTTTACCTACTTTGGTGCAATCATTCCAAACCACTTTTCCTCAAGCACAATGGGCTGTATTGAGTTACTCCTTAGTAAGCTCTAGTTTGGTTTTGGCTGCTACTCGCTTAGGTGATATGTGGGGTAAGAAACACCTCTATCTGGGGGGAATGGTTATCTTTACCTTGAGTTCGTTGTTGTGTGGATTAGCACCTAGTATTAATTGGTTAATTGGCTTTCGTGGTCTACAAGGATTAGGTTCTGTCTTTCTCTCTGGGCTGGGTTTAGCAATTATTACTGAAGTTTTTCCTTCTTCAGAACGAGGTCGGGCTGTGGGCATCATTGGCAGTGTGGTGTCATTAGGAGTGGCCCTTGGCCCTTCCACAGGAGGGTTGCTACTGGGTTTGGCTGGCTGGCGCAGTGTCTTTTTAATCAATGTCCCACTAGGTATTATAGCTAGTTTCCTCGTCGCTAGGGTGGTTCCTCGTTCTCCACAGGTGATGGTGAAACAGAAATTTGACCTAGTAGGTGCGTTCTTAGCCTTGGTTACACTGGGGAGTTTTGCTCTAGGTATGACCCAAGGACAACGGCAGGGGTTTGGGAGTGAGAGTGCATTGTCATTATTAGCGATCGCCTCTGTAGGTCTGGTAACTTTTTTACTACTGGAAGTCCGATTAAAACACCCGCTGCTAGAGCTATATTTATTCCGCAATCTGCGGTTAAGTATGAGTTTGCTGAGTAACGTTCTAGTATTTATAGTCTTAAGTGGTGTATTGCTAGTGACACCGTTTTTTTTAGAACGAGTCCAGAACTACTCAACATTGAAAGTAGGACTATTGTTAGCTGTGCCCTCAGTCATTAGTGGTTTAGTTGCCCCTATTTCCGGTACACTTTCAGACCGTTTTGGTTCTCGGTTAATGGGTTTAGTGGGGCTGGGGTTAATGATTGGCGGTTGTTTGGGAATTAGTACCTTTAATGCTCAACTAACGGAATGGGGCTATGTTTTACCCTATTTCCTCTATGGTTTGGGGTTGGGTTTTTTCCGTTCTCCTAACGATAGTACGGTGATGGGGGCAGTTCCCAGAGAACGTTTAGGGATAGCGTCAGGTTTGTTATCTCTGTCCCGTACCTGCGGGGTGACAATGGGAATTTCCATCATAGGTGCAGTGTTTGGGTCAATTAGTGCCCAGGTCGCTGGAGGAATAGATGCTGCGGCCGCACCACCGGCAGCCATTATTGCGGGATTCCAAGGGACTTTTCGGGTAGCAGCATTAATTCTCTGTGGTGCAGCAGTGGCTTCAGCGTTGAGATTTCACCAAAGTAAACAGATGTAATTCAGGAGTTGATGATGACTGGTAAATTAGAAGATAAAGTAGCTATTGTTACCGGAGCATCTTCGGGAATTGGGCAAGCAACAGCGATCACCTTAGCCGCAGTAGGGGCAAAGGTGGTAATTGCCGCCAGAAGGGAAGATAGGTTAAATGCAGTAGCCAAACAAATTACAGACAATGGTGGTCAAGCATTGCCAGTAGTTGCAGATGTGACTGATGAAGGGCAATCTCACAACCTGATTCAAAAAGCCCATACAGAATTTGGCAAGATAGATATTCTGGTGAACAATGCAGGTATAGCCCTAATTGGCAAAATTGATGGGGCAGATACCTCTGAATGGCGACGGATGATAGATATCAACGTTTTAGGACTACTTTATACCACCCACGCCGTCCTACCCATCCTCAAAAGCCAACAATCAGGGCATATCGTCAATATTTCCTCCGTTGCGGGAAGATTCGCGCGGGCAGGAATGGGTATCTACAACGTGACGAAATGGGGTGTCAATGCCTTTTCGGAAGCATTACGGCAAGAAGTATCTAAAGACCATATCCGTGTCACCATTATTGAACCGGGTATAGTGAATACAGAAATCAACGATTATATTACTGACCCAGCCGCCAAACAGAACTTTGAAGAACGACGCAAAGCCATCACACCATTAGAAAGTGAAGATATAGCAGCAGCAATAGTTTATGCTGTTACCCAGCCCCAGCGTGTCAACGTCAATGAAATTTTAATTCGTCCAACTTTGCAAGAACAGTGAATGAATCTATGCGTAAATCTGGTTTAATTTTAGCGATCGCCCCCTTAATTTTTGCCCTCAGTGCTTGTAGTAGCGGGTCAGACAAAGCCACAACCACAGCCAGCACCTCAGAAACATCAGTGACGCGCGATCGCTGGAACACCATTAAAAACCGTGGCAAACTCATCTGCGGTGTGAGTGGTGAATTACCAGGATTTAGCTTTGTAGGTACAGACGGCAAGTATAGTGGAATTGATGTAGATGTGTGTCGAGCGATCGCATCTGCTGCATTTGACAACCCCGAAGCCGTAGAATACCGCAACCTCAACGCCAAAGAACGATTCACAGCCCTGCAAACTGGAGAAATCGACGTTCTCAGCCGTAACACTAGCTGGACATTCAGCCGTGACACCTCCCAAGGATTAGATTTTGCCCCCGTAGTCTTTTATGACGGACAAGGGGTGATGGTTCGCAAAAATAGCAACATCAAATCCCTTACAGACCTGAAAGACAAAGCTATTTGTGTCCAGACTGGAACCACCACCGAACAAAACCTAGCCGACCAAATGCGGAAACGGGGTATCACCTACAAACCCGTCGTCTTTGAAGATGTCAATATTGCCTTTGCCACCTATGCAGAAGGAAGATGTGACGGAATAACCGCAGACCGTTCCGCCTTAGTTTCTCGACGCACCACCCTACCCAACCCTGACGATAACCAAATTCTCGACGAAGTTATCTCCTCAGAACCCCTAGCACCAGCCGTCAGCAAAGGAGATACTAAATGGTCAGATATCGTCAAATGGACAGTTTATGCCCTCATCAAAGCTGAAGAATTGGGCATTAACTCACAAAATCTCAGCACCTTTATCACCAGCACCGACCCAGACATCAAAAGGTTTTTAGGTACAGAAGGCAATATGGGTGAAGGACTCGGTTTAAGCAAAGATTTCGCCGCCAAAATCGTCAAACACGTTGGTAACTACAGCGAAATCTACGATCGCAATCTTGGCAATAAAACAAAACTCAATCTAGCCCGTGGACAAAATCAACTCTGGTCAAAAGGCGGCCTCCTCTACTCTCCACCCTTCCGATAATAACTCTTGCCTTCCTCTCTGCGCCTTTGCGTGAGGTAATTTCTTATCACCATATTGGTATGCCTAAACCACGACCTTGGCAAATCATCAGCCAAATCATCGCTGTCCTGTTAGCAATCACCATCATAGCCATACTATGGAATAACCTGAACCGCAACTTACAACAACTAGGTATACAATTTGGCTTTGATTTTCTCAACCAACAAGCCTCTTTTGACATTGGCGAAAAAATCATCAACTACAGCCCAACAGATACCTATAGCCGTGCTTTGTGGGTAGGGCTAATTAACTCTTTGCGTGTAGCTATTACAGGAATTATTCTCACCACCATTGTTGGGATGACTGCGGGGATTGCTCGTTTATCAGATAATTGGCTAGTACGGAACATCAGCGCCGTTTACGTTGAAATCTTCCGCAACACACCCTTATTACTACAATTGCTGTTTTGGTACTTTGCAGTGTTTCTGGCTTTTCCCAAAGCAGAAAATAAAATTTCCCTTGGAGGCTTATTTTATTTCAGTCAAAACGGTATAGAACTACCAGGAGTTAACTTTTCTCCAGAGTTTTCCGCGTTGCTGTTGGGGTTAACATTTTACACAGGTGCGTTTATTGCTGAGATTGTCAGGGGTGGAATTCAATCCGTACCCAAGGGACAATGGGAAGCAGCGCGATCGCTGGGACTCAAACCTAGTTTAGCCATGCGGCTAGTGATTTTTCCCCAAGCCTTACGGGTTATAGTTCCTCCACTCACCAGTCAATATCTGAATTTAACCAAAAACTCCAGTTTAGCGATCGCTATTGGTTATCCTGACATGTATTTTGTTGCTTCTACCACCTTTAACCAAACAGGAAAAGCCGTAGAAGTGATGTTATTACTTATCCTCACCTACTTAACCCTGAGCTTAACCATATCTGTAATCATGAACTTATTTAACCGCACCGTAAAAATAAAAGAAAGATGAGTAAATAATAAAATGGATGATAATCATAATTTTCTAGAAAATCGAGCAACAAGCTGGTTTAAACCAGGTGAATAAAAATTTGTACCAGCGATAATTGATTATTGAAATAGAACCAACATAAACAGTTTATTCAAATATATTAAAAAAATTGCGGCGGAAAATCCCCACCGCAAGCAAAGATATGAAACAAGTTTACAGGGGTCTGGCGCTATTTTTTAACTCATTCCAAGCCTTCACCACTGCACTTAATTGATTGGGTAAGCCCCCTTGAGAAATATCGTTGTATTGAGTTGTTGCTGATTGACTGCTGAGGGTGTAGGTAATAAAATCAGCCGCACCACTAGGCGCTGGATAACTTAAGTTGTTGTATTTCTCAAAATTCTTCTTATTCAGCAATTTTTTAAATTGTTTTACTTGTTCTACAGGCACACGGCGAACACTACGTTCTGAATCATTAGCATCACCAATGCGAACCCGATTCAAAAGACCATCATTTAATAATACAGTTTCATAAACGGCTCCGGCAAAACCACCGCTAGAAATCTCTCTAAATACAACACCAGCATCTAAAGGAGATGGTAATTGATCTTTAGGAATGGGTACGGGCTGAATTTTATTAGCTTTAACAGTAATAACCTGAGGGTTAATTTTATTAGCTAAAGCAGTGGTACTATTAATCAATGTCAGTCCACCAGCTAGCGATAAAAATGCAGTTAATGTTAAAGTAGAACCAATCTGTTTGCGGTTATTCATGATTTTTTCAGAAGTTTATTACAAAAAAACAACCGAGTCAATAATGAAAAGTTTTTCATGTGCTCTTATTTATGATAATTTATTACAAGCAAAAATTACCCCATTCACAAGTTTAATAGCTTTTTCTAGCTTTTTAGTTGGTAGTGTGTAGTTGCTGGTATCATCTAGGCTGTTCATGAAAAATCCTGTATTTTCATGGAGAAATTTATCAAATTTGAAAAATTATTCCCATTCAAGCTATTGATCAAGAATTAAAAAAAAATTAAGATATTTTACTCAATGTGAGCATGGCGTAATTGCTCACCAAACTTACAAATTTTCCCTTAGCGGGTCAATCTCTATCTATTTTGCCAATCTGTTTGTGTAAACCTGGGACAAAAATTACCAGTCCTCCCTCAAATTTCAACTTCGGTCAGCATCACACCACATCCTTAATGAAGTCTAATCGCTAATGACCAATGACTAAAATATCCTGGTTGCATAAAAACCTATTTAATACTTGGTACAACAGCTTATTAACTGTTTTATCTTTAATATTGATATTTTGGATAACTAAAGGAATATTAACTTGGGCATTTACCCAAGCACAATGGCAAGTCATTCAAGCTAACATTCATTTATTTTTAGTTGGTAGATACCCCCAAACTTTATATTGGCGAATTTGGATAATTTTATTCATAGTTGTTACTCTTAGCATTATCACTTGGGCAGGATTTACAGGCTTATTTATTTCTAAAAAAATATCCCAAAGCATCACACCTTGGCTATCTCCCCTTTGGTTATTATCCTTCCCCATTATTTGGTGGTTAATTGGTGGTGGATTAGGTTTAGAATCTGTATCAACTAACCTCTGGAACGGCTTATTACTCACCTTACTGATGGCAGCAGTAAGTATTGTACTATCCTTTCCCATGGGCGTTTTATTAGCTTTAGGGAGAACTAGCAATTTACCAGTAGTACGTTGGTTTTCTATTCTTTATATTGAAATCATTCGAGGAGTTCCACTGATTGGAATCTTATTCCTAGCTCAAGTTATGTTACCTTTATTTTTACCCAGCGACTTACGTTTAGATAGATTGCTACGAGGAATCGCGGGACTAGTCTTATTCAGTGCTGCTTACATGGCAGAAAACGTGCGCGGAGGACTGCAATCAATACCCAGAGAACAAATTGAAGCAGCAAAAGCCTTAGGATTAAATCCACCATTAATAGTCATATTAATTATCTTACCTCAAGCTTTACGGGCTGTAATTCCTGCCATCGTCGGTCAATTTATCGGCTTATTTAAAGATACTTCTCTGTTATCCTTAGTAGGACTAGTTGAACTGACAGGTATTGCCCGTTCTATTTTGGCACAACCAAGATTTCTTGGTCGTTATGCAGAAGTCTATATTTTTATAGGTTTTATTTATTGGTTATTTTGCTATTCCATGTCCTTAGCTGCCAGAAAATTAGAAAGACAATTAAGTAATAATCATTAGTCATTAATATTTAAAAGTATGGTAGAAACAACACCCATTATAATTGCTGAAGATGTTCATAAATGGTATGGTAAATTTCATGTTTTGAAAGGAGCAAGTTTAACCGTTAATCGTGGCGAAGTTGTAGTGTTAATGGGTCCTTCTGGCTCTGGAAAATCTACCTTTATTCGTACTTTTAATGGACTAGAAGAATATCAACAAGGCAAAATCACTATTGATGGTATTACCATCAGTAATAACTTGCGAAATATTGAAACCATTCGCCAAGAAGTAGGGATGGTTTTTCAACAATTCAACTTATTTCCCCATTTAACCGTACTACAAAATATCACCTTAGCACCTCTGTGGGTGCGTCGCTGGTCAAAGTCAAAAGCTGAAGCATTGGCAATGCAATTGTTAGAAAGAGTAGGTATTTTAGAACAAGCGCAAAAATATCCAGGACAATTATCTGGTGGTCAACAACAACGAGTTGCTATAGCCCGTGCTTTAGCTATGCAACCAAAAATTATGCTATTTGATGAACCTACCTCCGCTTTAGACCCCGAAATGGTGAGGGAAGTATTAGATGTGATGCGAAATCTTGCCAGTGAAGGGATGACAATGGTAGTCGTCACCCATGAAGTAGGATTTGCCCGTGAAGTTGCAGATCGAGTTATTCTCATGGATAGTGGTTCTCTAGTAGAATCAGGCAGTCCTGAAACCTTTTTTACTAATCCTCAAGAAGAAAGAACCCGCAAATTTTTATCACAAATTATCTAAAAAATCTGCCTTTTTATGGGCAAGTATTGACCATCAGCCTAGACATTTTTATTAACTATGTCCAAAACATAACAATAATATAAAATTACTTATATTTTTATACTACGGTAAATTGATCGATTTAACGTAGTTTTGCTATAAAGCAAGTAGCGGTTTCAAAAAGAATAACGAAACTTTATAGGCATATTTCACAATACCCGCCCTTCAAGCTGGACACCATTGTACAGCGTTAGTTTTATTGAATTCCCCATTTTTTAGCCATGAAAATTCCATTTTTACCACAGCGTCGGACATTTTTAAAACGCCTGACTCAATACTCACTTCTAGGACTATTTGCTTTATCTGCGCCTTTAGCAAGTATTAATTTGCAAGCGACCCAAGCGCAAACGAAACCAGGATTTAGTTCTAAAGTAATTAACTTGGCTTATCAAACTTCTGGTGATATTGTTAAAGTTAAAAGAGTGGTTGAGCCTCGTTTGCAGGCATTAGGTGTAAAAGTCAATTGGGTTGGGCCATTTCCAGCCGGTCCACAACTAATAGAAGCGATGAATGCAGGTCGAGTTGATATTGGTACTGTGGGAGAAACACCACCAATTTTTTCTCAAGCAGCTGGTATTACTGAAGTAATTTACATAGCTGGACGTGTTCCTAGTAGAGGACTTGGACAAGGTATTATAGTTCGAGCTAATTCTCCCATTAAAAAATTAGCAGATATCAAAGGAAAAAAAGTTGCTTTTCAGCGCGGTTCCAATGCCCATTATTTACTAGCAAAAGCTTTAAAAGAAGTAGGTTTGAAAATTTCGGATGTGAAAGTCGTGGGGCTAACACCTTCAGAAGCCCGTGACGCTTTTGTTCAGGACAAAGTAGAAGTGTGGGTAGGTGGTGATCCATTTTTAGCTCTTGTGGAGAAAACGATTCCGATTCGTAATTTGAGAAACGCATCAGGAATCAACACTCTGGGCGGATTTTATTTAGGTAGGCGTGATTTTGTCACCAAAAATCCTGAATTGGTCAGAATTTTCTTAGAAGAAGCAGACAAGATTGGAGAATGGGCTGATAAGAATCCCAAAGAAGTTGCAAAGGCTTTTGCACCTGAATTAAAAATAGATCAATCTATTTTAGAAACAGTGGCACGTCGGCGGACATATCGGTTAAGAAGACTCACATCGGCTATTATTGCTGAACAACAACGTGTTGCAGATTTTTATTTTGAGGAAAAGGTTATACCCCGCAAAATTAGAGTTAAAGATGCGACTCTACCACCGCAACTAGCTGATGCTATTACACCTAAAAGGCTGAAGTAATTTTGCTGTTAATATCTATCAGCCGCGCTGGTAAATATACAGCAAATTCCCTCCTATTGAGGTATAAATGGGCAGGATAAATGCCCACCTCACGAAATTTTTAAGAATAATATTGATTTGATTATATTAGATATTTCTCCACAAGAATGTAGAGGTTTTATATTTAACTATCAAGGTAATGGAAAGCACATATTTAATTTCACTAGAGTCTATTTAACTAAACCTAATGTCATTCCAGCAAACCCAATTAAACCACTACCTAGAACTAACCAAGCTGCGTTGACACGGTAGCGAGTAATCAATACTGTGGAGATAAGTGCGATCGCTATGCCGAAAATATCCAGATATGGTGACTTTGCTATCGTTAAGGTAGCTACTGCTAGTTGTAAGGTGGCTACAACCATTAATGCTACTGCACTGGCATTGACAGCATCTAAAAAACACTTTGTCCAAGCAGAACTGCGTAACCGGGGAACGAGAGGATTTAAAGCCGCAACAAATACAAAAGAGGGAAGAAAAATACCCACAGTTGCGACTATGGCACCGGGGATACCAGCTAGAATATAGCCAATGAAGGTAGCAGTAGACAATACTGGGCCTGGGGTAAACTGACCAATAGCGATCGCATCTAACAACTGTTGTTGTGTCAACCAACCATATTCTTGAACTAATCCTGTTTGTAAAAAGGCTATAAGCACATAACCACCACCAAACAAAACGCTACCAATTTTGAGAAAAAACCAACCTAATTCCCATAAAGGAATAGAGGTGCTAACTTCCACTGTGCCAATTGCAGATGTTGTTGGCCAACTGGTGCTAGTTGTTAATAAAGCAATTAATAAGTTGGTTTGGTTTCCTGGTGTTTTGTTTTGATTTCTGGGGTATAGCCAAATCATTCCTATGAATCCACCCAATAATAATGCCAATACTTCATTGACGTGCAAAACCAATACTACCAACCCAACAGCTATAGCAATAATTAATAATTTACGATTTTTTACTGCCTTTTTAGATAATCCCCAAAGTGCATTGAAAATAATAGCCAAAACCGCAGGTTTAATCCCATAAAGTACAGGAGAAATTTGCGGTAAAGTGCCATAATCAACATAAATCCATGCAAATATACTCGTAATTAAAACTGCAGGTAAAATAAAGGAAACGCCAGCCACAATTAAGCCTAGCCATCCTGCATAAATATATCCGATATGAATTGCCATTTCTGTGGAATTGGGTCCAGGAATTAAATTCGTGGCACCTAATAAATCTAGAAAATGGTCTGATGTCAGCCAGCGACGACGCTTCACAACTTCATCTTCAATCATGGCAATATGGGCAATGGGGCCACCAAAGCCAATCAGACCCAGTTTAAAAAAGAGTGCTGCTAATTCACCCAATCGACTAAATAACATACTGTATGCCTAATTTAGTGAATCTCTTAATCAGAAAAAAAAATAGGGTGTTTCCACCCTTATTTTGCCCTAAAAGACATATTCTACAATGAGATTTTCTCTAGATTTGTAGATATAGCAGGTGACAGTTAACAGGTGACAGGTGACAGTGCTAAAAGCCTTTTGCTATCAAAATTTTAGTGTTAGTTAATGTCCTAACTGCTCTGTCCATTGCTATATAAAATGTAAACAAGTAAACTTATTATCTGCTACTACACTCCAGGAGTAGAACCACCATCAACCTGAATTTCTGCACCGGTGATAGAAGCAGCTAAATCAGAAACTAAAAACAGAGCCAATGAGGCAATTTCTTCAGGATGGACAATTTTTCCCAAGGGAATAGATTTTACTGCTTGGGCTTGATATTCCTCTACACTGATTCCCAAACTTTGAGCATTTTGGACTGCTAAAGTTTTTGCTCTTTCTGTATCGGTTAAACCTGGGGAAATAGCATTAATGCGAATATTATCTAGGGCTAATTCCTTAGAAATACCCCGTGTGAAGTTGAGTAGAGCCGCATTAGTTGTTCCTCCTGGTAAAAAGTTAGGTCGAGGTGTCCGTCCAGCACCACCGATAATATTTACAATTCGTCCATCTTTCTGATTTTTGAAATAGGGTATAACAGTTTTGACTAAACGAATGTAACCCAATAATTTTAAATTCCAAGCATCTAAAAAGGCTTCATCACTTAATTCTAAAAATGATCCCGCACGGGCTGAACCAGCATTATTAATCAAGATATCTACTTTGCTGAATTGTTCTAGCGTTGTAGATACAACTTTTTCCACATCTTCAGCTTTGGTTAAATCGGCACTAATCTCGATTACCTTAGCCCCGGTGGTAGGTAGAGACTGAATATCGAAAACTGCTTGCTCTAGCCTTTCAGGGTTGCGGGCAGCGATCGCTACATTCACTCCTTCGCTATACAATGCTTTGGCTGTAGCTAATCCAATTCCCGCACTGCCACCAGTCACAATCGCTGTTTTACCGACAAGATTTAGTTCTAAACTCATAGAAACTTTGAGAATTTTGGTAATGGATTGAAGATAGATTTCACGCCAATTAGAGAAAGGAGCAAAGACGCAAAGTTTCCAACTTTTAATCTTGCTTAATTGCAAACTTATCTAACAAAAATTGCCGCAAATGTGGTTGCTCTAAATTGATACCCAATTCAGTGGCTTTTTTGACTATTTGCTCATAAGTCAAACCGTCATCAATAGCATTGGAGATTAAAGCAATTCCTCCGGCTCTAGCTCCAGCCGCGCAATGAATAAAAACCGGTTTATGTAAAGCTTTAATCGCTTGAATTGCCTCAGCAGTTAAATGTTGATTGGGTATCTGAGGATTTAACGGTACATTTGCATATTCCAGACCCGCAGCTTCTGCTTGTTCTTTTTCATTCTGCAAAAAACCTTGCTCCTCTGGAGAACGCAAATTCAGAACAGATTTAAATCCCGCAGCAGCTAATTCTGGTATTTGCTCATCAGAAATTTGTCCCGCTACACTCAAATCATCACTAATCTTTTTGAACTCGCTCATTCTTTCTTTCCTCTGTGTGATTGTGCGTGAGCAAAACTAATAAATAGCCGCCAAAACTTGATCTGCCGCTGTTCTCAAGGCAGTTGCAGCACCAGCGCTCATATCACGTGGTGCACAAATACGATTTCTGATATAAGCCAGGGTAATAGCTCCTACCGCAGCAAAATTGGTATCGATGCTATCTTTACCACCAGTTAGTCCACCCAGTAAGGCTCTACCATCACCATACAGAAGATAATTAGCTAATAGCCTGAGATGAAAATCAACAGCAGCTTGCACAGTGGAAATATCACCTTCTACAGCTAATCCTTGTACACCAGAATTTTTCAAAATATCGCCAATAGCCGCTTCTCGATTATCACTTAATCTTTCTGCTGCTTCTGCACGGTTGTAAATAGCTTCACTGTCAGCAGAATTTAAAGGTAAAGGATGACCGATAGGTTGTATGCCAAACCTACGCCTTAACAGTAAATTATTTGTAATATTGTCCGACTTCACCCGATGATAAGCCGGACGCTGATTGAGTGCATCAAACCAAGCATTAATATGAGGAAAACGAGGATTACCTTTGATGTGATAGCCACGATATACAGGTAAATTAGCTGCCAATCGATCCAAATGGGGGCTATACATAATATCAACTAAACTGAATGTTGATAAAAAGTAGGGGCCAGGATATTTACCCAAATTTTGCTCAATTTCGTCTAATTTAGCTGTAAATTCTACTTGGAGGTTAGTTAATTCCTGCTCATCCTCTGGTGGTTGACGCAAAAACTTGTAGGCTATGTCTCGAAAACCATTGGTTTCTGCATCCTCAATCCATTGTTTAGCTACTGCTTTTTCTGCTGAATTTTCAGGTAATAAAGTTTCGCCAAATCTTTCTTCTAAAGCTAAGAGAATATCTTTAGACTCATACACTAACTGCCCCTCAATTTTGGCAGCAGGGACAAGGGTAGTTGGTACAAGGTCGGTGTACCACTTCGGCTTATTACTTAAATCAATAAATTCAGTTTCAAAAGGGATAGCTTTTTCTTCCAGAGCAAACCAAACCCGTTCACAAAAGGGACACCAGGAATTACTATCACGATATAACAAGACTGGTGGTTTTGTATCTGGTGGTAGTGTATGTAAACTACTGGGAATGGGAGCAGTAGAGGGAGCTTGTCCTGGTCTTTTTACCCGACGCGCTGGTGTATGTTGACGAGCAGTTTCTAGCAGTTCTTCCCAACTAAATATTGTGCTGGATAGAGGAGTTAACAGTGACATTTTTACCTCGCCTTGTTTGGAACACCAGAAAACACAAATAATTGCTGCTCTTTGGGTACAGATAGGGTTTCACCTAAATAACGATGAATTCCTACACCCATATCTCCTGTAGCTGTGAGTTGAAAATTAATTTCTTCAAATCCAAACTCACGGAAGTATTTACGCACTGTTTCTGAGTAAGCAATACCTTGAGAATGACCGCGAGTCCAAAGCACAAACGCACCTTTTTTACTGAGAAAACTGAGATTTCCTAGTAAGCGATTGAGTTCGTTTTCATCAGCTAGATTGCCAAGCACACCACAGACAATCACAATATCTGCGGGGACTGCACCTATATAATTAGCGGCGCTAGTAGCGTCACCATTGATAAACTCAATTTGTTTGCTTAAACCTAATGATTCTATAGTTGCACGTCCGCGTTCAACTAACTGGGGATTGAGTTCTACTAATCTGGCATATACATCTTGAGCACGAGGATGATTAGCTAAAGTACCTAATAAATCTCGTCCATCACCTGCACACACACTGACAACCTGAATCGTTCCGGCTGGAGAAGCATCTAGGCTATAAGCAATATACTCACGCACTATTTCTAGTCGTTGTTGTAATTTCGCATCAGTATTGTAGAGGTCGTGCCATTCAAACCAATCTTTGGGCATAACAGATATTTCCGTTGATTAAAAACTTGGATTAAAACAAAGTGCGCTGACCACTCTGAATATAAAGTACAGTAAACCTATCGATGATTAGTATTTTCTATGAAGGCAGACTAGCACAGAATTTTGTCAGAAATCAAGTCTTTAAGAATACAAAAATAGACGGCAGGAAAAAACTATGAATCAAATTGAATTGATTAATACACATGTAGTAATAAGAAATAAAACATGTACAAAGCGATGAATACAGGCATTAATAGCCGCAAGCTTGTACACCTGTAATTTAATCATCATCAGCTAATGTTATATATTCGTATTCACTTAAATTAGGGCAGTGTTAATTACTAAAAGAGTTATATTGATTTATACTCAGCACTCAGCACTTTGCTATATCTATAGCTTGCTCAGAATATTTCCACTAAGATTAACTGTGTAAGTAAGTGATTTCTGAAAATTTGTCACTGTGACATTCCAACCGTCAAGGTTCTGCGTTGGTATGCAAGGTTCATTGGGTGCAGCTGTGGGACTGCGGAAACAATAGAATCTTGGTTCAACTTGGGAAATGCTGAGATTGGCAATGGGTTTTTTCAAATCTGATTGGGCAGTGTTGAATACTGTGCGAGCGATCGCTGTTGGTAGCTCATCAGTGCGGTTGGGAAGCCCAGCGATCGCTTCGGTGCGAAGATAAACTTTATCATTGCTAATGCGGTATATTTGCCTTGCTTGCGACTTTCCCGCCACCGTTACCCGATAGCCCCGAATTCTTTGTTGAGCGCAGGATTCTGCTAAATTTCCTAATCCTAAACAGCTATCAGTAAAGGTTTGAGGCTCGATTTTAGTAATCAAAACAACTGATGGTAAGATTTGCAAGTGTTTGCTGGCAATACTCTTGATTTCGTTAACCACCGGAATCGGTAAACCGCGTTCAATCACAGGATTAGTACGTGCAATCAATTGTAAATCATCGGCTGTTTCACCTTGAAATACCCAGCGTTGGCGTTGGTGGGGAATGGTAATTTTCCAGCCTTGGTTAATAATCGGATCGCAAGGATAAGGGAAAGAAATATTTTCACAACCGCTTGCCCAAGTTGTCTTGGCAGATGAAATATTAGTTAATGTGGGTTGTCCAGGATAGCCCCACTCTTTCGCCAGGCGAATCGCTGCTGTGATCATTTCTGGTGGTGGAATTTCTTCGGCAGGTTTTCCCAGAGAATTGGTGTTTTGCTGGTTCATTTGCATCATTTGCGGATTACCAACGGTAGATGGTGGGGGAATTAGCACACTAGAAAGAAGCACACATCCAACAATAGTTGATTTTATTAAGGCTTGGGGGGAAAAGTATTGCAGCATAGAATATTGATTGAGACATATTAGTAAATCTTGCAGTCTCAAGTTAGCCAATAAATACTCAAACTCAGGATTAAGTTACAGATTTGGAAACAAAATATAGGTTTAATCAAGATGTTGCTCATGGATAGGAGGACTCCTATCCATGTTTCACATTCTTTTTTCAAATTGGTATAACTACTCAGCCAAACCTTTTACCAAGGCCATCACATCAATGGGAATTTCTGTGACCAGACGGAAGGGAAAAACTGGTGTAGAGGCAATTTGCGCGTAATCTGGTGTCAGAAATACTGCATATTTATCAGCATCAGTTGTTAACTGTGCTGCCATAGCTAAAGTAATGGCTTTGACAAACTGACGGATATCTGCGGCTTTGTCTCCGACTACTTCTCCACCAGTGAAAGGGGTATTAGGTCTACCCTGCTGATTTGCTGTGGCTTTGGGGTCTTTGACACTCAAATGAGTGCCACCGACTATTCCTGCTAGCCATTTTTTCCCAGGAATTTTAGTAAATCCGAGAATTTGTTCTGTTAAAGCTGGGGTAGTTTTATCTGCGGAACTAGTCAAGATTAAAGTCGGGACTTGTACCTTTGTTAAACCAGTTTGACCAAAAATGAGGGAACTAACAGGATTTAAAGCGATCGCTTGTTTAATTCTGTTATCTCGCAATTGATAATTGTTTTCTGGTAATTCCTTAGCTAAACATTGAATACCCTCACCTAAGCTGAGTTGAGCTAAGTTATTTTCACAGCGTTGTTTGAGACCTGCTAATTCAAATTCTCCCCCAGCTAAAGCTAAAGCTGTACCACCACCAAAGGAATAACCGACAACCATGACTTTATCGGTGGCTAATTTACCTTGTAAGGGATTGTTAGGAGTTTGGTTGAGCTTTGCTAATTCATCTAAGAGAAAACTGACATCCCGTGGACGTTCTAAAAATTCTTGTGGTTTGAGTAGCCTATTTTTACCTTGGGCAGCTAAATTAGTATTGCTTTCATTACTACCAGGATGTTCTAAAGCAGCTACTACATAACCATAGGATGCTAGATGTTCAGCCAGATAGCGCAAATCAGTACGAACAGACCCTAAACCGTGGGAAAACACAATCAGAGGTTTATCTTGTGCGATCGCTTGTGACCAGTAAATATCCACTGGAATCTGGCGTTGACGTTGTTGGTCATTGAAGTTGAGTGTCTGTAGTTCAACTTTAGCTGGGCCTGTTTGAGTAGGGTCAAAAGGAACAGATATACCTGGCTTTCTAGGGTCTAGTCGGGGAGTAATGGCGAGCATAAACTGTTGAGTCCGCCAAAAACCCATATTTAAGCTTTGAGCTACGGATATAGCTCTTTGTAAATCGATTTCTAAGCGTTGGCTAGGATAAGCGGCAATAAAACTGAGTACAGACAGACCTTGAGGGGAGCTAGCACCTAATACTAATCCCGCACGAATAGCCTGAACTCCTGCCTGATCTTTTCTGACTAGAGCAGTAGAAATATCTTGTAGAATTTGGCTACCAATTTGGGTATTCAGCAATCTATTCAACGTAACAACATTCAAAGGAATTTTCGCTCTTAACCCTGCTATCAGTAAGCGGCGTTGTTGTTCAGTTAATCTTTTGGTATAAAGACTCAAACTGTCTGGTAATTCTCCTGTTTCTGCCGCTTTTTTCAGTTCTGTGAGAGAGGCAGATTCAGCAAAAGGCCCAAACCGAACCACAAATGATTCCGCAGCCTCAACAGCATTGTTAAAACCGAAGAATTGGGCTAAGGTCATTAAACCCAAAATTCCTGCAAATATCTGTTGATTTCTCCAGTTTTTTCCTATCAACATTTCTTACCACCCTGTACCGAAATAATTGTATCACTCCTCAGTAATTATATGGATAAAATGTCATCATCATTTAATTTATGAAATTTTCTTGCGGATATTCACTATGAAGTTTGCATCTTATAAATAAGAAATTTCTTTTATTTTGCGAAGATTTACCATGATATTTGTATTTGATAAATCAGACTTTTCTATTAATAGCTATTGCCTCTATTAATAGGTTGATTTTTTTGCGTCGTATAATAGTTTTAATATTGCTTACTTGTCAACTATATTCACAGTAAAAGCCTTGCGTTTATTTATGCGTCGTCCAGTGATTTATATATTAATTTTGCTACTTTCATGCTTGTTAATTGTTCTATGGTGGCCCATAGACAATGGCTCTAATTGCAGTTCCTTAGCAGTGCTGAAATCAAAAAAACCTAAATATCAGGTTCAAGCTAGCCAAGTGATAATCAAGCCGTGGTTAGGGCAACATCATGTATATGGTATCTTTATGCTGCCTGAGCGTTATAAGGAATCTCCATTTTTTGTCTTATCTGTGAAAGATGTGGGTGAATTTTGTTACCGTCCTTTTGGCTATAGTCAAAGCTATGATGATGTTGTCGCTAAACCAGGAACCTATCTTATCCGCTATTACATTCTCACCCGGATGGCCATGAAGAACATTTTTAAAGGTGGGTATGGTGAGTTAAAGCAACCCCAAAATTGGACACTTACGGTGCAGGAGCCAACAACGAATCAGTTGTCTTCAACAAAGTCTCAGTAGTATTGATGATAATTTGGGCCGAACCTTGGAAAAAATCCGGCACGATGGTTTTTGGCACATCAGTTGGTTGATGGTAATGAGGAGTACGTAAATTAGCTGTATCTGTAGCTAGGACTGCACCTACTCCTTGATACCAAAATGGTGCATGGTCACTACGCAGGGTATCTGGTGTTAATAAACCTTTGAATGGGACTGGTAGGGTGAGAACTGGGGGAAGGTAGGAATTAGTTTGCTGAAAAGCAGCAAGTAAGGGCAAATGTTCCACATCACCAACAACTGCTAAAAAGTCCCCTTGATTGCTGGGTGGGCTGACAGGTATGGTGGGAGGATATTTTTGGCAGCCTGGTTGGTAGCAAGCATAGCCGACCATATCCATAATGATTGCACCTTGGAGATGAATGAGGTGTTGATTTTGTTGTACAAAAGCCTGACTACCTAACAGGCCAGCTTCCTCTTGGTCAAAAAACGCCAGTTGTAAAGTTCTGGCTGTAGGGAGAGAGTTAAATAGCCGTGCGACCTCTAAGACCACAGCCACACCAGTGGCATTATCATCAGCACCAGGAGAGCCAGCAACAGTATCATAATGGGCAGCAACTAAAATTGCTCCAGCCGTTTTGTCTGTTCCTGGTCGTTGGGCAAAAATATTGACACCTGTAGAATATTTTTCTAACTGGGGTCGCCAACCAAATTTTCGCAATTGGGTTGTGATATAAGTACGAGTAAGCGATCGCTCTTTAGCTGTATATCTTTGAAAATTCAAGTTCTGAACGTGAGCAACAAGTTTTTCCCTAGATGCCAACAGGTCGTCACTGGGTTTTTCTGTTTTTGGCTGGTTTGTAGGTGATACTAAAGGCTGTTGTTGAATTGTTTCACTAACTGGTAATTTTTCTGGTGACTGAAAGATACCATTAATACCCATCACAATTACTGCCCCCAGGATAACCAACGGCAGCCATAGCCACTTCTTCATGATGATAAGTTCTTGCATTCCTGATTAACGATAGCGCAAGACCTCTTTTGACGACTGGTCTGTTGACAGGGAGACACATTCAACTTTTACAATTTAAGTCTGCCTAATGGGGATTAGGAACTGGTCAATGAGTAATAGGCACAGAGTGGGAAAATCAAGGGAGAAAAAGGTAAAAGAGGCAAGGAAGTTGACTAATCTTCTTCTGAACTTCTGTTCGCGCAGCGTGCCGTAGGCATACTCCTGAACTCCTGTTCGCGCAGCGTGGCGCAGCCATACTCCTGACCTTCTGCACTTCTTCAATAGGTAATTTATATATGTTGGATTTGCTACTGATTAGCATTTTGGGATTTTTAGGGAGTTTTGGTCACTGCTTTGGCATGTGTGGCCCCCTGACAGTAGCATTTTCTCTATCTCAACCAAAAACATCTACACAGCCTACCTCTAATTGGCAACACCAATTAAAATTTCATACCCTGCTCAATTTAGGTCGAATGTTGAGTTACGCTTTGGTGGGTGCGGGTATTGGTACGGTGGGTTCCGTACTCATAGAAGGGGGACAATTAACAGGTATTGGCAGTGATTTTCGCCGTGGGATTGCCATTATTACTGGTGTGATGCTGATTTGGTTTGGTATCGGACAAGTGATGCCAGATTTATTTCCAAAAATTCCCCTACTCCATCCTCTCTTGCAAAAAAGCTTACATAATCGTCTAAGTGCTGGTATGGTCAAGCTTTCCTTTGACAACAAATGGTGGACACCAGCACTTTTAGGCATGACTTGGGGACTAATGCCCTGTGGCTTTCTTTATGCTGCCCAAATTAAAGCTGCTGCTACGGGTAATTGGTGGTATGGTGCAGCTACAATGTTAGCTTTTGGGGTGGGAACTTTACCCACGATGTTAGGTGTTGGTGTTTCCACTGCATTAATGAGTCAAGACCGACGTAGCCAATTGTTTCGTCTGGGAGGTTGGGTAACTTTGCTCATTGGTGTACTCACATTGTTGCGAACTGGCGACACCATGGTAGATTACACCGGACATGCAGCTTTATTTTGCCTGATTATGGCGTTGATAGCTCGTCCCTTGAGTGGTTTGTGGCCTGCACCTCTACGTTATCGTCGTGCTTTGGGTGTAGGTGCGTTTATTTTAGCTGTGGTACACACAATTCACATGCTGGAACATTCCCTAGAATGGAAACTAGAGGCTGTTTGGTTTTTACCTGTGGAATTTCAAGGGGCTATGGGTGCTGGTGCTGTAGGTTTGGTATTCATGGCACCGGCAGCCATAACGAGTTTTGATTTTTGGCAAAAGTATTTAGGTCAAAGCTGGCGAAAAATTCACTTGTTAAGCTTACCAGCGTTATTGTTGACTGTTATTCATACTATATTAATTGGTTCTCACTATTTAGGTGCATTGAGATTGAATTGGGGGAACAAATTAGCAGTTGCGGCGTTGGTCATCACCACTGTAGCTGTGTTTTTGGTGCGATCGCCCTATTTCTGGTTAAAGTTAAACAAGGAAAATCTATATGTCCCTCCCAACAAGTCGCGGTAAAACAAATATTTCTCTTGGGCTAAAAAATATACACAAAAACTCTATTTTGTCAATATTATTTTTAGTTATATCTTTAATTTCTACTTCTCCAGCTTCAGCCCATACAGTCAAAATCGATGGAGATGTGGGTGGTACTCTACACATAGAACCTAATGATAATCCCCGCGCTGGGGAACCTGCTCAAGCTTGGTTTGCTCTGACTCGCAAAGGTGGTAAGGTACTACCCTTAGCGGAGTGTAATTGTCAGTTAGCAATTTATGCTGAACCCTACTCCCCTGGAGAACCAGCACTATTGGAACCTGCTCTCAAACCAGTGCAAGCAGAGCGTTATCAAGATATTCCAGGGGCGGAAATAGTCTTTCCCAAACCGGGGGCTTATCAACTACAACTCAAGGGTAAACCAGTTACAGGAAATGGGTTTCGACCATTTGCATTAAACTTTTCAGTCACCGTTGCCGCAGGTAAGGCTCAACCTGTATTACAGATACGGGAGCAAGGGCAAAGTCAGGCTGAAAACATTAACTTAGCTCAACCGACACTCATTGTGGCTATCATCTTCTTTTCCCTTGGTGTCTTGGTTTTTGTGATTCGGAAAGTAACAGCGCAAAGGGAACAGGGAACAGGTGACAGGGAACAGAGAACAGGTGACAGAGAACAGGGAACAGGGAACAGGTGACAGGGAACAGGGAACAGGTGACAGAGAACAGGGAACAGGGAACAGTGTTAAAAGCTCTTAGTGCCTCAGTTTTAGTTAATGCCCTAGCTGCGTTGTCTATAGCTATAAGTGTAGGTTTTTAACAACGAAGTAAGCAATGAATCACTTTTTTAGAGCATAAAAGCGGAAAACCAGGGTGAGTAAATGTGAATTAAAAAATACCTTCACCGGTCAACTACCCACAGACAGACAAATAAAATCGAAAAAATCCAGAGATTTTGTTGATGACGGGCTGCAATTTTAATGGCAATAAAAGCATAATAGAAATGTGACTAATCTGTTAGCCCCTTTACAATCACTAAAACAAGGACACTGGTTCAAATTAATTTGCGGAGCCAGTTTCCAAGATTTACCCGCAGTCAGAAGTTTAACATTAGCCTATACTTTGGCTGGTGCTGACTGTATTGATGTAGCGGCTGATCCAGCTGTCATTGCATCTGCACAATCAGCTTTACTAGCGGCAAAAAAATTAGCGAGGGAAGCTCAGGAGCGAGGCTTTAACTTTCAAGGTGATTTACCCTTGTTAATGGTCAGCCTCAACGATGGAGAAGACCCCCATTTTAGAAAAGCAGAGTTTAATTCTACTTTATGTCCTCCAGATTGCCATAGACCTTGTGAAAAAATTTGTCCGGCCCAAGCAATTGTATTTAATAGTATAAAAAATGACTATTCAGGTGTAGTTTCCCAAAAGTGTTATGGCTGTGGCCGTTGCGTTCCTATCTGCCCTTATGATATAATTTATACATCATCATATGTGTCAACGCCGGGAGCGATCGCGCCATTGATCATGTCAACGGGAGTAGATGCAATTGAAATTCATACTCAAGTAGGACGGCTAGCAGAATTTAAGCGACTGTGGCAAGCATTGGTTACTCCCACCGAAGGCATCACACCTTGGACAAAGCAATTAAAACTAGTTGCTGTCAGTTGTCCCGATGGTGAAGGACTAATTGATTACCTCCAGGCAATTTACGAAATTATTGCCCCCCACGTCCAAATGATTATTTGGCAAACAGACGGTCGCTCCATGAGCGGTGATATTGGAGATGGCACCACCATCGCAGCCATAAAACTCGGACAAAAAGTTTTAGCGGCAAACCTTCCCGGATATGTGCAGTTAGCAGGTGGCACCAACAGCTACACCATAAAAAAATTAAAAACTATGGGACTGCTCAAAGATTTGGGATTGCCAACGGTAGATTGGGAATTAGATGACGACAATTCAAAATCCCCAATTCCCAATTCCCCATCTCAAATTTCCGGGGTTGCCTACGGTAGCTATGCCCGTGTATTGCTATCTCCAATTTTGGAACAATTAGAGCCAAAGGAGGTGATTTCTACTGGTGTGCAGACAAGCATTTGTCTTGAAGATAATCCCCAATTACTCTGGCAAGCCGTAGGGCTTGCTCATTCTCTCGTTTCCCAGATCAAGTCACAGCGGTAACACTAATCGCTCATTCGTTATCTCTCACAACGTCACCATATAAGCATGACGATTACAGACGATCTCCAAAAGTTACTGGAAATTTTGCCCCAAGACCTACGACAAGAACTAGAGAATCACCCCCGACGGGATAGTTTAGTTGAAGTTGTCTTGGACTTGGGCCGTCGTCCAGAGGCTCGGTTTCCCCATGCAGCCGAGTATTTGAGCGAACAACCAGTTACTCAAGCACAGATAGATGATTGCATTCAGCGAGTCGGAACCTTTGGCGGAGATAATCGGGCAGGAATTGAGCAAACTTTGCATCGCATCAGCGCCATCCGCAACCGCACAGGCAAAATTATCGGTTTAACTTGCCGTGTTGGTCGGGCAGTCTTTGGCACCATTGGCATGATTCGCGATTTGGTAGAAACTGGCAAAT
The DNA here is from genome assembly GCF_014698825.1 of Richelia sinica FACHB-800. Classification (GTDB taxonomy): domain Bacteria; phylum Cyanobacteriota; class Cyanobacteriia; order Cyanobacteriales; family Nostocaceae; genus FACHB-800. Next base: position 102,287 of record NZ_JACJTT010000014.1, read on the forward strand.
CCATTCTCATGCTGGGTCGTCCAGGGGTGGGAAAGACTACCGCTTTACGGGAAATAGCCCGTGTTTTAGCAGATGAATTGCACAAGAGAGTAGTAATTATTGACACCTCCAACGAAATCGCTGGAGATGGTGATATTGCTCACCCGGCAATTGGTCGTGCTAGAAGAATGCAAGTAGCTCAACCAGAATTACAACATCAAGTCATGATTGAGGCAGTGGAAAACCATATGCCTGAAGTCATTGTCATTGACGAAATCGGGACAGAATTAGAAGCCTTAGCTGCCCGTACAATTGCCGAAAGAGGTGTACAGCTAGTAGGTACTGCCCACGGTAACCAAATCGAAAACCTGATTAAAAATCCTACCTTGTCTGATTTGGTTGGTGGTATTCAAGCCGTAACACTAGGAGATGACGAAGCGAGAAGACGCGGTTCACAAAAAACCGTTTTGGAACGCAAAGCCCCGCCGACTTTTGAAATTGCTGTGGAAATGTTAGAAAGGCAACGCTGGGTAGTCCATGAAAGTGTTGCAGATACAGTGGATACCTTGTTGCGGGGTCGTCAACCCAATCCCCAGACCAGGACTGTAGATGAAAGTGGCAAGGTGGCAGTTACCAGGCAGTTAGCTGTCGTTAATGGTCGCAATGGACACTTTAGCAGTGGAGAAGAATCTCTCTCACCTGCCAAACCTGTTGGTTGGCGAGCTTCAGGACAAATGTTAGCCTTGCCTCCCTTGGGGGTTGAGCGTGAACGGCTCTCTAGTCGAAGTGAATTTGATAGGTTGTTAGATGAATCTTTCAACTACTCCGACAGCTTTGATTTGGCTGAAATTCAGCCAGCTGGCCCCAATGGGGAAGATTTGCCACTGCATGTGTATCCCTACGGAGTTAGTCGCCATCAACTAGAACAAGTGGTGAGCGTGTTAACTTTGCCTGTGGTTTTAACCAAAGATATAGATAATGCTGATGCTATTTTGGCATTGCGATCGCATGTGAAAAACCACGCCAAATTACGGCAAATGGCCAAGGCTCGTCATATTCCCATTCACATGATTAAGTCCAGCACAATTCCCCAGATTACTCGTGGGTTACGGCGTTTACTGAATATTGATGATCCAGAATTCGCTGACGATAAGGAATTGCAACTGTTCTTACACAATGGTAGTGATGACGAGATGGATGCTCTAGAGGAAGCCAGGCTCGCAGTTGAGCAAATTGTCATTCCCAAAGGTCAGCCAGTAGAATTATTACCTCGTTCTGCTCAAGTACGGAAAATGCAACATGAGTTGGTAGAACATTATCGGCTCAAATCCCATAGCTTCGGGGAAGAACCCAACCGCCGCTTAAGGATTTATCCTGCCTAATCTCCTGAATGTAGAGACGTTCCGGTGGAACGTCTCTATTGATTATGCTTCAATCACAACTCGCAAATTGCCCCGTTTATTGGCAACACGACAAGCTGTAGTTTTACCAGACCGCTCGAATTCTAAGTCTAGAACGGTTCCGCCTACACGTAAGTTGTGTAACGATAAACGATTAATGGATTCTGGCAAGGCTGGGTCAATGATGCGTAAACAGTTATTTTGTGCATCTGGGACTAAATTGACCATCATTTGCAGAAGTTGAAAAATACTACCTGTTGCCCAAGCTTGGGGTGTACAAGCCACTGGATAATGGACGGGGGTGTTGTCCCCATTTAATTCGTAACCGCAAAATAGCTCTGGTGGACGTTGATAAGCCTGTTGACTGGTCATATTAAATAGACCTTGGAACAATTCTAGAGCCTGATCAATTAAACCAAGCGATCGCAATCCCATGGCAATCATGGCATTATCATGGGGCCACACTGAACCTGTGTGATAACCCATAGGATTATAGGCAGGTGACAAGCTACTCAAGGTGCGAATTCCCCAGCCATTAAACATATCCGGGGCGCGTAACCGTTCGGCGACACTGTATGCTCTTTCTGGAGTTAAAATGCCCAAGTGCAAACAATGACCAGGATTAGATGTAATACTATCTACTTGCTTACCCTCTCCATCTAAAGCTAAAGCACAAAAATCTTGGTCTTCTGTCCAAAAATCTTGGTTAAATCTAGCTTTGAGACTTTTGGCTTCTTCTTGCCATTTCTCTGCTAAGTCCAGACGTTTTTTCATCTTGGCGATATCTGCTAAACGGTTTTTAGCGGCATAAACATATGCTTGCACTTCACATAATGCGATCGCACCGCTAGCCAATTCACCTTTATGATTCACAATACAGTCGCCAGAATCTTTCCAACCTTGGTTGATTAAACCACGTTTGGACTTGCGGTAGTAGCTGAGATAGCCTGTCTGGTGCATATTGCGGTCAATCCAGTCCATCGCTGCTAAAGCGTTAGGCCACAGTTGCTCTAAAATTTCTTGGTTATGAGTCCAAGCGTAGTATTCAGCGTACAGCATCAACCACAAAGGAGTGGCATCAACAGTTCCGTAATAGGGTGTGTGAGGAATTTCTTGACACCGTGCCATTTCTCCTAAGCGTAATTCATGGAGAATCTTGCCCGGTTCCTCTTCTCGCCATTCATCATCTATTTTTCCCTGATATTCTGCCAGGAGTAAGAGAGTTTCCTTGGCAATTTGGGAATTTAACATCAGGGTTTGGGTGGCTGTGATAATGGAATCCCGACCAAACAAAGTAGAAAACCAAGGTACACCAGCGGAAACTGTTTTATATTTGCCACAGGATTGGCGTAACAAATACATATCTTGTTCTGCCCTTTCAATCACTCGATTGAAAATTCCTTTATCGGCTCTAATTCCTGTGATTTGTTGTACCCAGTTTTGTTCTTCCATTAACTCTGAGGCTTTGGCTTGTCCTAAGGTAATGGCAGCACTGACTGTAGAACTGGGTTGGTTATTGGTGAGTAAATTAACCCGATAACCTAACTTTTGAGTTTCATGGGAAGCCAACTCTAGCCGCCAAATAGCTGTGTAGCCCTTGAAATAGTCTGGTTGATGATGCTGAAATTGAATACGAGATTCCATCACCAAACCATCTAAGCCTTGATAAGCCAATGTCAGGGATTCTTCGCGATGAGGACTAACTAAGCCAGCTACACCTTCATCATGGGTCGGCTCAACTAAGCGCAGTAATTTACCTCGTTTTTCTCGGTCGTAACCCCGTACTTCAAATAAATCCACAAAATCAGCATCAAAGCTGAGACTGAGTTCAAAACTAATGTTGGTGGTGCTGTAATTAGATACCTGTATTTCTTCAAAAATTGCACCATTGAGAACAATTTCCCGACGAACACCGATGGTGTCAGCTTTAAGTCGTTCATCAATTTTGGGATTGGTACACAAAACTGATAGGGCAAAACCTTTGTCAGCAGTGCTACTGAGGAGAACAGGTGATCGCCCATCGATTTGTAATTCTAACCGACTCAAAAACCTTGTATCGCAGCAGAATAGCCCCAGACTAGGATTACCATCATTCAGGGAACAACCAGAAATATTCCCCATGGTATCTGTCACTAAAAATAAATCGTCATCTTTCACTGTCAGGGTTGGCTGTGGTCTTTCACTGGCAACAGAAGGCCATTCTGGGATTGGCAATTGTTCTGCGGGAATAAAAGTTTTGCCATCAACGATAATTTTGTCGGCAGTCATCAATGTATCCGGTGTCATTAGCCAAATTTCCCTATACAGGTATAGATTTGCAAGTATCTAGGTCAATTAATTACAAAAGCTTGAAAAAACAAGGTCGTAGATGATGAATCATCCGACCAAATTACTCATCAAAAATTACTATGAGCCATTCTAGTTAATTTCATCCTGACATCGTTATGGTCAACGAGTCGGCATTGAGTTAACAATAGTAAATCCTTATAAATTTATATCTTCTCAATTTGAAGTCAAGGCTGAAAATTTTTGATTTTTCGCTAATTTATGGGGTGTTGAACATTGAGAGAGGCAAGAAGTAGAAAATACTCAAATTCCGAAGTATTTCACTTTGGGCATCATCAAAAACAGCAAACGCCCAGACTATAAAAGCCTGAGCGTTTGACCAATAGGTTGCAGATCAACTTCTGCGAGGGAATTGAAAATTAAGCGGGCATCATTTGCATAGAACGGCAAGATTCTGCACATTTACGACAAGCAGCAGCACATTCCATCATCTTGGTATCATCGCTCATCATTTCACAAGCCATGGCACAGCGATCGCACATTTCTGCACACAACATACAAGTGCGTCCCATAAACTCGGAACCACCCATCATCATATTCATACACATCATGCACATTTCTGAGCAATCACGCATCATGCTCATCATGCTCATATCCATGTACTTACCACCTTTACCCATGCAGTAAGTCATGGTTGCCATACACATCTTGTGACATTCCATGCAAACATCCATACACATTTGCATTTCGCTGGTCATGGATTCAGTCATCATCATCATCATAGGAAAATCTCCTGATTTTCTGATGCGAGTATTAAGTCCTGAAGCTGGACTAATTACAACATTAATTCCAACTTTTTAAAGAGTCAATAGTGTTTTTATTCTCTATTTTATAACCCTATTATTCCGATATAATTACCGGGCTTACTGTCAATAAATAACAAGTTATTCCTTGGTTTTTGCCAAAAATATTGCTAAATCAGGATTACAAAAATCCCATTGTCAATGAGGGATTTATTGCTATACTAACAAAAGAAAAACAAAATCTGACAAAAGTAGGAGTTTTTGGATAATTATTAATTTATTTATCCTTTAATAAAAGTAAACAAAGCTGTTTAATTAAGTTATGTAGCAGGTGAGAGGGAACAGGGAACAGGGAACAGGTGACAGGTGACAGGTGACAGTTTCAAGAGTTAGATGGGAACGATTTTTCCTTGGAATAGGAATTAAATGCAAGGTTTTTAAGTTTCCACCTCGTAAAAGCTTGCACTTTTTTTACCTGAAAACGGCTCAAAGCCTTTACTTGTAATCTTTTCATGTTTATTCAGCAAGCCCTATTTATCTAAAATTCACACTTTCAAAAGCAATCATGGTTTGAATCACAGACAATGGCACGGTGGCAAAATACTCGCGTTGAAATTGTTCTTCGCGAACGGCGGCTAAAAAGTAGTTAATAGCTACTTCTGGTGGTTTTTCTGGTTTCTGAGTCTGGTTCCAGGAGATTTGCAGGTAACGGTCTTGACGTTGGACGGTGAAACCTAAATATTTCAGGGCTTTAAATCCTGAATGTAGGGTGGGGTCGCTGATACCTAACTTTTCTAAAAGTTGGAGACGGGTAACTGGTTGTTGGGTACGGTGGAGATATTTGGCAATACCCACGAGATTAAGCCAAATCTCCTGTGGAGGTGGGTTTTGAGGAGAAGACCAAGCGATCGCTAGTTGTTGATGATGATAAAGCGATCGCCTCAACCAAGGACGTAAATCATCCCAACTAGTAGGACAATCCTCGACAATTAAGATAGATGGCTGGGTTTTCAGTTCTGCATAATCTTGATTACGCCAATCTAAAATTTCTGTTGAACGAGAAGTTCCTAATTGTGAATCTAAACTGGAACGGACAGCAATTAATCTAATTTCATAACGTTTTTTATAACTGTTGTAATCTAATTCAGCGATACAATCACATTTACCTATAGGTAACTCATCTTTATAGTGTCCCCACCAAATCCCTGGAAAAGGACTTTTACTCCCATCATCGCGAATATCAAACTCTGTTTTAATATATTGAATTTTCTTACCTTGTAAATCCTGTTGATTGCGATGCCAAGCATTTTCAAACCAACAGTTTTTAATTAACAACTTCGGCACAGGGTTGCCCATACCGCAGGGTTCCAATAATTTCAGTTCTAAAAATAAGTCCTTACCTAAATCTGCCACTGTCACCACCAAATCAGCTTGAACTGTCGGTGTGAGAGTTGTTCCTCCTAAAGACTGTCTTAATTTCTGGTTAATTGCTGCGGTAAATAAAGGAATATTTTCAGCCCGTAAACTTAACCCAGCTGCATAGGGATGACCACCAAAACGATGCAATAAATGGGCCTGTTCCTTCACTAATTGATATAAGTCTACAGAATTAATTGAACGGGCTGAACCCCGTGCGAACAGAGTACCATCTTCTAAAGATTCCATCCCTTCCGTACTCAATAAAATAGTGGGACGACCAGTTTCTTGTGCCACTTGTCCCGCAACCAACCCCAGCACCCCTACAGGCCATTGCGGGTCTTCTAACACGATAACCGTCGTGGTTGATAAATCTAATTGGGAGACTTTTTGACTGACCTGGGTTTGCACATCTTTTTGTAAGGATTTGCGACGGGAGTTAGCTAGTTCTGTTTCCTCTGCTAACTGGTTGCAGCGTTGAATATCCCGACTCGTCAATAATTCCACACAAAATCTCGCATCTCCTTGGATACGACTCACAGCATTGATGCGGGGGCCAAGACCAAAAGAAATATCTGTGGGGCGATCGCCACTTTTCTGGCACAATTCCAATAAACGCCCTACTCCTGGTCTTCTTCTCTGTTCCGGGGGCTGTTTATAATCTGCTTGCAGTTGTTGAATACCTAATTGGGCTAAATAGCGACAATCACCACTTAACTGTACCAAATCGGCAATTAATCCCACCGCCACTAAATCCCATAAATCTGATAAGGGATGTAGAGGAATATCCGGGAAAGTTTGATAAAGTGCTTCTACCAACTTATAAGCAACCGCCACCCCAGAGAGATGAAATAAAGGATGGTCACTAGATAAATAGCGGGGGTTAATAATAGCAATTACTGGTGGACGTTCTGGAGGTAAAGTGTGATGGTCAGTGACAATCACATCAATTCCTACAGTTTGAGCATAGATAATTTCTTCAATATTTGTACTACCAGTATCACAAGTAACGATTAACTTACACCCCTGTTGAGCTAAATTATCTATACCAGATTGATTGAGTCCGTGGGATTCCTTTAAGCGATTGGGAATGTAATAACTTAAATGAGAATGTTGGCTAAAAAACTCTCCTAACCCATCCCATAAAACAGCAGTAGAAGTAATGCCATCAGCATCAAAATCACCCCAAATCACCACCTTTTCTTGATTCAACCTTGCCTGCTGCAATCTTTGGACAGCTAAATTCATCTCTATGCCAAACTCAAAGCCACTTGCAGGTTGATAACTCTGATAATTGATAAACGCTGCTAATTGTGATTCAGTTTTAATTCCCCGTTGCCAAAATAACTGGGCTGCAAATACACCCCGTGATGAAGGTGCATACTTCTGCGCCGCTTCAATAAACCAATGGGGCGGTTCTTCAGTTGTTGCTAAAATCCACTGCATGATTAAAACTTCTCTTTATTCACTCTGCGTCTTTGCGTCTTTGCGCGAACTTATTTCCCAATCACTTGGTGATTCATTTTTTATTTAAAGAAAGACTTCTTGAATATCAGCAAAATTAGATAAAGATTGAGAAATTATGTCGTCATCAATAAATTTGCGTTCACATTGGGTAGCATATTGACAATATTCACAGGCATTTTTCACAATGGGAATTTGGGGAAAAGGAATATGGTTTTGGTCAGAAATGTTGAATCCTAATACAAAACTTTACATATCTAGTTATACTAGCTCTAAAAAGGTTAAATATGTCAACAAAACATAATCTCCTCAAACCAATGAACATAACTGATTTTCTGACACATACAAGATTGTAAATAGCGAAGTTTATCTAATAGCT
>NZ_JACJTT010000015.1 GCF_014698825.1 Richelia sinica FACHB-800
CTGGTTTAGTCTTTCTCTATCTTGTTCTCTTGGCAGGTTTTTGTTCATGCCCGTGATACTCTATCCAATTGTCCCTTTTGTCAATCCCCCTCCACCTGAATCCTTACATTTTTTCAATAGAAATATTACGCCCCTCACTTTATCTGTAGCGTCTATGTTTGCAACAAATTTTACTCAACGGAGAGGGGGGGATTCGAACCCCCGGAGGTTTTAGCCTCATCCGATTTCAAGTCGGACGCATTCGACCACTCTGCCACCTCTCCAAATAATCTGTCGTTCTTGACTGCTGTCATCATTGCACGGTAATAGGGCGCTTTTGGCAACTAGCACAAAAACCGACAGATAACAGTATATCCTATCATTACAAAGTTGGCACTACTGAAGGGGAACGTTGATAAAAAATTTCTTGGGAAACTATCTGAAAGTCTTCCCCCACCCACACTAAAGAGGCTTGGGTAACTACATTTTCCGCCAAAGTCACAAGAGAAAAATTCCTCAACTTCACACCTTGTTTTTCCACAATGCGGGGTACAGTGGCTGCATTTAAGTAAATAATGCCTTCTGGACTTTTAAATACTGCTTTCCGCATCACCTGCTTAGTATGACGGAGTGTACGGTGCATATGGCCAAAGGTGACTAGGGGGATAGTTTTACCAGTGGTGAGACACAGAGAAATGGCCTCAGCTAAATCAGGGTCGCCAAAATCCCCACCGATGGGATGCCAATCTTTACCACAGGGGTCTTCGGGGCGATCGCCTAAACCACTCGGCCCATTATGACCGACAAAGATAATGTTGTCACAAGCGGCACTTTTGACAGCTTGAAAAATTTTCTCTGCTGACTCTTCCAAGCTGTTGACACCATATCTTTCTCTACAGATGTCAGCGAACTTCCACTCTGGCCCACCCCAGCTAAAGGGACGACCCCCAACCACAGTTAAATTCCAATCAGGGAAATCCAACTTGCCATAACCAACTTGGGTAGAACCTAATAAATCCAGTTGTGCTTGTACCCAATCTTCCTTGGTTCTGTCATAGGGACATTTTTTCCGTCCCCATTCTGTGGCCGTGTACCAGGCATCATGATTTCCCATGACTACTGCTTTGGGAATTGCCAGGGAAGCGATCGCCCTGACCACTTCCACTGATTCATTACCAAAATCCCCCACAAACAGCACCAAATCCACACCCAGATGCTTGAGTGCTATGCCATCTTCCACTTCCCACTGGTCGTGAACGTCGCCAACTACAGCAATTTTGAGATTTTGAGTTTTTTGACTGGTCATGCCACTTTAAAAAGCTGTCTAATTCCAGCATAGGCAACTCCGCCCAATTTGGACACAACTTCAGGAGATTAACCGTCCACTATTTTTGGTAAAAAATACTATAATTAATTGTAACAAAAACATAAATTGCAGCTAAAAGCAACTTCTAACTGTGTTTACAACTACAATTACTCCCAACCAACAGGGTATACCACTAGATTTATTTGCCGCCATTGAGGATTTAAAAAAAGAACTCAATGCAGTGATATTAGCCCATTATTATCAAGACCCAGATATTCAAGATATTGCCGACTTTATTGGCGATTCCTTACAACTAGCCAGGGCCGCAGCTAACACCAATGCAGATGTGATTGTCTTTGCTGGGGTTCATTTCATGGCAGAAACCGCCAAAATCCTCAATCCAGATAAATTGGTATTGCTGCCAGACTTAGATGCTGGTTGTTCCTTAGCTGATAGTTGTCCTCCAGAGGAATTTGCCGCTTTCAAAGCTGCCCATCCCAATCATTTAGTAGTGTCTTATATTAACTGCTCTGCCGAAATCAAGGCCATGAGCGATATTATTTGTACCAGTTCCAATGCGGTGAAAATCGTGGAACAAATACCCAAAGACCAGCCGATTATTTTTGCCCCAGATCGGAACTTGGGACGATACGTGATGGAACAAACTGGCAGAGATTTAGTATTGTGGCAAGGTAGCTGCATCGTCCATGAAACCTTTTCCGAAAAGAAAATCGTCCAATTAAAAATTACCCATCCTGAAGCAGAAGCGATCGCTCACCCAGAATGTGAAACCAGCGTCCTCCGCCACGCCAGTTTTATTGGCTCTACAGCCGCTTTACTTAATTATTGTCAAAAAAGCCCTAGCCAAGAATTTATCGTTGCTACAGAGCCTGGCATCATCCACCAGATGCAAAAATTAGCACCCCATAAACACTTTATTCCCGCTCCTCCAGAAAACAACTGTAACTGCAACGAATGCCCATTTATGCGGTTAAACACCTTAGAAAAACTTTATTTAGCCATGAAAAATCGCTCTCCAGAAATTACCATGTCAGAAGATATTCGCGTGGCAGCACTGCGACCAATCCAAAGAATGTTGGAAATGAGTGTTTAGACTCAGATATTAATTCCTTAAGGGATTTTCAGGAAATCAATGATCCAATCGGGCTTCTAGTCTGGGTTTAAGGGACGGCCATCTTACCTAACCCCCAAAAATTAATTAGACCTCTAGTGGTCATTGAAGTAGAGACGTTGTATACAACGTCTCTACTATGTTTGATTTGAAAATTCCCCAATTCATTAAGTTTGCAACTTCTGACCGTCTAAGTAACGGTCATTTACAAACACAAAACATATCGCCCATCTGCACTAGCTTATAATTTCCAAGGGGACGCGCTTCTCCATCGGTTAGTTTAAGGGGGATAAATGACTATCAAACGGTTGCTTTTAATTGCGATGACACTGTTAGCGGTGGGTTTGTCATCTATATCTTTATCGAATAGTTGGCAAAAACCTCAGTTCCAAAGTCTGCTGGAACTTTATCAAACCAATATTGTCCTGCAAGCACAGGCTTGGCAACCTGAAGATAGTTCTGAGAGTGATATCCAAAACTTCCGAGAATTAATTCTGGGTGATAAACCTTTAGACAGCGCCCAACAACAATATCAACAAGCACAGCAGTCTGTCCAAGGGAATTTAGAGAAAACCAAGCAGAAATTAGCTCAACTTCATTCCCCCAGTACCACCATCATTACAACGCCAAAACCTCTACCTGAGAAATCTCCAGCTACCCAAATCTCTGGTCAAAGTCAAGAAAAACAATTACAAAAATCTCTGCAACAGCAGGAAAAACTACTAGCTGAGTTGAACTTGCGGCTAGGTATTTTACAAGCAACAGCAGGAGAAACAGAGAAAGCCATTTCAAGCTGGAGTCAATTATCACAGACAGCAGAGGTAGATAGTCAAACAGAATTACAAGCAACAGCAAATGTATTAACGGGAATCTGGAGTAACCCACCTCGTGTTTTACCCAATTCTCAACAGCTAATACAAAACAATTTAGCTGGTTGGTTTCGTTCTACAGCCTTGATTCAGTTATACCAACTCCAGCAGCGTCAAGATGCACTCACCGCGGTGGAAACGGAACGACAAGAAACAGCTAGTGCGGCAATATTGAAACTAGCCCTCATTGCTACTATTCCTAGTGTCACTGCCTTAATTGGTTCAATATTATTAGTTTTTTTGCTATTGCAACGTTTAATCAAAGGCAAAGAAGCAATTTTAGCCCAAAATGCAGAATTAGTTTGGTCAACTCCTTGGAATGGGGAAACGGTTTTACAAGTTTTTGTGTTTGGCTTTTTATTAATGGGACAATTGTTTATCCCAGAATTATTAACACTATTACCATTGCCTAGAGGGACAGGTAATGCTCGCATCGAAGCTTTTTCCGTGTTTGTCAGTTATCTCTTAGTGGCAACTGGTGCGGTGTCAGTGTTGTATTTATCAATTAAACGCTATTTCCCCCTACCAGAACAATGGTTTCGCTTCAGTCTCAAAGGTAATTGGTTTTTGTGGGGACTAGGAGGCTACTGTACAGCTTTACCAATAGTGGTGATTGTTTCTTTGATTAATCAACAATTATGGCGGGGACAAGGAGGTAGTAACCCTCTGTTACAACTAGCCCTAGAAAGTCGAGATTTTGTGGCTTTGGGGATATTTTTCTTTACAGCTGCCATTGCTGCCCCCTTATTTGAAGAATTTCTCTTTCGGGGATTTTTGTTACCGTCCCTGACTCGGTATATTCCCGTTTGGGCAGCGATTTTGGCTAGTAGTGTGTTATTTGCGGTTGCTCACCTCAGCTTGTCAGAAATCTTGCCATTGACAGCTTTGGGGATAGTTCTGGGATTAGTATACACGCGATCGCGCAATCTCCTCTCTTCTATGCTTCTCCACAGCCTTTGGAATAGTGGAACTTTACTCAGTTTATTTCTCTTAGGTAGCGGGAATAATTAATTAGAAGTTCAGAACTGTTACGTTACACCTTGTCGATGAAAACAGCCTTTGATGAGTACAACGACAGATTTAATTGAATCCCATTAAACCTTTGAAAAAGTAGAAAATATTCCTCAACATCGCTTCTACCCAAAGCATGGCACGGTCTAACCAAGCTAAAATTTGCTCTAAGGGATGCTTTTCATAACCTAACAAAGTGGCAGAAATTTCGATCCAATCTGGTTTGGCTTCAAATCCAGATTGTTCACCAACTTGCATTTTTTTACTTCCCTCCAATTGTTTATCATTGATGGATGGGTTTGATGTAGCTGCTGATGGTTCTTGCAAAAATTCTTCATCAGATACATTGGGGGAATTGTCTACTTCTCTCTCAATGGCATTTTCTGTAACCTCACCAAATAAATCATCCCAACTTAGCCAAGGGTCTTCTATATTTTCAGCAACGAATTGATGATTGTCGGGTAATATTTGCCGTTTCCCTGGAACAGGGGTAAAGGAGGATTGTAAATTCTTGACTTCAGTTTGAATTCTCTTTCTATCCCTATCACCAAAAAAGTAATTAATAGCGGCTGCAATTAATTCAGAGATATTTAACTGCTGATGTTCTACTTTGTCACTATTAACAGTGATTTCTCCTCTCGCTTCTACGTATTCTTTGCCATAAAGGAAGATATTTAGCTGAGTTTGAGCAGTTTTGATAATTCCTTGACCTTGGTTCTGCACAGGGACTAAGGCTTGAGATTCTAAATTAGCCACAACTGTGTCGAAAAATGCCAAAATTCTCCCAAATTTGAAGAAAGATAATGGTGAACTATCTTCAATAGCTGAACTAGATGGTAAGGCTGTTTGATTTTCTTGATTTTGACCTGTGAGCTTATTTAAAATATTGTCAATTTTAGGTAATAACTCTTGTTGTTTCGCTTCGGCAATTAACTGCAAAGAATATTTGTATTCAGTTATTTCACTATTAATTCTATCAGCTAATTTATGCTGTTGTTGGGGTGTTAAAACATCTAAGATTCGATTATCCGTAGTCACCAAAACTAAATGGCGATTTTCTAATTGTGATGCGATTCCTTGTACCTTGGGGATATGATGCTGGAGGGAATCTTCTGTTGGTAGGGAGTGAGTAAGTTGAGAATCAATTTGTGGTTGTTTGCGAGTAATTTTCGACCACCAAGACCCCAATACAGTTAAGGGGTTGTGACTGGGAGAACTTGTTTCCACCACTGCGGGAGAAGGGAGATGTTCCACCACTTCTAAGATATTTTGAATTGGTGTGTCCGTGGCTGGTGCTTCTAGTTGTAATTGTGGTTTTGTGGCTGCGGTACTAGATTTTAAACCCTTGCCCACGGATTCATCAGGTTGTAGGATTTTGTAAAGTGGGTACAACAGCGCCTCCACACTCCATTTTGCGGCTACTTGTAAATTTCTGAAGCCGCTTTCCCACTGTTGTGTCAACCGCCGAGATTGCTGGTAGACAAAGTTAAAGAGTTTACTTTGATAACGACTAGAGGAACCAGAAGACATGGTAATGATGTGTTAGTTGTACCGTAATGTGGTTGTGAGACTCCCGCAAAACTGTTAGTTTTCATCAGTGCCATCATCTTATCGAAAATATGACCCTTCCCGTATCTCCAGCAAATACCAAATTTATCTTTGCAGCAATAGAAAACTTACGTTCTTGCTGTCAAGTTAATATTCAGTCTACTTGGTTTTACCACAATCAAGACTGGGTAATTACTGAGGTTATATCTTCCCATTGGTCAGATTGGCAACCTGTCCACCTAAATGATAAAGAACATATTGCGTGGAGTGGGGGAAAACAGGTGCTGTGGTTGCAACAAAGCTTTGTGGTTCCCCAAGCTTTACAGGGCTATGATTTGCAGGGGTTGGGGTTACGGTTAGCTTTGGTTTGGTGGGCAGACCAAGCGGAAGTTTATGTGAATGGTAAGTTGGTAGGAGAGGGTGATTTATTTGACTCGTCGCCGAGGGTGCTGTTGAGTGGGGATGTAAAATGTGGGGATGAATTTCTAGTTAATATCCGGTTAGTGAGTCCGGGCCATTGTGATGGAGCGTTGATGCGATCGCTTCTGGTGTACGAGTCAACAGATTATAATTCTCCTGACCCAGGTTTTGTGGCTGACGAGTTGGGGGTGATACAGCTATTTTTAGCTAAGTATGCACCAGATAAGTTAAATGATTTAGCCGCAGCAGTTGAGGAAGTCGCAAATTATCATTTTCCAGACGACTGGAACACTTTTCTTGTTTCTCTCCGTCAAAAAATTCTCCAATTTCACATTCCTAATCTCAATTCTCACATTTATCTTTTGGGTCATGCTCATTTAGATTTAGCATGGCTGTGGCCTGTGAGTGAAACTTGGAATGCAGCACAAAATACCTTTGAGTCAGCTTTAAAGTTACAGCAAGACTTTCCAGAGTTAACCTTTTGCCATTCTACGCCAGCATTATACGCTTGGATTGAGGAACATCGACCAGATTTATTTGCAGCGATTAAAAGCCAGGTAGACGCAGGAAAATGGGAAATTATGGGTGGTTTCTGGGTGGAACCAGATTTGAATTTAATTGCTGGGGAGTCCATAGTGCGGCAATTATTATATGGACAGCGTTATTTTCAAGAGAAATTCGGTCGTATTTCCCCTATAGTTTGGGTTCCTGATACCTTTGGTTTTTGTGCAACCTTACCCCAATTTCTAAGACAGGCCGGAATTGAGTATTTTGTCACCCAAAAATTGCGCTGGAATGATACCACTAAATTTGATTATGGATTATTTTGGTGGCGATCGCCTGATGGTAGTCAAGTATTGAGTTTCATGTCTGCACCCATCGGCGAAGGTATCGACCCCATTAAAATGGCCACATACGCCTGTGAATGGCATAGCCAAACTGAGTTACAAGCATCGTTGTGGCTACCAGGAGTGGGTGATCATGGTGGTGGACCCACCCTTGATATGTTGGAAATTGGACGACGCTGGCAACATTCACCAGTATTCCCTAAATTAGAATTTACCACCGCCGAAAAGTATTTACAGCAAATTACATCCCACACAGCAAACCTTCCAGTTTGGGAAGACGAACTGTATTTAGAATTCCATCGGGGATGTTACACCACCCACGCTGACCAAAAAGCGTGGAACCGACGATGTGAAAACCTGTTATATCAAGCTGAGTTATTCGCTACCTTAGCTAAAGTCTGCTGTGGGGTGAAATATCCCCAACAAGAAATAGAAACTGCCTGGAAACGAGTATTATTTAACCAATTTCACGATATTTTACCAGGTTCCTCAATTACTCAAGTGTATGAGGATGCTTTACCAGAATGGCAACAAGTGGAAGAGGTGGGAAGCAAAATATTAGAGGAATCATTGCAAGCGATCGCATCTCACATTAATCTACCATCGCCACCCCATCCCCAAAGTATACCTGTCATAGTTTTTAATTCTCTCAACTGGCAGCGTTGTGAAGTCGCCACCATCACTCTACCTAATTCTCCAGAATCTCAACCCGGATGGCAAGTCTATGACATTTTAGGAAATCAACTTCCATCTCAACAGACCACATCTTCCACCCTAATTTTTCTTGCCTCTGTCCCCTGCGTAGGATATAACATTTTCTGGTTGACTCCATCAACTAACCAACCCACCACCCCACCTCCTCAGAACTGGACGCTAGAAAACCCATATTTACGTATTCATGTCAACCCAGACACAGGAGACCTCAGCAGCGTCTTTGACAAAACCCAACAACGAGAAATTTTCAGCGGTGCCGGAAACCAAATACAAGGCTTCCAAGACAGTGGACAATATTGGGACGCTTGGAACATCGACCCCAATTATCACCATCATCCCTTATCCCCAACTCAGCTAAAATCAATCCATTGGCTAGAATATGGCCCAGTCCAACAGCGGTTGCGGGTAGTCCGTCAATTAGGTGCATCAGAATTTTGTCAAGACTACATCCTCCAAACCCATTCCCCCCTACTCAAAATTGCCAACACCGTGAATTGGCAAGAAAATCAAGTATTAGTGAAAGCAGCATTTCCTCTCAACCTAGAAGCTGATTTTGCTACCTATGAAATACCTTGTGGTGTAATTCAACGTACCACCAAACCTCAAACCCCATCTGAACAAGCTAAATGGGAAGTTCCTGCTTTACGTTGGGCCGACTTAACCGCATACACACCCACAGGAAAATATGGTGTTAGTATTCTCAATGATTGTAAATATGGCTATGATGCCACATCTAACCAACTCCGTCTCACCCTGTTGAGAAGTCCCAACTGGCCAGACCCCCAAGCAGACCGAGGGTTACATCAGTTTACCTATGCCATATATCCCCATACAGATAGTTGGGAACAAGCACAAACAGTTAGATATGGCTATGAGTTAAACATACCTTTGCAAATAGTAGTTAACCCACCCCAACAACCAACAGAAAATCAATTTCTTCCTATCACAGCATCAGCAGTAGAGTTTTTCAATTTATCCAATGAAAACTTAGTTTTAATGGCACTCAAACCCGCAGAAGATAATCCCGAAAAAATGATATTGAGATTTTATGAATGCCAAGGCAAAACAACTCCAATTTCTTGGACAAGTAACTTTTTCAAAATAGATGAACGAGTGAATTTACTAGAAGAAACAATGACAACCAATGTGCCAGAACCCAACAATATCGAACCTTGGCAAATCATCACCCTATCTCTTTCTCCAAACTATAGCAGGTGATAGGTGACAGAGTAGAGGGGAGGAAAAAGAAGATATTTCTATTCCTCCTTGTCTCCCTTGTCCTCCGTTTCCCCCATTTCCCTGTTCCCTCTCCCAAATATAAAATTTATTTGCACGACTACTTATACAGATAGCCAAAAAGCAACTTTAGGCATAAAAAAAGTGGTTCTGCATAACACAGAACCACTCTTCAAGCTTGCTACAAAGTTAACTACAATTAGCGGGCTTGACCATGACTAGAAGCCACTTCAATAGGCTTCATCAGATACAGTTTCAAGAACTGCCAGCCTAGAGAAACAAACAGAGGCAGCTTTTGGAAGAATTGCAGGAATTTAGGAGTACCAGAGTTAGCGATCGCACTCAATTTTTCGTTATTCTGAATGCAGATATCTAACCGTTGATAAAATTCTGGATTCTCAACATCTAAAATCACAGGGAAAACCCGTCCTGCGGTTTCATTGGTCTTCTTAATCACATAGATGTCATACTCTCTAGCATCCAAACCAATAGAAGCATAAAAATCCTTGCGTTGGATGTCATTGAGATACATTGTGGCAAACACTGACAACAGGAAGAAGCGACTCCATAGCTTCGCTTTCCAGTCGTTCAACATTTGCGGCTGCGCTCTCATAATTGCGTCAAAGAAATCACCATGTCGGTTTTCATCCTGACACCAATTTTCAAAGAAGCGGAAAATTGGATAAATCCGGTCGTTAGGATTTTTTTCTAAATGGCGATAAATGGTGATGTAGCGCCAATAACCAATCTTTTCAGATAGATAGGTAGCGTAGAAAATGAACTTGGGTTTAAAGAAGGTGTAGTTACGGCTCTTGGTCAAGAAACCCAAATCTAAGGACAGATTAAAGTCTGACATCGCCTTGTTTAAAAAGCCAGCATGACGTGCTTCATCCCGTGACATCAGGTTAAAGCATTCAGCCAAAACAGGACTTTTATCCTTCAAACGGCGGCCGAGTTCTTTATACAACAAAAATCCAGAAAACTCTGCTGTACAAGAACGTTCCAGAAATTCAACAAACAATCGGCGAGTTTCCCCGTCAATATGATCCCAGGATTGTTCAAACTCGGCATCCCGAACAAAGTGATGGCGGTTGTAGTCAGTGCGAAATTCTTCCAGAATCGCTCTTAACTCATCTTCATTGACCGAGATGTCCATCCGCGCCATCTCATCAAAGTCAGTTGTATAAAAACGGGGTGTTAAGAGGGTTTCCTTTGCCGGGACTTTAATCCCGGGCCGTATTTCTTCAAAGCCTGGTTTTTTTAGGGAATCTACCATGTTTTGATTGCTCTTTTGTTTTTTTATCTTGAGTACACCAGAGAGCCAAAGCCTATGGTCTCACAAGGTGCTAATTACATACAACCATTATAAATTTGTATAAAATTCAGTCTACCAAGGCGTGAGCCGTAAACTCACATATAAAACGTTAAGAGTTGCAACAAAAATTTCTATTATTACTGATAAAGTTACAACTAAGGCTTAATTTTTCAGTTACAAGGCATCACAGTTAGGGTGTGACAGGCTTAACCAGAAAAAATTGATTATCTTAGAATTAATCACTACTCTAGCTACCCCTGCTGATATTCCAGAACACAGCAGCAGCGACATATTAAAGGGTTGATAAAAAATGAATTTGCAAAAGCATGAGCATAAACAGCGTCTGCTTATCTCTTATGTGTTAACGGGGGCCTTGTTTTTCGGTGC
Source organism: Richelia sinica FACHB-800 (assembly GCF_014698825.1). Taxonomy (GTDB): domain Bacteria; phylum Cyanobacteriota; class Cyanobacteriia; order Cyanobacteriales; family Nostocaceae; genus FACHB-800. The sequence continues at coordinate 10,766 of NZ_JACJTT010000015.1, forward strand.
AGGAGGACTACACCGTTTATATAACGGCAAATTTGTCTCTGGGTTATTATGGCTGCTCACTGGAGGAATGTTTGGAATTGGACAATTTATCGATTTGTTTTTAATTCCCAATATGGTGGAAGATTACGAGGAGAGATTGAGGATTAAAGCAGGTCTATCTCCCTTGGGTGTACCCTTCGACCCACCAGTTAACACCACCCAAGTATATAGTCCCATTGGCAACCAACTGGTTGTGAAATTAATTGAAGCAGCGGAAAGCAAAGGAGGAACTTTAACTGTGACTCAAGGAGTGAAGGCTACAGGAGCCAGTTTTGCAGATGTAGAAGCAGCTTTCAAGGAAATGCTGCGGTCAGGATACGTGAAAATAGACAACGACCCCATGACTGGAGCCGTTACCTACCATTTTCATGAACTGTGAAGTCAATTGTTACTGACAGGTAACAACTGACTAATTACTAATTACTAATTTCTACCTAGCCACTTTTGACCATTTAAGCGGTAGACTAAGCGAGATACCAACAAATCAAGAGTGATTTTACGCTCATCAATCAAGAAGGATTCAAGAGTGCTAGGTTTTTTACCTTCGTTACAGGAAAACCCTTTTTTACCTTGAATGTCGGCTTCTGGAAAATATACATTAAATTGGCGTTGCCCACTTTGCCAACTACCAATCACTTGCCAGCATTCTTCTGCGGAATCAAAGCCGACAATTGGATATTTCTGCTTGCCAAATGCCAATTGTAAATCTGACACTCCTTGTTGAGCAATTGCTTGTTGTAAAGCTGGCAAGTAATCTTGCTGCATGAACTCCTCAAATGGTTTATCTTCCACACTCGGAGCTTTTTCCTTTTTGGGAGCCTTAGCAGCAGCAGGTTTGTCTTCAGCAGAGACAGCAGCATTGGGGTTAACTGCTGGATTAGCTGTTTTAGGGTCTGGTGTGTTGGCTGTAGGGAGGTTTGAGGCTACAGGTTTGTTACGGCTAGGAGCCGCTTCTCCCGCTTGATTTTGATTGGTTTCTTCTGCCATTGCTCAGGTCAATCCTTTATTTAGCTTGCAGAGCGATCGCCTTATTGAGGATAATTGACTTAACCAAGTACCCTGTGGCGCTATACTCCACGCAGTCGCTCACCTTGAGTTAGTAAGTTAATTTCATTTTGACATACCAGAGCATAGCGATAGCTATTGAAAATATATACTCAATAGTTGTTTTGATTATATTTATTTTTCTCGATGATGACGATTTAATCACAACATATGAATATCCGCATCGTTGCCGAACAACTGCAAATTGAATTTACATTTACAGAACAACTTTTAGCTGTTCGGTTTCAAAAAATTTGGCAAATTCCTTTAGCGAATATCACTCAAGTAACCACAGAACTACCACCTAATACTTGGAAAGAAATACGCGCTCCTGGTAGTTTTGTTCCTGGGTTAATTAAAGCTGGAACCTATTACAATGATAGGGGTAAAGAGTTTTGGTATGTCACCAGAAAAAATAACTTTGGTCAGGTTTTAACAATTGAATTAACAAATGAAAACTATCGAAGAATTGTTTTTAATAATATAGATATAGCCACTGTTAATGAAGTGAGCGCAATAATCAATCAAAAAACTCAGATGGAGTAAGCAATATCTAGTCATAAAAATTTTCTCCCCACTGATTAGGGGGAGAAACCAAAGAACTTTCCTGCTGATATCTTCGATGTATTTTCTCAACCACCAGCTACAGCAGGAACAATGCTGACTTCATCACCATCTTTCAACGGTGTGGCTGTACCATCTAAAAAGCGGATATCTTCGCTATTAACGTACAAATTCAAAAACCGTCTGGGCTTACCTTCTTCATCACAGATTCGTGATTTAATCCCAGGACAGACTTGCTCTAGAGAATCAAATAATTCAGCAACGGTACTACCAACACATTGTAAGGTAGCTTGGTTATTAGTAAATTTTTGCAGAGCAGTGGGAACTAAAACTGTTACAGCCATCTTTAATGATTAATTTCCAATTCAGTGGTCGGTTGTCATTAGCTAGTTGTCCCCGATGAGTTGTCAGAATCAGGTCAGCAGGAATGAAGATTTTCTGCTCATTTCCCTGCTGTTTACCCCCTTTTACTTGTCACCAAGAACAAATTAGTAATAACTAAACAAGAACTTGCTGCCATTCGAGGCGGTCAAGTGTACGGGATCTTTCTAAAGCCCGTTCAAAACTATCTAGTTTGGCATCAATGGTCAAAGGTTCGCCAACGTAGCCTTGAACTGCTTCTTGGGTTTTTAAACCATTGCCAGTGATATAAACCACTGTAGTTTCATCTGGATCAATTTTGCCAGCTTCTACCAATTTTTTCAGCACAGCGATAGTTGTACCACCTGCTGTTTCGGTAAAGATACCTTCAGTTTCTGCTAAGAGTTTGATGCCTTCGATAATTTCTGCATCAGTGACTGATTCAATATTACCGCCAGTTTTTTGGGCTATTTCTACTGCATAAACCCCATCTGCTGGATTACCAATAGCAATGGATTTAGCAATTGTATTGGGTTTAACTGGTTTAATAAAGTCACGACCTTCTTTGAAAGCCTCAGCAATGGGAGAGCAACCTTCAGCTTGAGCACCGCTGAAACGGACTTTTTTCCCTTCTACCAAACCAACTTCTACAAATTCTTGGAAACCTTTATATATTTTGGTGAAGAGGGAGCCGGAAGCTAAAGGTGCAACTACGTGGTCTGGCAATTGCCAACCTAATTGTTCTGCCACTTCAAAACCGAGGGTTTTAGAACCTTCAGAGTAGTAGGGACGCAAGTTAATATTGACAAATCCCCAACCATGGGTGTTAGCTACTTCTGAACAGAGGCGATTGACTTGATCATAGTTGCCTTTAACTGCCATTAAAGTTGGGCTGTAGATAAGACTACCCAAAACTTTACCGGCTTCTAAATCTGCGGGGATGAAGACACAGCAATCTAAGCCAGCATGAGCAGCGATGGCTGCTGTAGAATTAGCTAAGTTGCCGGTGCTAGCACAGGAAACTGTGGTGAAGCCTAATTCTCTAGCTCTACTCAGGGCCACAGACACCACCCGATCCTTGAAGCTGAGGGTGGGCATGTTGACGGCATCATTTTTAATATATAGCTTGTTTAAACCCAGGCGACGGGCAAGACGATGGGAACGTACCAGGGGAGTCATACCAGTTCCTACGTCGATCACATCATCAGTGGCTACAGGCAAAAAGTGACGGTAACGCCAAATAGAATTTGGCCCAGCTTGAATAGTTTCTCGGCTGACTAAGCTACGTACAGCATTGTAATCGTACTTAACCTCCAGCGGGCCAAAGCATAATTCACAAACGTGACTAGCTTGGAGTTCATATTCTGCGCCACATTCTTTACATTTAAGGGCAGTGAAAGTGGCATTGCCTGCTTGCTTGAGGTTTGCGATCGCTTGGTTTGCTGTAGGTATTGCCTGAGTCATAGAACTAGCCTTCCCTGGATGTCTGTGTGTTTGTCCGTCAACTTTTGCCTGATAGTAACACGAGCAAAAATACTCGTCAAACATACCCGACAAAAAAAGTCGGATATTTAAAGGCAATATAGCAGGTGACAGTGCTAAAAGCCTTTGCTTGTCTAGCTTTTAACTTCAGTTCCGGATCAGATGAAACTCTTATTCTTCCGTAGACTAGAAAGCTTGTTCTTTTGTTGAGTAACTTCAAAACACCTTTAACCCAAACTTAGGTTAATCTTGAAGTTGTGTATTAACACAGTTTTACGAGTTGTTAAAAATAATTATATATATTAATCGAATCTAACTGGTTTAAACACAAAATTGAACAGGTCTATACAATCTATAAGTATTATTACTTGCGCGTAGACAAATAAAACTTTTAATACTTGAACTTACTTAAATAAATATACGTAGAAAATAATTTAGTGTAAACTTTTTTAATACTTTGATTGATACCACTTTTAATACTGTCATTTATGCCTTAAGATATACAGGGAAAATACCATGTATCAAAATTAGGAGCAAGTTTAGTAGTGTTTACATACAAATATAGATAATCCTAGAACCTGTGTAATTGTATTAATACGGAAAGCTAAGACCTAAATTCAGTGTTGAAACCCAACCCTTGTCATCACACTTCTTTGCTAGCTTCAAAGAAGAGTAGGTAAAAAACATTTCTGAGTTACATGGTTGCTGATACAAATATAAACTTATTGGTTCTGGCTTAAATATCCACAGTCAAACTCTCAACAACATCTCAGGCAATTTGGTCATTATCTACGCTTTCCACAACTTTTCCATAATCTTTTCCTAAATTGAAAATCGAGCTAACTTACCTATTAACTATGCATCAAACAATTTTATATCCTTACTGATTCATAGTTATTTCTTCTAGATAACCACAGTTACTAAATCTAGGTTAGATAAGCTTTATGCAAGTCTTTATATTAATAAAGACTGAGATTTTCTCTCTCATATAAATGCGTGAATAATGGTCTTAACTAATGATTTCCAATTGTCTAGCAATTAGAGAGGATTTAGTATGAGCCAGTTAAATCTGCATATGCTTTGTTGAATTACGACTAGAGAAATAATCAGCAATTTAATTGCTGCTTTTAGTTTATTCAACAAAAAAAATAGTGTTGTGAGTGCTATAACTTCCCATGAAATCAAATCAAAAACCTGTGCATCGTCAAAAATCCCGTGTTTTGCGGACTTTATTAGCAACAGCATTTTTAACTAATGGCATATTTCAATTTATTGCTCCCGTCTTAGCAGAAGGAACTGCCGCAGGAACATCCATTAGTAACCAGGCGACTGCTACTTATGAAGATCCAAATGAAACAGGTACAACCATCAATTCAACCTCAAATACAGTTACCGTCACTGTAGCTGAAGTTGCAGGTATTACAGTTGCTGCATCTGGAGTCACAGATAACAATGGTGGTTCTGTTGCTGTAGGTGATACCTTAACCTATACCTACACCATCACTAACATTGGTAACGACCCAACCAAATTTAGAATCCCCAATTTAGCTAAAGTAAGTGGACAAGCTACAGTTAGCGGCAACTTAGAATACAGCACAGATGGTGGCACAACCTGGACCGCCATTACTGGCACAGATGTAACCACAAGTTCCATCGTCCCTGGTGGTAGTGTATTAGTGCGTGTACCAGTGACAGTAGCAAGTGGTGCTAAATCTGGTGATGTGATTAAAGTCACCCTTGGTGATACCCAATCAGAAAATGCTCAAAACGTACTGCGGAATGATAGCGGTGGTGACGTTTATACCGTAGATAACCCAGATTCAGATCCTAATGATGTGGATGGTGCACCTGTGAACGGTGTCAGGGAAGCTAGTAATAGTCAACAAACTACCGTAGGTGCTACTCCCAAAAACTACTCTTTAGCAACATTGTTGAAGGTGAGAACTGGCTACAACAATAATTCCACCCCTAGCAATATCACAGACGACAAACTCACATACAGTTTAAGTCTGAAAGTAGAAAATAGCGATGTTACTGGACAAGGAATTAACCCTGCGCCTTTGGCAGGTTCTACTCTGAATGTGGACAGTTCCAGTAGTACCGCTTATATCTTGGTATCCGATGCCGTTCCTAAAGATACGGAATTAGCTGCTACCCCTACACCACCCCCTGGTTGGGACGCAGTATACACGTTAGATCCAGTTACAACTGATGCTAATGCTGCACAGTGGCGGAGGTTTACCACTACACCTCCTACTTTAGCCAATGTCACTCGTGTTGGTTTCATCAACAAACCAGCTCAAGTTTCTTCCATTGCTCCTGGTACCACCATTACAGGCTTCTCGGTTCAAGTCAAAGTTAAATCGACTGCTACTTCTCCTTTAAATGTGGCGAATATTGCCCAGGTATTTGGTCAAACTTCTGGCAATAATCTCCCTGTATACGATGAATCCGGTGACCAAAATCCCAGTAACTACGATGGTCCAGTGGGTAATATGACACCACCTGTTGGTGCACCTGATGCCAACAGTGACGGCATCCCCGACAGCATCCCAGATACAGCAGTTGATGATGGTTTCGTCAATAACACTGGTACTATTGCAGCGATTGATACTGAAACAGGTATTGATAACAGCAACAACAACACTGGTACTACCGCTGGTGGTGATGCCAACGTCTTTACAGTTCAAAACGCGGCAAATTCGTCCATTCTCAATGGTCCGAAAGATGCTCCTGGGGCGACTGGACCTGATGGCACGACAGCCACTGACTTTACTAACAAATCTTCCTTGATTCCTGCCGGAACGCTACCAGGCAGTACCATTAATCCTTCTGCGGTTGGTTTCCAAAACACCTTTAAGAATGATGGTTTAGATGCTGGTGTAGTCACCCTCACACCAACAGCACCAACTAATTTGACAGATTTACCAACAGGAACCAGGGTGACAATTACCTATGGTAGTAATTCTGCTGTTTATACTTACGATAGCGGCACTGGTATCTTCACACTCAACACAGGATCAACTATTACCATTCCTAATGTAGCAGGTGGAGCTAGTGTTAACTATGGTGTGGAAGTAGATTTACCCACTGGTACTCAGTTATCCACAGATATCGATAAAGGCTTCCCTGTCCGAATTACAGCTGCGATCGATAATTACACAACTGATACTAATACTGATGGTATCAAAGACAGTGGTAACGATGGTACCATTGATGCCTCTAACATCACCATTGACCGGGTATATACAGGCTTCTTGAAACTGTTGAAATTCTCCCGGATCTTGAAAGGTTCAGGGCCAGATGTAGGTACAGGACAGGGTAATTTTGAGTCTACTCCAGCCGTTAATGGTATCGATCCTAATCCATCTGTAGCTGATGTACCAAGAGTTCCAGCACCAGGCAATATTATTGAGTATCAGATTCGCTACAAGAATATTTCCGAAGTTCAATCTGGTACAGGTAACGTGATTTTGAAGGCTGATAAGGTGGTCATTACTGAAGATGGCACACAAAGTCCTAATAACTGGGCACTAGATAATGATGTGAATGGTCAAAGTGATACTAGCAACCAGCCCACCAAAGCTGTAGATCCTCGCGGTACCATTACCTTCTTCAGCGGTAATCCCGCCAACACGAGTGTAGGTGATATTACTGGAACAACAGCAGATACTGATGTCACCAAGTATATCAATAGCTTGAACGGCACTGTTGATCCACAAGTGGAAGGCAACTTTACCTTCCAACGGAAAGTGAACTAACATTTCCTACTCCCTCTCCAGCAGCTTTGGAGAGGGACAAATAATAACCATTTTGTCGAAATTTTGAGGTAATTTTCTGATGGACAGTATGAAGGCGAATGTACTCCGTAAAACTTGCAGTTATCTTTTAGTGGCAGCAATACCATTAATCAGTCAAATGCCGGGAGTAGCTGATTTATGGCAGCCTACTAGTGCTGTTGCCCAAAATGTCAATAAGAAATCTGCCCTACAGTTGCGGTTAAATGCAGAAAAACAGATAGTTGCCCAGGATCAGCAAGGCAAACAAACCAAGGTATGGCAACCCTTGAAAGGACAAGCGGTGGTACAGCCAGGAGATGTGTTGCGTTATACCTTAACTGGAGAAAATACTAGCGATCGCCCAATTAAGAATGTCACCATTAACCAACCCATTCCCCAAGGTATGGTCTATGTGATGAAGTCCATCACTGCCCCCGATGATACCAAAATTACTTATAGCGTTGATGGCGGACGTAGTTTTACGGAAAATCCCACAGTGCAAGTCAGACTGCCCAACGGCCAAGTAGAAACTCGCCCTGCACCAGCTAGTGCCTATACTCACCTACAATTTAAGTTGCCAGAATTGGGTGCAAAAACCACATTAAAAGCAACTTATAAAACTCAAGTACGTTAAATTTGCCAGTAATTAAATGCTGTGTACTGAGTAAGTGCTGGTAAACTATTACCCATTGATTTTGCAGTATAAAACCTCAATTATACTAGTATCTTGAACAAGAACACAGGTGGCATCCGTCAGGTAATTGGTCTCATCAGCCGTCCTCATCCACCACAACCCAACAAAATTTCTGGCAGTAGGAAGTGGTATAAAGTTTTAGCGGCTACTTTTCTACTGTCTAGTGGACTTCAAACCACTATTGTTCTACCTACTCAAGGCCAACAAACGGGAGCCTCTGTTACCCAAGGTAGAGTGATTGATTTTTTCAATCAAGCCGATTACACCTACACATTTAAAGACCCTGATCCAGTAGGGGGGGGAACAATTCCAGAGGGAATTATTCGCGGTGCCTCTAACCCGAATACTCTGAATAATGCCTTAGTAGACCCCTTTGGACAGATTTTAGGTTGTAGTGGTACACAATTGTCTGACTATACTGGCTTCTCCGTCGCTTTGTATGCAGCTGACCCCAGTGACCCTACTGGTACTGAATTAGGTAGCTTGCTTGCCCTCACGAAAACAGAAGTCCCTGATGTACCAGGTAACGGGATTCCTGCCGGTAGAGAGCCAAATGTGGAAAATAGTAACCCCTATTTTCTCAGCAATAATCCAGCAGGTGCTTACAACTTCTGGTTAGATTCCCGCAAAGGCCAAACTGATGTAGGCAAAACCTACATTTTAGTAGTTAATCCTCCTGCAAATTCCATTTATCAACAGAGACGTATTCAAATCAAAATTTTGGCCAATACCGCTAGTGGTGGCAACATCATTGTCAGCTATCTAGCATCATCTTTAGATGGTCAACCGATTAGTAGTACAGGGCAAACTCAGGTAGAAGTTTCCCAGGTATTAGTAAATAATGCAGAAATTCAAGGGCTAAGATTACTAGCTTTTCAACTCACTGCCAACATGTGTCAACCAAACCAAGTGCGGATTGTCAAAACAGGCGATCGCGCTACGGCAGAACCAGGAGACACAGTTATCTATCGGTTATCAATAAAAAATTTATCAGATACAACATTAAAAAATGTGGTAATTACTGACTCTTTACCCTTGGGATTCCGGTTCCTACCTCAGACAGTCAGGGCAGAATCAGGGGGTCAAGTAGCAAATATCAGCAGCGAAAGTAATGGCAACACCATCACCTTTAAAACTGATATTAATCTAGCCACTAACCAAATTTTAAATCTTGTCTATGCCGTGCAATTGACAAATGATGCCCAACGGGGCACAGGTCGCAATAGCGCCATTGTCAATGCCCAGCGAATTGATAATAATTTAGCCACTAAAGACGGCCCTGCCAGCCACACATTAAAAATTAGACCAGGTATTACCAGTGATTGTGGCACGATTATCGGTCGCGTATTTGTAGATAAAAACTTTGATGGGGAACAACAACCAGGGGAAGCGGGAGTACCCAATGCGGTGATTTTTTTAGAGGGCGGCAACCGCATTACCACTGATGCTAATGGTTTATTTTCCCTCGCTAACGTCCTGCCAGGATACCACACCGGAGTCATCGACCTGAGTAGTTTGCCTGGCTATACCTTAGCTCCCAATCAAAAATTCAGCGAACGCAACAGTCAGTCACGTCTAGTGCGGTTAGAACCAGGCGGTTTAGTACGCATGAATTTTGCTCTCACACCTAGCTTTCAAGAGCAAGTCGAAAAATGAAACCAAGGCTGCACCATCCACATAAAGTTAACCTGAGATTAATGGGGGCGATCGCTAGCGCCTTCAGCTTTGTGTTTTCACAGCAAATAGTCCAAGCCGAAGATACTAGCCCCAGTCAACCAGTCTCAGACCCTCCATCACCCGTCAGCCCTGAAGATAGCGTACAGCCACAGGAAACGAGTACCGATAGCGCCGCTACTAATACCCCACCAGCCCCCACACCGGAAACAGTAGCCATTCCACCTGCACCAGAAGTCTTACCCGCTGCACCACCTACCCGAACTATCCCCACAGCCCCTTCCCTCAACTTTCCCTCAACCCCTACCACACCAGCACCAGCCAGCACCCCAGCCACTACCCTTCCCACCAAAACCATCGCCCAAACCTCAGCCACAGGGCTGAAAATCCTCACCCCCACATCTGAAACTGTCTTAGATATACAAGCCACCTCCGTTATGGTGCAATCACCAGTGGGTAGTGAGGTGCAATTGCGAGTCAATGGTCAGTTAGTCGATAGCGCCTTGATTGGGCGGATCGAAACTGATACCACTAACAACCTATTGACCCAAACTTGGTACGGTGTCGTTCTCAATCCTGGGGAAAACACCATTTCTGCCCAAATCGAAGGAAGTCAAGCACCCCCCATCAGCGTGCGGGTAGTGGTAAGAGGTATCCCCACCCAATTAAAAATCGAGCCAAGAGAAGCGCGTATCCCCGCCGATGGACGTTCTTTGGCGATGATTCAAGGTCAACTGTTAGATGAAAATGGCAATCGCGCCAAACAAGATGCAGTCATCACCTTATTTCCTACAGCCGGGGAATTTGTGGGAGCAGACTTTAAACCTGACCAACCAGGTTTTCAAGTAGAAGCTAAAAGTGGTCAGTTCACAGCTGCCTTACGTTCCGACCTCAAGGCTCAAACAGTACGAGTGCGGGCAGTCACCAACGAATTAGAAGCCTTTACCCAACTACAATTTGAAACGGCCTTGCGTTCCAGTTTGGTAACTGGAGTGATTGATTTACGTCTGGGTGCCAGAGGCACAAATTACTATGGACGTTATCGAGATTTTTTACCAGGCGATAAAGACCATAGTACCCAAGTAGACTTTCATACAGCTGTATTTGCCACGGGAGCCATTGGCGAATGGTTATTCACAGGAGCATACAACAGTTCTCGAAGTTTGAATGAAGATTGTAACTGTGACTCTCGGCTGTTTAGAGCTTCCCAAGGTAGTGACCAAAACTATCCAGTCTATGGTGATAGTTCCACCAGTACCGTTGTTACACCTTCTATTGATAGCGTCTTTGTGCGGTTAGAGCGATCTCGTCCCACAGTAGGAGTCAGCCCCGATTATGTGATGTGGGGTGACTACAATACAGAAGAGTTTGCCCGATCATCCCAACAATATACGGCCACAACTCGCCAATTACATGGATTTAAAGCCAACTATAATTTAGGCGACCTGCAAATTACAGGTTTTTACGGCAACCATTTAGAAGGATTTCAACGAGATACCATTGCTCCAGACGGTACCAGTGGTTATTACTTCCTTTCCCGACGCATTTTGCTACCGGGCAGTGAAAATATCTTTATTGAATTAGAAGAACTGAATCGTCCAGGTACAGTAATTCAAAGAAGTCAGTTGAATAGGGGACAAGACTATGAAATCGATTACGATCGCGGCACGGTATTATTCCGGGAACCAATTCTCCGCACTGATGTTGATGGCTATGGACAAATTTTAGTCCGCCGAATTGTTGCTACTTATCAATACGATACCCAAGACTCTGACAGCTATATCTATGCGGGTCGTCTCCAATACAACTTTGACCGCACTCCCAATCAAGAGACTTGGTTAGGAACCAGTTATCTGCGAGAGCATCAAGGGGTACGCAACTTTGAACTCTATGGAGCGGATGCACAGATATCTCTAGGCAATAGCGGTAAATTAATTGCTGAATATGCTCACTCGACCAACGATTCTGATTTAGTGGGAACCGTGAGCGGTCAGGCCTATCGTTTGGAAGTGCAAGGAGAAATTTTCAAGGGTTTACAAGGTAGCGCCTATTATCGGTTTACAGATACTGGCTTTGCGAATAACGCCACCATTAGTTTTGTGCCTGGACAAACTCGTTATGGTGCACAACTCACTGGAAAAGTTTCTGAATCTACAAGTCTGCGGTTCCAATACGACCACGAAGATAACTTTGGCATTGCCCCCCAACCACGCAATACCTTTGAAGAACTGTTTGCACCGCAAACTGAAGCCACACCAGGTAGTAAAGTGGATAACTCCTTGACCACAGTTATGGCAGGAGTGCAACAGCGGTGGGGAGATGCCACATTTGATATTGATTGGATTTATCGCGATCGCCAGGATCGGATGGCTGAGGACTCTAGTAATCGGACCTCTCAACAATTGCGATCGCGTTTTACTTTGCCCTTGGCTAAAAATCTCACCTTCATGGCCCAAAATGAACTGAGTTTATCTAGCCAAACCGATAGTGTTTATCCCAACCGCACAATTTTCGGGTTAAATTGGGAAGCCATCAAAGGCATTAACGTTAGCCTCACCCAACAATTTTTCACCGATGGTCAATATAGTGGGAATTCCATCACCAGTTTAAATGTCAACGGTGAACATAAGCTAGGTTCAGACACTACTATCACTGGTCGTTATTCCATCGTCGGTGGTGCTAATGAAATGACTACCCAAGGGGCCATTGGTTTAAATAATAAATGGACTATCGCTCCTGGTTTAAAGTTGAGCTTGGCCTATGAACATGTGTTCGGCAACTTCTTCGGCCGTACCGCTAGTAGTCAGCAATTTTCTCAACCCTATGCCTTTGGTCAAGCTGCTTCTGGCATTAGCTTTAATAGTGGTGACAGTTACAGCATTGGCATCGATTATACTGATAATCCCCTGTGGCAAGCCAGCGCCCGTTATGAGTATCGTTCTTCCTCCAGTGGTAATAATACCGTTATCTCCGGTTCTGTCACTGGCAAACTTTCACCTGCCATTACTGCTTTAGCACGTTATCAACAAGCCAATTCTTCTAATCAAAAGCTAGTGGGCTTAGGGGACACAATTAATTTGAGAGTAGGTTTAGCTTATCGTGACCCCAATAGCGATAAATTTAATGCCTTACTACGTTATGAATATCGCCAAAATCCCTCCACTATCCCTGATACACTGCTGCTAGGTACTGGCACGGGTTCAGAAGACCATACCTTCGCCATGGAAGCGATTTACGCTCCTAACTGGCAATGGGAATTTTATGGTAAATATGCCCTGCGTAATAGCACTTCCTACCTAGCCCAGGATTTAGCGGGAACCAGTACAGTCAATTTGGCTCAATTCCGCGCTACCTATCGTGTGGGATACAACGTGGATGTAGTGGGTGAAGCTAGGGTTATTAATCAATCTACTTACACAGAAACAGGCTTTGTGGTAGAAGCAGGTTATTATCTCACTCCCAATCTGCGCCTCTCCGCTGGTTATGTGTTTGGTAAAGTTGATGACCGCGACTTTTCCGGTACTCGTTCTGCAAATGGCCCTTATTTAGGTTTAACTCTCAAACTCAACGAATTATTTGAGGGTTTTGGACTCCAAAAAGTTGCACCACCCCAACAAAAAGAATCTGTAATTCAACCAGTTGTGGAACAGCCAGGAACACCAGGGAAGTTAAAAATATGAAATTTTTATTATTAAAAAATCAATTAAATTTGACCAATTTATATCAAATAAATACAACCCATTCGCCTTGTCCAATCAGAAAAGTAGGGATAATGGGGATAATTTTCTTATCAGTTGTTAGTCAAATAAATATTGCATTGGCTCAAAGTCAACCAACAGGATGGAAAGTAATTGTTAATAGTCATCGAGATGTAGAAATTACCCCTGATGGGGAATTAACATTACGAGAAGCTATTTCTCTGGTCAATGGTAGTTTAAGAGTAGAACAGTTGAGCGATCGCGAAAAAAATCAGGTGGAAGCTTTGACTGGTAATTCCTCCCGCATCGAATTTAATTTACCACCACAACAAACCACTATTGCCCTCCAAGAACAATTACCACCCTTAACTAGCCCTGGCTTAACCATTGATGGGACAACCCAGCCAGGATATGATGCTAACTCATCTCCCACCGCCGAAATTAAGATTCCCCAACCCATAGTAAGTTTAACTGTCGCTGGCAATGCAGAGGTACTGCGGGGGTTGACTGTTCTGGCTAATAACATCACCATTCGTGGTTTGAGCATTTATGGCTTCACCTCTACCCACGCAGACACAGCCAGCACTCCTCCAGCCGATATTTTTATTGCTCCTAACTTTATCCCTCCCATCACTAAAGTTCTCACCCCCTTAGTTGGCACATTGCCACAACTAGAAAACCTCACCCCCACAGAAAACGTCGTCATTGAGGATAACTGGTTGGGCATTATGCCTGATGAAACAGTACCACCTGTTACTTCTGCCTTTGGAGTATCTGTTTTTAATGCCGTGGGCACAACCATCAGAAGAAACCGCATCTCTTATCACGATGGCAGTGCTATTATTACCGGACTGCGGGCAGAAAGAATGCAGATTGCAGAAAACATCATTCTCGGTAATGGTATTGCGGGAATGCCTGATGCCATCCGCTTAGATGGGAAAATTCATCAATCAGAGATTCGCTCGAACTTGATTTGTGCTAACGATGGTAGCGGTGTCTTTGTGTTTAGACCAGAAGGGGCAGTACGGATTTGGCAAAATCAAATTAAATTTAACGGCCGAAGGTTGCGACGTGCTGCCGTTTATTTAATGGGCAATGACAACCAAGTAGAAGATAACGAAATTACCTACCAATCAGGAGCCGGAGTCGTAGTTACATCCTATCCCCAAAGCGATCGCAATCAGATTATCAATAATCGCTTTTCTCATTTAGAAGGATTAAGTATTGACCTCAATACCCAACATAACGTAGGTGTACAAGACTTTCAAAATGGTGATGGCCCCAACCCACAGCGTAATTCCCCCAACCGACGGTTAGATACAGCCAACGCTGGTATTAATACACCAAAATTCCTTAGTCATGAGTTCTTTTGGCGGGAAAGTGGTGTTGTTGGCATTGATGGACTAGCTGACCCCAATTCCCAGATTGATATTTATCGCGTCAGTGGAAATCCAGATAGCTATGGTTTTTTACAAGAGCGTATCGGTACAGCCAACGCAGATGCTCAAGGCAAATTTAGCTTGAACTTAAGCAACCTCCAACCAGGAGAAAGAATCAGTGCCATTGCTACTCTGCCTCAGTATGGCACATCTGAACCGACTTACCCATCCTTAATTCGTTCTCTAGATACTAGCCAACCTCCGACCAACTCCACCGTAAAAATTGCTCAATCCTTACCCCAGTGTGTCACCAAACCAGTAGCAGAAACACCTCCACCACCTCCCCCACCACCGACTATACCTCCAGCACCAATCATTCTCAAAGTCCCGAAAAATATTCACTTTGCCCTAGATAAAGACAATATCAGTCCTACTAGTGGGAAAATCTTAGATGCGATCGCTCAAGTTTTACGTGATAACCCCTCTATCATTATCGAAATTCAAGGCCATACAGATAGACGAGCTAGCAATGCCTATAACTTGAAATTGGCAGCCCGCAGAGCTAAGTCCACCAGAAATTACCTCATCCGTCGGGGAATTGCCCCAGAACGCATGACCATTCGCTCTTTTGGTGAATCCCAATTACTCACCGATGGTAGCAGCAAGCTAGATCATGCTCGTAATCGGCGTGTAGAAATTAACTTCCAAGATTTCCGAGGCTTTGAGGTAATTGTCCAAGAACAAGATTTGCAACTGGAATAAAGGAGATATTTGTTATCAGCAAAATAATTTCATTTAGTCAAAATCTCAAATCTAAAATCTAAAATTGCTATGAGTCCAGTGTTAAAAAAAAATCTTTTAGCAGCTAATCATAACCCTGTAAACAACTATAAAAAATTCCTCAGTAGTCTAGCCTTATCAATGTGCTGTTTGAGTTATTGGACACAGATTGCTCATGCTGAAGGCAGTCGCAGTCTTTATCCTAGTGCAGCCACTGGCAGCAGAGCTAACATAGAATGGCGAAATAGCAAGTATGGAAATCTCATATTCCGTCGCACATTGTTAAAAGTATTTGCCAAACAAGGTGAATATATTTTAACTGGCTCTTCTGCTGTTGATGTCGGCAGTGGAGATATTTTGATTTTTAACCCTGGTCGTGTCACTGGTAGCGTTGGTGAGGAAACAATTCCCAGCACCGCTGATTTTCGTTGTTCTCCTGTCACAACAACCAATGCTGGAAAAATTACCTCCCGCGCACTAGAATTAGCCGGGCCTCGGTCAGTTGATGGAACTGGTAACACCTCTGGTTATATACCTTGTGCTTATCAAGCTCCCTCAACTGGGATTTATGATGTAGTTTTCTACGGTCCTGATGGCAATAATGTAGATACACAGGGTACGATTGCAGCAGACATTGCTTTATCCAATTCCATCAATTTTGATACTACTCAACGCACGAGTGTAGCAGCGTGGGACGTTACAGTCCGCAGTAGTGACATATCTTCAACCACTGATATTACTGGACGACTATTTAGTTATTATTTAGCTTTATTTACTGGAGCAAATGGCAGACCTCTGAATTTCCCAGTTTATCCTGTCACGACCGATGGATTTCGTTATCGTATTACACTTAGAGGTACAGATCCCAATGGTTTTGCCTTATACGGTAACCAAGTAGGTTTCTTTGACAGTGATGGTGTAACACCTCTTTACCATAATGTGTTAGGCACTGATGCTCAGTTAACAACTCCACAGGGTGGGGTTAAATTATCTCGTCCCCAATATCCTACTTTCTTTAACCTGCTTGACGATCAAGCATTAGCATATATTGATCGGTATAATCCAAATGGCACCCTAGATGGAACTGGTATTCCCGTTCTTCCCGGTATTCCTACTATTACTAACGTCGGCTTTACAGGTACTGCGGCAGCAAATAACAGTAATTTTGGTACTGGTGGTACTTTTAATTTTGACAGCAATGTTGAAGGTTATTACACAATTATTATCAGTAGAGATGGGGTCAACTTTGATCCTACCAAGGCAGAAAATCGGATTATCAGAGGAAATATCACGACTCCTGGTTCTCAAACAGTTCCTTGGGATGGCAAAGACAACAATGGTTCGTTTTTCCCAGTGGGTACTGGTTACAAATTTGTAGTCAGAACCCAAGCTGGTGAATATCACTTTCCCCTACTTGATGCAGAGAACAATTTTTCCGGTGGGCCAACCATTGAAATGCTCAATGCTACTAATCCACTAGGTAACAGGACAGCATTTTACGACGACAGGGGATATAAAACTATTGGCGGTACAACTATTGGTACTATTGGTTCCGTACTATGCGGTATTAATCCTCCTAACCCCGCCTTTAGTGACCCACTCAATGGTTTTGATAGTAGTTTAAATAACCGCAAATTCGGTCAATCTGGTGACAATGGAAATGCTAATACCAGCTGTAACGGTTCCTTTGGTGATGTCAAAGGACTAGATATCTGGACTTATTATACTCCTGTACTCGCACCGACTGACTTTAATATTGTTGATGCTGTTTCAGCAAATGCAGGAAAAGTCATCATCAATGAAGTGCTATATAAAGAAGTTGTCGGAAGTCCTGCTGCTTCCAATCCTGAATTTATTGAACTGTATAATGCCTCTTCGGTGGCTGTAAATTTGACTGGTTTTATCTTGTCAGATGGACATTTGACAGCTAGTGATAATGATGGAGCCAACGGCTTTACTTACACATTTCCTAATGGCACTACTCTCCAACCTGGTAAGTATGCAGTAATTTGGCTTGGTAATAATACCCCTAATAATCAAGCTACTAATGCTGCTTTTCAAGATTGGTTAGGAAATAATCCTAAACTCAATAACACTGGTGACGATATTTGGTTATACGATAATCAAAATAAGGTAATTGATTATATTGCCTATGGCACTGGTGGGGAAATTAATCAAACTCCAGCCTCTGTATTGAATCTTTGGAATGATGTCAATCAATCTAATTTAGCTAATGCTAGTGTAAATCAATCTATTAGTCTGACTCCCAATGGTCAGGATAGTAATAGTAGCAGTTGTTGGGAGCCAACCACAAGTACAGTACCTCTGACGAATTGTAGTAATGATTTGCAAACTAGAGATACTGATACTGTGACTGGTCGAATTACTAGTGTGGGAGAAAATAATAATGGTTCTAATCCTCCCAATTTAGTGTTAGTGAAACGCATTACTAGAATTAACAATTCAGATATTACCCAAATAGTAGATGGACGTAGTGATGTGCCGACCACTGATAATAATTATGTTATTCCTGCTCGTGCTGATGAAGATAACGACCCTAAATGGCCTGCTAATTATTTGCGTGGTTTAATTAATGCGGGAACAGTTAAACCAGGAGATATTTTAGAGTACACAATTTATTTTCTTTCCAATGGTCTAGGTAATGCTACTAAAGTTAAGTTCTGCGACTTAGTGCCTAATAATGTTACTTTTTTACCCACAGCTTTTAATGGGTTAACCCCCAAAGATGGTGGTTTACCAACAGCAGAGCAGGGTATTGCTCTAGCAATTGGTTCAATTACTCCATCATTTTATTTGACAAACGCAGCAGATAATGACAGAGGCAGGTTATATATACCAAATGATCCAGCTACACCGGCTCTCTGTGGCAGCAATACAAATGGTGCAGTTGTCGTAGATATTACGAGAGATCCAGATACTCCCTCTTTGCCGGCAGCTACTGGTTCTGGTACACCATCAAGTTCCTATGGATTTATTCGCTTCCGAGGAACAGTGAAATAATTACAGCATAGATGTAATCAACTACTTCTGATGGCTATTTTTTATAAACAGAAACTTGAAACTGATCAAGACTCATCGTACCAAATATATTTTGAGTTTTTTGTAATTGAAAATTGGATGATAAAACTTGTTGAATTTTCTGCCTTTCTGTCTCTACGTCTGTCTCGTTTTTTAACCGAGACCATACTGGATCAAAACTATCTAACCAAATAATACGAGAATATTTTTTTGATTTTTGTTGTAAAACTTGTTCTAAGCTAGCCGCAAATTGAGCAGGGTGCTGGGATAATAGCATGGCAGAAGATTGAGGAGGAAGATAATAAGCTAAACGCAGAACATGACCCCAAGCTTTAGAGTTCATAGCAACGAGAGTAGGCTGATTTATATCCTGTGATATCAAATCTGCAACTGCATGAAAAACTGAACGATGGCGGAAACTAAAATCACCAACACTAATAGTTAAATACACTGCCAATATCATGGCAGCTACTCCATTCACCCACTTTTGAGGAACTACTTTTTCTACCCATAAGGATAGTAATAGTAAACAGCCGGGGATAATAATAATCATCGTCCGTCCCCACCCAAAACCCAAGGTAAACTTTTTAGAAATGATATCTACTAATAAGGCTAGTAATAAAGGTAAGAATCCTAAAATTAAAGCTATTCCTAAATTAGTTTTTTCACCTTTCTGCCAGAGTTTAATAGTGCACAATAATAGGATGAAAAACGTTAAGATACCGGTAATAGTAATGCTCAAAGTTGGTAAAACTGTTGCCCAATCTCCTACTAATAGATTAATACCTAATGTTTGTAGAAAATCTTGTCCATGTTGTAACGCAGGTAAAACAGCTTTCTTAGCTGTACTAAATCTATTCAAATCTGCATTACGAAGTTGGATAATGGTTCCTCGTAATAACCAAGGTGTGGTCAGTAAAATTCCACCACTTAGACGCAAACCATGTTGCCACCAATTATGTCTATCAAGGTAAATAATTAAAACTGCTAACACCAAAATCCAATAGGCATAAAGATAAAAAGTTAATAATCCAGCTGCAATGGATACTAAGAAAATACCATTCCAAATCAACAGGTGGTAACGACTATGAGAACTTTCTTGATCTCGTTGATGAATTAAATGGAGTAGGGCCCATGCACTGAGCGTAGCCCATAAAACCAGAGGTGCATACATCCGCACGTTGAGAGAATGGAATAAATAAAAGGGATTTAATGCTAAAAGGGCTGCGAGAAATATGCCTCCACGATGTCCTAAGATGGTTTTGCCTAAACCATAGGTACTGCCTATAGTTGCTATACTGATTAGTGCGTTTGCACTCCGCATAGCAGCTTCGCTGTTTCCGAATAACCGCAACCATAGATGTTGAGTTAAGAAAAATAATGGTGGATGGGGTTCTCCTCCCAGTAGACTGTTGAATAAATTTCTCACAGTGGTAATGACATCACCAATACCTGATTCTGGTGGTAATTTGAGTAGGGATATATATTCTGTAAGTACAACTGGTATATCACCTGGGGTACTGTAAGCACCTTTGTTACCAGTAGCTAGAAGTAGTGATAGAACTTCGTCGTACCAAAATTCTCTACTTCCCATGTTGAGGATACGTAATAATACACCAACAAATATGGCTATTGCAGCTAATTTTGGCAGAGAAAATAACTTTTTCCAATTGCTTTTAAGAAAAAAAGTGTTCATTGTTACAGCAGTGTTTCTGTGTACAGCAAGTGTTTTGGGTAATAATCTGTATTTTCCCTGGTATTGTATGTTTCTGACTTAATTTGATATCTTTTATTATTAAATTTTTGGTAAAGCCTGGAAATTTATTCTTGTTCTGTCACTCTTAGAACACATTACCATGTGAGACTAATTGCTGATCGAAATCGATATTCGCTCATTCCAATACTTGTAGGTTACGCTCAAAAAATAAAATCATTGAGGTTGGGTTGAGAAATGTATCGCTAAAAGATATCTCGGTGATTATTTCTACCAATTCCTCTTTTGACAACTACTTTAGTTGTTCTCTGTATTTCTCTGGTGGTAGGTTTTTGCTCAGGGAAGCGATACTTTACCAAATCTTCCCTTTTGTCAATTCCCTCCACCTAAATCCTGATGCTAACTCTACCTATTGAATCTGTTAGTTAAAATTTTTGTTGAATTTCTGTTTAGCTTGTTCGTAAATTTCAATGGTAATTGGAGATAGACCGTTCTCTTGAGCATAGGCTTCAATCTTTTTACGGGCAAAAGGACGAACAAAAAAAGGAATTTCTTTAAGTTTGGCTTCTGCTTGGGCAGTCCATTGAATGGGTTCGCTCATGAATTTCTCGCTTTTAATTTTGATGGTTGATTAATACCTTACAGATTTTTGTAGGTAATGATGCCTTAATGAAGATGGCTAGATCAATTCTAGACAAATTGAGAAGAAATCAGCTTCTGGAACCTAAATAATTAGTAACTTTGACTACTATCATGATTTTTTCAATTGTTCTAAATAGACGGCACAATATATCAAGATTTTGTTACAAGTTTGTTAAGAAAAGTTACATGGCTCTTAACAAAAGGAAATTTGTCTTATGGGAGTTTCACTAGAGAAGAATCGACCACATGAAGTTGTCATTGTGGGTGGTGGGTTTGGTGGACTGTATACGGCAAAGGCTCTTGCTAACACAAATGTAAATGTTACTCTGATTGATAAACGTAACTTTCACCTATTTCAACCGCTTTTATATCAAGTTGCCACAGGTACTTTATCACCTGCCGATATTTCTGCTCCCTTGCGATCTGTATTCAGCAAAAGCAAGAATACTAAAGTTTTGCTGGGAGAAGTAAGTGATATTGATCCCAAAACTCAACAAGTGGTGATGGGTGACCAAAGCATCTCTTACGATACATTAATTGTGGCTACAGGTGCTAATCACTCCTATTTTGGGAAGGATAACTGGCAAGAACTTGCACCTGGGTTGAAAACTGTGGAAGATGCCATAGAAATGCGTCGGCGGATATTTATGGCATTTGAAGCGGCAGAGAAAGAAACTGATCTGGAAAAACGCCGTGCGTTATTGACTTTCGTGATTGTGGGTGGTGGCCCCACTGGTGTAGAATTAGCTGGTGCGATCGCTGAATTGGCATACCAAACTCTCAAAGAAGATTTCCGCAACGTTGATACTTCTGAAGCGAAAATCTTGCTATTACAAGGTGGTAATCGCATTCTTCCCCACATTTCACCAGAGTTATCAGAAGAAGCAACTTCAGCCTTACAAAAATTGGGTGTGGTTATTCAAACTCAAACTAGAGTAACCAATATTGAAAATGACATCGTTACCTTCAAGAAAGGCGATGAAGTGCAAGAAGTTGCCTCAAAGACTATTTTGTGGGCAGCAGGTGTTCAAGGTTCTCCAATGGGCAGAATCCTGGCAGAACGTACAGGTGTAGAGTGCGATCGCTCTGGACGTGTGATCGTCGAACCAGACTTGAGTATCAAGGGCTATAATAACATTTTCGTGATTGGAGATTTAGCCAATTTCTCCCATCAAAATGGTAGTCCCTTACCTGGTGTTGCACCAGTAGCTAAACAAGAAGGTGAGTATGTAGCTAGACTGATTAAACTACGCCTTCAAGGTTCTACATTGTCCCAATTTAGCTACAATGATGTAGGCAGTTTGGCAATGATTGGCCAAAATTTAGCTGTGGTAGATTTAGGTTTCCTCAAACTCACAGGTTTCTTAGCTTGGGTATTTTGGCTAGTGATTCACATCTACTTCTTAATCGAGTTTGACACTAAATTAGTAGTGGTATTCCAGTGGGCATGGAACTATATCACTCGCAACCGTCGCTCTAGATTGATTACAGGGAAAGAAGCTTTTGTTAGTCCACAAACTATCAACGATAGTAATCCCTACAAGGCTACAGAAACTAGACGGACAGTCAATGTCTAAGACTATCTATTTTTAGCAGCTAATCCCAGTTGAAGACTAGTAATAGACCCGCTATTAATCTCAACACTTATTTACCTTAGTGTGAGACTAATGGCGGGTTTCGCTTATATTAGGGGACAGGGGACAGGGGACAGGGAACAGGTGACAGGGAACAGGGAAGAGTGTTAAAAGCTGTTGTTTATCTCAGTTTTAGCAATCTTCTAACCGCCTTGTTTACGGCTATATAATACAAGGATTAACAGTGTCAGAAACCTTCTCCTATTTAGGGTGAAGATTACTTGAAATGAGTATTGAAAATACACAAGCAATATTAACCTCTCACTCTGTAACAATCACAGATATCAAGGCAGCACAACAAAGGCTTTTGGGTATTGTTCACCATACACCAGTGATTACTTCTAGTAGTGTGAATGAACGCACTCAAAGCCAAGTTTTTTTTAAATGTGAAAATTTTCAACGTACAGGTGCATTTAAGTTTCGTGGTGCGTATAACGCCTTAACGCAATTATCAACAGAGCAGAAAAAAACAGGGGTGATAACTTATTCTTCCGGGAATCACGGTCAAGCGATCGCTCTAGGGGGAAAATTACTCAACATTCCCACAACTGTAGTTATGCCAGAAGATGCTCCCCCAGTCAAGCAAACTGCCACTCGTGCTTATGGTGCAGAGGTGATTTTATATAACCGTCAGACAACTAACCGGGAAGAACTCACCAAAGGTCTGGCCCATGAACGTCAATTAACCCTGATTCCACCCTACGACCATCCCCATGTGATAGCAGGACAAGGTACAACAGCCTTAGAACTAATTCAAGAAGTGGGAGAACTCGACCTGTTACTAGTGTGTTGTGGAGGTGGAGGACTAATTTCTGGTTGTGCAATTGCCACAAAAGCACTTTTACCTAATTGTCGAGTTATAGGTGTAGAACCAGAATTAGCTGATGATGCTACCCGTTCCTTTTACAGCAAAACTCTACAAACCGTCCACAACCCCAATACCATTGCTGATGGTGCGCGTACTCCCAGCTTGGGTAAAATCACATTTCCGCTGGTGCTGGAATACGTTGACGATATGGTGACTGTATCTGAGTCTGCCATCATTCGCACCATGTTATTTCTTTGGGAACGGTTGAAAATAGTCATTGAACCTACTGGAGTATTAGCCGCAGCAGCACTATTAGAGGGTGTAATCACTGCACCAGGAGCAAAGATTGGTGTAATTATCAGTGGAGGGAATGTAGACTTATCGCAAATTGGTGAATTATTGACTACGAGGTACTATAGCAGGTGACAGGTGACAGTTAACAGGTGACAGTTAACAGGTGACAGTGCTAAAAGCCTTTTTTGTCTAAGTTTTAGTGTTAGTTAATGTCCTAACGGCTCTGTCCATTGCTATAACGGCCACTTTAAGTAAAATCTCTTTTAATACGAGTCAATGTCTGTTGTAAACTTTTAGAGTGAATCCAACCGACAAAGCCGCCATAAATCATTTTGTCATGGCAATCTCCTAAAAACACATGGTCAACACCAGCAGGGTTTTTCCATGTTCTCACGACTGTTCTATCCCTGAGTGTCATGATCGGACGAGAACTCTTAAAATCTCTATGGTGTGCGGGAGTCATACCAGGGACATTCTCTAAAATAGCCATTACTTCTTTTGTGACATTTACTGTGTGAGTTTTTACTGTAGCTTTGAGCCGTTCTTTGAGATTCGGGTCAAACAGTAGTAAAAAATCAATTTCTTTAAGAAGTTTGGTATGTGGTTGAGTCTCTCGTCTCTGACTATAAATACTTATTAAAAAACCTTCCAGTATTAATTTCGCCAAAGCATCTGTAATCAAAGCTGTGAATACCAAAACAGCAATTCCCCCCAGCATTCCTACTGGCCCACCCAGAAAGGCTAAAGCCTTGGTCATCGCAACTGCACCTGTAAAACCTGTAGCTGCCATTGTTCCCACCAAGATGATGATAGGTAATCCCACAGCCGCAACTTTTCTGACGAGTTCATCCATAATCTTGTCACCTCAAGACAAGATTTATTATGATGTTTATTTTAACACATGCTATATGCTAAATGGCTTAATGATTTATCTATGAAATACCATAGTGTTAGCTTTCTAAATCAAGAAAATATAAATAATTCAGAGATGTTTGCACCAGATTTTTAATTATTGAAAAATTCAAAAATATACATTCAGAATGTACCTCTCAATGCTGCATAGGCTAGGGTGAGAATGATGGGGACAATAATCGGGATAACAACCATCAGCGCAGTTTTGCTCAACCGGATTTTTTGTCCATCAGCTTTCATGACAGCAATTACAGCAGCAGCTGCCATGACAATCCAAATTACTCCAAAGATTATAAAAATAACGAACGCTGAGTCATTCATGATTTCTCTCTGCGTCTAATCTTTCAGTAGGATCATAGCTTATCTTTAAAGTGTATAGGTGAATGCTTTTTGCACTATTTTCATGATAATTGTGCGCCATTGTGCTGTTAAAAGAAGATGAGAAACAAGGGCGCACAGGAGGAAATTTCAAAAAGGTGAATAATTAATTGAGAAGTATAGTCCATTTTCTTGGAGCGATCGCTTGTCTCCATCTACTGATACGAGGGGAATACCCCAATCTAATCGCGCTGATAAGCTGTCATTTTGCTTCCACAACAAGCCTAAACCTGTACCAACCAGAGTGCTGGGTGAGGGATTGGCAGCTTGATTATTCCACCCTGTACCAACATCTAGGAAGGGGGCCAATTGTAAAACTGCTCCCATTTTAGGGGCACGGAAAATTGGTAGTCGTAATTCCGCAGAGAATAACATACCGTTATCTGTGAGTAATGTGTCTTGGCGATAGCCCCGCACACTTAGCTGTCCACCCATACCAAATTGTTCTAAAGGTACTAGGGAATCTGGGGTGAGTTGGATGTCGCCTTTAGCTAAAAATAAGGTATCTGGTGCTAATTGTCTCACCCATTGAGCCTGTCCTCTCCAGCTAAAAAAGCGGCTGTCTGGTTCTGTTTGGCTGACATTGGCATCAAACCAATCTACACCAATACTAAATTGCGATCGCGCCGCAAATACATGTTGATTGCTGCGTTGAGTATATTCTTGAAATAAGCGCAAGGCAGAAACTCTGGTGTTTCCTTGGGCATCTGCACCTGGTGAGAGAGGATAGGGGCCAATATTATCAATGCCCAATTCTGTTTGGCTTTCTTGACGAGAGAACAACAAACCAACGGCTAACTCTTCGGTGGGTTTTTGAAATAGAGGTTGTCGATAGCCAATTTCGTAAGAAAGGGTGTTGGATTGAATATCTAGGACATTGAATGGTTCTTCAATGACTTTATTCCACCCTTGGTTATAACCAAACCAGATAGTACCGTTGCGGGCATTCACAGGCACTGTGTAATTGAGATTGACGGTATCACTACCATCTGTGTTGGCATAGCCAATGGTCAGACTATCGCCAAACCCTAATAAGTTGGCTTCTTGGAAATCCACTCCCCGACGAAAACTACCCACACTAGGAGAACGTCCATTATCTAGGGTGGCTGTAAATTTAAAGCTGTCTGCTTCTTCGATTTCGACTTGTAAGATATTGGTTCCGGGAGTCACACCTGCTTGTAATTCCGCTGATAAATTTTGAATGCGCGGATCGAGACGAATCATTTGCAGTCTTTCCAATAGACGCGGCACATTCAAGGGTTTACCTATACCTAGCAGGATGCGATCGCGAATATATGGTGTTTGTAGTCTCCTGTTGCCAGTAATCTTGACTTCCTGGAGAGTCCCTTCTACAACTTGTATTTTTACTGTTCCTGCTTCTACTGTCTGCGGTGTAATCAATGCCCCAGTGGTGACATAGCCATTATCTGTATAGAGTTTGGTAATGGCATCTCTCACTTCCAATAGTTCTGCAAAGGATAGTTCTCGGCCAGTGAAAGGTTTAGTAATTGCCGCAAATTGTTCTGCTGAGAACACCGTACTACCCACTACTTCAATGCGGTCTACCTGAAATTTGGCATTAGCATCATCTTCACCCACCGTTGGCTGTTCTGGTAGTTGGGGAGGAGGAAGTAACTGGTCTAGGTTGGATGGTTCGGGTAAAATTTCCGATGGTAAGGGTGTGTTGGGCAGATCCTGTAACCGATCTGGTGGTAAAGATTGGGGATTAGGTGTTTGGGCGATCGCTATTTGATTTTGACATAATGCTCCCGTCAGCACAAAGCCAAATGTGAAATATCTGGATTGCGAAATTAAATTCCTAAACATTTTTCTAAGACTAACTGAGACCTGAGTGAAATATTGGCTAGTTTGCTCATCAATCCATCCCAGAATGATGTATGACACATCAATACCCAAGACTATGCGGTCAAATCAATGTATTAGTGTAGTAACTAAAACAATGCTTAATTAGTGAGCATGTATAAACTATATTACGTTCTAACAATAAATAACCATGTTTATGGGCAATTTTTTCCAGCTTATGCGATCGTCAAAACCCTGCTAAACCTTGGAAATCAGCCCCGTATCAAAATTATGCCCTCTTTGGCATCGGATATAAACAAATGATCGCTAAAAAAAGATTTAAATTTTATTTGCGTAATTTTACTTAAAAAATTTAATATTTAGGATGCCATATAATTCATCTTTTCTAAATACCGTCATGATTCGCTGTGTAATTATTTACTTTTATCTCCTATTGTTTCCAGATTGCTGTTGGAAGAGACATGGTTGGTATTAGCCAAAAAGCTTATAAATTAACATTTTTGCGGTTTTTATGATTATCTACCGCAGAAAAATACCAATTAAATTGGTAAATAGTGGCAAACAATACAATTTCACCTCTCAATTTAAGTTTTGATAACTTCTAAGGACACAACAAAACTCAATTGTTTATCTGACAACACAGAAAATCATGATTACCGCAGAAAAATTAGTCCAGGAATTTAACGCTAGTATCAAAGAAACTCACCCCCACATCTGGAACTTACTCCGCCACTGTTATGTCAAAGCACTCAATCCTGTTTGGGTAAGACACTATGTAGCTGATTTTCACTATCTTGGTATTTATTGTCCTTCGGCAATTTTTGCTGATGTCTTAGCAGAAAAAGAGTTAATGCGAGAGGTAGCAAAAAGTTTAGGATTAACGGAAGTAATTTGTATTAATGCTACCAGTCTCTTGCATGATCCACTCTCAATTCTGAAGCAAGTTCATCCGCAATTATGGTTAGAATTAGTCTGGATTGTTACCCAAGAATAATCATCATCAGATAAATAATTTCTTGGGCTATAATTTCTGAGCAAGGACTTACAAAAGTATATGTATTTTTGTATCTTAATTGCTAAAGAAAATATGTGGAAAATAGCCATGCAGGAAATAACCACTATATAAACATTCGTATGGAGTGAACGGTTGTCAACTTCGACAGTCTCTAATCCTGACGTAACTCTAAATCCTAAGACCCTGCCTGAATGAATTTCTCTGCACTATTCATGGTACGTCAGTGTCTTGTTCTTTTGAATAAGGACGAAAGCCCATGACAAAACCATACCTATCTCCAGATGATTTGCCTTCTTATAAAACTACGCAAATCAGTGAATTATGGCTCAGTCAACTGGAAGAAGTCACTAAAAAAAGCTTTTACTTAGCTTGTGATAGTTTAGTTCGGATTGTGTTATCCAGTTGCCATTGGTATTTTAAAGTTAATAGCGGTATTCTTACCTTAATCATGGTCTGCCATGATATAGAAAGTTATCAGAATATCATGACAAGTGTCCCCTATTTTGCTGACAAATTAAAGCGTTTTGCCAATAAGGCTAAAATTAGTATTAGTGCCCCAGTTAATAATGGCATTCCTTGGGTCATGAATATCAATGAACCTTGGTATGGAGAAGAATCATCAAGTTAATTAGTCATTTTATTGAGGCAACAGAATTCAGATATCTCAACCTAGAAATGTTGGTCAACTTCGTTATAGCCACGGACAAGCCTGTCACCTGCTATAATTACTCCAATCTGACAACCATTATTCATTATTTTCTCTGAATTCTGTATCCTGACCATCTCTTAATTGGAATCCATTTCTGCTAACTCTAACCAGCGTTCCGTTGCTTGATCAATTGCTTGCCTGAGTGCTTCTACCTGCTCATACAATTTTTGCACTTGAGTATAGTTACCTGGTGCAACATTAGCCATCGCGGTTTCTGCTTGCAATTTCTCAGTTTCTAACTGGGCAATTTTACCTTCTAACTGTTCAAACTCCCGCTTTTCCCAATTTGATAACCTTTTGCGCTTTTTCGGTTCCGGTTCTGGTGTGGCTGATGTAGGTTTTTCTGGGGTGATAGATTTGGGTTTTTCTTTGGTATTTGTACTCTGTTGTGCTGCGACTTCTTCCGCTTTTTTATAATCTAAATAAACTGAATAGTTACCAGGATATTGTCGTAAATTTCCCCCTGGTTCTAAAGCAAAAATTGTATCAACTGTCCTATCTAAAAAGTAGCGGTCATGGGAAACTGTAATTACACAGCCAGAAAAGTCTTCTAAATATTCTTCTAGTACCGCTAATGTTTGTACATCTAAATCGTTGGTCGGTTCATCTAGGATCAGAACATTAGGCGCACTGATGAGAATTCGTAATAAAAATAACCGTCTTTTTTCTCCCCCTGATAATTTATAAATTGGTGCATATTGCTGATTACCAGGAAATAAAAATCGCTCCAACATTTGGGAAGCAGTAATTTTTGTCCCATCAGCGATTTTGACAAACTCCCCTTCTTCCTTAATGTAATCAATCACGCGCTGATTTTCGTTAACAGCACCTAGCAATTCTTCAGAATGCTGGTCAAAATAACCAATATGAATCGTACTACCAATATCCACACTGCCAGAATCAGGTTGAACTCTGCCAGTAATAATATCCATCAAGGTAGATTTACCTGCACCATTACCGCCAATAATCCCTATGCGGTCTTCTGGACTAAATTCATAGGTAAAATTGTTGATTAAAGTTCGGTCGTTGTAGGCTTTAGTAATATTATTTAATTCAATAACTTTTTTACCAATGCGGCGACTGACGGTGGAAATATCTACTTTACCTTGAACTTGTTTAAATTCAGTTTCCTGCATCGCTTGAATGCGGTCAATTCTGGCTTTTTGTTTGGTACTTCTAGCTTTAGGCCCACGTTTGAGCCATTCTAATTCTCGCCGCAAAACCCCTTGAAATTTCCTTTGGCTACTAGCTGCTGATTCTTCTGCTTCAGCCTTCTTTTCTAAGAAATAGGAATAGTTACCTGTATAGGTGTAAATATCACCTTGGTCTATTTCTAGAATTTTATTAGTAACTTTATCTAAAAAATAGCGGTCGTGGGTAATTAATAACAGTGCACCGCGATAGCGATTTAAATAACTTTGCAACCATTCTACAGACAGTGCATCAAGATGGTTGGTTGGCTCATCCATGAGTAATAAATCTGGTTCTGCTAGCAAGGCAGTTGCTAAGGCAATTCGTTTCCGATACCCACCAGATAAAGTGCCTACTTTTGCTTCAAAATCCGCAATTCCTAATTGACTGAGAATAATTTTGGCATTAGTTTCTAATTCCCATGCTCCAGTTGCATCCATTTTCTGCATCACCGCAGATAAACGAGACATTAACTGACTATCTTCTGGATGATGAGCTAATTTGTCTGATAACTCTTCATATTCTCGCACTAAGGACATATGCTCCCCAGAGTCAGCAAAGACTTGTTCTAAAACTGTGAGGTTTTCATCTATTTCTGGCTGCTGGGGTAAGTAGATAATTTTGGCGCTGGAGTTAACTAAAATTTGTCCACTATCAATTGGTTCTAGTCCAGCAATCATCTTTAATAAAGTTGATTTTCCAGAGCCATTAGTACCAATCAGACCAACTTTATCAGATGTATCTAAACTAAAACTGGCATCTCTAAAAATTTCTTTGATGCCAAAATCTTTATTAACTGACTGGAGTGTAATTATACTCATATTATTTGGTCGTTGGCCATTGCTGATTAATCATCTATGTTGCCCTCCGCTTTGCCTGGTGAGTAATTTTGCTAGACAAATAAGTCTAGGGGTAAATGTCCATACATTTCGTTAATTCCCCCTTCTTGATAACTCTGACAAGACACTAGCACTCCGCGATGATGTCCAGAATAGGAATCGATGTAACACAGTCCATTTTTACCGTTTAATTTGATGTAGACTGGCCCTTCTATTTCTGGTAAATTACTGGGTGCTTCATGGCCAAAGGCATGAGAATAGGTTTTCATGGCCATGATACCTTCTTGGGCTGTATCAGCACAAATTCCTAAAATCTGGTAATCGGTCAGACTAGTCATAAACAGTAAGGCTTCCCGAATCAATCCTTTCTCTGAAGCTTTGAGAGTTGGTGCGATATCGAGACAGTTGAATTTGTTGAGGACTTTTTTGGCTTCTGGGACTGTGAGACGGTGATGATTGGGAGTAGACATATATTCGCTTATTATTCGTCAGGGGTGATTACTACGGAGGAGAGACTTGGCCACATTACTAGTATTTTTGACGAAAATCAAGGTGAATTTGGCATATTCCTGGGGCTGTAAATGTTGGGTGTACTGCCTTTTGAGTTGTGACTAATCATGAGCATATTTAGCGTTTGCACCCACTATTTCTAGGTTTAATTGTTGGTGAGAGCAAAATGAATTGCTTTCCTTTCAGTTTCAGAATTGCTGCTCAGATATGTTTGAGCGGATGGTTTACCCTAGACGCGATTAATGTCTGCCTGGGCTGCTGATTCAACTTCTCATGATTACATAGACGGTTGTTTATGTCCTCGGTTCCAAGATTTATATTGGTGCAATTGCCATAGGGAATTGACAGGAGAAGTCGAGTCAACTTAGCCCGAATCTCACACGACTATCTCATATTTATAATTAAGCGATCGCTCTCCAACAGTATCATAGTTCTCTTTTAACTCTCTTTGTTCGGTAATCTCTGCCTCTACTATAGTATTTGCTGCCAATGGTGGGCTAAATTTGTGCATAAATTAGCACAAATCCATCCGAGGATAGTATCCTAATTAACTACATTTTGTGATAGTATGAACTGCAAGCAAATGTAAACTGTTGTGGCCAAAGTATTATCCTCTTCGCCCTTATCGAGAAGGCGCAAACATGTTGCCCACCCGCTCCAACGTCTGTTTGACTATGGACAACAGTATCGTCAACAAATTTGGTTGGCGACTTGTGCATCTATTCTCAATAAAGTCTTTGATTTAGCACCACCAGCCTTAATTGGCATTGCGGTGGATGTGGTAGTCAAACGACAAGATTCAATGATTGCTCAGTTGGGTATCAAGGATATTTATGGGCAGTTTGTCGTATTGTTTTTCCTCACCGTCATCACCTGGGTTTTAGAATCATTTTTTGAATATGTTTATAAACTGCTGTGGCGCAATTTAGGGCAAAACATTCAGCACAATTTACGTTTAGATGCCTACAACCATTTACAGAATTTAGAATTAGCTTATTTTGAAGAACGAAGCACCGGTGGGTTAATGTCTATTCTCAGTGATGATATTAACCAACTTGAGCGTTTTTTAGATGTGGGAGCTAATGATATTATCCAAGTCATCACAACGATTGTGGTGATTGGCAGTACATTTTTTATTGTTGCTCCCCAAGTGGCTTGGATGGCATTTTTACCCATGCCTTTTATTCTCTTTGGTTCTGTAGCATTCCAGAAATTTCTTGCGCCTCGTTATGCAGAAGTTAGAGAGAAAGTTGGTTTATTAAATAGCAGGTTATCTAATAATCTCAGTGGTATTACCACGATTAAAAGTTTTACAGCAGAAGAATATGAAACCAATCGCGTAGCCGATGAAAGTTCTGCTTATCGTCGCAGTAATGCTAAAGCAATTGCCCTATCTGCGGTGTATATTCCTTTAATTCGCATGTTTATTTTGGCAGCATTTACAGTGTTGTTACTGTTGGGAGGGATGGAAGCCGTTGCAGGAAGATTAGCAGTTGGTGCTTATAGTTCCTTAGTATTTTTAGTACAGCTTTTACTTTGGCCATTAACAAGATTAGGCGATACCTTCGATTTGTATCAAAGAGCCATGGCATCAACTAATCGAGTCATGGATTTATTAGATACTCCCATTGCTATCCATCCTGGCAATATCAATTTACCTGTGGAGATGGTGCGGGGTGGTGTGGAATTTCAAAATGTTAGTTTTAGTTATAAAGATAGACTAACAGTAATTAAAAATTTATCATTAGAAATTCCGGCTGGGAATACTGTAGCGATTGTTGGTTCTACAGGTTCAGGAAAAAGCACCCTAGTGAAACTGCTACTGCGCTTTTATGAAATTCAACAAGGGAAAATTACTTTAGATGGGATTGATTTACAAAAATTAGATTTGCGAGACTTACGTCGCTGTATAGGCTTAGTCAGTCAAGATGTATTTTTATTTCATGGCACAGTAGGAGAAAATATCGCCTATGGTACCTTTGATGCCAAACCAGAAGACATCATCATGGCAGCGAAAGTAGCAGAAGCCCATGAATTTATTATGCGCTTGCCCCAAGGTTATGAGACAATTGTGGGGGAGCGGGGGCAAAAGTTATCTGGTGGACAAAGACAACGGCTAGCGATCGCGCGCGCAGTGTTGAAAGACCCACCAATATTAATCTTGGATGAAGCGACCTCAGCCGTAGATAACGAAACAGAAGCAGCTATACAGCGTTCCCTAGAACGGATTACCGTCAATCGGACAACTATAGCGATCGCTCATCGTCTTTCCACCATCCGTGATGCTGATTGTATCTATGTGATGGAACATGGCAAATTAGTGGAATCAGGAACCCACGAACAACTACTAGAAAAAAATGGCATTTACTCCAACCTTTGGCGTGTACAGTCAGGTTTAAAATCATAACCACTAAATCAATTTCATTGGCATTTTTTACTGACAATTTTTTATTTTGAATCCCTTATGATGTTTGGCAGTTCTCAACCAGAAACCCAAGAAAACAAATGGCGAAGACAATTAGATAGATTCGTCAAAGAAAATCAACAAGAACTAGCCGCCCTATGTTGGGGATTATGGTTAGAGAACGGTCGAGAATTGGGAACCATTGGTATCAATTTACAACCCACACCCCATTTCGTTTACTGTCCCCAAACCGCCGTAGAAAATCTCAATGAAAAAGTTGAAAATCGCCTCCAAGAATTATTAGGAATTATTGATAATCATCAACCAGAAACAGAAGTAGTGATGATTGCTATTGGTAAAGGTGAAATTAAATTAATTCAATTTGCACCAGAACCACCACCACCAGTTTGTTTTGAGCAACTTAGTCAGGATGTAGATACTTTATTAACTTCTTTAGAACAGAAAATGAGTGCAACCTTAGCAGTTTAAACATTGATATCACTAATTTGATATTCTTTGTGTCTTTGCGTCTTGGCGCGAAAAAATATGGAATTTATTTAAAGCACGTAATATTATAAATTGTGTATTTAGGGTACGTAATATTTAGCAAAAATCACCAATTTTCATCTCAAACCCAGGAGTGATAATGGCTACTAAGAAAGATTAGCGATCGCTCGATTTAAAATCTGCGAAAACATCTCCCGTTCAGCAGGTGCAATCCCGCGCATCGTTTCCTCCCGCACATCCGCAGCGATGGGAGGTAGCACAGTTTCTAAATCTTTACCAGCTTGGGTTAACCAAATTCTCCAAATACGGCGATCGTGTGTGTCCCTTTCCCGTCGGACTAAACCCCGTTCTTCCATCCGATCTAACACACCCGTTAAAGTTCCTCCTACCTGCTGGAGTTTATCCCCAATACTAGATGTAGGTAAACCATCTTCTTGCCATAAACAGCATAACACTAGCCAGTGAAATGGAGTTAAACCTAGTGGTTCTAAGCGATCAGTAAACTTGCGTGTAATTAATTGGGATAGCAATTTAATTCTATAGCCCAAGTTGTAAGGAGCTAGAACTTGTTGCCAAGATTCTAATACTGGTGAAGACTCAGATTGAGTAACCATCGGTTAAAATATTTCGCATACGTAATATTATTTTAACTAATAGTTAACTCCTTGGCAAGATAAATTTCTCATCCCCTTATGGTAACACTTGAATGAGTTGATAGTCCCTCACTGTTCCTACTACCCGATGAGGTCGAGATAAATCCGGGAGTGGTTGTGTATATACCCAAGTATAGCTAGCACCTGGGATTTGAGAAATAGAGTTAACTCGTTTCAAAGCCTGAGGAGTATAAAAATAGATGAGAACAGAGTCTTTTCCTTCATTCTCTACAGCATAAATTTGATGATTACGAAGAATTTCTGCTATATCTGCACGCTGAAAAAATGTCCGCAAATCAGGGTTTAAATCACCTAATAATCCTAAGCTGCCAGCCGCTGCCAGAGAAAACCAACCAGTCATCAACCAAGCTGCTATCCAGTAATTTTTGGTGAGAAATTTCTGTTGGAAATTGACTCTACTTATCCATACTGCCAGAGGTAGTAAGCAAGCCAAACCTGTTATTAATCCTAGAATGGCATATTGACGAATGGCTACCATAGATAGAGATAAAATCACCAGTCCGGCAATGACAAAAATTATGCCTAAAATTCCCAAGGCATAGCTAAGATTACGAGGTAAATTCCACACATATTTTTTGGTTTGATTTAATGCAGTATGACTAGTGAATCTGTTTTGATACATACTTCCTAACCAATCCAATCCCAATGCAGCCCAAAAAGCAATCCAGGGATATAACCACAGACTGTAGTGAGAAAAACGACTAGAAAATATAGTTAAGGCAAAAAATAAAATACTTGGCGCGATTACCAATAGGAAATAGTGGCGATTGTGGGGACGACGAATTAATAAAACTAGTCCAATAATTGCCAGAAAAAACCAAGGAAAGGACTTTAAAGGAAGATTCCACAAATAAAATGAAATGTCAGTATTATTATGTCTTTCTACACCTATCCTAATCACAAAACCTAGCAACTGACCAACGCTATCAGAACCATAACGTAACCAGTTAAAATATAACCAAATGCCTGTGGGAATTAAACCAATTAAGAATCCCAAATAAATCATAGGGTTGGTTGAATGCCGATGCCGTCGCTGTTGCCAAATTAAGTAAGGGAATAAAGCCAGGACAGGCAGAAAAATCATAAAACTTCTAATCAAGAATCCCAACCCTATACTCAATCCGGCAATAAAGGCTAATACGTGCTTATTTTGGGGATATATTTCTGCTTTGAGTAATGCTAAAATCCCGCCAAATATTAATAACATTGTCGCCATGTCTGGTGTTGATAAGCGACAATATTGCAACCAAAGATACTCTACATATAAAATTGCTACAGATAGATAAGCCAATCTTGGATTTAAGATGATTTTGCCGATTTCATAAATAATAAAAATGCAGCCAATGCCAGCAAGAAAGGCAGGTAATCTAGCAACACTATCACTCACACCAAACAGATGAAAAAAAATAGCTAGCAGCCAATAAAAACCTGGTGTTTTATGATGGGCTTGTCCCCAAGGTGCTATCCAGTCACCAGACTCAAACATTTCCCGCGATCGCCACCCATAGAGTCCTTCATCGTGAGCCATCAAACTCGTCTCACCAGAACTAAATAGTAATAAAGGTAGTATCCAAATTAACAAACTACATTGAGGAAATTTTTGCAGAAAGGAGATGATTTGGTGAATAGGTGTAATGAATCGATATTTAGACAACATTATATAAATGAGAATTGCAAATAAATGTCTGAGAAATTTAGCGAAACCCTTAGGTAAAATGAATGTAGGTTAGTATACAAAAAAAAGACGCTTCTTGCTAGCCACAATTTAGTCCTATAATTTACCTGAACCACAATTTATGCTGCTTCGTCCCGATCAACGGCTTAAGTTAGATGACTCAGACGACAAATTATTTTATGCTTATCCACGTTTTGTCACCCATGTCGATGTAGGTTTTATTCAACAATTAACAGATTTATATCGTCAGTTACTGAAACCAGACACTCGGATATTAGACATGATGAGTAGTTGGGTTTCCCATCTTCCTCCAGAGATAAATTTTGCTCATGTAGAAGGACATGGACTCAATGATGAAGAATTAGCACGCAACCCACGTTTAAATCATTATTTTGTCCAAGACATCAATGCTAACCCCCAGCTACCTTTATCTGATCAAAGTTTCGATGCAGTGATCAATTGTGTTTCCGTACAGTATATACAATATCCAGAAGCAGTATTTGCAGAAGTGCATCGCATCTTAAAACCTGGGGGGATAGCTATTTTCAGTTTTTCTAATCGGATGTTTTTTCACAAAGCGATTCAGGCTTGGCGGGATAGTTCGGAAGCTGCCAGAGTAGAATTAGTGAAACGTTATTTTGCTTCAGTATCGGGATTTAGTACCCCTAAGGTGA
The DNA here is from genome assembly GCF_014698825.1 of Richelia sinica FACHB-800. GTDB lineage: Bacteria > Cyanobacteriota > Cyanobacteriia > Cyanobacteriales > Nostocaceae > FACHB-800. Next base: position 47,702 of record NZ_JACJTT010000015.1, read on the forward strand.
TTGCTAATCAGCCAAGCGCACCAGTTTTTTTACAATGGTTGGGTGTACCCGGAGGAGATCCCTTTTATGCCGTGATGGCTGAACGCGCAGCTACCAATAATGATCAAAAGGTAAATTTTTAGGGCTGATGGTTACCATAGAGCAGATAATTGCCTCAAAGCTTTAAGTGTATAGGAGAAAGCAAACGTGTTTTTAACTCGTGGGCGAAAAATGGTAGCTGCTATGCTACTTTCCGTGTTACTACTGACAACAGCTTGTTCTACAAAAGCACCTAGTCGATTTGATCAAGCACAACAAGAAAGTAGTAGACAAACTAGTGGTCAAGCCGTTGCTAAAAATGCGACTCAAGGTAGCAAATTAAACAAATTCTTCCCTGATGAGGGAGATGGCTATGACCGAGTTTACGTACAAGAGAAAAAAGGTTTTTCAGAAGCGAATTTGAAAAAAGATGGCAAAGTGGTGGCCCAACTGGCAATTTCTGATACTACTAGCACCCCAGGAGTAGCGTCAAAATATGCCAACAGCACTGAGAAAATTGGTGGTTATCCATCTGTGACTACTGGTAAAACGCAGACATCTGTTTTAGTTGGCAAATATCAAGTCAAGGCTATTTCTAAAGATCCCACATTTACAGCCAGCGATCGCGCTACTTGGTTAGAAAAGTTTGACCTCAGTGGTCTAGGGAAATTGAAATAACATCTATCGCCAATATTAATTAAAACTCAAGTTAGGAGATTTTTGTGAGCAAACCGATTTTCGAGTTAGTTGACCAACTACCTACTAGTGGTCTAACGATTTCTTTATTAAATGCTTTAGATTTTATTGCTCCGGGGGAATGGCAAAATACAGTTGGTTTTGTCAATACCATTAAAACCGTTACTGGTGAAACCGACGAAAGTTTAATTCAACAAATTGGTGATAGAGCAGTTTATTTATTTAACGATCGCTCTCAAGGATACCAGACAGCATTGTGGCTTTATCAAACCGTTGATGGTACAGATAAAGCTCTAGGTGCAGCAGCTTTGGCTAACAAGGTGGGTGAATCTATTCCTCTGTTTGGTTTCTTAAACTCCATCACTCCCAAACCAGACAAAGCACAAACCATCGATTTAACATTAAAAATTGTGGCGGAATTAATCGCCTTTTGTCAAATTAATGGTATTCCTGGTGATAGCATTGGGGATTTTGTGGGCGCTTTGGGTGAATATGGAGGTGAGTCCCTCATCCGCATGGTGGCTTTAGTCTGCGTTGATGGTGTACTTCCCCTTGGCCCTGATTTCATCACCAAATCATTAAGTTTACTCAGTCAGATGAATCCCCAAGAGTTAGACCAAAACCCGACTTTCCGAACCATTAAAGATACCATTCCTGGTAGTAGCACAGGTGGCAAATTAGACTTTCTGGGTCAAAGTGTAGACTCGGTGAAAGGTTGGATGAATGGTATTGTTGCAGCCAATGCCTTAACAGCGCAAAATGTCCTTGGTCACTTAAAAGGATTTTTAGATTTCGCTGACGATAAATTAGATTATGTCGCAGCTTTCTTAGATGTGTCTACCAATTACTATGAACACACCGGGACACAAACTTTAGCTAGACGCTTAATTGAAAGAGCCGTAGCAGAAATTTAAGATTGGCTGATTGGTCAGGTAGTCAGTTGGTGATGATTTTTGATTCATACTGACTACTGAACTGAATATCTATCAAGGTTGCTATATTGGGTTTTTCTTAATCCGATATAGACTTTTATGTCTTGGTTGAAAACCCTACCTGCTGCTATCATCGCTTGTTACTGTACCATGTTCGCTCCCCAAGCGATCGCACAAACCGTTGACAAGGATGTATCTCGATTCATCTCTGGTGGTGGGACAGCAATTTATTTAGGCGCTGGTACACTTTTACCCCTATTCACAGATGGTAAACAAGGGGTACAGCGTTCTCTCCGCACATTCGACTCCCTCGGAACCAGCACCTTACTTTGTATTAGCTTAAAAGAAATTACCGATGTCCAAAGACCAGACTCAGACTCCCGTGATAGTTTCCCTAGTTGTCATGCTACAGCAGCCTTCGCTGTTGCAACTATGCAGAGCCACTATCACCCAGAGTCTGCTATCCTGTGGTATTCTGGCGCGACACTGATTTCTTATTCCCGACTTAATCTCAATCGTCATCGTCTGGCCGAAGTTTTAGCAGGAGCCGCTTTAGGATATCTCACTGCTAAATTAGAGTTAAGTCAAAAGCATGGATTAATACTATTTCCGCTAATTAGCAGTGGTAGTTCGGGTGAATCCATTGTTGGGATGCAGATAGTAGGCTCTTTTTAAACTACTCTGTCAGAACCAAGCTGTGATTATCTCTTGAAGCGAGAACGTTGTTGACGACGCTGCTTGTGTCTGGCTACAGCTTTCCGCTTTTCTTTTTCTAAAGGTGTTTCAAAGTGGCGTTTTTTCCGCATATCTTGAAAAATGCCCGCCTTAGAAACTTCCCGTTTAAATCTTCTTAGCGCTGACTCTATCCCTTCATTCTCCCCCAATACTACTTGCGTCATTCGGATTCCTCCTTTCCTGGATGAGTTGTTGCGTGTAAGTACAGTTGTTATGCGGTAGCTTTCCCTCCGATGAGAGTGATATTTTCATTACCGCCAATCTGCACTAGGGATAAAATAAAATGTCCAGCAGCATTCAGCCAAAGACTGTATCTGCTGGAAATTTTAGATATTAAAAAAGTTTAAAAAAGCTTTTAGTAACGACCGCCACCACCACCGCGGTTGCTACGGCTATTGCCACCCCAACCACCGCGAGAGGGGCTTCTTTCTTCACGAGGTTTAGCTTTGTTTACTTTTAAATCGCGTCCCATCCATTCAGCGCCATCGAGAGCTTCAATCGCAGCTGTTTCTTCAGCTTCGGAAGACATTTCTACAAAGGCGAAGCCACGAGGACGACCTGTTTCCCTGTCTGTAGGTAATTGTACTCGGCTTACAGTGCCGTACTCAGCAAAAGCCATCTTGAGGTCTTCAGATGTTACCTGATAAGACAAGTTTCCGACATAAATTGACATATCCGCTCTCCTAAATCAGAGGATGTAGAGATTTAGATTCGGAGAGACGCATTTAAAAATCATAAAAACGACCTACTCAACCGAAAATAATCCTTATGCCCTCAAGTATAGCACTGGTTTTTAAATTGAATTCGTAACGAGTTACATTTTCTCATAAATGTAGATTGAAAATCTGAAAAGCAAGAATTTGTAACAGTATATACATTTTGTACCATGAATTTTAGCGTTAAAAATATGTCTGCGGAAAGAGGTCAATTTTGTGTTTTTTCTCTCCAAGCTTCTGCAAGCTTCTTTTTCTGGGCATTGGTGATTGAAAATGTGAGCCAGTATCACGCAAAGACGTGATTTAATTATGTAATTTTACTGTTAAACTCACGTAAAAGCGCAAACTTGTGTCTAGTGCCAGCAGGTTTACCTATAGACGCTTCCTATAACCTATTGAGCAGGGTGCGGGAAAACACATATTGAATTTCTGAAGAGGTCTAATTATTCAGGTACAAAATCTTCTAGAATTTTCGCTGCTAAATTACACAGGTTTATATGGTCTTGAGAATTGCTAGCTAGCAAACCACCCCATTGATTAATATCGCCGGTGTTGTATTGCAAAGGTGAATGATCAAAGTGTGTAAATTTACCACCAGCTTCAGTTAAAATTAGTTCTGGTGCTGCCATGTCCCAATCTTTGGGTGCAGATTTACCAGACAGAGAAATATAAATATTTGCTTGCTGTTCCACCAGCGCAGCAATTTTACAACCGACGCTACCTATGGATTTTTGCTGTTGGCAAGGTAAATTTTTGAGTAAAAATTCTAACTTTTGATTTCGGTGGGAACGACTCACTACCACAACTAAATCTTCAATGCTAGGTTGAGAGGATACTTGTAATTTTTGAGAACCCGCTGCTGTTTCTACAAAAGTTCCTCCTCCTTTGGTGGCATAAAAAATCTTTTGTGCTTCTGGGATAGCAACTACTGCTAAAACTGGTCTTGTTCCTTGTACTAAAGCAATATGAATGGCATATTCCCCAGTTTTATTGATAAAGTCCCTTGTACCATCTAAGGGGTCAATAATCCATACCCACTCAGCAGGATGTTTGCCTGGTTGAGATTGATAAGTTTCTTCGCTGATATAACCAAAGTCTTGGTGACCAAAAGCAGATTGCAATGCCGATAAAATGTAGTGACTTACCGCTACATCTGCTGCTGTGACTGGTTCGTTATCTTTATATTGAATATCTAGATGAGAGTCCTGGGCAGTGCCATGATAGTAAGAACTCAATAACTTAGCTGCACCCCAACCGATTTGACGGGTTTTTATGAGTATTTCTGGTAAATTTCTCATTTTTAATCAATGATGATCCCTAAAGTATTGAGTGTGTGGTTTCGGAACAAAAGGCTATGTATGATTCTACTCGGCTTACTGTCTACATTGACAGTAGCGATCGCTTCCATAGTAGCTAGTATATATTTTTACGGTAATAACCAAAAGACTATCCCAAGAGACAACACCCACAGCCATGCCCCCAAGATGAGAAAAATGGTGTCAAAGGCTTCGCCGTGAGCCTCAGCCGAACGGTTTGATGATGTATTTAATCATCAAGCACAAAAAAGGGAGTTCAGGGATTATTGGGAGAAAGTGAGACGAAAAACCTGTTACAGATGTCTGGGAACGCCGTAGGGGTGAATTACTACAGATTACACCACTTTTTGACAGATGCCCCTTGGTCAGCAAACTAGATAAATGAACGACGCTTGGAGGTAATGAACAAGTGTAGTCAAACCAGAATCAGCATAACGTGAGCTAAAAGCCCATTTTTTCATTCAAGTTACTGCTGGTGAGTTAGCTTGTTTGCCTTTCGCTATTCATGCTCATATGCTGTGGCATGGAACAGGTTATTATCTGGCGAATCGAGGCATTGATACCCGAACAATTCAGAGTTATTTGGGGTATAAAAATCTTCAGTATACTGTTCGTTACACCAAACTTGCATCTACCAAATTTCAGGGGCTTTGGGATGATTGATGTTTAAACCCCTTGGCTAATTCTTGCCCATCTCCCCCGAAAAAAATCGCTCTCCTGTTATCTTCTTTGGCGGATAATCTTCTTCAGCCAAGTAATAACTGTAGCGTTCATTGTGAGCTATCACACCATTTACTACCTGTCCTAAAACATTCTGACCAGATTTTTCTAAAAATTCTTTAGCAAAAGTAGCACTACCGAAATCAACTATTCCTGGACGAACTACCAACAAAACGCCGTCAGCCATTTGTCCTAAAGTAGCAGCATCAGCAGCTACATTTAAGGAGGGAGAATCAATAATAACAAAGTTGTAGCTAGCAGCGAAAGTATCAATTAAGGTGGCCATACGTTTGGAGTCTAAGAGAGATGCAGGGCTAGGAGGCACTACTCCAGAAGTCAGAACATCTACATTATCCATTACTTGGTTAATGGTTGTATTAGTTTCTACCTGATCCACAATTAAATTACTTAAACCTTGAATATTGTTGAGTTCCCAGATTTTGTGCTGTACTGGTCGGTGTAAGTCTGCATCTATCAGTAATACTTTAGTTTCCATTTGCGCGATCGCGATCGCTAAATTAGCAGCTACGGTTGATTTACCTTCTTGAGGTACAGAACTAGTCACCACAATTACTTTTAACTCCTTATCAGCATTCATAAACCGCAGATTAGCCCGCAGCATCCGGTAAGCTTCACTAATGAGAGAGCGAGGAGTATCGCGAACTACCAGCGTTCTACTATATAAATCTATTTCTTCATTATTAACAGGCAGTTTTCTCGACTTCTTAAAATTGGGAATAATGCCTAATAAAGTAAATTGTAATAATTCTTTGGCTTCATCTACCGTCTTGATCGATCTATCACTTGATTCCAACACAAACACAACTGCTAAAGCTAATAAACTAGCTAATAACCCTGCACTCAAATATGAAATAATCGGAGAGAAAACAGGCTCTTCTGGCACTTCAGCTTCAGATATAATGCTGGCATTACCGACATTTTGATTTTCTGCTATACGGCTTTCTTGTAGTTTTTGGAGTAACAGTGAATAAGTAGATTGGGCGGCTTGTACTTTACGTTCTAGTTGGCGCTGTTGTTGTTCCAATCTTGGCAAGTTGTTAAGCCTTTCTTTATAAGCAGCTTGTAATTTCAATAAAGTAGTTGCTTGGCTTCCTAACCCAAGGCTATTTGTTTCTAATTCTACCAATCTGGCAGATAGTTGTTGTTGTAACTGTCCTAGTTGTAAGTTCTTATTAAGTGGTGGTTGATTTGTATCTGTGACCTGTTGTATACGTTTTTGCATCAGGTCATTTAATGAGCTTAACTTATCTTTTAAATCTATAATTTGCGGGTGGTCATCTTGCAAAACAGTCCGCCTAGCTGCTAATTGTGATTCTAGCTGTTGAATTTCTCTCAGAATTTCTTGTACACCCGCTGTTTGGCTAATAGCAGTGGTCATGACTGCCTGTTGGGTATTCATCTCTAACTGTTTACGAATTCCTTGAGACTGTGATTCAGCATCAGCCAGCCTAGATTTAACGTCACTAATTTGTCTCTCTAGTTCTGTGATTACTTTTACTGCTTCGGTTGCTTCTTCTTGGAGAGAAACAACTTTATATTTTTCTTTAAAATCAGCGAGTTCTGCTTCAGCTTTTTGGACTACTAATTCGGCATTTGGTAATTGTTTTTCTATAAATTTACGAGCTGCTGCCGCTTCAGTTCTCAAAGAAGATACATTCTTATCTAAATAAACTTGCATTAAGGTATTTACTACCTTCGTTGCTAATTCTGGATTTGTGTTTTGGTAGGATATTTCTAAAACATCAGCTTGTTTAACATCTTTAACTTTGATTTTATCTAATAAACTTTTTGGTTTTAGCGGCGCTCCTTTTTTATTTTTGAGTTCAAGTTTATCTATAACTTTTTGCAACACTGGGATAGATTGTATCACTTCTGCTTCCGTATTGACGGGATTATTTTGAGCCAGTGGTTCTAATTTGCCAAGTTCGATGCCTACACCTGTTAGCGAAGAAGTAGTATTAATTCTTTGAAAGCGTAATTTGCCTTCTGCTACATATATAGGTTTTTTGAGGCTTATAGTGAATTGAACGATTACAAAAACTGAGCAAAAAACCCCTACAGCAGGCAGCCAACGCCGCTTGATTATTTGCCCATATTTGTCGAGTGATATGTAAGATTCTTGTAATTCCATATAATTTTACCTTTCAGTTATTGTTAATGCTGAAAATGAAAAATTACTAAATCAAGAGTAAATAGTTAAATATTTTTTAGTATACTCATGAACTGATTGAATGCTATTAATTACTCTTTCTAACTCTTCAGTGCTAAGATTTGACCCCGAAGGCAAGCAAAGACCAGAGGCAAATAAATTTTCTGCTACTGCACCACCAAAACATTCACACTCAGCAAAAATAGGTTGAAGATGTAAAGGTTTCCAAACAGGACGAGATTCTATTTGTTGTTCCATCAGCGCGAGGCGGACTGTTTCTCTGTCTGCACCAAATGCAGCAGGATTAATAGTTAAACAAGTAAGCCAACGAGTAGCGATGCCATAATCAGCTTCTGGCATAAATTCTATGCCAGGTAGATTATTTAAAGCAGCGGAGTAAATTTCAAAGTTGCGTCGTCTAGCGGCGACTCGTTCATACAAAACGCGCAATTGACCGCGACCAATTCCCGCCAAAACATTGCTGAGGCGATAGTTATAGCCAAGTTCTGAGTGTTGATAGTGAGGTGCGGGATCGCGGGCTTGGGTAGCTAAGAAACGCGCTTTGCTAACTAATTCTTGGTCTTGAGAAACTAACATTCCTCCACCAGAAGTAGTGATGATTTTATTACCATTAAAAGAGTAAATTCCAATGCTGCCAAAAGTACCGGGGGAACTTCCTTTGTAGGTAGCGCCTAAACTTTCCGCAGCATCTTCAATTAGAGGAATTTCATACTGATTGCAAGCTTGCAAAATTGGCTCGATATCTGCACTTTGTCCATAAAGGTGTACAAGCACTACAGCTTTAGGTAATTTACCAATGCGGGCACGCTGTTCTAGAGCCTCCTGCAACAAATTGGGGTTCATGTTCCAAGAAGTGCGATCGCTATCTATAAATACTGGTCTAGCTCCCTGATAAATTATTGGGTTAGCAGTGGCAGTAAAAGTCAAAGTTGAGCAAAAAACTTCATCCCCAGTTTCCACACCAATTAAGCGCAAAGCCAAATGAATCGCCGCTGTCCCGGAACTCACAGCAGCAGCATAACCAGCACCTGTAACTTGGCAAAATTCTTGTTCAAAAGCGTCTACATGGGGGCCGATAGGTGCAATCCAGTTAGTAGCAAAAGCTTCTTGCACAAACTCGAGTTCGCGATCGCCCATGTGAGGAGTAGAAATAAGAATAGGTTTTAGCACTGTTTGTTACTTAGAATATAGCGATATTTGTTGATAGGGATGGGGAGATTTTCAACCTAGAGAAGTTTATTTCTTACATACAAAATAAATTGCCCCTTTAATTGGCTGCTGACGCATTTCCTCCAAGGTACTGTACATACTTCTTTTCCTAATTTGTTCACGAGAACTAATAGCAATAACCTGAAAACCAACTGCTTGTAAATCTTCATAAGCTTCTTGCACCTTATATCTATATAAGTAAGGTCCTTTGCCTAGCAAGAAACCTAATAAGTTGAATTTGCCACCATGAGAATTATAGGGAAAGTATTGAATGGATAGCTTTGAGCTACTTATTTTTCTAATAATAGACAAATATATCAAATATAAATTGTAAATGAACCCTCCAGTAGTTGTTTCAAAACTAATAAACGAAAAAAGGGCTGTTCCTCCTGGTTGTAAAATTCTATAAGCTTCTTTTAAAGCCTTTTTTCTTTCAGTTTCACTATTAAGAACAGAAATAATCTGCTGAATGTAAAGAATTTGTTCAAAAAATGAGTCTTCATAGTTTAAGCTAGTGACATCGCCTACTTCAAAATTGATGCTACCACTTAAATCTTTTTGTCTTGCCACTGCAATTAATTCGGGAACAATGTCATAGCCATAAAGTGAAGTAAATCCCATCTTTTGCATTTCTAATAAGATACGACCTCCTCCTGTTCCAGCATCAACAGTTTTTTTATGTTTGTCTAAATAAGTTTCAATGATGTACTTTTCATCAGGATTTAAGCCTGATTTTGTCGCCCAAACATCAAAATCTACTGTGCTGTAAAACTGTTTAACTTCAGTTTGCATAAATTTATACTCCGCTGATAGAATTTTTAAAAAATGCCAAATTATTTAACTACGACCTGTCAAACGATAGTATTTGTGTGGATAACGATTTTGAATAACTTGACGAATGACAGGATTAATCTTCAATTTTGTTGGGATATGTTTTACCGGAAAACCCATACTTTCTTTAAACACACACAATGCAGAGTCTTCGCGAGAGTGTAAACCATAAACAACTTCATGAATCTCTCCAGAACGGCGACAAGCCTGGACAAATTCAAATACCAAGCCGATGCCAACATAACTAGAGTATGCTTCTGTGGCAATTCTGACTTCGTGGATGTAAGCGGTGCCATTGATTGCATATCCAGTGATATAACCAGCTAACTTGTTATCAGCTAACCCAGCTAAGAGTAATGAAGATTGCAGATTAAGATATGCTCGTAAACTAGATACATATTCTGCTTTTGAAGGTATTTTTTCATGCGCTGTTCTTTGAGTAGATGAAAGCAGCACATTATATCCTTGTTCTTCTAACAGTGCAGAGTCCGTTAGTTCTACAAGTTGAGTACGTTTATAACATCGGCGTAGATGGTTTCTACGATTGGAGCCTAAATTTTGGATAGTATAATTTTGAACATTAGTTAGTAACTGAACAGGCATTGAGCCGTTAGCTTGACTAGTATCTTCATCACATAATGTAGTTCGATATCCCCAACATAATAAAGCTGGATGCTTGACTTTGTTAGCATTTAAACGAGCTAACCAATGAATAGGCTCGTAAAAGCCAAAAGCCACTTCTCGCCAATAATGACCTTCATGATAAACAATATGAGTACCTATTTGAGAGTGCCAGTGAGCATAATCTTTTTCGGTTATTGATATTAGCGTAGCTTCAGATATATCTCGCATTATTTTCCAACTCATGATGGATATTTTTTGTTTAATTAAGTGAGCGATAAGCAGGAAAAAAATTTGATTGTAGTACTGTTTCAGGGTCAACTTGTAATATCTTTGCTCTAGCAGATATTAAGCTGGAGTATTTATCTTTATCTGTAATTAACCGCAAAGTTAAAAAAGGATGTTTATCTGTAGCAAAGCCTACTTTGAAATGATATAAGCTATCTTGAGCGGCACCAACACCACCACCAAGATGCATAAATTTATTGCCGCGTTTTTTAGCCCAAAACCGAACATAATCAAACATTAATTTACTAGGCGCTTGCTTTAAAAATTCAGTTTTTGTTCCTCCTAAATGATATTGCACAATTTCACAACATTCTGTGAATATACCAGCACAAGCAACTTTACTGTCTAAATCAACAATACACAGAAAAACTTTTTCTTCTAAAGCTAATAAATCTTGAAAATATTCACGATTAAAATAGAAATATTGTTTTGCATTTACACGCTCCATCGTTTGATTATATACTTCAAGAAACTCATCTAAATAAGCTTCTAAAGGTAAGATTTTTGCCATAAAACCTGATCGTTTGCAACGATTAATATGAGTCCGATGCTCTGGTCGAGTTTGTTGCCAAATTTCTGCTTCAGCCAGCGTTAAATTAATAGAAACCGTTTGTCCACTAACATGGCATAATTCTGTGGGCAATATTGCGTGACAGCCTTGATTAATTATCGGATGCAGTCGTAAAAAAGCCGAACAAATGTTTTTAGTTTGCAGTACATTTACAAGCTGATCTAAGGCTAATTTTAAAAACTCTGGCGTATTAGCTGCGGCTTCATTTAACAAAAAGCCAGGATAACCATTAGGTGAAACAATATCAAAAATTTCTTCGTAAATGGTGAATTCATCAAACATATTATTACAAGAGCGTAATAAGTAAGGCAAACAAAATATTTTGTCATTTTCAGATATACTAATCATTTCTGCAATGGCAGAATTTTTTTGGGCTTCAGCTAGTAAATATGTTGGTAAATGATAAATATCATGCTGAATATTTTGTAATAGATTTATCCACAATGGATCTACTGGCTCAATAAATTGAATTTCCATACTCAACCCCTGAATATCATATTTATATGGTTGATACTTCAACATCTAATTTTTGATTAACTGATAACTTTAGTTTGGACACCTTTTTGTTCAGTATTTCCCATAAATTCTGATGCTGTGGCATAGCCTTCTTGATTAATACCTTCTTGTTTTAAAACTTTGAAAAAAGTTAAGACAAGTATTTGCAAGTCCAGCCATAAGCTCCAATGATCTACATACCAAACATCTAGTTTGAATTTGTCCTCCCAACTAAGACAATTACGTCCTTTAGTCTGGGTCAAACCTGTAATTCCTGGCTTGACTTCATGTCGGCGTGCTTGTTCAGTGGTATACCGGTCAAGATACCTGACTAATAAAGGCCGCGGACCAACAAAACTCATATCTCCTTTGAGGACATTTAAAAGTTGAGGAAGTTCGTCAAGACTAGTTTGGCGAAGGAATTTACCAAATGATGTGAGGCGTTGATCGTCAGGTAAGGTATTACCTTTAGCATCGCACTCATTTGTCATAGTGCGAAACTTATATAAATTAAAAATTCGGGCATTTTTACCAGGGCGAGGCTGAGAAAAAATTATTGGGTATCCCATACGAAAATAAATAGCGATCGCTACAGCCAGCATTATGGGAGAAAAAAACAGTAAGGCGATGGCAGCTACAGATATATCTAATACAGACTTAATGAACCTGTTGTATTTATTGAATTTGCTGCTCACAAAGTTTTGATGATTCATAGATTTAACCTGAGTAAAAAATAATATTTGGCTTGAGAATGAGAAAAATTTTATGGAAAGACAATTCCTAATTCTTTATAGAACTGGACTAGTCTTTGAAAAACTAATTCTTCATCATATTCAGCCTCAACACGCTCACGACTTGCTTTTCCATAAGCTTGTCTTAATTGAGAATTAGATAGTAAAGTTCCTAAAGCTTCAGCTAACTTGTCACTATTTTGATATGGTACAATTAAGCCAGTTTTACGATGTACTACTGCTTCTCTACAGCCACGAATATCTGTAGCAACAACTGGTAAACTCATAGACATTGCTTCTAAAATAGAGCGGGGCAATCCTTCATGAGTAAAAGTAGGCAATGTGAATATATCAAGCAGACCTAAAAGTTCTGGAACATCTTGACGCTCACCTGTCAATGTCACATGATTTTCGATGCCTAGAGTATAGATTTGCTCAATTAGTTGAGCCTGAATTGGTTCAGGATCACCAATACATTCACTACCAATAACTAGGGTATGCAGATTAGGAAATTGTGGAATTAGTTTAGCAGTAGCTTCAATGAGATATTCACTGCCTTTTTTGCGGGTCAAACGTCCAATTGTACCAATAATTAAGTCAGCCGTATCAGGAATACCCAAAGATTTTCGTAATTTGTTTTGATGGCTGGCATTGAGACGATCGCGTTGGAAAATATTAATATCGATACCGTTACCTAAATAACCTAATTTCTCGGGAGGACAAAGACTAAGTTTTGTAGCTGTGGTGATATCTTCATAATTTTGGCTGAGAATTAAATCTGTAATTAAAGCAGCAAGCTTCTCAATTATAAAATAAAATTTATACTTTGTAGGAGTTGATAAATCATGAAAGGGAAGACCATGAGAAGTATAAACGATACGCTTCACACCGGCGATTTTAGCTGCAATTCTCCCCAAAAAAGCTGCAATTGGTGTATGTACATGAACTAAATCGTATTGATTTTTTTGAATAATTTTCGTCAGTTGATATGTACTTTTTAAAGTGGAAATTAATGAGATTTTGCGTTCAATATTAATGGGGTGTACTTTATATCCTTTATTTTGTAGTTCTTCCACTTCTTTTCCTGGAGAACAGGCTATTTCAACTTCTAATTTTTGAGACAAAAAATATTTAATTTGAGGCAACAAAAGTGTCTCTGCTGTACCACCAAGAGCACAAATATGTAAAATCTTCATAAGGGATTTAAATGATTTTTATCATATATAAAAATTGTATTTTTAGCCTTGACAATCTAACTGAAACTATTTAAAACACTGCTCGATACCGATCTCAATTGAGGGAATTTCTCTGATATCAATGAAGATATGACTCGGACAAATGTGAGCAAATACTGTATATTCTGTCATTTGTAAATCTTCTTAATGGGAAACTGCCGAAATTAGCGTATCGAGGTATATAAGTTTTCCAATCAGCTAATTTAGGTCAATTCCAAATTGTTGCAACTCATGAATGATATCAGGAACACAACTGTTTCTTAAATCCGCTATATTTGCTTAGTTTTCAGCCAACCAAGCTTGGAACATCAGCACATCCCAGAGATAATACTGCCAATTGCGTTCGCCTCTTTGATGCTCATCCCACTTTTGCCGAATTGGTTGAGGATGAAAATATCCTTCTCGTCGTAATCGAGACTCGTCAAGCAAATCTTCTGCCCAGTCCTGTAAAGGCCCACGTAACCAGCTATCAATGGGAATACCGAAGCCCATTTTTGGTCGCTCTATTAGTTTTTTAGGTACATACTTATACAGAACTTGCCGTAATAACCACTTGCCTTGATTACCACGTATTTTCATTGATAAGGGGATTTGCCAAGCAAATTCTACAACACGATGATCTAAAAAGGGTATACGACTTTCAAGACTCACACCCATACTGGCACGATCTACTTTTACTAATATGTCACCTGGTAAATAGCTTATTAAATCCAAGAACATCATACATTCTGTAAAATCTGATAAACTTGCCCATAAATTGGGATGGCTTAAGACTGTGGTAAGTTCGGAACTACCAATAACAAATGCCTCGTGTGGTTGCCAATGGGACACCAAATCCGCATACATAATATCGGGTTTAGGAACTGCTAAAATGCTTGCTAATTTATGTAAGTTATCACCGGAAACTGCTAGTTTAAGCTTTGTTGACAACATGGCATCTACAGTCGCAACACCTTGATTCCAAGCCTTAGGGGAAACACTTGTTAAAACTTTTGCTGTAAAATAACGAACTGCTTTCGGTATCCAGCCTATGTTGTGCCAAATACTACGTCCCCAAAAATAGCGATTATATCCAGCAAATAATTCATCACCCGCATCACCAGAAAGAGTGACTGTAACATGATGTCTGGCAAGTTGAGAGACTAAAAATGTAGAAATTTGGCAAGAATCGGAAAATGGCTCGTCATATAAACTTGGTAGTTTGGGTATGACTGCTAGTGCTTCATTTGAGGTTACATAAAGTTCTGTATGATCTGTACCCAAATACTGTGCCACAGCTTTAGCATATTCAGCTTCATTGTAATCTTGTTCGTGAAAACCGATACTGAAAGTTTTTATAGGTTGCAGACTTTGAGCCTGCATTAAAGCTACAATGGTAGAAGAGTCTATACCTCCCGAAAGGAAAGCACCTAAAGGTACATCTGCAAGCATTCGTATTCTTACCGCATCCTTTAGGAGTGCTTCTAAGTGTACTATAGCTTCATTTTCTGAGCCTGTGAAGGGATAAGCAACACCTGATTCTGCGGCAATTTTTGCAGACCAATAGGCTATCGGTTGGGGATGAATCGAGTGTCTATTCCAACTCAGAAGAGTTGCGGGTGGTAATTTATAGATGCCTTGATAGATGGAATAAGGAGCAGGAATATAAGAAAAACGGAGGAATAAAGCCAAAGCATCACGGTTAATTTCTGGTTGAAAATGGGGATGGACTTTGAAGGCTTTTAATTCTGAAGCAAATATAAAAGTATTACCACACCAGCCGTAGTATAGTGGCTTTTCGCCGATGCGATCGCGTCCCAAATGTAAAACCCGTTCTTGACGATCCCATAGAGCAAAAGCAAACATCCCATTAAAACGCTTGGTTGCTTCTAAAACTCCCCATTGGCAGAAGCTAGATAACATTACCTCCGTATCAGAATGTCCACGAAAGCTATATCCAAGGCTTTGTAACTGCTTTCTTAATTCCAAGAAATTATAGATTTCACCATTGAAAACAATTACATACCGACCATCAGCAGATATCATCGGTTGATGTCCTTCTGGTGAAAGATCCACTATAGATAGCCGTCGGTGTCCTAAAGCGATTCCTGCCTCTTCATCAACCCAACTTCCACCATCATCTGGGCCACGATGAATCAGAGATTTACACATATTTTCGACTATATTGCCCATTTCTTCAGTAGGCATTTGTCTTTTAGTAGTAAAAAAACCAGTTATTCCACACATTGATTACATTTCTATAAAAATAGGTACTAAAAACTCTGGGGAAATATTTCCCCCACGAATAATTAACCGATTGTTGTTTGATTTTTGGTCTTCGCGCAGATATATCGCATAAATTTTATCTGTTTTTTGAATATTTTTATCTACGATGAAATCACAATTATCAAAAACTAATAGTTGTTTCTTCTGAGTTTTAAAACTAGGATGTTGCCACCAAATATCAGCCCCAGCGAAAAAATCATATGACCTATCTGTCATTTTTTTTGTAACGGTAAACTGACAGTTTTTAAAGGTAACATCATGAGGGAATAAAATCCTGTTTATGTAAGTATCGGCTGCACCAATTTTGAATTTAGAATTAGTAAATTTCATTTTTGAATTCAGGCTGAAAATATAAAAAGGTGCATTGCTAGAAACGATATTATTACCGATTACTGTAGAACCTTCATCAACAGCAATATCAAAATCACCATCAATTAAATTTAGATTATCAAGTTTAACATTTACTTTCAATGTTTCTCCATAACCTCGTCCATCAACTTCAATATCAATTCCAGTCGGGTCAATTTTCCCTTTTGTAGTCAGATTATAAACTTCAGCCGACGAGTTTCCACCAGTTAAGACAAACCCACCCCGAAATACATCTATAGCCTGACAATTATTGATTTTAACATCAACATTTGTATATACAGAAATTCCATCAGCAACTCCATTTTTTAAAATGCAATCTTCAATAAATACTTGCAATTTTCCAGGAAATTTCGGGTCAGCAGTCAAGAATATAAGATGTGCTTGTTCTAATTCATATTTTTTGTAATCACCTTGATTCTGGCTATTACCATCAAATGTAAACCCGCGAATAATTAAAGGTTGAGAATTTTCTTGACCAGCATAATTAGTTGTGAAAGTTCTCGTCCATTTTTCTTGTTTGTCTGGTCGTTTAATAGTTGCTCTATATCCCTGATAGATAATGTTGTCTTTGAGGATTACAGAGGTAACTATATAAACCCCTTGAGGAAATAATATTACTCCTCCTCCTTGGCGATGAATTGTATTTATTGCCTTTTGAATTGCGTGAGTATCGTCAGTAGCACCATCGCCTTTAGCACCAAAACTTTTAACAGATACAATCTTTTTTTTATCTTCATCCAATATTTTTATACTATGTAATTTATTGTCATTTTTAGAGGTTATAGATTTATTCGCTAGAAAATAAACTTGGGGTTTAGACATGGTAGTTAATAGGCTAAAGTAGATGTGCTGTATGACTATCAAGATTAAGAAGCTACAAAACAGCCAAGCATAAAATTTGCCGAAAAATAACTTAGCTAATTTTCTATAAATCAACATAAATCACCTTTACAGTCTTATGTAAATTTTTATCAATTTAATATTTATTTTTGGAACTTTGGTTAATTAAAGAATTTATGGATAGTAAATAAAACCAAAAAATTGGATGTCGTAATACATAGTGAAAGGAACTAAATATCATTAAGCATATAACAGCAGCAAACATTATGAATGATTGCTTTTTCCACGCTTGCCAAGCTATCCATCCTAGTAATGAAATATAGGCTATTATTCCCAAAATTCCAGAGCTACTACCCCAATCTATAAAAGTATTGTGTGCTTCAAAATCCAAAAAAGGTCCAGCCTCACCTGAATGAGCACCAGGTCCAAGACCAAATAAAGGTGAGTAAGAAATTGCTATCATGCCATTTTTCCATAAAATTGTTCTTGCGCTTCCTTGATCACCTTCATCATATATATTGGCAAAAGTACTATATATTTGCTGATAACCAAAATCAGCCAAAATTAAGATGATAATAGCAAATAATACCGCTATCATAGCTTGAATAAGACCTTTGATTTCTGATTTTATATATTTTTTAAATAAAAATTTTTTGGATAAAAATAAATATGATTCTAGAAATATACTTATAGTCAATCCAATCATCCATGCAAAAATTAACGCATCAGATTGTGTCGCTGTACCTAAAATAAAACACAAAATTATTAAAATTATAAATTTTAATTTTGATAAAATTTGATGACTAGTCTTGAAAAGATATAAAGAAAAGAAGGGGATTATACTTAATAATAAAGCCAATTGATTGGGATTCTTAGACCAACCTAGAAATCTAATCCCATCGTACCAAGTTATCAAAAAAGGCACAGAATAGGGAAATAAAAATAAACTGAATAAAGCCAACATCGAAAAAGAAATTACATAATCAATCATTTTTTGTGTTTGCGAATACAAAAAATCAGAATTAGCCAGACATATTGACAAAATAAATGAAAAGCCAAATGCAAAATAATCACGATACCATTCACTAGATTGTAAATTCATTGAGTCTGCTATTTCTAAACCCAATGTTAGAGAAGTAAATGCAACTATCCAAAACAAGGACACTAATTTTAGAATTGGTGTAATTAAGCATAATTTATTAATTAGAAGTTTGATTAAAGCTAATATTACCCAAAAAAATAGCATAATTTCACCGAGACCAATAGGAAGGCTTGGCAACCTTAGTTGAGTTGCATTTGTCAAGATTATTCCTATTAATAACCAAAATTTTTCTAAATTTTTCATACAAATAAATAATTAAATCAGTTTTTTTGAACACAATCAGACCAAACTATATTCCATTTATTTAAGTTTTTTTCACTCAAAGGAGAACCGATACGATGCTTTAGAAGCTTGAAATTTAAGCGTGTGCTAATAGCAAAGATATCTACTAAAGATTTAGCAGCTTGCTCTAATAATCCCCAAAATAAAAAATAATCTTTATCGGCAAATCCTCTATGAATTAGGGCTAATGCAAAATTATATCTACCAGTTAAAATCTTTTTTAAAGATAATGATTCAACTCTATATGCCAATAATATCTTGGGAAGACAAGCAAACTTACTTGTTTTGTATGATCTTAACAATAGGTCTTGGTCTTCCATTCTAATAGCATCTATTCGGTATTGATATTTAAGGAAATATTCTATTCTTCCTATCCAGGTAGGATGCGTCATGGGAAAACCAGACCAAGGACGAGAACATATTTGAGAATGTGTTTCTTTTACGGTATCACTTCCTCTAGCCTTACCATCTTGATGAAAGACAATTACCTGAGTTCCTAAAAGATCAATTGTTGGGTTATTTTCTAGATATTCCACCTGAGTTTGTATGCGTTCAGGAAAGGAAATGTCATCTCCATCCATACGCGCAAAATATTTGCCTCTACTCATAGCAATAACTTGGTTTAAGCGTGTTGGCAAATTTTGGTGTAATCCATCGGCAATTACATAAATCCGTGAATCATTAAAACTCTGAGCTATTTCTAATGTCTTGTCTGTGGAACCATCATCAATTATGAATAATTCCCAGTTGTTGTAAGTTTGATTTAAGATAGAGCGAATTGCCAAACTGATAGTTTTTTCACAATTAAAAACAGGCATACCGATGCTAACAAGTGGTTCCATGATATTCTCCTTTGTTGACTAAGTATCTAGCTTAATGATTTTGATTCTTTTTCTCCAGTAAATATAGCGAATCAAGGTAGAAGTTTTCTAATTCTTTTACATTGGTATGGATATTAAATGAGCTTTGCTCAACCAGCTTAAGAGCTTGTTTTACGGTAATTCCTTAAAAAGCTATGCTCAAGGGATACAATAACTTTCATAAGATATTCATTAACTCCCCTTTATAACTATTTGTGTTTGTTCCAACTAATACTGATTAGTACTGTCATAGGGATTAAGAAAAAGGGATTTTTAGGCTTTTTTGTGTGATGCTATATCTGCGGCATACTGAAGATATGTATTTTCTAATGCTTGAACCCTGATTTGAATATTAAATTGGCTCTGCTCAACTAGCCTCAGAGCTTCTGCTTGGGTAATTCTGGGTAAGGTATTTCTATGAGCCAGAATCACATCAGCCCATGTCGAGGCTGGTTGTGATAAAGCCATTCTATGTAGCAGAGGCTTAACTACATCGACTTCTTCTGTGATTGTGTCTGAAAACACACATGGTAGACCCGCAGACTGTGCCTCGTAAATCACACTTGCCAGACCCTCGTAAAAGGATGGAAAAAGTAAGATATCCATAGCACCCAGCATCAGTCGGGGTACATCAGACCGCAGACCCGCAAAGATAACACTATCTGCTAAATTCGATTGCATGACCTTTTGCTCAATCTCTGGTCGTAGCGAACCTTCACCTATCAACAGCAAACGCATCTTCGGTTCTTGCTGGGCAACTGCTGCGGCGATTTCGATAAGAAACTGATGATTCTTTTGTGGATCAAATCTCCCAACGTGTCCAATAACGAAAGCATCCGCAGGTATGCCAAATTCAGCCCGAACAGCAACCCTATCAACGCAATCATGGAATGGACTAAAGTCCCTAGCAGGGTAAAGAACCTGGCAAGGTAAGTTAGTTTCCCAAGTAGAGCCGAATAGAGATGCGGCGGCTTTCCGACTACAGCTCAGACGAAAATTTGCATAACAAGCAATCCACCGTTTCATCAAACTTATATAAAAACGTCGATAGATGCCAGCCTGAGCATCAACTGGAGAGCTATCGAGATGACTGTGGGCGATGCGAATAGGCACACCAACTTGTTGTGCTATGCGTAGGACATAGCCACTTAAGTGATGAATATGACTGTGGACAATATCATACGGTCCATAATTACGTAGGATTTGCTTGAGATTAAAGTCATAATTCCAAGGTAAGGAGGGATAATTACAAGGGATGATTTTGCTGCCTAAAGCACGAATTTCGTCATCATAAGCACAGGGTTGCGTAGTGTGAACGAGGAAATCCATTTGAAAGCGATCGCGATCAATCAATCGCAAGGTTTGTATTTCTGTGGTTTCACTACCAGCTTTCACCATACCGCCAAAAACATGCAGAATGCGTAATGCCATAATTTGAACTCACTTTAATTGATGTTAATGAGATAAAAACTTGAAATTCTATCAAGATAGAGCGGGCTATGGCAGATTTTTTGTAGCCAAAGCATGAGCATTGTTGTTTTGATTTTTTAGTTGAGATAGTGCATGAATAGTGACTCCTAAATTTATAACTGCATTCATAACAGTTGCAATCAACAAGGCGATCACGGCACCTTGCAGTTTTAAAGTTGGTATTAACCACAAGCAAGTAATAAGCAAGATAATGCTGATGAAAGCAGACCTATGCATTTGGATACGGAAGTATCTAGCTGCTGTAATCCCATAGCCGAGAAAAGAAGATATGTAGCCTATTGCTGCTACGACCATCAGCCATACAAATAAATTTGTATGTTGGGCATACTCAGGTTGATAAAGAAGAGTCAGGATTTGCCTACTAGCAATCACTGATACGAACAAACCTGTGCCACCTAATAAGACTGCTAATCCTACCAACTTTAAAAGAAGTGTACGAAAAGCAATACTATTTCCTGCAACATAGTATTTAGCTAATTTTGGGCTAGCTGAATCTCCTAAAGCAAAAACCACCATATTTCCTGCCACCATCAGGTAAGCAATAGCAGCAAATATCCCTAATTCGCGCTTCCCCAAATATTGTTCAATAAAGTAGCGGGGAATGTTGGAGTTAAGCGAAATTAGCATCATCACAAATCCTAGAGGTAAAGAAAACCATGTTAGTTTTACTAGGGTTCTTAGATGCCAACGAGGTAGGGGCATTTGATGTAACATCAAGACACTGCTACGAATGTCATAGGTCAGTAAAGCTACAGTCCAGGCAATCACTAAGCCGACAACTCCCCAGACGACATTGCCCGATAGATACACTCCTAACCCTAGTAATAGTAGTGATAAAAGACCCTTAATCATCAACGAAATCGCATTGCGATCCATCCGTTCTTGTTGCTGGAGTAACCCGTAATATATATCACTGATTGACTCAATAGCCTTGGCTAAACCTACTAACAAAATCACCAGTGATGTTTCCCAGTCATAGCTTGCAACAAAAGTAATAATTGCGATCGCCACTAAGCCTAACCCCGTTGCAATCAACCTTAGCCCCAAATAATCGCTGAATAAATACTGTTGTTGTGCATCTGTTGCCTGGACAGTTCGCAATTGCAGATTTGTGAACATGAATACAGGTGCAGCTACCGCTAACCCTAAAGTAAACTTCCCTACCATTTCTGGACTACCAAGTTTAGCCAGCACTACTAGCATTCCCCACTGACAAGCGGCATAAATAAAATTGCCAGCGAAAGTCCAGGAAAAGTTGCGACGTAGTGTAAGTGGCTTACTTTCTTGCATAAATTTGTGTGGGTTTTAATTTACCTACCAATTTCTGAAATACTTGGCGCAAAATATCTGTTTTTTAGCTAAACTACTTGTCTTGATATTTATTCATTAATTAGGCGTTTTGTAACCCCAGTTTTGCCAAGCCATTCTCGGCTGATTTTTTAATATAATCATCATTTTTTGTAAGAGGTAATAAATTACTATTATCTAGTGATTTTGGTTGATAACCTATGACAATTTTCTTCAGTAGAAAGCTGATGTAATTTGCATCATTGATAGCAGCGGCTTGACATAAAGCAACTACATTTATATTTAAATCTTCTGGAATGATACAACTAGCATTTTTAACAACAAATAATTTTTCATGTTCGGTTGGGTTGTATTCTTCTCCTTCAATAAATAACTCTTCAAATAGTTTTTCGCCTGGGCGCAAACCAGTAAATATAATTTCAATATCTTTATCAACTTCGTATCCAGACAGGCGAATTAACTCCTCGGCTAAGTCCACAATTTTTACGGGTTTACCCATATTAAGCATTAAGACTTCACCGCTACGACCCAAGACTACAGCTTGTAAAACTAGTTGTACTGCTTCTGGTATGGTCATGAAATAACGGCAAATATCAGGATGAGTAACAGTAACTGGTCCACCTGCGGCAATTTGTTTTTTAAAAGTAGGTACTACACTACCACGACTTCCTAAAACATTACCAAATCGGACAGCTAAATAAGGCTTACCACTTTGTCTTGCAGCTTGCAATACTAACATTTCAGCAACTCTTTTACTGGCACCCATGACATTAGTTGGTTTAACAGCTTTATCTGTAGAAATCATCACAAAATGTTGGACATTGTATTGCAGCGCCATATCTAATAAATTTTTGGTTCCCAGCACATTATTAGTAATAGCTTCTGATGAATTTAATTCCATTAGAGGAACGTGCTTATGAGCAGCTGCATGAAAAATTACGTCGGGTCGGCATTTTTCAAATGCCTGTTTGAGGCGATCGCGACAGCGAATATCACCGATAAATGTATATATCTCAGGTGTATGTAGTTGATCTTTGCTATCTTCTTGGAGTATTTTAATTAACTGCTCTAATTCTTGCTGAATATTGAAAACAGAATTTTCTCCATGTCCAATTAAAATCATTTGAGCAGGACGACATTTGCAAATTTGACGACAAAGTTCGCTACCAATTGATCCACCTGCACCTGTAATTAGTACAACTTTGCCTTTAAGAAATTGCAATACCCTTTCTATATCTGTTTGTATTGGTTCGCGTCTGAGTAAGTCTTCAATTCTGACATCTCGAATGCTGTCTACTCTTACCCGACCATTGAGGATTTCGTGTATTCCTGGTAAAGTGCTAGTCTGAATACCCTTTGCTTTGCAAATATCCACGATTTCTCGAATCACCGTACCCGCAACTGATGGCATGGCAATGATGACTTTATGAATTTGCAGAGATTGGACAGACTCAGGAATTGTATAGTGATCGCCTACTACTGGAATCCCACGAATCTTGACGTGTAATTTTTGCGGATCGTCATCAATGAATGCAATAGGATTGAAACCAAGCTGCGGATTTCTTTGCATTTCTTCTACAAGACTAATGCCAGCATTACCTGCTCCTACAATCAGTACGCGCTCTTGTAGAGTAGATACTGTATAATTTTGGCTGATTCTATCTAAAATCCGAATGCTGAAACGTACTCCACTCACAAGAATACACGAAAACAAGCCATCAATTAATGGAAATGATGGAGGTAATTCAGCTATATTAGAAAACGGTAGTAAATCACAGTTATAAAATATCAACATTTGGACAACTAATATGATACCCATAGACAAGATAATATTGATTAATTCTTCAATACTCGCATAGCGCCAATAGAGCTTATAAAAGCGTAATTTATACAATATAGTTATTTTGACTATTAAAAAAAATATTGTGATTTTTCCTAACTCAGATATATATGTTTCCAGTCTTGTCTGTCCGTCTAAACTAAGAAGCAAAGCAAATAAGGGCGTGATGGCAAAGATAGCACAATCAAAAATAATTAAATACTTATTTCTAAGATTCAGAAAATTTTGATACAAAGAGTTAAAGTATTTTTGTAGAAACTGATGGTTTTGAAAAATTAGGTGTTCCATTTCTATGTAATTTGCTAGTGATTTATTGCTATTATTAGTTGTCAGAAAACATCAATCTAAGATAGTTTTTCCTATCCATCATCTATGTACTGGTAAATCTTATTTGACTTATTCTGCTTATGAGGTACTTCATGCTAATGTTGACTATTGAAATTTTCAATAGCAATAAATACCGTTGTAAAAATATGATGAAGAAAGAAGAAGTCGTGTTTCACTTGGTAGCTTTATAAGGCTAAACGCTGCAATCTTTATTCAAGATTTTTTTATCAAATTTTACGCTATTAAGTCTCGCCGAATTGGCACTGATTTAGGTGAGTTTGATCAAAAAGGCTCAGTGCGGATGAAATATGTTGTACTTCAGCAGTGTTTTTACGCGATTAAATCTATGATAAATGCATAATCTACAAATTTATGCAGGCATGGTACTAAATCAAATGATTCAACTCATGCCTGGGATTTTACTCCGGGGTTCCACTCCAGCCAAACCACCAAAACCACGAAGTAAATCTCCGGGTTGGAAGATCGGACAGCAAAGGCAACGTAGAATTCGCTATCCCATTGTTAAAAAGCGTACTTTACCTTCACTTAAAGCCCAGCCAAAAACTGCTTGATGTTTAATTTTTTGTATTTTTCACTTTGCTTTTCTTCAACTCAGCGTCCCTGAGTCCTTTTGTGTTTTTAGTCTCAAGTTCAGTTGGATAGATTTTTTAAAAGCTGAAAGTTTGAATTTAATTTGATTAAAATACAACCAAAGAATAATTCAAATACAAAATAGATTATTTATAAGTAACAGCAGATGGTAATAGTTTTTTTAGACAAAATGAATGCAAAATTATGTCACGATAAAATTGCCTACAACAAGACTGAAGTGCTAACAGAAATATCTACTAAAGAACAGCAAGTTTTAAGTGGATAAAACTAGGTCTGCTAGAGCTACGAAGGTTATTGTCCGTATTATCTCACACAATGCAAAGTTTGTGCGACTTGCCACTAGCTTTAAATTACATATTGAAAAAAGTGCAAAAGATACGAGGACTCAGCAGCGTTTTTAGTTCAATTCAAACCTACTTGAAGTTTTGAGGAAATGTTATGGAGCTTGTAAAACTGCAAGAAGCCATTGAGCGTGCAGGTGCTAACTGGCAAGGAGGCGAAACTACTCTGTCTCAACTCTCAGATCAAGAAAAGCAGATGCGTCTGGGCTTTCAGCCCCGTCCAGATGAACCCTCCCTACAAGAGCTTGAACAAATAGGGCGCATTAACTATGAGGCTTTCATAACATTTAAAGCTCAGGGTCAGACTGTTGGTTATCCAAATGTCTATGATTTGCGAACCGGAGGTTTTGTCACATCTATTAAAGATCAAAAAAATTGCGGCTCCTGTGTTGCCTTTGGTACAGTCGCAACCATTGAAGCAACTTTCCGTCGTCAACGTAATAATCCAAACCTGAATATAGATTTGTCAGAAGCCCACTTGTTTTACTGTTATGCCAAAAATGAAGGTATGAACTGCAAGACAGGTTGGTGGCCTGATCACGCAATGGAAGCTGCCAAAAAGGGCATTGTTGATGAAGCTTGCTTCCCTTACACACCAGGGGATCAGGACTGTAAGCTTTGTTCTGATTCGCAGAATCGTCTGGTAACTATTAGTAATTATCACAAGATTACAGATATATCTGCAATGAAAGAATGGTTATCTAGTCGTGGTGCGCTCAGTGGTTGCTTTAGCGTCTATGACGATTTCTTTTCTTATAAAAGCGGTGTTTATCGTCATGTAACTGGTGATTTAAAAGGTGGACACTGTATATCAATCATTGGTTATAATGACAACCAAGGATGCTGAATTTGCAAAAACAGTTGGGATACTGATTGGGGTGAGCAGGGCTTCTTCAAAATTGCTTATGGTGAGTGTGGAATTGAAGCCTCGGTCTATGCAGCAGACGGAATTGCAGAAACAGGTTGGTTAAATAATGTGAAAGTTCAAGGACTTTGGACTAACAACCAAAATCTCAATTCCTATGTATACTTCAGTGAAGGCATTGGTTGGCGTAGGCTATGTACCTCTAATACCAATGATCATCTAGATATGCTAGTACAATTAGCAGCATCCAAAGAACAAGATCACCTTGTGTCTGTTTACGAAAATAACGGAATTATTACTCAGGTTTATGCTTGGTAAGCAAAATTTACTGATTAGTAACAGCTAGTTTTTTCAGCATAATGAGTTGACAAAAATGAGATATCACACACCTTGAAACTAGTCACCGTTACGCATGATTGTTGAAATTTTGTTGTAGTAATTTACGCAAGAATTCAAGTTACTTTAATAGAGAATTTTAATCATGACTCAAGTATCTGCGTCAAACCCTGCTGTAGCCACTATCAATGGTCAAGTGTCTAGCACACCCGTTGAACTGATGCCTCCAAACAGTGTTTCCAGCCAAAACGGTAGCATCTTAGATTACCCCACGGTTGAACCCCCAGTCTCTACTGTGGCTGCTACGATTGATACTCGTCCTACCCAAGAGCCTCCCAGTCAATTAACAGTTCAAGAAAAAGCTATTAGTGCAGGCTGGCAAAAGGATAAAAAAGTGCTGGGGCTTTGGAGTGTGTGTTCTAATCAGCGCACTGGTTATATGTATGTTGATGGAATGGGCTGGCGCAAGTTTGCTGACAATTCTGACAGTGCAATCATCGCATTTAATATTATTGCATCTCATGCCAAAGTGACTGGTAAAAGTGCGAATTTCTATGAAAGCGAAGATGGTAAAATTAACACTCTTTACGTTTGGTAAGGCTTGTTCTTCACAACTTTTTACTTCGTAGTAAGGGGCTGCCGTCCCAAAATCTTCAGGTTAAGGCGGTAAGGTAGCAGAGGAACTGTTCCTCTGCTCCTCTGCTAACCACCATGAAAAGTTCGTGTGTTGTAGCACTATGTCAGCCTCAAGAGCCGATTCGGATTTTAAGTTGAATTAATCCAAAAAATTCTGTCTATTTTTACATAGTTTTTCAGTATAAATTTGGCAATTCATCACCATTCTGCCTAATACCTTATAAGTTAATAAGTTTCAACATAGTTTATGTCTGAAGTGACGCTATCTCAACTTAATAATGGTCAAGTTGTAACACTCAAACGTGGACAAATACTTATACTTAGTTTGGAAGAAAATTCAACAACAGGCTATCGTTGGTCGAAACCTACCTTAAATACACAAGTCTTACAACTTAAAACTGATGAATTAAAACTGGCTAATAATGCTGGAATAGGCAGTGGTGGACAGCGTGTATTCACTTTTCAAGCTAATAATCTTGGTCAGGTGAAATTACAATTAAAAAATTTCCGTGAATGGACTGGTGAGCAATCAACTATTGAATCCTTTGAAGTCACTGTTCTGGTCATTTAAAATATCCTCTTAAGATATAACTTGCAACTACTAAGCAAGTTATATATACATGAGTTATTCTTTAATTGAATTAGAAGTAAATAGCCATTAAAAGTTGAGAAAACTTGCTTCAGAAACATTTTGTTAATTTTCCTCACCATTTAAGAATAATCTCACTTATAACAAGTGAGGAAGTAAAATATGACAGAATATAGTGTGTGAAAAAGCAATATACTGGCCTTAGTAATAAATACTCCTACTGGCAGAAGTTAGTAATAATTATTTAACCCTACAAATGAATAATGATTACCAGCAAAGCTGCTGATAAATTGTGAGGACTCACTCTTAATATTGCACGAAATTGTAGTTGGTTTAAGCTTTTGTTCAACTGTTTTAGCTTTTCACTCTTTTTGAAAAAAATGGCAGGTTTCGATTTATGTTTTCAAAAGATAACTGTTACTTGGTTTCCGCTTCACCAGAACTCCGATCCAGATTTCTCCGCACTAAAGAATTAGTGCAGGCGGGAGAGGGATTGCCTGACGTAGCAACAATTGATGTTCTTGATTTGCGAACTTTCAGCTTAATTAGCAGTAGACGCAAACGCATCCATACGACAACTGGAGAACTGACTCCAGTTGTTGGTACAAGAAGAGCTTTAGTGCTTTTGGTAGATTTCTCAGACAATAAGGCTACTCAAAACCAACAACACTATGCAGATATGCTGTTTTCTAGCAGCAACGATGGTACAGTGAGCTTGAAAGATTTTTACTGGGAAGCTTCTTACCACAAACTGACAGTAACTGGTGAGGTCAGTGGTCAGGGAGGAGCTACACATGGTTGGTATCGCGCTCCAAGACCATACTCCTATTACACCAACAATAATTTTGGCACAGGTTTTTATCCACAAAATACTCAGAAGCTAGTGGAAGATTTAGTGGATTTGGCAGACCCCTTTGTAAATTTCGCTGACTATGACAATGATGGTGATGGAATTGTAGATGCTGTATTCATTGTTCATGCGGGTTCTGGAGCAGAAGTTACTGGTAACAAAAACCACATTTGGTCGCATAAATGGGAAATTTCACCAAAAACTGTAGATGGTGTGAAGGTTCAAAGCTACAGCATTGAGCCTGAAGACGGAAAAATTGGTGTATTTTGTCATGAATTAGGACACGTATTTGGATTACCAGACCTTTATGACACTGACTACAGTTCATCTGGTACTGGTGATTGGGATTTGATGGCTGCTGGAAGTTGGAATAATGGTGGACAAACACCAGCCCACCCAACTGCTTATTGTAAAGTTAAACTCGGATGGGTAAAACCCGTGACAATCTTCAATAGCCAACAAAATGTCACCATTAAACCCTATGCTACTAATGATGGACAAATCTACAAACTGCCAATCAAAGAGATTAACAGTAAGGAATATTTCTTACTTTCAAATCGTCAGAAAAAAGGGTTTGATCGGTACTTACCGGGTAAAGGTCTAATCATTGAACATATAGACGAAAATAAAACTGGTAATACCAACGATACTCACTACCTAGTTGACATTGAACAGTGTGATGGCAAGCTAGACCTGAATAAGGGTGCAAATAGCGGAGATGCTAACGATCCATTCCCTTATGGTATGAACAGTTCTTTTACGGACAGCACTACACCCAACAGCAAAGCATACGATGGTTCTGATTCAGAGATTGCGATCGCTGATATCCAACGCAAAGGAGATAACATTACTGTAGATATTAAGTCTGGGGTACTACACGCTCCTAAGATCCCTGTGGCTCGATAAGCAAGGTGGTAACAAGAGTATAAATTCAATATCCTGAACTGAGAACATTACACCCATGAGGTTGCTGAATCGCTCATTTAGCAACCTTACAGCGATTTTCGGGTAAATGATTACCATTTTTTTGTCTCATGCAGAGGTGCAGAGAATAATCAAGAGTGTGGTCTAAATATATGAAAACCGCTATAAATTGGTTGGGTAAGTAATATGAGTAAGATTTTCAAGTGGTTATTATTTGCTCTTGCTCTTACTATTGGGTTATCGAGATTTGCAATAAATGCCACTTCACTTAACTCTGTAAGACATGATGTTGCAGTTGAGATTTTAGGGGGAAAGCATTTTATGGCATCAAAGTTACAGGGAATAATGGCAGCACCTAATCAAAGTGAAATAGAAGCAAAGGTGTTGCATATTGAACAATCCAACCAATTTCCGGATAAATGGTATTTAGAATTAGAAATTCTAGAAAGTAAAAATATAACAGGAGGTAATTTCGCTCAGACAGGAGATAAAGTCAAAGCATTTACTATTCAATCCAGCCTTAATTTTGCGAAAAATAATATAATTACTGCTCAAGCCGAGTTTTTAGGTGATGCACACGGTGGTTTCTTTCGGCTGAATAATATTGAGGTTTTCAAACCATAATTGTGCTTTTTTGAAAGTTAAATTACCCAATCCTAATCTGATAGTTCGGACTACTGATAACTACTTGCTTGACGGTTGAACATGAGATGATATTGTCCGCCTCTTGCTATTAATTCCTCATGACTTCCTGTTTCTAAGCTGTTGCGTTTTTAATTTGCACATAGATGATGGTCAGGATGTCTACTCCGCATAATTTACATTAAATGATGGTATGCAAATTATAGGATTTTCAGCTTATAATCTTGCCATTTTCTAAAACAATAATCCGGTCTGCCAGTTTGGATACAGCTAAACGATGACTGATGACAACAACCATTTTATAGCTATCATTTGGGCTTTTCTTTGACACCACAGATTAATCGTATTGCGACTGATATTGAACAATTGGCTCGCCTCACTCTTTTTGAGACCGTCCAACTCAATTGCTTGCATCACCTTTTTCCGGAAATCATCACTATAAGGTTTAGCCATATAAGTTTGAATCACAATACTAGGAATACTTCATAGTTTATGTCCTAATCTAATTGGCTACAGCTATAATATAAATTAATCTCAAACTCTTGTTTTTTGTAATTTAAAATCACACTATCTCACCAAATTGCATTATTATTCAAAATCTGTAAGATTTTCTCTTACTATGAAATTTATTTAAGAATTGGTACTTGTTTGTTACTAAAAAGGTAACCTTCTAGTAAGTATCAAGCATTGAGTCAAAAGTAATCAAAAATCTTGCACTGAGTTTAAGCAATTATTACACCGTAGAGGTTTATCAATTCGATATTTTCCGGGAGTATTCACTTGAATATATCGGCGCAGTAATTATCTCGGATTTGAACTCTAATCCATGTTTTGACTGGTCGCAATTCCAGATCATAGGAGTTCTATGGATTTACCAAGCCTAATTTCAGCCTTAGCAGCAGCAGCAGGCGCATTAATAACAGTTCTGCGATATATGCAGGAATCACAGAAACCAGCAGAAGCAGAACCCACACAAGTTACAGAAAAATTTATACCACTGATACGCTATTCAAAATTTCAAACTGCATTCTTAGCCAGTGTTATCATTGTCGGCTTACTGATGGGAGTAGTGCGACCTTCGGGATTATTACAGTCATCGGAGTTAATGGCATTTGATCGGATGATGCGATCGCGCCCTCTTGAGCAACCAGATCCGCGCTTACTGGTAGTCACAGTTACTGACGATGATCTAGATTATCAAAATCAGAAAAAAATGCAGAAGGGAGGAGAATCTTTATCAGATCAAGCACTTGAAGAAGTCTTACGAAAATTGAGTCAGCATGAACCGCGAGTAATAGGTTTAGATATTTTTCGTGATTTTAGCGTCAACCAAAAATTCCCAGAACTAACAAAACAATTTCAGGATAACAAGCGTTTGATTGTGACGTGCAGTGTAGAAAGAACAAAAGCTCCTCCTGAAATTCCGTCAGAGCAAAATCAACGTTTGGGTTTTAGTAATATCCCGGAAGATTCAGATGAGGTTATCCGTCGCCAATTCTTGGGTATGACACCAAGCGATCAGTGTTACACAGATCAATCATTCAGTCTGCGCATTGCACTTCTTTACTTAGAAACAAAAAATGTTTCACCAATCAAACTAACACCAGATAAAAAGACTTTACAAATTGGTAAAGTCTTTTTTCCCAAGTTAGTTTCAGATGCTGGTGGATATCAGTTACCGAGAGAAGAAGAATTAGGCTACCAAATTCTTCTCAATTACAGATCGCTGAAAACTGTTGAATCAATTGCCCAGCAAATCAGCCTCACAGATATCCTTGAAGATGCACAAAAAGATAGATTACCAAGTCTGGTCAACGATCACATTATTTTAATTGGTACGACTGCCCCAAGTTCTAACCCGGATTTCCACATGACTCCCTATGGTGAAAAAATTCCAGGGGTGTTCATTCAGGCACACATGGTGAGTCAAATTATTAGTGCTGTGTTAGATCCGCGACCTTTGTTGTGGTGGTGGCCACCGATTTGGGAAATCATCTGGGTTTGGCTCTGGGCATTGGTTGTAGGGATATTAATTGAATATTGGCGATCGCCATTGAGGCGGACTCTAGTTGTAGGTATAGCGATCGCCATTTTATACGGACTATGTTTTTTTGCTTTTACTCAGGGTGGCTGGTTGCCGCTTATACCCAGCACCCTGAGTTTGTTTTTCACCTCAGCGTGTGTAGCCATTGCTTTAGCGTATTCGCAGACCACCTCTAGCAACAGTTGATAGCATTTAGAGGAAATTATGAATAGAACAAAGTCAATTTTTCAACAATATTCCCTTGTTTTTTCTGTCTCTTTGGTAGTGGCTGGCTTAACTAGCTATCCCATATCAGTTTTAGCAGAATTTACTAACTCAAATATCAATTCCAACTTTTATTTAGCAAATTTAACCCGCAAACCAAAACTTGATTTTTCTGGCACGGGTAGACCAAATCGACAAACAGATGCTGCTAGTCGTGGCAATTGTGACGGCATAGAAAGAAAAGAACTAACTGCTTTGGTGCCTAAAACAGCAACATGGGCATTAACTGTCTCTGAGTATCCTACTTTTTGGGTTTATGTTCCTAACTATCCGAGAAATATCAAATACGTTGAGCTAGTATTACAGGATGAAGCAGCACAAAAAACTCTAGATAGAACTCAATATACAATACAATCAACGCCGGGGATTGTTGGTGTTACTTTGCCATCAAAACCTCAAAATGCCCTGCAACAGGATAAAGTTTACAATTGGTATTTTCGGCTTGTTTGTAATGGTGGTCAGAGTTTTGATGTTGGGGGATCAATCAAACGAGTCAGCCTTGGTTCTGCTATAACTAACGATTACCAAAGTTATTTAGATAATCGGATTTGGTATAACGCATTGACAAATTTAGCTGAACGCCGTCGCCAAAATCCACAAGACCCAACTTTAAAACAAGAATGGGTTGATTTATTAGAAGCTGAAGGTATTGGTTTAGAAAGGCTAGGTCAAGAATCTAATTTTGGTACTGTAATTCCCCAAAGTTAAACAATCAAAATTCAGAACTGTTCCAGTTGGTGTCTAAATTCCCAACTGGAATAAAACTAATACTAAATTAAAAAATGCTTGCGACAGATAAACCAACCTGCGCTACGCCCACTTGCCAAGGAGATAGTTGGGGAGGTGTATTTTGGCATTTATCAGTGGTTGAGCAGACTGGATATGAACCCGCAAAAATAAAAATTACAAATTATTTACAGCCAATTTCCCACTAAAACAAAGGGGGCCCAGTAATAAGGGCGTTCCCATTGTTTATTGGGATCACTATTGTTTAACAGAGCTAACTGAGCTTGCTGGAGAGCTTCAGCTTTACTCATGTTTTTCCTGCCATTCGTATGAACTAACTCACGATAAAATTCACCCATGAGTTCAGATGTAGATTCATCATTTACAGACCACAAACTTGCTAACGTACTTCTCGCTCCGGCTCTCACAGCAACGCCAGCTAGTCCTAGAGTGGCGCGGCTGTCTCCTGTGGCTGTTTCACAAGCACTGAGAACAAGTAATTCAATAGAAATTGGTTGATTTCTTTTTCCTGCTCGCAGTAAACTATCCAAGTCTTTGATTTTAATTAGGCGATCCCAGGTTGCAATAAAAGTTTTTTCGGGATCAGAGTTAAATTCACCATGAGTTGCTAAGTGAACAATAGTAAAATTTGCAGTTGCTAGATGCTGTTGCAGTGTATTTTTCATAAAATCTTGATCTAGTAATCTTTCATGATTTTGAATTTCTTTCTCAATTTCTCCTAATTCATTAGGTACAAAATCAAGATTATGAAAATACTCATTTTCGTAAGTAAAATTAAGTTCTTTACTTATACCGGCTATTATGGCTTTTAAGGGGACATTTGCTAGAGGGCGAGGATTAATCAGTTGCAGTCCAGGAGTGAGAACTAGAGCATATTTTTGCACTAAATATTCTTGACTGGGGCGGTCATATAAGACGGACATAGGAATATTTCTTAACATTCCATCCAAAACAAATACTAAAGTTTTTACTTGATTCTTGGCTAACTTAGGTTGTATTGGTTGAATTAACCAATCGTATGTTTGTTGAGATAATGCTTGAATTTCGTAAGCAAAGCTGGTTTTATCGTTGAGACGATCTATTAGTTGTTGTAAGTTTTTTTCTAATTCTTCTTGGGTAACTGTTGTGGTGTAGTGTTCTAACTTTTCTTGGCCTGGCAATTTCAAGATTAACTCTAAGCGTTCTGGTAAAGTAATTGCATACAAAACTGCGGCTTTGGGAGTGGCTTTATCTACGACTTGATCAATTTGTTGTGGTTTAGCTTGAATGCAAGCATCTCGAAAGTAATCATCCAATTCTGCTAATTGAAGAGCCTCAATTACATCACGAGCTTGTTTGAGGTTTTTTTGCTGAGAATTGTTACCTTGCAACAGCAAATCGACAAATTCTCGATAAACTGGTGCTACACTGTCTCGAAAAGTGTATTGCACTTCTGGATTAATTACAGCAGTCAGGTCTTGACGTAATGACTTGAGAGTTTCAAATGCTCCTGTGTAAGCACTAACTGCACCTTGTTGGTTATTTTGAATTCGTCGCAGTCGTCCTAATTGCCATTGCCAACGATAGGCAATGTCTGGCGCATTGAAGGAAGAAGCTAACCGCAAGGCTTGTTCGGTCAACCTTTGAGCATTAGTGATGTCTCCAATTTCTTGGTAAACTCCGCCTAAATAACCCAAAGCGTAGGCTTCTGCTTGCTTGTCTTGCAAAATTTGAGCATGGTTGCGTGCAGTGGTGACAATTTTTGCCACATCTTCCCATGCAGGCATCAGTGAAGGTGGCAAGGTATTATCCCCAGTGTTGGTTATTTTTTTCTGGGTTACTCCGCATTGCTGAAGTAGGGGGGATGATAATTGAGATACTTGTGGATTTATTGCTGATTTCAGACAGATGAG
Source organism: Richelia sinica FACHB-800 (assembly GCF_014698825.1). Taxonomy (GTDB): domain Bacteria; phylum Cyanobacteriota; class Cyanobacteriia; order Cyanobacteriales; family Nostocaceae; genus FACHB-800. The sequence goes on from NZ_JACJTT010000015.1 coordinate 82,433, forward strand.
ATTTTGTGCCAAATTTATTTGAGCATATATAGCTTTGTGGCTAATAGGCAATTTATTTAGTTGGGGTTGAATTTTAGGCAGTAGTGTTGATATATCAGCCCATTGTTGAGTCTGGATTAAAAGACTGAGTAAACTTAGTTGTGCCTTGGTGCTAGTGTTGGCATCAGGGGATAATTCAGCTTGGTGATAGCAGCCTGCTGCTTGTTGGTATAGTTCGACAGCAGTATTATTTGCTTGTGCTATGCAATTTTGAGATGATGTGAATGTAATTGGCGTGGTAATTTTTTCTGTTTGGGCTTTTTGATTGCCTAATGTCAAAAATGTATTACCTAAACTGAGGTAGCTTGCAGCCAAGTTTTGAGTATCACCTAATTGTTGTGCTAATTTTACACTTTCTGCTAAAACCAGTTCAGAATCTTTTCTATTACCAATCACTCGCAGAACATCACCGAGGCTACGTAATCCGATGACTTGTAAAGATGCCAACTTTCCTGTTGTTGCAAGTTTTGCACTCAGGTTTTGTAGTTTTTGTTCTGAGATATTAAGGTCTTGATGCTCAATTTCTAAAGCTGCTAGTAATGTTTCACAAGCTCGCCGATAAAGCCCTGATTCTTGCATTGCCTGAGCTTGGTTAATCTGATTTTGGGTGAAACTTTGTTTATCGCCGATATCCTTATATATGTCAGCTGCTTGTTGCCAAGTTTTCAGGGCTAGTTGCGATCGCCCCATTGCTAATTCTAGCTCCCCTTGAATATCCAAGGTTTGCGCTTGGATGCGGCGTTGCGTTGGTGTTTGCTCCTGGGTTTCGAGGAGTTGGAGACTAGTTGCGATCGCCTGTTCTGCTTCTGTCCACTTACCTAGTTGTTGTTGTGTGAGGGAAAGATTACTCAAAGCCATTGCCTGATTGAGCTTATCCCCTTGAGCAGCAAAAGCTTCAGCCGTTTGTTGCCAAATCAAAGCCGCCTGCTCAAATTGTCCGGTAGTGTAGAGTTTTTTGGCTTGTTCTACCAGTTGTAAAGGATTTTGCTGAGTTTGAACGATGACAGTTGATGCCGAGACTTGGTGAGCAACCAGGGGAATGGTGAAAGAGAGGACAAATAAAAGTATTAATAGTAGGATGAGCGATCGCGGTTTATTTACTGTAGGCGATCGACTGGTGTATAGTTTTTTAACTAGATTCTGCAATCTCTGCACTAGGTTAGACAGTTTTAACATCATATTCTGCCTTCCTTGTAAATATTTTCTTTATGGGTTAAAAATACGTGAATTCTAGACTTTGGCTTAACCCCTCTCCAAACCTCTCCCCGCAACGGGGAGAGGCTTTGACTCTTGCTCCCCTTCCCTACAAGGGAAGGGGTTGGGGGTTAGGTTTAAAAGAACGTTGCACACCACGTTTAATTACAAATTACGAATTAATTTAAGGTACTGGACAAACATCTGAATTAACGGGACGTTGCGAACCTGTGCCTGTGGGGTCATAACCTGTCAGCATCACCTCACCATTTTTATCGAATATCCATCCTTGAGCAGGCACAATTGATTTAGTAACTGAAGACTTCCCTTTCTCCCCTGTCCCCTGGCCACTGAGCGTAGCCGAAGTGCTGCGCCTCTGCTCCCCTGCTCCCCTACTTCCTCCAGGTGCAGGTTCGACTAAATCAACTCGCACAGTGTCACTGCTAGTAGCTTCATTGGGGCTAGGTGGTAAGCCACCGCGTCCAGTGATGATAAACTTACTGGTTAAACCCCGTTGACAGGGATTTTGAGCAATTTGCTCAGTGGGATCTACAACATTCTTGGGCAATTCAACTAACCCATGACTGGGATCAACATTTGGGGTGTTAAGTGTCACGTTGCCAGTTATGCCAAATTGTGAACTAGCAGTAATGTCACTACGCAGGGTAGGAGATTTGCGATATTTCATGCCGAAGATACTTGTTGCAGAGATGTTAACATTACCCCCTCTACCTGTGAAAGCATTAGCTGTAATATTGCTATCTTCTGAGGGTAAGGCAACGATGAATTTAGAGTTAATGTTGATGTTGCCTCCATCTCCACCAGCCTGAGCAGTACCAGCATTAGTGGATATGTTACTCTTGCGGCGTAATAGCAATAGGTCGCCAATTTTCAGGAAAATACTTCCACCCTGATTGCTGGCTGTTTCCGCCGAGATAAAAGCTTGATCATCCAGTGTGAGATTATCTGAATTGATATTGATATCACCGCCTTTCCCTTTTCCCTCGCTATTTACCCCGATGCCTGCATGATCACGAATCACTAATGTTCTGGGATCAATGGTTATTGTACCAGCGTCTCCTACAGAGTCAGGACTGGTATTGGCAAATATCCCGCTTGCAGATCCTTGATTAGTTACTATGTCTCTAGGTAATTCGTTAAGTGAATTATCTTTTATAGCCTGTTCAACCCGTTCTAATCGTTCATTAAAGTTAGGGTCGATGCCAGAAAGATTTATGCCGTCAGAGATATTCAAGAAAATGTCTCCGGCACGCCCGCTACCACGCGTAGTTGTGAGGACTTGTCCGCCACCAGTGGCAGTAAATGACTTGGCATTGATAGTTATTTTTCCTCCATTACCAGCATTAGAAGTTAAGGCATCTACCACTGCACCATTTGTTAAAAGAAAGTTGCCAGTTGTAATACTTATATCTCCTGACGCTTTAGAATCTGTTGCAGTTGTTCCTGTTTCGGCACTGGCAAATAATCCACTAGAATACCCTTCTGTTAGCCATATTTTAGAAGAATCTGAGAAGTTAGCAAAACGATTTGGAGTAGAACTAACACCAGAAATATTGACAAAATCGGTAGCGTTAATATTTATATTTCCAGCTTTTCCTCTTCCAGCAGAAGGGCCTGATGCTTGACGCATAACAGCAGCACCTATCTTAGCACCATCTGTTAAGCTAAGCGATCGCGCATTAATATCTATATCACCCCCAATTCCTATACCTCCCGGTCCCACATTGCTGTAAATACCAGTACCATCAAGTGAGATAGCATCCTTTGCTTGCACAAACACTTTTCCCGCATCTCCGGTTCCAGAGGTGCTGGCTTGCAAATAAGCACGATTGTTTAGAAAAATCGAGCCAGCATCGGATGTGATGCTGATATTTCCTCCATTCCCACGGCTTCCTTCTTCCATATCAGTAAAAATGGCGCTAGATTTTTCATCGCCTTGACGACTAAAGGTAAAACCGTCTATCTGAACATCACCCTGAACATCAACGTTCACATTGCCACTATTGCCTTGCCCACCCTCTTTTACACTGGATTGTAGTTGTCCGCCATTAAGCAAATTCAGAGAGCCAGTTTTGATATTAATGTCTCCGGCTCGACCAATTGCTTTATTTCCCAAATCGCTGAAGATACTACTACCATATTCATTTTTGTCCGTAATCCTACCATCAATTGTGACAGCATCACGGACATCTATATTCACCTTGCCAGCATTGCCACTTCCCGCAGGTTGACCATTTTCGGCTCCACGAACTGAGGTTTGAATTTGAGAGCCATTGAGTAAAGACAGTGACCTTGCTTGAATCTTCACCTCACCACCCTGTCCGACTGCTCCATGTTCCACATTGCTGAAGATATCACCACCATCAAGTGCGATAGCATCTTTTGCTTGCACAAATACTCTTCCCGCATCTCCTGTACCATAAGTATTGGAATTCAGACTTGCCCCATCTTTGATGCTCATTAACCGAGCTTGAATTTCAACACTGCCAGAATTGCCGACAGCTTTGGAATTCACATCGCTGTAAATGGCAGTCCCACTACCTGCTAGAGAGATAGAATCCTTGGCTTGTACAAATATTTTGCCTGCATCTCCGGTTCCAGAGGTGCTGGCTTGCAAATAAGCACGATTGTTTAGAAAAATTGAGCCAGCATCGGATGTGATTCTGATATTTCCTCCATCCCCACGGCTTCCTTCTTCCATATTAGTAAAAATGGCACTAGGTTTTTCATAGCCTTGACGATTAAAGGTAAAGCCGTCTATCTGAACATCACCCTGAACATCAATGTTCACATTACCACTATTGCCTTGCCCACCAGTTTTCACACTGGATAGTAGTTGTCCACCATTAAGCAAATTCAGAGAGCCAGTTTTGATATTAATGTCTCCGGCTCGACCAATTGTGTTTCCCAGATAGCTGAAGATACTACTACCATATTCATTTTTGTCTGTAATCCTACCATCAATTGTGACAGCATCACGAACATCAATGTTCACCTTGCCAGCATTGCCACTTCCCGCAGGTTGACCATTTTCGACTCCACGAACGATAGTTTGAATTTGAGAGCCATTGAGTAAAGACAGTGACCTTGCTTGAATCTTCACCTCACCACCCTGTCCGACTGCTCCATGTTCTACATTGTTGAAGATATTACTGCTACCTTGCAGACTCAGTGCATCACCAACCTCCAATGAGACTGTGCCAGCACGGCTTGGTTGTCCAGCGATATTTTGTTTTGCCGAAGTACTGGAACTCAGTTCCGCTTTATCCCTCATGCTCATTGACCGAGCCTTAATCTCAATATCCCCTGCATTACCTACTGCTTTGCTTTCCGCGTTGTTGAAGATGCTACTACTCTCAAGAGAGACGGAATCCCCAACTTGTACAAATATTTTTCCCGCATCTCCGGTTCCAGAGTTACTGGAACTCAGTTGACCGCCTTCAGTAAGAGACAGTGAACCCGCCATGATATGGATGTCACCACTGTTGCCTATGACTCCTGTATTTACAGCACTGAAAACTGCACTGGGCTTTTTATCTTTGTCGACACCAGCAATTGTGACAGCATCACGGACATCAATATTCACCTTTCCAGCGTTTCCGCGTCTTGGTGGTTGGTTATTTTCGGTTTCACGAACTAAGGTTTGAATTTGGGAGCCATTGAGCAAAGAAAGTGACCCTGTTTTAATCTGAACGTCACCACCCTGTCCTACTCCTCCATATTCCACATTGTTGAAGATATTGCTACTACCTTGCAGACTCAGTGCATTACCAATCTCCAATAAGACTCTGCCAGCACGGCTCGGTTGTCCAGTGGTATCCTGTTTTGCCCAAGTACTGGAACTCAGTGCCGCTCTATCCCTCATGCTCATTGACGGAGCCTTAATCTCAATATCTCCTGCATTACCGACTCCTTTTGGCTTCACATCGCTGTAAATACCAGTACCAATTCCTACAAGAGAGATAGAATCTTGAGCATTAATATTCACAGTGCCTGCATTTCCCTCACCAAAGGTGCTGGTACCAATTTTTGCTCCATCAGTAAGACTTAAATTTTGAGCAGTTATGTTAATATCACCACCATTACCTGTGGCTCCAGACATTATAATATTGCCCACTAACGCATCAAATGAAGCTTTAAAGGAGTTGGTATTAACAGTAATATTACCAAGATTGCCAGAGGCATTATTTACCACTTGCTGGTATATACCAGATGATCTTTCACTCTCTCCAACACCAGAAATATTAATCTCATTGGAATTAACGGTGATGTTGCCTCCGTTTCCCGTACTTTCAACACCACCCACTAGCCGTCCACCATCACGCATCGAAAGGATGTTGGCATAGGCTGCAATGTCTCCCCCGCCACCGCCTCGCACATTTACTCGCGCATCATCAGCTAAAGTTACATTTGCCAGCAAATTATTATACGGAAAATTAAGTTTGAAGATGTTGTCAGTAATCTCTAGTCCAACTGTTCCTGGTTCTGCCAATCCTCCTAGCTCAACTCTTCCTCCTGTTGCCGTCAGTTTGCCCCCCTCTAAGTTAACGTCACCGCCCACAAGTGATAAAGTTTTCCCTGAATCCACCTGAAGTCCAACATCATCAGCTACAGACCGATTAGTGATCCTCCCTGAATTATCCCGAAACCGCAAACCAATGGGTATATTAATCGCCAACATGGGTGGTGCTTGTGGGTTGCTGGCGCTAAACTCTAACCCACCATCAAACAAGAAACTATTCGCTGTACTTGCCAAGAATGAACCGTGCATATCTAAACGCGCCTTTTCCCCAAAGAAAACTCCGTTAGGATTCATAAAAAATAGATTGGCATTACCATCATCAGCAACACCAAGAGTTCCTAATATATTGGAAAATTTTTCCCCTGTAACTCGACTAAAAATATTGTCAATTCCAGCTGGATTGGAAAATAACGCTGCCCGTCCTTCATCTACATTAAATTCCCGAAAACTATGAAAAAGGTTTGCCCCCCGACGCGCACCGCCATTAATTCGGTCAGTGTTGGCATTCGAGTTGACAACTGACTTTTCAGCACCGAGACTATTATCAGGAATTATCTGCCCTTTGGCAGTGTCTATGGAAGATAGACAACCCAATGTGGACAGGGGTAAAGTCATGAAAAAGAGCGATCGCGAAGCGCTCCGCAGGAATCGCCTCAGTCCTTGCATAATCTCCAACCTCTGGACTATTCGTTGGGAAGGCGATGGTAAATTTCAACTATTTCACACAAGGTTAATTAATGCTGAGATTAAAAGATGATTTGTCTGAGAAAAACATCCAATCAGTCAAATATTCACTGCCAATGATATTTTTCCCCACAAGTCAAATCATAAAATTGAAAACTTACGCACCGTACATCTGTACAGTAAGTAATGTGTATATCTCTTCCATCATTCTTTAGTCTCATCCCATTTTTGTTTCTTAGGAGAGATAATCATCTCAATCTCTTGTTTTTATTGACTTCAGAAGTCTGTCTTCAAACAAAGTTTTTTCTGATTACAATAAATTGATTAAAACGACTTAACATTAACAGAAAAAGACAATCCATTTTCTTGCAATGAATTGTTACCGCCATCAACACTAATCAATGGTAATCCCCAGTCAAGGCGCATATTTAGCCAGTCTGATATTTGCCACTGTAAGCCTAAACCCGTTGACAGCAGAGTATTAGAATTTAGTTCAGAGTTTGCATAACTATTCCAGCCAATGCCAAAATCGACAAAGGGAACGAGGTGTAAAATTCCCTTAATTTCCGGTACTCGTAAAATCGGCAATTGCACCTCAGATGATAAAAAAGCGCCGTTGTCAGTGAGTAGCAAATCTTGCCGATAACCCCGGACACTCCCCCAACCGCCGATAGCAAATTGCTCTAAAGGTACAAGTGGGCGCGTCGTCAATTGTAAATCTGAGCGCACAACCAGCAATGTCTCTGGAGCCAAAAGCCGCACGTACTGTCCTTGTCCCCGCCAGTAGAAAAAACGACTATCTGGCGGCTCATTATTAATTGTGGAGTTAAACGCACCTATCCCTAGATTGAATTGTGAACGCAGGGCAAATACTTCTGTAGAATTGCGACTCGTCCATTCTTGAAAGAATCGCAATGCAGAAATGCGAGTTCTGCCATTATCATCAGCACCAGGGGAAATGGGAAAATTTAATCCCAACAGAGAGGTTTTACTTTCTTGTTGAGAGAAAGTTAAACCTAGAGCAAATTCTTGTCTGGGGGTTTGCAATAAAGGCTGACGTAGGGTTAGTTCCAAAGATTGAGAATCACCGAGGATATCCAGGCGGTCAAAAGGTGGTTCAATTACCTGAGTGGTGGTTGCGCCATATCCTATTTGCAGCGTACCATTGCGGGGATTAATAGGGATAGTGTAGCTAATATCATAGGAATTACTGCCATCACTATTACTATAAGTTGCCTTGAGTTTATCCCCAAAGCCGAGTAAATTACCTTCACTCAATCGCAATCCCCGGCGAATGCTACCTACACTTGGGGCGCGACTATTATCAACAAAAAATTCACCATTTAATGAATCTGCCTCCTTAACGGTCACTTTCAGCCGACTTAACTCTGGACTTGTCCCCGCAGACAGTTCGGCAGAAATATTTTGAATGAGAGGATCGAGTTGTAATAATTGTATAGCTTCCAGCAAGCGATCGCGGTTTAAAGGTCTGCGGGTGGCGATCACTAACCGACTTTTGATATACCCTGGATTTAACCGACTTGTGCCTATTACCTGAATATCTTCTAAACCACCTTCTACAATCTGAACTTTGACAACAGCTTGGTCTTTAGGAAACCTTTGCTCGGCTGGAATCACTGCACCAGAATTGATATAACCAGCATCGGTATACAATTTAGTAATAATTGCCTCTACTTGTACTAGTTCAGTAAAGGTAATGGACCTGCTGATAAATTGCTGAGTTAATTTCGTTAATTCTTCATTACTAAAGGCAGTATTGTCGTTAAATTCAAACTTTTTAATTATAATCGTCTGGGGTATTTCGGGGATTTGTGGAGGTGTATGCGGACTGGGGGTCGGTGTTTGCAGTAAATCTTCGTCAGCAGGTGGCGCGGTTGGCTTTGTCGGTGGTTCGGGGATTATCGGCCTAACTGGGGAGGGAATCTGAGTTAGTACAGAGTTGGGTTTTTCCTCTACTTGCCAATTTACACTAGAACTAGCAACAGATTTATTCGCACTACTGGCGATCGCTATGGTAACTGTACCAAGTACCCATATCTTGTGCCAAGATATCAGAAATTTTTGCCTAATCTGATTTTTCATTGTGTAAAAAAGCGAACGACATTAAGTAGGCTCTTTGACTAAATCACAGTCAGGCAAACTTTATTAAGCGCATCAAAAATCTACCGTTTAGACCTCTAATTTCCGTAAATTCTGACAGTTATTTCATCTATCTATTAGTAGATGAAGATGAAAATGTATTAAAACTTGTTATACCAATTCGCCAAAAGCAACCAACACATTGAGCAAAGCCCTCCCTAACCCTCCCCGCTTGCGGGGAGGGTGCACGATAGTGCGGGTGGGGTAATCATGTTTTGCCAACATTATTCGCTTTGGTATTAGAGGGTGTTTGAAAAGTTTTTGGCAGTCAAAATTTAGGCAAGTCGCCTAACCGTAATACGGATGGTAAGGTAGATCAAAGTTTCAGATGTTTCGGACAATAACTCATAATCTCGGACTATATGACTCCTACGTCGTCACGCTGCGCTATCGCCGACAGCCCATCAGCCAAGCAAAAGTGCGTTCCACGGAATTTAGTTTGGCTAATAAAGTTATTGAGCATTTTAAACATGATAGAATTATTCTAAATACAGTCACCAGAGAAAAATCTTTAAATCAGTATTTCCAATAAATGATAGAAGGTACTTCTACAGCAGATGAAATTACCAATCTTCTCCAAAGTTAAATATTTCTCGATGATTTTTCTTTTTATCATAATATCTTAGCCAGAATTATGATCATTTTCCATCCATTTACGTGTGCCGAAAAATTGGCAAGATTTAGCGGCAATTTTTGAGGCTTGATATAGTGCTTCTGGAAAATTTGTCTGCAAAATATAATGACAGAAAGCACCGTGAAAAATATCTCCTGCACCTAAGGTATCAACTGGTTGAATATGTGGCACTTCTACATAGCCACAATGACCATAACTCAAGTATTGAATAGGTTTTTCACCTTGGGTAATGGCAATGTGAGAAATACTAAATTTTTGCAAATAGTTCAATACTTCTTCCCTATTATGACAATTGGGAGGATAAAAGTTAGCAGAACAAATGGCATAGTCTACAAAGGGTAAAATATCCTCAAATCCTGGTTTCCAACTGCCACCATCAATCACAACAGGAATGTTTTGATTTTTGGCAGTTTGGGCAATAATTTTACTAATGGCCATTTGATGCCCATCAATTAAAACCAGTTGAATCCTTTGCCAAATATCTGGAGGTATATAGACACTACTAACTTGATGTTTAATTGCATTAATAGAAATAACTGCTCTTTCCCCTGTTTCTTGGGTAACAATGATAGATGAAACTGGTGGGGATGTATCTTTATGGGTATCTAAATCAAAAATTTCAATTTGGTAGTTAGCCAAATCTGTACGGATAAGCTGTGTCATGGGATGGGAACCCACTACTGCCAACAGAGTAGCTTGATTACCTAAATAACTAAATGTAACAGCGGCATTAGTTGCCGGGCCACCTGCGGCCACCGTATAGTCAGAAGCAACAAGTTTTTGATTATTTGTTGGGGCAGAGTCGGCAAGGTAAATTAAATCTAAGGTGACTAAACCTACAAATAAGCCTAAATTTGTCATTGGGTAACTGCCTGTATTAAATTCTGCAATTTCTGCATACAATACGATTATCAGATTTTTTCTGCTGCATACTGTGACCGTTTCACTTTCTTGATGATACAAATATTTGGTCAAGGGTTTAGCATTGCTCAACCCCTACAATAAATTTATATGTCAGAATTTGCGTGCAATGGTATAACATCTGCAAACATGGAAATTTTTAAGCTTTAATTGTTAATTGATTTTATGCAAACTGATCCAAAACCAGGAACACTATACGTTGTCGGTACGCCTATTGGTAACTTAGAAGACATGACCTTTCGGGCTGTGCGAATTCTCCAAGCTGTAGATTTAATTGCCGCAGAAGATACACGTCACACAGGGAAATTACTACAACATTTTCAGGTGAAAACTCCACAAATGAGTTATCATGACCATAATCGGAGTACCCGCATTCCTGAGTTATTGGAACATTTGAAGTATGGAAAAGCTATCGCTCTGGTGAGTGATGCGGGAATGCCGGGAATTTCTGACCCTGGTTTTGAATTGGTAAAAGCTTGCATTGATGAAGGGATAAGCGTTGTTCCCATTCCGGGCCCTAGTGCAGCTATTACTGCCTTGAGTGCTTCAGGACTTCCCACCAACAAATTTATTTTTGAAGGCTTTTTACCTGCAAAAACTCAACAACGGCGAGAATATTTAGAGTCTTTGCAATCGGAATCCCGCACATTGGTTTTTTATGAATCTCCCCACCGATTACGGGATACTTTACAGGATTTAGGGGCTGTGTTGGGACGCGATCGCTCTATTGTCATAGGCAGAGAGCTTACCAAATTATACGAAGAATTTTGGCGCGGCACAATAGGGGAAGCAAGCGATCGCTACAACCAACAAGAACCCCAAGGCGAATATACCTTGCTTGTAGCTGGGATACCACCCAGCAAACCCCACCTGACAGAAACAGAACTAAAAGCAGAATTATTACAAATAATGAACCAAGGTATTTCCCGTTCCCAAGCCAGTCGTCAGTTAGCACAAGAGACTTCCCTATCCCGTCGTTATCTCTATCAATTAGCACTTTCCATCGTTTTAGATGACGAATAAATCTTCATCATTTCTTGGACGAAAAAATCAATTTTGCCGTAAATTTACGCATCTACAAAGCAAGATGATACTACTACAATAATTTCTAGTCTCAATATTATTTGGTTTGCCAATCACTATGAGTTTTTCATTACATAAAATTACCAATTGCCTATTTGGTTTCACTCTCATTACCACATCTGCAAACTTGGCTTTTAATCAACCAGCCCAAGCCCAACTCAAAGTTTGCAATGAATCAACTAGTACAGCTTACGTTGCTGTCGGTTACGGACTTGGTGATGATAAATGGAAGTCAGAAGGCTGGTGGCGTGTTCCTAAAGGAGAGTGTGAAACTGTAGTCAAGCAAGCATTAGATATTGAAGATTTCTATTATATTTATGCTGCTGACGAAGACGAAAACTTTGTTTGGAAAGGAAGCAATCAAGACCATAAATTCTGTGTCAATACCCAAGAAGATTTTAGTCTCGTCTTTTCTGGTGATAAATGTTCTGGTGATAACACAGATAAAAGAAATTTTTTAGAAATTAAAGTTGATAATCCTACTTATACTTATAAATTAACTGATTGAAGTCTTAAATTTACATTCAATCAATCACATGTTCTCAAATTGTATGAGAATTCAAGTCAGTAAATTATCAGTATTTTTCAAATAATAAAGTTGAGTTGAATAAGCTCAACTTTATTATTTGTGAGTTTTACAGTTTCAATCCCTAATAGGGATTATGGATTATTTTAACGTTTGACGGATTAGCGCCAGCGCGGCGGATTAGGTTTCAATCCCTAATAGGGATTATGGATTATTTTAACCCAAGGCGCTTCGGAAGTTTTTGCAGAGTTAGCAACTAAAGTTTCAATCCCTAATAGGGATTATGGATTATTTTAACTGGCAGATGCCCAAATGCGATCGCGTAATTTCTGGTTTCAATCCCTAATAGGGATTATGGATTATTTTAACGCCGATTGTATTTCTTGCTGTACACCCGATCCAGTTTCAATCCCTAATAGGGATTATGGATTATTTTAACCTTGCAAACTTTGAGCATGACCACAAGTTACTTCAGTTTCAATCCCTAATAGGGATTATGGATTATTTTAACTTGAGCTATTTGCTCTTTGGTCATCTCCAGCGAAGTTTCAATCCCTAATAGGGATTATGGATTATTTTAACAAACTTCTCTACCCAGTGGGGATGAAACGGGTAGTTTCAATCCCTAATAGGGATTATGGATTATTTTAACTTTAAAATTGAGGGAGGTATTTTAAGTTGTGCCGCGTTTCAATCCCTAATAGGGATTATGGATTATTTTAACTTTAATCTGGAGTCCGCGGTCAAGCAAAATTTTATTCATGTTTCAATCCCTAATAGGGATTATGGATTATTTTAACCTCAATATCTTGAGCAAAATTGAGGAAGTTTACACGTTTCAATCCCTAATAGGGATTATGGATTATTTTAACCATAGTTTTAACCAAATTTTAGTTTGTGCAAATGACGTTTCAATCCCTAATAGGGATTATGGATTATTTTAACCGAATGACCCCTTATTGGGTTACTCCCATGAGCAGCTAGTTTCAATCCCTAATAGGGATTATGGATTATTTTAACGCAAAACTAGGATTAGTTCTGGTGGGAGCGATAAGCAAGTGTTTCAATCCCTAATAGGGATTATGGATTATTTTAACGTGAGTGGCCCATCTGCTGGGCAGCTAGAGAAATATCTGTTTCAATCCCTAATAGGGATTATGGATTATTTTAACTGTAAAAGTTTAAATGGTGGATGTCTGGGGAAAATGGTTTCAATCCCTAATAGGGATTATGGATTATTTTAACTGCGGGAGGCTAGAACCTGGGACTTATTTAGTTTTCAAGGTGCAGTTGCGCGAATGAGATAAATATAACATTCAAACCGAAGATAGCACAAGTAGAAAATTAGCTGAAATAGAATCCCTGTAAGGTGCGCGGATCATTTTTATCAATCAACCTCTTCAAGACCTGATGTATATGGGTTTTCAGGTATTTTACCTTTACCTCTTTTTTTACACCTAACCATCCGCGCACAGATGCAGCTAAGAGCTAAATTTTTGATAGATAAAGCGGGGATGACCCAGACTTATATAACTACGGCTACACTGAAAAAGGTGCGTTTTATTTCTACCCACTGACACGATGAATCCTCAATCTTCCCGTTCTGACAAAATTCTGGTTGTGGACGACTCCCCGGATAATATTTTTCTCGTCAAAACTATTTTAGAGGCGGAAGGTTACACAATTAGCTCGGCTGAGAATGGTGCTGAAGCTTTGATAGCATTGCAAACATATAGTTGTGATTTAGTTTTACTAGATTTAATGATGCCGGGGATGGATGGCTATGAAGTGACTAGACGAATTCGCAGGGAAATAAATTTACAACAATATATCCCCATTTTATTGATTACAGCCCATGATACTGCTGATGTTGCACAGGGTCTAGACTTGGGTGCAGATGATTTTATTCGTAAACCTGTGGCAGTGGAGGAATTATTAGCTAGGGTGCGATCGCTCTTGCGCCTTAAACATAGTATAGATGAACGTGACCAAATTGCCCGTCAGCGGGAAGATTTTGTTTCTCGTCTCACCCACGATTTACGGACTCCACTCATTGCCGCAGAGCGAATGTTGATGCTACTGCAAAACGGTGCTTTAGGACAACTGTCTCCAGAAATTTACGAAGTGATGACCATCATGTCACGTAGTAATACAAATTTGTTGTCTATGGTCAATACTTTGTTGGAAGTTTATCGTTTTGAAGCTGGTCGCAAGAGTTTAGTTTTTCAACCTGTACAACTGAGTCAGTTAATCACGGAAGTTGCGGGAGAATTAAAACCCCTAGCATTGGCAAAAGCTTTAGCTATTAATCTTGATTTTGCTGGTGATTTAGCTGCTCAAGCCATTATATGCGATCGCTTAGAAATTCATCGTCTACTTACTAATCTGATTGGTAATGCCATTAAGTTTACAGACTCTGGCTCGGTGACTATCAGTTTAAAAGATCCAGAACAGTTAAATCATTTAAATTCGCAATTTTTTATTAATTCGGTTCCTAATAATTATATTGCCATAGAAATTAGAGATACAGGTGTTGGTATTCCTTTAGCACAACAAGCCAATATTTTTGAACGTTTTCGTCCTGGAAATCATCAAAGTTCTGGCAGTGGTTTAGGATTGTATTTGTGTCATCGCATTGTTACGGCTCATCAAGGTCAAATCATAGTTGATTCGGAAGTGGGAAAAGGAAGTATTTTTACTATTTATTTACCTAAAAAACAGTCGATAAATTGACTATGAGCAAATATTATTCAATAATTTTAAATGTTGATTTACCGGAGCAATAGTATTTGCTGCTATCATGCCACTTGCCGCTACAGCAGGTAAACCAATTCCAGGAAAAGTTGAATCTCCACAACATAACAACCCAGATAAAGGTGTTGTTGCACCAGGAAATAAACCTTGACCCGCAGCTATAGCTGGGCCGTAACTACCATGATGACGACGCAAAAATCTACTGTGGGTGAGAGGGGTTCCCACTAAGGTGACTTCACAACGGGAACGAATATCGGGGATAATTCTTTCTAAAGCTTGCCACATTACTTCCCCACGTTCTTGTTTTAATAAGGCATATTCTGGACTATTGCGTTCTATTCCTTGCCAAATGGCAAATGGTTCATTACCAGGAGTATAAACGTGAATTACATGTTTACCTGCTGGTGCTAAAGATGGGTCGAGAACTGAGGGAATAGATATCAAAACCACATTTTGTGGTGCAGTTACGCCTTGATGCCAATCGTTAACTACAATGTAATGAATGCCCAAGTTTTTAGGTAATGCTGCTGCATCAATGCCTAAATGTAGGTGCATGAAACTATCACATTCAGGGGTTGCTTGTTGCTTCTGTAGATAGAATTTAGGTACTGCACCAGGGGGAATGAGTTTGAGGGTATCCCACACAGAAGCGTTGGAAACAACTGCTTTACTTGCTTTAATTTCTTGACCATTGCGGAGACGCACGCCTACAGCACGTCGGTTTTCTACTAAAATTTCTTCAACATGGGCATTTAAGACTAATTTACCACCATGTTTCGTTAATCCTCGCACCAGTGCATCAACTAAGGCACCACTGCCACCTATGGGATAATCTAACTGGACGTGGGGACGATACCAGTCTGCAAACATGAATGCAACTTCTGCGGCAATTGTTCCCTCTGCGGGTAGTCCCGATAAGAGAAAGCAAAGCAGGTCTAACCAGTTGCGAATAAATGGGTCTGTAATCACACCATCAATGATGCGGGAGAAGGGCCCAGTTAATTTGATGACGTTAGCAGCTTGTTGCAGTAAAGCTGGGGCAAATTTACCCATAGTGAGTATGGCACCTAAATCGTAGCGTAAGGCCGCAGGTGGGAGAGCGATCGCACTTTTACCCAAAGGTGTCATAATTTCCTGTAGTTTACGCCATTCTGCTACAGCTTTTTCTCCCCGTAGTCTCTGCAAGATGTCACAAAATTGGTCAGCACCAACTTGAGTATCAAAGTTACCTTCTGGCAAATAGCAACCCCAGGTATCGTAATTGACGCAAGGTAAATCTTCTCCAATGGCATCTAGAACCTGCCGTAAAGGATTAGGAGAAGGGGTGTAAGATAAACCAGAATAGAGGGATGGCCCAGACTCGAATTTATAGCCATTGCGTTCAAAACTATGTGCTGCACCACCAGCAATGGAATGGCTTTCTACCACTGTGACATCAATTCCGTAGTGGGCCAACAATGCACCACAACTTAATCCTCCAATACCACTACCAATGACGACTACTTCTGTGTTGTTCATGAATAATAGTTGATTACTAGACGTTGTTTGATAATGATAAATTTTGTAGTGTCCCACAGCTAGGTTAAAACCCTTGAATAATCTACTCTCATTAAAGGAAAAATTACAAGCAGCACTTGATGTCATTACCACCCGCAAAGATGGTTCTCCGATTACCAATTTGCAAATAGACGCAACTACTGCTACAGAACTTGAGCAGTTGACTACAGAGTTAGAAAGTTGTAATCCCCATCCTCATCCCCTAGCCAATGCTATCGATTTATTGGCTGGTTGCTGGCAACTGCAATACTCTACTGCTAGGGAAATTCGGTCTTTAGTGAATCTACCTTTGGGTTTAAAGTTAGGTCAAGTTTATCAAGTAATTAATGTTGATAATAAACAGTTTTTTAATGTTGCTTTTGTCCAACATAATTGGGGATTATTATCTGGATATGTACGAGTAACTGCCAGTTTTGAACCTGCAATAGAGGATTCATCACCTGTACCAGATAAACGCATCAATGTCTATTTTGACAAACGCTTTTTAGCTATTAATAAAATTGTTGGTGTTCATACTCCTCAACTCAATCCCTTTAAAGTTATGTCTGCAAATAATCCTCGTGGACGAGTGGCAAGTTTGGATATTACTTATTTAGATGAAAATATGAGAATTGGTCGGGGTGGTGATGGTAGTTTATTTATTCTCAAAAAAGTGGATGCTATCCCTGGGAATACAAGTTTAATTTAAGGCTTGTTATTCCTTGGAAAATTCTCATATATACATTTCATGTAGGGTGTGTTGTCGCGTGGTGCAACGCACCGTCAATCATTTTATTTCTTGTAAAAATGCTTTTTGTCGTTCTCGTCTCTGCGTACGCCAAAAAATACAGCAGATTTCATTAGCCTCTGGCATAACACACCCTACGAAATAATTGATATTTGTTCTGCTCCAGACCAAAGAGGAAATTACCAACAGATAGATTAATTTACTGTTATCACTATCTCAATATTTATACGGTTGAGTTTATTGTTAAAAATATTATAGTATTTAAACAAGTCTAACTAAAAAAGTATAAAATTTTATTTACTTTTTTAGTTAGATAGACATGGTAATTACTGATTGCTGATCATTAATTTATTATCTGAAGTTTTAGTCTTCACATCTGTTACAGAAAGCTAATAGTCTCACAGTTCTGATAGTTACTCTGGAGAACTCAAAGCCAGAGATTGATTAAACATTTCCGCATCTATAATTTAATTTATGAGCTATAGCTCCCCCATCACTATCCTGCTGATTGATGATTGTCTTGAAGATAGGGAAATAGTTCGTCGCTTTTTACAAAGGGACAAGTTATATACCTATCGCATTGTGGAATTGGAAACAGGAATAGAAGCAATAGAATGGTGTCAACGAGAGACACCAGATATCATCTTGCTTGATTATATGCTGCCTGATGGGGATGGGATAGAGTTTTTGGAGGAATTTAGACAATATTTCTCCATTAGTCAAACCTCAGTAATTATGCTGACGGGACAAGGTGATGAAGTAATTGCCGTGCGGTCAATGAAAAGTGGTGCCCAGGATTATCTAGTCAAAGGGCAAATTACAGCGAAAATACTGCAAAGTACAATTCATCAATTATTTACCCAATTGCAGCTGAACCGACAATTAGAGCAAATTCGGGAACAGCAACAATTGATTGCATCAGCAGCTTTACGGATTCACCAATCACTGCAATTAGAAGAAATTCTCTCCACCATAGCTACAGAAGTACGCCAGTTTCTCAAAGCCGACCGGGTGCTTGTGTATCAATTTCACCCAGATATGAGTGGTACTATTGTGGCTGAGTCAGTGCTGCCGATCTGGAAAGTATCTTTTGGAATGCAAATAGAGGATACCTGTTTTCAACAGGGTGGTGGTAGACAATATTATCAAGGCAGAAAGCGGTCGATTGATGATGTTTATCAAGCTGGGTTAACAGACTGCCATTTACAACTGTTAGAAGAATTTGCAGTCAAAGCCAACTTGGTAGTACCAATTATGGTGACAGAGCAATTATGGGGTTTATTAATTGCTCATCAATGTTCTGCACCACGGCATTGGAAACCCCATGAATTGGATTTGTTGGATCAACTTTCGATTCAAATTGCGATCGCTATTCAAAAAGCAAGCGCCTATGAACAAGCACAAGCGGAACTAGCAGAACGCAAACAAGCAGAAATGGCCCTCCAGGAAAGTGAAGCCCGATTTCAGGCATTCATGAATCATAGTCCTTCCGCTTCCTGGATTACTGATACAGATGCTCGCCTAGTTTATGTCAGCCAAACTTATCTCCAAGTTGTAGAACTGGGAGCGCAAACGGTAGATGATGTCATTGGCAAAACAGCCTATGATTTGTATCCTGTAGAAATTGCTCAACAGTTTGTGGAAAATACCCGACTAGTAGCCCAAACCCAGCGGGTTCTAGAAACTATTGAAAAAGCTCCTAGACGAGATGGCACTATAGGAGATTTTTTAGTTTATAAATTCCCTTTACCCAACATATCAGGGCAATGTTTAGTAGGTGGAGTGGCAGTTGATATTACTGAAAGGGTACGTGCAGAACAGGCATTACAACAATTGAATCAAGAATTAGAAACAAGAGTTGAACAACGTACCGCAGCTTTACAAGAAAGCGAAGAAAGATGGCAGTTAGTATTAAGAGGTAGTAATGATGGAATTTGGGATTGGGATTTTAGAAAAAATGAAATATTCGTCTCCACTCGCTGGAAAGAAATGCGGGGATTGGAGGGTGAAGAAATTAGCAACAAGGTAGAAGAATGGTCAAGTCGCGTTCATCCTGAGGATTATGGGCGGGTTATCCAGGCAATTTATGACCATTTTGACCACAAAACACCTTTTTTCCAAGAAGAATACCGCATCAAACATACAGATGGCTCCTATCGCTGGATTTTAGACCGGGGTCAGGCTTTGTGGGATGAAACAGGTAATGTGATTCGTATGAGTGGTTCCCAAACAGATATCACCCAACGCAAAAAAGATGAAGCTGAGTTATTAGCAATCAGTACACTGCAAAAAGCTATTTTAGATGGTAGTGATTATTCAATTATTTTCACTGATTCTGAGGGTGTGATTCAAATTTTTAACGCTGGTGCCGAAAAAATGTTAGGGTACACAGCCGATGAGGTAATTGGTAAACACGACCCAAAATTATTTCATAAAGCAGAGGAAATACAACCACTTATAGCCAAACTTTCCCTAGAATTAGGTAGAGAAATTCCTGGAGGGAAGGAATTTTTTACTTATATGACTCAAAACGGCCAGATTTATGAAAATGAATTTACTTACATTCGCAAAGATGGCTCTAGTTGCCCTGTATTTCTATCACTTTCTGCCCTGTCTAATTCTCAAGGTCAAATTATTGGATTGTTAGGTATTGCCAAAGATATTACTGACCGCAAACGCAATGAGGAGGAACTACGACATCTTTCCGCTCGGTTGTCCCTAGCACTTCAAGCAGGAGCTATTGGCACTTGGGACTGGGATCTAGTCAAAGATCCTGAATGGGATGAACGGATGTATCAATTGTATGGCCTGCAAAGGTCAGAAATTTCATCAACTTATGAGGCTTGGAGAAAGGCAGTTGCTCCAGAGGATCTAGCTGAATTTGATGCTGATTTTCAACAGATGATGGAGGAAAAAAAGGAATTTAGGAGAGAATTTCGGGTTATACATCCAGATGGTAGTGTTCACTTTCTCATCTCCGCGCTTGTGGTCCAACACAACGAACAGGGTAAACCTAAACGCATGGTGGGTATTAACTACGATATTACTGAGCGGAAAAGAATAGAGTTAGCTCTCAGGAAAAGTGAACAACGCTATGCAGCTTTGACACAAGCTGCTCCAGTGGCTATCTTTCAAATTAATAGTGTTGGTGAATGTATATATGCCAATGACCGCTGGGGTGAGATCACAGGTAGACCAGCCATAGCTGCATTGGGGAAGGGATGGATTGATACTTTACACCCAGAAGACCGCGATCGCATTGTGGCTAAATGGAGTCAATGGTATCAAAACTATGAACCAGGACAAATTTATCGTCTGGAAGGTCGGTGTCTACGTCCTGATGACAGTATTACTTGGTTCTATTGTCAAATCCTAGCAGAAACCGATGGCGAGGGAAACATAGTTGGCTATATTGGCACATTGACAGATATCACTGAACAGAAACAAGCAGAAACACAATTGTGGCAGACCAACGAAGAACTGACCAAAGCCAATACAGAATTAGCCCGTGCAACAAGATTGAAAGATGAATTTCTGGCCAATATGAGCCACGAATTACGAACCCCCCTCAATGCCATTTTGGGCATGTCTGAGGGCTTACAGGATCATGTGTTTGGTGCAGTGAGCGATGTACAATTAAAAGCGATCGCTACTATCGAGCGTAGCGGTAGACATTTATTAGAACTGATCAACGATATTCTCGATTTATCAAAAATTGAATCTGGCAAATTAGAACTAGAATTGAGCGATGTTTCCGTCAAAAGCCTCTGTGATTCTAGTTTAATTTTCATTAAACAGATGGCATTGAAAAAAAAGATTAGCCTCAAATCCAATATTGCCAGTAACTTTGGTACCATCCAAGTAGATGAACGCCGGATGCGTCAGGTGCTAATTAATCTTTTGAATAATGCAGTCAAATTCACCCCAGAACATGGTTGCGTATCCCTTAAAGTTTGGCTAGAAGCACCAGTCTCTCCCCATTCCCCTACTTCCACATCTAGTCCCGTTCTCTGCTTCTCCGTCATTGATACTGGTATTGGCATTAGCCAACAGGACATGGGTAAACTGTTTCAGTCTTTTGTCCAAGTTAATAGTAGCCTCAACCGTCAATATGAAGGCACAGGTTTAGGATTGGCCTTAGTCAAGCGCATCGTGGAATTACATCACGGCACAATTACAGTCAGTAGCGAAATAGATAGAGGCAGTTGTTTTACTGTCCGCATTCCTTACCTGACCAATCATGAGAAGTTACCTACCCTAGTCCATCTTCCCTCATCTGTTGAGCAAGAATTATCTCCACCCACTGTCAAATCCCATGTGATTTTGTTAGTAGAAGATAATCAAGTGAATATTTATACAACCTTAGATTATTTAGAAAGTCGGGGCTATCGGCTGATTGTTGCTAACAACGGCAAACAAGCCCTAGAAATTTTGAAAACTGAACAGCCTGACTTAATTTTAATGGATATTCAAATGCCCGAAATGGATGGGATAGAAGCCATCCACCGCATTCGTCAAGATTTGCAGGTTGATGTGCCTATTATTGCCTTGACAGCCTTAGCGATGCCAGGTGATAAAGATAACTGTTTAGCTGCCGGGGCTAATGAATATTTCACCAAACCTATCCAATTCAAGCAATTAGTAGCAACTATTGAGAAACTTTTGAAACGTTAAACACTTACATAGGAAAATTTGCCAGTCATAATAGAGATTAGTGAAAAATCGCAGATTAATTAAAGTATCTATGAAACGTCGCGAGTTTATCAATTGGGTAGGTTTAGGTTGGATAGCCAGTTCTTTACCAGTGGCAATTGCTGCTTGTTCTTCGGAAACAACTACTCAAGCAAATTCCCCAAATAATTCCACTTCCCCAAATAACTCCACTGCTCAAACATGGCAAAAAGTGGGGACTGTGGCCCAATTAGATCAAAAAGGTCAACTATTAGCTCAAAATTCACCAGTGGGCCCAGTATTGGTAGTGGGAACATCAAAAAGCAAAAATTTAATTGCCGTCAATCCTACCTGTACCCATAAAGGCTGTACTTTAGGATGGCAAGCCAAAAAAAATCAATTTGTCTGTCCCTGTCATGATGCAGAATTTGGTCCAGATGGCAAAGTAAAAGAGGGCCCAGCGGAAAAACCTCTCAAGACTTTTACAGCCAAAATCGAGGGTGATGCTGTGTTGGTTAAACCTGCATAAAGATTACCAAAAAATCAATTCTCTCAGCCATCAGGGGTGTATAGGATTAATCCCATTTCACAAAAATTCGGAACCAAATATATTGGTTTGTTAATTCTTTCCCCCTACCCCCACAGACCAAATCGAAAATTGATTGCTAGTTTGTGGTACTAGTATTTAAATCTACTAAACTAAGAAGATAAACCCGTTAACATAGATTACAGCCATCAGTGCAAGGCTACATAATAAGATGCGTCTAGAGCAGCTGCAAGCCTTTCTAGCGATCGCCCAAACGGGCAGCTTTCAACAAGCAGCCAGAAAGTGTGGTGTAACCCAATCAACCATTAGTCGTCAAATCCAGTCATTAGAAGCTGATTTGGGGGTAGAACTGTTTCATCGAACCAGCCAAAGCAAGTTAACTTTAGGGGGTGAAAGATTACTACCCCGTGTCCGCAAGATTTGCCAAGAATGGGATACAGCCACTAAAGAATTAGCAGACTTAGTAGCAGGGAAACAGCCAGAACTGTGTATAGCTGTGATTCACTCCCTGTGTGCATCCTATCTGCCACCGGTATTACAAAAGTTTTGCCATGATTATCCAGATGTACAATTGCGAGTAACATCGTTGGGAAGCGATCGCGCCTTAAAAGTTCTCAAAGATGGTTTAGTAGATTTAGCGATCGTTATGCACAACCGCTTTTTAATCACCAGCAAAGAAATGGCTGTGGAAGTCCTGTACGAAGAACCGATAGAAGTTCTCACATCCATAAATCATCCCCTCGCACAATATGAATATGTACCTTGGTCAGAGTTAGTTCGCTACCCCCAAGTCATATTTAAAGATGGTTACGGAATGCAGCGTCTGATTCAAGATAGATTTGAACGACTAGAAGCAAAACTACAAGCAGCTTTAGAAGTAAATACCTTAGATGCCTTTCGTGGTGTAGTTCGGCAAGGAGAACTCATTGCCCTATTACCCCATTCAGCCCTCCTAGAAGCCAGATGCGATCCCACCCTTGCTGTTAGGCCCCTAGCCACTAACAATAGTCTGTCACCAGAACACTCCAATTTAAGCCGACGGGTAGTGATGGTCACAACTCAAGATCGACTACAAATTCCTCCCATTCAGCACTTTTGGCAACTTGTCCGTGATAACATTCAACTCCAGTTGAATCAACAACGCAGTGCTTGTTAAAAATAGCTCTATTTAAAGTAAGTTCGGGTTAAAGCTATTTTGCTATTCATTAGACATCTGGTAGTAATTAAGTGTGCGTGGTGTGAAACCCTTGTAGAGAAGTTCCGCTGGAACGTCTCTACATTCATTTTCACCAGATGTCTATTCCACGAAAAAATAGGGCTTGTGGGTGAAGATATAGTAATTTTTTCAGATGATCCCGAATATAGGTGATTGAGAAGTTAGCATCCATAGTTATAGATAATGAAGCTCCCACTAAAAGCGGGTTCTAGTCCTGACTCCTGCTATAACAATTTATTAGCATCAACGGGGATAAATCCAAACTAAAACATCAGGAGTATGAAGATAAACCAACTCATCCTCAACTCTGTGATTATGTCTCACCCATTGGCCAACAATTGTATATTGTTCATTTTTCAAAGGATCATCCTCTAAAGAGTCCGAGAATAGAAAAGCTAATTGCTTACCAATTTCATTGTCAGATAACTCTAAAAGATGATTAAGCGGTGAATTATAATCAATTATGTCACCTATTTGATAAGAAATTTGAGCCTTTTCCAGGTTAGCAACAATCAAGGATAAAGATAAAGGTGATTTCTTCCCAAATTTAGGATAAAGTTCCCTTTTCATTTTTTGAAAATCCCCATCAGGGTGTTCAGTCGCAATTACACAACAACCATGAGGAGCCATAATTTCTTGAAGACGTTCAAGAGATAATATTTCTTCATCAGTTCCTCTCGGAAACTCATATAAAGAATGCAAAACTATCACCAAATCGTAAGATGTGCTCAAACTAGCACTGGCTAAGGTTTGAGCAAATACTTGCCCCAAAAAAGAAGTAGATCGATAATTCTGAAATAATTTCTTCTGTTGCTCTAATTTGGGTTCTAAGGAATCAATAATTATTTGTAATTGAGGGAAATTTTCTCTCAATTTTCTTGCTAAATATATTGCTTTATTTCCATTCCCAGAACCAACATCAAGAATTTTTTGCGTTTCTAAATTTTGAAGATGCTTGAGGAAATCAGGAGCAAATTTCGGTAACTGCTCAATAATAGCTTCTGGAGTTAAAATATCTTCGTGAGAAACACCCAAAAATAATTCTAATCCGGCTACGTATTCTTGTTCTTTAACTGTTGGAGTATACATATCTCGACAAATTCCATTCATGTAATGAAAACCTAAATGGTTTCTTCTTAAGTTTGAAAATACCAACTGAGCGAAGTTACAAGAAAATTGGATTTTTAATTAAGTTTTGGACACCCCATATATAGGCTAAACAAACACATCTATATTGTGTTTGTTTATTTTCAATGAAAAACTATCACTTGACCAATACCCAGCGGGAAATAACCAGTATTTATAGCGGTTCCCTGTCTAATGAAGTACACACCAATTTATTCACTGTTTACTGCTCTCTGTTCCCTAAAACGAAAAAACCTTATACCTCACTAGCATGGGAACGGCTATATATCAATTATGTTGTCACTATAATCTAAGCAATTTCTTGTTTAGTATTATTATGTAATAATTATAAATTGTGAAACGCAGAAACATGTAGGTTTCTGTAACAATTTTTAAGAATAACATATTTAAGCAATAAATTATAATATCTGGCAGATTTGTATTTATCAGTGCTATTCAAATTAGAAAACAAATCATACCAGGAAAATTACTAGTATATATTTTGACAGTTTTTTTGCAAAGTGTGACCTATTGCACTCGTCTGTAATATGAGGAAGGTAGACAATTGCTTAACCTTAAAAATAAATTAAAATTTCCCCAATTTTCGGTTAAAAGTAATTGGCAATTTTTATTGTCTTTAATTGGTTTACCAATTATTCATTTATGTTTAGTGAAACTTGCTATCTCTATTTCTTTGGATAATGGTGTAGCAGCAATTTGGCCTTCTTCTGGTATTTATATAGTGGGAATATTACGCTTTGGTATTAAATTTTTACCTGCCATTGCATTTAGTGAATTCCTGAGTAACACATGGTTATATGGTATTATTTATAAAACACCGTATGTTGTTTTAGTAGTGACCATAATTACTATAGTAAATTCTTTAGATGCTCTAATTATTTACTTGTTAAATAAAAAATTTATAGGTTCTGATAACTATTTTGAACGGTCTCAAGATACATTCAAATTTCTAGCAATTGCTGTGGGAGAATCTTTTTTTACTTCTCATGCAGCAATTCTGACTCTTTGTTTAACTCAAAACCTTCCTTGGGACGCTTATCAAATATCCTGGTGGGCTTGGTGGATGGCATTACCTTTAAATACGTTATTTATTACTCCTCCTCTCTTAGCTTGGACAAAAACACATCATAGAAAACGTCCCTTACCATCTTCTTGGAAATTAGAGTTGTTGTTAATGGGATTCATTATTGCTGTAATTAATCAGATTTCTTTTATTAAAGCTTATCCAATTGAGTATACTTTTTTACCTATTTTAGTTTGGTCTGCTTTTCGGTTTCGTTTGCGAGAAACAAGTATTGTAACATTATTAATCGCGGCTCTGGCTATTTGGGGGACTACTAAAGGAACAGGTTCATTTTATCGTCAATCAACGATGGAATCCCTGATTTTATTACAATCTTTTATTGGTGTTTTTGCTCTCACATCTTTAGTTTTATCCGCCACTATTCGAGAAAACTGGTGGGCAGAATTTCGCCTGAAACAAGCTAATGAAAATCTAGAAGAACGAGTAGAAAAAAGAACATTAGAATTACAAGATGCACTCAAAGAATTAAAATTAACTCAGTCACAAGTTATTCAAAATGAAAAGATGTCAAGCTTGGGTCAACTAGTAGCAGGTATTGCCCATGAAATTAATAATCCCGTCAATTTTATTCATGGTAATATCACCCATTTTAAAGAATATACACAAGACCTGTTAAATCAGAAATGTTGAATCCTAATACAAAACTTTACATATCTAGTTATACTAGCTCTAAAAAGGTTAAATATGTCAACAAAACATAATCTCCTCAAACCAATGAACATAACTGATTTTCTGACACATACAAGATTGTAAATAGCGAAGTTTATCTAATAGCT